>NZ_CP151800.1:2400000-3600000 GCF_038449125.1 Kosakonia sp. BYX6 | reverse complement strand
TTGGCCTGTGGTTGTATAGCCGTTTCGCGCAAACGCATTTTCCGCATGTCGCATCAGAAATCTGGCGCGCGCGCCCGCAACTGCTGGCTGCGCTGGCGTTCTGGTGGCTCAACGGTGCGATGCTGCGCGCGCTGGCCTGTTATGGCGAGGTGGCATGGGACGCCGAAAGCTTGTGGCAGTCGCGTCTGATTCAGACCTGTTTCGCGCTGTTCTGGATGTTGATTGCGCTGGTGGTGATGATCCGTGCGACGCGCCAGCATGCGCGTCAACAGTGGTTGTATGGCAGCGTGTTGTTAGGCGTGGTGTTGCTGAAATTGATGCTGGTGGACAGCGCCGGCGGCGGCGGGTTGTCGCGGGCGATCGCCTTTATTGGCGTTGCGGTGCTGGTGCTGATTGTTGGCTATTTTTCACCCCTGCCGCCAAAGGCTGCGCGGGAACAGAGCGAGGGAGAAGAACAATAATGAGCAAATTACATGGATGGCTACTGGCGGCGCTGCTGCCTGCGAGTCTCGCAGCGAGCGCGGCAGATCTGCCTGATTCCCCACAGGATTATGCCCGCGGCGCGACGCTGAGCCTGCCGCAAGAGGCGTCATGGTATCGCGTGGATCTGCCGCAGGATGTTTACGCTACGAGCGCCTGGCCGGATTTGCGTGATGTGCGGGTGTTCAATCAGGATGGCGAGCGGGTGCCGTTTAGCCTGGAAACGCAGAACACCGCCGCCAGTGCGCCAGCGGCGATACCGTTGCGTGTTTTCCCGCTTGATGCCTCACCGGTTGACGCGCCAGAACAGGGGCAAAATGTCGTGCGCTTACACGCGCCTTCGGGCATCGACATTCGCATCGAAGGCGATGATTCGAAACCCATCGGGCAAAGTTATTTGCTGGCCTTACCGCCGGATATGCCGAAAACCTTCACCCTCGCGCAATTGAAATTAACGTGGCAGGAGCCGGTGGAGAACTGGCGCAGCACGGTGGCACTCTTTTCGAGCCGGGACATGCGCCATTGGGAATTGCTTCAGGAAGGCGCGCCGATAATGGCGCTGGCGAGCGGTAACGATAAGCTGAAGCTCGATCAGATTCACCTCAACCAACGGATGTCGGCGAGAAATACGCAGTATCTGTTGCTGGTGTTTGCCACCGGGCCATTACCGGTGACGATCAGCCAGGCTACCGCGACGCTGGGTAGCGAGCCGACATCGCGAGAGCAGGTGCAGATGGAAAGTACCGGGCGGCAGATTTCCCCCACCGAAGCGCAGTATCAGTGGGCGCAACCGCAGCCGTTGCATGCGCTGACGGTGAAGTTTGAACGAGATAGCGTGCTGCCGGTGGACATCGCGTGGCGCAGTGCAGCGGAGGGTGAATGGCAGTCGCTCGGCAAAACGGTACTCTGGCAGCGCGATTTGCAAGGCTCTGCACCCATTCAACTGGCGGGTGAAGTGGTGCAGGCGGTGCGCATTACCACGCTGGACGCGCGTTTGCCGGGGACATTACCGCGAGTGGTGGGCAGCCGCGATCGCCAGTCAATCCTTTTTAATGCCCAGGGGAAGGGGCCGTTTATGCTGGCGTGGGGAAACCGGGCCGCGGTGCAGGCCGCCGTGACGCCGGATGCGTTGATCCCGCCGGAATTGCGTAAACAGATGAACCCTTCTGCAATACCGCGAGCGCAAACGCAGGCCCGCATGGCGTTGGGCGGTGAGGCGCGAATGACGGCAACGTCACCCGCCGAGCGGCAAGGGATGTGGAAGACGTTATTGGTTTGGAGCGCGCTGCTGCTGGGTGTCGCGGTGTTGGTGTGGATGGCGGTGCGCATCTGGCGAGAGGCGCGTAGCCATTGAAATGCCTGATAGCGCTTTGCTTATCAGGCCTGGCACCGTGTGAAATCTGTACTGAATTTGTAGGCCGGATAAGGCGCCGCCCCCATCCGGCGGGATGTGCGCAGAAGCCAAAGCTCAGCGAAACGCGATTAAAGCGCTTGCGCACGGGCTTGCGCCATCATGCGCGGATAGAAATCCCAAAACAGCGCTTCCAGCGCAGTGTAATGTTCGTCCAAATCCTGCCAGGAGTCGCGCAATGCCTCAAGGCGCGGGCGGCGGTTCGCCATCCCATTGAGCACATTCTGGATAAACGCCATATCCCGGTAACGCTCCATCCAACGCTCTGCCCATAAATAATTGTTCAAGTTAACGAAACGCGGTGGAGATTCAGGCAGGATGGTGGCCACCTGTGAGCGCGCATAACGGACAAAATCATCCAGCGCGAAATCAGGTGAAAGCTGCGCCCAATGGCGTGAGAGAAAATGGTCCCACATTACATCCAACGTAATCGGCGCGACCCGGCGGGTTTGCGGGCGAAACCATTCGCGAGCGACTTTTACTTCCGGCAGGTTATCGGTCATTACATCGATTCGGCGATGCATATGAATACCGGCTACCACGTCGGGGGCGTAAAGGTTTTCCGGGTTGCCGCGAACAAAATCCGCCAGCAGGTTGCCGGGCAGGGAACTTTGAGCCAGATGGGCGAGGTGTAAGTGTGCAAGGAAGTTCATATATATCCGTCATATTTCAGGTTGCTGGTGCGTTGGCTTTCCTCGCTCACCCTGGTCACTTACTTTTGTAAGCTCCCGGGGATTCGCTGCGTTGCCGCCTTCCCGTCACCCGAACTCTTTAGCCTATATTCAGCGCCAAAAGCGGCTAACGGTTGCAGCGAAGGGGCGTGGGCACTAGACTACCCGCCTCTTAAATATGTATCGAGTTAGTGTCATGCGCGTTGCCGATTTTTCCTTTGAATTGCCTGAATCCCTGATTGCCCACTATCCCCAGCCCGAGCGCAGCAGTTGCCGCTTACTGTCGCTGGATGGCCCAACAGGCGCGCTGACGCACGGTACTTTCACCGATTTACTCGATAAGCTCAACCCTGGCGACCTGCTGGTGTTCAACAACACTCGCGTCATTCCGGCGCGGCTGTTTGGTCGTAAAGCCAGCGGCGGCAAGATTGAAGTGCTGGTTGAGCGCATGCTCGACGATAAACGTATTCTGGCACATATTCGCGCCTCCAAAGCACCTAAACCAGGTGCGGAGCTGCTGCTAGGCGACGCGGAAAACATTCAGGCGACGATGGTCGCGCGCCATGATGCGCTATTTGAAGTGGAATTCCATGACGAGCGCCCGGTGCTCGATATCCTTAACGCCATCGGCCATATGCCGCTGCCGCCGTACATTGACCGTCCGGATGAAGACGCCGATCGCGAACTGTATCAAACCGTCTACAGCCAGAAACCTGGCGCGGTCGCAGCGCCGACGGCAGGCCTGCATTTTGACGATCCGCTGCTGGAACGCCTGCGCAATAAAGGCGTAGAAATGGCGTTTGTCACGCTGCACGTAGGTGCGGGCACTTTCCAGCCAGTGCGCGTAGACAGCATCGAAGATCACATCATGCACTCCGAATATGCCGAAGTGCCGCAGGACGTCGTTGACGCGGTGCTGGCGGCGAAAGCGCGAGGCAATCGTGTCATTGCCGTGGGCACAACCTCTGTGCGTTCGCTGGAAAGCGCAGCGCAGGCGGCGAAAGAGGCCCTGATCGAACCTTTCTTTGGTGACACGCAAATCTTTATTTACCCAGGTTATCAATACCAGGTGATTGATGCGCTGGTGACCAACTTCCACCTGCCTGAATCGACGCTGATCATGCTGGTTTCCGCCTTTGCGGGTTATCAGCACACCATGAATGCGTACCACGCCGCAGTTGCGCAGAAATATCGCTTTTTTAGTTACGGGGATGCGATGTTTATCACGTACAATCCGCGGGCTCTTACCGAACGCGTCGGGGAATAGGTCCGCGGCGCTGGTTTTAAACGTCAGACTGTCTTTCTGGCTGGAGAAAAAATGAAATTTGAACTGGAGACCACCGACGGACGCGCCCGCCGCGGCCGCCTGGTGTTTGAGCGCGGCGTAGTCGAAACCCCGGCGTTTATGCCTGTGGGGACCTACGGCACCGTAAAAGGCATGACGCCGGAAGAAGTTGAAGCGACGGGTGCGCAGATCATTCTGGGCAACACCTTCCACCTGTGGCTGCGCCCGGGTCAGGAGATCATGAAGCTGCATGGGGATCTGCATGATTTCATGCAGTGGAAAGGCCCGATCCTGACCGACTCCGGCGGCTTCCAGGTGTTCAGCCTTGGCGACATCCGCAAAATCACCGAAGCGGGTGTGCATTTCCGCAACCCGATCAACGGCGATCCGATTTTCCTCGATCCGGAAAAATCGATGGAGATTCAATACGATCTCGGTTCCGACATTGTCATGATCTTTGACGAATGTACGCCGTACCCGGCGGACTGGGATTACGCGAAACGTTCGATGGAAATGTCTTTACGCTGGGCGAAACGCAGCCGCGACCGTTTTGACGGGCTGGGTAACAAGAACGCGCTGTTCGGTATTATTCAGGGCAGCGTTTACGAAGATTTACGAGATATCTCCGTTAAAGGTCTGGTAGAGATAGGCTTTGATGGCTACGCTGTCGGCGGTTTGGCTGTGGGTGAGCCGAAAGAAGACATGCACCGTATTCTTGAGCATGTCTGCCCGCAAATCCCTGCAGACAAACCACGATACCTGATGGGCGTCGGTAAGCCGGAAGACCTGGTCGAAGGCGTGCGCCGCGGGATTGATATGTTTGACTGCGTTATGCCAACGCGTAACGCCCGTAACGGCCACCTGTTCGTGACCAATGGCGTGGTGAAAATCCGTAACGCAAAATATAAAAGCGATACCGGCCCGCTCGATACCGAGTGTGATTGCTATACATGTCGCAATTATTCGCTCGCTTACTTGCATCATCTCGATCGTTGCAACGAAATATTGGGCGCGCGTCTCAATACCATTCATAACCTGCGGTATTATCAGCGCCTAATGGCTGGTTTACGCAAGGCTATCGAAGAGGGTAAATTAGAGAGCTTCGTAGCGGATTTTTACCAGCGTCAGGGTCGACCGGTTCCACCTTTGAACGTTGATTAATTTAATAATGAGGGAATTTGAATGAGCTTTATTATTTCTGATGCGGTAGCGGCAGCAGGCGCGCCATCACAGGGCAGCCCGATGTCCCTGATCCTGATGCTGGTCGTATTCGGCCTGATTTTCTATTTCATGATCCTGCGCCCGCAACAAAAACGCACGAAAGAGCATAAAAAGCTGATGGACTCCATCGCGAAAGGTGATGAAGTGCTGACCAATGGTGGCCTGGTTGGTCGCGTGACCAAAGTAGCGGAAACCGGCTACATTGCTATCGCACTGAACGACACCACTGAAGTGGTAATCAAACGTGACTTCGTAGCTGCCGTTCTGCCGAAAGGCACTATGAAGGCGCTGTAATCTATCGTTTTCCCAAAGGGAACTGCCGTGTTAAACCGTTATCCTTTGTGGAAGTACATCATGCTGGTCGTCGTGATTATCGTCGGCCTGCTTTACGCACTTCCCAACCTGTATGGTGAGGATCCGGCTGTTCAAATCACTGGCGCGCGCGGTGTCGCCGCCAGTGAGCAAACGCTGATCCAGGTCCAGAAAAATCTCCAAGAAGAAAAAATCAACGCGAAGTCTGTGGCACTGGAAGAGGGCGCTATTCTCGCTCGCTTTGATTCTACCGATACACAGCTGCGCGCTCGCGAAGTGTTGGTCAACGCGTTAGGTGACCAATATGTTGTCGCGCTTAACCTTGCACCGGCAACCCCGCGCTGGCTGGGCTACATCAAAGCCGAACCGATGAAACTCGGTCTCGACTTGCGTGGCGGCGTGCACTTCCTGATGGAAGTTGACATGCAAACGGCGCTGGGCAAATTGCAGGAACAGAATATCGACAGCCTGCGCAGCGATCTGCGCGACAAAGGCATTCCTTACACCACCGTGCGTAAGGAAGATAACTATGGCCTGAGCATTCAGTTCCGTGACAGCGCGGCGCGCGACCAGGCGAACACCTACCTGACTGGCCGTCATCGCGATCTCGTTATCTCCAATCAGGGCGACAATGTGCTGCGCGCCGTGATGAGCGATGCACGCCTGAGCGAAGCCCGCGAATATGCTGTTCAGCAGAACATCAACATCCTGCGTAATCGTGTGAACCAGCTTGGCGTTGCCGAGCCGCTGGTACAGCGTCAGGGCTCTGACCGCATCGTGGTTGAACTGCCGGGTATTCAGGATACCGCGCGCGCGAAAGAGATTCTTGGCGCGACCGCGACTCTGGAATTCCGTCTGGTTAACACCAGCGTGGATGCCTCCGCCGCCCAAAGTGGCCGTGTGCCGGGTGATTCCGAAGTGAAGCAGACGCGCGAAGGCCAGCCAGTTGTGCTGTACAAACGCGTAATCCTCACCGGCGACCACATCACCGACTCCACGTCTAACCAGGATGAATACAACCAACCGCAGGTGAACATTTCACTGGATAGCGCGGGTGGCAACATCATGTCTAACTTCACTAAGGACAACATCGGCAAACCGATGGCGACCCTGTTTGTGGAGTACAAAGACAGCGGTAAGAAAGATGCGACCGGACGCGCGGTGCTGGTGAAACAGGAAGAGGTGATTAACATCGCCAACATCCAGTCTCGTCTGGGCAACAGCTTCCGTATCACCGGCATCAACAACCCGAACGAAGCGCGCCAACTGTCGCTGCTGTTGCGTGCGGGTGCGTTGATTGCGCCGATTCAGATCGTTGAAGAACGCACCATTGGTCCGACCCTGGGTTCACAGAACATTACTCAAGGTTTGGAGGCTTGTCTCGCAGGTCTGGTGGTTTCCATCATCTTTATGATCTTCTTCTACAAGAAGTTTGGTCTGATCGCGACCTCTGCGCTGGTGGCGAACCTGGTGTTAATCGTCGGTATTATGTCGCTGTTGCCTGGCGCAACGCTGACCATGCCGGGGATTGCGGGGATCGTGCTCACCCTTGCGGTGGCGGTGGATGCCAACGTACTGATAAACGAACGTATTAAAGAAGAGCTGAGCAACGGACGTACCGTGCAGCAGGCGATTCACGAAGGTTATCAGGGCGCGTTTTCGTCCATTTTCGATGCCAACATCACCACGTTGATCAAAGTGCTTATCCTTTACGCGGTCGGTACTGGCTCAATTAAAGGCTTTGCGATCACGACCGGTATCGGTGTGGCGACGTCCATGTTCACCGCTATTGTCGGTACCCGTGCCATCGTCAACCTGTTGTACGGCGGCAAACGCATTAACAAGCTGTCTATCTGAGGAGTGCGTTGTGGCACAGGATTATACTGTTGAACAATTGAACCACGGCCGTAAAGTCTGGGACTTTATGCGCTGGGACAACTGGGCTTTTATCATTTCCGGCGGGCTGCTTATTCTGTCCATCGTGGTGATGGGCGTACGCGGCTTTAACTGGGGCCTGGATTTTACCGGCGGTACGGTTATCGAAATTTCGCTGGAAAAACCAGCGGACATGGACTTAATGCGTGACGCGCTGGAGAAAGCGGGCTTCCAGGAGCCGCTGTTGCAGAACTTCGGTAGCAGCCGCGACATCATGGTTCGTATGCCGCCTGCGCAGGGTGAATCCGGCGGACAGGTGCTGGGCAGTAAAGTCGTTAGCGTGATTAACGAAGCGACCAGCCAGAATGCCTCCGTGAAGCGTATCGAATTCGTTGGGCCGAGCGTTGGCGCGGATCTGGCGCAAACTGGTGGCATGGCGCTGCTGGTTGCGCTGATCAGCATCCTCGTTTATGTCGGCTTCCGTTTCGAATGGCGTCTGGCGGCGGGCGTGGTTATCGCGCTGGCGCACGACGTTATCATCACCATGGGCGTGCTGTCGCTGTTCCAGATCGAGGTCGATCTGACCATCGTCGCATCACTGATGTCGGTCATCGGTTACTCGTTGAACGACAGCATCGTGGTATCGGACCGTATTCGTGAAAACTTCCGTAAGATCCGTCGCGGTACGCCGTACGAGATCTTCAACATTTCACTGACGCAGACCCTGCATCGTACGTTGATTACCTCCGGCACCACGTTGGTTGTGATCCTGATGCTCTATCTGTTCGGTGGTGCGATGTTGAAAGGCTTCTCGCTGACCATGCTGATCGGTGTTTCCATCGGTACTGCCTCTTCAATCTATGTCGCGTCAGCGCTGGCACTGAAGATGGGCATGAAACGCGAGCACCTGTTGCAGCAAAAAGTGGAAAAAGAAGGGGCGGATCAGCCGTCTATTCTGCCGTAAGTTTCCGCTTCATCAATCAAACCGCAGCCTCCGGGTTGCGGTTTTTTTTGCCTATAATATTTATAGTATTTATAAACCTCGCATTCTTATTTGCTGTGTGTATTAATGCTGCTTTTAATTATAAAGACACCCCATCTATTAATAATAAATATTCATGCTGCACTGTGATGTTTTTTGTTAGAGTAACCCCCATTATCATTACGTTGCCGTGACCTGAAAATCCGTAAGTATGTCTAAAAAGAAAAACATTCTGATTGCCGATGACCACCCTATTTATTTAATGGGACTAAGAGCATTACTCACGCCGCTTTCCCGGCAATATCAGATAATTGATGAAGCGCTGACCACGGACGAACTGATAACCAAACTTGAACAACATTCCATTGATATTCTCATCACCGATTTCAGTATGCCCGGTGAAAAATATAATGATGGGCTGGCGCTTATTCAGTTAATAAAACGACGCTGGCCGTCATTATTAATTATTGTGGTGACCATGGTAAGCAACCCCGGCGTTCAGCGGTCGCTACGGCGGTTGGGTGTCCATGCTGTGCTTAGCAAAGCCAGCTTGTCGACGGAATTACTGCATACCATGAAACGCCTCGCACCAGCGCTGGCCTGCGCGAAAGCCTGGCCGGACAGTGATGAAGCGCAGCCGGGTTTGCGAGTGAGCCTGACACCGAAAGAGAACGAAGTGCTGCGCCTGTTACTTCGTGGATTAACGGTAAATGAAATCAGCACCCGGCTTAGCCGAACTAAACAGACCGTCAGCGCGCAAAAGAAAAGCGCAATGCGCAAACTCGGCGTTACCTCAGAATACGAGCTTTACGAATATCTCCAGCAACTTGGATTAACCAGTTAATACAACGGAGGTTGTTATGCAGGGAACGCAGACGCTACTCGCCATGTCCCCGCTTGCTCAGCCAGGTATGCACACCGCAAATCGAGAGAGGGTCATTGTCGGTATTGATGACGCCCTACATTATCTGCACCAACAGCGCTGGCATGCTTTGCTGATCGATTTAAGTGACAACGCCCGCGCCGGTTTCGCGTTGCTCGAAGCGGTTCTGGCGGCTGAGTTGATGAAAGAAATAACCCCGCCCGCGCTACTGTTGGCGGGCAGTATCCATCTGCAAACCCTGAACGAAAATCTGTTGCGCCTCAAAGGGTTCGACCAGCTTTTGCCTTTACCGCTAGCGGAAGCATTGCCTCTGGAAGAACCGAAACCGGCTGATTTACGCGAGTTGCATGCGCTGGCCAGGCAGCAACAGCCCGTTATTGACGCCATGCTACCCAGGCTGTTGCAGACACTCGACGCCGATATCACACACCTTGAAACAATGCGTCATCAAGGGACGCTCATGCAAATTGCCGATCTTGCGCACCGGATGAAATCCTCCTGGCATCTGCTGGGAATGCGCCGCGCCAGGCGTGGATGCATTATTATGGAGCGGCTACCTGCGCTTATTAATGATGGTGTCATCAGCGCTGAAAATAGCCTGAAAATGCGCGAGAGTTTTATTTCAATGATGTTTGATGAACACCGCCAGTTACAGGAATTAATACGTATCGGTTAATTCGCTCCTTATTTTTCGTTGTGATCACTAAAAACCGGAGCAAATAATGCAGGGGTCTATTTTTCGTAGCCTGAAAAGGTTATTGGTTGCGCTGGGATTATTTTTTCTTGCCGATATCACACTTGCAGCGCCAACCACACAAAATCAGCCAGTATTTTCGACCAGGGAAAAGCAATGGATGCATCAGCATCCCGTTATCAACGTGCTTGCCTTTGATGCCTACGCGCCCATGAGCTTTATCGATAAGAAAATGAATTTCAGCGGTATCAGCGCAGATTTACTTACGCTCGTGCGGCTGCGTACCGGGCTTAATTTTGCGATCGAAGATGCTGCCAGCCTGCGAAGCGTGCGCAAAAAAATCGCGACCGGGAAGGCCGATATGGTGGCCGGGATACCTGTCAATCGTTTGCCGCACTTACGCTACTCGCGCGTCTGGCTGACCAGCAAATATGTCATGCTGATCAGAAATTCCCGCCGCGCGCCCAAAACACTCACTACGCCGTCCGACATGATCGTGGCCGTGCGTGAGGGGACATTAATAGCGCGCTATCTCGCCGCCCATTTCCCGCATTTACGGTTAGTCGAGACCAGTGGGCCAACCGAATCGGTGGATTTATTAGCGGCGGGCGTGGTCGATGCGGCAATCGCTATTGAAGCCAACGCCAGCCATCAGATTCGGCGGGTTGGCAGGCAATATGTGCGGCTGGCGGGCGCGCTGAATGTTAACCCGATGCACATTGCGTTTGGCGTTTCGCCGCAACAGCCCGAGCTACTCTCCATTATCAACAAGGTGTTGGATACGATCCCCGACAACGACTATCAGCAGCTTGGCAGCAACGGCTATTACCAGGGCGGCGCGTTCTGGCAACGGTGGGGGAAACATTTGTGGCAAATCGGCATCGGCACGGCTGTGATTCTGGCGCTCTCGTTGCTGTGGGGGATTTCGCAGCGCCGACAGGTCAAACAGCGCACGCGTATGCAGCAAATGCTTAATGAAGCGCGTGATGAGGCGGTGGCGTCCAGCCGTGCGAAAACCAATTTTCTGTCGATGATGAGCCATGAAATTCGCACGCCGCTAAATGCGATCCTCGGCATCCTTGAGTTGCAGATAAAACAGAATGTGCAGGCGCAGCGGGCGCAACCGATGCTGGAAGTGGCGCACGACGCCGCGAAAAACTTACTCGCCGTGGTGGGCGATATTCTGGATATTTCGCGCATTGAATCGGGCCGCATGGCGCTGGAAGCCTCGACGGAAGAGTTGATTGGCCTTACCCGCTCCGTGGTGCTGCTATTCGAAGAAGCAACCGATCAAAAGCAGCTCGCCATTCACTTTATCGTTGAGGGCGGCGATGTTTGCTTACTGAAAATAGACCCTTATCGCTATAAACAGATCCTCTCCAATCTGATGAGCAATGCCATCAAGTTCACTCAGGAAGGGGAGATCCGCGTCATCCTTGCTCATCAAGCCGCTGACGATGGACAGATAATGGTTTCGCTGACCGTCAAAGATACCGGGATTGGGATTGCGCCGGAGGATCAAACCCGGCTTTTCAAACCGTTTACCCAGTTTGGGCTGGATGGCGAGGCATCGCGCATGGGAACCGGCCTGGGGTTGTTTATCTGCCGTACCTTGTGCGAATTGATGAACGGTGAGTTGACGCTGAGCAGCGTGCCGGGAAAAGGCACGTCGGTCACCCTGCAACTGCGTCTTCCGGCGGTTAACAGACATCATCCGCAGCCGACCAGCCTGAGCGCGCCGCAGGCCGCACAAGCCGCAAAACGGGTATTAATCGTCGATGACTACCCGCCAAACCTAATGTTATTACGCTATCAACTGGAGTTTTTGGGTCACCAGGTGTGTGAAGCGCAAAACGGGGAGGAGGCGCTGAATTTATGGAGCCAGCAGCATCATTTCGATTACATCCTGATTGATTGCAACATGCCAGTGATGGATGGCTTTACCCTCGCGAAGCGATTACGTGCGCAAGAGCTACATTACGGCGTCGCCCGCGCCACGCTATTGGGTTTTACCGCCATCGCGCAGGCCGAAGTGATTGAACAGTGTCTGGCTGCGGGCATGGACGGTTGTTTATTTAAACCTTGCAGCCAGGAAGAGATCGGTAAATGGATCAAATAATAAAAAACAGGTTATTCATTACTATTATTAATAAAAAAGGCTGCGCAATAATTCCAGGAATATTCCTCAACTAATATTCGCTCTTCTCATTATTTGAAAGAGGTCGCTAATAGGATTAATTCTCTCAAAGCATACCATTGATAGCAGATTTATTATTTACCCTGTAACAGGAGGTTACTTTGAAAAAGCTATCTTTGGCTACCTTGATCAGTACAGTCTTACTTTCACAAGCGGCATTTTCTGCCGAAAATAATCACGTGATGAGTTACCTGACATCCTGGGGTTTACCTCAGGATGCCGCAACCCAGCTTGAAAAATCCAACGTCGATACGTTCTTCCTCTCATTTGGCGGTTGGGATCAGAACGGCGATATCTCCTCATCAGACAATATTATTAAAGAAGTTGATTACGACCCGTATTGGTTACCCCCAGCGTACACCTCCTGGACACAAACCAAACTGGCCGCGCCAGCGAAAAAAATGATGGTGGCGTTCGGCGGTGAAACCTATGAAAGCATGTGGGCGCATATTGCCGACCCGGCAAGCCGCGAAAAAATCGCCCAGGGCTTGGTCAAACTGGTGAAAACCGACTTCCCGGTTTACAAAAAAGACATGAAGCCGGAACAGATGGTAGGCGAGTGCCTGAGCGCCACCTGGGACAACTCCTGCAATATGGCGAGTTTCCAGAAAGCCGGTACCGTCCAGCTGGATGGTATTGATTTCGACTACGAAAAAGTCGCCCGTCTGACGCCGCAGGAAAATGAAAACCTGCTTAACCTTGCCAAACGCATTAAAGAGCTGCTCGGCCCGAACAGCGGTAAATTGCTCAGCCTGACCACCTATCACGTTGGCGCGGATCCGGAATCCTGTGCCAGCCCATCGGTGATGGAAAACTGCTCATTTATCGAAGATGCCCGCTCAACTCACCACGGCGAAGCGCTCTCGCTGCTGACCGCTGGTCGCGATGTGTTTGATTTCTTTAACGTGATGACCTACGACGCCGGTCCGCGTTTCCGTTATGACGTGGCGATGGCGAACTATGCCCGTGCGGTGGGCGATCAGAAAAAAATCATTCTTGGTAACACCATCAACTCACAATGGGGGCCGGAAGGCCGTTACGTTGAGTCCAAAGAAAACAACCTGAAACGCGCGGCCTGGCAGGCGGAAAAAGGCTACGGCGGCGTGTTTGTCTGGGCGCTCGGTTCCAACAACACGCAACTGAGCTTCGCCGATCAGGTCAGCTATATCAATGAGATGCAGCAAGCGACAGGCGGTGATGTTCCGCAGGTTGAGAACCATATTCCGGTCGCGAAAGCCGTTTATCCGCAGGATGTTACCGGCGCCGCAACCGTGGTGCTTGACGGTTCTACATCCACAGATCCTGAAGGCGCCGCGCTGAACTGGTCATGGACACAAGTTTCCGGGCCGCATGTGACGCTGACCAACGGTAATCAGCCGAAAGCGAGCTTTACGCTCAACAGCCCGGAAGAGGAAAGCACGCTGGTCTTTAACCTGACGGTCAATGATGGCGTGAATGATTCCATTCCGCTGTCGTTCAGCATCAAGCACCACCCGGCAGATTCTGATGTCTCCGAACCGGATGCGCCATCAGCCATCGCTACCTGGGATAGCGATAAGATCTATGTCGGCGGTGATGAAGCGTCCTGGAAAGGAAAAGACTACAAAGCACGTTGGTGGACCCGCGGTAATGAGCCGGGCACAAATGAAGTTTGGCAGGTCATTGAGTAATCTCCTGGTTGATTGAGTTTTTTATATTTCGGCCGCAATAGCGTTTATTGCGGCCTTTTTTTTAAAAATAAACGGAGTTATTTATGAAGCTTTCAAAAATTGTTCTCGCATTAGCAACATTAGGTATGGCTGGCGGGGCGCTGGCCCACGGCTATGTTTCACAACCCGCGTCGCGTGCATTTATGTGTAACGCCAATATGGGATCGCAAAATAAAGATTGCGGCAGCGGCCCGCTGTATGAAATGCAAAGTGTGGAAGGGGCCGATGGTTTTCCTGAACTGAATAACGGGCCGGAAGACGGCCATATTGCCAGCGCGGGCGTCGCGTCAATGAGCCGTCTGGATGAGCAAAGCGAAACGCGCTGGGTGAAACATCCGATCAGCGCCGGGAAACAGTCCTTTACCTGGACCTATACCGCGCCGCATAAAGCCAAATCCTGGGATTACTGGATAACCAAAGCCGACTGGAACCCGAACCAGCCGCTGACGCGCGCCTCCTTTGAAACGCAGCCTTTCTGCCATATCGAAGGCAATAACAGGCAACCGGCTCTGGGTGCTGATGAGGCGCAGGAATGTGTTGTTCCGGCGCGCGAAGGGTATCACGTGATTTTGGCCGCCTGGGACGTTTCTGACACCGCCGCTACGTTTTACAACGTGATCGATGTTGATTTTGGCGGTCATAACCAACCTGGTGAGGATGAAAACAGCGAAGCGGATGCGCCAGCGGCATGGCATGCAGAGAGTATTTATGTCGGCGGCGATAAAGTGACCTGGGAAGGGAAAGAATATCAAGCGCGTTGGTGGACGAAGGGCGACCAACCGGAAACGAATGACGTGTGGGCATTGGCAAAATAACCCCCGCTGCAATCATAAAGAAGGCCATTCCGGGATACGGGATGGCCTTCTTTCATGGCACCAAATAATACTGCAACGTTGAACATTTATTTTTAAATAGATAAATAACACACTTACTATCACATCAACTAACACGGCAAAACACACTACTTACATGGCAATATCAAACATGCGTGTCTGAAATAACAGGCAATAAAGCTGACAATCGGTTCGGACATTTAATTTCGCCATTGCTCTGAGTTTATGAGCGCTGACCGTTTTAATACTGATATTCATACGTTTGGAAATTGTTGTTAAAGAAAGACCACGGCATAGCAAACGTAATACTTCGCTTTCACGGGTTGACAGTTCCTGAGGGGTAATCGCATCCCGGCGGAAAAGCGAATCCATTAATCCTCGCTCGATATAAACTTCGTCCATCAATACGGTGGTCATGGCACGCCATAAAGTTCGTTCACTGGTATTGCGGCTGATATACCCTTTGGCGCCGGCTTCCAGCGCGATGCGGATAAGATTGGTGTTGTTATAAGGCGAGAGGAAAATGATTTTTGTTTTGGGGTGGCGGCTCGAAATCCATTTCACCAGCGCGATGCCATCTAATTCAGATAAGGGACTGCCGGTTTTTATGGTGTTAAGTCCGTAGCCTAGAAAGAGAAGGTCGACTTGTTGATTAGCGAGAATATTGAGAAGTTCTGTTTGTTCATGTGTATCACCGACAACATCTATATCTAACCTTTCCGTATTAATATTGCTGGCTTTCAGGGAATTTATCATCGAGGTCATCCCCCGGCGTATTATCGTATGCTCATCTGCGATCAATATATTTATTGACATTAATATTCTCCCAACGTCCTGTAGGAATGAAGACTAAAAAAATACGATACGAGCTTCATCAGACTTTTTCTATCTGACCAGTAAGAAAAATCATCGGGAATTATTCGCAAAAGAGAGATTTCCGGCGCACCGCAGAGCATTCTTGATGCCAACGGGAGCAATCAGCTTTCGCCCAGTACACATCGGGGGAGAATAGCAACGGTGAACAGCATACCCAAGCGAGCGAACTAAGATGAATCAACTGTACATTAAGCTTAAGCAACAGCAGGGCTTTACTCTTCTGGAGCTGTTAGTGGTATTAATGATTATTGCGCTACTGGCCGGTTTTGTCGGACCGAAATTATTTTCGAATGTTGACCAGGCGAAAGAAAAAACCGCCATGCGCCAGATGCACGCCTTCGCCGATGCATTAACACAATATCGGCTGGATACCGGAAGTTATCCCTCCGAAACGGAAGGGTTAAATGTGCTAATCGAAAAGCCTGTGAATGTTAATAATTGGCATGGACCCTATTTGACACAAAAAATACCGCACGATCCGTGGGGTAAAGAATATCAGTGGCATAACCCCAGTAAGCAATCACAGAATATTTATGAAGTGGATGTTTCTACTGCGGATAATAACGGGAAGGCCATCGTTTACGGATTTTGATTATGTTCAGGCTGATGCTCGTGTTGTTTTTTCTGGCGGTGAACAGCGCCATAGCAAATTGCTGGAAGCAGGCGGGCGAGCGTTACGGTATTGAGCCTGAATTATTGAAGGCGATCGCCATTGTCGAATCAGGTTTATCGGCGGTGGCAGTCAATAAAAATAACAACGGCACCACCGATGTTGGCCTGATGCAGATTAATAGCCAGCACTTTAACCAGTTAAAGAAATACCGCATTACGCCAAGGTTACTGATTAATAATCCCTGCCAGAACATTATGACGGGCGCATGGGTTCTGGCGGGGCAAATGCGGGTGTTCGGTTATAGCTGGGATGCGGTCGGGGCTTATAACGCGGGCAATGCCCGCGATCGCAAAACCAAAATTGCGCGGATGAGATACAGCCAAAAAGTGGCACGCGTTTATCAGGGGTTGAAAAGTAACAATAAGGATTGAGCTTCATGGGAAAAATGAACACCTGGGAAGTCACATACTTAGAAAATGGCAAACGCAAAAAGATCCGTACCCAGGCCGACACGCCTGTCAATGCTCGCCACCAATTACAGCAAGCCGGTTATGTCGTTCTTCGTGTCACGCAACAGACACAGCGGCACGTTAAACGCATCTCCGTCACACTGTTTATTCAGGAATTGATGGCGCTGTTGGACGCCGGCCTGGTGGTGACCGAAGCGATTGAAACGCTCTGTGCTTGCTCGAACGATGAACAAGCGCTTGAGATGCTCGAAGGTCTACTGGAAAAGTTGTATGCCGGAAACCAGTTGTCGCAAGCGATGGCCGGGCAGCCAGACGTATTTCCCGCGTTGTTGGTCAATACCGTTGCCTCTTCCGAGCAAACAGGCCAGCTCGCCAACGCCCTGAAACGCTACCATTTTTACGAACAACGCATCGACCAACTGCGTAAGCGCATTCGCGGGACATTAACCTACCCGCTGATTGTCCTGACAGTGGGTGGGCTTATCATCTGCTTTTTACTGGGCTTTATCGTGCCCAGTTTTTCCCAGGTGTTCGAGGGCGTCAACAAGCTGACGCGCAGCGCCGAGCTGATTTTATGGTGGGGGCAGTTAGTCAAACAATCCGGCCCTGAACTTTTACTGGCCACCATCGCCACCCTCACCGCCATTGTCGTGCTGTGCAAACAGCGATGGGTGAAACAGCAGGTGATGGCGGCCGCCATGACCATTCCGCAACTTCGCCAGCAGCAGTTCCTCACTATTCTTGTCCGTTTTTACCGCACGCTCGGCCTGTTAATTGAAGGCGGTGTGCCGGTCACTCACGCGCTGCGCCTCGCGCAATCGGTGGTGCCTGCCAGCCACCATTCACAACTTAATGCCGTGGTTGAACACGTGATGGCGGGAAAAAGTGTGTCGGAATCACTGGAAAGCCAGCACTTAACCACGCCGGTGGCGATGCGTTTATTACAGGTCGGGGAGCGAAGTGGCGAATTGGCGGGCATGTGTGAGCGCATTGCCGCTTTTTACGATGAAGCGCTGGAGCGCGCCATCGACACATTTACCCGGGTGTTTGAACCCCTGCTGATGATCATTGTGGGCGGCATTGTTGGCCTGGTGGTTTTTCTGCTCTATATGCCCATTTTTGAAATGGCCGGGAGTATGTCCTGATGATGCCGCAAAGCGACGTGAGTGTATTAATTGATGATCTTCTCGCCGTTGACGAGGCGCAACGCGCTGAAGCGTTCGAAAAGATGCTTCTCGCGCAGCCTGACACGCTGGATTTGATCGCCACACAATTGGGGGTGAAAGTCTTCGCCCACGCCCAGAGTGACGAGGTGGAAACGGACTTTCAATATGTCTCATTAAACGACGCGCTGGCGATGAACGTTCTGCCGGTTCGCTGGCAAGATCAACACTGGCTGCTGCTGAGCGATCCGTTTTCGCTGGCGATACGCCAGTGGGCGCAACGCCTGCCCATTACGCTTGCAATTACCTCTCCCGGCTGGTTGCAGGAGCAGCTTCAGTCGCTCGCCAGACAGCAGCGCACGCTGGATCAGCTTGAACAGCAAGCGAATGAAGATGGCGAAGATGAGCTCATTCTTGAGATAACGCCGGCGAATATCGCCAGCGAAAGTAACGCCATCATCAAGCTGGTCAACGCCACGCTGTACGACGCCATTCAGAGTCGGGCCAGCGACATCCATCTTTCGGCGGTGCCAGATGGCCTGGCCGTGAAATACCGTGTCGACGGGGTGATTCATGCTATTCGCCACTGTCCCGGCGTTCAGGCCTCCGGGCAGATCATTTCGCGAATTAAGGTCCTGAGCAGCATGGATATTTCCGAGCGGCGCATCCCGCAGGATGGGCGTTTTAAAGCCGTTATTCACCAGCGTGCGGTCGATTTTCGCGTCTCAATCGTGCCCGGCATTCATGGCGAAGATGCGGTATTGCGCGTGCTGGATAAATCGAGCAGTAGCTCGCTCGATCTCGACATCCTCGGGTTTGACGACCATACGCTGCGCGAGATTCGCCAGTTGACGCACCAGCCGCACGGCATGGTGTTAGTCACCGGCCCAACCGGCAGCGGTAAATCCACCACGCTGTATGCCGCCCTCAGCGAGTTGAACACCGGCGAAAGCAAAATCATCACCATCGAAGATCCTGTGGAGTATCAACTGAACGATGTGCTGCAAATCCCGGTGAATGACAAAAAAGGGCTGACCTTCGCGCGTGGCCTGCGCGCCGTGCTGCGCCACGACCCGGATACGGTGCTGGTGGGGGAAATTCGCGACAGCGAAACCGCGGGCATTGCGGTGCAGGCGGCGTTGACTGGCCACCTGGTGCTCTCCTCCGTGCACGCCAATGATGTGTTCAGCGTGCTGGAACGTTTTCTTTATATGAATGTGGAGCCGGAAAGTTTGCTCTCCGCCTTGCGGGGCGTGCTCGCCCAGCGTTTGGTGCGCGGGATTTGCCCGGACTGCCAGCAAACCGTCGAACCCACCGAACAGGATATTGCCCAGTGGCAGCAGAGCGATTTGCGCGATCTTCAGCCCGTGTGGCGCAAAGGGCGCGGATGCCCCTCCTGTCGGCAGAGCGGGTATCGCGGGCGGTTGGCGCTGGCCGAAGTTTTACCCTTCAGCGATGTCATGAAAGAAGCGCTACAGGCGCGCGGATCGATTCGGCAATTACGGGAAATCGCCCTGGCAGAAGGGTTCGTGCCGCTGCATAACGTCGCGATCCGCGCTGTGCTGGACGGTAAAACCACCTTTCAGGAGATTAACCGTGTTATCACTCTCCCCGCCTGACATGCAGTGTGAAATTCACGACCAACGGCTGGTGCTGCGCCGCCGTGGGCAAATCGTCGCCGAGCAAGCATTCACCGACGACGCGTCGCTGGAAGCGGCGATTAACAGCCTGGTTGGCCAGCACGCGAGCGCCATTCCGTGGTTGGGCAAGCTCAGTTTCTGGCTTGATAGCAGCCGGGTGTCTTACTTCACGGTTCCCTGGCAAACAGGCGTCAGCGGGCCGGAAGAGTTCCGTAGCTTTGCCGCAACCTTTGCAACAACACAGCGCTTTGGCAACTCAGACGCGGCATTCAGAACCGCCTTTATCTCCGTTGAATACGCCTCGACCGCGCTGGCGGCGGCCATTGATGAGCAGTTGTGGCAGACGTTATTGCTCGTTTCACGCAAATGGAGACTGCGCACGGGCGGTATTTACGTTGAGTTACACAGCCAGCTTCGTCCGTGGCAGCGGCGATTGCCTGACAATGTGCTGTTTTGTTTGCGCGGCGCGCAGTCGAGTATTTTTGCTTCGCGCCAGGACGGGCAGTGGCATCAGGTTTGGTGTCTGAATAATGAAAGCGGCATGGACGACAATCTCCACCTCGCGTTGGTGGCGCGTTTGATGGGAATAGGCAGCCATATTCCGCGCTATTTCCTTAATAACAAGGGTTATCCAAAGGGGTAATTATGTTTTCCGTTCTCCGTTTTAAAGGATGGCCGCGCGCATGTTATTCCCCCCGGCCAATTTATGCGTGGCCGGTTATTTTAGTGGTGTCCGCGTTGGCTGCTTATTTATTACTGGCCTGTATGAAAAGTTATCAGTTGCGGAATGTTCTGCGTGAACAACATCAGCAGCTTATTGAGACGGTCGCTCAACAAGATGAAATTGTCCGCGGGTTGACGGCCAGAATGAAAAAACATCAGCCGGATGCGAAAGCGTCAATGCAGGTTGTGGCGATGCTTAATCCGATTGCGAAATTACTTCTGCCGGATGTGGCGATTATGAATCTGAATGCCGAACCCGAAAAAAAACAGGTTCGGCTGGAGGTCAAAGCCTTGTCACTGGAAGCGCTGCTTGATTTCAGTACGCGTCTGGAAGCGATACCTGCGCAGGTTGAATTGCAAAACCATACCCCGGCAAAGGGTGTTAGCCAGAAATGGGCGGTGAACGCCACACTGCTGGTGATCTTTGCCGATAATCCACGGCGCTGAGTAAATAAATGAGACGTTCTTTAGCATTACCTTATTTGCGCTGGTGTCTCGCCTGCGCCATTGAAAAGACGGGAAGAAAAACGCTGCTCGCCGCGTTATTCCCAATAATATTGGCGGGCTACTGGCAGGCTTATTTAACGCCAGAGAATAACCAACTTATCGCCGACAATGCCGGGTTGCGCCAGCAATTAAATAAACCGCTAACGGTTTTTCCGCAGCGTGAAAATAACGCGCTTACGCTACAGCGTGCTCTTAATGACACGGAATATCAGCAGGTCAAAACCCTGTTTGATATTTTCCAGCAAAACCATTTGCAGGTTGATGGCAGCCATTATCAGTTCAATAAAAAAGGGAAAAATCAGCAACGCGCACTGGCGCTGACGATTCCGTTACAGGGCGAGTGGATAAATCTGACGCGTTCGTTAAATACAATGAGCAAAAGTCTGATCTTCAGCGTGGATCGCTTATCCATTAGCCGTGCCAGCCCGGATAGCGCGCATTTGCAGATCAACCTTCAACTCACGCTGAATCTTGCCTCCCGTCTGGAGCCATCATGAAACTGCCGTTATATCTGAAGTTGTTATTGCTGGTAACGATTGGCCTCGCGGTGTGGGCGCAATTTTCCGGCGATGAAACGGGCGATGTTGTTGTCACGAATGCGGCAACGCCTGAGCCACAAAAGCCTGCGCGGGTTTCCCCGCCATCCCGCGTCGCCGATAAGCAGACGGAGGCCATTGCCGATCTCTTTCCGGTCTATTCCACTGCCGTGAAAGCGGCGCCGGTGCCGTCTGTGCAAGGCGCGTTATTTCCGTTTCGCGCAACAGGGCTGTGGCTAAGCGAAGGCGCGAAAATCATCATGATCACGGATGGCACCGGCAACTGGTTACTCTGTGATGCTTGCCATAAAGCAGGGTTTGTTCGGCCCGGCGGATTAATTACGCCCGCCTGGCGGCTGCAAGCCATCGCCGAGAATCATGTGATTATCGAATCATTACCGGGGCATGTGCAAAACAGCGTCAGCCTTAATTCACTCAATATAAAGTCATCAATAAAATGAAAAAACCTATCCTGACGGTTGTCTGCACATTAATGCTGTTGGCGGGCTGTGCAAGCACGAAGAATATCGAGCCGGAAAGACATATCGCTGCCAATATTGAAGGCATGCTCGGTGAATTACACCGCATTGACAATAATCTTAAAACACATCCGCAAGATGTCGGGTTACGCACGCAGCGGCAATTAATTACCAGCCAACTGGTGAATGACTATGTGAAAAACGCCCGGCTGTCGGCGGCGAAAAATGACTATATTGCGGCGACAAATGCCTGGCGCGCCGTGCTGCTTTATCAGCCCGGTAATTTTCTGGCACAGCAAGGATTAAAGAAAATAGATAGCCTGCGCGTGCTGGATAAACTTTATCAGGAGGCGGTTGCGCAATATAAAACCGAGCCGGAACTGGCATTGCAAAAAATCCAGCAGATCCTTGAGGAAGAGCCTAATTGGCCGCAGGCGATGGAAATCCGCGATCATCTGATGCGTGAAATTGCCTTGCAGAACCAGCCGGAGAAAAAAATAAACCGCGAATTGCGCAAGCCGGTGAGTTTTAATTTCTCGAAGCACAACCTCAAGGACGTGTTTGCCGCGATCAGCCAGATAACCGGCATCAATATTATTTACGATAAGGACGTGCCGGATACGGCGACCACCAGCCTGATAGCCCACGATACCAGCGCCGAGAACGCGCTTAATTTGCTGCTGCTCTCCAATCAGTTGCGCAAGAAAATACTTAACAGCAACACCTTATTAATTTATCCCGCCACGTTGCAGAAAGAAAAAATGTACCGCGATACGGTCGTGAAAACGGTATTTCTCGGCTATGCCAAAGCGAAAGAATTAAACGTGGCGCTGCGTAACTTGATCAAAATCCGTGATGTTCATGTCGATGAACGCACCAACTCCGTGACCTTTCGTGGGCCACGCGAAAGTGTCGAAAAGGCCGAACAGTTGTTAATCACCCTCGATCGCCCGGAAGCGGAAGTGACGCTGGCGGTTGAAGTGCTGGAAGTGGATGCAAAAGATGTTGAATCGCTCGGTATTAATTACCCTGGACAGATTGGTATTGGTTTGAATTCCGCCGAAGAAGGCAGCAGTAATATCGCGCTGGACGGCGTACGCAAAAGCAACATGTTTATCAACCTCGGTTCCAGCCAGGGGCTCAGCGCCAGCATGCAACAAATTCGCTCCCATGCTCGCGTACTGGCGAACCCGCGCATCCGCGTGAAAAACAATAAAAAGGCCACCGTCGATATCGGTGAACGCATTCCGGTGCTGACCAGCAGTATTTCCGAAGGGTTTTCCCAGGAACAGGTGGAATACCAGGATGTTGGCCTGAAACTGGAAGTGACGCCGGATATCAGCGTCGATAACACCATTTCGATGGACGTGAAATTTAATCTGAGCACCATCGGCAGCGCTGAACACTCGAAAGATGGCGTGGCTTATTACCGCACCAATAATCGCGAGGCGGCAACTGTGCTGAGTAGCCAAAATGGCGAAACGCAAATGCTGGCCGGGTTAATCAAAGACAGCGAGAGCGATGGCTTGACCGGGTTGCCGAAACTTGCGGCGTTGCCGCTGCTCGGCAAGCTGTTTGGCAACCATGAGAGCGACCATGAACGTACCGAAGTGGTGTTGCTGATCACGCCGAGCATCGAACGCAGCATTGATTTGCCGGGCACGCACATCAACACCATCGAGATGGGCAGCGAAGACGCGCAGGGCGAAAGCGCCTATCTGCCGCCAGCCAGCACGGAGAGTGACCAGCCGCTGCGATTTGCGCCGCCGCCGCTGAACCCACCGGCGAAATTCCCGCCGTCCGGCAAACTGCCCGCGCCAACTTTGACTCAGGAGGCTGCGTCGCGGTGATGGAACGACAGTCCGGTTTTACGCTTATCGAAATGATGGTCTCGCTGGCGTTGCTTGCCACGCTTGCGAGCGCCGCCATCCCGATTTATCAACGCCAGCAGCAACAGCGCAACGAACAGGAGTTACGCGTTGCGCTGCGTGAAATCCGCACCGCGCTGGATCGCTACGCCCAACTCAGCGAGGAGGGCATTATCGATAAAGAAACCGGGATGTCGAACTGGCCGGTTTCCCTGAACCAACTGGTGGACGGCGTGGAGAATAAGAAATCCACGAACCGGCAAAAAATTTACCTGCTGCGCAAGATCCCGCGCGATCCCTTTTGCGATTGTGAGGGCAAACCCAATAACGAAACCTGGCGGCTGCGCGCGTCTACGCAGGCGCCCGGCGACACTTCCGGTGGCAAAGATGTCTGGGACGTCAGTTCCAGCAGCACGCAGCCTGGACTGAACGGAATCCCCTATGCGCAATGGTGAAAAAGGCTTCACGTTAATCGAGTTACTGGTGGTGATGGCCATTATCGCCACGCTGATGACCCTTGTCGCACCGCGTTTTTTCGGCCAGACCGAGCGCGCCAAAGTGGTGGTCCTGGAACACAACCGCAATGCCATTCGTACGGCCATCGCCGCCTGGCGGCATGACTATTTAAGCGGGCCGGAGCGTTTAGATGAGCTGGTGGATAAAGGGTATCTTTTTGAAATTCCGTTAGATCCTGTCAGCAACAGCCGTGATAGCTGGGAAGTGAAACGCGATGAGGATCAGCAGATTATTGACGTCACTGCGCCGTCGCTACACGAGGACGATGATGACGACCGCTAACCACACGGGCGAGAGCGGATTTACCTACCTGTGGGTGCTGTTGATGCTCACTATGCTCTCGCTGTCGCTTGTTAAAGATACCCGCTCGCGGCAGGTGGTTTATCGCCAGCAGCAGGAAGAGGAACTCTTCTTTCGCGGCGTGCAGATCCGTAACGCGATTCACCGTTATCAGAAAAGCGGAAGCGGCTGTTTCCCGTTGAGTTTTGACGACTTACTGCGCGACACGCGCGATAAAAAAGCGGTCGGGCACTTACGCCTGTGGTTTACCGACCCGCTGACCGGCTCCCGCCAGTGGGGTATGGCATATGACAAACAGGGCCGCTGGATTGGCGTCTTCAGCAAGGGGAAAGGCACGCCATTGCGCCATGCGCTTTTCCCAAGCGAGATAAAAGAGTTTAAAAACGTCGATGGCTACGAAAAGTGGGTGTTTAAAACACCGGATGTGCCTTCGGCGCCGCTGCCTTCCGCATGCCGTTCCTCTTTGACTCAGCCGCGCGGGAAAAGGTGAAATGACAGTCTTATTTTTCGCGCTGCTGGGTGCCATTTTCGGCAGTTTTAATAACGTCGTGATTTATCGGCTGCCGCGCATGATGCGCGGCGACGCGCTCAGTCTGAGCTGGCCGCCCTCGTTTTGCCCCCATTGCCAGCAACCGATCAAGGCGCGTTACAACGTGCCGCTACTGGGCTGGCTGTGGCTAAAAGGACGCAGCCGCTGCTGTCATCAGCGCATCAGCTTGCGTTACCCCGCCGTTGAACTGGGGATGGCGCTGCTGTTTGCCGCGTGGGTTTGGCAACACAGCATAGCGTTGCCAACATTGCTGGATCTCGCGTTGCTGACCTTGATGGTCGCCATGTTGTTTATCGATTACGAGCACCTGCTGTTACCCAACAAGCTAACCGTGCCGTTTATTCTGCTGGCGATGTTCAGTGCGTTTGCCCGACAACCGACGTTCGCTACGCTCAACGACATTGCGCTCGGCGGCGCAATTGGTTTCCTTATGCCGTGGTTGGTAAATCGCGCCTTCGCCTTGCAAAACGGGCGAGCGGGCCTCGGTATGGGGGATATCAAACTGTTCGCCGGGATTGGCGCCTGGCAAGGCTGGCAGGCGCTGTTCCATATTATGCTGATTGCCTCACTGCTGGGCCTGGTGAGCGGGTTGGTGCTGTTTCGGGCGAAGCGCAATGAGGCATTTCCTTTTGGTCCGGCGATTATCATTGCCAGCGTTGGGTGGTTATTTTTTCAAAACCAGTAATCTAACGACAATTGCCAGCGCCGCTCAGGTGTGGTGGCGAGGTAAACCTTTTGCCACTGTAACGCCAGATCCACCGCGCCAAAGTGACGGCGAAGCTCGGCGAACCCCATATTTTGATGTTGCTGCACATCCCGTTGAGCAATCAGGTTGAGATCGTATTGATCGACAATATCTTTCCAGTACGCCTGCACCAGCACACTGCGGTGTTGCTCCAGATGACCTGGCACCGGTTGCGCGCTACCGTTGTCATGCCCTTCAAGGCGCAGTGTCAGATGGTTTTCTCCTGTCCAGGCGATCCCCACGGCTGCGCGGTTGCGCCAGGCAACATCCCACTGGCTTTCCGGCAGCGTTTCCTGCCAGGAAAACGGCTGGCGCCCGCCGGCCCATTCGCCATAAATCAGCGTTGAACGTGACAGCACGCGCGAGAGATTCAGGCCGAATTGCGGGGAACGCTGTTGCTCCTGGAACAGCAGGAATTGCGGGTTGAAATTCTCAGCAAAACGGTAGCTCGCGCTGAGCAAAACCCGCTCGCGCGGATTGCTGGCTTGCCAGTCCAGGCTGCCGCTGCGCTGCATTGTGCCGCTGCGGATTTTAGGTGCCCACAGCGCGGTAACGGCGGCGTTATCCCAAAAGTGTTGCAGCCGCACCATCGCATTGCCCAGCCGGTTATTGCGTAACGTTTCCGGATCGGCGGACGTCACCGAGCGCACGGTGCCGCGCCCGAGAAAATCCGTTGGGTTATAACCCATCGCCACGCCGTAGCGGGTATTGATACGCCCAACATCCAGCAGTGTCTGCGGCGTGAGCGCGTAGCTCAGCGCGGCTTCACGCAGGGTGTTGATATAACGCGTTTCGCTCAACCGGTGGCTGAAACGGCTATCGAGGCGATCGGAAAGCAGCAGCCGCCAATGTTGCCCGAGCGGGGTATCCCAGCGCATATCAAGCGAAGCCCGTTGTTCTTTACGGGCTTGTTGATCGGTGCTGCTGGCCGCCTCGAACATCATATTTAGCGTTTTGTCCCGTTCGGCGGTGAATTCGGCGTTGTCTGCCAAATCGAGTGCCGTCAGCGTGGCATCGTCTTGCGCCATCGCGGGTGCAGCCAGGGCAAGTAGCCAGCAAAAAGGAAGGCGTTTCTTCATGGCTTCGCATCCCGGAAATGGGGCAGATAATCGCGCTGCAACCAGGCTTCCGGGACATCGCGCCAGGCAAAATTATCCTGGCGAAGCACGGTGACCCAGTTCGCGTTGACGCCATCAATAATCACCGCTTCGGTCGAGCGAACGCCGCCGAGCACCGGGGCGTAGCGGCGATAAAAGGTGGTTTTCAGCAGGCTGCCGTTCACGGCGTAGAACTCTGCTTTGCGGCTTTTGAAATCGGCTTTGTCGACCCACAAATCCATCGACGGGTAGGCGGCATCCGGGTTGTGCGCCACCAGATGCAGGTGGTAGCAGTCGCGTATTTGCCGCTCGCCATCCTGGATTCGCTCCTCTGCTATCAGGCTCGCGTGATAATCCGCCGCCCAGTTTGCCGTGACCACATCGCCGTTGGCGGCTTGCCCCATCAGCCGTTGCTGCGGTGAAATCGGTACGCTGGCCTGGCTTGCGGGATCATAAAGCCACAGATCGCGACCGCTTTTCAGCGTCAGTTTTCCCGCATCGCGCAGTGGGCTGATAAAACGCAACAGGCTGCGAAATTGCCCGCCGTTTGGCGATACGCGCGAGTAGAGCTCCAGTTTGCTGGTTTCGTGCTGCTTGCCATTTTTGTAGCTGATGAGCGTAGTGACCAGGCTGAAAGAGCGGTCCGGGTTGCGCACCGCATCGCTTTTTTGCAGGATTTGCTGCGCATCAAGCGCAGCCCAGGCTGGCGCAGTGAAAACCAGCAGCGTCGCCAGATAAGCAAGCATGCGTCGTTTTTTCCGTAATGGCATGAGTTCTTCCTTGTTGATTAGGGTGATGCGTCAGATATAACGCAGCGCGTCAACGATCGAGACATTCGCCGCGCGCCGCGCTGGCCACCATGACGAGATAACAGTGACCAGCAGCAGCGCGCTCGTCACGCTTGCCAGGATGCGCCATTCTCCCCAAATGCTAATGCGGATCGGCAGCGGTGTTGTCACACCGGGCGGCAGCCAGCTTAGCCCGGCGCGGTTGATAAGGTACGCCAACATCAACGCGGTCATGACGCCGAGCAACGAACCGATGGCACCCAAGAGCGCGCCTTCGCTGAGGAACAACCGCTGAATATCACCACGTTTAAGCCCTACTGCGCGCAGCGTGCCGATTTCCACCGTGCGTTCCATCACCGCCATGCTCATGGTGTTGCTGACGGTGAACAGCGCAATGCCGAGAATTAATGCCAGCAGGAAGGTGAAGATTTTGTCGAACATGGCCAAAACCTGTTGATACAGCGGTTGAAGCTCGGCGAAGTCGTAAACCGTAAGCGGTTCTCCTGCCAGCTCCTGCGCGAAGATCTGCTGCAAACGCGCGCGGGCGGCCGCCATTTGCGCGGTGCTGCGCAATTGCAGGAGGATGGCCGTCACGCCGGGCGGCTCCAGGCCGAAAAGCAGTTGCTGCGCCTGGCGCAGATGAATGCTGACAAAGCTGTCATCCAGCTCACGAGCGGGTTGGATCTGCGTTCCTTTGACGTTGACGCGCACGATATTCGGCGCACCGCTTCCCGATGCCGCCAGCAGCTCAATGTGCGTGCCGTCCGCCGTTGAACGTGCATCGTGCGCGCGCTGTGAAAGCTGCAAAAGATCATCGGGTAGGGCGGCGGCGTTGTTTTCGTCCGCAACAGGGGCGCCGCAGGGTTGGTCTTTCACGAAATCGCACAGCAGCAGCAGGCGCGCCAGACCGCTGCCAATCAGTGCCGCTTCGGGCGGCGTACCCGTTAGCGGTTTGCGCGCGACCAGATCCGGGCCGATTTGGTATTCATCCCAGTGATTCAACTGCGCCTGACCCATCGCTTCGGAGCCGTAAATCAGCACCGGGCGTGAAGTCCCGACCGCGTAATGGCCCGCCAGGCCGGTTAATGTCAGCACCGGCGTCGCGACGGCGATCATCGGTTTCAGTAGCGGATCGCGGGCGATGATATCGACCACACGTTGGTAATCATAAATGCTGTATCGCGCCGGGTTGCTGGTGCCGTGCAGCAGATAATCGCGATGCTGGATTTGCAAGTGACCGCTTTCGCGCACAAAGGTGGTTTGCAGGTTGTAATTGATGGATTGTTTATAGCCCGCGAAGAGCAGGATGCCGACCGCGCCGACGACGATGGCGCAAAGCGTGGAGAGTGTGCGGCGACGGCTGCGCAACAGGTTTCGCAGGGCGTGTTTCAGTGTGTTCGTCATCTGCATGTTGGCTCCTTACACCGCGCCTGAGCGGGTAACCTGGCCGTCATGCACAACATACAAATCATCGGCTTCGGCGATCACGTGCGGATCGTGAGAGGAAAAAACCACCGTCGTAGCGTATTCCCGCTGCAAGCGCCGCAGAAGCTGCAAAATAGCGGCGCCGGTTTTGCTGTCGAGATTCGCGGTCGGTTCGTCTGCGACGATCAGCGCCGGGCGGTGGATCAATGCTCTGGCAATGGCCACACGCTGGCGTTGCCCGCCGGAAAGCTGGTTTGGCAGCGAGTCCGCTTTATGCATAAGGCCGACGCTTTCGAGCATTTCATCCGTGGCTTGTTTGCGTTGAATCGCGCTACGGCGTTGCATCAATAGGGGGATTTCGATATTTTCGCGAACCGTCAGAACCGGAATGAGATTGAAGTTCTGAAAGATGAAACCGAGCTGGCGCGCGCGAAAAGCGCTGCACTGGTCATCATCAAGGCTGGAGATTTCACAATCGGCGATCCGCAGGTGGCCGCTGTCGGGTTTATCGATACCGCCAATCAGATTCAGCAAGGTGGTTTTCCCGCTGCCGGACTGGCCAGATAAGACGGCGAAGCGTTCGGGCGCAATGTTAAGCGTGACATTGTGAAGTGCGTTAACCCGCACCTGGCCGAGTAAGTAACTTTTATTGACGCCCTGGATTTCGACTGCCCACATGGTTCTCTATTCCTTAGAGTAAATTCCCGTAGAAATCTCATTCTAAAGCATGGAGTTTTGTAATGGATGGGGAAGGTTGTGTGGCTGTACTAGAAATATCTATTTTCGGACTATTATTGACCGTTGTTAGATGATTTTCGGGTTGCCCGCGCAGGGAATAAAAAGGCCCGGAGAGAATGTGCGCCGGGCTTTTCCATTGTTATTTCAGGGCTTGATAAATGACACTGCGCAGCCTGGCCCAATCATCAATGTGTTCCGCAGGCAGAAGCTGAACCATATACACCACGGTCATTCGGTTGTGCGGATCCACCCAGTACAGGCTGTGGTAAATACCGCTCCAGGCAAACTCGCCGGTTTCGCCAGGATCGCCCGCTTTCGCGGCATCTGTGCGGATGTTAAAACCAAGACCAAACCCCATGCCCGGCGGGTACGGCACGCCCTCGATCTGGTTACTCACCATCTGTTTGACCGTTTGCTGGCGCAGGTAGCGTTTGCCGTCCAACTCACCGCCACGGCGGATCATTTCCAGAAACCGGCTGTAATCTGCGGCTGTCGACAGCAGACCTGCACCGCCGGAGTAAGCCTGGTGCGCGCCGTCAATGTATTCCCCCTGGCCCACATAATTTCCATCCCGCCATTCGCCGGGATCGGGCGCGCGGCGAATGCGGCCTTCTGCGGTTTCCGAATACACCACGGCAAGGCGGTTGGCTTTATTTGCCGGGACATAAAAGAAGGTGTCTTTCAGCGCTAGCGGGCGGATCAGGCGCTCTGTCAGAAAAGCTTGCAGTGTTTGGCCGCTCACCTTCTCGACAACCACACCCAGAATGTCGGTGCTGTAGCCGTATATCCATTGTTCTCCCGGTTGCCCGGCCATCGGTAGCCGGGGCATGCGGCTGACCGCCGAGGCGATGGTTTCACGACGATCGCCCCAGTACCACCCCAGAAAACCGGCATCCCGCCAGACTTTGACGGCCGGGCCGTTGCCATACGAAACCCCGGAAGTGTGCGTCAGCAGATCGTGCAGGGTGATCGGCCTGTGGGCGGGAACCACATCATAGCCGCCGCCCGGTTTTTCGACGGCAACGGTGGTAGATGACCAGCCCGGCAGATATTTGCTGAGCGGAGCGCTGAGGGTTAATTTGCCTTCTTCCATTAGCATCAGTATCGCGACGCTGGTCAGTGCTTTCGTTTGCGACGCGATGCGAAACAGCGTGTCGTTACGCATGGGATCTTTGGCTTCCTTGTCACGCCATCCGACGGCGGTCGTTAACACGGGGCGACCGTCCTGATGAATTTGCACCACGCCACCGGCAATTCTGCCTTTGTCCACATACTCTTGCAGCAATCGGCTCACGCCCGTCAGTTGCCCGGCCGTCAGTTCTTTGCCCGCAGTCTCCGTGCGCTGTGACGTTTGCGCGAACGCCACGCCAGCCCAGCCGCTGAGTACCGAGGCGATCAGCAGCCCCGGTGCAATATAACGCGTGAATATATTCATCGGTTCCTCACTGCCGGCACTGCGGCCACCGGCTCTGGCTATAAAGGGGGAAGATGCTCTGCCTGTCGTATCGTATCTTTTTTAACCGGCTTCATTTAACCGGTTGGGTGATCCGATGACTGGCAAAGAGGGTCGATCACGCGTATGGAGGGGAGGCGCAGGCAATAAAAAAGCCGATCTGGCGATCGGCTTTATTTTTCATTCAGGCAGGATTAGAAGTTGTAACCTGCAACCAGGTAACCACCCCAGCCGGTAGAGCGGACGCTGAAGTCGCCGCTGCCGAAGTTCAGGCTGGCGTCATCGTTCCACTGACCACCGTTATGCCAGTAACGGGCAACAACGGAATAGTGCCAGTGATCGTAGCTCAGAGACAGAATGTGGCTCGAGGCGATGGAGTCATTGGTACGCGTTTTGATGCCGTTATTAGCGATACCGCCTTTATCACCGAGGTCTGAACCCCAGTCAAAGTTGGTGAAGCCGATATAGCTCAGGTTGCCGCCCCACAGGGAGGTGATCGGTACGAAGTATTTCACTTTGAAACGGTAGCCGTCCCAGTCGTTTTCGTTCTGCGCGCCATAGTTCTGCCACTGGTATTTCGCGTAAACGTTCAGAGACAGGCTCATCGGCAGGCCGGTATCGATGTCGGTACCCAGACCCATGTACCAGGTGCTCTGACGACCCGCACTGTTACGACCCATGTCGTAAATGTAGTTGTTCGCGAAGTACCACTCTTTGAACGGGCCGAAGCTCAGGTCGGCACCGGTCAGTTTATCAATGGAGAAACGCGGCTCGATTTCCATAAACAACGGAGAACCGTGGTTCCAGATACCCTGCGCGCCGCTGTTACCGCCGAAGAATACCGGTGCATCCAGGTAACCATAGAAATCGAACCAATCTTTTTTAGCGAACGCTTCGTATTCCAGATAGGTATCGTTGCGAATGGTCGGTCCGAAACGGGTGTGATAGCTGCCAACGACGTTGACACTCTGGTGCCACCAGTCGGAAACAAATTCAGGATTGCTGTTTTCTGCTGCGGTTGCAGTGAAAGACGCGGTAATCGCCAGTGCTGCACCGGCTGCGAGGATTGTTTTTTTCATCATTACGCCACTGATAAGAGATCCCAGACGGGAGTGAAAGAAAGCACGCATTCAGTTTCTAAATGTTTCATATTTCTGCGCGCCTATTATAAGTATCCGCGCTCACAAAAATATGTGTTGTTTCACATTATTGACACACAGGTAATCGATTGCGTTCACGTTTGCGTGTAATAAACGGGGCGATTGTACTGGCATTTCCCAGGATTGCAAATTGGTGAATGTGATGACAGAAAGGGCAAATAAAAGAAAAAACGTTACAAAGAGAAAGAAAGGGCGACAGCGCCGCCCTCGGGATTTACTGCGCGTTGGCGGGCTGAATATCGTGAATTCGTACAAAACCTAATTGGTCTGGCGTAATGCCGTTCAATTGCAGCGGAATGTCGATATCGCTCGGCGCCAGCGTGCTGGCAGGGGCGTTAATCAACTGATTTTGTACATTTACTTCCTGGTAATTTTGCGTGGTGCCCTGAATTTGGCCCCACTCGACCGTGCCGCTGAAGGCCGGTAACGGATCGTTGGATTCACCCTGAATGCGTAACACAACGCGGGTGCCGTCGGCATTAGGCGCGATGTTTTGCAGCGACATGCGCAGCATGCCGATTTGGCTGTTCAGGCGAGCGGGCGTATTCGCGCCCGGCAGCAGATAGACGCCGCTGCCGGATTTGGCATTCAGCGTGTTTTGCTGGGTGATTTTCACCGTCTCTTTATTCAGCTTACTCATTTCATTATTCAGCGTGCTAACGCTTTGATGTAACTCACGGACTTCGCTTTGCTGGGCGCAGGCACTGAGGGCAAAAAGGCTTCCCAGTAAGAGGGTTCTTAGGTAACGTCTTGTCATTGTGTCTGTTTCCTTGGAAATGAAGATCTCTGTAATGGTAGCCATCAACGGCTGCGTTGCCATCGATCCATTGTCTCAAAATCCGTCAGCCTTTGTTGTCATGCCAGTTCAGGGTAAAATAGATTTCAGTTAACTCTCACGTCAGGACCCCGTATGCATTGCCCATTCTGTTTCGCCGTGGATACCAAAGTAATCGATTCTCGTCTGGTGGGTGAAGGTTCATCCGTTCGCCGTCGCCGGCAGTGTCTGGTTTGTAATGAGCGTTTCACCACCTTTGAAGTGGCAGAGCTTGTGATGCCGCGCGTGGTGAAAAGCAATGATGTGCGTGAACCTTTCAATGAAGACAAGTTGCGTAGCGGTATGTTGAAAGCGCTGGAAAAACGTCCGGTCAGCGCCGATGACGTAGAAATGGCGCTGAATCACATTAAATCGCAACTTCGCGCAACCGGTGAACGCGAAGTGCCGAGTAAGATGATCGGCAATCTGGTGATGGACCAGTTGAAAAAGCTCGATAAAGTGGCGTACGTGCGCTTTGCCTCCGTCTACCGGAGTTTTGAAGACATTCGCGAGTTTGGTGAAGAGATCGCACGCCTACAGGACTAATCATGCAGGACGAAATGTACATGGCGCGGGCGCTGAAACTGGCGCAGCGCGGGCGTTTTACCACCCATCCGAACCCTCGTGTCGGCTGTGTGATTGTCAATGACGGCGAAATTGTCGGTGAAGGTTTTCACTATCGCGCCGGTGAACCGCATGCGGAAGTGCATGCGCTGCGCATGGCAGGCGTTCGCGCACGTGGCGCAACGGCCTATGTAACGCTCGAACCGTGTAGCCATCACGGGCGCACACCACCATGCTGCGACGCGCTGATCGCCGCCGGGGTAACGCGCGTGGTCGCCGCGATGCAGGATCCCAACCCGCAGGTTGCCGGGCGCGGTTTATATCGCTTACAACAAGCCGGCATCGAGGTCAGCCACGGGCTGATGATGAACGATGCTGAAGTGCTGAATAAAGGTTTCCTTAAACGTATGCGCACCGGTTTCCCGTATGTGCAGCTGAAGCTGGGCGCGTCGTTAGATGGCCGCACGGCGATGGCAAACGGGGAAAGCCAGTGGATTACCTCCCCGCAGGCGCGCCGCGACGTGCAACAACTGCGGGCGCAAAGCCATGCGATCCTCAGCAGCAGCGCGACCGTGCTGGCGGACGATCCGGCTCTGACCGTGCGTTGGGAAGCGTTGAACGCCGAGACCCAGGCGCTCTATCCGCAAGAAAATGTTCGCCAGCCGGTGCGCATTATTATCGACAGCCAGAACCGCGTAACGCCAGAGCATCAATTAGTGGGGCTGCCAGGGGAAACCTGGTTTGCCCGCACCAAAGCCGACGAACGCCGTTGGCCGACCAGCGTTCGCGAGATTATCGTGCCGGAACATAACGGTCATGCCGATTTAGTCATGCTGATGATGTTGCTGGGAAAACAGCAGATTAACAGTGTGTGGGTCGAAGCGGGCGCCAACCTTGCCGGGGCGTTATTGCAGGCCGGGCTGGTGGACGAGCTGATTGTTTATCTCGCGCCTAAACTGTTAGGCAGCGATGCGCGCGGTCTGTGCGTGCTGCCGGGATTATCCGCACTGGCGGACGCTCCGCACTTTAAATTCAATGAGATACGTCAGGTTGGTCCGGATGTTTGCCTGCATCTCACTCACGCGTGATGCCTGCTGTAAAAGGGAAGCAGCGCGTAAATTATTATGCTAAAATCCGCCCCCCTGCGGGGTCCGAACTGAACCTGTGAAGGAAGTGTATGAACATTATTGAAGCCAACGTTGCTGCTCCGGACGCTCGCGTCGCCATCACCATTGCGCGTTTCAACAACTTTATCAATGAAAGCCTGCTGGAAGGCGCGATCGATGCGCTGAAACGCATTGGTCAGGTGCAAGATAAAAACATCACCGTTGTGTGGGTTCCGGGTGCTTACGAACTGCCGCTGGCGGCAGGTGCGTTGGCGAAAACCGGTAAATACGACGCGGTGATCGCGCTCGGCACCGTGATTCGCGGTGGTACTGCGCATTTTGAATATGTTGCCGGTGGCGCAAGCAATGGCCTGGCGCATGTTGCGCAAGAGAGCGAAATTCCGGTCGCCTTCGGCGTGCTCACCACAGAAAGTATTGAACAAGCTATCGAACGCGCTGGCACCAAAGCCGGTAATAAAGGTGCGGAAGCCGCACTGACCGCGCTTGAAATGATTAATGTATTGAAAGCCATTAAGGCCTGATTTTAGTAAGGGGAATTCCGTGAAACCTGCTGCTCGTCGCCGCGCCCGTGAGTGTGCCGTTCAGGCGCTCTACTCCTGGCAGTTGTCCCAGAACGACATCGCTGATGTTGAATACCAGTTCCTGGCGGAGCAAGACGTTAAAGATGTCGACGTCCTGTACTTCCGTGAACTGTTGACCGGGGTGGCGACTAATAGCGCATATCTCGATGGCTTGATGAAGCCGTACTTGTCCCGCCTGCTGGAAGAGTTGGGCCAGGTAGAGAAAGCGGTATTGCGTATCGCACTGTTCGAACTGTCTAAACGTGATGATGTGCCCTACAAAGTGGCGATCAACGAAGCTATCGAACTGGCTAAAACCTTTGGCGCTGAAGACAGCCACAAGTTTGTGAACGGCGTGCTGGATAAAGCCGCACCTGCGATCCGTCCCCACAGGAAGTGATCCGCAAGCCGGAGACGGGCGTCGCTTAATGCGCGCCTGTCCCGGCTTTTTCTTTTTTCTACAGAGGCATAACGTATGGCATGCGGCGAATTTTCCCTGATTGCCCGTTATTTTGACCGCGTACGAAATTCCCGCCGTGATGTGGAAACCGGTATCGGCGACGATTGTGCGCTGCTCAATGTCCCCGAAAAACAGACGCTGGCCATCAGTGTCGATACGTTGGTGGCGGGTAACCATTTTCTGCCGGATATCGATCCTGCCGATCTCGCCTGGAAAGCAATGGCGTCGAACTTAAGCGATCTGGCGGCGATGGGGGCCGATCCCGCATGGCTGACGCTGGCGTTAACCTTACCCGAAGCCGATGAAGCCTGGCTGCAAGCCTTCAGCGATAGCCTGTTTGATCAGCTCAGTTATTACGATATGCAATTGATTGGCGGCGATACCACGCGTGGTCCGCTGTCGATGACGATCGGCATTCATGGTTATGTGCCGGTTGGGAGGGCGATGAAGCGCTCAGGCGCGAAGCCTGGCGACTGGATTTATGTTACCGGTACGCCGGGAGACAGCGCCGCCGGGCTGGCGATTTTGCAGCAGCGTTTAACCGTCAACGATTGCGATGACGCGAGTTACCTGGTCAAGCGCCATTTGCGCCCCACGGCGCGCGTGCTGCACGGTCAGGCGCTGCGTAACCTGGCAACGTCTGCCATCGATTTGTCCGACGGCCTGATTTCCGATCTTGCGCATATCCTGCAAGCCAGCGGTTGCGGCGCGCGGATTGATCTTGATGCATTGCCGTATTCCGAGGCGCTTCTTCGCCATGTTGAACCTGAACAGGCGCTGCGCTGGGCGTTGTCCGGCGGCGAAGATTACGAGCTGTGTTTTACCGTCCCGGAACTGAACCGCGGCGCGTTGGATGTCGCCATTGGTCAATTGGGCGCGCCATTTACCTGTATCGGGCAGATCAGCGCGGATGTGGACGGGTTGCATTTCACTCGCGACGGCAAAGCCGTCACCCTTGACTGGAAAGGATATGACCATTTTGTCGGGCAGTAAGCATATCGCCAAAAGCCGTCTTAATTTGCGTAATCCCTGGCACCTGTTGGCGACCGGATTTGGCAGTGGTTTAAGCCCGATCGTTCCGGGGACCATGGGTTCGCTGGCGTCGATTCCGTTCTGGTGGGCGATGACTTTTTTGCCGTGGCAGCTCTATTCACTGCTGGTGATGTTGGGGATTTCGCTTGGCGTCTATATCTGTCACCAGACGGCGAAAGATATGGGCGTGCACGACCACGGCAGCATTGTCTGGGATGAATTTATTGGTATGTGGATAACGCTGATGGCGTTACCAACCAATGACTGGCAGTGGGTCGCCGTTGGGTTTGTGCTGTTTCGTATTTTTGATATGTGGAAACCGTGGCCGATCCGCTGGTTTGACCGCAATGTGCACGGCGGGATGGGGATTATGGTCGACGATATCGTCGCCGGGATCATCGCTGCCGGGCTGTTGTATTTAATGGGTCACCATTGGCCGATTGGCTTGATTTGATTGCCTGTATGCCGGATGGCGGCTAACGCCTTATCCGGCCTACGGGTTCCGCACTATTTTGTCGGCCCGGTAAGCAGCGCCACCGGGCAATGCAATCAATCAGCGCTCATGGGTTATTTAAACCCTACCACCGGGTGCTGCTTATACGGCGTTTCCAGCTCGGCGATCTGCTCGGGTTTCAGCGTTAAATCCACCGCACCTAACAACTCTTCCAGTTGCTCTTCACGGGATGTGCCAATAATCGGCGCAGCGATGCCGGGTTTGCTGAGCAGCCAGGCCAGCGCCACTTGTGCGCGTGAAGCATTCACTTCCTCGGCCACACCCGCCAGACGCTCTGCGATTTGCGCATCGTTTTGATCCGTTTCGCTGTATAGCGTTTTACCAAACTCATCGGACACCACGCGCGCGGTGGTTTCGCCCCACGGACGCGTCAAACGACCGCGCGCCAGCGGGCTCCACGGAATAATCGCCACGCCTTCCTTGTAGCACAGCGGCAGCATATCGCGCTCTTCCTCACGGTAGATCAGATTGTAGTAATCCTGCATGGTGACGAAACGCGCCCAACCATGTTGATCCTGCAACGCCAGCGCCTGCGCAAACTGACGCGCGTGCATCGAAGAAGCGCCGATGTAGCGGGCTTTACCGGCTTTTACTACATCGTTGAGCGCTTCCAGCGTCTCTTCAATCGGCGTGGTGTAATCCCAGCGGTGGATTTGCAGCAAATCCACATACTCCATCCCCAGACGCTGCAAGCTGTCATCGATAGAACGCAGGATCTGCGCACGGGAGAGGCCTTCCGCCAGGTCACCGACCTGATGGTAGACTTTGGTCGCGACAACCACCTCGTCGCGGCGGGCGAAATCGCGCAGCGCGCGGCCAACAATTTCTTCGCTACTGCCGTCGGAATAGCTGTTCGCGGTATCGAAAAAGTTGATGCCGCCTTCCAGCGCGCGTTTGATGATGGGACGGCTGCTCTCTTCGGGCAGTGTCCAGGCATGTTTGCCCCGGTCAGGCTCGCCAAATGTCATACAGCCAAGGCAAAGGCGGGAAACCTTAAGGTCTGTTTTTCCTAATGTGTTGTATTGCATGGTTCCACTCCTGCTAGTCAAGATTTACGCTTAAGCATAGCAGGAGCGGAAGGGGAGAGTCAGGCGAGCCAGTTTCTGATGCGGGATTCAATACCGGCGGCGTCCAGCCCCACTTCGGCGCGCGCCTCATCCTGCGTGCCTTGCGGGATAAAGAAGTCCGGCAGACCAATATTCAGCACCGGAACCGGTTTACGGTTCGCCATCAGCACCTCGTTCACGCCGCTGCCCGCGCCGCCTGCAATGGCGTTTTCTTCCAGCGTCACCAGCGCATCGTGACGCGCGGCGGTTTCCAGAATCAACACTTCATCCAGCGGTTTGGCAAAACGCATGTCGATAAGCGTGGCATTCAGCGCTTCGGCGGCTTTGGTGGCTTCCGGCAACAAAGTACCGAAATTGAGGATCGCCAGTTTCTCGCCGTGGCGTTTGACCAGGCCTTTACCGATCGGCAGTTTCTCCAGCGGCTGCAATGGCACGCCAACCGCATTTCCGCGCGGGTAACGCACAGCGCTCGGGCCATCTGCGTAGTGATAGCCGGTAAACAGCATCTGGCGGCACTCGTTTTCGTCGCTTGGCGTCATCACCACCATGCCCGGAATGCAGCGCAGATAAGAGATATCAAACGCGCCCTGATGCGTCTGCCCGTCGGCACCGACAATCCCGGCGCGATCGATAGCAAACAGCACCGGCAGCTTCTGGATCGCCACATCGTGGATCACCTGATCGTAGGCGCGTTGCAGGAAGGTCGAATAAATAGCGACTACCGGTTTATAGCCGCCGATCGCCAGCCCGGCGGCGAACGTCACTGCATGTTGCTCGGCGATGGCGACATCAAAATATTGTTCCGGGTATTTACGTGAAAACTCGACCATGCCGGAACCTTCGCGCATTGCCGGGGTGATCGCCATCAGCTTGTTATCTTTGGCGGCGGTTTCGCACAGCCAGTCGCCGAAAATCTTCGAATAGCTCGGCATACCGCCACTGCTTTTCGGCAGCGTGCCGCTGGTCGGATCAAACTTCGGCACAGCGTGGAAGGTGATCGGATCTTTTTCGGCCGGCTCATAGCCACGGCCTTTTTTGGTCATGATATGCAGGAACTGCGGGCCTTTCAGGTCGCGCATATTGCGCAGCGTCTGCACTAGCCCCAGCACATCGTGGCCGTCAACCGGGCCAATATAGTTAAAGCCCAGTTCTTCGAACAGCGTGCCTGGCACTACCATGCCCTTGATGTGCTCTTCGGTGCGCTTGAGAAGCTCTTTGATCGGCGGTACGCCGGAAAGCACTTTTTTGCCGCCTTCGCGCAGAGTGGAGTAAAGCTTGCCGGAAAGGAGCTGCGCCAGATGGTTATTCAACGCGCCGACGTTTTCGGAAATCGACATTTCGTTGTCGTTGAGCACCACCAGCATGTCGGGGCGAATATCGCCGGCGTGGTTCATCGCTTCAAATGCCATGCCTGCGGTGATCGCGCCATCGCCAATGACGCACACGGTACGGCGCTGTTTGCCCTCTTTGGCGGCCGCGACGGCCACACCGATACCGGCGCTGATGGACGTCGACGAATGGCCGACGCTCAGTACGTCATATTCGCTTTCGCCGCGCCACGGGAACGGATGCAGGCCGTTTTTCTGCCGGATGGTACCGATTTTTTCACGGCGTCCGGTCAAGATTTTGTGCGGGTAGGCCTGGTGGCCAACGTCCCAGATCAGCTGATCAAACGGTGTGTTGTAGACGTAATGCAGCGCAACGGTCAGTTCAACCGTGCCAAGCCCGGAGGCAAAGTGCCCACTGGAGCGGCTTACGCTGTCGAGAAGGTAGCGACGCAGTTCATCGCACAGCTTCGGCAGACTCTCTTTCGGCAGCAGGCGCAACTCTTGCGTGGTATCCACCAGCGCCAGCGTCGGGTATTTGGCTATATCAAAACTCATCAGAGACTCGGACTCATCGTGTTATGTCGTTATTTATCACGCTGGATTATGTACTTCGCCAGTGCTTCCAGTGCCGTCGTATCCAGTGATTGCGCCGACAGCAGGCTCAGCGCCTGGCGGGCATCGTCAATCAGATCGCGGGCTTTTGTCCGGGCTTGCTCAAGACCCAGTAATGCGGGGTAGGTGCTTTTACCCAATTGTTGGTCTGCACCCTGGCGTTTGCCAAGGGTCGCAGTATCGCCGACAACATCCAGGATGTCATCCTGAACCTGGAAAGCCAGACCGATGTTCTGCGCATAGCGATCGAGCAATGGCAGGGCTTCCCGGCCTTTATCGCCCGCGCTCAACGCGCCCATTTTGACCGCTGCGCGGATCAGCGCCCCGGTTTTATGGCGATGAATCAGCTCCAGTTCGTCCAGCGAAACTTGCTTGCCTTCCGCTTGCAGATCCAACGCCTGACCACCGCACATACCGGCAACGCCGCTGGAAAGCGCAAGCGTTGAAACCATCGCCAGACGATCGCGGGCGGCGACTTCCGGCATTGGCGCGTCCGCGAGGATCGAGAATGCCAACGTTTGCAAGGCATCTCCCGCGAGGATGGCATTCGCTTCGCCAAATTTAATATGGCAGGTTGGCAATCCGCGGCGTAAATCGTCGTCGTCCATCGCCGGTAAATCGTCATGCATTAGCGAGTAAGCATGAATGCACTCCACCGCAGCGGCGGGCGCATCCAGCGTTTGCTGGCTAACGCCGAACATGTTGCCGGTGGCATAGACCAAAAAAGGACGCAGGCGTTTACCGCCCAATAGTGCGCCATACTGCATGGCCTCAACCAGAGGAGTGTTCTGAAAGGGCAGAGGAGCGATAAAGCGGCGCAGCGCATTGTTGGCCTGTTCAACGCAGGCCTCTAATTGTTGGTTAAAATCCATCTATTCGGTATCCGGCGCGAAAGGCGTTAAGGGAGCCTCTTCGTTATCGGAAAGCAGGATCTGCACGCGTTGTTCCGCCTGTTGCAGTTTTACCTGTCCCTGACGCGCGAGCTGCACGCCGCGTTCGAATTCATTGAGGGCATCTTCAAGCGGAAGATCGCCGCTTTCAAGACGAGTGACAATCTGTTCCAGTTCGCTGAGGGCTGTTTCGAAACTGGCGGGTGCGTCGTTTTTCTTTGGCATAGTGAATGTCTGGCTCTTCTATTATTCCGACTACGTTATGGTAGCGAAGTCGGAGCACTTAGCAAATAACGCGCAATGGTAATGCGTTGCACAAGATCTTCTCGATGGTGGTATACTTCCGCGCCTGGATGCAGCCGCGGGTATGGGCTGCTGTATTATTTCCCATTACAGGCCTTATCGGGCTTGCCAACGAACCATTGCCGCCATGAAGTTTATCATTAAATTGTTCCCGGAAATCACCATCAAAAGCCAATCTGTGCGTTTGCGCTTTATTAAAATCCTCACCGGAAACATTCGTAACGTTTTAAAGCACTATGACGAGACGCTCGCCGTTGTCCGTCACTGGGACCACATTGAAGTTCGCGCCAAAGATGAAAACCAGCGTCTGGCTATTCGCGACGCACTGACCCGCATTCCGGGCATTCACCATATTCTGGAAGTGGAAGACGTTCCTTTCACTTCTCTGCACGACATTTTTGAGAAAGCGCTGGCCCAGTACCGCGAGCAGATCGAAGGTAAAACCTTCTGTGTGCGCGTGAAACGCCGCGGCAAACACGAGTTTAGCTCGATTGAAGTGGAACGCTATGTCGGCGGCGGCCTGAATCAACATGTTGAATCCGCGCGCGTAAAACTGACGCACCCGGACGTGACCGTTAACCTGGAGATAGAAGACGATCGTCTGCTGCTGGTGAAAGGGCGTTATGAAGGCATCGGCGGTTTCCCGATCGGCACGCAGGAAGATGTGCTGTCGCTGATTTCCGGCGGTTTCGACTCCGGTGTCTCCAGCTATATGCTGATGCGTCGCGGCTGCCGCGTGCATTATTGCTTCTTTAACCTTGGCGGCGCGGCGCATGAAATCGGCGTTCGTCAGGTGGCGCATTACCTGTGGAACCGCTTTGGCAGTTCCCACCGCGTGCGTTTTGTGGCGATCAACTTTGAACCGGTGGTCGGCGAGATCCTCGAAAAAGTGGATGACGGCCAAATGGGCGTGGTGCTGAAACGCATGATGGTGCGTGCGGCGTCAAAAGTGGCGGAGCGCTACGGCGTGCAGGCGCTAGTAACCGGTGAAGCGTTGGGCCAGGTGTCGAGCCAGACGCTGACCAACCTGCGCTTGATTGATAACGTCTCTGATACGTTGATTCTGCGCCCGCTGATCTCCCACGACAAAGAGCACATTATCGATTTGGCGCGTGAAATCGGCACGGAAGATTTTGCCCGTACCATGCCGGAATATTGCGGGGTTATTTCCAAAAGCCCGACGGTAAAAGCGGTTAAAGCGAAGATCGAAGCGGAAGAAGAGCACTTTGATTTCGCCATCCTCGATAAAGTTGTCGCCGAAGCGAGCAATATCGACATTCGCGAAATTGCGCAGCAGACCAATGAAGAAGTGGTAGAAGTTGAGACGGTGAGCGGCTTTGGCCCGAACGATGTGGTGTTGGATATCCGCTCCATCGACGAGCAGGATGATAAGCCGCTGCAACTCCAGGGCATCGACGTGGTTTCTCTGCCGTTCTATAAGCTGAGCACCAAGTTCGGCGATTTGGATCAGAGCAAAACCTGGTTGCTGTGGTGCGAGCGCGGTGTGATGAGCCGTTTGCAGGCGCTCTATCTGCGCGAGCAGGGGTTCGCCAACGTGAAAGTGTATCGTCCGTAAATAAAATGGCGGATGGCACCCGCGCCTTATCCGGCTTATGGTTGTGGTAAATAATGCGGTCAATGTCGTAGGCCGGATAAGCGCCAGCGCCATCCGGCGAAATGCCCGGTGGCGCAATGCTTACCGGGCCTACAAAAACCACCTACAATTCAATCAGCTTATAGGCCGGATAAGCGTTAGCGCCATCCGGCAATCAGCGTTAGCGGGTATTTTAATATTCACGCTTCGTAGTAGTTATAAATCCCCGCCGCCATCACCAGCTGTGAGGCGACTTCATGGGCTTTTTCACGCCCGACCAGCAAATCGATAATCTTCAGACCAAAATCAATAGCGGTGCCAGGCCCCTGGCTGGTGAGCAGGTTGACGCGCGGATCCCACACAACGCGCTTATCTTGCCATTGCTCTGCCGGGATCGTCTCTTTCAGGCCGGGGAAACCGGTCATATTGCCGATCGGGAAGATCTCATGCGGTACTAATACGGTACCTGCCGCCGCGCAGATCGCCGCGACAATTCGGCCAGAAAGATGAAACTGGCGCACCGTTTCCACCAGCAGCGGATTATCGCGCATGCACTCTGCGCCTTTCAGCCCGCCGGGCAGCACGATGGCGTCGTAATCCCCATCCGCCACTTCTACCAGCGGCGCATCCGCCAGTAGCTTTACCCCACGGGAGCAGGTCATCACCAGATTGCCGTCGCTGGCGACGCTGGCGGTGGTGACCGCAATCCCGCCGCGCACCAGCAGGTCGATAGTGGTAACCGCCTCGGTTTCTTCGCTACCAGGGGCGAGACATATCAGAGCCGATGCGCTCATATTCACTCTCCTTACGTTTGATCATGTCGTACAGCCGGGCATTTTCGGGCACCGCAATGCCGTGCGCGCGGGCGCGTCTGAGTAGATACCCGGTAATGTAATCGCACTCGGTATGGCGCATGGCGCGCACATCCTGCAGCATTGATGAAATATTTTCCGCCGTACTGTCGATGATTTGATGCACATAAGAGAGCAAATCATCGGCGGAAATATGGTGACCTTCACGCTCGATCACCGCGGCAACTTCGTGGGTGACCTTCTGGATTTCCTCGGGGAATTCCCGCAGATCGCCGTTCTTGCAATCACGCAGCGCCGTCAGCGGGTTGATAACGCAATTCACCGCCAGCTTGCGCCATAGCGCCGGGCGAATATTGTTGTGCCAGGCGATGTCCGGCAGCACGGTTTGCAGGATGTCGGCCAGAAAGCTGAACTCGCCTTCCTGCTGCCGCGCCGGGCCGATATGCGTGGTGCCATTTGCGACATGCACAATCACATTGCCATCGCGGCGGGCGGCGTGAGTGGTGGTGCCCATCAACAGCGGGTTCGGCAAGGTTTTAAGTTCCTCAACGGTACCCATGCCGTTATGAATCAATAAAATAGGTGTGGTGGGTGGCAATTGTGCCGCCAGGCCTTTTACCGCGTCTGAAACTTGCCAGGCTTTCAGGGTGACAAGCAGTAAGTCGCTGCGCGCCAGAAAGTCAGGATCGTTGGCCGTCAGGGATTCGTTAAAAATGGTGCCGTCTTCGTCAACCAGGTTCACACTGCAAAAAGGCTGAGGGATGCGTAACCAGCCCTGTACTTCATGTCCGTGTTTACACAGTGCTGTTAACCACAGTTGCCCTAAGGCACCGCATCCAAGTACGGTAATTCTCATTATTCCTCCTCACCTGCAACTGCGCCAGGTGTTACAGCAGTAAGTATAGCGCTGTCAGCTAAGCTTCCAGTATTACACGTTGTGTTAATACACATTGCAGGTATTATGCATCGCTACAAATACAGAGGGAGAAGAAAAGATGCCATCTTTCGACATTGTTTCCGAAATTGATCTGCGCGAAGTGCAAAACGGCGTTGAAAATGCGACCCGTGAACTGGCGACACGCTTCGACTTTCGCAATATTGAAGCGACGTTTGAATTGAACGAAGCCAACAAGACCATCAAGGTGCTGAGCGAATCAGACTTTCAGGTCAACCAATTGCTGGACATCCTGCGTGCCAAGCTGCTTAAACGCGGTATTGAAGGGACGTCTCTTGATGTGCCGGAAGAGTTCGTGCACAGCGGCAAAACTTGGTTTGTCGAGGCCAAATTGAAGCAGGGTATCGACGCGGCGACTGCCAAGAAAATCGTCAAACTGATTAAAGACAGCAAACTGAAAGTGCAGACGCAGATTCAGGGCGAAGAAATTCGCGTGACCGGTAAAGCGCGTGATGATTTGCAGGCGGCGATGGCAGTAGTACGCGGCGGCAATCTTGGCCAGCCGTTCCAGTTCAAAAACTTCCGCGATTAATACTAAAAACCCTCTCCTGCTAGGGCGAGGGTTCATCAGAAGATTAGCCGGCGAGGGCTTGTTCAACCTCAAAACGGTTAGTCACTTTGCTGTCGATTTTCACATAGGCACTGCGTTCTTCCGGCACCACCATCGCTTCACTTACCCCTGCGGTTGCCAACAAACGCTGCTGTAGTGCGTCATCAATGGCGACATTTTCCGGAATAGCGATACGCAAGCTGCTGACATAAGGTGGTTCCTGCATGCTACTGGCTACCAGCAGCCAGACCATCGCCAGCAAGGCTCCAGCCAGAAACACCGTTTGCGAATCGAACAAACCATCAACCCAACCGCCGAGTGAACCGCCGATCGCCACGCCAATAAACTGGCTGGTGGAATAAATCCCCATCGCCGTGCCTTTGTAACCCGCCGGAGCTTCTTTGCTGATTAACGACGGCAGCAGCGCTTCCATCAGGTTAAACGCGAGGAAGAAGATCTGTACGCCAATCACGATTTCCCAGAAGTGCGGCCCGGCGCCCCACAGCACAATTTCCGCAATCAGCAGCAGCGCGACGCAAAAGACAAAGACGCGCTTCATCTTGCGTTTCACCTCCGCGTAGATGATAAACGGCACCACGGAAACGAAGGAAACCAGCATGGTAACCAGGTAGATTTTCCAGTGCTCCGGCGCGAGAAAACCGGCGGCTTCCAGTTGGCCGGGAAGGGCGACGAAGGTCGACATCAGCAGGATATGCAGGCACATAATGCCGAAATTGAGCTTCAACAGCTTCGGGTTGGCCATCACCATCTGGAAACAGTCTTTCACCATGCCGGATTCACGGTTGCGAACATGGTGCTCGCTATTTGGCACTACCCACAGCGTGAGCGCGATACCGGCCGTCGCCAGCGCAGCAATCATCCAGAACAGGGCGTGTAAACCCAACGTGTGGGTGATGATAGGCCCCAGCACCATGGCAATCGCAAAGGTGACGCCAAAACTGACGCCGATAAACGCCATCGCTTTGGTGCGGTTTTGTTCGCGGGTAAGGTCGGAAAGCAGCGCCATTACGGCAGCGGCAATCGCGCCGGAACCCTGCAACGCGCGGCCAAGAATAATGCCCCAGATAGAGTCCGATAACGCGGCAATGACGCTACCAGCGACAAAAATCACCAGTCCGCCAATGATTAATGGCTTGCGGCCAATACGATCGGAGAGCAAACCGAAGGGGATTTGAAATACCGCCTGCGCGAGGCCATAAATGCCAATCGCCAGACCTATTAATGCTTCACTGGCACCCTGGAGTGCCATACCGTATGTGGTCAGAACGGGCAGGACCATAAACATGCCAAGCATGCGCAAAGAGAATACAGTCCCTAAACCCCAGGTGGCGCGCAACTCGCCTGGCGTCATTTTATAATCGTTCATTACCACCTCAAATTGAAAACCGGACATAGTGTAGTGCGGGGGCAGGGCAGGGTAAATAACAGCTTAATTAACAAATATTACCCTTGAAATGCCGGGGCGGCAGAATGAAAAAAGGGTGCCGAAGCACCCTTTAAAAGCGTGTCTGGATCACCAGACGTAGGCCAGCAGGCTGTGTGAATCAGGGACCATAAAATCCACGGACATCATCACGGAAAGGGAAGTGATGGCGACGATGGAGAAGACGAACAGTTTGCGCGCCCACACCTTGTCATCCTCAACTTTGTACCCGCGCAGCGCCATGCCCAACCACCAGAGGCTGACCGCCGCGGCAACGACCAGGTATTTGTAACCTGCGTAACCGCCAAGCGACAGCATCAGCGTGGCGATAGCAAACGCCAGGATGTACAGCGTGATATGGTTTTTCGCCACGGAAATGCCTTTCACTACTGGCAGAACCGGGATGTTCGCGGCCTGATAATCCTTAAAGCGGAAAATCGCGATGGCATACGAGTGCGGCATTTGCCATAGGCTGAAAATCGCCAACAGGATTGCCGCGCCGCTGTCGAACTCGTTGGTGACAGCACAGTAGCCAATCACCGGCGGTGCCGCGCCGGAGAGTGAGCCAATCAGCGTGCCGTAAACGGAGTGACGTTTCATATACAGGCTGTAAATGCCCACATACACCACGAACCCCATCACCCCGAGCCAGCAGGCCAGCGGGTTAGCGCCAAACCACAACAGCATAAAGCCAGCAATACCCAACAAGGCGGCGTACACCAGCGAGACTTTTGGCGAGATCAGCCCTCTGACCAGCACCCTGTTTTTCGTTCGTTCCATCTTTTTATCGATGTCACGATCGATGTAGTTGTTAAATACACAACCAGAGGCGACCACCAATGACACGCCAATCAGCGTGTAGAGGAACAGGGGATAATCGATGTGGCCTTTGGAAGCCAGCAGGAACCCCCCGATCACGGAGATCAAGTTGCCAAAAATAATGCCCGGTTTCGTTACTTGCAGGTATTGCTTAAACATACTCGCCGCTCTTAGTGAACCATCATGTTGTAGTTGAGGTTCCACATAATCCAGATGGAACCGACTACCAGGATAGCGATGATAATCACGGTAAAGATAAAGGCGGTCAGGTTCCAGCCTTCATCAGACTTGGTGTTCATGTGCAGGAAGCAAACCAGATGCACCAGAATCTGAACTACGGCGGTAACCAGGATGGTGCCCAGAATCACCGGCTTAGAAGCAGAACCGTTCATCACCATCCAGAACGGAATGACCGTCAGGATGATCGACAGGATGAAACCTGTCATATAGGTTTTTACGCTGCCGTGGGAAGCGCCATGATCGTTAGTATGACTCATTACATCGCCCCCATCAGATAGACAACAGAGAACACGCAAATCCATACCACGTCCAGGAAGTGCCAGAACAAGCTCAGGCACATGATACGGGTACGGTTGGTACTGGTCAGGCCGCGACGGGAAACCTGGAACATCAGGACCGCCATCCACACCAGACCAGATGTCACGTGCAGACCGTGGGTGCCGACCAGCGCGAAGAACGCTGACAGGAAGCCGCTGCGATCCGGACCCATGCCTTCCGCAATCAGGTGATGGAATTCATAGAGTTCCATCCCGATAAATCCAGCACCAAACAACCAGGTCAACGCCAGCCAGGAGACAACTTGGCTTTTGTTGTTTTTGTACATGGCGATAGCCGCCATGCCGTAGGTGATGGAGCTGAACAGCAGCAGTGCGGTTTCTACCAGAACGAACGGCAGTTCGAAAATGTCCTTGCCAGCCGGGCCGCCCGCTGTGCCATTCACCAGAACGGCATAGGTCGCGAACAGACAGCAGAACAGAATGCAGTCGCTCATCAGGTAGATCCAGAAACCGAAGACTTTATTCGGCCCTGCATCGTGGTGCCCGTGTTCGTGCGCGTGGGCATGCGCGTTCGTCAGAGTATCAGTTGCCATTTTTCAGCCCTGCTTTAGTGATCTCATCGAAATGCTGATTTTCCAGTTTCTCGATTTCTGCAACCGGTACGTAGTAATCCACGTCCTCGTCGAAGCTCTTCACAATCCAGCTGATGATGATGCCCGCGAAGCCGACGATAGCCATCCACCAGATGTGCCAGATCATGGCAAAACCGAATACCGTTGCAAACGCGGCGATAACAATGCCAGCACCGCTGTTTTTCGGCATATGAATTTCTTCATACTGCGCAGGTTGTTTGTACGCTTCGCCTTTCTCTTTCATTTCCCAAAACGCGTCACGTTCGTGAATTTCCGGAACATGTGCGAAGTTGTAGAACGGCGGCGGAGAAGAGGTTGCCCACTCCAGCGTACGGCCACCCCATGGGTCACCGGTCAGATCACGGTTCTGATCGCGGTCGCGAATTGACACGAAGATCTGAATCAGCAGACACAGGATACCGATAGCGATCAGCGCGGCACCGCCGGCGGCAATCATCAGCATCAGGTGGAACTGCGGATCAATCTGCTGGCTGAGGCGACGGGTCATACCCATAAAGCCCAGTACGTACAGCGGCATAAATGCGACGAAGAAGCCGATGATCCAGAACCAGAATGCGCGTTTACCCCAGGTTTCGTTCAGGGTGTAACCGAACGCTTTCGGCCACCAGTAGGTCAGACCTGCGAAGCAACCGAACACCACACCGCCGATGATAACGTTATGGAAGTGCGCGATCAGGAACAGGCTGTTGTGCAGTACGAAGTCTGCGCCCGGAACGGCCAGCAGCACGCCGGTCATCCCACCTACAGAGAAGGTGACGATAAAGCCGATGGTCCACAGCATGGCTGAGTGGAACACGATGCGGCCTTGGTACATGGTGAACAGCCAGTTGAAGATCTTCACCCCGGTCGGGATGGCGATGATCATCGTGGTAATACCGAAGAAGGCGTTAACGTTCGCACCGGCACCCATGGTGAAGAAGTGGTGCAGCCAAACGATGAACGACAGGATGGTAATACACACGGTCGCCCACACCAGCGAGGTGTAGCCAAACAGGCGTTTACGCGAGAAGGTGGCGGTAATTTCGGAGAACACACCGAACACCGGCAGCACCAGAATGTACACTTCCGGGTGACCCCAGGCCCAAATCAGGTTGATGTACATCATCATGTTGCCACCCATATCGTTGGTAAAGAAATGGGTACCCAGATAGCGATCCAGGGTAAGCAGTGCGATGGTGACAGTCAGAATTGGGAACGATGCGATGATCAGCACGTTGGCGCACAGTGACGCCCAGGTGAAGACCGGCATTTTAAACATAGTCATGCCCGGCGCACGCATCTTCAGAATGGTCACTAAGAAGTTGATACCGGTCAGCGTCGTACCGATACCGGATAGCTGGAGACTCCAGATCCAATAATCGACCCCGACACCAGGGCTATATTCAATTCCCGATAGCGGCGGATAAGCCAGCCAACCTGTCTGCGCGAACTCACCGACGCCCAGAGAGATGTTAACCAGAATCACGCCCACAACCGTGAACCAGAAGCTCAGGTTGTTAAGGAACGGGAACGCAACGTCGCGCGCACCGATCTGCAGCGGAACCACCAGGTTCATCAGACCGATAACAAACGGCATCGCCACGAAGAAGATCATAATCACGCCGTGGGCGGTGAAGATCTGATCGTAGTGGTGAGGTGGCAAGAAGCCCGCTTCACCCGCCGAGGCCAGCGCTTGCTGGCTACGCATCATCACGGCGTCAGCAAAGCCACGCAGCAGCATAACTACAGCTACGAGGACATACATAATGCCAAGACGTTTATGGTCAACGGAGGTTAACCACTCATTCCATAGCCAGGACCACTTACCGAAGTAAGAGATCAGGCCGACTACCGCCAGACCACCGACGATAATCGCAGCGATCGTGATCATGATAATAGGTTCATGATACGGCACTGCATCCAGTGTAAGTTTTCCGAACATCGTTTTCCTCGGCCCCTTAGTGAGAGGTTTCCGCGTGGCTCATGTCCATGCCTTCCATGCCTTCGTGTGAGTTGTGCTCACCTTCCGGTTGGGTCATGTCCATGCTCTTGCCGTGGCCCATAAATTTGTTGATAACGTCTTTAAACAAATCGGGTTTCACGCTGGAGAAGTATTCAACCTTGTTGTATTCGCTTGGTGCGGCAATTTTCTCGTACGCAGCCATATCCGGCAGAGTAGTAGAAGACTGTTTCGCTTTCGCGACCCACTGGTCGAACGCGGCGCGGTCCGGCGTGGCAATGGCTTTAAACTTCATGCCGGAGAAGCCTGGGCCACTGTAGCTGGCGGAGATGCCATCATAAGTACCGGCTTCGTTGGCAATCAGATGCAGTTTGGTCTGCATACCGGCCATCGCGTAAATCTGGCTGCCCAGACGCGGGATAAAGAACGAGTTCATCACGGAGTTCGAGGTGACTTTGAATTCCACCGGAGTGTTCGCCGGGAAGGCGATTTCATTCACGGTAGCGATGCCCTGTTCCGGGTAGATGAAGAACCATTTCCAGTCCATGGCGACCACTTCAATCGTGATTGGGTGTTCATCATGTGCCAGTGGTTTGCTCGGCTCGAGCGAGTGGGTGGTTTTCCAGGTCAAAACGGCAAGGAACAGGATGATCAGAATCGGCACTGTCCAGACCACAGCTTCCACTTTATTGGAGTGTGACCAGTTAGGGCTATACTTCGCATCTTTATTGCTTGCACGATACTTCCAGGCGAAACCAACGGCCATTAAGATTGCAGGAATAACGACAATCAACATCAGGCCAAATGCCGTCAGTATCAGCGAACGTTGCTCCAGACCAATCTGTCCTTTGGGGTCAAGAAGTGCAGAATCGCAACCACTGAGTAAAACAGTGCCGGCGATTAATGACAACCATCCCAAACTTTTATTGTATTTCCTGAGTCTCATTTAACGACCTCAATTCCACGGGATCTGGTGGCGCTTAAAGTGTGCGGGCATTTTACGGAAAGGTTACGTTACTGTAAACATGATTGGCTCTGTGTCAGTAAGGTGTTACTGGGTTCTGCCGTATATGTCACACAGAATGCAACAATCTGTAAAATCGGGCATTCGCACAGCCAGAGAGGGTGATTATAACGAAAAAATGACATTACAATCAGCCTTGAGGGTGAATTGGTATAACCAATCAATTAAATAAACATTTAATTAACAAATATCCAGCAACTATCGAACATTATTGGAACCTACTCGAAACCCAACAATTAATAACAGTGCTGAATTGTTAAAGCGTAGCCTTAAATTTATAAGGCACAAATTAATTAATAATTTTTATTTGTCCCGTTAATTCGCCGATTGACACAAATGTAATTTGTGTTGGTTTAATGAGCAGAATAATAACGACAGTAAATTGTTTTTACGGGTATTTATTTTTCCCTATTGATTTTAAAAGGAAAATAAAAAGCAAATATATTTTTCACTGTAAGAAAATATATCGCTCACTCTTTAATCGAATGAGAAACGCGCCCGCAGGCACGTCTCATCACAACAACTGGGTCTTGCGCAGGGCCAGCAGATCCAGTAACCCCCCGAAAACAATACCCATTATCGCCAGCAACGCCCCCCATTCCATCAAATGTCCGTCAACAGACCACTGCGTCAGACCGAGAGCGTTACTGAGCAGCACCAGCAGACCGGCTGCCAGCAAAAACGCACCCGCGCCGAGAACACGCATCGCTTGTCGGTACACGCCTGTAAACTCTGTGCGCGGCATAAAACGCTCGGTACGCTGCGTAAACTCCAGCGTCTGCTTGCAAAGCAGCAGCAACAGCAAACCCGGAATGGCGGCGAAGATGGAGAACAGATAGAAGGTCGGCCAGTCGTAATTGGCAACGAACCAACCCGCCAGCGGGCCAACATAGACGCGCCCGACCGCAGAGAGGGCGGAGAGCAACGCGAACTGCGTGGCAGAAAAGGACTTGTTACAGAGCGTCATCAGCAACGCAACAAATGCCGCCGTGCCCATGCCGCCGCAGAGATTCTCAAAGAAGACCGCCGCGCCCATGGTGATGATATCTTTTTCCGTCACCGACAACAGCCAGTAACCGGCATTCGAGACTGCCTGCAAAACACCAAAAATCAGCAGCGCGCGAAAAAGCGTTAACCGCTGCATTAAAACGCCGCCCCACAGCGCGCCGATAATCGTCGCCACAAGGCCGAGGCTTTTATTCACCATGCCGACATCGCCAGGATCAAACCCGACGCCGCGAATCAAAAAGAGCGTGGTCAGGCTCATGGCAAACGCATCGCCGAGCTTATAAAGGACAATCAGCAGCAGAATAAGCCAGGCGTTGTTGCGCCCGAAGAAATCACGCAATGGCGCGACAACGGCTTCTTCCAGAGATTTTGGCGCAGGAATCGTATCGGCTGGCTCCGGCGCGCGCAGCGTGGCGATAATGCAAGGGATCATCAATGCGGCCATCAGCCAGTACATCCCTTGCCAGCCGAGCCAACGATCCGCTAGCCACAGCGCCAGACCACCGGAAATCAGCATGCCGATACGGTAACCTAGCACGCTGATTGCCGCGCCAGCGCCGCGCTCTTCCGCACTCAGGACATCCGTTTTCCAGGCATCAAACACAATATCCTGCGACGCCGAGCAGAAAGCGATCACCACCGCCAGTGCCGCCATCCAGCGCAGATCGCTCGCCGGTTCGAGAAAACCCATCCCGGCAATTGCCACCAGCAGACACACTTGCGTTAACAGCAGCCAGCCGCGGCGACGCCCTAAAAAAGAGGGCGTATAGCGATCCATGGCCGGAGACCACAGGAATTTAAAAACGTAAGCCTGACCAACCAGCGAGAAAAAACCAATGGTTTTGACGTCGATATCGGCAACGGTGATCCATGCCTGAAGTGTGCCGCTGGTCAGCGCAAGAGGTAAGCCGGAGGCGAAACCGAGCATCAGCAAAATGGCTGATTTAGGTTGCGTGAAAATACGTAAGTAATGATTGGACATGAGTTAACAACTGGCCCGGTAGAACCGGGCCAGTGCAGCAATTAGCGGGCGTTTTGCTTGATGAAGTCGTGGATGCTGGTGTCTTGCGACATATCCGCGATAGTGTCGGTCAGCACGCTGTTGACCGCGTTGGCGATCTTGTCGTTGGACGCCTGGAAAGCGCCTTCAACGTTGTAGCTGGCACGGTAGTTTTTCGTCATCTTATTGCCATTACCTGCGGTCGCAATGATGGCGATATCCGCTTTGGTGGCGATGTTGTAACGCACATTGCCCTGGGAAACATCCGCATACAGCTGGTTAACAATAATTTGCAGGTTTACCGCGCCGTTTGGCCCGATCATATAACCGCGCGCGGTCATCTGTTTCTCCAGCACTTCCTGCAACAGGAAACGCAGGTCACGGGATGCGGTTAACGTGACCAACTGGTTATCGCGGGTCACTTTCGCCAGCGCTTGATCCGGACGTTGATCGGCACCGTTGATGCTCACGGTCACGCCCATCAGGCTTGGATCTTGCTGCGGGAGGGTAATTTTCGGTGTGACTTCAAGGGTGGTTGGCGGGGTCGCACAGCCAGCCAGCATAAATAAAGCGACCAACGGAAAGAGAAGTTTCTTAAACATGTTCAGGCTCTCAAGGGATCTAAGCTTCTGGGGGAAAATTGTCGCCATCATAACATTGCCGCCGTTAAGGGGAAGTCCTCAACGCATGTAAATTCATCGTCTTGTGCTTTTTTTCAGCGCGAAAAACATCTTCATCACGCCTGACCGGCAAAAATCGCGACCCTTTCAGTAGAGTTCATCCCGTTGAGCGAGAAAATAAGACGAATGCCAATTTTTTGTTGTTTTATTGTTATAGAGACGGTAAAAGCGGCTAACATTTAAAGAGATGGCTGGCATCTCAGCGTTGTCGGAGGAGTAATATCATGATGATGCGTGAACAGATAGAAACAAAACTGAAGGCGGCGTTTGAACCCATTTTCCTCGAAGTTGTGGATGAAAGTTATCGTCACAATGTCCCGGCGGGTTCAGAGAGTCATTTCAAAGTAGTACTGGTAAGCGATCGCTTTACCGGAGAACGTTTTCTTAATCGCCATCGCATGATTTACGGTACGTTGACAGACGAACTGTCCACGACAATTCATGCACTTGCTCTGCATACTTACACACTCAAAGAGTGGGAAGGGTTACAGGATACCCTTTTGACCTCGCCAGCATGCCGCGGTGCGGGAACCATCGCGTAGAAAACCAGGTTGCAACCGCCTGAACTTTTCCAGTATGTTGCATGCAGTTTATGTGAAAACGGCCTACGGGCCGTTTTGTTTTGTCTGAATTTTGAGCGAGAAACGCCCTTTTTTGAGCGAAATTGCTTCAGAAGTGTGAAAAATGACGCACCATTGCGACATTCCCGTTCTCGACTCATATCTGTGATGCCGCTATAATGCTGCGTCTTATTTTTCGGAATGTCTTCGGGATGATTCTGACGACAGGGAATGTATATCTGATTTGAGAGAACATCCCGGTTCTGCAAAGCGAAAAAAGGTTTGCTTCGCAGAGTAGAGTTGACCGAGCACTGTGATTTTTTGAGGTAACAAGATGCAAGTTTCAGTTGAAACCACTCAGGGCCTTGGGCGCCGTGTAACGATTACAATCGCTGCTGACAGCATCGAGACCGCTGTGAAGAGCGAGCTGGTCAACGTAGCGAAGAAAGTGCGTATTGACGGCTTCCGTAAGGGCAAAGTACCGATGACTGTTGTTGCTCAGCGTTATGGCGCCTCTGTTCGCCAGGATGTGCTGGGCGACCTGATGAGCCGCAACTTCATCGACGCGATCATCCAGGAAAAAATCAACCCGGCTGGCGCACCGAACTACGTTCCGGGCGAATACAAACTGGGCGAAGACTTCACTTACTCTGTTGAATTCGAAGTGTATCCGGAAGTTGAGCTGAAAGCGCTGGATACCATCGAAGTTGAAAAACCGGTTGTTGAAGTGACCGATGCTGATGTTGATACCATGCTCGACACCCTGCGTAAGCAGCAGGCGAACTGGAAAGACAAAGACGGCGCGGCTGACGCTGAAGACCGTGTTACCGTTGATTTCACCGGCTCTGTTGACGGTGAAGAGTTTGAAGGCGGCAAAGCCACTGATTTCGTACTGGCAATGGGCCAGGGTCGTATGATCCCGGGCTTCGAAGACGGTATCAAAGGCCATAAAGCGGGCGAAGAGTTCACCATCGACGTGACCTTCCCGGAAGAGTACCACGCAGAAAATCTGAAAGGTAAAGCGGCGAAATTTGTCATTAACCTGAAGAAAGTCGAAGAGCGTGAACTGCCGGAACTGACTGAAGAGTTCATCAAACGTTTCGGCGTTGAAGACGGTTCCGTTGCCGGTCTGCGCGCTGAAGTGCGTAAAAACATGGAACGCGAGCTGAAAGGCGCCGTGCGTAACCGTGTTAAATCTCAGGCGATTGATGGCCTGGTGAACGCTAACGAAATCGACGTTCCGGCTGCACTGATCGACAGCGAAATCGACGTCCTGCGTCGCCAGGCTGCACAGCGTTTCGGTGGCAACGAGAAACAAGCTCTGGAACTGCCGCGTGAACTGTTCGAAGAGCAAGCTAAACGCCGCGTTGTTGTTGGCCTGCTGCTGGGCGAAGTGATTCGTACCCACGAGCTGAAAGCGGACGAAGAGCGCGTTAAAGGCCTGATCGAAGAGATGGCTTCTGCGTATGAAGATCCGAAGGAAGTGATCGAGTTCTACAGCAAAAACAAAGAGCTGATGGACAACATGCGTAACGTCGCGCTGGAAGAACAAGCGGTTGAAGCGGTTCTGGAAAAGGCGAAAGTGACGGAAAAAGCCACTTCCTTTACTGAACTGATGAACCAACAGGCTTAATCGACTTCTGCGATAGCCAAAAGTAATAAGCCCGTCACCTGCTTGCTGGTGGCGGGCTTTTTTTATCGCATGAACGTTATCAGATCTGTGCTAAAAGCGTGTTTCAGTGTTAGCGTAACAGCAAAAGATTGTTATGCTTGAAATTAGACAATGTTATCCCCACTAAGGGATTAGTGACAGTAAAGACTCTGGCTGATAATCCGTCCGTGAGGGGTCATAGTCAGACCTCCATCACTCAAGTACAATCAGTACAGCAGGTTTGTTTATTTTTATATCCAGGAGACGGAAATGTCATACAGCGGCGAACGAGACAACTTTGCACCCCATATGGCTCTGGTGCCAATGGTTATTGAACAGACCTCACGTGGTGAGCGCTCTTTCGATATCTACTCCCGTCTTCTCAAGGAACGCGTAATTTTTCTGACCGGTCAGGTTGAAGACCACATGGCGAACCTGATTGTGGCGCAAATGCTGTTTCTCGAAGCGGAAAACCCGGAAAAAGACATCTATCTGTACATTAACTCTCCGGGTGGCGTAATTACCGCCGGAATGTCAATCTATGACACCATGCAATTTATTAAACCGGACGTCAGCACCATTTGTATGGGGCAGGCCGCGTCAATGGGCGCTTTCCTGCTGACGGCTGGCGCGAAAGGCAAGCGCTTCTGCCTGCCGAACTCACGTGTGATGATCCATCAACCGCTGGGCGGCTATCAGGGCCAGGCGACGGATATTGAAATCCACGCGCGTGAAATCCTGAAAGTGAAAGGGCGCATGAATGAACTTATGGCGCATCACACAGGTCAATCATTGGAGCAAATTGAACGCGATACAGAACGTGACCGCTTCCTTGCCGCGCAAGAAGCGGTAGAGTACGGGCTGGTTGATTCAATTTTAACCCATCGTAACTAATGCTCATCAGCATGTGCCGCTATACTATTCAGTTAGTGCAAGTGGCGTGATGCTTGAGTAAGGTTTTGCGCCTGGAATGGCATTTGCGTCGTCATGTGCGGCACAAAGAACAGATAAGAGGTTTTACTCATGACAGATAAACGCAAAGATGGTTCGGGCAAACTGTTGTACTGCTCTTTTTGCGGCAAAAGCCAGCATGAAGTGCGTAAGCTGATTGCCGGGCCGTCCGTGTATATCTGCGACGAATGTGTGGATCTGTGTAACGACATTATTCGCGAAGAGATTAAAGAAGTTGCGCCGCATCGCGAGCGCAGCGCGCTGCCGACCCCGCATGAAATCCGCCACCATCTCGATGACTATGTCATCGGCCAGGAACAGGCGAAAAAAGTGCTGGCAGTGGCGGTTTATAACCACTATAAACGCCTGCGCAACGGCGATACCAGCAATGGCGTCGAACTGGGCAAAAGTAACATTCTGCTGATCGGGCCGACCGGTTCCGGTAAAACGCTGCTTGCTGAAACGCTAGCGCGCCTGCTTGATGTTCCGTTCACCATGGCTGATGCTACCACGCTGACCGAAGCGGGTTACGTGGGTGAAGATGTGGAAAACATCATTCAGAAATTGCTGCAGAAGTGTGACTACGACGTGCAGAAAGCGCAGCGCGGGATTGTCTACATCGATGAAATCGACAAGATTTCCCGTAAGTCTGACAACCCGTCGATCACCCGCGATGTTTCCGGCGAAGGTGTACAGCAGGCACTGTTGAAATTGATTGAAGGCACCGTGGCTGCCGTTCCGCCGCAGGGGGGTCGTAAGCACCCGCAGCAGGAGTTCTTGCAGGTTGATACCTCCAAAATCCTGTTTATCTGTGGTGGTGCGTTCGCAGGCCTCGATAAAGTGATCTCTCATCGTGTTGAAACTGGCTCCGGCATTGGTTTTGGCGCAACGGTGAAAGGGAAATCTGAAAAAGCCAACGAAGGCGAGCTGCTGGCCCAGGTTGAACCGGAAGATTTGATCAAATTCGGTTTGATTCCTGAGTTCATCGGTCGTCTGCCGGTCGTGGCGACGCTGAGCGAACTGAGCGAAGAAGCGCTGATTCAGATCCTGAAAGAGCCGAAAAACGCGCTCACCAAGCAGTATCAGGCGCTGTTCAATCTGGAAGGTGTGGATCTGGAGTTCCGCGACGAAGCACTGGATGCTATCGCCAAAAAAGCGATGGCGCGCAAAACCGGCGCGCGTGGCCTGCGTTCTATCGTAGAAGCCGCTCTGCTCGATACCATGTATGACCTGCCGTCCCTGGAAGATGTCGAAAAAGTAGTGATTGATGAGTCGGTCATTGCCGGCCAAACCAAACCGCTACTGATTTATGGCAAACCGGAAGCGCAGCAGGCATCTGGCGAATAATTCATCAATTCATACAGTCAGTTAATCAAAAAGGGGGGATTTTATCTCCCCTTTTATTTTTCCGTATTCCCGCCGTTGAATGTGTGGGAAACATCCCCATATACTGCATTACATGTTAATGGTGCGTGTTGCACAGTCACGTCACCTTGATTACCTGGCGGACTTTAAACTAAGAGAGAGCTCTATGAATCCTGAGCGTTCTGAACGCATTGAAATCCCCGTATTGCCATTGCGCGATGTGGTGGTTTATCCGCACATGGTCATTCCGTTATTTGTGGGACGGGAAAAATCGATCCGTTGTCTGGAAGCGGCCATGGACCATGATAAAAAAATCATGTTGGTTGCGCAGAAAGAAGCGTCAACGGATGAGCCGGGTGTAAACGATCTTTTCACCGTCGGGACCGTGGCGTCTATTTTGCAAATGTTGAAACTGCCTGATGGCACTGTAAAAGTGCTGGTCGAGGGGCTTCAGCGCGCGCGCATCACTACCCTTGCCGATAATGGCGAACACTTCTCCGCGAAAGCGGAATATCTCGACTCGCCAGCGATTGACGAGCGCGAGCAGGAAGTGCTGGTTCGCACCGCTATCAGCCAGTTTGAAGGCTACATCAAGCTCAACAAAAAAATCCCGCCGGAAGTGCTGACGTCGCTGAACAGCATCGACGATCCTGCACGTCTGGCCGATACCATCGCTGCGCATATGCCGCTGAAATTGGCTGATAAGCAGTCCGTGCTGGAGATGTCCGACGTTAACGAACGTCTGGAATATCTGATGGCGATGATGGAGTCTGAAATCGATCTGCTGCAGGTTGAGAAACGCATTCGCAACCGCGTGAAAAAGCAGATGGAGAAATCCCAGCGCGAGTACTACCTGAATGAGCAAATGAAAGCTATTCAGAAAGAGCTGGGCGAGATGGACGACGCGCCGGACGAAAACGAAGCGCTGAAGCGTAAAATTGACGCGGCGAAAATGCCGAAAGAGGCGAAAGAAAAAGCCGAGTCTGAGCTGCAGAAGCTGAAAATGATGTCGCCGATGTCTGCGGAAGCAACCGTGGTGCGCGGCTATATCGAATGGATGGTGCAGGTTCCGTGGAACGCGCGCAGCAAGGTCAAAAAAGATCTGCGTCAGGCGCAGGACGTGCTGGATACCGACCATTACGGCTTAGAGCGTGTCAAAGACCGCATTCTTGAGTATCTTGCGGTTCAAAGCCGTATGAACAAGCTGAAAGGGCCGATTCTGTGTCTGGTTGGGCCGCCGGGGGTGGGTAAAACCTCTCTGGGTCAGTCTATTGCCAAAGCCACCGGACGTAAATACATCCGTATGGCGCTGGGCGGCGTGCGCGACGAAGCGGAAATCCGCGGTCACCGTCGTACTTACATCGGTTCTATGCCGGGCAAACTGATTCAGAAAATGGCAAAAGTGGGCGTTAAAAACCCGCTGTTCCTGCTCGATGAAATCGACAAAATGTCTTCTGACATGCGTGGCGATCCGGCTTCAGCGCTGCTGGAAGTGCTGGATCCAGAGCAGAACGTGGCCTTCAGCGATCACTATCTGGAAGTGGATTATGACCTCAGCGACGTAATGTTCGTTGCCACCTCTAACTCCATGAACATCCCGGCACCGCTGCTGGATCGTATGGAAGTGATTCGCCTCTCTGGTTACACCGAAGACGAAAAACTGAACATCGCTAAACGTCATCTGCTGACCAAGCAGATTGAACGTAATGCATTGAAAACGAGTGAATTGACGGTTGATGACAGCGCGATTGTCGGCATCATCCGTTATTACACCCGTGAAGCGGGTGTGCGTGGCCTGGAACGTGAAATCTCCAAACTGTGCCGTAAAGCCGTGAAACAGCTGTTGCTGGATCCGTCCCTGAAACACATTGAGATCAATGGCGATAACCTGCACGACTACCTTGGCGTTCAGCGTTTCGATTATGGTCGCGCGGACGACGAAAACCGTGTGGGTCAGGTTACTGGCCTGGCGTGGACGGAAGTGGGTGGTGATCTGCTGACCATCGAAACCGCCTGTGTGCCAGGTAAAGGTAAGTTGACTTACACCGGTTCACTCGGCGAAGTCATGCAAGAGTCTATCCAGGCGGCATTAACGGTGGTGCGTGCGCGCGCTGAAAAACTGGGTATCAACGGTGACTTCTACGAGAAACGCGATATCCACGTTCACGTGCCGGAAGGCGCGACGCCGAAAGATGGCCCGAGCGCTGGTATCGCAATGTGTACCGCGCTGGTTTCTTGCCTGACCGGTAACCCAGTTCGTGCAGATGTGGCGATGACGGGTGAAATCACCCTGCGTGGCCAGGTGCTGCCGATCGGTGGCCTGAAGGAAAAACTGCTGGCTGCGCATCGTGGCGGGATCAAAACGGTACTGATCCCTTACGAAAACAAGCGTGACCTTGAAGAAATTCCGGAAAACGTTGTAGCCGATTTGGACATCCATCCTGTGAAGCGTATCGAAGAGGTTCTTAGCCTCGCGCTACAGAATGAGCCGTTCGGAATGCAAGTCGCAACGGCAAAATAGTGACCTCGCGCAAAGTGCTTGGATAAATATAAGGCTGGTGAGTGATTTCGTACTTGCCAGTCTTTTTTTGTATAGCTAATTTAGATTGCTGATTGGGTGTGTCATCATCAACTGCTGTTGTAAGGGCATGACAGGCCTGATATAACTGCTGCGCGGTCGCACTGTGAAGGATTAGGTGCGATATAAATTATAAAGAGAGGAAGAGAAGAGTGAATAAATCTCAACTGATAGACAAGATTGCCGCAGGTGCTGATATTTCTAAAGCTGCTGCTGGGCGTGCGTTAGATGCTTTAATTGCTTCTGTTACTGAATCTTTGAAATCCGGGGACGACGTAGCACTGGTAGGTTTTGGTACTTTCGCGGTTAAAGAGCGTGCTGCCCGTACTGGTCGCAACCCTCAGACCGGTAAAGAAATCACCATTGCCGCAGCTAAAGTGCCTGGCTTCCGCGCAGGTAAAGCACTGAAAGACGCTGTAAACTGATTACTTTCCCTTAAGTGGGATGGTGGCAAAGTACAAGGGCGCATCGCGAGATGTGCCTTTTTTTATTGGTGCAAAGCTAATTTCTGCGAGTTAATGCGCGTTGCGGGCTAACAATTGCCCCGTTTTCTTGTCAAAATACGCGCTTACACGCAGCGGGCAACTTGAGCTGCCTGAGATCTACAGTCACCTACAGCGGAGTGTTGTTACACCATGATGGACAATTTACGCGCGGCGGCAAATCACGTCGTGCTCAAGATCATTCTGGGTTTGATTATCGTGTCATTCATTTTGACTGGCGTAGGTAACTACCTGATTGGCGGTAACAATAATTACGCCGCAAAAGTTAATGACCAGGAAATCGGTCGTTCCCAGTTTGAAAATGCGGTGACCAGTGAACGCAACCGTATGGTGCAGCAACTGGGAGATCAGTTCTCCGAGCTGGCCGCTAACGAAAACTACATGAAATCCGTACGCCAGCAGGTGCTCAATCGCATGATTGACGAAGCGCTGCTGGATCAATACGCCAAAAAACTGGACCTCGGCATCAGCGACGAGCAAGTGAAGAAAGCCATTTTCTCCACCCAGGCTTTTCAGTCTAACGGCAAATTCGATAACAACCGCTTCAACGCCATCGTCAATCAGATGGGCATGAACGCCGATCAATACGCGCAGGCGCTGCGCAACCAGTTAACCTCTCAGCAACTGATTAATGCCGTCGCCGGTACTGATTTTATGCTCAAAGGTGAGACTGACGAGCTGGCGGCGCTGGTCGCTCAGCAACGCGTCGTACGCCAGGCGGTGATTGACGTTAACGCCCTGGCAGCTAAACAAACCGCCAGCGACGATGAAATCGCCAGCTATTACGATCAGAACAAGAGCCGCTTTATTGCACCTGAGCAGTTCCGCGTAAGTTACATCAAGCTGGATGCGGCAGCGATGCAGGAAAACGCCACTGACGAGCAAATCCAGGCCTACTACGATCAGCATCAGGATCAGTTCACGCAGCCGCAGCGTAACCGCTACAGCATTATCCAGACGAAAACGGAAGATGAAGCGAAAGCCGTGCTCGACGAGCTGAACAAAGGTGCTGACTTCGCGACCGTGGCGAAAGCCAAATCCGCTGACATTATTTCTGCCCGTAACGGCGGCGATATGGGCTGGCTGGAAGAATCTACCACGCCGGATGAACTGAAAAACGCCGGTCTGAAAGAGAAAGGCCAGCTTTCTGGCGCGATCAAATCTTCTGTGGGTTACCTGGTTGCCCGCCTGGATGACGTTCAGCCTGCGGTGGTGAAACCGCTGAGCGAAGTGCGTGATGAACTTGCCGCGAAAGTGAAGCAGGAAAACGCGCTGGATGCCTGGTACGCGCTGCAACAGAAAGTGAGCGAAGCCGCGAGCAACGATAATGAATCTCTGGCCGGTGCTGAACAGGCTGCGGGAGTGAAAGCGGTGCAAACGGGCTGGTTCGGTCACGACAACCTGCCAGCAGAGCTGAACTTCAAACCGGTTAGCGACGCGATTTTCAACGGTGGCCTGGTAGGCCAAAACGGAGCGCCGGGTAGCAACTCCGATATCATCACTGTCGATGGCGACCGCGCATTTGTGCTGCGCATTACCGAGCATAAAGCGGAAGCGATCAAGCCGCTGGAAGAAGTGAAAGCGCAGGTCAGCGATATTGTGAAGCATAACAAAGCTGAGCAGCAGGCGAAGCTGGATGCCGACAAGCTGGTGGACGCGCTGAAAGCAGGTAAAGGCGATGAAGCCCTGAAAGCGGCTGGTCTGAGCTTCGGCGAAGCCAAAACGCTGGCGCGTGTTGGTCAGGATCCGGTAAGCCAGGCCGCGTTTAATCTGCCACTGCCAGCGAAAGACAAACCGTCCTTCGGCACCGCCAACGATCAGCAAGGCAACGTTGTGGTCATGGCGCTGGATGAAGTGAAACCAGGCACCATGCCGGACGCGCAAAAGAAAGCGATGGTACAAGGCATCACGCAGAATAACGCGCAGATCGCCTTCGAAGCGCTGATGAGCAACCTGCGTAAAGAAGCCAAAATCAAACTGGGCGATACCGCTGAACAACAGCAATAACGGGAACAACCTCCCAAAAAAAGAGTAACGCTCTGCAATCCTCAAAGGCCGCTTTCGCGGCCTTTTCCATTTCTTATTTTTGCCCTTTGTCTGTGTTCTCTGGCTTCGTTATTGTTCCTCTCGCGTTGAAAACAAAGGAGAAAACAGCATGAAATATGGAATCAGAGCACTCTTAATTACGATGACCATCGCCTGCGCGACACTGAGCCACGACGCGCTGGCGGCATCATCGGCGGGCGCTAAACCACCGGCGGTGCAGAGCAAAAGTGATACGGCGTCTTCATCGCAGGCCAAAGCGCAAGATGCAGCAAAAAGTGCCGAGGACGAGGGTGGTACGCGAATCAGCATTAACAGTGCAACGGCTGAAGAGTTGTCGAAAGTAATGAAAGGCGTCGGCATGAAAAAAGCACAGGCGATTGTCAGTTACCGGAACGAGTACGGTCCTTTCAAAACGGTGGAGGATTTGAAGCAGGTGCCAGGGATGGGAGGAACGTTGGTTGAGCGTAATCTGGCGAACCTAAAGCTGTAGAGTGCTTGCGTAGTCTCTAATGTTTGCCAGGATAAAGAGGTCATACCAGTATGGCCTCTGTCTCTATAACTATAACGGTAAGGTTAAAGCGCTATGCAAACGAAGATTAAAATCCGTGGTTACCATCTTGATGTTTACCAGCATGTGAACAATGCACGTTATCTGGAGTTCCTTGAGGAAGCTCGCTGGGACTGGCTGGATCACAGTGAAGGTTTCAAATGGATGCACGCGAATTACATCGGCTTCGCGGTGGTGAATATCAACATCAACTATCGCCGCCCGGTCGTGCTGGGCGATGTGATTACGGTGACCAGCAGTGTGGAGCACCTCAATAATAAAAGCGGCGTACTGAGCCAGGTCCTGACGCTGGATTCCACAGGCGATGTCGTGGCTGACGCGTTGGTGACCTTTGTTTGCCTCGATTTGAAAACCCAGAAAGCGCTGGCGCTGGAAGGGGAACTGCGGGAAACCCTCGAGGCGATAGGCCGCGAAGGGTAATTCTACACGTAGGCCGGATAAGGCAACGCCGCCATCCGGCGTAACAAGCAATGGAATTATTTCAGGTTTTGTAGGCCGGTACGCTTTATTCGCCGAATGGCGCTAAACGCTTATCCGGCCTACAAACCGAATGTGGAATATTCGTAGGCCGGATAAGGCAACCGCCGCCACCCGGCGTAACAGACGATAAAATTATTGCAGGCCGGTTTTCTGTTTCATCGCCGCCATTACACCGGTTTTATCCGCCAGGTAATGCTGCAAACCGTTGGCGCGCAGATTACAGGCCGCGCAATGGCCGCAACCGTCGCCTTTGATGCCGTTGTAGCAGGTCAGCGTCTCGCTACGTACCAGATCCAATGCCCCCCAATAATCGGCGAGCGCCCAGGTTTGTGCTTTATCAATCCACATCAGCGGCGTTTCGAAGCGGATCTCTTTTGCCAGCCCAAGGCTTACCGCGTGATTCAACGCTTTTACAAACTCATCACGGCAATCTGGATAGCCGGAAAAATCTGTTTCACAGACGCCGGTAATCACCGCTTGGGCTTGTACCTGATACGCATAAACCGCAGCCAGCGTCAGAAACAGAATATTGCGCCCTGGAACAAAGGTGTTTGGAATCCCGGTCGCGTCCGGTTCATAGTCCGGCACGGGAATGCTGTCACGCGTCAGGCTGCTGACCGCCAGTTCATTAAGCAGCGTGACATCCAGCACCTTATGCGCCCGCGCGCCGAGTTTCAGCGCCAGTTCGCGCGCCACGTCGATCTCGGCGCGGTGACGCTGACCATAATCAAACGTGACACAATGCACTTCGTCATACTGCTGCAACGCCTGAACTAGGCAGGTTGTGGAATCTTGTCCGCCACTGAACACGACAACGGCACGTTTCATAATTCTTCCCGACAATCACAAATAAAACGCTATGGTAGCGCGTGAGGTTAACACCGACCAGCTTCTTCACCGCGCTGGAGCAGGGAGCCAGGCTTCGGCAAAATCAAACCAGCCGCGCGTATTCAAATGAATTCCTTCAACACCAGGCGGTGCGCTAATACGGTACTGGTAATTAAACAGCGGTGTCAGGATGGCCTCATTCATCAGCGTATAAAACACATCTTTCAGCGCCCGGTTGCGCTCCGGCTCATCAGGCTGGCGCTGCACTGCATCCAGCGTCGCTTGCAGATGCGCAAACTGTGGCGCGCTCAACAAGTTCGGCCACAGCGGGTCACAGCGTAGCCACTGCTCAAGAGTATATTCCGGCGCTTCACCAATCAGCCTGTCGCCCATCATCAAGTCTGCTCCGGCAAACTGCGTGCAGCCTTCCCAGTTTTTGCTGTCATGGAAAATCACCGTTAATTCACAGCCGAGCGTCGCGAGATAGCGTTTAAGCTGTTCCGCCATGGTGTGCAGTTCCACCGGCAAATGGTAAAGCAGGGTGAGCTGTTTCGGCAGCACCACATCTTCAGCGGGCCACTCCGGCATATGCCAGCCCGGCAGCAATTCGCGGCTAGGGGTAATCAGGTTTTCCTCCAGCGGCAGCGTCTGCAATAGCGAAGTATGGTGAATAATCTGCACCAGGCTGCGTGCCTGAGCCGCGCTTAATCGCGCGCCGGGGCGCAAGGTGAGGTAACAAAAGCCGAGGCTGATACTGTTACTCACCGGCTGTAAATGCCGCAACTCATCCGGCTCGCCAATGGCAATCTGCACCGGGTGTCGGCAACTGGTGCCGAGATCCTGTTCGAACAGTTGCGGGGTTATCCAGTATTCCACGGCTTTTAACAGCGGGTGGCCAAGATGGTAATGCTCGTGGCTTTCCAGACGCACCAGTTCCCGGCTGAAGGTGACCAGGCGAAACGGCCCGGTACCGATTAGCGGATGGTGCGGGTGCGCCAGGCGGCTACCGTAGCTGGCGAGCCGGTGCGCCAGCCAGTAATCCGGGCGATGCAAGCGAAAGGTCAAACACCAGGGATGGGCTAACTCGATCGTTTCGACGCTGGCGAACAGTTTGCGAAGCGCCGGCAGGTCGAGTAATTGTTGCAGCCGCTCCAGCAATTGCCCGGCCGTCACGGTGTCGCCATTGTGCCAGTGCAACGTCGAATGCACATGAAAATTCCAGCACAGCCCGTCGTGACTGACATCCCAATGATGCGCCAAATCGCCCTGCGGCAAAAAACTGTGGTTGATAAAGCGGGTCAAGCCGCTAAAGATTTGCCCCGCCAAATGCTGCTCAGCACGTCCGGGCAGAAAGCCCGGTTGCAACGGTTCCAGCGAACGGTAATAGGGAATACGTAATGTTGGCGTTTCGTTTTGCCACAGCCCACCGAGAAATGGGTTCAGCAAGCTGCGCAGATCGTCGGGATCAAGTTGCGCCAACGCCAGCGCGTTTTGCTGTTGCCCGGCGTTCAGCGCCTGTTCCAGCATTTCGCTGCGTAGCGACTCCGGCGTCGCCAGGAAACGCAGCGTTCCACGCTTTCCTCGACCAGATTGCGACTGCCAGTTTAACCAGCCGGATGCCTGCATCTGGCGCAGCAATGTGCGCATATGCCGCTCGCTGCAAAAGCAGCGGCTGGCCAGTTCATTGATACTGGCGGATTGCGTTTCCCCGGCAGAAGGTTGCCAAAGACGCTGATACTGGTTAAGTCGGTTCAGTAATCTCATAACCCGGAACAATAATTCTCATCTATTCACTATTACTTCCGTATATACCACGCAATACTGGAACGCAACTTAACGATACTCACACCCGGAGAAGAAATCATGGCTCGTCTGGCCGCTTTTGACATGGATGGCACCCTGTTAATGCCCGACCATCGTTTAGGCGATCAAACGTTGGCAACGCTCCGCCGTTTGTACGAACGGGAAATCACGCTGGCGTTCGCCACCGGCCGACACGCGCTGGAGATGCAGTGGATCCTCAACAATATCGGGTTGGATGCGTTTCTTATCACCGGCAACGGGACGCGCATTCACTCAATGGAAGGTGAGGTTCTGTATCGCCAGGATTTAAACCCGGAAGTGGCCGAAATCGTCCTGCACAGCAAATGGGACACGCAGGCTTCCATCCATGTGTTTAATGATTCCGGCTGGTTGACGGACAAAGCACTGCCCGGCCCGTTACAAGCGCATGTTTACAGCGGCTTTCGTTACCGGCTTGCGGATCTCAAACGTTTACCCGCTCACGACGTTACCAAAATCTGTTTTCTTGGCGATCACGACGATCTGTGCCGCTTGCGTATCCAACTGAATGAGGTGCTGGGCGCGCGTGCGCATTTGTGTTTCTCGGCGATGGATTGTCTGGAAGTGCTGCCGATGGGCTGTAACAAAGGTTCGGCGCTGGCGGTACTCAGTACGACGCTCGGTTACACGCTGCAAGAGTGTATGGCGTTTGGTGATGCAATGAACGACCGCGAAATGCTTGAAAGCGTCGGCTACGGAATGATTATGGGCAACGCCATGCCGCAACTGCGCGCGGCACTGCCGAATTTACCGGTTATTGGGCATTGCCAGAATCAGGCAGTGTCACATTTTTTGACACACTGGCTGGATACACCGAATCTTCCTTATTCCCCCGAATGAAAAAGATTTTTCCAGCAAGCCGGGCGCCAAATCTGCCCGGCTTTTTTTATGCCATCAAATGTGCGATCTGCGCTTTCCACGGTTCAATATCACCCAGATTCGCCGCCACCCATTGCGGGTTGTAGTAGGTTTCCAGGTAGCGCTCGCCGCTGTCGCACAGCAGCGTGACGATGGAACCGCTGCGGCCCTCGTCGCGCATCCGTGCGGCAAGCTGTAACGCGCCCCACATATTGGTGCCGGTGGATGCGCCGACTTTGCGGCCGATTTGTGTTTCCAGCCATTGCGCAGTCGCCACGCTGGCTGCATCCGGCACGCGCAACATTTCATCCACCACATCGGCAATAAATGACGGCTCAACGCGTGGGCGGCCAATACCTTCGATTTTGCTACCCAGCGGGCTGCGCAGGCTGGCGTCGCGCTGCTGCCAGTAATCAAGAAACACTGAGTTTTCCGGGTCGACCACCATCAGTTGGGTGTCGTAACCCTGGCAGCGAATATAGCGGCCAATGGTTGCTGAAGTGCCGCCGGTTCCGGCGCTCATCACAATGTAATTCGGCACCGGATGCGGTTCGTTTTTCATCTGGCGGAAAATGCTGTCGGCAATATTGTTATTGCCGCGCCAGTCCGTTGCGCGTTCGGCAAAGGTGAACTGATCCATATAATGACCGTTCAGCTCTTTCGCCAGCCGCTCGGATTCGGCGTAAATCTCGCAGGCGCTGTCGACAAAATGGCAGCGACCGCCGTAAAACTCGATTTGCTCAATCTTGCGCTTCGCCGTGCAATACGGCATCACGGCGATAAACGGTAATCCCAGCAGGCGGGCGAACCAGGCTTCGGAAATGGCGGTGGAACCGGATGACGCTTCAATAATCGTCGTGCCTTCGTTGATCCAGCCATTGCATAAACCATACAGAAACAGCGAACGCGCCAGGCGGTGCTTCAGGCTGCCGGTGGGGTGTGTGCTTTCGTCTTTTAAATAGAGGTTGATGCCCGGAAAACCCGGCAGCATCAGGCGAATTAAGTGGGTATCCGCTGAACGCTGCGCGTCGGCGTTAATTTCGTTGATGGCGTATTTCACCCAGCTGCTTTTCATGGCCGTTTTCCATTTGTCATTTTGTGCCCAGTCTAGCGAAAGGCAAAGAAAAAAGGGTTGCCATTTCGCCTTTGGGTTAGACTCTTAAGAGAAAAATATTCTCCAGGAGCGCGCAATGTTAGACAAAATTGACCGAAAGCTGCTTTCTCTACTCCAGCAGGATTGTTCGCTCTCTTTGCAGGCGCTGGCAGATGCCGTTAATCTGACCACCACACCCTGCTGGAAACGTCTGAAACGCCTGGAAGATGACGGAATTTTACTCGGTCGCGTGGCGGTGCTGGATGCAGAAAAACTGGGCTTAAGCTTAACGGCGTTTGTACTGATTAAAACCCAACATCACAGCAGTGATTGGTATGGCCGTTTTGTCAGTGAAGTGACGCACATGCCAGAAGTGCTAGGCTTTTGGCGTATGGCAGGGGAGTACGATTACCTGTTGCGGGTCCAGGTGGCGGATATGAAACGCTATGATGATTTCTACAAGAAACTGGTTAACAGCGTGCCGGGTCTGTCAGATGTCACTTCTAGCTTCGCCATGGAACAGATAAAATACACCACGGCTTTGCCCATTGAATAACCCCCACGGCGGTTAACCGACCGCCGGAAAATCACGTTCAGGATGTAACCGCGTGCGATTATTTGCTCAGTTAGGCTGGTATTTTCGTCGGGAATGGCAACGCTATCTCGGTGCCGTCGCCTTACTTATCATTATTGCCATCTTGCAGTTAGTCCCGCCCAAAGTGGTGGGCATTGTTGTCGATGGCGTTACTCAACACCGCTTCACCAGCCAACAGGTGTGGATGTGGATTGCCGTGCTGGTGATCGTCGCGGTGGTCACGTATTTGCTGCGTTATGTCTGGCGCGTCTGGCTGTTTGGCGCGTCTTATCAATTGGCCGTCGAGCTGCGGGAAGATTTTTACCGCCAGCTTAGCCGCCAGCATCCGGAATTTTACCTGCGCCACCGCACCGGCGATTTAATGGCGCGCGCTACCAACGATGTCGACAGAGTGGTGTTTGCCGCCGGCGAAGGCGTGCTGACGCTGGTGGATTCACTGGTGATGGGCTGCGTGGTGCTGATCGTGATGTCCACGCAAATCAGTTGGCAGTTAACTCTGTTGTCGCTGTTACCGATGCCGATCATGGCGCTGGTCATCAAGCGTTACGGCGATCAACTGCACAACCGCTTCAAAGCCGCGCAGGCGGCGTTTTCGTCGTTAAACGATCGCACCCAGGAGAGTATGACCAGTATTCGCATGATTAAAGCGTTTGGCCTGGAAGATCGCCAGTCGGCGTTGTTCGCGAGCGAAGCAGCCGATACCGGCGCAAAAAATATGCGCGTCGCCCGCGTCGATGCGCGTTTTGATCCGACGATTTATATCGCCATCGGCATGGCGAACATGTTGGCGATTGGCGGCGGTAGCTGGATGGTGGTGAATGGCACTCTGACGCTCGGTGAATTAACCAGTTTCACTATGTATCTGGGGTTGATGATTTGGCCGATGTTGGCGCTGGCGTGGATGTTTAACATCGTCGAACGCGGCAGCGCGGCCTACAGCCGTATTCGCGACATGCTGGCGGAAGCGCCGGTGGTCAATGATGGCAGCGAATCGGCGCCCGCCGCGCGCGGTACGCTGACTATTGCGATTCGCGAATTTAGCTACCCGCAGACGCACGCCCCAGTGTTGAGCAATGTCAGCGCGACGCTGGAACCCGGTCAGATGCTGGGCATTTGTGGCCCAACCGGCGCCGGGAAAAGTACGCTGCTGTCGCTGATTCAGCGCCATTTCGATGTCGATAATGGCGATATTCGTTTTCACGATATTCCGTTACAACGCCTCAAACTCGATACCTGGCGCAGCCGCCTGGCAGTGGTAAACCAGACGCCATTTTTATTCTCCGATACCGTCGGCAGCAATATTGCGCTCGGCAAACCGGGGGCGACACAGGAAGAGATCGAACATGTGGCGAAACTCGCCAGCGTGCATGATGACATTCTGCGCCTGCCGCAAGGTTACGACACCGAAGTGGGCGAGCGCGGCGTGATGCTCTCCGGCGGGCAAAAACAGCGTATTTCCATTGCCCGCGCGCTGTTGCTCAACGCCGAAATCTTGATCCTTGATGACGCGCTATCGGCGGTGGATGGGCGCACCGAACACCAGATTTTGCATAACCTGCGCCAGTGGGGCGAAGGACGTACCGTGATTATCAGCGCGCACCGCCTGTCTGCGCTGACCGAAGCCAGTGAGATTATCGTTATGCAACATGGTCATATCGCCCAGCGCGGTCAACATGAACAGCTTGCGCGCCAGCCGGGTTGGTATCGCGATATGTATCGCTACCAGCAACTGGAAGCCGCGCTGGATGATACGCCGCAGGAGGACGCCGATGCGTAATTTCACCCGCCAGTGGCCAACCCTGAAACGTTTGCTGGTCTACGGCAAACCGTGGCGCAAACCGCTGATCAAAGCGGTGCTGATGTTGTGGGTCGCGGCAATCGCCGAAGTCTCTGGCCCGGCGCTGATCAGTTATTTCATCGATAACATGGTGGCGAAAAGCTATTTGCCGGTGGCGCTGGTGGCGGGTTTAGCGGCGGTCTATATCGGTCTGCAACTGCTGGCGGCGCTGCTGCATTACGCGCAAGCCTTGCTGTTTAACCAGGCGGCGGTTGGCGTGGTGCAACAATTGCGCACCGATGTGATGGATGCCGCGCTGCGCCAGCCGCTGAGCGAATTTGATACCCAGCCGGTTGGGCAGATTATCTCCCGCGTGACCAACGACACCGAAGTGATCCGCGACCTCTACGTCACCGTGGTCGCGACCGTGCTGCGCAGTGCGGCGCTGATTGGCGCGATGCTGGTCGCTATGTTCAGCCTCGACTGGCGCATGGCGCTAGTGGCGATGGCGATTTTCCCGGCCGTGCTGATCGTGATGCTGATTTACCAGCGCTACAGCACGCCGATTGTGCGCCGGATGCGCGCCTATCTTGCTGACATCAACGACGGTTTTAACGAAATCATCAACGGCATGAGCGTTATCCAGCAGTTTCGCCAGCAGGCGCGTTTTGGCGAGCGCATGGGCGACGCCAGCCGCTCGCATTATCTGGCGCGCATGCAAACCCTGCGCCTCGACGGCTTTCTGCTGCGCCCGCTGTTGAGCCTCTTTTCCGCGTTGGTGCTGTGTGGGCTGCTGATGCTGTTTGGTTTCTCTTCTGTCGGTACGGTGGAAGTCGGGGTGCTGTATGCCTTTATCAGCTATCTTGGCCGCCTGAATGAACCGTTGATTGAGCTGACGACGCAGCAGTCGATGTTGCAACAGGCGGTGGTCGCCGGTGAGCGCGTCTTTGAACTGATGGACAGGCCGCGCCAGACCTACGGTGATGATCAGACGCCGTTAAAAAGCGGGGCGATTGATATCGACAATGTCTCGTTTGCTTATCGCGAAGCTCAACTGGTGTTGCAGGACATCTCTTTGCAGGTCGCGCCGCGCAGTTTTGTCGCGCTGGTCGGGCACACTGGTAGCGGGAAAAGCACCCTCGCCAGTCTGTTAATGGGCTATTACCCGCTGACAAAAGGCGAGATCCGCCTCGACGGACGTCCGCTCTCCGCGCTGGGGCATTCAGTACTGCGCAAAGGGGTGGCGATGGTTCAGCAGGATCCGGTAGTGATGGCGGACAGCTTCTTCGCCAACGTCACGCTGGGGCGTGATATCAGTGAGGAGCAGGTATGGCAGGCGCTGGAAACCGTGCAACTGGCGCATCTGGCTCGCGCCATGAGCGACGGTATCCATACGCGGCTGGGCGAGCAGGGCAACAATCTCTCCGTTGGACAGAAACAGTTGCTGGCGCTGGCGCGCGTATTGGTCGACGCGCCGCAGATCCTGATCCTTGATGAAGCAACGGCGAATATCGACTCCGGTACCGAGCAGGCGATTCAGCACGCGCTGGCGGCGGTGCGTGAGCACACGACACTTGTGGTGATCGCGCACCGTTTGTCGACCATTGTCGAGGCAGAAACCATTCTGGTGCTGCACCGTGGGCAGGCGGTTGAGCGGGGGACGCATCAACAATTGCTGGCTGCGAAAGGCCGTTATTTCCAGATGTATCAACTGCAATTAGCGGGTGAAGAGCTGGCGGCCAGCGAGCGTGAAGAGTCATTGATCGCGTAATGCACCAAAATTAAGCACCTGGCCAACAGTAACCTCTGTTGGTGCAAAAATGTAACGCATCATGCACTGTCATGGTGCGTTTTTCGTTGTTGGGAACATTCCGAACGGCAGCCCTGTATTTTTCTGCGTCATCCATTCCTTGCCCCTTCTCCACCCTGCGCTGAAATCGACGCGCTTTTCACTTTTGGCACACCGCTTGCAATACCTCCTGCGTGTTAGCTGCGGCCATTATCGAATTTCGACTGGAGAAGAATGTATGAAGCTGGTTACCGTGGTGATTAAACCATTCAAACTCGAAGACGTTCGTGAAGCACTGTCTTCTATAGGTATTCAAGGGCTGACCGTGACCGAAGTGAAAGGCTTCGGGCGTCAGAAGGGTCACGCCGAGCTATACCGTGGTGCGGAATATAGCGTCAATTTCCTGCCAAAAGTGAAAATTGATGTGGCGATCGCTGACGATCAGCTTGATGAAGTCATTGATGTCATCAGCAAAGCGGCCTACACCGGAAAAATTGGCGACGGTAAAATTTTCGTTGCCGAACTGCAACGCGTCATTCGTATTCGTACCGGCGAAGCCGACGAAGCGGCACTGTAATACCTGGCACACAGTGATAGGGATTGGAACAATGAAAAACACAACATTAAAAACAACGCTTGCAACGCTCGCTCTGTTGCCTGGCCTTGCAATGGCGGCTCCCGCTGTCGCCGATAAAGCCGATAACGGTTTTATGATGATCTGCACCGCGCTGGTGCTGTTCATGTCAATTCCAGGTATTGCTCTGTTCTACGGCGGCCTGATCCGCGGTAAAAACGTGCTTTCCATGCTGACGCAGGTTGCTGTTACCTTCGCGCTGGTCTGCATTCTCTGGGTGGTTTATGGCTACTCGCTGGCGTTCGGCGAGGGCAACAGCTTCTTCGGCAGCTTCAACTGGGCGATGCTAAAAAACATCGAACTGACCGCCGTGATGGGCAGCATCTATCAGTACATTCACGTCGCGTTCCAGGGCTCTTTCGCCTGTATTACCGTCGGGCTGATTGTCGGTGCGCTGGCTGAACGTATTCGTTTCTCCGCCGTGCTGATTTTTGTGGTGGTGTGGCTGACGCTCTCTTATGTGCCGATTGCGCACATGGTGTGGGGTGGCGGTCTGCTGGCAGCCCACGGCGCGCTGGATTTCGCAGGCGGTACCGTTGTGCACATCAACGCCGCTATCGCGGGCCTGGTCGGTGCCTACCTGATTGGCAAACGTGTGGGCTTTGGCAAAGAAGCGTTTAAACCGCATAACCTGCCGATGGTCTTCACCGGTACCGCAATCCTGTATGTTGGCTGGTTCGGCTTCAACGCCGGTTCTGCGGGTTCCGCTAACGAAATCGCTGCGCTGGCGTTCGTGAACACCGTTGTTGCGACCGCTGCCGCCATCCTCGCCTGGGTGTTCGGTGAGTGGGTGGTGCGCGGTAAACCGTCACTGTTGGGCGCATGCTCCGGTGCCATCGCTGGCCTGGTCGGTATCACCCCGGCGTGTGGTTATGTCGGTGTTGGCGGCGCGCTGATTGTCGGCCTGGTTGCCGGTCTGGCGGGTCTGTGGGGTGTGACGGCGCTGAAACGTATGCTGCGCGTTGACGACCCCTGTGACGTGTTCGGTGTGCACGGCGTGTGCGGTATCGTGGGTTGTATCTTGACCGGTATCTTCGCCTCGACTTCACTGGGCGGCGTGGGCTTCGCAGAAGGCGTGACCATGGGCCATCAAGTGCTGGTGCAGCTGGAAAGTATCGCCCTGACTATCGTGTGGTCCGGTGTTGTGGCCTTTATCGGTTACAAACTGGCTGACATGACCGTGGGTCTGCGTGTACCGGAAGATCAAGAGCGTGAAGGCCTGGACGTCAACAGCCACGGCGAAAACGCCTACAACGCCTGATCCTGTTTGAGTTAACTCCTGAGCATAAAAAAGCCTCCAAATCTGGAGGCTTTTCCTTTTGGGGCGGCGTTAACTGCGGTTACGCATCACGCCTTCCTGCACGCTGGAGGCGACCAGCACACCATCCTGCGTATAAAACTCACCGCGCACAAAACCGCGTGCACTCGACGCCGACGTGCTCTCCACGCTGTAAAGCAGCCACTCGTTCATATTAAACGGGCGGTGGAACCACATGGAGTGGTCGATCGTCGCGACCTGCATACCGCGTTCCAGGAAACCCACACCGTGCGGCTGCAATGCCACCGGCAGGAAGTTGAAGTCCGACGCGTAACCCAGCAGATACTGATGAATGCGGAAATCCTCTTCCACTACGCCATTGGCGCGGATCCATACCTGGCGCAGCGGATCGGCGACATGGCCTTTCAGCGGGTTATGGAACTCGACCGGGCGGATCTCCAGCGGTTTATCGCTGAGGAACTTCTCTTTCACGCCTGGCGGCAGCAGATGGGAGAGATCGCGGGCGATCTCCGTTTCAGACTTCAGCGAATCCGGCGCAGGCGCAGGCGGCATGGTTTTCTGATGTTCGTAGCCCGGTTCCGGTGCCTGGAACGAGGCCGTCATATAGAAAATCGGTTTCCCGTTCTGGATTGCCGCCACGCGGCGGGCGCTAAAACTGTTGCCATCGCGCAGCACTTCCACGTCATAAACAATCGGTTTTTGGCTGTCGCCTGGGCGCAAGAAATAGCTGTGGAAGGAGTGAACCAAACGGTCGGCGGGAACCGTCTCTTTCGCAGCATACAGCGCCTGACCCACCACCTGGCCACCAAAGACCTGGCGTAAGCCTAAGTCTTCACTCTGCCCACGAAACAGACCCTCTTCAATTTTTTCCAGATTTAATAATGCCAGCAGATTAGATAGCGCCTGACTCATAGATTTCCTCAAATAAATAACGGCTGACCGCGCGAATTATCGGATGAGTATAACCTGGAAAAGTGAGTGGTCGGATGGGTGCAATAATCTGAATGAAAGGGCGTTTACAGGAATATATCGGGCATCTGTGCCACACTTGTTCAGGTTACGATGGTTTAGCCACACACATCTGGCGGGCGCTACGCCTGCTGGTGCATTGAAGATAAGGAGAAATCAATGAAACTCGTGCACATGTTAAGTGGTTTAGCAGTCGCAGTCGCGTTATCTGCTTGCGCCCAAAAAGGCAGTGATATCCCGACGCCTGCCCCTAACCCGAATGCGCCTGCAGCAACCAATAAACCGGCGATTACGCAACCGAGCGTGACGGGTTCCGTTTGGATCCGCCAGAAAGTGGCGCTGCCGCCGGATGCGGTATTAACCGTGACGGTTTCTGATGCATCGCAGGCGGATGCGCCGTCGAAAGTGCTGGCGCAAAAAGCGGTACGTACCGAAGGTAAACAGGCGCCGTTTAGCTTTGTGTTGCCGTTTAACCCGGCCGACATTCAGCCGAACGCCCGTATCCTGCTGAGCGCGGCGATCACCGTCGACGATAAGATGGTCTTTATCACCGATACGGTTAAGCCGGTTATCAACCAGGGCGGTACCAAAGTTGACCTGACGCTGGTACCGGTACAGCAAACCGCCGTACCGCTGCAACAGAGCGGTGGCGCGCCAACCACTGTGCCGTCAACGTCGCCAACGCAGGTTAACCCGTCTGAAGCCACCCCGGCCCCGACACAGTACTAATGTGTTCGCGCTCCTCTCTTTGCGGAGAGGAGCCTTTAGTAAACCCAGCGGTAATGTTGTAAATCAATTTGCCCGCTTCCCGACACGACAATCCCCTCTGCCAGTAAAGCCTGCCGTTGACGCTGTAAATCCGGCCCGGTCAGCGAAATGCGGCCATGACGATTCACCACCCGATGCCACGGCAGTGTGCTGCCTTCTGGCAAGCGTTTGAGCACGCCGCCAACTTGCCGCGCCGCCCGCGGCGATCCGGCCAGTTTTGCCACATCACCGTAAGTCGTGACATAGCCTTCCGGTATGGCGGCAACAATTTGCCAAACCCGTTGTGGGAAAGAATCCTGCGTATCCATAACCTTGTCCTGAAGGGAGAAGGGGCAGCATAAACAGCGTTTTGCCCGCTGTGAAGAGGCAATTGCGCAAGAAACCAGCATCCGTCCGGGCGCGGCTTGCAATTGGCAGGCTGGATAGGGATAATGCGCCAGCGCGTTGGGTAACAACGCTCTCAATGGGGGCCCTGTTGGTTCTCCCGCAATGCTACTCTGTTCACCAGGTCAGGTCCGGAAGGAAGCAGCCAGGGCAGATGACGTGTGTGCCGGGATGTAGCTGGCAGGGCCCCCACCCATTTAAGCTTCTCGCTGTTTTTTCTACGTTTTCTCATAACGTAAATACCCCGCAATTCCTCCTTTCCCGCCATCCGACGGATGAACAATGCTGTCTGAAACCTGCACTTCCGGGAAATTCTTTTTTGGTAATACCGCGAAGACGTGCTCTTTACACCACGCTGCGTTTTACGGTGGGTTCCGTGTTATTCAGCGCCATCCACAGCGGTTTGAGGCGCAGTAGCGCGCTCTCCAGCCCGGTGGATTCCAGCGCGAAAGGAATGCGCAAGTAGCGTTCAAAAGCGCCGGAAAGACCAAAGCGTGTTCCGGCGCCCAGGTGGATGCCAATGGTTTCGGCGCGCGCGGCAAACTGTGTTGCCAGCCTGTCGGGCAGCTCTATCCAGTAGGAGAGGCCACCTTCCGGCGTCTCGAAGCGCCAGTCCGGGAAATGTTCGCGCATCAGTGCGCCACAGCGATCGCGGCGCGCTTTCAGCATCGCTCTGCGCGCCGGTAAAAAATTGTGTTCGTTTTCCATCAGCCACTGCGCCGCCAGTTGCTCAATAAGCGGTGTGCCTAAATCGAGGGTATCGCGCGTCTGCGCGAGGGTGGCAATGGTGCGCGATGAAGCGCGGATCCACCCCAAACGCAGCCCGCCCCAAAACGTTTTCCCCGCCGAACCGAGGGTGATCACCGACGCTTGCGGATCGAAGGCCGCCAGCGGTGGCGGTGGGGGCGTTTCGTACCAGAGATCGACCATGGTTTCATCCACCACCAACGTGGTGCGGGTGCGCGCGGCAATCGCGGCGATGGTTTGACGCGTGGCAATATCCATACAACGCCCGGTGGGGTTGTGAAAATCCGGCATTACGTAAGCAAGGCGCGGCGCGGTTTGCGCAAGTGTGGCGGCAAAACCGTCGGTGTCCCAACCGGTTTGCGGGAGTGACACGCCAACCGGCCTGCACGACGCCCCCTGAATGGCGGCCACGGCCAGCGGATAGGTCGGGTGATCGACCACCACGCGATCGCCAGGGCCGGTCAACATGCGTAACACCAGCGCCAGCCCGCTGAGTGCGCCATTGACCACCATTACTTCATCGGCGCGCGTTGGCAATCCCCTGGCGGTATAACGCGCGGCAATCGCTTCGCGCAGCGCCAGCGAGCCAAGCTGGCTGTAGCCCGTCTGCGATAAATAGTGCGTCATTGAGGTTAAGGCGTGGGTATAAGCCTGATGAATTTCCGGCCCGGCACTGAGCGCGGCAGTCGACAGATCCAGCGACGTACCGGCTGTGCTCAGCGAGGGGATCACGCGGCTGTCCGGCAAGATCACCCGCGAGCCACTCCCGTGGCGGCTTTCGAGATAGCCTTCGTCGCGCAAGTGCGCCAGCGCGCTGGCAACCGTGGTGCGGCTCACTTCCAGCGTCGATGCCAGTTCTCGCTCGCCGGGCAAGCGCGTGTCCAGCACCAACCTGCCGTCGAGGATCAGCAAACGCAGTGCGTCGGCAAGTTGACGCCACAATGGCGTGCGGGAAGAGGCTTGTTGCCAGTGGCCTAACAGGCGTTGCAGGGATTGGCTACCAAAGCGACGAGATGACATATGCAGTCCACTATCTGAAAACTGGACATTAATCATAATGCCATTTCCGGTAAAGATGGAACCCTGTACAACCGGAGAACAACCATGCTACGTCGATTACTGCAACTCTATATTGGTTTAACCCTGTACGGTGTTTCCACTGCGATGTTTGTCCGCGCAGATTTGGGCGCCGATCCGTGGAACGTGTTCCATCTTGGCGTAGCGAAATTGCTGTCGCTGGACATTGGCACGGTGATGATCGCGACCGGCGCGCTGGTGTTGTTATTCTGGATCCCACTGCGCCAGAAGCCGGGGCTTGGTACCCTCAGTAATGTGGTTGTGATTGGCCTTGCGGCAGATGCGGCACTGATGTTGATCCCCACACTCGACTCGCTGGTGGCCCGCAGTACGCTGTTGGTTTGCGCCGTGGCGGTCAATGCCCTCGCGACCGGCATGTACATTGGCGCGGGTTTTGGCGCCGGGCCGCGCGACGGGCTGATGACCGGCGTTCACGCGCGAACCGGCTGGTCTGTGCGCAGTATCCGCACGGCGATTGAAGTCTCCGTGTTGTTGATCGGCGGGTTACTGGGCGGGACGGTGGGTGTGGGCACGGTGCTTTACGCAGTAACCATCGGCCCGCTGATTCAAATTTGCCTGCCGTGGTTTCGCCATCAACCGCGCGTAAAGCCTGAATCGAAGATCGAGCCTGTAACCTAAATTTACAGCAGACTTATCAGCAGCAATTAAGCCAGTCGATCCAGAACGCCACGCCGAAAACCACCTACTGCAACAACGTCGGCTGGCAGACTATCTGTAACACTTACCGATCGCTTTCTTGTCAGAACCCTCTGAAAGCAGGCAGCATGATTGGGTTGCCTGTTATTTTCTTTATTTGAGCTCTTTCTTAATCAAAATATATTTTGTCATATTAATGACATATTAATTTAATACTATTGTCATACTTCTAAGGCAGATTATTTGTGGGAGTTTTTAACTTGTTATATTTTTGAAATATATTTGTGGATCGGCACCATAAGTTCGTGTATTAATTAGCGTGTTTATTCACACGAGAAGGGATAATCATGAACAGTGCTGTATTAAACGTGAAAATTGATGAAGCGCTAAAAGGTAAACTTCGTCATTACGCCGAAGTGAACAATGAAAATTTAAGTACGGCAACACAAAAACTGCTACTGCTGGCATTCGAAGCGGTAGAAGAGGCGGGCGTGTCGGAAGAAGATATTGATAATCAACATACTGAAGAAGAGAGCAGTGTTCCGTTTACGCCTAAAGAAATCAAGGCATTACGCAAACTTCTGAAGAAGAAAAAATGAACCAACAACTGCTATCAACAGCCAGTAACTACAGTGAAGCCTGCGAGATGTTGCGCTCAGGTTTTGTAAAACAAGTACGTCTGGACTGGAATATTGGCACGGATGAGTTTTTTCGTATCGCATCGGATTGGTGTGACGCTGGCGCAAAAATTAAAAAAGAAGGGGATAGTTTTGTTATTTCAATAAAAGGATTTCCGATCCCTCGCCAGCAGTAACTTATTTGTCATGAAACTGTCATTTAAATTGCAATAAAAATTGTGATGATGGTTTCATAATAAAAATACAAACCATCTCAAACACACATTACGGATGATGTTTACGGCGAGCCGTGCGTGGCTCGTCGCTATTTCTTTTTGCTTTAATATTATTCCCTACCTCCAGAATATATCCTGCCATCTTCCAGGAAGCGCTCACAGGCGCCGGCCTGCGAACCGGGTATACTGTTGCAAAACGGTAGTCGCCTGGAAGCTCATGAAAACCATCACTCTCTACGATGTCGCCAGCCATGCAGGCGTCTCATATCAAACCGTGTCGCGCGTGATCAACGAGGCGGCGCATGTCTCACCGCGCACGCGCGAAAAGGTGCTGGCCGCGATGGCGGCGCTGCATTATGTCCCCAATCGCGGCGCGCAATTGCTGGCAGGTAAACGCAGCAAAACCCTCGGGCTGTTAACCACCGACCTGGCGCTGCACGCGCCTTCGCAAATTGCTTCTGCGGTTAAGTCCCGCGCCGGGCTGGCCGCCGCCAGCGTGATTATTTCGATGCTGGAACAGCACGATGCTGAAAGTTGTATTGCGGCGTTGCAGGAGTTATTAGCGCAACGCGTGGATGGCGTGCTGATCAACGTGCCGTTGGACGATGCGCTGGCGCAACAGCTTGCCGCACAGGCCGCACCAACGCCGGTGTTATTCCTCGATGTGAGCGATAGCGCGGCGGTAAACAGCCTGGTGTTTGATGCCGGGCAGGGCGCGCGGCTTGGCGTTGAACATCTGCTGATGCTAGGCCACCAACGTATCGCACTGCTCGGCGGGCCGGAAACGTCCGTCTCGGCCCGTACGCGATTTAGCGGCTGGCTGGCGGCATTACAGCAGGCGGAACTTGTCCCTTTCGCCTGCGCAAACGGCGACTGGAGCGCGGCGTCCGGTTATGAAAAAGCGCATGGCTTACTTGCCGGGCCGCAGTTGCCGCAGGCCATTCTGGTAGCGAACGATCAAATGGCGCTCGGTGTGCTGCGCGCTTGTGCGGAAAAGGGCATTGCCGTGCCGGGGCAGATTTCCGTGGTGGGCTACGATGATACGGCAGACAGCGCCTGGTTTTCGCCGCCGCTGACCACCGTTCGCCAGGCGTTTAAAGAGGCGGGCGCACAGAGCGTCGACTGGCTGCTCAACGCCGCTGAATCCGCGGCAGAATTGTGCCAGCTACGGCTGCCGGTCACACTGGTTGAGCGATATTCCACCGCACCGGCGCAACAGCAGGCGGTGAGCGGCGAATCGCTCGCCAGGCGTTTAAACGAACTGGCACAGCTTGCTGCTGCGTTGGATAAGCGTTAGCGCTTTTGTGATCCTCTTCGCTTTCGGCGGTTTTGCGGCTTTACCCGGCAAGGTTAATGCGCCATTGTGCGCTAAATTGTGAGCGCTTCGCAAAAGAGGTTTTATGTCCTTCGCCTTATCGTCATTACTCGCCCGCCGCGACTGGGAAAACCCGGTTCTCACACACTGGCACCGTTTACCGGCTCATGCGCCAATGCGCAGTTGGCGTGATGAGACCGCCGCGCGTGATGATGCGCTTTCGCCTTCGCGCCGCTTGCTCAACGGGGTGTGGCGTTTTAACTTTTTTGCTTCACCAGAGGCGGTGCCGGAAAGCTGGATCGAGACGGATTGCGCCGATGCAGTGGCGATGCCAGTGCCTTCCAACTGGCAGATGCAGGGTTTTGATACGCCTATTTATACCAACGTCACTTATCCGATTCCGGTTAATCCGCCGTTTGTACCCCAGCAAAACCCAACAGGTTGTTACTCGCTCACATTTGAAATGAGTGAAGTGGCGTTGGCGCAGGGGCAAACGCGTATTGTGTTTGATGGCGTTAATTCGGCGTTTTACCTATGGTGCAATGGGCAGTGGATCGGCTATTCGCAAGATAGCCGTTTGCCGGCAGAATTTGACCTGAGCGCGGTATTGAAAGCGGGCGAAAACCGCCTGGCGGTGATGGTGCTGCGCTGGTGTGATGGCAGCTACCTGGAAGATCAGGACATGTGGCGGATGAGCGGTATTTTCCGCGATGTGTCGTTACAGCATAAACCGACGACGCAGATTGCGGATTTCCACCTCGCCACCGATTTGAACGCGGAATTTACCCACGGAGAATTACAGGTCAATGTGCAACTGGCCGGCGAATTTGCTGGCTGCCGTGTCGTGTTTGCCCTGTGGCGCAATGGCGAAAAAGTCGCAACAGCCGAGCAAACGCCGGGCAGTGCGGTGGTGGATGAACGCGGTAGCTGGGCCGAGCGCTTGCGCGTCACGTTGCCGGTAAGCTCCCCGGTCCTGTGGAGCGCGGAAACGCCGCGCCTTTATCGCCTGACATTAACGTTGCTCGACGCGCAAAACCAGGTGCTGGAAGTGGAAGCCTGCGATGTAGGCTTCCGCAAAGTGGAAATCAGTAACGGCTTGCTGAAACTGAACGGCCAACCGCTGCTGATCCGTGGTGTGAATCGCCATGAGCACCACCCGGAAAACGGCCAGGCGATCGATGAAGCCACCATGCGCCGCGATATTGAACTGATGAAGCAGCACAATTTTAATGCTGTGCGCTGCTCCCATTATCCCAACCACCCCTTGTGGTACCGCCTGTGTGACCAATACGGGCTGTATGTGGTGGATGAGGCCAATATTGAAACCCACGGTATGGTGCCGATGAGCCGCTTAGCGGACGATCCGCAATGGCTTCCGGCCATGAGCGAGCGCGTCACGCGCATGGTGCAGCGCGATCGCAACCATCCATCGATCATCATCTGGTCGCTCGGCAACGAATCCGGTCACGGCGCGAACCACGACGCGCTGTACCGCTGGCTAAAAACCACCGATCCCACGCGCCCGGTGCAGTATGAAGGCGGCGGAGCTAACACGGCGGCGACCGATATCATTTGTCCGATGTACGCCCGCGTCGATGAGGATCAGCCCTTCCCGGCAGTACCGAAATGGTCCATCAAAAAATGGATTGGCCTGCCGGACGAAATGCGCCCGCTGATTTTGTGTGAATACGCCCACGCGATGGGCAACAGCTTTGGCGGTTTCGCCAAATATTGGCAGGCGTTTCGCGCCACGCCGCGTTTGCAAGGCGGGTTTGTCTGGGACTGGGTCGATCAGGCGCTGAGCAAAACCGATGAGCACGGGCAGACGTTTTGGGCCTACGGCGGTGATTTTGGCGACACGCCAAACGACCGGCAATTTTGTATGAACGGGCTGGTATTCCCGGATCGCACGCCGCATCCGGCGCTGTATGAAGCCCAGCGCGCGCAGCAATTTTTCCAGTTCAGCTTAATCAGCACTCATCCGCTGGTGATTGAGGTGGAAAGCGAATACCTGTTCCGCGCCAGCGATAATGAACAGTTGCGCTGGCGCGTCGAGCGCGATGGCGAGGTGCTGGCGCAGGGCGAAATGGCGCTCAACATCGCGCCGCAAGGTAAGCAACGTATTGCACTGACGATCCCTGAACTTTCCGCCGCGCCCGGCGAGGTGTGGCTGAATGTCGAGGTTTATCAACGCGAGTCAACAAGCTGGTCGCCGGGCAATCATCTTTGCGCCTGGGATCAGTGGCGCTTACCCGCACCACTCTTTATTGCGCCGCGCAAAAACTCAGGCGCTCGGCCGGCATTGCAAGTCAACGCGCAGGATTACATGGTAAGCGCAGGCCATCAGCGTTGGCAGTTTTGCCGACGCAGCGGCCACCTTACGCAGTGGTGGCGGGATGAGCAACCGACGCTGTTAACGCCGCTGAGCGACTGTTTCACGCGCGCGCCGCTGGATAACGATATCGGCATCAGCGAAGTGACGCGCATTGATCCCAACGCCTGGGTAGAGCGCTGGAAAGCGGCGGGCATGTACGATTTGCAGGCCGAATTGCTCTGCTGCGAAGCGCAAGAACTGGCGGCGGAAATCATAATTTCGACCACGCACCGCTGGCATGGCGCAGGCAAAGCTGCGTTTATCAGCCACAAACGTTGGCGCATCGACAGTGCAGGTGTGCTGCATAGCGATATTGAGGTGCAGGTGGCAACGGATATTCCACCACCCGCGCGAGTTGGGCTGGTTGGTCAGTTAGCAGCGATTCATCCGCAGGTGAGCTGGCTCGGGCTGGGGCCGCATGAAAACTACCCTGACCGTAGACTTGCGGCGCGCCAGGGCTTGTGGACGCAACCGCTTAGCGCGCTGCATACGCCCTATATTTTCCCTGGCGAAAATGGGTTGCGCTGTGACACGCGTTCGCTGCGCTACGGCGCGCATCATCTCGACGGGAGATTCCATTTCTCGCTGGGACGTTACAGCGATGCGCAGTTGCGGGAGACGACACACCATCATCTGCTGTGCGAAGAAGCCGGATGCTGGCTGCATATCGACGCGTTTCATATGGGTATCGGCGGCGATGACTCCTGGAGCCCCAGCGTGTCGCCAGAGTATATTCTGCGTGATGAGACAGTGCGTTACGCCTTTTGCTGGCGGCAAGACTAAACTTATCGGGCCTGATGCGGCGGGGACGTCTCACCGCACAGTCACTTCGGAGGTCACTCATGAAGTATGTCGATGGTTTTGTGGTGGCGGTGCCCGCAGATAAAAAAGAGGCTTATCGCGCGCTGGCGGCGAAATCTGTCGTGTTGTTTAAGGAATTTGGCGCTACACGGATTGTCGAGTGCTGGGCAGACGATGTCCCCAACGGGAACCTCACCGATTTTCGCCTGGCGGTAAAAGCTGAAGACCACGAAGAGGTGGTCTTCAGCTGGATTGAGTACCCGTCGAAAGAGGTTCGCGATAACGCTAATCAAAAAATGATGGCCGACCCGCGTATGCGTGAACTGGGTGACGAAATGCCGTTTGATGGCAAACGCATGATCTATGGTGGATTCACCCCCATTCTTGACGAGTAACCCGCGTTTCAGGAGACCTTGGTGAACAGCGCTTTGCGCTCAAGGACGTCGCCATCCCCCCGAAACACGCCCCCGCCGGTGTAATGCAGGGTTTGCGGCCATTCCGGTTGGGGGTTAACCCGTGCGGCGACCACTTCAAAAATAAAGAAGTTGTAATTCTCCACCATCGCATCGTCATAGATCTTGCATTCAAACTGACCAAAACACTCTTTGATGGAAGGCGCGGCGACTTTCTCGCTTTTCTCCGCCGTCAGGCCAAACTCGGCAAACTTATCGGTATCGTCACCGGTGCAGTTGCCAATCCGCGCGACCGTGTCGATAAGCGTTGCTTCCGGCAGATTAATCACGCATTCACCGCTTTGTCGGATGCGCTCAAAACTGGCGTTACCGGCTGAAATCATGCAGCCGACCAGCGACGGCGAGAACTCCAGAATCGTTTGCCAGCCTAAGGTCATAATGTTGTTTTGCCCTTTCCAGTGGCTGCTAATCAGCACTATCGGGCCAGGTTCCAGCCAGTGCCGGACATCATGCAGCGGCCAGGATTTCTTTTTCATCATCTTTCCTCCGCGTGTTAAACCACTTTTAACAGTAGCAAACTCAGGCGCCGCGCAGGTTATTTTCTGCCCAACGGACAAACTCTTCTGCCGGTAACGCTTTGCTGTACAGCCAGCCTTGACCATATTCCACGCCATAACGGGTAAGCCATTGCAACTGGCCTTCGGTTTCAATGCCTTCGGCAACCATCGCCAGGCGTAGCGCTTTCGCCATCTCAATGATATGCGGCGTCACGGTTTTGAACTCCAGCGCATCGACAAACGATTTGTCGATTTTGATGATATCGACATCGAGGTTTTGCAAGTAACTCAGGCTGCAATAGCCGGTACCGAAATCATCAATATAGATAGCGTGCCCGGCCTCGCGCAGCGTGGCGATCGCCGGGCCGCTGACGGCGGGATCGGCAAAGCCGCGTTCGGTAATTTCCAGGGCGATTTGCGAAGGCGAGAGTTGCCACAGTTCCAGCAAACGGGCCAGCAGAGCGGGCAACGCGGGGTTGAGCAGATCAGACGGTTCCAGGTTGATGGAAATATGGTGTTCCGGGTGGCGCTGTAACCACGGCCCCAGCGTCTCGAAAACCGTCTCCACCACCAGGTGAGTCAGTTGCGGTATCAACCCGCTGTGCTGCGCCAGCGGAATAAAACTGTCCGGCGCCAGCCAGGAACCGTCTTTTTGCTGCCAGCGCGCCAGCGCTTCGGCACCGACCATCCGGCCATTACCCAGCGCGACAATCGGTTGGTAAAACACGGTAATTTCGCGGCTGTGAATGGCGTCCTGCAACTGCGCGCGCGGGGATTGCAGGCGGTGCAGCACGCGCAACAGCACCAGGGCGATAAGCACGCTCATCAGCAGGCCGATCGGCAGCCAGATCATCAGCAAGTGGTGCCAGTTTTTTTCCAGCGGCTCGACCGGCATCCAGGTGACAATCGCCAGCCCCATATCGGTATCGCGCTGGATGACGTAGGCCGAACGGTCGGTCACCACTTTGGTCGGCCCGGTTTGCGTGATTTGCGCCAGCATTTGCGGGGTGAGCTCGCTGCTTCCGGCGATCAACTGGTGCGTTTTGGTGCTGATCAGCGCCACATTTTTCGGCGGGGAACTGTAGGACAACACGTCAATAAATGAGCGCGGATCGATCATCACCACATGGTGTTTGCTGCCAATGGCGATCATGTATTGCGATAACCCCAGATCGTTATGGCGTGTCAGCCATGCGCGAAAACCGTCTGCGGTGGTTTTTTCCGGTGATGGGAAAGGGGGAATGCGGCTGTCGGCCGCCAGCGAAGAGCAGAGCGGCTGTCGATCATTGATATAGAAAACTTCCCGCACATAGCGCCAGGAGTAGGAGATGCGGCGCATCGTCAGCAAATGGTCCGGCGTACAGGGCGTACCGCGCCAGGTATCTAATTCCCTTAACGCGTCTTTGCTCTGATCAACCACGCGCTGGGTCCGCATTTCGGCGAGCGAGGCGTAGGTATCCAGATCATTCATAAAGGTTTCTTCAGCCTGGCGGTGGGTCATCCAGATGCTGAGGCCCACTGGCAAGAAAACAGCCAGCGCCAGAACGGCGGTAATCAGGCTCACCAATCGTCGGTTGGTCATCACCAAAAATCCTTCTTTGATACTGATAAACGAAGAGTATCTTTACTCCGCAGATGTTATAACACGCGGCAGTGTTTGTTTTCTTTCAGGATTGATGGATGAAGAAAAAAGAGTTCGTCACGCAGGATTTGCTAAGCAAAATTTATCAAATCAGCGAGCCAGGGCCGCGCAAACTTCCACCTGAACGACAACTGGCGCAAGAGTATGGCGTTTCGCGTTTTACCATTCGCCAGGCGCTGGAAAAACTCGCCAGCATCGGCGTGGTGCGTATTGTGCAAGGATCGGGCATCTGGGTGAACGAGCAGGCGCGCAACAACCCGCTGGTCTACAACTCGATCACAGAAAAGCGCTTTGATCAAATCCGCTTTCGCATGATAAGCCTGCATAAAAAACGTCCGGATCGCGACGAGCAGCAGATCTTTGGCCTGACCGACGAGAGCTTTATCTGGCAGTTTTGCCGCCTGCGTTTTGTCGACGAACAAGCGGTGCAAATTGAGATTTCCCGCATGCCGGTCAGCGCTTTTGCCGATCTCAATCAGCAGGTCATTGAACGCTCATTGCAGCAATATGTGTTGAGCAAGGGCTACCGGATTTCCCACCTGTTAACCACCTATCGCGCGGTGAACGTTAGCCGTGAACAGGCTGCGCTGTTGGGCTGTAAAAAAGGCAGCCCGGCAATGCATATCAGCAATCGCGGTATTCTGGAGGGCGGGCAGGTGTATGAAATCAGCGACATTATCGATATCAACTACACCTGCACTTATGTGATTCCGCATAACCGCGAAAATCTGACCTTCCGCCAGGGCGGCGGCTGATTTACGGCGTGTGCATCGCGCCATCGGCCAGGCGGCTTTGCGTCCACTCATGAGGGCGATAAATGCCGGGAAATGCCTGCGCGTGTTCCTCATCAAAACGTACACCGATGCCGGGGTTTTCCGGCGCGTAGACAAACCCCTCTTTCACAACCGGCGCGCCGGGGAATACGGCATCCGTGCTGGCAGAGCGCGGAATGTACTCCTGGATCGCAGCGTTGTGCAGATGAATATTCAAATGCGTGTTGACCGCCACGCCGATGGGCGTCATGTCGCCGGGGCCGTGCCACGCCAGACGCACGCCAAAGGCCTGGCAGAGGATCGCCAGTTTTAGCGCTAGGGTAATGCCGCCAATCTGTGAAATATGGCAGCGGATAAAATCGATACGGCGGTTAACAATCAAATCGTGCCACTCCGCCGGGTTATTAAATAATTCGCCCATCGCCAGCGGCGCGCTACTGTGCTGGCGCACCTGATCCAGCCACGCACTTTGCGCGGGCGGCAAAATATCTTCAATAAAATAGGGCTGATACGGCTCAAGTTGTTTCGCCAGTTGCACCGCCTGCTGTGGAAATAGCCGTTCATGCACGTCGTGCAGAATATGCAGGCGGTAGCCATATTTTTCGCGTAGCGCTTTAAACATCGCCACGGTGTTGCTCATGTATTCTTGCTGATCGAAATAGGTGCCGGGGGTTGGGTTTTCTGGCGTATGTAATTGCGCGGGCGTGCCGCCATAAAAACCGAGCTGACAACGAATATGGCGATAACCTTGTGCAACGAGCTTATCGACCGAGGCGAATAATTCTTCCAGCGTTTCACCGCTGGCGTGGCTGTAGGCGGCGATCGCATCGCGGGATTTCCCGCCGAGTAGTTGGTACAGCGGCATGCCTGCGAGCTGGCCTTTAATATCCCACAGCGCCATATCCACGCCGGAAATGGCGTTATTCATAATTGGGCCGTTACGCCAATAGGCGTTAACGTTCATCATTTGCCAGAGGTCTTCAATATGGTTGGCGTCGCGGCCAATCAGCAGCGGTTTCAGGTACTCGTCGACCAGCGTTTTCACCGCCAGCGGGCGCTGCTGGAAGGTCGCGCAACCGTGTCCTGTCACGCCTTTATCGGTTGTTACCCGCACCACTACCAGGTTGTGGCGATCGGGGCGGGTAATAAAACAGTCGATATTCTGGATAAGCGTTGGTGTCACGGGAACTCCTTTACAGCGTGGTAAAAACGAGGAATGGCTATTATCTTCGCCCTAATTTTGGCGAAAGGTAAACGCTTTTTTGGAATAAATTTTTTGGTCAGTTATTGGTGTTGTTTTTAATTAAAAACCAGACCAATTTAAGATTTATTGGCATTTATTAGGCTTTCTGATGGCGAATTGTGACGCATTTCATATTTTATTGGTTTGTTTTGTGTGGTGCGTTTATCTACCCTTGTGGCAATGATTAAAACGACAACATTTCCGGCAGGAGTTTTTATGGGGACGCAAGAAGCCATCACCAATATTATTCGCCTGGTAGGCGGGCAGGATAATATCAGCAACGTCTGGCACTGCATGACGCGCTTACGTTTTTCGCTGGTTGACGACAACAAAGTCGAACAGGGTGAAATCAAAAAATTGCCGGGCGTGTTGGGCGCACAACTGCAAAGTGACCAGTTCCAGATTGTGATTGGCCCACAAGTGAACAGCTGGTATGAGCAACTCCTCGTCAAACTGGGCAAAACCAGCGAACAGAATGTTGGACAGGCGAAAACCCGTAAGAGCCTGGTGTCGATGTTTATGGATACCGTTTCCGGTGTGTTCGGGCCAATTGTCCCCGCCATTGCCGGCGCCGGGATGATCAAAGGGCTGCTCGCCGGGCTGATCGCGCTGAAAGTGGTATCGGCAAAAAGCGATACGGTGATGGTCATCGATCTTATCGCCAGCGGCGTGTTCTATTTCCTGCCGTTTTTCCTGGCGGTGTCGGCGGCGAAAATCTTCAAGACCAACGAATACCTGGCGGCAGCCGTGGCCGCCTGTTTGATGTATCCGTCGCTGATCGACGCGGCGAAAGCGCTGGCGGCCAATCAGGAAGGCGCGGTCAGCGCACTCTGGCTGTTAAACGCCATTCCGGTTTCGGTATTTAACTACTCCGCCAGCGTCATTCCGGTGATCTTCTCGGTGCTGGCGCTCAGCTATATTCACCGCTGGGTTGACCGCATAATGCCCGACGTGTTGAAAACGGTGTTTACCCCAACGCTGACGCTGTTTCTGGGTGCGCTGGCGGCGCTGGTAGTCATCGGCCCGATTGGCATCTGGCTGGGGAAAGGGCTGGCGCTGTTTATTGAAGGGCTGTTTGGGATTTCTTCAAGCTTTGCCGGGCTGGTGGTGGGCGCGATCCGTCCGGTGGCGATCCTCACCGGTATGCACCACGCTATGACGCCGATTGCGCTGCAAAACTTCAGCGAGCGCGGTTACGACATGCTGATGCCAATGATGTTTATGGCGAATATGGCGATTGCTGGCGCAACGTTCGCCATCTGGCGGATGAGCAAAAACCGCCAGGATAAAACCGTCACGCTGTCGGCGGCCATCTCCGCGCTGCTCGGCATTACGGAACCGGCGCTGTTTGGCGTGCTGACGCGCTACAAAAAAGCGTTTATCGCCGCCACCGTCGCCAGCTCCCTGGCCTCGGCGTTTATCGCCTTCTTTGGCGTGCGGTTGTATGGCTATATTTTGTCGAGCATTTTCAGCTTGCCGGCGTACATCGGCCCGTACTTTATTTTTGCGGTTTCGGGTGTGGTTATCTCGCTGGTGCTGTCATTTATTCTCACTACCTTGCTGGTGGCGAAAGAGGCGCAGCAATAAGTTAACGGCGGTGCGCCAGGCGGCGCACCAGCCGATCGCCGACCATTTGCACGCCCTGAACCAGCGCCACCAGAATCACCACCGTGCCGATCATCACCTGATCGTTAAAGCGTTGGTAACCGTAACGAATCGCCAAATCCCCCAAACCACCGCCGCCAATCACGCCCGCCATCGACGAGAAACCAATCAGCATCACCACCGTTAAAGTAATACTTGCCAGCAGCGAGGGAAGCGCTTCGGGTAACAGCGCTTTGCCGATCACATGCCACAAGTTGCCGCCCATCGACAAAATGGCTTCGATGCGCCCGTAATCCACTTCGTCGAGGGCGTTTTCCGTGAGCCGCGCGAAGAAGGGAAATGCGCCGATAGTGACCGGCACGATGGCGGCGGTGCTGCCGAGCGTGGTGCCAATCAGCAGCCGGGTAAAAGGGATCAGCGCAATCAGCAGCACGATAAACGGCAGCGAACGGCCAAAATTGATGAATGCTCCCAGCAGCGCGTTGAGTTTCGGCATCGGCGCCAGCCCGTTGCCACGAGAAATAAACAGCAGCACGCCGATCGGCAGACCGATCAGCACCGTAAAAAATGCCGCCAGCCCGACCATATACAGTGTTTCCAGCGTGCCGTTGAACAGCAACGGCCAAAGATCGTCCCAGCTCATGCGACCACGCATAATGGCCTCCCGTTAAACCCGTGGCGGGCGAGAAATGCCTGCTCGACGTGCGGATCGTGTAACAGCGCCTGACGCAATTTCGACCAGGGCGCCACCAGCAAATCGGCGATCTTCCCGCTCTCAATCAACTCGCCGTTTTCCAGCAATGCGGCGTGATCACAGAGGGTTTTCACCACGTCCAGCTCGTGAGTGATCAGCACGATAGTGAGTTGCAGCTTTTGGTTGATATCGGCCAACAGTTCGAGCACGGAGGCGGTGGTTTCCGGGTCTAAAGCGCTGGTCGCTTCATCGCACAGCAGCACATCCGGTTTTGTCGCCAGCGCTCGGGCAATGCCGACACGCTGTTTTTGCCCGCCGGAAAGCTGTGACGGAAATGCCCGCGCTTTTTCGCTTAAACCGACCAGCCACAACAACTCTTCCACCCGCGCCTGACGCGCGTTTTTCGCCAGACCGGCGATCTCTAGCGGCACGGCAATGTTGTCCGCCACCGTGCGCGCATGCAGTAAATTGAAGTGCTGAAAAATCATGCCGCTGCGCAGGCGGTGTTGGCGCAGGGCGGATTTATCCAGTTGCGTGATGTCAGTGCCGTTCACAAGAATGCGGCCCGCTGTGGGCCGCTCCAGTAAGTTAAGGCAGCGAATTAGCGTGCTTTTCCCTGCACCGCTGCGCCCGAGAATGCCGTAAATCGCCCCTTTCGGTACGCTCAACGACACCTCTTTTAGCGCCGGTCGGCCTGCTCCGGCGTAGATTTTGCTCAGCCCTGCAATCTCGATCATGACTGCGGCGCGACCGGGATCACCGAGCCGTTATAGTGCTTGCGAATAAACGCTGCGACCTGCGGCGACGTCAGATCTTTCGCCAGTTCCTTGATGCGTGGATCGTTAGCAAGCTGCGGGTTGGTCACCAGAATATTGGCGTAGGGATTATGGCTGGCGCTCTCCAGCCCCAGCGCGTCTTTTGCAGGCGATAAGCCTGCTTCCAGCGCGTAGTTGCCGTTGATCACCGCCAAATCCACATCGTCCAGCGAGCGCGGGATCTGCGGAGATTCGATCTCAAGGATCTTCAGGTGTTTCGGGTTGTCGGCGATATCTTTCGGTGTCGCCTGCGTGGTCGCCGGATCGGTGAATTTGCCGTCGAGCTTAATCAACCCCTGGCTTTGCAGCAGGAACAACGCGCGGCTCAGGTTGGTGATGTTATTGGGCACGGCCACGGTGGCGTTCTCCGGCAGCGATGTGAAATCTTTGTGTTTGCGTGAATAGATGCCGAGCGGTTCGATATGCACCGTTGCCGCCACGGCGAAGGTTTTGCCCAGCGCTTTTTCCTGATCCTTCAGGTAGGGCACATGCTGGAAATAGTTGGCGTCGACATCGCCATTCGCCAGCAGTTCATTGGCATTCGCGCCGCTGGTCAGCTCCACCACTTGCAGATCCAGTTTTGGATCGATCGTCTTGATGTAGTTGAGAATTTCGGCGTGCGGAACCGGATCGGCAGCGACGCGTAAGGCGGCGCCTTGCGCCGACGTCCAGGCCAGTGAAAGAGACAGTGCTACCCCTGCCAGCGTAAAAAAGGCATGTTTCATGATGTTTTTCCTGTGTTGTTATTGTCAGACGATCAGTTGTTCTGTGCGCTCACGCAGCACATCGCGGTAATAACGTTCCGCCACATCCGGGTGGGATCGCAGGCGTCCTTTCAGGTAATTCCAGCCGACATCGCGCAATAACGGGTTCTGCGGATCGCTCTCCGGCCCATGCGCTTCTTGCGCCAGCTCGGGCGGCAAGGTGTACAGCGGGACGATGGCATCGAGTTGCGCGCCGAGGAAAAAGGCGATGGAAAGACGCTGTTGGCTGGCCGGCGGCGAAACCACGCGATGAACCGTGGCGCGTAAATAGCCATTGGTCGCCAGTTCCAGCAATTCGCCGATATTAACGACAAAACTGCCCGCCAACGGTGTCGCATCGATCCAGCGGCCTGGTTCGACTTCCACCTGCAAACCTTTTTGTTCGTCCTGCAACAGAAAACTGAGAAAACCGGAATCTTTATGCGCGCCAACGCCTTGCGCACTCTGCGTGGTTTGCTGACCGGGATAGCGAATCAGCTTGATGTGCTCGTTCGGTTTTTCGCCATACAGCGCATCGAAGGCATCGGCGGGCAGATGCAACGCTTCGGCAAACGCCTGAAGCAACGTTAGTGCCATGGAAGTCATCGCGCGTTGCCAGGCGAGCAGGGCGGGTTTCAACGTTGGCAACGCTTCAGGCCACAAGTTTGGACCTTGCAAGCGCTGCCAGCGGGGATCGCTCTCGCTCAGCTGTAACGCCGGGCGTTCTGCGCCAATATCAAACTGTTCGCGCCAGTCGGGCTGCCCGCGGGTAAGTTCCGAGGCTGCGCGGTTGTAGCCGCGAAAGTGGGGGGAGTGGATCATCGCCACGTGCTGTTTTTGCGTATCAGAAAGGGCAAAAAAGTGGCGGGCTTCGCGTTGTACGGCGGTTTGCAATGCATCATCGACGCCGTGATTTACCAGGTAGAAAAAACCGATATCGCGCGCGGCATGGCGCAATTCGGCAAGAAAAGCGTCGCGCTCAGCGTCTTGTGTGTAACGGGCGAGATCGAGGATGGGCAGCGTAGTCGCGTTCATTGTTTTCTCCGCAAGCGGTGGATGAAAAATCTCTGTTCAGGCTCAGGGTTTGGGAGCGACAACAACGCATGGTCTTTTCCTCTCGGCTGGGTGTGGTGACAGCTTGCCTTAGGCGCAACAATTCAACCAATAACGTTCTTTTCTAATTTATGACCGGGCAGGGTTATGTGCTTTTGCAAAAAACGCATAACGCGGATGGCTTGAAAAGGTGAAACAACTTCGATAGACTTTTGTTATGTTATAACAAAACAAAAGAGTGAATCATGAGACCCGATATCCACCCGCATTACCGCACCGTGGTGTTTCACGACACCAGCGCGAACGAATATTTCAAAGTTGGTTCGACCATCAAAACGGATCGTGAAATCGAACTGGAAGGCGTGACGTATCCCTATGTCACCCTTGAAGTTTCTTCCGCTTCGCACCCGTATTACACCGGCAAGCAGAAAGTGATCTCCAACGAAGGCAGCGCGGCGCGTTTCCAGCAGCGTTATGGCCGCTTTTTCAGTGACAAAAAGGACTAAATCATGCAGGTACTGAATTCACTGCGTAGCGCGAAACAACGCCACCCTGACTGCCAAATCGTTAAGCGCAAGGGGCGTTTATATGTGATCTGTAAATCCAACCCGCGTTTTAAAGCGGTGCAGGGCAGAAAGAAAAAACGTTAAGCCCGCAGGGAAGAAAGGGCATGGCGCTGCTTGCCGTCGGTGGTGAAATTATCGGCGGCAAGCCAGCGTTGCAGCGCGCGATCAACCTGCGGCCACTCGCTATCAATAATCGAAAACCAGTCCGTGTCACGGTTATGACCTTTGCAGACCAGCGCCTGGCGAAAACGGCCTTCATACTGAAAACCTAAACGGAGCGCCGCCTGGCGTGACGGTTCATTCAGGCTATTGCACTTCCACTCGTAGCGGCGGTAACCCAGCGTTTCAAAGGCGTAGCGCATGAGTAACCACTGCGCTTCGGTTGAGGCTGGCGTGCGGGTCAGCAGTGGCGAGAAATGCACACTGCCCACTTCCATCACGCCGTTTTTCTCATCAATGCGCATCAGCGACAAACTGCCGACCGGCGCGTTGCTGCGCTTATCAATCACCGCGAAATGCAGCGGATCGCGCAAAGTGCTAACGCTTGCCACCCACGCGCGAAACTCGGTTTCATTGCGTTCTGGCTCTCGCATTAACCAAGTCCAACTGCGGCTGTCGCCTGCTAACTGATGCGCCTGGAAAAGCGCCGCGGCGTGATCGGTAGTCAGTGGTTCGAGGCGGCAATACTGCCCATCAAGTACCACGCGTTCCGGGAAGGGGCGCGGTTGCCAGTCGGGTAGCGCATCGCCGATAGGTTGCTCAAATTCATTTAGCTGATTCATGGTTTCTCCTTACGGGTGTGCTGGCAGCGTAGCGCTGGAGTGGTTCCATAAAAAGCACCACGCAGATATAGTCTGATAGGGCCACGATTGAGATAGATGATGAATATTCCTGAGGATGGGTTATACGCGCGTCTGCGCCAGGCGCTGGCTGAACGCGAAAATTCGACGCGCCAGCGCACGCTGTATGTGGCATTACGCGATGCCATACGCGATGGGGCGTTAAAAGCGGGCAGCCAGTTGCCCGGTTCGCGCGTGCTGGCGCAGGAACTCTTGCTTTCGCGCAACACTGTGAATGCCGCGCTGGAACAGTTAGCGATTGAAGGGTATGTGCAGCGCGATCGGCAGGGCACGCGGGTGGCAAAACTAGCAAGCGTGGAAGGCGCGCATGACGAACCGCCACCGGTGACGCTGGCCCGCCGCATTCAGCATTTGCCCATTGGTGTTCAACGTCATTCGCCCGCCCTGGCGCTGACGCCCGGCATTCCGGCGACCAACTATTTCCCGCTGGCAGTCTGGCGGCGCTTGATGGAGCGCGTGTGGCGCGATGAAGGAAACGCGTTGCTGAATTATGGCGAGTCTGCCGGGGAAGCGCGTTTGCGGGCGGCGATTGCCCGCCATCTGGCGATTTCCCGCGGGATTAAGTGTGAAGCGGAACAGATTGTGATTACCGAAGGCGCGCAGGAAGCGTTAATGCTCTGTGTGCATCTGCTCAGCGACGCGGGCGATCACGCCTGGGTGGAAGAGCCGGGTTTTGGCGGGGCGAAAAGCGCTTTTTTGGCGGCGGGGTTACAGGTTTCTGGCATGCCGCTGGATAACGAAGGGATGGTGCTGGATGTTGCGGCGACGCCGCCGAAGATGATCTACACCACGCCGTCACACCAATATCCGCTCGGCCAGGTGATGAGCGCGACGCGGCGGCTTGCGCTGCTGGATTACGCGCAGCGCACGGGTTGTTGGATTGTTGAGGATGATTACGACAGTGAATTTCGCCACCGCGCCGAACCGATTCCGGCAATGCGCGGGATGCTCGCCAACCCGCCGGTGGTGTATATCGGGACGTTCAGTAAAACGTTGTTTCCGTCGCTGCGCATTGGGTTTTTGGTCATGCCGCCCGCGTTGGCGCTGGCGGCCAGGCCAGCGATCAGCAGCCTCTTGCGCGGTGGGCATCGGGTTGAACAGTTGACCCTGGCGCGTTTTATCGAAGAGGGGCATTACGCGCGCCATCTGGCGGCGATGCGCCGTCTGTATCGCAAGCGACAGGGCAGTTTACTGGAAGCATTACACAATGAAATGCAGGTTGCGCACCAGGTGTATGGTGACGGCGGTGGGCTGCATTTAACGCTGTCGATACCGGGAATTGATGATGAAACCGTGGTGCGTGAAGCGCGCAAACTTCAGCTTGCACCTCATGCACTGAGCCGTTTTTGGCTGCAAAAAGAGGCGGCATCCAGTGGCCTGGTATTAGGTTATGGAAACACGTCCGCCGCGCGTTTTCCGGCGGCGGTGCGTACCCTTAACCGGCTGATTGCACAGCAGCGGGGCGAGTAAGCGTAAAGACGTCGTAAAACGACAGCTCGCCTTTGCGCTCAATCATTTTTTGCAACTGAGACTTGTGCTCGGTATCAACGTGCGGAGAGTGAAGGATGGCGTTGATCAAGCCTGAAGGCACAAACCGCGTGTTGTACCATTCGCCGTTATAACAGACGCGGAAATCGAGTACGTCGATGTCCTCGTAGTGGTAACGGGGGTAAACATCAAAAAAGAAAAAGGCGTTGAGCACGACGAAAAGCACCACCAGCAGCCACACGGAGCCGGAGAGTGTTTCGGATTGCAGCATGACCGCAAGCGTGGCAAGCCAGGCCAGATACATGCCGACAAATAGGCCGGGATGTTTGCGGATAAAACTGATGCTGAAGCGCGGTCGGTTATCCCGTTTTTCGCGTTGGTTTATCTCTTCAATCGTTTCGGTGAGCAGCCGCTGTATCTCTGTCATCTTAGGCCTTTACTGATGCTGTTATTGCAGGTGGACAGGCTATTTTAAGTTGCTACTTTGTGTGAAAAAAGTAACAGTTCTGCCACAAAAAAAGATAACAGTTACTACACAGCGGTGGGCAGGGTTTTGATGATCTGCGCCGGATTGCCACCGACGACCACATTGGCCGGTACATCTTTGACGACGACAGCGCCGGAGGCCACCACCACATTATCGCCAATGGTCACGCCGGGATTAATCACGGCGCGTCCGCCGATCCACACATTGTGACCAATAGTGACCGGCTTGCCATATTCAACACCGCTAATCCTTTCGGCGGCATCAACAGGGTGGGTTGCGGTGTAAATATGTACGCCCGGCGCGAGCATGCAATTATCACCAATATTGATGGGACAGACATCAAGCATCACGCAATCAAAATTCGCGTAGAACGCTTTGCCGAGCACAATATTGTAGCCGTAATCACAGCGGAAACTGGGTTCGATATACGCGCCTTCGCTTTGACCGAGGAGTTCAGCGAGGATCGCGCTGCGTTCGGCTTTTTCCTCCGGGCTCGAATGGTTGTAACGATGAAGCAATTGTCGGGCGCGCAGACGATCGGCACGCAGCGTTTCATCTGCTGGGCGATAGGGCAGACCGGCAATCATTTTTTGTTTTTCATCATTCATTGGTTCGGGGGCACCTGGCACGGAGGTTGAACGGCATACTGTTCAGAAAAAACGTAAATAGAGTTTCAGAATAATTAGCGAACAAATTTCCACACGGAGGAGGGGATTTTGTCATAGAGCTTATTCATGGTGAGTTCTGCCAGGCGATGATCGGCTGCTGAATAAAACACCGCAAGTTCCTCATCAGGAAGTTCATATTTATTTTTTTCAATTACGCGTTCGAGGGTATCAATTGTCTGACAGCGTCTTAAACGCATCAAATAATCAATTTTTGTTAATGGTTTTTCGGACATACCTTCACCTTAGTGTTGAAAAATTAACAAGAGTGGCTTACTGGATTAGCCTTGCTTACATTGACGAAACTGCGGAACAGTTTGTTACCTGTTTTACGCCATTTCTGTAAGTCGTGTGTATTAATGCCATAGCTACTGAACAACATAAACGTGTCGTCGAGGTATTCGTCTATCAGTTCAATCAGCTTATTATCTTCATTGTACTTAATTTTATAATTCAGCGCGAAAGTCGCTATGTGTTCTATCAGCTCGTTTAACTGCAAATTGATTGCTGAAGTCGGATCGTTGACCCACCCATGATGGCTCTCTTCAAGATTAACGAGGCAGTCATGGTGCAACGTTTCGCAGAGAAATTTGAGCTGCGCAATATCATGCCTTTTCGGCGAGTATTCGTCCATAACGCATCCCCTTCTGAGTGGTAATTTTTTACTAACCAAAGGCTGATTCAGGATGGGAACTTCTGCTCTGACCAGAGACATATGCTGGTTTACGTTCGGTGATATAACTATATGCCAGTCTCAAAGGGATTTCATTGAGCTATCACGAAAAATTACAAATAATATCTTTTCCTGTCGAAAATGGACGAATAAGCAGTCAAATGTAAGGATGCGAAGCGTCTCATTTACGTCCATTACTGTGCGCGTAGCCTTATGATTCATTAAGTTAGCATAGTATAGATTATTCTTGTTTGGGGAATATTTTGAGGCCAGGATTTTTCTGACTTAAACAGATGATAAGTGCAAATTAAGAATATTACCTGGAATCAAAGATGCATTCCAAATACACAGAGATTATATGCCTTATATCGACAGCATAAATTAAACGAATTAACAATAAATGGTTTAATCATCGGATGAGTTGAAAAGAAAAAGGCCGCTTAGCGCGGCCTTTTTCTAATATAGAACTGAAATAAATCAGTGCTGTTCAACCCTATGGCTGTGCTCAATATCCTCGCTGCGGCGACTAAAGCGGCGGCGAACCACCACAAAGAACACCGGAACGAAGAAGATAGCCAGCACGGTTGCGGTGATCATCCCGCCCATAACGCCTGTACCTACTGCGTTCTGCGCGCCGGAACCCGCGCCAGTACTGATAACCAGCGGCAGAACCCCGAGGATGAACGCCAGCGACGTCATCAGGATTGGACGCAGACGCATACGCACGGCTTCGAGCGTGGCTTCCACCAGGCCTTTACCTTCTTTATCCATTAGATCTTTGGCGAATTCGACGATAAGTATCGCGTTCTTCGCCGACAAGCCAATGGTTGTCAGCAGGCCCACCTGGAAGTAAACGTCGTTACTGAGCCCGCGGAATGTCGCGGCGAGCAACGCACCCACAACCCCTAACGGCACCACCAGCATGACCGAGAACGGAATCGACCAACTCTCATACAACGCCGCCAGACAGAGGAAGACCACAATCAGCGAGATGGCATACAGCGCCGGTGCCTGGTTGCCGGAGAGACGTTCCTGATAGGACATGCCCGTCCAGTCGTAACCGATACCGGTTGGCAACTTGCTAGCCAGTTCTTCCATCATCGCCATCGCTTCACCGGTACTCTTACCAGGCGCTGCCTGACCAAGGAGTTCCATTGACGGCAGACCGTTGTAACGTTCCAGACGCGGCGAACCATATTCCCAGTGTGTTGTAGAGAACGCGGAGAACGGCACCATCTGACCATCGCTGGCACGGACATACCAGGTACCGATATCGCTTGGCAACATACGGTATTTCGCCTGCGACATTACGTACACTTTCTTCACGCGACCGCGGTCGATAAAGTCGTTGACGTAGCTGCCGCCCCAGGCTGCGCCCAGTGTAGTGTTGATGTCGCTAATCGACACACCCAGCGCCTGCGCTTTTTCCTGATCGATGTCGATCTTAAACTGCGGCGTATCTTCCAGACCGTTCGGACGTACGCCCACCAGCAGATCGGCGTGCTGCGCGATTTCGCCGAACAACTGGTTACGCGCCTGGGTCAATTTGTCGTGACCCAGGTTGGCTTGGTCGATCAGTTGGAAGTCAAAGCCGGTTGCCGTACCCAGTTCAACAATCGCGGGGAGGTTAAAGGCGAACACCATCGCATCTTTAATCTGTGCAAAGTGAGCGCTTGCGCGACCCGCAATGGCTGGCACTTTGTTCTCGTCACCCGAACGCTCTTCCCAGTTTTTCAGCGACACGAATGCCAGACCAGTGTTCTGACCGCGACCCGAGAAACCGAAGCCGTTAACGGTAAAGACGGAGTTAACGTTGGCTTTCTCGTTTTCCAGATAGTAATTCGTCACTTCGTCCAGCACTTTCTGCGTACGCTCTTGCGTCGCGCCCGCAGGCAACTGGGCCATGGTCAGAAATACGCCCTGGTCTTCGTCAGGCAGGAACGAACTTGGCAGACGGACAAACAGCACCGCCATGCCCGCAACGATGATGATATAGAGCAGCAGATAACGACCGGTGCTGCGCAGGATGTTGCCCACGCTGTCGGTGTAGTGGTGCGTGCTCTTCTCAAACATGCGGTTGAACCAGCCGAAGAAGCCTTTTTTACCTTCTCCGTGATCGCCTTTCGCAATCGGCTTCAGCATGGTGGCGCACAGCGCGGGCGTTAGGATCAACGCAACCAGCACCGACAGTACCATCGCGGAAACAATGGTAATGGAGAACTGACGATAGATAGCACCGGTAGAGCCACCGAAGAAGGCCATCGGTACGAATACCGCCGACAGCACCAGCGCAATACCGACCAGCGCGCTCTGGATCTGTTCCATTGAGCGCCGCGTCGCTTCTTTCGGCGGCAGGCCTTCTTCCATCATCACACGTTCGACGTTCTCCACCACCACAATGGCGTCATCCACCAACAGGCCTATCGCCAGCACCATACCGAACATGGTGAGGGTGTTTATGGAGTAACCGAACGCGGCGAGTATCGCGAACGTCCCAAGCAAAACCACCGGTACCGCGATGGTTGGAATCAACGTCGCGCGGAAGTTTTGCAGGAACAGATACATTACCAGGAACACCAGCACGATCGCTTCGACCAGCGTTTTCACCACTTCGTTAATAGAGATCTTAACGAACGGTGTGGTGTCGTACGGATACACCACTTTCAAACCGTGTGGGAAGAACGGTTGCAGCTTGGCAATGGTGTCGCGTACTGCGGCTGCGGTATCCAGCGCGTTCGCGCCCGTCGCCAGTTTGATACCCAAACCGGCTGCCGGCTGGCCGTTGTAACGCGCGATAATGTCGTAGTTTTCACCACCCAGTTCGATCTTCGCGACATCGCGCAGACGAACCTGCGAACCGTCGCTGTTCACTTTCAGCAGAATTTTGCCGAACTCTTCTGTCGACGTCAGACGGGTCTGCGCGATGATTGAGGCGTTCAACTGCTGCCCTTTCACCGGCGGCGTACCGCCCAACTGACCGGCTGCCACTTGGGCGTTCTGCGCAGTGATAGCTGAAATAACGTCAACGGGCGTCAGTTGGAAGTTATTCAGCTTGTTCGGATCCATCCAGATACGCATTGCATACTGCGCACCAAACAGCTGAACGTCACCCACGCCCGCAGTACGGCTGACCGGATCTTTGATGGTCGCGCCAACATAGTCGGCAATATCTTCCTGCGTCATTGAGTTATCGGTACTGATCATACCGAGAACCATCAGGAAGCTACTGGATGATTTTTCAACACTCACGCCTTGTTGCTGTACTTCCTGCGGTAAAAGCGGCATGGCCAGTTGCAGCTTGTTCTGCACCTGAACCTGCGCGATATCCGCATCCGTACCGGAATCAAAGGTGATGGTTATCTGAACCGTACCAGAGGAATCACTGTTGGAGGACATGTACAGCAGGTTATCGATACCGTTCATGTTCTGTTCGATAACCTGCGTCACGGTATCCTGCACCGTTTTCGCATCAGCACCAGGGTAGGTTGCTGTGATCTGAACGGCTGGCGGCGCAATCGTTGGATATTGCGCTACCGGCAGTTTGAGGATCGATAGCGCCCCTGCCAGCATGATGATGATCGCGATAACCCACGCAAATATGGGGCGATCGATAAAAAACTTAGCCATGTCTTAACGGCTCCTGTTTAAGTTAAGACTTCGGTTTCTCTGACTGACCGCCGGCCTGAGCTTGCTGTTTATTGTCAGATGTCACTTCCTGGGCTTTCACCTGCGCGCCAGGTTTGACTTTTTGTAACCCTTCAATGATTACGCGATCGCCGCTTTTCAGACCGTCGGTAACCAGCCATTTATCGCCAATGGCCTGGCCCGCGGTAATATTACGGACTTCAACTTTGTCGCCTTCGCCCACGACCATCACCGTCGCGTCGCCGCGCGGCGTGCGGGTCACACCTTGCTGTGGAACCAGCAGTGCGTTCGGGTTAACCCCTTCTTCCAGCTTGGCGCGAACAAACATGCCCGGCAGTAAGAAGTGATCCGGGTTCGGGAACACCGCGCGCAGCGTGATAGAACCGGTAGTCTGGTCAACCGTCACGCCGGAAACTTCAAGGGTGCCCGCTTGCGGATACTGAACGCCGTCATTGGTGACCAGCTCCACTTTCGCTTTGCCGTTTTCCTGTTTCAGGGTTCCGTTCGCCAGTTCTTGTTTCAAACGCAGGAAATCGTTGCTGGACTGGGTGACGTCAACGTAGATCGGGTCAAGCTGCTGCACGGTGGTCAGCGCAGTCGTTTGCCCACTCTGCACCAGTGCGCCTTCCGTTACGGTTGAGGTACCGCTACGACCGCTGATAGGAGAAGTAACTTTAGTGTATGCAAGATTGATACGCGCGGTTTCGACCGCGGCTTTTGCTGCGACAAGCGAGGCGTTCGCCTGTTGAGCGTCTGCCTGCGCCGTGTCGTAATCCTGTTGGCTGATGTATTTAGTGCCTAACAGTTTTTTATAACGATTGACGGTCATTTGGGCGATATTCGCCGCGGCTTGCGCTTTGGCCAAATCACCTTTCGCGCTGTCGTAAGCGGCTTGATAAGTTGCCGGATCAATCTGATAGAGCGAGACACCAGCTTCGACGTCACTGCCTTCGGTGAAGTTGCGTTTTAAAATAATGCCGCTGACCTGCGGACGAACTTCGGCAATGCGAAACGCGCTGGTACGGCCCGGGAGTTCGGTAGTGATTTGCAGAGGTTCCGCTTTGACCGTTACGACACCTACTTCAGGCGCCTGGCCTGCTCCCTGCTGCGCAGGTTTTTCATCACATCCTGTAAGCGCTAAGCTGCCCGAAAGCATCAGAACGACCGCCAGAGGCGTTAACCCTCTGTTTTTGTTCATATGTAAACCTCGAGTGTCCGATTTCAATTTCAAATTGATCAATGGATCAAAGGTCCAAAAACCCATTGCTGCGTTTATATTATGGTCGTGCTATGGTACAAACATTCATAAATGTATGTAAATCTAACTCCTGTAAATTCACCAACATATGGCACGAAAAACCAAACAACAGGCGCTTGAGACACGACAGCATATTCTTGATGTCGCCATGCGGTTGTTTTCCCAACAGGGCGTTTCTTCTACTTCGCTGGCTGAAATTGCGCAGGCGGCAGGCGTGACTCGCGGCGCGATTTACTGGCATTTCAAAAATAAGTCAGATTTGTTTAGTGAAATTTGGGAACTGTCAGAGTCCAGTATTGGCGATTTAGAGATTGAGTATCGGGCAAAATTCCCTGGCGATCCACTCTCAGTGTTAAGAGAAATATTGGTTTATATCCTTGAAGCAACGGTTGTTGAAGAGCGCCGTCGCTTGATGATGGAAATCATTTTCCACAAATGCGAGTTTGTCGGCGAAATGGCGGTGGTGCAAGAAGCGCAGCGGGATTTATGCCTCGAAAGCTATGATCGCATTGAAGCGACGTTGAACGAATGCATTCAGGCAAAATCGCTGCCCGCTAATTTACTCACGCGCCGCGTCGCGGTGTTAATGCGCGCGTATGTTTCCGGGATTATGGAAAACTGGCTGTTCGCGCCACAATCTTTTGATCTTAAAAAAGAAGCCCGTGACTATGTGGCGATCCTGTTGGAAATGTGCCAGTTTTGCCCCACGCTACGCAACGGCGAACCTTCCCTCAGCGCGTGATTCCTCCAGCCGCCAGGATTTCTCCTGGAGGCTTCTCACTCTTCTAGGTAGTTATCTAACTGCGTGATATTCTTCGCGCGTGGCTATTCCGGCCGCCTTTCCCGTACAGAAAACGATCGCTCAAATTATGTTGCACAACAATCGCACGCAAAACACATTCGCAGCTTTTGCCACCGCACTGTTTCTTGTCTTTTTAAGCCTGGTGAGTAACGTCGCTTTGGCGCAGACAACCAGTGATTTGCCCTCCCGCAACGATGTGCAAAGCCAACTCGACACGCTGAATAAGCAAAAAAATCATTCGGCGCAGGACAAACTGGTTATCCAGGATCTGACCGAAACGCTGGAAACGCTCGATAAAATCGATCGCGTGAAGCAGGAAACCGCGCTGCTGAAGCAAAAAGTCGCGCAGGCACCGGAAAAACTGCGCCAGGCAACCGATGCGCTCAACGCGCTCAGCGATAAAGACAACGACGACGAAACACGTAAAACGCTCGCCACGCTCTCTCTGCGCCAACTTGAATCGCGCGTTTCGCAACTGCTCGAAGATCTGCAAACCGCGCAGAATGACTTATCCAATTACAACAGCCAACTGGTCTCATTACAGACGCAGCCGGAACGCGTACAAAGCGCAATGTACGCCGCCTCGCAACAGTTACAGCAAATTCGCAACCGCCTGAACGGCACTGTCGCGGGCGAGGGCGCATTGCGTCCAACGCAGCAAACGCTGTTGCAGGCGCAGCAGGCGTTGCTCAATGCGCAAATCGAACAACTGCGTAAAAGCCTTGAAGGCAACACGACATTGCAGGACACCCTGCAAAAGCAACGTGATTACGTGACGGCGAACAGTAATCGTCTCGAACACCAGTTGCAGTTGTTGCAGGAAGCGGTGAACAGCAAGCGTTTGACGCTGACGGAAAAAACTGCGCAGGAAGCCGTCACGCCGGATGAAACGGCGCGTATTCAGGCAAATCCGCTGGTGAAACAGGAACTGGATATCAACCACCAGCTTAGCCAGAAACTGATTTCTGCCACCGAAAGCGGAAACGCACTGGTGCAGCAGAATATCAAAGTGAAAAACTGGCTCGATCGCGCACTGCAATCCGAACGCAATATTAAAGAACAAATTTCCGTGCTGAAAGGCAGCCTGCTGCTGTCGCGTATTCTTTATCAGCAACAACAAACGCTGCCGTCGGCGGATGAGCTGGAAGACATGACCAACCGCATCGCGGATTTGCGTCTTGAGCAGTTCGACATCAACCAGCAGCGTGACGCGCTGTTTCAGAATGAAAACTTTGTCGCCAGGCTCGAAGAGGGCCATCAAAGCGAGGTGAACGATGAAGTTCACGACGCATTGCTGCAAGTGGTTGATATGCGCCGCGAACTGCTCGATCAGTTGAACAAGCAACTGGGCAACCAACTGATGATGGCGATTAACTTGCAGGTCAATCAGCAGCAGTTGATGAGTGTGTCGAAGAGCTTGCAAGAGATCCTGACGCAGCAAATCTTCTGGGTAAACAGCAATAAACCGATGGACTGGGACTGGATCAAATCCTTCCCGAAAGCGCTGCACGACCAGATAAAAGGCACCAAAATCACAGTTAACTGGGAAAAAGCCTGGCCTGCAGTCGCCATCGCGTTCCTGGCCGGTTTGCCGCTTTTACTGATTGCCGGGCTGATCCGCTGGCGTTTGCGCTGGCTGAAAAGTTACCAGGCGAAACTCGCTGCGCAAGTCGGGCAATTACGCAGTGACAGCCAGTTGCATACGCCCAAAGCGATTCTCATCGATCTGATCCGCGCGTTGCCGGTATGTCTGCTGATTCTGGCCGTCGGCCTGATCCTGCTCACTATGCAGCTGAATATCAGTGAACTGCTATGGGCGTTCAGTAAAAAACTGGCGCTATTCTGGCTGGTATTTGGCCTGTGCTGGAAAGTGCTGGAAAAAGACGGCGTCGCGGTGAACCACTTTAATATGCCCGAACAACTGACCAGCCACTGGCGTCGGCAGATCGTGCGCGTCAGCCTGGCCTTACTGCCGCTGCATTTCTGGTCAGTAGTGTCGGAGCTTTCCCCGTTGCATCTGATGGATGATGTGCTCGGGCAGTTTGTGATTCTGCTGAACTTGCTGGTCATCACCGGCTTGGTCTGGCCGATGTTCCGCGAAAGCTGGCGCGATAAAGAGTCACATGGCATGCGTCTGGTGACGGTTACCGTGCTGGCGATTGTGCCGATTGCTTTGATGGTGCTGACCGCGACCGGTTACTTCTACACTACGCTGCGCCTTTCCGGGCGCTGGATTGAAACCGTTTATCTGGTGATCATCTGGAACCTGCTTTACCAGACGGTCCTGCGCGGTTTGAGCGTGGCGGCGCGCCGTATTGCCTATCGCCGTGCGCTGGCGCGTCGTCAGAATATGGTGAAAGAGGGGGCCGAAGGCGCGGAACCACCGGAAGAACCGACCATTGCGCTGGAGCAGGTTAACCAGCAAACACTGCGAATCACCATGCTGGTGATGGTGGCGCTGTTTGGCGTGGTGTTCTGGGCCATTTGGTCGGATTTGATCACCGTGTTCGCCTATCTCGACAGCATCACGCTGTGGCATTACAACGGTACCGAAGCCGGTGCGGCAGTGGTGAAAAGCGTCACGCTCGGCAGCCTGTTATTTGCAGTGATTGTGTTTGTGGTGGCCTGGGCGCTGATTCGTAACTTGCCCGGTTTGCTGGAAGTGTTGGTGCTCTCAAGGCTCAATATGCGCCAGGGGTCATCGTACGCCGTCACCACGATTTTGAATTACATCATTATCGCGGTCGGGGCGTTGACGGTCTTCGGTTCGTTAGGCGTGTCGTGGGACAAATTGCAATGGCTGGCGGCGGCACTGTCGGTCGGCCTCGGGTTTGGCTTGCAGGAGATCTTCGGTAACTTTGTCTCCGGTCTGATCATTCTGTTCGAGCGCCCGGTGCGCATCGGCGATACCGTCACTATCGGTACCTTCTCTGGCACGGTCAGCAAAATCCGCATTCGTGCCACCACCATCACCGACTTTGACCGTAAAGAGGTGATTATCCCGAACAAAGCGTTCGTTACCGAGCGCCTGATCAACTGGTCGCTGTCCGATACCATCACCCGCGTGGTGATCCGCCTTGGCGTGGCCTACGGTTCGGATCTGGATAAAGTGAAAAAAGTGCTGCTGAAAGCGGCGATGGAACACCCGAAAGTAATGCACGATCCCGAACCCTCGGTGTTTTTCACCACCTTTGGGCCGAGCACGCTGGATCACGAATTGCGTCTGTATGTGCGTGAACTGCGCGATCGCAGCTATACCGTGGACGAGCTCAACCGCACTATCGATCAGCTGTGCCGCGAGAACGACATCAACATCGCTTTCAATCAGTTGGAAGTTCACCTGCGCAATGGCAATGGTGAGGAAGTGACAGAGGTGAAACGCGAGCTAAAAGGCGACGATCCAACGCCTGCCACGATGAACTAAACGCGTGCCCCTCTTCCTTAGGGGAGGGGGGCCGATAATTGCTTCTTCTCGAAATCCCGCTTCACAATTTCCAGCGCCTTTAACACCACTTCTGGCGCGATCTCATGCTGTTCCAGCAACATAATCAAATCCACAGCCAGCTTGACCTCATCCGGGGCATTTTCCAGTGACATGATTTTTCCTCGGGTTAACGGGTTAAGCGCGCCAGCACGCTCTCAATATTGTCCAGCGCATTGCGACAGCGCGCGAGCCGTGCGCTCAGTGCCTCGACTTCTTTATGCAATTGCTGCTGCTCAATCAGCGTTGTGACCGTTGTTAAACGTTGTTCGCGTTCGCGCTTCATCGCCAGCAAACGGCGTTCATACTCCTGATGCTGCAAACGTCGGCGTTGCCAGCGGGTAATGCCGGGAGACGAATTGTCCCATGCGCGCAGCGACCAGACCGCGCTTTCACGCGTTAAGGCCGCGATTTGCGCCGTTAAGTGTTCGGCAAGCCAGGTCACCTGCGGCAAATGATTGCCATTCACCGCGTGGCGCAATGCCGCCAGGTTTGCGGCGGTTTCATCCAGATAGGATTGCATCAGCGTGTTGCGAGTCTGAAAAAGATGTCGATCAAAGCGCGGGCTGACCGTGGTATGTTGCGCCAGCGGCGCGGCCTGTTGGCGCAGTACCGTCAGTTGTCGTTCCAGCGTCTGTAAAAGCGCGTCGCTTTTCATGCCTCTCCCCCTGTAAATCGCGGTGATTATGTTACATTACCCGCTCATCCCGGTAACGATTCGCATTATGCAACGCACTATTTTAATCATCATTGGCTGGCTGGCGGTAGTGCTCGGCACTCTCGGCGTCGTATTGCCTCTTTTACCGACCACCCCTTTCATTTTATTGGCCGCGTGGTGTTTTGCGCGCTCATCGCCGCGGTTTCATCAATGGCTGCTTTACCGTTCCTGGTTCGGCGGCTATTTGCGTCACTGGCAGCAATACCGCGCGATGCCGCCCGGCGCGAAGCCGCGTGCTATCGCCGTGACGCTGGTGACCTTCGCCATTTCGTTGTATTTCGTGCACATGTTGTGGGTGCGCATTCTGCTGTTGATCATTTTGGCCTGCCTGCTGATTTTTATGTGGCGCATTCCTGTGATTGATGCAAAGCAACAAAAACCATAAAGCGCAGCAATGGCTGTTGCAATTGTCGTGCGCAGCCAGTAAATTCGAGCGTTTTCGAGCACGGGTGCGGCTGGTTAAATGTTAATCAGTGGTTACATAAGCCTTCAATCGCATGTACCGTGAGTAATACCGTTTCTATCAGGCAAAAAATCCATGACAGCGACTGCGCAGCAGCTTGAATTTCTCAAAAACAGCATCAAAAGCATTCAGGATTACCCAAAGCCGGGCATCCTGTTCCGTGATGTCACCAGTTTGCTGGAAGACCCGAAAGCGTACGCTCTCAGCATCGAATTGCTGGTTGAGCGTTACAAAAACGCCGGGATCACCAAAGTTGTCGGTACCGAAGCGCGTGGCTTCCTGTTTGGCGCACCGGTTGCGCTGGGTCTGGGCGTTGGCTTCGTGCCGGTGCGCAAGCCGCGTAAACTGCCGCGTGAAACCATCGCCGAAAGCTACGAGCTGGAATACGGCACCGATCAGTTAGAGATCCACGTCGATGCAATCGAAGCGGGCGACAAAGTGCTGGTGGTGGATGATCTGCTGGCGACCGGCGGTACCATCGAAGCGACAGTCAAGTTGATCCGCCGCTTGGGTGGCGAAGTGACCGACGCGGCATTCATCATTAATCTGTTCGACCTCGGTGGCGAGAATCGCCTTGAAAAACAAGGTGTTACCAGCTACAGCCTGGTGCCGTTCCCGGGGCATTGATCCTGCGGCCCACGCAAACACACTTCATCTCTCACGCCTGAGGGATGAAGTGCATTCACAGCCGTTGCTGTGTTAGCATTATCCCTTCGTGAATCCACCTTCCAGCGTTTCAGAGCCTGCCAATGAGTTATCAGGTCTTAGCCCGAAAATGGCGACCACAAACTTTTGCTGACGTCGTCGGCCAGGAGCATGTGCTGACCGCACTGGCGAACGGCTTAACATCAGGACGCATTCATCATGCGTATCTGTTCTCCGGCACCCGTGGCGTCGGGAAAACCTCTATTGCCCGTTTGCTGGCGAAGGGGCTGAACTGCGAAACCGGCATCACCGCCACGCCGTGCGGCGTCTGTGATAACTGCCGTGAAATCGAGCAGGGACGTTTTGTCGATTTGATTGAAATCGACGCCGCCTCGCGCACCAAAGTCGAAGACACCCGCGACCTGCTGGACAACGTGCAGTACGCCCCGGCGCGCGGCCGCTTCAAAGTTTATCTGATCGATGAAGTGCATATGCTCTCGCGTCACAGCTTTAACGCGCTGTTAAAAACGCTTGAAGAGCCGCCCGCGCACGTCAAATTCCTGCTGGCGACCACCGATCCGCAAAAACTGCCGGTGACCATTCTTTCCCGTTGCCTGCAGTTCCATCTCAAAGCGCTGGATGTCGACCAGATCCGCACCCAGCTTGAACATATTCTCGCCGACGAGAAGATCGAATCTGAACCGCGCGCCCTGCAACTGCTCGCCCGCGCGGCCGATGGCAGCCTGCGCGATGCGCTGAGCCTGACCGATCAGGCGATTGCCAGCGGTAACGGTCAACTTTCTGCCGCCGTTGTCAGTTCAATGCTCGGTACATTAAATGACGATCAGGCGCTGTTGCTGGTTGAAGCCGTGGTGGCCGCCAACGGCGAACGCGCAATGGCGCTGGTCAATGACGCCGCCTCCCGTGGTATTGAGTGGGATGCTCTGCTGCTGGAGATGCAAACCCTGTTGCACCGTATCGCTATGGTTCAATTGACGCCCGCCGCGCTCGGCAGCGATATGGCGCCGGTTGAACATCGCCTGCGTGAGCTAGCGCGCACCGTGCCGCCAACCGACGTGCAGCTTTATTACCAGACACTGCTGATTGGCCGTAAAGAGCTGCCGTTCGCGCCGGACCGGCGGATGGGCGTTGAAATGACGCTGCTGCGCGCGCTGGCGTTTCATCCGCGTATGCCGTTGCCCGCGCCGGAAGTTCAGCAACAATCTTTCGCGCCCGTCGCCCCAACGGCGGTGATTTCGCCGCAACAGGTGGCACCCGCACCGCAGGCGCAGCACGCGCCACAACCGGATGTTCCCTTGCCGGAGTCGACCAGCCAAGTGTTGGCGGCGCGCAGACAACTGCAACGTGCGCAGGGAGCAGACAAAGCAAAAAAGAGTGAACCGGCAGCCGCAACCCGCGCGCGGCCGGTGAACAATGCCGCGCTGGAGAGACTGGCATCGGTGACCGAGCGCGTGCAATCACGCCCGGCGCCGTCGGCGCTTGAACAGATGCCTGCGAAGAAAGAAGCCTATCGCTGGAAAGCGACCACTATCGTTGAAGAAGTCAAAGAAGTGGTCGCCACGCCGAAAGCGCTGAAAAAAGCGCTGGAGCATGAAAAAACGCCGGAGCTGGCGAAAAAGCTGGCGGAAGAGGCCATTGAGCGTGACGCCTGGGCCAACGAAGTCAGCCAGCTTAAGCTGCCAAAACTAGTGGAACAGGTCGCATTGAATGCCTGGAAAGAGCAAGACGGTGAGCGTTGGTGCCTGCATTTGCGCAGTTCACAGCGCCATCTTAATTCCCCGGCGGCGCAGAAAGCATTGAGTGACGCGCTGAGCGAATTGCACGGTTCTGCGGTTGAACTGACGATTATTGAAGATGATAATCCGGCGGAGCGTACGCCGCTGGAGTGGCGTCAGGCAATCTATGAAGAGAAACTCGCGCAGGCGCGTGAGTCGATTATCGCGGATAACAATATCCAGACCCTGCAACGGTTTTTCGATGCGGATCTGGATGAAGAGAGTATCCGCCCCCTTTGACGGGCTGCTGGCGCAACCCGTTTTCAACCCTGAATGTGACTTATCACTCTGGTCAGTCACCACAGCTAAAGAGAGAAGCCTATGTTTGGTAAAGGCGGTCTGGGTAACCTGATGAAGCAGGCCCAGCAGATGCAAGAAAAAATGCAGAAAGTGCAGGAAGAGATAGCTCAGCTGGAAGTGACCGGCGAATCTGGCGCGGGTCTGGTGAAAGTCACCATCAACGGCGCCCATAACTGCCGTCGCGTGGAGATCGATCCGAGCCTGCTGGAAGACGACAAAGAGATGCTGGAAGATCTGGTTGCCGCTGCTTTTAACGATGCCGCTCGCCGCATTGAAGAAACCCAGAAAGAGAAAATGGCTTCCGTCTCTTCCGGTATGTCTCTGCCGCCAGGCTTTAAGATGCCGTTCTGATGCAAACCAGTCCGCTGTTAACGCAGCTTATGGAAGCCCTGCGCTGCCTGCCGGGCGTTGGCCCGAAGTCGGCGCAGCGCATGGCGTTTACGCTGTTGCAGCGGGATCGCAGCGGCGGTATGCGTCTTGCGCAGTCGCTCACCCGGGCGATGTCGGAAATCGGTCACTGTAGCGATTGCCGAACGTTTACCGAGCAAGAGATCTGCAATATTTGCAGCAACCCTCGTCGCCAGGAAAACGGTCAAATCTGCGTGGTGGAAAGCCCGGCGGATATCTACGCCATTGAGCAAACCGGGCAGTTCTCTGGCCGCTACTTTGTGCTCATGGGGCATCTGTCGCCGCTGGACGGTATCGGGCCTGATGATATCGGCCTCGACAGGCTGGAGCAGCGTCTTGAGTCTGAAAAAATCCAGGAAGTGATCCTCGCCACCAACCCCACGGTGGAAGGAGAGGCGACGGCCAACTATATTGCGGAGCTGTGCGCGCAATATGGCGTGGAAGCCAGCCGTATCGCGCACGGTGTGCCGGTGGGCGGCGAACTGGAAATGGTCGACGGTACGACGTTGTCGCACTCGTTAGCCGGGCGTCACAAGATTCGTTTTTAACCAAACGGAGGCAGAAATTTTTGCCTCCGCTTGAAAATTACCTCTCCTACCCCCACTTCTCCCTCAACGCTTTTTTCACCTTGTAAATGGCATTGTTGAGGTTTTCCCAATGAAAGGACAAGAAACTCGTGGTTTCCAGTCAGAGGTCAAACAGCTTCTGCATTTGATGATCCACTCTCTTTATTCCAACAAAGAAATCTTCCTGCGTGAGCTTATCTCCAACGCCTCTGATGCGGCGGACAAACTGCGTTTCCGCGCGCTCTCCAAACCTGAACTATACGAAGGCGACGGCGATCTGCACGTGCGTGTCTCCTTTGATAAAGAGAACCGCACGCTGACCATCGCCGACAACGGCATTGGTATGACGCGCGATGAAGTCATTGACCATCTGGGGACGATTGCCAAATCCGGCACCAAAGCGTTCCTCGAATCAATGGGTTCCGACCAGGCGAAAGACAGCCAGCTGATTGGTCAGTTCGGCGTTGGTTTCTATTCCGCGTTTATTGTTGCCGATAAAGTGACCGTGCGTACCCGTGCGGCGGGCGAAGGTGCGGAAAACGGCGTGTTCTGGGAATCGGAAGGCGCGGGCGAATATACCGTCGCCGACATCACCAAAGCCGATCGCGGTACTGAAATCACCCTGCATCTGCGCGAAGGGGAAGATGATTTCCTCAACGACTGGCGTGTGCGTTCCATCATCAGCAAATATTCCGACCATATCGCCCTGCCGGTTGAGATCGAAAAACAGGAAGAGAAAGACGGCGAAACCGTCGTTTCCTGGGAAAAGATCAACAAAGCGCAGGCGCTGTGGACGCGCAACAAGTCGGAAATCAAAGACGACGAGTACAACGAGTTTTACAAACACATTTCCCACGACTTTACCGACCCGCTGATCTGGAGCCACAACCGTGTGGAAGGGAAGCAGGAGTACACCAGCCTGCTTTATATCCCGTCGCAGGCGCCGTGGGATATGTGGAACCGCGATCACAAGCACGGCCTGAAACTCTACGTGCAGCGCGTGTTTATCATGGACGAAGCTGAACAGTTTATGCCGAACTATCTGCGCTTCGTGCGTGGCCTGGTGGATTCCAACGATCTGCCGCTCAACGTCTCCCGTGAAATCCTGCAAGACAGCAGTGTTACCCGCAGCCTGCGCACCGCGTTGACCAAACGCGTGCTGCAAATGCTGGAAAAACTGGCGAAAGACGACGCGGAAAAATACCAGACCTTCTGGCAACAGTTTGGCCTGGTGCTGAAAGAGGGGACCGGCGAAGACAGCGCCAACCTGGAAACCATTGCCAAACTGCTGCGTTTCGCGTCAACGCACAATGACTCTTCTGCGCAAACCGTGTCGCTGGACGAGTACGTGTCGCGCATGAAAGAAGGGCAGGAGAAGATCTACTTCATCACCGCCGACAGCTACGCCGCGGCGAAGAGCAGCCCGCATCTGGAGCTGCTGCGTAAGAAAGGCATCGAAGTGCTGTTGCTTTCCGATCGCATTGATGAGTGGATGATGAGCTACCTGACCGAGTTCGACGGTAAGCCGTTCCAGTCTGTTGCGAAAGCCGATGCGTCGCTGGACAAGCTGGCGGACGAAGTAGACGAAAGCACAAAAGAAGCCGAAAAAGCGCTGGAGCCGTTTGTTGAGCGCGTGAAAAACCTGCTCGGCGAGCGCGTGAAAGAGGTGCGTTTGACGCATCGTCTGACCGATACTCCGGCGGTGGTGGTGACCGATGCCGACGAAATGAGCACACAAATGGCGAAGTTGTTTGCTGCCGCAGGCCAGAGCGCGCCGGAAGTGAAGTATATCTTCGAACTGAACCCGGATCACGCGCTGGTAAAACGCGCAGCGGAGACTCAGGACGAAGCGCAGTTCAACGAATGGGTTGAGCTGCTGCTCGATCAGGCGCTGTTTGCCGAGCGCGGTACGCTGGAAGATCCTAACCAGTTCATTCGCCGTATGAATCAGTTATTGGTTTCGTAAACACGCACAGGGAGGCATTCACGCCTCCCTTTTTTTGTGCCCTTTCTCAAATAAGAAAACAGACCATTAACCGTTTCAGCGGGCGCGCCTTCCTTGAGCCATACTCGTTCTGGTGGTATCTTTTAGCGCTTTTTGAAAAATTGAACCAACTTTTGAGGGGATTTTCGCAATGCGTATTATTCTGCTTGGCGCTCCGGGCGCGGGTAAAGGAACTCAGGCGCAGTTCATCATGGAGAAATACGGTATTCCGCAAATCTCTACCGGTGACATGCTGCGTGCTGCGGTGAAATCTGGCAGCGAACTGGGCAAACAGGCAAAAGACATCATGGACGCGGGCAAACTGGTGACTGACGAACTGGTTATCGCGTTGGTGAAAGAGCGTATCTCCCAGGAAGATTGCCGTAACGGTTTTCTGCTGGACGGCTTTCCGCGAACCATTCCGCAGGCTGACGCCATGAAAGAAGCGGGCATCAACGTCGATTTCGTGCTCGAATTCGCCGTGCCGGATGAGCTGATCGTGGATCGCATCGTCGGTCGTCGCGTACACGCGGCTTCTGGTCGCGTTTACCACGTCAAATTCAATCCGCCGAAAGTGGAAGGCAAAGACGACGTGACCGGCGAAGCGCTGACCACCCGCAAAGACGATCAGGAAGAAACCGTGCGTAAACGTCTGGTGGAATATCATCAGCTGACTGCACCGCTGATTGGCTACTATCAGAAAGAAGCCGAAGCCGGCAACACGCAATACGCGAAAGTGGACGGCACCAAAGCCGTTAGCGATGTGCGTGCCGAACTGGAAAAAATCCTCGGCTAATCCTTCTCTCCCCGGCGTTCTGCCGGGGGAGTCTCTATCAATCACTACGATTGGTTCCGTTTACGCACATTTCAGCTACAATCATCAACCACTTAAATGATTAAGAGGCGCGAATGAGTCAGGCGAAAACGGGCATTTTGTTGGCCAATCTCGGCACCCCAGATGCACCCACCCCCCAGGCCGTTAAACGTTATTTACGGCAATTTTTAAGCGATAAACGTGTGGTGGATACCCCTCGTTTGCTGTGGTGGCCGCTATTACGCGGTGTGATCCTGCCTGTTCGTTCGCCACGTGTGGCAAAACTCTATCACTCCGTGTGGATGGAAGAGGGTTCGCCCCTGATGGTTTACAGCCGCAGGCAGCAGCAGGCGCTGGCGGCGCGGCTGCCGGATGTGCCTGTAGTACTCGGCATGAGCTACGGTTCGCCGTCGCTAGAAAGCGCAGTGGATGAATTATTGTCGCAGGATGTCGAACATATCGTCGTGCTGGCGCTCTATCCGCAATACTCCTGTTCGACAGTGGCGGCGGTGTGGGATGAGCTGGCGCGCATCCTGGCGAAAAAACGCCATATCCCCGGTATCTCCTTTATTCGTGATTACGCTGACGACGCGGATTACATCGCTGCGCTGACGAACCGCGTGCGCACATCCTTTGCCGAGCATGGCGAGCCGGATCTGCTGCTGCTCTCTTATCACGGCATTCCGCAACGTTATGCGGCGGAAGGTGATGATTACCCGCAACGCTGCCGCGATACCACGCGCGAACTGGTTTCCGCCCTCGATTTGCCGCCGGAAAAAGTGATGATGACTTTCCAGTCTCGCTTTGGGCGCGAGCCGTGGTTAACGCCTTACACTGACGAAACGTTGAAAATGCTCGGCGAAAAAGGCGTGAAACATATTCAGGTGATGTCGCCCGGTTTTGCGGCGGACTGCCTGGAAACGCTGGAGGAGATCGCCGTGCAAAACCGCGAGTTCTTCCTCGAAGCGGGTGGCGAGAAATACGAATACATTCCCGCGCTGAACGATGCCCCTGAACATATCGACATGATGGCCAACCTGACGGCGAAATATCGCTGATCGCCGCCTGGGCTGAGAATGTGTTAACATTCACAGCCCGTATGTATGGCACGTATCTCAATCATGAAATTTCCCGGTAAACGTAAATCCAAACACTATTTCCCCGTCGACGCCCGCGATCCGTTATTGCAACAAATCCAACCAGAAAGTGAGATCAGCGCCTGCTGGGTGGTCGGTATCGATCAGACGTTGGTGGACATTGAAGCGAAGGTGGACGATGCGTTTGTCGCGCGTTATGGGCTGAGTGCCGGGCACTCGCTGGTGATTGCGGATGACGTTGCCGAAGCGCTGTATCAGGAACTGGTTCGCGAGAACTTAATCACCCATCAGTTTGCCGGTGGCACCATTGGCAACACGCTGCACAACTACTCGGTGTTGGCTGACGATCGCTCAGTATTGCTCGGCGTGATGTGTGACAACGTGCAGATTGGCAGCTACGCCTACCGCTATTTGTGCAATACCTCCAGCCGCACCGATTTGAACTACCTGCAAGGTGTTGATGGCGCGATTGGCCGCTGCTTTACGCTGATCAGCGACAGCGGCGAGCGTACATTCGCCATCAGCCCTGGTCATATGAACCAGTTACGCGCTGAAAGCATCCCGGAAGCGGTGATTGCCGGTGCGTCTGCGCTGGTGCTCTCTTCCTATCTGGTGCGTTGCAAACCCGGCGAGCCGATGCCGGATGCAACCATGCAGGCGGTGGCGTATGCCAAAAAACACAATGTGCCGGTCGTTTTGACGCTAGGCACCAAATACGTGATCGCCGATAACGTGCAGTGGTGGCGTGATTTCCTCAAAGAGAACGTGTCGATTTTGGCGATGAACGAAGAGGAAGGCCACGCGTTGACCGGCGAAAGCGATCCGCTACTGGCGGCAGATAAAGCGTTGGACTGGGTGGATTTGGTGCTGTGCACCGCAGGCCCGGTAGGGTTGTATATGGCAGGGTTTACCGAAGACGACGCGAAGCGTAAAACCCAGCATCCGCTGCTGCCCGGCGCGATTGCCGAGTTTAATCAATTCGAATTCAGCCGCGCGTTGCGCCACAAAGAGTGTGAAAACCCGCTGCGCATTTACTCGCACATTGCGCCATACATGGGCGGGCCGGAAAAGATCATGAACACCAACGGCGCGGGCGATGGCGCACTGGCCGCGTTGCTGCACGACATTACCGCCAATAACTATCACCGCACCAATGTGCCGAACTCCAGCAAACATAAATACAATTGGCTCACCTACTCGTCGCTGGCGCAGGTATGTAAATACGCCAACCGCGTAAGTTATCAAGTGTTGAACCAGCATTCACCGCGCTTAACCCGTGGCCTGCCGGAGCGGGAAGATAGCCTCGAAGAATCCTACTGGGAGCGTTGATTTTTCCGGGGCGGTCAGATTAAAAGCCGGTACAGCAAGAGGTATCGGCTTTTTTATGCGCATTCGACCATAAAATACATTTTATGAGCGAATGACCATAAAATTGATTTTATGCGTAATCGCGCATAAACTGATTTTTATGCGCTAGTGACCATAAAAATGGAGAGAGAACCTTGAAGATTACGTCCCCGGAACAGCTAGCTATTTTTTTAAAAGATGTGCGAAAACAAGAGAAATTAGCGCAAAAGCAATTGGCGGAAAAAGTGGGGTTACGCCAAGAGACGCTCTCTAAATTTGAAAATAGCCCGGCCAAAACCCAGATCGAAACCCTGTTCAAAATCCTGTCGGCAATGAATATGGAGTTGCATGTGGAAAAGAGAGGCGAAAAAACAGCCACGCAAGGCTGGACGGAGGAGTGGTAAATGAGAGGCCTGTCCGTATATATGAATGGTTTTCTGGTCGGGTCATTAGTGCAGCAAAATAGCGGCGCAAATATCTTTCAATATCACCAGACGTGGCTACAAACCGCAGGCGCGCGCCCTATATCGCTCTCTATGCCACTGCGTGAAATAGAATATTCAGGCGAAGTCGTATTCAATTTTTTCGATAATCTGTTGCCGGATAACCGCGAAATTCGCGAAAGGGTTGCCCGTCGCTATCAGGCGAACTCACTGCAGCCGTTTGATCTGTTATATGAAATCGGCCGTGATTGTGTCGGCGCATTGATTCTTCAGCCGCCGGAAGAGGCGATAAAGAACATCAAACAGATATCAAGTGAAGCGCTGAATGATGAGCAGTTGGGAGAGATTCTGGCAGGTTACATGAGTACTTCCCGTTATCTGCAACAGGAGAGCAGGGACTTTCGTATTTCCATTGCTGGTGCGCAGGAAAAGACCGCGCTACTTCGTTATCACGACTGCTGGCAGATCCCAACGGGCGTTACGCCTACCACGCATATTTTCAAACTGCCTGTGGGGGAGATCCAAAGCCATAGCTACAAGCTGGATCTCCGTGAAAGCGTTGAGAATGAGTGGCTGAGTATGCTGCTGGCTGACCTTTATGGGATGGCCGTGCCTACGTGTGAAATTATCTCTACGTCCCATACTCGCGCCTTGGCTGTTACACGCTTTGACCGTCGTTTCGTTGACGGTGGCCGGTGGATTGCCCGTCTTCCACAAGAAGATATGTGTCAGGCACTTGGTTACCCTTCAACGAAAAAATATGAGAGCGATGGCGGGCCGAGCATTGTTGAGATCATGCATTTTTTGCTGGGGTCAGATTACGCTGATGAAGATAGAGAAACTTTTATGCGTTCACATATTCTGTTCTGGCTCCTTGCCGCTAGCGATGGGCATGCTAAAAACTATTCCGTTTTTATCCGACCAAACGGTGGATACTGCCTGACACCGCTTTACGATATTCTCTCTTGTTATCCTATGATTGGCGGTCAAGGGCTGGCGAGGCAAGAGATTAAAATGGCGATGGCGCTACGTTCCACCGGAAGAGGTGGAAAAAAATATGACTGGGACATGATTTACCCCCGTAACTTTCTGGCAACGGCGCGAGAGTGTGGGTTCAGCGAAGAGCGAATGGCAGCGTTGTTAACCGAGTTTCACGACAAAACGCCCGCCGTGATTGCCGAAGCACGCCAGCGGTTGCCCGCAGGATTTCCAGTACATATTAGCGACGCCATTTTTGACGGTGTGCAACGGGCGGCCCGTCGGCTGGCACCATAAAAAAGCAGGCGGAGCCTGCTTTGTATTTCTCACCCCGTCACCGCCTCTTCTACTGGCGGTTTCTCCAGCAGCGTCAGCATGGTATTGGCGATTTCGCGTTCGCCCATCACAACCTGATTCGCGCCGCGTTCGGTGATGTAATCCACCTCATCGTCGTAATGCGCACGGGCGATAATCTCAATATTCGGGCATTTCTCTCGGGCGGTGGCGACAATCTCCCCGGCTTCGTAGCCGTTGGGGATGGTGAGCAACAGCCAGCGGGCGCAGTCCAGATGCGCCAGATTCATAATCTCTTCATTGGCGGCATTGCCCAATACCGCGCGAATACCGCGCTCGCGCAGTTCGTCCACGCGGGTGCGCGAGGTTTCAATCACCACCAGCGGAATGCCTTGGGCCAGCAATTTTTCACCCAACAGGCTGCCGACGCGGCCAAAACCAACCAACAGGGCGTGATTGCAGATATCCACCGGAATCTGCTTCTCTTCTTCGATAGCCTCTTCCAGCGTTTGCTCTTCCAACGTCTCGGTTTTATCGAGGTATTTTTCGAGAATAGTAAACAGGATCGGGTTGAGCATAATCGACAGGATCGCCCCGGCGAGCACCAGGTTTTGCCCGGTTTGCGGCAATAACCCCAGTGACATACCCAGGCCCGCGAGGATAAAGGCGAATTCACCAATCTGCGCCAGGCTGGCGGCAATGGTCAGCGCCGTTCGCGGCGAGTGGCCGAACATCCGCACCAGCAAGAACGCCGCCAGTGATTTACCAAAGATGATGATCGCCAGCGTGCCCAGTACCGCCAGCGGTTGCTCGATAAGAATCAACGGATCGAACAGCATGCCGACGGAAACAAAGAACAGCACTGCAAACGCGTCGCGCAGCGGCAGGGTATCGTGCGCCGCGCGGTGGCTCAGTTCGGATTCGTTCAGCACCATTCCAGCGAAGAACGCGCCGAGGGCAAATGAGACATCGAACAATTCAACCGCGCCGAAGGCGATGCCGAGCGCCAGCGCCAGCACTGAAAGGGTAAACAGCTCGCGCGAACCGGTCGCGGCGCTGCGCGCCATAATCCACGGCACCAGGCGGCGGCCGACCAGCATCATAATGGCGATAAACGCCACCACTTTCCCGATGGTGATGCCCATATCGAGCGCCAACGACGCCAGCCCGACATTACCTTTTTCCAGCATCCCGGCAACCGCAGGCAGCAGCACCAGCGTCAATACCATCACCAGATCTTCAACAATCAACCAGCCGATGGCGATTTGCCCGCGCTGGCTATCAATCAGTTGCCGTTCTTCAAGCGCGCGCAACAGCACCACGGTACTGGCGGTGGAAAGACACAGCCCAAAGACGATGCCGGTCATTAGCGACCAGCCCAGCATTGCGGAGAGCGCCATACCCAGTAGCGTTGCGACGGCGATTTGCGCTATCGCTCCGGGAATGGCGATGGCCTTTACCGCCATCAAATCCTTCAAAGAGAAATGCAGCCCAACGCCAAACATCAGCAAAATCACGCCTAATTCGGCGAGTTCCGGCGCGAGCTTGGTATCCGCCACAAAACCCGGCGTAAACGGCCCGGATAACACACCTGCTAATAAGTAGCCCACCAGAGGAGAAATGCGCAGTTTGTTGGCAATCATGCCGAGGATAAAAGCGAGCACAAGCCCGCCGACAATGGTGGTGATAAGCGGTGTGGCGTGATGCATTCCGTCTCCTTTCGTTGATGCGTGGATCCTACGGTCGATGACCGGTAGCCAGGTTACAGTTTATGACAATTTCTACTATTACGTTTATGAATAATTGTTGAATTTTGAAGAAAACAACAATCTGGATGAAAATAATCCCCAACCGGGTCATCCGTAACATAAATCACGCGTTGGGGGCATTTACACAGGAGAGAGGGGCGGCCAAAGAAGGACTTTGGCCGCAAAGAAATCAATGTTCTGGGCGGTTATCGGGCAGGAATATCGTCAGAATCCCCAGTAACGGCAGGAAAGCACATATTTTATAGACCAACTCGATACTGGTGTAATCGGCAACCAGCCCCAGCACCGCCGCACCAAGGCCGCCCATGCCAAACGCGAACCCGAAAAACAGCCCGGAAACCATGCCGATACGTCCAGGTAACAGCTCCTGGGCATAGACCAAAATGGCGGAAAACGCCGAGGCGAGCACGAAACCAATAATTACGGTCAATATTCCCGTCCAGAACAGGCTAGCGTAGGGTAAAACCAGCGTAAAAGGCGCAACGCCGAGGATAGAACCCCAAATCACATATTTGCGCCCAATTTTATCGCCCAACGGCCCGCCGATGACCGTGCCAGCCGCCACCGCGAACAGAAAGATAAACAGGTGCATCTGCGCGCTTTGTACCGATAAAGCGAATTTTTGCATCAGATAAAAAGTGAAATAACTGCTGATGCTCGCCATATAAAAGTATTTGGAAAAAATCAGCACCAGCAGGACGCATACCGCTAACACCACTTTGTTGCGTGGTAACGGGTTGATGATGGCCAGCGGTTTTTTCCCTTTATTTACCCGGTGCTGCGCGGCGTACCAGCGGCTAACTTGTAGCAGCACAATGATCGCCAGCAGGGCGGCGAGCACAAACCAGGCAACGTTACCTTTGCCGTAGGGCGCGATGATCACCGCCGCCAGCAGCGGGCCAAGGGACGAGCCGAAATTACCGCCAACCTGGAAGATAGATTGTGCCAGCCCGTGACGTCCGCCAGAGGCCATCCGCGCCACGCGCGACGATTCTGGATGAAACACCGACGAACCGGTGCCGACCAGCGCTGCGGCAATCAACACCGTGGCAAAGCTTCCCGCCATGGCCAGCAGCACCAATCCGCAGAGCGTAAAACACATGCCGATGGGCAGCGACCACGGCATCGGATGTTTGTCCGTCCAGTAGCCAACAACCGGCTGAAACAGCGACGAGGCGATTTGAAAGGTGAGGGTGATCATGCCTATCTGCACAAACGACAAGGAAAAATCGGCCTGCAACAGCGGATAAATCGCCAGCAGGAGCGATTGGATCATATCGTTAAGCAGGTGTGAGAGGCTGATTGCGCCAAGAATACCAAACGATGTGCGCGCGACAGGCGATGTCTGCGTTGTTTCACTGATTGCCATAAATACCACGTTTATTGTTAGACGACTTTAGAGTAGTGAGGATAGTAATAGTTACCTGGCTAACATACCGTTGTTGAATGTTTGAAGGAAGTTACAAGGGCCAGAACTTATTTGTCTATTATTGTTTAGCGCTGTACTTTCGCTTTTTACTAATGGGTCAGGGAGAGAAGCATGAGCTTGTTAAAGAAGAGCATTACGCTGGGCCTGCTGGCGGCGATGGGGTTGGTCAGCCTTCAGGTGCAGGCGTACGAGCAGGATAAAACCTATAACATCACCATCCTGCATACCAACGATCATCACGGCCATTTCTGGCGCAGTGACTATGGCGAATATGGCCTGTCGGCACAAAAAACGCTGGTGGACGGTATTCGCAAAGAAGTGGCCGCAGAAGGCGGCAGCGTGCTGTTGCTGTCCGGCGGTGACATCAATACCGGCGTGCCGGAATCTGATTTGCAGGATGCGGAACCGGATTTTCGCGGCATGAACCTAATTGGTTACGACGCGATGGCGGTCGGCAACCATGAATTCGACAACCCCCTCACGGTGCTGCGTCAGCAGGAAAAATGGGCGAAATTCCCATTTTTATCCGCCAACATTTATCAAAAAAGCACCGGCGAGCGCCTGTTTAAACCGTGGATGATCTTCAATCGCCAGGGGCTGAAAGTCGCCGTCATCGGTTTGACCACCGACGATACCGCCAAAATCGGCAACCCGGAGTTTTTCACCGATATCGAATTTCGCAAACCGGCAGAAGAAGCGAAGCTGGTGATTGAAGAACTCAATCAAAACGAAAAACCGGATGTGATTATCGCCACTACTCATATGGGCCATTACGACAATGGCGAACACGGTTCAAACGCGCCGGGCGATGTGGAAATGGCGCGCAGCCTGCCAAAAGGTGCGCTGGCGATGATTGTGGGTGGTCACTCACAAGATCCTGTTTGCATGGCGTCCGAGAACAAAAAGCAGGTGGATTACGTGCCGGGCACACCGTGCGCGCCGGATCAGCAAAATGGCATCTGGATTGTGCAGGCGCATGAGTGGGGCAAATATGTTGGCCGTGCGGATTTCCAGTTCCGTAACGGCGAGATGAAGCTGGTGCGCTATCAGCTTATCCCGGTCAACCTGAAGAAAAAGGTCACCTACGATAACGGCAAAAGTGAGCGCGTACTCTACACGCCAGAAATTACCGAAAACGCGCAGATGCTCTCCCTGCTGACGCCGTTCCAGAACCGAGGCAAAGCGCAGTTAGAGGTGAAAATCGGCAACACCAACGGCCACCTTGAAGGCGATCGCAGCAAAGTGCGCTTTGTGCAAACCAACCTCGCGCGGGTGATTCTTGCCGCGCAAATGGCGCGCACCGGTGCCGATCTGGCGGTAATGAGCGGTGGAGGCGTACGCGACTCTATCGAAGAAGGGGACATTACGTATAAAGATGTGCTGAAAGTGCAGCCGTTTGGCAACACGGTGGTGTATGCCGATCTTACCGGTAAAGCGCTGACGGAATATCTGACCGCCGTTGCGCAGATGAAGCCCGATTCCGGCGCTTACCCGCAGTTCGCCAATGTCAGTTTTGTCGCCAAAGGCGGCAAGCTGAATGAGGTGAAAATCAAAGGTGAACCGATTGATGAGGCGAAAACCTATCGCCTGGCGACGCTAAGCTTTAATGCCACCGGCGGCGATGGCTATCCGCGTCTCGATGATAAGGCCGGCTATGTGAACACCGGCTTTATTGACGCAGAAGTGCTGAAAGAGTTCATCCAGAAAAATTCACCGCTGGATGTGAATACTTACGAACCGAAAGGTGAGGTGAGCTGGCAGTAAGCCTTCAATCGCGGCGGGCGATGTCGGCAAATTTCGCGTCCAGCATTTTTGCCAGATCGCTCGCCGCCAGTTCAATATCCAGCCCGCGCTTGCCGCCGGAAACATAGATTGAGGCAAACGTCTGTGCCGGCGCATCAATTAACGTCGGCAGGCGTTTTTTCTGCCCCAGCGGGCTGATGCCACCCACCAAATAGCCCGTCGTGCGCTGCGCGACCATCGGGTCAGCCATATCGACCTTTTTCGCACCGAGCGCTTTGGCGACCTTTTTCAGATCTAACTGCCCGGCGACCGGCGTCACCGCGACGGCCAGATGCTTCATGTCGCCATTAATGGCAACCAGTAGCGTTTTATAAACCTGATCGGCATTCAGCCCCAGTTTACGCACCACTTCATCACCAAAATTGGTTTCATTTGGGTCGTGATCGTAGGTGTGCACCTGAAATGTGATGTTGTTTTTTTCGAGTAATTTCACGGCGGGAGTCATAACAATCCTTCTAACCAAAGAGATCTCACGCGGCTAGCATACGCCTTTGCAGACTCGGCAAAATAGTACCATCTTGCTAATCGGCCATTTTGTGGCGCAGCAACGAGGGTAAATTGCCGTCGCCATACAGATGTAATGCGCCAGCGGCTACCACATAACGCCCCGGCGGCAGCGCGAATAAGCGCTCACACCACGCCTGATTACGCTGATGCATCAGCACATCATGCAGCGGCTGGCTAAATGTGGACGGTAGCGTCAGATGATCTTCGCCGGGCGGGTTTTCCAGCCACCAGCTCATCATCACCTGCAGCAGTCGGGCATTTTCATGCCAGTGCGTTAAGGTGTCCTGCAGCAACTCGTTACCCTCATCCGGCAATTGACGCAGAATATCCAGTTGGCTGGTGGTGCCTTCCAGCTCCAACACATCAACATGGAACCGCTGCGCCGCCTGTAACAATTGATAGTCGATGCCATATTCAGGACGTAACCCCAGGCGCTGGGCTTGGGTGGCTTGTAACACCAGCGCGATGTGCCAGGCGGGGCGTTGTTCGAACTCTTCGCGGGTGAGCGACAGGGTTTGCAGGGTTTGATCCAGTTCGTGAAGCAGTTCGGGGCTAAGCCGATGTTCTAACGGCTCGGCGAGGGGAAGGTTGTCGAAGGGGGAGTCTGAACCGGCGATATCCGCCTCAACAATCAAGGCATCGGCGTCGCGTACCTTTTGCAGCAGTGCGCCCGGTAGCGGCGCCATACCGTACGTGCCCATATGGATGCTGCCGACCAGATGAAGCTGCCGGTTACCGGGCAACATAATATCCAGCGCGGGCCACCGATAGTGGCGCACACGTAGCGCGTAAAAAAAGGTTTTCAATCGTTGAAACAGGCTCATACGCGCTTCCTGAGAAGAAAAAACTCATGCTAACGCGCATGGCTGGCAGGTGCAAACCCCGCCGAAGAAACGGCGGGGGGAAGGGTTAGTCGCGGGGCGTGAAACGCAGTAAGCGGTTGGCGTTACTTACCACGGTGATCGAAGAGAGCGCCATCGCCGCGCCAGCTACCACCGGGTTGAGCAGCGTGCCGGTAAGCGGCCAGAGAATACCCGCCGCGATCGGAATGCCTAACGCGTTATAAACAAACGCGCCCAGCAGGTTTTGTTTCATATTGCGCAGTGTTGCTTTGGCAATCGCCAGCGCATCGGCCACGCCCAACAGGCTATGGCGCATCAGCGTGATGGCGGCGGTTTCAATCGCCACATCGCTGCCACCGCCCATCGCAATACCCACATCTGCTTGCGCCAGCGCCGGGGCATCGTTAATCCCGTCGCCGACCATCGCCACCTGGCGACCTTGCTGTTGCAGATTTTTAATCACCTCAGCTTTGCCGTCCGGCAGAACCCCGGCAATCACTTCATCGATACCGGCTTCTTTGGCAATCGCATTGGCGGTGGTCGGGTTATCGCCAGTCAGCATCACCAGGCGGTAGCCCGCGCGGTGCAGGCGTTGCAGCGCCTCGACGCTATCTTCACGTAGCGGATCGCGAACAGCGAACAGCGCCAGCGCCTTGCCCTCCACCGCCAGCAGCACAGGTGTGGCGCCACGGCTGGCCTGCACGGCGATTTCATCATCCAGCATCTGCGTATCGACCTGCTGTTCCGCCAGCAATACCTGATTGCCGAGCAGCACGCTGCGCCCGTCAATCTCACCGCTGACGCCCAGCCCACGCAAGGTGCGGAACTGATTTACCGTTGGCAGCGCGTCGTTGCCGGCTTTTTCCAGAATCGCCCGCGCCAGCGGATGGCTGGAACCTTGCTCCAGCGCCGCCGCCAGACGCAGTGCTGCACTTTCGTCGCCATCCAGCGCAGTAACGCTCACCACTTCCGGTTTGCCAAGCGTCAGCGTGCCGGTTTTATCAAACACAATCGTATCCAGCGTGCTGGCGCGTTGCAGCGCATCGGCATCCCGCACCAATACGCCGAATTCCGCAGCGCGACCGACGCCGGAAATAATCGACATCGGCGTGGCGAGACCCAGCGCACAAGGACAGGCGATAATCAGCACGGTGGTAGCGATGACCAGCGTATAGACGATTTGCGGTGCCGGGCCGAAGAAGAACCAGATTGCCCCGCTCAGCAACGCAATGGCGACGACTACTGGTACAAACACGGCTGAAATCCGGTCAGCCAGCTGGCCGATTTCCGGTTTGCTGCTTTGCGCCTGGCGCACCATGCGGATAATGCGCGACAGCGTGGTATGGCTGCCTACCGCGCTGGCGGTAAACAGCACGCTGCCGTCCTGCACCACCGTCCCGGCGTGAATAGTGTCACCGGCGCTTTTTTCCTGCGGCACTGGTTCGCCGGTCAGCATGGCTTCATCAAACCAGCCTTCGCCCTGGCTGATCTCTCCGTCTACCGGCACGCGATCGCCGGTGGTCAGACGCAGCGTCATGCCCGGCTGCACCTCGGCGAGCGGCACGCTTTTTTCGCCATCTTCAGAGACCACGCGCGCCGTCGGCGGGGTTAAATCGAGCAAACGTTCCAGCGCCTTTGATGAACGCTGGCGGGCGCGGGCTTCCAGCATATGGCCGAGGTTAATCAGGCCAATAATCATCGCGCTGGCTTCGTAATAAAGATGGCGGGCTTCCATTGGGAACCATTGTGGCCAGATGTTAACGCTCATTGAATAGAGCCAGGCGGCGCCGGTACCGAGTGCGACCAGTGTGTCCATGGTGGCACTGGCGTTGCGCAGGCTTTTCCATGCGCTGGAGTAGAAATGACCACCGGCAACGATCATTACCGCCAGGGTGATAAGGCCGATAAACAGCCACAGTGAACGGTTGGTTTCGGTGACCATCATATTGTCGCCGATCATCCCCCAAAGCATGATCGGCACGCCGACCAGCAGCGCGACAATGGCCTGCCAGCGAAAACGTTTCATGGTGGCAAGCGCGGTTTCCTGCTGGCGCTCGCGCCGTTCGGTGTCATCTTCGATGGCTTCAGCGCCGTAACCCGCCTGTTCAACGGCGCTGACTAATTCTGCGGCGGGCGCACTGCCCATCACCAGCGCGGTGCGCTCCGCCAGGTTAACCCGTGCCTGCGTGACGCCGGGCACCGCCTGTAAGGCTTTTTGTACCCGGGAGACACAACTGGCGCAGCTCATGCCGTTGATCAACAGCTGTTGGCTGTCATCAAGGTCGCTGGCTGCCGGAAGCTCAGGGGAGGCCGCTGTCAGTGCTTCCGACGGGAGTGATGACTCTGCCAGCGGTTTAGTCTTTGGGTGGCTTACGCTCGCACCGTACCCGGCTTCTTCAACGGTGGCGATTAATGCCTCGGCGCTTGCGCTGCCCGTGACTTCCGCACGTTCGAGGGTGACATCTGCCTGTTCTACGTCCGGACGTTTTTCCAGACTCTCTTTAACACGTTTAACGCAATGGCCGCAGGTGAGGCCATCAAGGTTGAGCGCTATGGTATGAGACATACGTGATCTCCTTGTGGGTGACGCTTGAAGTAACTGTGATAAAGCTTAAACCTTCCCTCAAGGGGAAGGTCAAGGTTTTGTCTTATTAAAATAAAAACCCCCACATTATGCGGGGGTTGGCAGCTTTCGCTGAGAAATACTTAACCGTATTTACGGGCAAATTCCTGATCGGAATTGCACAGATAAATAATAAATTCGATAAACGCAATAAGCGCCGGAATACAGGTCCAGAAAAACAGGAGATAAAGGATCCCTTGGATCGGTTTTCCTAAATAAAATTTATGCGCGCCGAAGCCACCTAAAAAGAATGCGAACAACGCAGCTGAAATGCGGCTTTTCTTGCCTGCCGTGTTCTGCGGCGCGCCACAGCTTGGGCAAGCGATAGCTTCTTTATGTATTTCCTTTCCGCAACCACGGCAAAACGCCATATCACTCATAAGAACTCCTGTGTGTAAGTTATTGTCATTCTTCGAAAAAAAACGCCGACATGTTATAGCGAAGCGGCGAGGGCCGTAAATAAAAAAACCTATCATCGGCGGGTATCTATTTGCCGCGTGACATATTGATAACTTATATTGATTGCCTGGCTTGAGGGCAGGTTTCACTCTCTATAATCTGTGCAACGCAGCAGTGAAGAGGACGTTATGAATATCAGCGATGTGGCAAAAAAGACCGGTTTAACCAGCAAAGCGATTCGATTTTATGAAGAGAAAGGCCTGGTAACGCCGCCGCTGCGCAGTGAAAACGGTTATCGCAGTTACAACCAGCAGCATCTGAATGAATTAACGCTGCTGCGCCAGGCGCGGCTGGTGGGGTTTAACCTCGATGAATGCGGCGAATTGGTGACGCTGTTTAACGATCCAGCTCGCCATAGCGCGGATGTGAAAGCGCGCACCTTGCAAAAAGTGGCGGAGATAGAACGCCACATCAGCGAATTGCAACAGATGAAAGCGCAATTGCTCACGCTGGCGGATTCTTGCCCCGGCGATGACAGCGCCGATTGCCCGATTATCGACAACCTTTCCGGCTGCTGCCACCACCACGCGAAAAGCTAAACGTTATTCGCTCACGGCTTTAATGCGCAATGTGATGCCTTCCACGGAAATCACTTCAACGCGCGTACCTGCCGCGAGATCCTCGTCGGCGCTGACCGGCCAGGAACTGTCGCCCACGCGCATATGCCCGCGACCATTGACCAGTGCGTTATCGAGTTGAAAACGGCGTCCAACTAGCTGTTGACCGCGCATATTGAGCGCGGCGTCGGCGGGTTTTTGCTGTTTCACCCGGTGCGACAACCACTGCCACCACAGCCAGGCGGCGAGCAGGGTCAGCACGGCAAACAGCACGCCTTGCCATTCCCAGCTAAACGGAATGGCCCACGCCAGCAAGCCGGTCACTACGGCCGCAATTCCGCTCCACAGTAAATAGCCGTTGCCGCCGAGCATTTCAGCGGCGAGCAATAACCCGCCAAGCGTCAGCCAGGCAAGGTAAGTGTGTTCAAACAGTAGCGCGGCTATCATTTTTTACGCTCGTTGGCACTGTCTTTCACCAACTCGGCAATACCCCCGATCGCACCCATCAGGCTGCTGGCATCCAGCGGCATCATCACCACTTTACTGTTATTGGCTGAGCCGATTTGTTGCAGCGCTTCGGTGTATTTCTGCGCCACGAAGTAGTTCACCGCCTGAATATCCCCGGCGGCAATGGCTTCAGAAACCATCTGCGTTGCGCGGGCTTCCGCTTCCGCCGAACGCTCACGGGCTTCCGCTTGCAAGAACGCCGACTGACGCTCGCCTTCCGCTTTCAGGATCTGCGACTGTTTTTCCCCCTCGGCTTTGAGGATCTCAGCCTGGCGTACCCCTTCGGCTTCAAGAATATAAGCACGTTTGGTTCGTTCGGCTTTCATCTGCGCGTTCATCGAGGCGATCAATTCCGCCGGTGGGCGCACATCGCGGATCTCAATACGGGTGACTTTTATCCCCCAGGGGTTGGTGGCTTCATCGACGATATGCAGCAGACGAGTGTTAATGCTGTCGCGTTGGGAGAGCATTTCGTCCAGTTCCATCGAACCGAGCACGGTACGAATATTGGTCATCGTCAGGTTAATGATCGCCAGCTCCAGATTGCTGACTTCATACGCGGCTCTCGGCGCGTCGATCACCTGAATAAAGCACACCGCGTCGATAGTGACGTTGGCGTTGTCTTTGGAAATAACTTCCTGGGAAGGGATATCGAGAACTTGTTCCATCATGTTGATCTTACGACCAACACGATCCATAAACGGCACCACCAGGCTGAGGCCCGGTTGCAGTGTTCGGGTAAAACGGCCGAAGCGTTCCACCGTCCACTGGAAGCCCTGCGGCACGATTTTTACGCCAGAGATAACTACAACCAGCGCGACAAAGATAAGAACCAGAATGACGATTGGCATCAAAAAAACCTCCTGTTTAATTTGTTGCCATCTTAGCCCGATTTGGCGATCAAAACAGCGTGATCGCCAAATTTAGCAGGGGGATTAGTAAAGCAGGGAGTAAAGCTGACGGCGGTATTTGGAAGCCAGTACATCGCCGGTGCCGAGAGCGGCGAGGATCTCTTGCAGCATTTTGCGCGCTTCGCCGTTGGCGGCGGAAAGATCTTTGCGCAGATGGCTGAACAACAGTTCCAGCGCTTCTTCATTGCGCCCGACCTGGTGTAATTGCAGCGCCAGTTGCGTTGCCAGCAGCGCGTCTTGCGGATTTTCGGCAACCTGTTTTTGCAGTTGCTGGATTTCCGGCGTGTCGGCGGCTTTTTTCAGTAGCTCAATCTGTGCGACCAGCCCCTGGTAGCGGGTGTCCTGATCCTGCAACGGCACGGTTTTCAGCACGGTTTCGGCTTCATCGGCGCGGTTTAAGACAATCAGCGTTTCCGCCAGCAGCAGGCCGATTTCGCTGTTTTGCTGCGACAGTTGCCAGGCGTCTTTCAGCAGCGGCAGCGCGTCGGTATGCTTGCCCTCCTGCATCAATTCCATCGCCTGCTGCGCTTTCAGTTCTTCTTCGCGCGGCAGCACTTTATCCAGCAGTGCGCGAATCGCTTCTTCCGGCTGTGGTCCCTGGAAACCGTCAACCGGTTGACCATTCTGGAATAAGTAAACGGTTGGAATTGCGCGCAGACCAAACTGTGAAGCGACCATCTGCTCGGCGTCGCAATCCACTTTTGCCAGAATAAACTGCCCGTTGTACTGCGCGGCCAGGGTTTCCAGTACCGGCGTCAGTTGCAGGCAGTGTTGGCTGCGCTCTGACCAGAAATAAAACAGCACCGGCGTGGCAACGGATTGCTCAAGCACCTGCTGTAGGTTCGCTTCGGTAATATTGACAATATTCTGTACGGACATGTGGAATTCTCTATTTTTACTGTTTAGGACTAGATGGGGACAGGCGCTGCGCCTTCAACTCACCCGTGCAAAATTTTATCCATCAAACGCGCGGGCAGCAGCCGTTTTAACAGGCCGACAACCCTGGTCACCAGCGTGACCGGATAGCGCAATTTTGGATGGTTACTCTCGAAAGCATGGCGCACTTTGGCGACCACTGCCTCTGGACCGAGCGTAAAACGTGCAGCAATGCCGGGATTTTTCACCGGATTATCGCTTTCCATTTGATTAACGTTCTCGGTAAAACGCGTGCGAATCGGGCCGGGTTCAATCAAGCTCACCTTGATCCCGCTATGGCGCAACTCCATGCGCAGCGCGTCAGACCAGGCTTCCAGTGCGTATTTGCTGGCGGCGTAAGCCCCACGTCCTGGCGAAGAGATCAACCCCATGATCGAAGATGTCATCACAATGCGCCCTTCACCCTGCGGCAACATGGCGGGCAGCAAACGTAAAGTCAGTTGATGCGTGCCGAAAAAATTGCTCGAAAACTGCCGCTCCAGTTGTTCCCGGTTGATGGTGCTAAGTGGGCCATAAAGCCCATACCCGGCGTTATTAAAAAGGCCGTACAGGCGATTGCCGGTCAGCGCGATCACTTCATCAGCCGCGCGATCCACGCTCGCCGCGTCGTCAAGATCGAGCACAATGCCGGTAAAACCTTCCCGATTCATGCGTTCAACATCGTCTTTTTTGCGGCAGGCGGCCAGCACGCGAAAACCTTGCCGCTGCAGTTCATAAGCGCTTTCCAAACCAATACCGCTGGAACATCCTGTAATTAAGACCGTTTTTTGCATAACTTTACCTGGAGGCGCGCCTGAACATTCAGGAGTCGTGATTAACTAAAGGAGCCAGTCGCGTTGCCATCCAGTCGGCAATAAACGGCTGGGCATCGCGATTGGGGTGAATACCATCATCTTGCATCCACTGCGGTTTCAGATAGACCTCCTCCATAAAAAATGGCAGCAGAGGAACATCCAACTCTTTGGCAAGCTTGGGATAAATGGCGCTAAACGCTTCATTATAGCGACGGCCATAATTTGCGGGCAGCCGAATTTGCATCAGCAGGGGTTCAGCATTGGCGGCTTTTACCGCCTTTATTACCTGGCGCAAGGTTTGTTCAGTTTGTTGCGGTGCAAAACCGCGCAGACCGTCGTTGCCGCCCAGTTCTACCAGCACCCAGCGCGGCTGGTGCTCTTTTAGCAGCGCGGGCAAACGCGAAAGCCCCTGCTGCGAGGTGTCGCCGCTGATACTGGCGTTCACCACCGACGGCTGTTGCTGCCACTTATTATTGAGCAGCGCAGGCCAGGCGGCATTCGCCGCCATGCGGTACCCGGCGCTCAGGCTGTCGCCGAGAATCAATAACGTGTCCGCCGCCGCGGCGCGAAAGGTCAACAAAAGCAAAAACAGGAAGGGCAAATGCCAGCGGAAAACATTGTTGAAGTTCATCATCTTAAGAAGTCCGTCGGTCAGGGGGAGCATGAGCTTTCCATCCTTACCGGAGTTGAGCTTGTTGTCAAACCAGCCGAGACCATCGCGCTGATTGGCGAATCCGGCTCTGGCAAGTCAACCTTGCTGGCGATCCTCGCCGGGTTAGATGACGGCAGCAGCGGGGAAGTGAACCTGCTCGGCAAGCCACTGCATGCGATGGATGAAGAGGCGCGTGCGCAATTACGCGCGCAGAATATCGGTTTTGTCTTTCAATCCTTTATGTTGATTCCCACCTTGAACGCGCTGGAAAACGTTGAGCTTCCGGCGCTTTTGCGTGGTGAAAACGGCGGTGAAAGCCGCAACAGCGCGAAAGCCCTGCTTGAAGAACTGGGGTTGGGTAAACGTCTCGATCATTTACCCGCCCAGCTTTCGGGCGGTGAACAGCAGCGTGTGGCGCTGGCCCGCGCGTTTAACGGCCGCCCGGCAATACTGTTTGCCGATGAACCGACCGGTAATCTCGACAGGCAAACCGGCGACAAAATTGCCGATCTGCTGTTTTCCATGAACCAACACTATGGCACCACGCTGCTGCTGGTCACTCACGACCCGCAACTGGCCGCGCGTTGCGACAGGCGTTTGCGTCTGGTCAATGGTGAACTGCGGGAGGAAGCATGATTGCCCGTTGGTTCTGGCGCGAGTGGCGATCGCCCTCGCTGCTGATTGTCTGGATGGCGCTGAGCCTGGCGGTCGCTTGCGTGCTGGCGCTCGGCAATATCAGCGATCGCATGGAAAAAGGGCTTAGCCAGCAGAGCCGGGAATTTATGGCCGGTGACCGGGCGCTGCGCAGTTCGCGCGAGGTTCCGCAAGCCTGGCTTGATGAGGCGCGAAAAACCGGCCTTAAGGTCAGCGAGCAGATCAGTTTTAACACCATGACCTTCGCGGGTGACACGCCGCAGTTGGCGAATGTGAAAGCCGTGGATGATGTCTACCCGATGTACGGCGATCTGCAAACCAGCCCGACCGGGCTAAAACCGCAGGTTGGCACGGTGTTGCTGGCGCCGCGCTTAATGGCGCTGCTGAATTTGAAAACCGGGGATACGATTGATGTTGGCGACGCCACGCTGCGCATCGCGGGGGAAGTGGTTCAGGAGCCAGATTCCGGTTTTAACCCCTTCCAGATGGCCCCGCGTTTGTTGATGAACACGGCGGACGTGGCGAAAACCGGCGCGGTGCAACCGGGCAGCCGCGTCACCTGGCGGGTGAAATTTGGCGGTACAGCCGAGCAACTCGACGCTTATGAAAAATGGTTGTTGCCGCAGCTAAAACCGGAACATCGCTGGTACGGGCTGGAGCAGGACGAAGGGGCGCTCGGCAAATCCCTGCAACGTTCGCAGCAATTCCTGCTGTTGTCGGCGCTATTAACGTTGCTGCTGGCGGTTGCCGCCGTGGCGGTCGCGATGGGGCATTATTGCCGTAGCCGTTACGATCTGGTGGCGATTCTCAAAACCCTTGGCGCCGGACGGGCGCAGCTGCGCAAGTTGATTGTCGGCCAGTGGTTGATGGTACTGGCGTTGGCGGTGGTGACGGGCGGCGTGTTAGGGCTGGCGTTTGAAAAGGTATTAATGGTGCTGCTCAAACCGGTGCTACCTGCCGCCTTGCCACCCGCCAGTGGGTGGCCGTGGATTTGGGCGGTCGGCGCGATGGTGGTGATTTCACTGTTGGTGGGACTGCGTCCGTACCGTTTGTTGCTGGCTACACAGCCGCTGCGTGTGCTGCGCCGCGATGCGGTGGCCAACGTCTGGCCGCTGAAATTTTATATCCCGCTGATTTGCGTGGTCACCGTCTTGCTGCTGGCCTGGTTGATGGGCGGCAGCATGCTGTTGTGGGCAGTGTTGGCGGGCGCGGTGGTACTGGCGTTTCTCTGCGGTGTGGTCGGCTGGCTGCTGCTTAATGTGCTGAAACGGCTGACGCTGAAAGCGCTGCCGCTGCGCCTGGCGGTGAACCGCCTGTTGCGCCAGCCGTGGTCGACCCTCAGCCAGCTCTCCGCGTTTTCGCTCTCGTTTATGTTGTTAGCGATGTTGCTGGTGTTGCGCGGCGATCTGTTGGATCGCTGGCAGCAGCAATTGCCGCCGGAAAGCCCGAACTACTTCCTGATTAATATCGCGCCGGAACAGGTCGCGCCGCTGAAAGCGTTTCTCTCTGAACACCAGGTGATCCCGGAATCCTTCTACCCGATTGTACGGGCAAGGATGACGCAGATTAACGGCCAGTCGACGGAGGGCAACCCGGATGAGGCGTTGAACCGTGAATTGAACCTGACCTGGCAACAACAGCGCCCGGATCACAACCCGATCACCGCCGGAAGCTGGCCGCCAAAAGCCGGCGAAGTTTCCGTTGACGAGGGGCTGGCGGAGCGTCTTGGGCTGAAGCTTGGCGACACCGTGAGTTTTATGGGCGATACCCAGGAGTTCAGCGCCAAAATCACCAGCCTGCGCAAAGTGGATTGGGAAAGCTTGCGGCCGAACTTCTTCTTTATTTTCCCGTCAGGTGCGCTCGACGGCCAGCCGCAAAGTTGGCTCACCAGCTTCCGCTGGCAGAATGGCAACGGCATGTTGACGCAGCTTAACCGCGAATTCCCGACCATTAGCCTGCTCGATATTGGCGCGATTTTAAAACAGGTCGGCCAGGTGCTGGAGCAGGTGAGCCGGGCGCTGGAAGTGATGGTGGTGCTGGTGACTGCCTGTGGCGTACTGCTGCTTTTGGCGCAGGTGCAGGTCGGCATGCGCCAACGTCATCAGGAGCTGGTGGTTTACCGCACGCTCGGCGCGGGTAAACGGCTGTTGCGCACCACATTATGGTGTGAATTTGCCCTGCTGGGATTTGTCTCCGGCCTGGTGGCGGCGATCGGCGCGGAAACCGCGCTGGCGGTGCTGCAAACCCGCGTGTTTGATTTCCCATGGCAAGCGGACTGGCGGCTGTGGATCACCTTGCCGCTGTGCGGCGCGCTGCTGCTCTCCCTGTGCGGCGGCTGGTTAGGCACCCGTCTATTAAAAGGTAAAGCGCTGTTTCGCCAGTTTAGTGGTTAATCCTGTCTCAAATGACACACCGGTAATTCCACCGGTGTGTTTCTATTTCAACGTGTAAACATTTGCCTGGTAAATGTTTCCCAGCACAAAACATTAAAAAAACCCCACCAAATGGAGGCTTATAACGGATATTATTCGACAGCTAATAATGAATTAGCTGTGTCTATCCCCAAGGAAAAACCATGAAAATAAAAACAAGCGCCCTGGCGACAGCCATTGGCGCAGCAGTGGCATTGGCGTCTTTCGCTGCACAAGCAGAAATCACCGTTCTGAAGCAGGATCCGCAGGCGGGCGATCCGCTGAGCCGCCTGAACTTCACCGTCGGTGGTTCTATCCGTCCGCAGTTCAACAACTTCACCGGTGATGGCGATAAAGGCTCTTACAAACGTAATGGCTTTGATGGCGGCACCCGTTTCCGTTTCGCGGCGGATTACTACCTGTTTGATGACATTAGCTGGGTCAGCTACTACGAGCTGGGCGTGGACATCCCGAAACTGTTCGACTGGGATAACCACCACGCTGACACCGCGACCAACACGACGCGCCGTATGCTGTACACCGGTCTGAAAAGTAAGACCTGGGGTACGCTGACCTTCGGTCAACAAAACAGCGTTTACTATGATGTGGTCGGCGCGAAAACCGATATCTGGGACTACGATATGTTAGCCCAGGCGCCGGGTAACGGTATTAAAGGCGATTACGACGGTTCTTATCGTTCACGCAAGATGCTGAAATATAAGAAAACTGTCGGCGATGCGGATCTTTACGCAGCGTATCTGTTCAACGATGATTCTTACCTGGCAACCGACGGCAACCGTTACAAACGTAAAGGCGGCGGTTCACTCGGCCTGGATTATCACCTGACCAATACGTTGACCTGGGGCGCGGCGTGGAACTATACCCGTGCGGATATGCGTCAACCGTCCACCGGCGACAGCAAAACCTATGATCAAACCATCCTCGGTACCGCGTTGAGCTGGACGCCGGACAACTGGACTTTCTCCGTTGGCGGCGGCTGGTATCAGAACTACATGCTGACCAAGAAAAAAGACGTGCATGACTACTTCGCGGGCGATGCGTGGGGTGTTGAATACTATGCCGGTTACAAATTCCCGATTGCTCAGTACGCGGTTAAATACATCCAACCGTACTTTATGGGTGACCGCCTGGAATTCGCCAACGGCCGCAACTACCAGCGTATCGATAACGGCGTAGGTGTCACCTTCCAGCTGGATTACGGTTTCCGCGTTGATTACGAACACGTATTCACCTCCAGCACCGACAACCTGGGCGATATGAACCTGGTGCGTCTGCGTTACGATTTCTAATCAGCAACGCGGCTAAACGCCCGGTGGCGCTTCGCTTACCGGGCCTACAAAGCTAGCAACCGGTAGGCCGGATAAGGCGTGAGCCGCCATCCAGCGTATCGGCAAGGGTTAAGCACAAATCCACCCATGCTTAGCAATAAAAAGCATAACGAATCGACCAAACCCCCGTTGCGGGCAGGGCTTTTCGTTATGCTTCATCGCGTTACACGCATAAGATCTTCCCGCCATTCAGTGACATAGTTCACAGCAAGTTGAATTTTTTTCAATTACCGCTGCGCTGCGTTTGTGCCATCTTATTCCCCAGCCTTATTTATCAGGTGACAATTGAACGTGCCGCACTGCACGGCGCGTCACACAGCACACCAACTTCATTAGGGAGATTTTATGGGACGTCGTCTCAGCTTACGCGCGGCCTTCGGCGCGCTGCTTCTGGTTTGTGGTTTACCGTTCGCGCACGCCAGCAGCGATCCGCACACCATCATTTTCGGCGTTGCACCTGGCCCTTACGGCGACATGGTGAAACAGGCCATTGCGCCGTCGCTAAAAGAGAAAGGCTACAAAGTTGTGGTGCGCGAATTCAGCGATTACGTGCAGCCAAACATGGCGCTGGCGAACGGTAGCATCGATGCCAACCTGTTCCAGCACAGCCTCTATTTCGATAAATTCACCGCCGACAAAGGCCTGAAATTAACCAAACTGCTCTCGGTTCCCACGGCGGGAATGGGTTTTTATTCCCATAAAATCAAAAGCCTTGATGAGCTGAAAAAGGGCGACATTGTGACGCTCTCCAATGATCCGACCAACCTGGCGCGCGGGCTGCGTTTCCTGCAATCGCTGAACCTCATCACCATCAAAGATTCCATCGATCCGACCAAAGCCTCCGAGCGTGATATCGCCAGCAACCCGAAAGGGCTGGTGTTTAAGCCGCTGGAAGCCGCGCAATTGCCGCGCACGTTGGATGGCGTTACCGCCGCGCTGGTTAACGGCAACTTTGCCATTGCCGCCGGTATGGATCTCAACAGCGCGCTCAAACAAGAGCACCTGGATGAGAATCTAAAAAATATCATCGCCGTACGTACCGAAGATGCAGATAAGCCGTTCGCCAAAGATATTGTCGACGTGGTGAAATCGCCCGCTTATCGCGCGGTGATCGACGATCCAAAAAACGTATTTACCGCTTTCCAGAAACCAGACTGGATGCAGAGCGCGGATAAGCAGTAATAATCCGGCTGATTTAACAGGCAGGCTGCGGCCTGCCTTTTGCCGTTTGAGGTTTGCATGATTGAAATAGAAAACGTGTGCGTGGATTTTCCCGCCGGTCGCGGCAGCAGTAACGCGACCCGCGCGGTAGAAGATGTTTCGTTACGCATTGCCGCCGGGGAGATTTTCGGCATTGTCGGCACCAGCGGTGCGGGCAAAAGCACGCTGCTGCGCACGCTGAATGCGCTGCAACGCCCAAGCCAGGGCAGCGTCAACATCAACGGCGTGGCGATATCCGCGCTGGAAGGCGTTACGCTGCGCCAGGCTCGCCAGCGTATTGGTATGATTTTTCAGCACTTTAATTTGATGCACACCCGCACCGTGGCGCAAAACGTCGCTTTCAGCCTGAAAGCCGCCGGTTGGGAACGCAGCAAAATCGCGCCGCGCGTGGCGGAGATCCTGGCGTTAGTCGGCTTAAGCGATAAAGCGAACCGCTACCCGGTGCAGCTCAGCGGCGGCCAAAAACAACGCGTCGGTATTGCGCGCGCCATCGCCAATCATCCGGATGTGTTGCTGTGCGACGAACCGACATCTGCACTGGATCTGGAAACATCCGCCACCATTCTCGCGCTGTTAAAACAGATCAACGAGCAGATGGGCATCACCATTGTGCTGATCACACACGAGATGAATGTGATCAAATCGATCTGCGATCGGGTGGCGGTGATGTCCGCCGGCAAAGTGGTGGAAGAGGGCGCAGTATTTGATGTTTTTGCCCATCCGCAGCATGCGTTTACGCAGCAACTGGTGTCGCATACCCTCAACCTGACGTTGCCGGATCGCTTGCAGCAGCATTTGCCGGGCCAGTTGTTGAAGGTGCTGTTTATTGGCGATTCCGCCGAACAACCGGTGCTCTCTGACGCGGCGGTGAAATTTGGCGTGGCGGTGAATATTCTGCACGGCAAAATCGAGTACATCGGCGAGCGGGCGCTGGGGATCCTGGTGGTGCAACTGACCGCCGCAGATAACCCTGCGGCGGTGAGCGACGCCGTGGACTATATTCGCAACCGGACCGCGCAGGTGGAGGTGATCCGTGGATGATTTATTGGCTGACCTGAGCCTGGCGTTTGGCGAAACATTCCAGATGCTCAGCATCTCAACGGTGCTGGCGATTGTCGGCGGCTTACCGCTGGGTTTTCTGATTTTCGTTACCGATAGACACCTGTTCTGGCAAAACCGCGCGGTTTACCTGATTAGCTCGGTGCTGGTGAACATCATTCGTTCCGTGCCGTTCGTGATTCTGCTGGTGCTGTTGTTGCCGCTGACGCAGTGGCTGCTGGGCAATACCATCGGGCCGATTGCCGCGTCGGTGCCGTTATCTGTCGCCGCAATTGCTTTCTACGCCCGGCTGGTGGATAGCGCGCTGCGCGAAGTGGATAAAGGGATTATTGAAGCGGCGGAAGCCTTTGGTGCCAGCCCGTTACGCATTATTTGTACGGTGCTGTTGCCGGAAGCCAGCGCGGGTCTGCTGCGCGGGTTGACCATTACGCTGGTGAGCCTGATCGGTTATTCGGCAATGGCCGGGATTGTGGGCGGCGGCGGGGTCGGTGACCTGGCGATTCGCTACGGTTATTACCGTTATGAAACGCAGGTGATGATCGTAACGGTGGTGGCGCTGATTGTGCTGGTGCAGGTGGTGCAGATGTTGGGCGACTGGCTGGCGAAACGCGCCGATAAACGCGACCGGCATTGATGTCTTGTGGGCTGATGTTTGCCGGATGGCGCTAAACGCTTATCCGGTCTACGGATTACCCACCCCAATGTAGGCCGGATAAGGCGCAGCCGCCATCCGGCGATTACAACGCCGCCAACCATGCGGATACGTCCTCGAACGTGCCGCGAAAACGAATGGCTGGCGCGCGTTTCTCAAGCTGGTAGCGATACATCGGATCGTAATACTCCTCCAACAACGGTGCGAGCCAGGCGAAATGCGCTTCACTCTTGCCGCTGCGCTGTTGCTCGCTTAAGGCGGATTCCAGCCGCACACTGAGCTGCTCGAAGCGCTGTAACCCCAGCCTGCGGCGAATCGCAAACAGCCCGTGGCGCAGATACTCGGCGTAAGCGCGCCAGCCGGTTTCTTCGCCATCGCGTTCGATGTACGCCCGCAACGTCTGCACAAAATACTCCTCGCGCAAGCGTTCAAGGCGTCGCGCAAACGGTTCATCCACCACTACCAGCGGCGATTGCGCCATCCGCTCACGCACAATGTCGGGCAAATGATTGGCGCCGATCGCGTGCCCTTCATCTTCCAACAGCCAAAAATCCGGGGTGATTTTCAGCAGCGCCGCCGCCAGATGATTTTCAAAACTGGCCTGTGAACGCTGCGGCTGCACTGTGCGGCCAAACGACGACCCTCGATGGCGGGCAAGCCCTTCCAAATCAATCCCATTTGTTTGTGCGCGAACCAGCAACGTTTTGCCGCTGCCGGTACAGCCGCCAACCAGTAGCAGCGGGCGCTGTATGCGCTGGTGGGTCGCCTCAATGGCGGCCTGGCGCAGCGCTTTATAACCGCCGACCACCAGGGGGTAATCCACCTGCCGCTCGCGCAACCACTGCTGTGCAATATGCGAACGCTGGCCGCCGCGCGCACAACAAAGATACCCCTGCGGATGTTGCGCACAGGCTTGCAGCCACGCCTCGATTCGCTGTTCGCGTAATTCACCGTTTACTAATTGGTGGCCGAGTCGCAATGCAGCTTGCGCGCCTTCGCGTTTGTAACACGTGCCTACCGCCGCGCGTTCGCTGTCGTTCATTAACGGCAGGTTGAGGGCGGAGGGCATCGCGCCCTTCGCGAATTCAACCGGCGCGCGTACATCAATAAGGGGGATGTCATCCCGCAGGATGGCAAGATAATCCGTGGCGTTGTTCATGTGGCGTCCTCTGCAAAAGCGGGTACAGATTTTACGCCCGCAAAAGGGGAGAACAAAGGTGCGTTTTGCCGACGGCTCTGAGGGGATTTCGCCGGATGGCGGCGATGCCTTATCCGGCCTACGAACGAACGCTGGTTTTGTGAATGGTGGTGCGGTTTTGCCGGATGGCGGCTGCGCCTTATCCGGCCTACGGGACAAACGCTGATTTGGCTTTGGGCTCGGTTTTGTAGGCCCGGTAAGCGAAGCGCCACCGGGCATAGCGGCTACAACTTCGATTGCGCCCAGGCGATGCCGCTGGCGTACTCCGGCGGCAGCAGCGGAACTAATGCTTCCAGCGTCGCCCTCAGGCGTGCGTTATCGTCATCATTCAGGTTCAGATGGCCGACTTTGCGCCCCGCACGCACGTCTTTGTCGTACCAGTGCAGATGCACCAGCGGCAACTTCAGCCAGTTGTAGTTTAAATCGGTACCAATCAGGTTGATCATCACCGACGGGCTGTTGACCACCGGTTGCGGCAGCGGCAAATCCACTACCGCGCGCAGATGCAGCTCAAACTGGCTGATCGACGCGCCGTTTTGCGTCCAGTGCCCGCTGTTATGCACGCGCGGCGCCAGTTCGTTAATCAGCAGCCCGGCCGGGGTGATGAAACACTCCATCGCCATCACGCCCACATAATTCAACTCGTGCATGATCGCCGACAGCATCGTTTCCGCCTGCTTCTGCTGTTGTGCATTCGGCAGCGGGAACACCACGCTGGCGCGCAGAATGCCATCCTGATGCAGGTTGTGGGTCAGCGGATAAAACACGGTGCTGCCGTCGTGGGCGCGTGCGCCGACCAGAGAAACTTCGCCTGAGAAATTGATGCCTTGCTCGACGATACATTCGCCGTAGCACTCATCCGGTAGCTGATCGGTATCGGCGGTGCGCAAACGCCACTGCCCGCGACCATCGTAGCCGCCGACGCGGCGCTTCACGATGGCGAGATCGCCAAGGCGGGAAAATACCGCCGGCCATTCGCTTTTATCCGCCAGCAACTGCCACGGCGCGGTGGCTAATTCCAGCTTATCGAACAGCTGTTTTTGCGTCAGACGATCGGCGATCACCGGGAACACATCGCGGTTAACAAACGCCGGATGGCGCGCCAGTTCGCGGGTTAATGCCGTTTCCGGCCAGCGTTCAATTTCTGCGGTGATCACACTCTGCTGAAAGGGCACCGCTTCTGGCGCTTCATCCAGCCCTACCGGCCAAACTGCGATGCTCAGCGGCTCACCGGCCTGGCGCAGCATGCGGCCAAGCTGACCGTTGCCTAATACACAAACTTGTTTCATGCCGCACCCCGTGGGTCCGGGTTATCCAGCACATCATCGGTCTGCGCTTTGCGCCAGTTCGCCAGGCGCTGATGCAGCGCGGCATCGTGCTGGGCGAGGATTTGCGCGGCCAGCAGCGCCGCGTTTGCCGCGCCCGCTTTGCCAATCGCCAGCGTACCGACCGGAATACCGCGCGGCATTTGCACAATGGAATAAAGACTGTCGACACCGCTTAATGCGGCGCTTTGTACCGGCACACCCAGCACTGGTACCAGCGTTTTGGCGGCAATCATGCCCGGCAGATGCGCCGCGCCGCCGGCACCGGCAATAATCACCTGAAAACCCTTTTGCTCAGCGCTTTCGGCGAAGCTAAAAAGTTTGTCCGGAGTGCGGTGTGCGGAGACGATTTCAACATGGTGCGGGACATTCAGGGTATCGAGGATTTCTGCGGCGAATTGCATGGTGGCCCAATCGCTTTTCGAGCCCATAACAATGGCGATGCGCGCCGGTTGGTTGCTTGAAGACATGCGTCTCAAAACTCCTGTGGGTGTGCTTCAGACTACGTAAGAGGGCACAGAGAATAGCACGGAATACCGGCAAGGAAAACGGTTGCGTAGCGATGTTCGCTGGCGAAATTCGCTACGCAGAAGGTGTCCAAAATTCACCGCTTCTTTACGACGTCATCGCCTGGCGCACTGCCCTTCGCGATTGCACGTTCGGGTTCGCTATTGCATCATCCGGCTTAATAACAACCATTATCATCTTTGTGGCGCAAGGAACCGCGATGAATCAACGTACAATGCCCGGCATGCGATGCAGGGTGCTGTCGCCGCGCATTCGCCTGACGGCGATTTGCACGACGCTCAGCAATGACAAAGTGGTGCGCGGCGATTTTCCGGCGCATTTCTCGCTGGTGCTGATGCGTGAAGGGGCAGGCACTTTCCAGCTTAACCAGCAAAAGGTGCAGCAGTTCGGCGCCAACACACTGCTGATCTCCTGTTCGGCAGTGTCATGCAGCGGGTTCGATTTTTTCCCCCGCAACCACTTTTACGATCTGCTGATCGTCGACTTTGAACCCGCGCTGCTCAATACGCTCTATGCCGCTGCGTTACCGCTGCCGGAAGAGGGCGGGCGCGTGTTTAGCGCGGCGCTGAATCACGCATTGCAGGAACAATTGCGCCAGATATTGCTGGCGTGGAATGACGAAAGTGCGCTGGGGACGTTACGGCTGGAAAGCCTGGCGCTCGGTGCTTTATGGGAAGCACTGCGCGGTGTTGATTTGTTCGCCGCCAGCCCGGCGCCGACGCGGGAGTTGCAAAGCCGTGACCGAAGGCGGCTGATCGCGGCACGCGATTATGTGCGCGAGCATGCTACGCAGGTGCAGTCGATGGGGGAAATCGCCCAGATTTGTGGGCTCAGTTTGATGGCTCTCAAGCGCGGCTTTCCAGCGATGTTTGGCATCACGCTATGGAACTACGTGATCCAAAGGCGGCTGGAACATGCCCGTCATCTGCTGGGAGATCGGCTTTCGCTGCAAGAGGTTGCTGTCCAGAGCGGCTTTAGCCACGCCAGCCACTTAAACCGTTTTTTCCGCCAGCAATTTGGTATGACGCCGGGAGCGTACCGTAAAAACCACGCGCCTCCCGCCGGGTGACGCGCAAAACGCACGGCGTCGCCCGCTTTTTTTCATAACAGGGAACGCCAGATGTCACACGTTAGTCCTCCTTCCGTTCCCACGGGAGGAACCGCCATGAACTCGCCGTCTCACCTTTTACTGACGCTGATTGCCGGGCAGCGCGCCGGGCTAATCGCCGCGATGTTGTTGGCGGCGCTGTCGGTTATCAGTGAATTGCTGCCCTGGTATTTGCTCTGGCAAGCCGTTCAGCACCCGGAAAATTTGCTGGAGTTGGCCGCCTGGTTAGCGCTGGCGCTGGGGGTGAAATATCTGCTGTTGGCGATCGCCGGGTGGTTTAGCCATCGGGCGGCGTTTCGCGTACTTTACGATGTGCGCATGGCTGTCGCGCGCGGGCTGACGCGCCTGCCCTTAAGCCAGCTTTCGACCTACGCTTCCGGCAGTTTGCGCAATATCGTGATCAACGATGTCGAACGGCTGGAAGGGTTTATCGCTCACCATACGGTGGATTTCACCGCCGCATTACTCAGCCCGTTAGTGGCCGCTGCGTTTCTCTTCTGGAGCGACTGGCAAATGGCGCTGGCTGCGCTGGCAACGGTTCCGCTGGCGTTGTTGGCGCAGAAAATCGCCATGCGCGGCATGGCTGAGCGGGTCGCGGAATATAACGCGGCGACCAGTAAGCTGAACGCCGCGATTGTGGAATATGTGCGCGGCATTCCGGTGATGAAGGCGTTTTGCCAGAGCAGTCGCGCCTTTCGCCTGCTGAACGATAGCCTCGAACAGTACCGCGCGCTGATCACCCGTTTTACGCACAGTGCGGTGCCCGGTTGGTCGCTGTTTACGGTGCTGCTCAATGCCAGCATCTTTATTTTGCTGCCGCTGGGGATCTGGCGGGTAAGCCACGGCGGCCTGACGGTGGCGCAGTTAATCCTGATTTTACTGCTCGGGAGCGGGCTGATTCAGCCGCTATTGCGCGTAACGTTTATGGCCTCTCTGATCCGCGAAATGCTGGCGGGCGTGGCGCGCATCGCTGTCTTTTTGCAACCTGCCGCAAGCAATGACGATCCGACGCCTGCCGACCTCCGCTTGCAGGTTAGCCATGTGTATTTTGGCTACCCCGGCAGCCCCATTCTCAACGATCTCTCTTTTACCCTTTCGCCGGGCGGGTTTTACGCGCTGGTGGGGCCGTCCGGCGCGGGGAAATCGACCCTCGCCTGGTTGATGGCCGGTCTATTGTCGCCCGACAAAGGCGAAATCACGCTGGGCGGCGTGGCGGTTGACCGCCTTTCTGATGCTCGCCGCGCGCAGTTGCTGGGGATGGTCAGCCAGGAGGTGTTTATTTTTCGCGGCACGTTGGCGGAAAACCTGCGGCTTGGCTGCCCGTCGGCCAGCGATGAGCAAATCTGGCAGGCGCTGGGTGTTGCACAGGCACAGGCGTTTGTTGCGGCGCTACCGCAAGGCCTGCAAACCCTGGTTGGCGAGCGGGGCGTGAGCCTTTCAGGCGGCGAACGTCAGCGGATTGCCATTGCGCGAGCGCTACTGGCGCAACCGACAATACTCATTCTCGATGAAGCCACGGCGTTCGCCGATGCGCTGACCGAAAACGCGTTTTATCTCGCTCTGCGCAAGACCTGGCCTGCGATGACCGTGGTGGCCATTGCCCACCGGCTCTTCGCCGTGCAGCACGCCGAGGCTATTTTGCTGCTCGATAACGGTGAACTGGTCGCGCTTGGCGACCATCCGGCGTTATTGCGCGACAGCCCGCTGTATCGGGATTTGTGGCACAGCCAGTTTCGCTTACAGCAGTGGCATATTCGTGATCAACAACAGGAGGCAGCGGGTGCAAGGGCTTAGCGGGTTATTACGTTATTCACAACAGGGGCGTCGCCAGTTTTTACGCGGCATTGCGCTGCGCACGCTGGCGCAGTTGTTTACGGTGTTGCCGTTTTTTATCGCCTGGCTTGCCCTTGGCGATTTGCAGTGGGGCGGCGGGGGCTGGAGCCAGTGGAGCTGGCTCGCTGCCGGGCTGGGCATTTGCCTGCTGGCGCAACTGGTGTTCTCCCATTTTGGTCAACTGGACTGTTTTCTTGGCAGCTACGCGTTGATGAGCCAGTACCGTCAGGCGCTGGCCGAGCATTTACGGCGTTTGCCGCTCGGCTGGTTTCAGCGGCATCGGGTTGGTTCAACCTCGGCGCTGCTGACCGACCAAGTGAAACGGGTGGAAGAGATTTTCTCGCATATGCTGCCGGAAGTGGTGCTGGGGCTGGTCACGCCGCTACTGTTTGCAATGCTGCTAATGCTGGTCGACCCGTGGCTCACGCTGGCGCTGTTTGCCACCGTGATTCCTGGCGCGTTGCTGCTGTGGCTGATGACCCATTTCCTGCTGCGCGGCGCGTGTGAGCAGGGGCAGCGGTTTGCCATCGCCTCCGGCTTGCTGGTCGAGTTTGTTAGCGGTATCAAAACCCTGCGTTTGTTTAACCGCCATCAACAGATGCTGGTGCGCCTCGATGAGACATTTGCCGATATCCGCCGTGCGAGTATGGGGATGGAAGCCTGGGGAGGTGGCGGTGTGCTGCTGTTTCGCCTGCTGGCAGAAAGCGGGTTAGTAGTGATGTTTATCACCGCCGCCGCACTGTGGCAGCAAGACGCGCTACCGCCAGCGACATGGCTGCTGTTTGTGCTGGTGGGGTACAAAGTGATTAGCCCGCTGCTGGACGCGGCGGCGTGGTTTACGTTGCTGCGGGTGATGCGGCAATCAGCGGCAAAACTGGACGCGTTAATGGCCGAACCCACGCAGCCGGAGGAGGGCAATGGTTCCACCACGCAAGGGAACAGCGTTCGTTTTGAGAAGGTGAGTTTCGCCTACGATAGTCAGCCGGTGGTCAGCGATATCTCCTTCACTGCCCCGGAAGGTAGCGTGACGGCGCTGGTGGGGCCCTCCGGCAGCGGCAAAAGCACGTTGCTGCATTTGTTGGGCGGTTTCTGGTCGCCGCAGCAGGGTGAAATATCGCTCGGCGGTGTTGCGTTGGCGAAACTCGGCGCGCGCGAACTGCACCAGCGTATGGGGTATGTGATGCAGGATGTGCAGCTGTTTGATGGCTCGGTGCTGGACAATGTGCGCATTGGCAACCCGCAGGCCAATGATGAACAGATAATTGAAGCCTGCCGCCAGGCCTGGTGCCAGGAATTCATCGAGCGGCTGCCACAGGGTTACCACACGCGATTGGGCGAGGGTGCGCAGCGGCTTTCCGGCGGTGAGCGTCAGCGGCTGTCGATTGCGCGGATGATGTTAAAAGATCCGGCGATCATCATTCTCGACGAAGCCACAGCCCTGCTGGACCCGCTTTCTCAGGCGCAGGTGCAAATGGCGCTCAGCAAGCTGGCGCGTGGGAAAACGGTATTGATGATCGCCCATCGTCTGCGCACCGTTGAATTCGCGTCGCAGATTTTAGTGCTGGAGAATGGCCGGATTGTGGAACGAGGCACGCATACGCACTTGCTGGCGAAGGGCGGGCTTTACGCCCGTTTATGGCAGGCGCAGGAGCAAGAGCGAACGCTGTCAGAAGGGAAAAGGGATCAGCTCAACGTCGGTTTCGCTGACGCGCACCATTGACCCTTCGCTGTGCCACGCCCCTAATACTACGCGGTACGCCGGGGCGTGATTCGCGGTGAGTTCATGCACGGCCGGGCGATGGGTGTGACCGTGGATCAGCCACTGAACGTGATGTTTTTCCATGGCGTCAACCACCGCCTGTTGAGTCACATCCATCATTTCCAGCGTCTTGCTGTTATTCGAGGCGCTGCTTCCGGCACGCATTTTCGCGGCCACGCGATGGCGAATAAACAGCGGCAGGGCGAGAAACAGGGTTTGCAGCCACGGCTGATGCACTCTGGCGCGTAACGCCTGGTAGTCCACATCGTCTGTACAGAGCGTGTCGCCGTGCATAATCAGCACCTTGCGACCATAAAGATCAAGCACCTGCTCTTGCGGCAGTAATTGCATACCGCTGGCGCGGGCGAAGCGTTTGCCGAGCAGAAAATCGCGGTTGCCATGAATGAAATAGCAAGGCACACCGTTGTCGACGAGGGATTTGATCGCTTCGGCGATTTGCTGGTGCAGCGGGTTGGGATCGTCGTCGCCAATCCACGCTTCAAACAGATCGCCCAGAATATAGAGCGCATCCGCTTCGCGCGCGGTGCTCGCTAAAAAGCGCAGAAAACCGGCGGTGATTGCCGGTTCTTCTGTGTGCAGATGCAGGTCTGCGATAAAGAGTGTCGCCACGAATTACTCGCTGACGTCCACGCTTTCGATGGTAACGTCTTCTTTCGGTACGTCTTGATGCATACCGCTGCGGCCGGTGGACACCGCTTTGATTTTGTCGACCACGTCCATCCCTTCAACCACTTCTGCGAACACGCAGTAACCCCAACCTTGCAGGTTCTCGCCGCTGAAGTTCAGGAAGTCGTTGTCAGCGACGTTAATGAAGAACTGCGCGGTGGCGGAGTGCGGCGCCTGAGTACGGGCCATTGCCAGCGTACCACGGGTGTTTTTCAGGCCGTTGTTGGCTTCGTTTTGGATTGGATCTTTGGTGACTTTCTGATTCATGCCCGGTTCAAAACCGCCGCCCTGAATCATAAAACCGTTAATGACACGGTGGAAAATGGTGTTGTTGTAGAAACCTTCACGGCAATAGTCCAGGAAGTTTTTAACTGTTTCAGGCGCTTTGTCATCGAAGGTTTTGATTACGATGTCGCCGTGATTAGTGTGGAAAGTGACCATTATTGCATCCTGTTCTGATAGTGTGGTGCTGCGACCCGGATGTGGGCCAGAGATAGTCGCCTGTTATAGCATAACCGCGAGGCTGGATCACCTTGCAAAGTGTGCTGCTTCGGGTTTGAATTACAGGTAATATAAGCGGTTTTCATTCCACACACGTCTACACGGAATCTTCGATGTTAAAAATCTTTAATACACTGACGCGCCAAAAAGAGGAATTCAAACCTATCCATGCCGGGGAAGTCGGCATGTACGTGTGTGGTATCACTGTCTACGATCTCTGTCATATTGGTCATGGCCGTACGTTTGTCGCTTTCGATGTGGTATCCCGTTATCTGCGTTTTCTTGGCTATAAGCTGAAATACGTGCGCAACATCACCGATATCGACGACAAAATCATTAAGCGCGCTAATGAAAACGGCGAAAGCTTTGTCGCGCTGGTCGACCGGATGATCGTTGAGATGCATAAGGATTTTGACGCGCTCAATATCCTGCGCCCGGACAACGAACCGCGCGCCACACACCATATTCACGAAATTATTGAACTCACTGAACGTCTTTTGGAACGCGGTCACGCTTACGTGGCGGAAAACGGCGATGTGATGTTCTCCGTGCCGACGGATCCGACTTACGGCCAGCTTTCGCGCCAGGATCTGGATCAATTGCAAGCCGGTGCGCGTGTTGAAGTTGCCGAAGTGAAGCGTAATCCGATGGATTTCGTGTTGTGGAAAATGTCCAAGCCGGGCGAACCGAGCTGGCAATCGCCGTGGGGTGAAGGGCGTCCTGGCTGGCACATTGAGTGCTCGGCGATGAACTGCAAACAACTGGGTTCGCATTTTGATATTCACGGCGGCGGCTCGGATTTGATGTTCCCGCACCATGAAAACGAAATTGCCCAGTCCACTTGCGCGCACGATGGCGAATACGTCAATTACTGGATGCACTCCGGCATGGTGATGGTTGACCGCGAGAAGATGTCAAAATCCCTCGGCAACTTCTTTACCGTGCGCGACGTGCTGAAGTATTACGACGCGGAAACCATCCGTTACTTCTTGATGTCTGGTCACTATCGCAGCCAACTGAACTACAGCGAGGAAAACCTCAAACAGGCGCGTTCCGCGCTGGAGCGCTTGTACACCGCGCTGCGCGGGACGGATGCGTCGGTGCCCGCAGAAGGTGGCGAAGCGTTTGAAGCGCGTTTTGTCGACGCGATGAACGATGACTTCAATACGCCGGAAGCTTACTCGGCGCTGTTTGATATGGCGCGCGAAGTGAACCGCCTGAAAACGGAAGATGCCCACGCGGCGAATGCGCTGGCGTCACATATGCGCAAACTGGCGGGTGTGCTGGGTTTGTTGGAGCAGGATCCGGATCTGTTCTTGCAAAGCGGCGCGCAGGCGGATGACGGTGAAGTCGTGGAGATCGAGCAGCTGATCCAACAACGTCTGGACGCACGTAAAGCGAAGGATTGGGCGGCAGCCGATGCGGCGCGCGATCGTCTCAATGAGATGGGAATTGTGCTGGAAGATGGCCCGCAGGGCACAACCTGGCGTCGTAAGTAACAGCATAAAAACGGCTACGGGTTAATCGTATACCGTATACGTTCGCCGGATGGCGGCTTCGCCTTATCCGGCCTACTCCTGGCCTATCATTCCACGTGAGCCAGGTAGGCCGGATAAGCGTTCAGCGCGATCCGGCAATCAACCACGTGGCGGTTAACGCCTGCGCCACCACAATAACCCCATCACAATCACCCCTGGCAACCACACCCACATTAACTCTGAAATGATCACCTGGTGCCCGTACGGCGTGGTATAGCGCGACAGCGCGAAGGGCGCGACCTTGATCACCTGCCACGGAGCAAAAAAGCGCTCATCCGACCACGGCCATAACCAGCCAACCCCTTTGCCGCCGGTGGTCACCGAATCCAGCAAACTGTGCGACAACAGCGAAACCGTTAAAAACACCCAACAGCGCGTCAGGCTCGCCTTGAACTTCTTGCGCCCAAGCCAGGTAACCAACAGCGGCACCACAAAGGCGAACAGCAGCGAATGGGTAAACCCGCGATGGCCGAAAATATTGCCGTAGGCAACGCCAAATTTAAACGCCAGCACATCGGCGTCCGGCAGCATGGCTAAGCCCATCCCCGCCAGCAACAAACCTTTTGGGATAACTTTGCTGCCAAGACCCAGCCCCAGACAAAGGGGCACGGCGGCATGAGTAACAATCGTTGGCATGACGTATGTCTCTGGTGAAAAAAGAAATTATAAACGTAGCGTAAACGCGAAGAACTGCTCTGTTATCTGAAACTGTTGTCGTCGGCAGAACGCCTGAATTTTCGCGCCGCTTTTTAGGCCGATGACAATTTACATCAGCCGACAACGGTGTAGTTTGCTAAACACGCTGATTTTGCGTGCAAATCAACTATCAGGAGCGAAGAGAATGGCAAACGTTGCACTGGTTACGGGTGGAAGCAAAGGCATCGGTCTGGCAGCCGCGAAAGCGCTGTATCAAATGGGGTATATGGTGTTTGTCGCAGCCCGCAACGAAGAACAACTGAAAGCGTGTGCGGAGGGCTTTGCTCCTGAACGCTTTATTCCGGTGGTGGCCGACGTTGCCGATCCGGACGCGGTACAACAGCTTTTTGCCCGCATTCGCAAAGATGCCGGTCGCTTGGATGTGTTATTCAATAACGCGGGTAACAATAGCCCGGCCAAATCCATTGAAGAGATCCCTTTTGAGGAGTGGCTGCGGGTGTTTAATGTCAACGTCCACGCCAGCTTTTTGTGCGCGCAAGAGGCGATCAAAATCATGAAAAATCAGCAGCCAATGGGCGGGCGCATTATCAATAACGCGTCGATATCCGCCATGACCCCGCGTTTATATAGCGCGGCTTACACCGCCTCGAAACATGCCATTTCCGGCCTGACAAAATCCATCTCTCTCGATTGCCGCAAATTCAATATCGCCTGCGGGCAAATCAACATTGGCAATGCGGAAACCGAAATGTCCGGGCGCATGCGCAAAGGCGTTTATCAGGCGGATGGCTCGATTCAGGCGGAAGAGATGATGGATGTGGCGGATGTCGCGCAGGCCATCGCCATGATTGCCGCCATGCCGGTAACAACCAATGTGCTGGAAATGACGATTATGGCGAACGGCATGCCCTTCGTCGGGCGCGGTTAATTACGCGGATTCACGCGCGATAAGCTGCCCGGAAAGAGTAATGCGCTGGGTTTGCAACTCGGGATCTTTCAGTTTGCGAATCATCAACCCGGCGGCCTGGCGCCCGGTTTCTTCACTGGCGGAAGAGACATAGGTGAACGACGGGGAGGTGAGATTGACGTGCAGCATATCTTCAAAGCCGATCAGCGCGACCTGCTGCGAGAGAAACACATCTTTGCCGACGGTGCGCCCGGTGTGATGGATCCCGGCAATTGAGCCAATCATCGCATCGGGAGAGTGGCACAGCAGGGCGGTAATGGTGTTGTTCTTTTCCAGTAGTTGTCGGGTGGCATAACTTGCCGCTTCGGTGTCGCCGCTACAGGCCGGGGTGAACTCTTCCCGCAACGCCAGGCCGTATTGCGTCATCGCGCTGCGAAAACCGAGCAGCCGCTGCTGGCGAATCAAATCCCCTTCGATGCCGCCAATATAGGCGATATTGCGATGGCCACGTTCAATCAAATAGCGGGTTGCGAGGTTCGCCGCCTGGCGGTTATCGCGCATCACCAGATTGCATTGCTCGTCCAGCAACGATTGCGACACCACGACTAACGGCAGCGGACACTGGCGAATTTGCGCGGGCAAACTGACGCTGCGCGTGTCTGAGGAAAGGTAAATCACGCCCGCCACGCCCTGCTGTTTAAACGACAACAGGCAGCGTTCCAGATGTTCGCCATCGTTCAGCGGCTGGCCGAGGAACACCATATAGCCCTGTTTTTCCAGCTCCAGCACGATGCTCGCCATCACTTTGATGGAGAAGCTGTCGCTGAAATCGCGCAGGATAAGACCGATAAGGTTCGAGGTGTTGGCGCGCAGGTTGGCGGCGGCGACATTGTGGACATAACCGAGCGCCGTGATTGCCGCGTGGACTCTCTCGATGGTCGCATCGGAAATTTTCCCTTTCTGGCGTAGCACCAGCGAGACGGTGGAAACCGAGACACCCGCCTGTTTTGCGACATCAATGATGCTGACTTTCTTCAATGCTGCTCCCTGAGATCCCTGAAACGGCGCGCCTGTTCGACGCGCCAACCTGGTATCTTATTATTTGCCGATCATGGTGGACATGGTCTGCGCGATAAACTGTGCCCTCGCGCCAAAAATAACCTGGATGCCGCTATCGCCAACAAACACGACGCCGCGCGCGCCTAAGCTGTTCAGGCCATCTTTATCCACCATGTCGCTCTTCGTCACTTCCAGACGCAGACGCGTGATGCACGACCCGACGGAATCAATATTCTGCGCGCCGCCCAGCAAGCCAATAATTTCGGTTGCCAGTTCGCTATCGGTTTTGTCATTCGCCGTGGCGGTGACTTCGGTGCGGCCTGGCGTTTTCACATCGAAGCGGCGGATCACAAAGCGGAAGGTGAAGTAATAAATCAGCGCCATCGGAATGCCGACAATCACCGCATTGAGGAAGTTGGTCTGGTAACCGTTAAACGACGGCAGAATGCCGAACGACAGGTAATCGATAAACCCGGCGGAGAAGGACTTGGCGATGTGCGCGTGCAGCAGGTACATCGTCATATACGCCAGACCGGCCATGATGGCGTTAAAGACGTAGAGGATCGGCGCCACGAAGATAAAGGTGAATTCCACCGGTTCGGTAATCCCGGTCAGGAAACAGGTCAGCGCGGCAGAGAACAGGATGCCGAAGGCAATCTTTTTGTTGCGCGTATGCGCTTCGTGGTACATCGCCAGGCAAGCCGCCGGCAGTGCGAACAGCATCAGCGGGAACTCGCCCTGCATAAATTTCCCGGCGTTCTGGTAGGTGTCGCTGCTGAAGGATTTCACGCCTTCTTCCAGCATTTTGAACCAGATGGTCTGGTCGCCGTGAATCACCTGGCCGGCCTGCGTGGTGTAATCGCCAAACGAGTACCAGAACGACGGATACCAGATATGGTGCAGACCAAGCGGGATCAGCGCGCGTTCAACCAGCCCGAAGATAAAGGTCGATGCCGCTTGATTATCACCATTGACGATAATGGACAGCGCATCAATGCCCGCCTGAATATGTTGCCAGACATACGGCAGCAGCAGGCCGAGGACAAACGACAGAAACGCCGTGGCGATGGCGACAAAACGTTTACCGGAGAAGAAGCCGAGGAATTCCGGCAACTGCATGGTATGGAAACGGTTATAACACCAGGCGGCGAGAATACCGCAAATCAGGCCGCCGAAGACGCCCATCTGCAATGTTGGAATGCCGACGACCATGGCGTATTTACCGCCCTGGGAGGCCATTTCCGGTGTGATGCTTAACATGGTGCTGATGGTGATGTTGGTGACAAATACCGAAACGGCGGCGGAAAGCGCCGCAATCCCGGATTCCGACGCCAGCCCGACCGCAGAGCCGATGGCGAACAGCATCGGCAGGTTATCGAAAATAACCCCACCGGCGTTCATCATCAGCGGTAGGTGGAATTTGTCACCAAAAGCCAGTAATAAGCCCGCAGCAGGCAGCAGTGAAATTGGCAGCATTAGCGCACGGCCAATCATCGATAATTTAGACAGCGATTTAACAAACCCTGATATCAGACTCATGCTGATTTCCCCCGAAGTTGCGCTCTTTATCGCGCTGTTATAGTAAGTAGAACGTTTTAGTAGAACGTTCTACTTATCGTGAGATAAGTCTTAAAGCGCCGCAACTGAATTTTTACATTCGGCCAGAGGAATTAATGATTCTTTGAGGTTGATCGGTCAGAAACCGTGATGAATGCAGGGAGAAGAGGCGCAAAACGCCGGGTCGCGCAAAAGGGAAGGGCTGAGTAGGCCTGGTAAGGCGAAGCCGCCATCAGGCATTTTGCCGGGTGGCGGCTTCGCCTTACCCGGCCTACGGATCTAAACTTATGCGGTGACCGTCAAGCTTTGACCGTCAAAACTCACCGTTTGCCCGGCGACGATTTTGCAGCGTTTGCGCGTTTCGACCACGCCATCAACCTTAACGTAACCCTCGGCGATGGCGATTTTCGCCTGCGCGCCGCTTTCGCTCCAGCCTTCCAGTTTCAGCAGATCGCACAGCTCAACGTGCGGGTGTTTTCCAAGAGAAAATGTTGCCATCTTAATTGCCTTTTACATCATGATATTCTTCACACGCTTGCAACGTGTTCTGGATAAGGGTGGCGACCGTCATTGGGCCAACGCCTCCCGGCACTGGCGTAATATACGCCGCGCGCGCGGCAGCTTCTTCATAAATTACATCGCCAACCACTTTGCCGTTTTCCAGCCGGTTAATCCCGACATCAACCACAATCGCGCCTTCTTTGATCCACTCACCGGGAATAAAGCCCGGTTTACCCACTGCAACGATCAGCAGATCGGCGTTTTCCACATGTTGGCGCAGGTTTTTGGTGAAACGGTGGGTCACGGTGGTGGTACAACCGGCCAGCAGCAGTTCCATGCTCATTGGGCGACCGACGATATTGGATGCGCCAATCACCACGGCATTCAGGCCGAAAGTATCAATGTTGTAACGCTCCAGTAGCGTAACAATGCCGCGCGGCGTGCAAGGACGCAGACGCGGCGCGCGCTGGCACAGACGCCCAACGTTGTAAGGGTGGAAACCATCAACGTCTTTATCCGGCGCAATACGCTCCAGCACTTTCACGTTGTCGATGCCCGCAGGCAGCGGCAACTGCACCAGAATACCGTCGATGGCGGTATCTGCGTTCAGTTTGTCGATAAGCGCCAGCAGTTCTGCTTCGCTGGTGGTTTCAGGGAGATCGTAAGAGCGGGAGATGAAACCCACTTCCTCACAGGCTTTGCGCTTGCTGCCGACATAAATTTGCGATGCCGGGTTGCTGCCAACCAGAACGACCGCCAGGCCCGGAGCGCGAAATCCGGCCGCAACACGCGCGCGAACTTTTTCAGCAACCTCAGAGCGCACCTGCTGCGCAATCGTTTTACCATCAATAATCTTTGCTGCCATCAGAGAGAGGATTCCATCTGTTAAATCGACTAAGGGGGATGCGCGCTATTTTGTCAGAAGCGCGCCGTGCTGTCAGTTACCGTTTGCGGTTTTCGCCCACGGCGGGGATTGCAACCACCAGGAAATCATTCTGCGCATAAAAATTAACAAAATCTCAACAATTCATCACCCCCAGGAAATGCGAGGTGAGGCCCGCGCCCATGCGGGATGAGCGCATATTTTTCCGGACAGAAATAAAATCACACAAGGCTATTTCTTATGTCCCATTAAGAAACCGCTTAGGGAAATTGCAGTATTCACGGATATTTAAATATTCACCATACAGCTATTTTATTTGGGCAGTACATCGTTATGCCTGAAGAGAACAATGATTTCGTATTTCCACTGAATGGGTAAATAGGGCGAAAGGACGCTCTTTTACAGAATATTTTCGGGAAGAAGATAAGTTTCTCCGGCATTCCGTGCCATCTGTCATTACCGGATTTTGGCGGAATGTCGAAACCGAATGCGCATATTACGAGGAATACTCATGAACAATAAATTAACGACCCTTTCTATTGCCGCAAGTTTTATCCTGACTTCGGGGGCAATACAGGCCGCCGAACCGGTGCATATCAGCGGCGGTAATGTTCATTTCGAAGGTGAACTGGTGCATGGTGCTTGCGCGCTCAGCACGCGATCCGGAACCCAGACCGTGCAGCTTGGCTTCTATCGCACTTCGACCTTTACCAAAATCGGCGATACCACGCCGTCAGTGCCGTTCAGCCTGATAGTGAACGAGTGCGATCAAAGCATTGCTTCGACGGCGTCCGTTGCGTTTTCCGGCCGGGCAGACGCGCGAGATTCCTCGTTGCTATCCCTCTCTTCGGTCAACAACGGCGCTTCCGCCACCGGCGTGGGTATTGAAATCCTTGATGCCACCTCAAAGCCGCTGAAGCCTGACGGCGCGACCTTCTCGAATACGCAGCCGCTGGTTGGTGGTACCAATACGCTACGCTTCTCGGCGCGCTACAAAGCGACGGCGGCAACGGCAACGGCAGGCCAGGCGAACGCTGACGCCACGTTTATTATGAAATATGAGTGAACATTGAAAGGCAGGGGTAACGCGGGTTACGGAGCGCTTATTTCCTGATGTCTGCTTATCCCTGCTTTATTTTTCTGGTTATCACCTTGAATAAAAGAGTCATTTTCACCATGAATTCGTTTATTAAATTGGGCTGGAGTATTGGCTTTTTAATGATTATTGCACTGCCTGTAAAAGCCGACGGTGGAATTGCCTTAGGGGCCACCCGGGTTATTTATCCGGCACAGGCTAAACAAACCTCGCTCGCTATCAATAACAGCGATAGCCGCGCACGTTTTTTGATTAATTCATGGATTGAAAATGAACGTGGGGAAAAAGAAAAAACCTTTGTAGTGACGCCACCCTTATTTGTCAGTGAACCGAAAAGTGAAAACACATTGCGTATTATTTATGCCGGAAAAGCGCTGCCTACCGATCGCGAATCCCTGTTCTGGATGAACGTGAAAGCGATCCCGTCGATAGAAAAAGAGCAAGGCGCGGGGAAAAATGTCCTTAACCTCGCCATCCTCTCGCGCATCAAGCTGTTTGTGCGCCCGCAAGGTTTGCCCGGTACATCGAAGGATGCGCCGGAACAACTGCAATTTTCCCGCGTGGCTAACCACCTGAAAATCACCAATCCCTCTGCTTATTACATCTCGTTGGTGAATGTGCACATCAACCACCAAAAAATAGACAACATCATGGTGGCACCGAAAAACAGTACCCAGATAATGCTCCCGGCGAATGCGCGAGGCGGCGTGACTTTTCAGACGGTCAATGATCACGGTGCGTTGACGGCAATGAAAACCGCCAGCTTGCCCCAATGATGTGGGCGAAAAAAGCCATGATTCTTCCCCCCCAATTTTTCTCTCCCGGTCGGCTCGCGTTCTCAGTTTTGGCGGCTTTTTACCCAGTGGTGAGCGGTGCTGAACGCTACTTCAATCCGGCATTTTTGTCCGCCGATACCGCAGGCGTCGCGGACTTGTCACGCTTCGAAAAAGGTCATCAGTCGCCTGGCGTTTATCGCGTGGATATCTGGCGAAATAACGAATTTATCGCCACCCAGGATCAGCGTTTTGACACCAGCGAGCACGCTGCGGCGCAGGGAGCATCAGGCGGGTTAAGCCCCTGTTTTAGCCTGAGCGAGGTCAAGCGGCTTGGCGTGAATGTGCAGGCTTTCCCGGCGCTCGCCACGTCAGTGCAGGGCGACTGTATTGATCTGCGCGAGGCGATCCCCGGCGCCGAGATCACGTTTTATTTCTCAGCAATGCGTCTGGATATCAACTTGCCGCAGGCCGCGATGCACAACCGCGCGCGGGGGGATATTCCGCCGGAAGAGTGGGATGACGGCATTCCCGCCGCGCTGCTGAATTACACCTTTACCGGCAGCCGCAGCAGCGCTAATGACAGCTATTTTTTGAACCTGCAAAACGGGCTGAATTACGGCCCATGGCGGTTGCGAAACGACAGCGCATGGAATTCATCTAACGGCGACGGTAATCACGCGCATCGCTGGAAAAACATTGCCAGTTGGCTACAGCGCGCGATTGTACCGCTGAAAAGCGAGCTGGTGGCGGGCGACAGTAATACCAGCAATGAGCTGTTCGACAGCCTCGGGTTTCGCGGTCTGCGTCTCTTTTCCGCTGACATGATGTACCCCGACAGCCTGCAAGGCTATGCACCAACGGTGCGCGGGATTGCCCGCACGCCAGCCCAGCTTACGATCCGCCAGAACGGTTTTGTCATTTATCAGAGCTATGTTTCCGCCGGGCCGTTTGCCGTTACCGATCTGAATCAGAGCTCATCCAGTGGCGATCTTGACGTCACCGTGGAAGAGAAAGACGGAAGCGTACAAGAGTACACGGTGCCGTATGCCACCGTGCCGCTGTTGCAGCGCGAAGGGCGCATCAAATATGACCTGATGGCGGGGGATTACCGCAGTGGCAACGATCAACAAGACTCTCCCTTCTTCGCGCAGGGCACGATTATTGGCGGGTTGCCGCGCGGTTACACCGTCTATGGCGGGACACAAATTGCCGGGCGCTATAAGGCGTTTGCCGCAGGCGTGGGCAAAAATCTCGGCGAGTTGGGCGCACTGTCGTTTGATGTGACCCATGCGCGCAGCCAATTGACGGACGACAGCACGCACCAGGGCGAGGCGCTGCGTTTTATGTATGCCAAATCACTCAGTCAATACGATACGCACATTCAACTGTTGGCCTGGCATTACTCCACGCAGGGATTTTATACGCTGAGTGATGTCGCTTACCGCAACATGGAAGGGTATGAATATGACGAGAACAGTAACGGCGAGCAGGTGATCCGCGACTATCACAATCTCAGCAACAACAAGAAACGACGCTTACAGGTAAATCTTACGCATAACTTCGCCGATTACGGCTCGCTGTATATCTCCGGTAGCCAGCAAACATACTGGAATCACAACAACGCGAATCTTTGGTTCCAGGTGGGGTACGCCGACGCCTGGCACGGTATCAGCTACTCGCTTTCCTGGTCCTGGAGCCAGTCGCCAGGCTTCAGCGGTGCTGAACAAATCGCTGCGCTCAATGTGTCAGTCCCGTTGAGTGCATTCAACCCCAGCCATAACAGCGTGTATGTCCGCTTCAATGCCAACCGCAACAGCAACGGGCAAAACAGCTGGCAGAGCGGCATTGGCGGTACGCTGCTCGAAGGCCGCAACCTGAGTTACAACGTCAACCAGGGAAGCAGCAGCACCAATGGTTACAGCGGTAGCGCCAGCACGCACTTGCAGGCGGCCTGGGGCGCGCTGAGCATGGGGTATAACTACGACAAAACCCAGCATGAGTACAACTGGCAGCTCGGCGGCGGCGTCGTCGCCCATGCCGATGGCGTTACCTTCAGCCAACCGCTTGGCGATACCAATGTGCTGATCAAAGCGCCGGGCGCGCGCGGTGTGCGGGTCGAAAACCAGACCGGCATAGTCACCGACTGGCGAGGCTATGCCGTGATGCCCTACGCCACGGTGTACCGCTATAACCGTATCGCGCTTGATACAAAAACCATGAACCACAACACCGATGTGGAAAGCAGCGTCAGCAACGTGGTACCGACACAAGGCGCGCTGGTGCGGGCCAACTTCGATACCCACATTGGCGTGCGGGCGTTGCTCACGGTGATGCGCGGCAACCGACCGGTGCCGTTTGGTTCATTGGTGCGCGAAATCACAAGCGGTGTCACCAGCATGGTGGGCGAAGACGGTCAAACCTATCTAAGCGGCTTGCCATTGCGCGGCAAATTACTGGTGCAATGGGGGGAAGAAGAACCTTCTCGCTGCGTGGCCCCGTACTCGTTACCGGCCTCCAGCCTGCGCCAGGCAGTAACCATGGCGAGCGCGCGCTGTGAGCGCAAGGGGTAACCGATGAGGCGACACTTTACAGGTCTTTGCGGCGCGCTATTGCTACTGATCGCGATGCCTGCGCAGGCCGTGGTGTGTACCAATGTGACCGGTTCGCCAACGGATATCAGCTACGATCTGTCGAACACGATTAACGGCAGCAATAACAAGTTAAATAAGCTCATCATTCGTTCGGAGAATTCAGGCTGGATCGGTGTGCAGGTTATTTGTCCGGCTGGACCCAGGGCAAACTATACCTACCGGAGCTATGTCAGCCACTTGCCCGTGGCGTTTATTGCTCACGGCTATAAATTTTTGCAGATCAATGAGCATCTACAAGCCGCGATGAGCCTGAGCGACAGCTACGCCGGGGAGTTCTACCCGCCAGCTCACTATGTGCGCATGGGGGAGCATCCCAATGTGTCAAAGCAGCAACCCTTTGAGCTGAGGGATTCGCATTTGATCTTGAAGCTCAGGGTTACGCGGCAGTTTATGAACCGGGTCACATTGCCGCGCCAGACCTTGTTCACCGTCTATGTCACAACCAGTCTGACGGATCCGCTGACGACGCCGGTCTATACCATCAGCTACAGCGGCGTAATCGATGTGCCACAGCGTTGCGAAGTGAATGCGGGCCAACTGGTGGCGTTCAACTTCGGCGACATTAACGCGGCGTTATTCAGTGAGGCGGGCGCAGGACATCGCCCGCAGGGCGTTACGCCGCAAACGAAAACCCTGACCATTCAATGCACCAATGTTGCCGCGCAGGCAACGATCACCCTCCGGCTTGAAGCGGAAAATGTCTCCGGGCAAACCATGGTGTCCGATAACCCGGACCTGGGTTTTATGGTCGCCAACAGCCAAGGGCAGCCTTTTACGCCTAACAATCTCCACAGCAAAGTGGTGTTTCTGCTTGACCGTACTGCCAGAGCAACCGTGGGGATCCGCGCATGGCCGGTGAGCGTCACCGGCAACAAACCCGCCGCCGGGCCGTTCCACGCGCGGGGATATTTACGGGTGGAATATGACTGAGACGCGCGCTGAGTTGAGCACATTACGTTATCTCATGCTGCTTGCAGGGTACTTCAGCCCGGCGTGGGCTGACATCAACATTGAGTTGCGCGCTACGGTGGTGAATATCGCTTGTTCTGTCGTGAGCAGTGACAGTAATAAGACGGTGGATTTAGGGCACTGGCCGACAAAACAGCTGAAAACGGCAGGGAGCACCACGCCGCCCGTGCCGTTTAGCCTGCGGTTGAAAGGGTGCCCGCCGGGCAGCGCCTCAATAACTTTTTCGGGGAAGAAGGCCAGCAGTACGGGGTTGCTGGCGCTCAGTGATAGTGTGATGGCGCAAAAAGTGGCGATTGAATTGCGCGATGGCAACCGAGTGTCCTTAGCGCTGGAAGCCGCCAGCCAGGCTATCCCGGTGGACAAAAACGGAAATACGGTATTGCACTTTTACGCTAACTACATTGCGCTGGTTGATAATCCGACACCGGGGATCGCTAAATCCGATGCAACATTTACCCTTAATTATTATTAGTTGATTAAGTAATTACTCGGCCATAAAAAATATCCCGAAAACGTTCTCCAGGGCTATTTTTTATAGCAGTTCATGGGCTTTGGCGTAATCGATCAACTCAACGATGGTATGGACGCCTAATTTTGAAAAAATATTCGACTTATGAGCGCTGATTGTTTTGTTGCTGAGAATGAGTTGTTCCGCAATCTCTTTGTTGGAAAAACCATTAGCCAGATAACGTAATACCGTCACTTCCCGGTTTGATAATGGCATATCACGGGTTTCTCCTTTGCGTTTACCTGGGTGATTTATGTAGTTGAGTGTTTCAGAGGGAAAGAAAGAGTAACCGGCAAGAATCATCTTTACCGCGTTATAAATATCATTTAGATCTTTTCGTTTACTGACGAAGCCGTTAGCACCGGCGCGGATAGCTCTTGCTGCATAAAAAGATTCCGATTTTGATGACAAGAAAAGGACATTAACTTCTTCACGTATCGCTTTGATTTTACGCAATAATGTGAAGCCATCCGTTTTAGGTAGCTCAATATCCAAAATAACCAGTTCAACGGCTTGCGCCCGGATCAAATCTAACGCGCAGCGGCTGTCATCGGTTTTCAAAACCACATTTACATTTTCATTTTTCTCGAGCAGAACTTCTATCGACATTCTGACGATAGGATGTTCGTCCATAATAATAACGGAAGCTGGTTTCATTTTTTTTATGCCTCTGATTGTTTTTTTTATGCCTCGTCTACGCAGGTGTGCCACAGACGTTGAAACGATTAATTTAAATTTACGTTTACTGTGACGCAGAATAGTTCCATGGAAAAACGGCTAGCATCCTTGTTTGCTAATTTATTGCCACTCGCAGACTGCGAATGTGGGGGATATCAGTTTCGTATTAACGTAAGAGAAATGACGTATCGGTTAATGAGCTAGATCAATTATACCTGGGAAGTTTCCGTGGAGAGGTCTTATGAGTTAGCAAGGTATGTTTCTCAATATGAAGTTCTGCGAGGAAAAAGCCTAACGAAGATATTCGAATCTATCTATTATTATTTTTTGGCGTTTTGGGGACTTATCATTTTTTCGACGAGCAAAACAAAATAACAGGCTAATTGTTTTGAGTCTGTTAAATGTAGGTAACACGCATTGTGTAACAGTGGGATGAGACGAAAGTGAGCTATCAGGCGGCGCCGGGGGGATTTGGAGCATCCCCTTCGGCGGCCAGGATTAGTTTTAATTGTTACTTTTCTGTGAAAGAAGCTTTAACTAAGCGGTGCTGATCCTGCTTTTTTAGAAACAGAACAGAAGAATAACAATGTTGTTCATGCCATTTGCTGATTCCTGTCAAGCGTGAGGCGATGCAAAAGATGAATGAGACTTTGCCGATCAGGCAAGCCAAGCTGTTTTAGCTGCGTATTGAGACGATAAACAACGCGATGATAAGGAAGATTAAGCTGGCGAGCGATACGTTTCATCGTCAGCCCTTGCGCCAGCGAAGAGAGGATTTTCCACTCCGTTGACGGGAATAAAGGCTCATGAATGCTGCGTTCCGGCGGGATCAATAACGCCTGACGAAACGGAATAACGGAAAGATCGCGGGCAATAACATGAAACGGCCCTGCCGCGCGCAGAAAATTAATCTGCGCCGGGTCACTTTTCGCGGCTAATAAATAAATTTGCAGGCCGCGATTGCACAGGCAGGGCTGGCGTAAGGTTTCAAGCGCGCGAAGCCGCGACGTGGTCAGGCTCTCCATATCCACAATTAAATGGGATAAATGGGGTTCGCCCAACTGATGATGCGCCATTTCCAGCGATGGAAATACAGCGTTGCGTTTTCCAGAAAACAGACAGCAGCTCCAGGCATAACTCAGAAAATGATCGGTAGAGATTAACGTCTGGCTGATCATATATTCCGGCAGTGCGAAACTGAGCTGCTGCATTAGCTGCTCGAGCGAATCGAAGAGCGGAGGCGTAGTGCCCCGATAAGGTAAAACCCGATGAGTGGGTTTATCACAACGATATTTTTCCCTACGGATACGTTTTCGCATTTTTCCCTCGCCAACGTATTTCAACATTCCGGCTAAAACACTTATCGATCCTGACGAGTGCCAGCGGCGCAGAAACGCCGCCCGTCATGTTTTATGCCTCCCATTAATGGCGCCATTCTCACAACCGCAAGCGCGCAGAGATAGGTACAGATACTTAAAGGAGCATGGGATATTTCCCAAGAAGAGAGGCAGAGATAAGCCGATGGCGTAGGCGAGGGCGCAGGGGACAGAGGCGAATGTCGCGAAAATGTGCGCGGTCGTTCACTTAGCAAGCAACCAGCCGAAAATACATTGACTCACCTGGCGCTGACCGTATAATTCCACGCGTTTCCACCTCAACAGTGGGTTTTCGCGAAATGCGCCCTTAGCTCAGCTGGATAGAGCAACGGCCTTCTAAGCCGTAGGTCACAGGTTCGAACCCTGTAGGGCGTACCATTTCGAAATAATCAGACGTCAATTGACGTCTTTTTTATGCCTACTATTTAGACAAACGTTCAAATTCCCCCCGCGACGTTCGCTATTGTTTGTATTAACGTCAATCCGCCAGGATAAATCTCATTTGTTAGCAAAATCTCAGGCTAAAGCTATGTTTTAAATAGCTATCATCATTAACCTTATTATCCCTGATGGTGTTCTTATGCCGCTCCGTTTGAGCGGCTTTTTTTTATTCTTTTTAAGCTTTATTCGTGCGAATACCGCTGACGAAATTAGTGCTTTCAATAATTCCAAATACGGTTGTGATTGCTTATAGTGCTGGCCGATGCTGTTATATCCCGCGAAGAGTTGTTAAACCCTAAGGAGAACACAATGTTAGAAGGGTATTTTGATCTTGACGAAGCGACGGGCAATGATGCCGTAGAAAATAGAAAACGTTTACTGGCTGTACAGGCGGCGCTGGAAATTTCAAAAGCCGCTGTTTCAGCAACCACGGCCAATGCCGGTATTCGTAGCCAGATGGATTTACGTAATGTCGCGCAGGAAGTCGCGACGCTTGCAGACGCTATTCAGGACGCATTAGAAGCAGATTTATAAATATCACCGCCTCGATGAGATAAATCCCGACGCGGGAAACCTTCATCAAGACGGTGCTATTTTTGCGTCTGTTGTTCATGATTTTCATCACAGTTTGATTCGTATATAAGCTCCCAGGGTCGTCATCGATAACTCGAGCGAAACCTGATTCCCGAACAGCACCATGAAGGCTGCGCGGGAATCAGGTTTTTTTTTGCCATTTTCCCGGCGTGGCAACCTGGGCGGCCCTGGGATGATTAATTTGAAAGTGGTCGTCGCTATTGCGCACTGACCGCTTTTTATGACGAGCCAACGGATACAGGCGACATTCGACGAATTCCTGTCGTTTGTGAAAAAGGAGGTGGCATGATCAATTGCAACGTGCTGGCGGCAAATATTCTGCGGCTGGTGGGTGGGGAGAGTAACGTCGCGGCGGTGGTTCATTGCGCGACGCGTTTGCGCTTCAAAATTGTCGACAGCAGTAAAGTGAAGCTGGCCGAACTTGCGGCACTGGATGGCGTGATTACCGTGGTCAATGGACCCGAGCAGTTGCAGGTGGTGGTGGGCAATCGGATAACGCGTGTGTATCGCGCGTTTGGTGTGATTTCCGGCTTACTTGATGATGGAAAAACCGTGCCGGCGCAGCCGCAGCCCATCGACAGCAATTCCTTTGCGGGGCGATGTATTGCGCTGGTGATGGCGATTTTCAGTCCATTATTAGGCGCGATGGCGGCGGCCGGGGTGCTAAAAGGTCTGCTGGCGATGATGATCGCGGCGGGGTGGCTGAACAGCACACTGAGCACTGCGATTATTCTGCATGCCGCGTCGGACAGCGTGTTCTATTTTCTGCCCATCCTGCTGGCGATGACCTGCGCGCGCAACTTTAACACCAATCTTTATGTCGCCGTCGCTGTCGCAGGCGTGTTGGTTTATCCCACTATTGTCGGGTTGTTCGAGTCCGGCCAACGAGTAACTTTGTTTGGCCTGCCGGTGGTGGTGATGAAATATACCGGCTCGGTGCTGCCGATTATTTTTAGCGTCTGGTTGATGTCGTTTATTGAGCAATGGTTGAGTGGGCGCATTCATGAACATGTGCGCGATCTGGTGACACCTTTTATTCTGCTGACGCTGATGGTGCCGCTCACCCTACTGGTCATCGGCCCGCTGGGAGGCGGCATCAGTCAGTTTGTCGCCTGGCTGCTTGCGACGCTTTATAACGTCAGCCCGATTATCGCCAGCGCGTTGATGGCCGCCGCCTGGCCGATGTTGATCCTTTTTGGCCTTCACTGGGGATCCGTCCCGGTGTTTCTCAACGATATTTCCGTGATGGGCCAAAGTTTCCTGAAAGCCGCCGCTGCCCCGTCGATATTTGCCCTTTCCGGCGCGCTGCTGGCGGTGCGGTTGCGCACCGGGAATAAAAAATTGAAGTCGCTGGCGAGCAACGCCTTAATTGCTTCGCTATTTGGCATTACCGAACCGGGTATTTACGGTGTGACGTTAAGGCTGAAAAAACCGTTTATCTGTGCGGTCATTGCTGCCGCATTTGGCGGAGGTGTGGTCGGCTACGCGAAAAGTTCCGCTATCTCAATAGGCATACCTGGCTTACTGACATTACCTGTTTTTTATGGCGAAGGATTTTTCGGTTTTATTATGGGATGCACCTTCGCATTTATCTTTAGCCTCGCATTAACGCTAAGTGTGGGATTTGATGAGCGGACGATGCCGCCTTTGCCGACGCTGCGAGTGTATGAAGAAAATAATGCCCCTGAACGCAAACGGGCGATGCCGAAACCGGTTTCTGACACGTCAGAACCCATTATCTCGCCGATCTCAGGTGAACTGATCCCGCTTTGTGAAGTGAATGATGATGTTTTTTCAACCGGGATCGTTGGGCCTGGTTTTGCGATTATTCCGGACGAAGGGCGCGTTTATTCGCCCGTTGATGGATATATCGCCAGCACAATTGCCAGCGGGCATGCGATAGGCATTTCTTCAAAGGCGGGGGCGGAGATCTTAATTCATGTCGGCATTAATACCGTGCATCTGGAAGGAAACTATTTTGCCGTGCAGGTCAAAGAGGGCGATGAGGTGAAACAAGGTCAGTTGCTGCTGACGTTTGATCTTGCTGGCATTCAGGCTTCCGGTTATGACCCGGTAACCCCGGTGATTATTACAAATAGCGAGACGTGGCGTGCATTACAGGTGAGTGAAAAACCGCGTTCGCGCTCCGGCGATCCGATGGTAGCGTTAACGTTATAACCCGTTATTACCCGGTTCTATTAAAAATCGTTGTGCTGCGTGTTATTTGAGATATGGCTGAACCATGCAGTCTGTAAGCAATAATCCTAAAGGAAATATGATGTAGCGACGGGGGGAAAAGCAGGGCGATATATTCATCGCCCCCGAATGTTAGATGGCGAAATCTTCCAGTTTTTTACCATCTTCCAGTGCTTTAGCGATCACTTTCGGTGTACGGCCCTGGCCGGTCCAGCTTTTTTCGGTGCCATCTTCGTCAATATACTTATATTTAGCAGGGCGAGGCGCACGAACGGATTTGGATTTCGTCGCTTGTCCTTTTAACGAGGATAAAAGTTCGGTTGGGTCGATACCTTCATCCAGCAGTTTTTGACGAAATGCGGCCAGTTTGGCTTCTTTCTCTTCTTGTTCTTTACGTAAAGAAGATTCTTCTTCGCGGCGTTCTTCAACAACCACTGACAATTTTTCAAGCATTTCTTCAAGCGTTTCAAGTGTAACTTCACGGGCCTGAACTCGCAGGGTGCGAATGTTATTAAGTGATTTAAGTGCTTCTGACATGGCGTCACTCCGTGTGCGGGTAAATGAAAATCTTTCGGAATTAATTTTTAGTGATAACGACATAAAAATCAACTTAGGATTATACGTTTTAGCAAATAGCGTGAGGGAATTGCAACCCTATGAGTTCATAGTTATCACGCAATAAGAAATTTAGTAACACTTTACATTGGTAAAGGCCGTATCATTTAAGGGTTATTTTTAACTGAAGCGTTAGTTAATGCTTAAGAAACTATAAAGAAATAACCGCGGGAAATCTGTGCGTTCGATTTCAGCAGCGCTAAATCTTTGTTTAAACATTCCCCCATGATGAGAATGAAGATGACAGCACAATAAGCCACAGAAAATTTCGTTTATATACGGCGTAACTGAGAATATTCTCAGTTGACCACTCAACGAAGCGCAGGAAGTTAATTATCAATAATGGGGGTTATTATCCTGCTACGCATTTTTGTTGATATTCGTTGGAAAGCTTTCCAGCAACCAGTCAATAAACACCCGCAAACGGTGCGTAACGTGGCGGTTTTGCGGGTAAACCACATGGAATGGATAAGGTGTGGGGCGCCACTCACGAAGAATTTCTACTAATGTTCCGGCTTTCAATGCGTCATCAAGCGCATAAGTAAACGTCTGGATAATGCCTAACCCGGCTAGCCCGGCGGCTAAATGCGCATTGCTTTCGTTAACGCCAATTCGGTGATCCACTTTAATTTCTGTTTTTTCGCCATTATGCACAAAGCGAAAAGGCACGGCTCTGCCCGTTTGCGGCGATAAATAACTCACCAGCCGATGACCATTTTTCAGCTCTTCCGGGTACGCGGGCGTGCCGAATGTTTTCAAATATTCTGGCGTCGCGCAGGTAATCAATGTCGCAAAGCCAATATTACGGGCAATCAGCGAGGAGTTGTCCAGCGGGCCGCCACGGATCACGCAGTCCACATTGTCGCTAATCAAATCGATCGAACGATCGGAAACGCCCAAATCGATGCGAATATCCGGGTAGCGCGCCAGAAAATCCGGCAATGTCGGGATCAGCACATCACGTGCGGTGGAGCCGCCTACATCAATACGCAACTGGCCGTGCGGTTTGCTGCGTGCGGCGGTAAAAGCGCTGTCGATATCTTCCAGATCGCACAGGATGCGGGCGGTTTTTTCATAATAGTCGCGGCCTTCCGGCGTCACCGTCACGCGGCGCGTCGTGCGTTGCAACAAACGTACTCCCAAATGCGCTTCCAGCTCCTGCACCAGCTTGCTCAACGTTGCGTTGGGCATCTTCAGCGAATCCGCTGCGCGCGTAAAATTTCCCGCTTCCACTACCCGGGCAAAAGCCCGGATGGCCAGTAACTGATCCATGCGATTTCCTCGGTTTAAGAGAGGGCGATTATACACTGTGGTGAATAGTCATTTTAATTTTTCACTATTTTTCAATAAAAACGCCAGCGTTACAGTACCGCCATACCTGAGACGGCAGCCCGTAATGCCGCAGGTGCATCCCTTAATCCGAACAATAAAGGAACACAACATGAACCAACCCTTAAGTGAAAAAATCGCCCTGGTGACGGGCGGCACAAGCGGCATTGGTCTGGCGACCGCGAAAGAACTGGCAGAGCAGGGCGCGCGCGTGTTTATCACCGGGCGCCGTCAGGCAGAACTTGATGCGGCGGTGAACGAGATTGGCGCCCGCGCCACGGGGATCCGCGCCGACGCGTCGGTGATGGCCGATCTTGATGCGGTGTACGCGCAAATCGCCAAAAGCGCAGGGCGGCTGGATATTTTGTTCGCCAATGCGGGCGGCGGAGACATGCTGCCGCTGGGCGCTATCACCGAAGAGCATTTCGACCGCATTTTCGCCACCAACGTGCGCGGTGTGCTGTTTACGGTGCAAAAAGCCTTGCCGCTGCTTGTCGATGGCGCGTCGATTGTGTTGACCGGCTCCACCACCTCGGTGATGGGCACCAGCAGTTTCAGCGTGTATAGCGCTAGCAAAGCCGCGGTGCGCAACTTTGCCCGTTCATGGTCGTTGGATCTCAAAGCGCGCGGTATCCGCGTCAATGTGGTCAGCCCAGGTCCGGTGCGCACGCCAGGGTTAGGGGGTTTGGTCGCAGACGATCAACGCCAGGGATTGTTCGACGCCCTTGCCGCGCAGGTTCCGTTGGGGCGCCTGGGTGAACCGCAAGAGATCGGTAAAGTGGTGGCGTTTCTCGCCTCGAATGCCGCCAGTTTTATTAACGGCGCTGAACTGTTTGTTGACGGCGGTATGGCGCAAATCTAAGCGCGGCGCGCTTAGCGATTTCGCGCAATAGCTCCGCCATTTAAATCCTTTGTCATTTCCTGCTTTCTCTCACATCGTGGCTGCGAAGAGAGAAAGCAGCGAGTGTGTATATAAATGACAACAAACCGTTCAGCCTGGTTGAATCAGCAGCAACGCGCGGCGGTTGTGCAGTTATCCCGTAGCTGGCTTTGGCGCAGTGAACTGCCGACATGGCTGGTGATAGTCACCGTTTATGGCGGCTGGTTTACCACCCTGGCGTGCTGGAAAACGCTGGGTTTACTGCCTGCAAGCGGGTTGCTGATCCTCTTCACCACTTGGTATTTGTCCGTCCAGCATGAATTGATCCACGGTCACCCCACGCGGTTGCCGTGGTTCAATCAACTGCTCGGCGTGATGCCGTTAGCCGTTTGGTACCCTTATGGTGTCTATCGCGATTCCCATCTCGCTCACCACCGCACGCACTTATTAACCGAGCCGGATGATGATCCGGAATCGTATTATTTCTCGACCCGGCACTGGCAAAACCTGACGCGCTGGCAGCGCCGGATTATTCAACTGCGCAATACCTTTCCTGGCCGTTTATTACTGGCCCCGCTGTTGGATATTGTGCAACTACTGGCTGGCATGATCGCTGCGTTTCGCCAGCGGCAACCTAAAGCGATAGCGATGTGGCTGGTACACGCTGTGCTGCTCGGCGCGACGTTCACGTGGATCGCCCATTGTGATTTTCCGCTGCTGTGGTTTGTACTGGGCGTCAGTTACCCGGCGCTGTCGATCACCAAAATCCGCTCTTTTCTGGAACACCGCGCCGCCGACGATCCGCTTGCGCGCTCGGTGATCAATGAGGCCGCGCTGCCGTGGCGCATTCTGTTTCTCAACCTGAATTATCACGCTATTCATCACGATCTGCCCGGCGTGCCGTGGTACGGATTACGCACGGTTTACCTGCGTGATAAAGCCGCATACCAGCAGCGCAATAGCGGCTTTTTGGTTCGCGGCTATAGTGAATGGTTACGACGGTATTGGTACAAAGCGGTGGACGTGAATGCACACCCCGGATTCAACTCTCGCAACGAATAAAATTGCGTTGCCGATGTACGATCTTTGGCGCCCGGATACAGTCGCCTTAGGCGATGCGTTGCGCGATTTGCTGGCAATCAGAGGTCTCCCGGTCGAGCAAATTTGGCCGCACGATGACCTGAAGGCGCACTGGCAACGCAGCGATGTGTTGCTCAGCCAAACGTGCGGTTACCCGCTGGTTACCCAACTCACACACGTGCAGACGGTAGGGTGTTTTCACTATCTGGCGCCCGGTTGTGAAGGTTTCTGCTATTGCAGTTGGCTGGTGGTGCGCGAGGACGATCATCATAAAACGCTGGCGGATTTTCGCGCTCATCGTGCGGTATGCAATGCCGAAGATTCGCAATCCGGCTATCACGCGCTGCGCAAAATGGTGGCGCAATTACCGAATGCTGAATCCTTTTTCGCGGCGCTGCATATTAGCGGTAGCCATCGGCAATCCCTCATTGATGTGGCGCAAAACAGGGCCGATATCGCGGCGATAGATTGTGTGACCTGGGCGCTGCTAAAACGCCATACGCCTTCGGTATTGCAGGGGCTGGCGGTGATCGGCCAAAGCCCGTTAACCCCAGGATTACCGCTTATCACTGCGCAACAAACATCAGCCGCTACGCTTGAAAGCATCAGGGATGCGCTGCGGCAGTTGGTGAGCGATGCGCATTATCAGGATGTTTGTGCGACGTCTTTGATCGGCGGTTTTAGCGAGGTCAGCCGCCAGGATTACGCCGTACTCCTATGAGATATTTCATTGAGTTAGCAAAAGTAAAAGGGCAAATAGGGCACGTCCCGCCAAAGACAAGCCAGGGTTATTGGCTGAAAGTTTCTTCCCAATCTTTTCCGTTGAGTGCTGTCAGGAACAGTGATTAGCAAAGCCGAATAAGGATGAGAAATGAGTAAATTATTTTCAGAAGTCAGCATCGGTCGCGTTGCGCTGGATAACCGTATCGTGATTGCGCCGATGTGTCAGTACTCCGCCGAGGCGGGGAAAGCGACAGCGTGGCACCGCATTCATTTGGGTAACCTGGCGTTATCGGGGGCGAGTTTGCTGATCATCGAAGCCACGGCTGTCGAACCGGAAGGGCGCATCTCCCCGCAAGATCTGGGGTTGTGGGACGATGCCACCGAAGACGCGCTGCGCGTCGTGCTGGAGGATATTCGCCGTTATTCGCCGATTAAGATTGGCATTCAGTTAGGCCACGCAGGGCGCAAAGCCTCTGTCAGCGCGCCCTGGCAGGGCGGCAAACAGCTCTCACTTGAAGAGGGAGGTTGGGAAACGTTATCTGCTTCCGCGCTGCCTTACGAACCTTCGCAACGCCCGGTACACGCGATGACCACGCAAGACCTGGCGCGGGTTAAACAGCGCTTTGTCGACAGCGCCCTGCGCGCGGTGAAACTGGGTATTGAGGTCATCGAAGTTCACGCGGCGCATGGCTATTTGCTGCATCAATTCCTCTCGCCGCTTTCCAATCAGCGTGATGATGAGTACGGCGGCAGCCTCGAAAACCGTCTGCGTTATCCGCTTGAGGTGTTCCGCGCGGTGCGCGATGCCGTGCCGGATTCCGTGGCGGTCGGTATTCGTGTTTCGGCCACCGATTGGGTAGAAGGGGGATGGAATGTCGAGCAAACGGCGGTGCTGACGGAAAAAGTCGAGGCGGCGGGCGGCGATTATGTCCACGTTTCCAGCGGCGGTCTTTCACCGTTGCAAAGTATCAACGTGAAAGCGGGTTACCAGGTGCCGTTTGCGAAAACCCTGCGCCAGCATACGAAAATGCCGGTGATCGCTGTTGGCTTGATTACCGAACCGCAACACGCCGAGGATATCTTGCAACACGAAGAGGCCGATTTGATTGCGCTGGCGCGAGGCGTGCTGTACGACCCGCGTTGGCCGTGGCATGCGGCGGCCACGTTGCAGGGCGCGGTAAATGTGCCTGTACAGTATCAGCGTGCTGAACCCCACGGCGTAAAAGGCACAGTGAAATAAAAGCGTCAGGCGAGCTTGTTGTTGGCAAGCTCGCCTGTTTATTCGGTATGGCGGTACAATCACATCCCTTTGCTGACCAACTCTGCTGCTTTGAGAAAAACATCTTCCTCAACACCATCGCCCCTGCTTCTGCCTTGCCGTTCAATCTCTTGCACAATACTGTCCCGGTTAATGGGCTTACGCTCTGCAACCAGACCAATGACTGCTGCGCCAATTGCCAATCCAATGAGTCCCGTAAGCTCATCATTGAACTTCATTTCTCGCCCCTCCTTTCTTTGACTTCGAAAATTTAGCACAGCTATTTCATTTTTTCTTAGGGCGGTTATGCCAGGCATGACAAAAAAAAAGCGCCTTGCGGCGCTTAAAGTAACAACACGATCAACCTGGTGGTGGCTAGTAATGAATACTCTCAACAAGTAGCCAACAAAAAGTCGCTGACGGTCTTCATGCACAACGGCCGCTCTTCGACATGGGGCATGTGGCTGGAAGACTCAAAAATCACCCACTTCGCCCCGGTAATGTGGTCTTTATACGGTTGAACTGTTTCCGGCGTGGCTTCATCAAAACGCCCGGAAATCAGCAGTGTCGGCACGCGCACTTGTTTTAACCGGTCGATGATGGTCCAGTTTTTCATACTGCCGATAACGTGAAATTCGGTCGGGCCATTCATGGCGAGATAGACGGTGGGATCGATATCTAGCGCATCAAAGGTGCGCTGCACTTCAATCGGCCAGGGATCGAGGCGACAAACATGACGCTGATAAAATACCCGGCTAGCGGCTTTATATTCCGCGCTTGTGATGGTGCCCGCCGCTTCGTGGGTCAACAGCGTATCTTGCACATCCGACGGCAGTTTTGCGCGCAACTTTGCCGCGCCTTTCAGCCACAGCGCCATTGAGGCCGGCGAGTTGGCGATGATCATCGCTTTCAACCCTTGCGGCTGCGTAACGGCATGTTCCGCCGCCAGCATGCCGCCCCAGGATTGGCCGAGCAGCGCATAGTTGTCGGCAATCTCAAGGGCTTGCAACAGGTGGTTAAGTTCGTCGAGGAAAAGGGAAGGCTGCCAGAAATCGGGGCTTTTGTGCGGTAAATGCGTTGAGAGCCCATTACCGATTTGATCGTAGTGGATCACCGCGCGCCCGGTTTCGGCGATGTCTTTAAACGCATCCACATAATCGTGGGTGCAGCCAGGTCCGCCGTGGGCCACCACCAGCGGCGTCTGCCCGTTATGCAGATCGCCGCTGATGCGATACCAGGTCTGGTATTCCCGAAAGGGGACATAGCCTTCATGAATGGTGTACATGTTTGACGTCTACCCTGTAAAAGTGAACTGACTTTCAGGTTAGAACGCCAAAGGCCACACTGAACACTAGCAAAAATGCTAGTTCTTAACTGTCCAGCAAACGGTAATGCATTGCCCGCACTACGGCCTGAACCCGGTTGCTGGCGCCGAGCTTTTTCGCCGCGGTGTTGAGATGCAAAGTCACGGTGGCGACCGAGCGGTGCAGCTTGCGGGCAATCTCTTTCGCCGTCAGCCCTTCGGCCGACCACGCCAGGCATTCGCGCTCGCGGTTGCTCAGTTTGACATGACGACAGATGCTCATCGCGGGGTCGAACAGTGGAAAAGCGGACTCCTGAAAACGGTGCGCAATAAAGGTCAACTGCGCCAGCGCGTCACTGATATCCCGTGCGCGCTGTTGGCTTTCTACAATCCCGGTCAGGGTGACAAACCCGCCGTGCGGCAGATGCAGCGGCACCGTCGCCCCGCAGGGCATATTGTGATCGCGCATATAGTGCGTCACTTGTTGGGCGTTATCGTCAAGCCGGCCCTGGAGCGCACTGCTGTCCGGGCGTTGATAAGACCAGACAAACGGCGCGCAACTTTCCAACGCGAAGTGCTGCACCGGATCCACCTGGTAATAACCCCGCTCGCACCACAAGCGCTGCATATCTTCCGGGACATTGCGCATCTCCAGCACGGACGGCGTGATAAGCGTGCCTTCCAGCGAGCGCGGAACCGGCGTGTAGTCGTAAATCACCGCATCAAAACCCAACGCCTGCGTCTGTAAAAACAGTCCGGCAAACGCGTCCGTAAGCCTGGTTGCGTTGGCAGCACCAGGGTTTTCAATGTCAATTTGCATAATGACCCCCTTCTTCGTTAACGGTGCCACGCCACGGGCACACTTTATGCAACGATCCCCGTGGCTTCGTCTAAAACATGCAATTCCAGTGCCGTCCGTGGGAAAAGGGCAAAACTAGTATTTTTGCTAACTACCCAGTCACCGTTGATGCCGCTAGCGTAAGGAAAAGGCCCGGTTAATGCGCGGGCGCAGAGCGCCAGGAGAGTGCTGCACCATCGTGGGGCGGTTTACTGAGCAAGCCTTGCACAATGCACCACGGGAGAATGCTGATGCACCGTTATCGTTTTTTATTATTTCGACCGTTACAGCTACTGCCGGTGCTATTGGGGATCAGTATCATCACCTTCGCGATGGTGCGGGCGATCCCCGGCGATCCGGCGCGTATTCTGTTAGGCGTGCGCAGCACACCGGCGGCGCTGGCGCGGATCCGTGCGCAGTTCGGGTTGGATGAACCCCTGTGGGTACAGTATGGCTACTTTCTGAGCAATTTATTGCGAGGTGAATTGGGGAAATCGATCGTTTATCGCATCGACACCCTGAAACTTATCGCCTCGCGCCTCGAACCGACCCTTTGGTTAGTGCTCGGCAGTGTGCTGCTGGCGGTTCTCTTCACTGTGCCATTGGCTTCCCTCGCCGCGCGTCAACGCGGGCGCGCCGCCGATCAGTTTATTCGCCTGTTCACCACTGCTGGCCTCGGTTTCCCCGCGTTTTGGCTCGGCATCATGATGATTATTGTGTTCAGCGTGGTGCTAGGCTGGTTCCCGGTTTCCGGCTACGGCAGCGATTTTACCGACCGCGTGCACCATATGGCGCTGCCGTGCCTGACGGTGGCGCTGGCGCTTTCGGCGGTGCTGATCCGCAACCTGCGCGCCAGCCTGCTGATGGAGATGCGCAGCGATTATGTCATTGCCGCCAGAGCGCGCGGCCAGCGGGAAAACCGCATTTTCTGGCGTCATGTCCTGCCTAATTCGCTGGTACCAACACTCAACCTGCTGGCGGTGAATATTGGCTGGCTGATTGGCAGCACGGTGGTGATTGAGAGCGTGTTCGCCATTCCGGGGCTGGGGCAATTGCTGGTGAAGGCGATTTTCAGCCGCGATTACATGGTGGTGCAGGGCGTGGTGATGGTGTTTGCCCTTGCCACTGTCGCCGTTAACTTGCTGGCCGATGTGTTAACGGTGGCGCTGGATCCGAGGGTAAAACTATGAGCGCACTGGGCATGATTTCGGGTTTACGTCGCCGGGCGATCCCGCGCCACCACGCGCTTAACGCCGGGGCGTTGATTGTCGGCATCTGGCTGTTTATCGCTCTCTTCACGCCGTGGCTGGCGCCGTTTGATCCCATCGCGCAGGATGCGACAGCCAGCCTGTTACCGCCGGGCGGAGTACATTTTTTTGGTACCGATAACTTCGGGCGCGACATCTTTTCCCGCGTGCTGTGGGGCGCTCGGGTGGATCTGCAAATCTGCCTGCTGGGGGTCATTTTTCCGTTTATGCTCGGTATCACGCTCGGCGCGCTGTCGGGCTACCTCGGCGGCGCGGTGGACGCGACTATCATGCGCATCATCGACATCGTGCTGGCGTTCCCTTTCCTGGTCTTGATGCTGGCAATCATCGCTATCCTCGGGCCTGGCCTCGGCAGTTTTTATATTGCGATGGCGATGGTCGGCTGGGTTTCTTACGCCAGGCTGGTGCGTGCGCAGGTACTGACCCTTAAGCAGCGCGATTTTATTCTGGCGGCGCGCAGCCTCGGCTACGGGCATCTGCGGATTCTGTTTCGCCACTTGCTGCCCAATGCACTGACCGGCGCGGTGGTGTTTTCCATGTCCGATTGCGTGCTGGTGCTGCTTAACGGCGCGGCGATCAGCTATCTCGGGCTGGGTGTGCAGCCACCCACCGCTGAATGGGGCGTGATGGTGGCGGAAGGGCAGAGTTTTATCACCACCGCGTGGTGGATAACCACTTTCCCTGGGCTGGCGATCGTCTTGCTGGCCATGGGCTTTAGCCTGTTGGCCGATGGCCTCGGCGATAAACTGGGAGCGCATGTATGACGTTGCTGACTGTCTCGCAACTGACCATTTCCCGCGCGCCGGATATTAAGCTGGTCGATAACGTCTCGTTTCAGCTAAACGCCGGTGAAATGCTCGGGCTGGTGGGTGAAAGCGGTTCCGGAAAAACGGTGACCTGCCGGGCGTTGATGCGCCTGTTGCCGGGCGAGGCGCTAACCCTCACCGGGGGCGAAGTGCAGTTTGGCGGGCGCGATATTTTGTCGCTCAGCGAAGGGCAAATGGCGGCGGTGCGTGGTCGGGAAATCGGCATGATTTTCCAGAACCCGGCCAGCCATCTTAACCCGGTGATGACCATCGGCGAGCAGATTGCCGAAAGCCGCCGCCTGCATTTTGGTACCAGCCGCCGCCAGGCGTGGGAAGACGCTAAAGAACTGCTGCGCCAGGTCGGTATTCCCGATCCGCAAACCCGCGTTCACAACTATCCCCATGAGTTTTCCGGCGGTATGCGCCAGCGCGCGATGATCGCCGTGGCGCTGGCGCCCGAACCGGCGTTACTGATTGCCGATGAACCGACCACTGCGCTGGATGTCACCGTACAGATGCAAATCCTGCGCTTGCTGAGCGATCTGCGCCGGCAGCTTGGTTTGGCAGTGATCATGATCACTCACGATCTCGGCGTGGTGGCGCAAACTTGCGATCGCATCGCGGTGATGTACGGCGGGCGGTTATGCGAAGTGGGCGGCAAACGCGAAGTGCTCGCGCAGCCGCTGCACCCTTACACGCGCGGGCTGATTGATTGCCAACCTGCAAGTGTTGGCGGGCAAGGGCGGCTGGTGACGATTAACGGTCAGCCTCCGGTGGCGAGCAGTTTCCCGCCGGGTTGCCGCTTTCATCCGCGCTGCCCGCGCGCCAGTGCTGCCTGCCTGCAGCAACCCGCGCTGCGCGCCGGACGCGACAGCCTGGCGCACGCGGCGGCGTGTCATCACGCTTTACAGCCACTGACCCAGCGGGAGGGATAATGGCGACAACGACAAACTGGCCATTGCTGGAGGCAGACCACGTTTCGGTCACGTTCCCGCTTTCTGGCGGCCTGTTCAGTAAAAAACGCGTGGTACATGCGGTCACGCAGGTGACGTTGAAAATCCGCGCCGGTGAAACGCTCGGCCTGGTGGGCGAATCCGGCAGCGGCAAAAGCACGCTCGGGCGGGCATTGTTGCAGCTTGAAAAGGTCAGTGAAGGCGAAGTGCGTTTCGATGGGCAGCGCGTCACGCACGGCCTGAAAAGCGAGATTGCGCGCTTGAGAATGCAAACGGCGATGATTTTTCAGGATCCATTCGCCTCGCTCAACCCCCGGCAGACGCTGGGCGAAAGCATCGCCGAAGTGCTGCGCGTGCATCAAAAAGTGCCGCGCAACGACGTTCCGGCGCGGGTAGCGGAGTTATTAACGCTGGTCGGCTTACGCCCGGAGCAAGCCAGTGTAAAACCCAGCCAGTTAAGCGGCGGGCAGTGCCAACGTGCCGGTATCGCGCGGGCGCTGGCCATCGAACCGCGCTTGATTGTGGCGGATGAGTGCGTGGCGGCGCTGGATGTGTCGATTCAGGGGCAGATCGTCAATTTGCTGATGGATCTGCGGGAAAAAATGGGTCTGGCGATCCTGTTTATCGCCCACGATCTGGCGATTGTGCGCCGCCTGTGCGATCGCGTGGCGGTGATGTACCTCGGACGCATTGTCGAAGAAGGCCCGGCCGAAGAGGTCTTTACCCGGCCCCGGCACCCCTATACCGCCGCGCTGGTGGCGGCGATTCCTGATATTTCACCGGACAAACCGTTACCGGAAGAGCCGCTCGGCGGCGAGCCGCCCAGCCCGGTTGCCATTCCACAGGGTTGCGCCTTTCATCCGCGTTGCCCTTATGCACAGGTGCAGTGCCGCACCGGTGCTTTACCCCCAACCCGGCAGATTGCCGATCACACCTGGACCTGCGTGTTAAGTCATGCAGGCGATGAGACTGTTGTTCCTTTGACTGGGAGATCTTTTGATGAAGCACAGGCAGGTTAACTTGTTGGTCGCCAGCGTTTTTCTGGCACTGAGTGTGGTCAGCGAACTGGCGCAGGCGGCTGGCGTTCTGACCATCGGACGGCGTGAAGACAGCACCACTTTCGACCCGATCAAATCCGCGCAAAACGCCGATAACTGGGTGTTTTCCAATGTTTTCGATCCGCTGGTACGGGTCGATAAAACCGGCACCAAACTGGAGCCAGGCGTGGCGGAAAGCTGGACGATTTCGCCGGATGGCAAGGTTTACACCTTTAAAATTCGCGACACGAAATTCTCTGATGGCACGCCACTCACCGCCAGCGATGCCGCCTTTAGCTTGTTGCGCATCCGCGATGATGAAGGTTCGCTGTGGCGCGATTCTTACAGCATCATCGACAAAGCCGAAGCGCCCGATCCACGCACGCTGGTGATCACGCTGAAATCGCCGTCGGCGCCGTTCCTCTCGCAACTGGCGCTGCCGAATTCGTCGGTCATTTCTGAAAAAGCGTTTAAAGCGGAAGGGGCGGAAACCTTTGCGGAAAAACCGATCGGTTCCGGCGCGTTTAGCGTGAAAGAGTGGCTGCGCGGTGAAAAAATCGTGCTGGTGAAGAACCCGAACTTCTGGCAGGCGAAAAACGTCAGCCTCGACGGGGTGGACTGGCTGACCATTCCTGATGACAACACGCGTATGTTGAAAGTGCAGGCCGGCGAGCTGGACGCGGCGCTGACGGTGCCGTTTTCGCGCATTGCGTCGCTGCAAAAAGACAGCAACCTGAAAGTGGAACTTGATCCTTCGACCCGTGAAGATCACCTGTTGATCAACCATTCGCACGGTGCGCTCGGCAAAGTCGACGTGCGCCAGGCGCTGGATTTCGCCATTGATAAAGACGCGATTGTGAAAACCGTGACCTTTGGTTACGGCCAGGTGGCGAACTCCTATATTCCTGCCGGGGCGTTGTATCACTACAACGATAATCTGCGTCGCGCTTACGATCCTGAAAAAGCGAAACAGATGCTGAAAGCCGCCGGGGCGTCGGATTTAACCCTTAATTATGTGGTTAACGCCGGGGATGAGGTGGACGAACAGATCGCCATTTTGCTGCAACAGCAATTGTCGAAAGCCGGTGTGAAGGTCAATTTGCAGAAAGTCGACCCGAGCCAGAGCTGGGATATGCTGGTGGCCGGTGAGTACGATATTTCGGTGATGTACTGGACCAACGACATTCTCGACCCGGATCAGAAAACGACGTTTGTGCTCGGTCATGATGCGAACATGAACTACATGACGCGGTATAAAAACGACAAGGTGAAAGCGTTGGTGGCCGCGGCGCGCGTGGAGATGGACGCCAAAAAACGCGAGCAGATGTATATCGATCTGCAAAAAATGGCGAAAGCCGACGTGAACTGGGTTGATCTGTATTACAGCCCGTACCGCAACGTGAGCCGCAAAAATATCGAGGGTTTTTATCAGAACCCGCTAGGACGGTTCTTCCTCGAAGATACGGTGAAGAAATAGGGTAGCTTTCGGCTGTTTTGCCGGATGGCGGCTGACGCCTTATCCGGCCTACGGGAGAGCAGACGTGTAGGCCCGGTGAGCGTTAGCGCCACCGGGCATTTTCGTTCAGCGATGGAAGAATTTCATCGCTGCATCAAAACACCACCACATGCAGAAGCGTTCGTACAAGGATGCCGATAATCGCGCCGGGCAGCGCGAAACGGAATAACCGAACGAAACGGCTGGCGATGCCGAGGAAAATACCGATGCCGGGTAAATCCAGCGTTTGCACCAGAAAGCCCGCTGATGCATTGATCTGCTGAGCGGTGAGTTGCCCGTGCTGCACCATTTCAGAGGCCACGCCAAAGTAAGCCGTACCGCCTGCCAGACACTTGGTTAAGGTCAGCAACACATAAGCGGTAGAAATATTGAAAAACGACAGCAGCGGCGTCAGCAGCGCGGTTAAGGCTTCCACCACGCCTGCGGCTTTTAATATTCCGACCACCGTCAGCGACAACAGCAGCATCGGCAGCGAGCCCAGCGCCAAACGGATGGCATCGGCACCTGCGCCATTAATCACGGCAATCAACCCGGCGCGCGGTTTGTCCTTGTGTAATTCGCCTTCTTCATCGCGCAGGCTCACGGTAGAGAGTTTTCGGCCGGTGACATACCAGGTCGCCACTGACGCGGCCAGGCCGCCAATCAGCGAAATGATAATCGCCATCCCCCAATGCAGGCCAAACGGGGTGAGGGGATAAAAGACGTTCGCTTGCCCCATCGCGAACAACATCGCCAGCGTCGCGGCAAGATGGCGGTCGGAAGTGCCGCGTCTTTCCATAATCGCCAGCGCGGCGAGCGGGGCGGCAAAGCTGACAAAGTTAAGCTGGATCAGGGCAAAAATGCCCATGCCGCTAATGCCAAAAGGTTTTAAAACAGGGGTGGTGATACGGACGATCGCGTCCAGCACACCTTTTTCTTCCAGGTACTTCATGACGATGAGCATCACCACCATGATCGGTAGCAAGGTATATAACGCAACATCCACGGAAACCTTGCCCGCCGACATGATGACTTCGATGATATTCATTAACCGCTCCGCTAAACATTCTTGCCCGGCATTTTACACCCGCGCAAAGGTGAGCAGAGTCACAGAATCCATTGGTTTTACTTATTTTCTGTAAGCAGATACTGAAAACATCAGGACGGCGTAGCGTACCCACCAATGATAAACCAGGCCAGGAATGCGACGGCGACAATAAATACTAAAATGGGAAACGCGATACCAATTCTCATAGACCCTCATTAACTTTGCCAGTGAGCGACGAAACACCGCCGCATTACCTGCGGCGGCACAACGTTAGCACAGAAGCCGAGTAGCTGGTTCATAAAAGTTGAGGCGAGTCTTATTTTGAAAACAGCTATTGACCGCCATGCCGATTCGTTAGTTAATAAAAGCCCGCACGCAGTGAGTTTACGAAAATGATCATCATACATTTGGCCCTGGTTGTCATTCTGCTGGTTGTGATCGCCTACTCGTTTTATAAGCACTTACGGGTATTACGCTCACGAAAAGTCGGACATACGCGTAAATACAGCAGAAGAAGCTAACTTTATTCAGTAAGACTTCATTTTTATCCGCAAGGTAAAAATGAAACTGTTTTTTAGTTAATTACTGTCGCTCTGACTGGAGGGCCGGAATTACTGTTGCCTTAAAATAATTAACCGTACTCCACTATTTTATCGGGTTGTGTGCTTCGCGGCGTAAAAGGTGTTTCTTCATTATTATTGTCTGACAGCATGCAGCCTTTTAAAGAGAAAATACTGAAGGCGTAAAAAATATCAATTTTAGAATTGGCAGATATTTTTTTCTTAATATTATCTTTGTGCGAAGAAACCGTTTTTTTGTTTATCTGTAATAACGTCGAAATTTCATCGTCGCTTTTTTCAAAAATCATCTCTTTGAGAATCGAGATCTCGCGGCGTCCCAGGCGGATCGTTTTCACATGCTCACTCATTCTGCCATTAACAAACTCCCTCAAGATGTCCAGTAATACATTTACGGCGACTTTATCCGGTATCACGATTATGGGCGTATCAGCCAACGTGAAAGGAATAAAATGCCCCTTCGTGAACACCAGAATCCCCCGGCCAGAATAGGGGGCGGAGAAGTTAATGCTTATTTTCGATTCCCTGCCATTTTGGATCTCCCTCACTAATTGGGAGATACCTTTTTTAGTATAGGAGCAGGTGATTTTGCATAAGATGACATCTATTTTTATTTCCATGTTGCAACCTCCTGGGGCGCCTGGATAGGGGGGTGTGAAGCCCTGATTTGAACAAAATCTGGATGTGTTAAATGTAATCTTATGTTTCTTTTTTGATCTGTATCATATTGCAAAAAAATTGTTAACTGAGGATATTCTTATTTTTCCTGGTGCGTTCAAATCGCCGCTTCCCCAGGTAATTAAATATTTTTGAGGAATCTCCCAATTGTCTCCATATTGTCGAGGAATGTCCTAATTTGCGATCCATTTCTGTGATGGCGATTTAAAGTATGGGTGGCTCCAATAAAATATGAGGACAGAAAAATGACGCGTGTAAAATGCATTATTTTGGCTTTTCCATTTATTATTTGCGGATTTTGTTACGCAGCTCCGGTCGAGGAAGGAACAGCCGCAGGTGACAATGCGTCTGAATTTGCCGTCGGTAGTTCGGTGTTAACCGGAACGGCAGTAATAACCGCAGCCACCGGCCTGTTGTTATTATCCATGGGGGGTACAAGTGATGGCAGTAATAGCTCGACGACCACCACGACCACGACGACGGCCACCGCGCCGTCTAATTAAGGACTACGCTTTCATTCATTATTCATTTGTTTTTGCCACACCGGGATTTTTGCTTACGGTACCGCCGCCGCGGGTTGCGCCGCCGGTGGTGCCGGTTAATTCATGGGCGTAGCGAATGAAATCCGTCAGCGCCTTACTCTTCACGCGCCGCTGCCAGCTTAGGGTCAAGGTGGTGGTGGCGCTGGCCTCATTTAAGTAGCAATAGCTGATGTCCGGCAGCATCACCGAGCGCTGCGTTTCCGGCACCAGCGTGACGCCCACCCCCATCGCCGCCACCAGCATCGGCCCAAGCGACGAACACACCAATATGGCCGGTATTCCGACCGAAGCCAGCATCTTGCAGATGGTTGAACGTGCGCTGCCGGGCTTTGTGCAGAATGTGCATTGCCCGTCACCGGGCACCGGGAAATATCTGGCGGTGTTGCAGGTGAAAAAACGCTTCGCGGCGGACGAAGGTCGCCAGCGTCAGGCGGCACTGCTGGCTTTCTCGGCGTTTTCGGAACTCAAACACGTGATGCTGGTGGATGAAGATGTCGATGTCTTCGACCTTAACGACGTGGTGTGGGCGATGACCACCCGCTACCAGGGCGATGTCAGCACGGTCTTTATTCCCGGCGTGCGCTGCCACCCGTTCGACCTGTCTTCCGATCCGGCCTTTAGTCCGTCGGTTCGCGACCACGGTATCGCCTGCAAAACCATCTTCGACTGCACGGTGCCGTACAGCCTGAAAGCCAACTTCCAGCGCAGTGAATTTCTCGACGTGGATGTGAACCGTTTTATCCCGGGTTTTAACAAGTCATAAGGAGCATGCATGTCAGGGTTTGTTATGCGACACGCACAAAAACCGCGCGTCATTGTGGGGATCGGCGGCGCATCTGGCTTCTCCTACGGATTGCAGGCGCTGCGTTACCTGCGCCAGCTGGACGTTGAAAGCCATTTGGTTATCTCACCGGCGGGGCATTTGAACCGCGAACATGAAACCACCTTGACCGAAAACAACGTCGCGGCGCTGGCGGATGTGGTTTATCCGTTTTGCGCGGTCGGCGCGGCAATTGCCAGCGGATCGTTTCGTACCCTCGGCATGCTGATTGCCCCTTGTTCGATGCATACCCTGGCGGCATTGTCTTTCCACCGGTGCCAGCGTTGTACGCAAAGCCCGCCAGTGTGGAAGAAATCATTACTCATAGCGTGGCGCGGGCGTTGAGCCTGCTCGATCTGGATTGTGCCGATCTGCCGCGATGGGGGGAAAACATGACCTTAATGAGCAGGAGTAAAGACGCGTGATTATTGGACTTTATATCAACGGATCGGCGGTGTTTATCGGCGGGATTGTCGGGGCGTTGCTCAGTTCGCGCTGAAATGATGGCGATTGCCAGGCATTAATTTCACCATGCGATTAGACAATTCCGAATAATATATCTTTGAAAATAAGTGCGACATCCGGTCATATTTCAGTAAGTATCGTCACGCTAAGGTGAGCGCTCCTGTTTCTAAGGAGGCTCTGACAATGGGTATGCAACAGGCAGTGATCCTTGAAATCCAGCAATGGATTGATGACAACATCGACAGACCGCTGAAGATAGAAGAGGTTGCCATGCGGGCGGGGTACTCGAAATGGCATTTGCAGCGCTTGTTTCAACAGGTGCTACAGATCCCGCTAGGCATTTATATCCGCGAGAAGCGTCTGGAAAGCGCCGCGCAGGAGCTGCTTGAAAGTGGGCAAACCGTCATGACCATTTCGACAAAATACGGCTATGACTCGCAGCAGACCTTTACCCGGACATTTACCCGTAAATATCGAATGCCGCCAGGTGTCTGGCGACGACATATTCAGCATATGCAGGAACGATAATTCAACAGGGATGCGCAAAAAGGCGGCAATTGCCGCCTTTTTTATGTCATCAGAACTGATAAACCATACCGACTGCGACAACGTCATCGGTATTAATACCGGCTGCATCGGTAAATTCATCGTCGTCAATTAAGTTGATTTTATAATCGACGAACATATTGAAGTTTTTGTTGAAGTAATAAGTGGCGCCGAGATCAACATATTTTTCAATATCCTGATCGCCATAATTCGCGCCTGAAGTATTGCTGCCAATATCCTTACCTTTGAGCGAGTTATAAGCGACGAATGGCTGTAAACCGAAATCAAATTGATAACTGGCATAGGCTTCGAAAATCTGCGATTGGTTAGCATAACCATAAGCTGTGGTGGTATCGGAAGAACTACCAAAACGCGACGCGTTATAAGCCTGAGTAAACATGGCGGCCAAATAAATATTATTGGCGTCATATTTCAGTGCGCCGGAATAAGCTTCTGCGCGATCGCCATTACCGAGAATATTCTCATCGGTATTTTGTTCCGTTGTGCGTTTCGAGCTGCTCATTGCGCCCACCACGCTTACGCCTGCGCCAATGTTATATTCCAGCGACATACCATAGCCGTCGCCATTCTGGCGCAGCACATTGCGCCCGGCACCGGATTCGCCGCTGCCGTCGTTTTTACCCTGGTATTGCAATGAGAAATTCAGACCGTCGACCAGACCGAAAAAGTCGGTATTACGGTAGGTCAGCATGCCATTGCCACGGTTAAACATAAATTGATCGGAGCCGTAGGTCATGGCATCGAATTCTGGCTGCATATCGGTATAACCGAGGGAGTCATATAAAATACCTTTATTACGGCCATAATCAATGGAGCCATAATTCGCCACTTTTAACCCGGCAAAGCCATAACGGGTGCGTGGCGTATTGGTGTCGCCTTCTGATTTATTGGCGTCGATATGCATCTGCCATTGGCCGTAACCCGTGACCTGGTCGTTAATTTGCGTCTCACCACGGAAACCTAAACGCATATAAGTTTGGTCGCCATCCCAGCCGCTGTTATCAGAGAAATAATGTTCGGCTGACACCAAACCATATAAGTCTAACTTATTACCATCCTTATTATAGATTTCTGCAGCCTGTACCGACGAGCACAGCACCGCAGCAGAGACTAAAAGACTCAGTTGAGAAATTTTCATATTAATAAACCCTTAGGAAATGCCACTGTTTTTATATAGCAACAAGAATGCACCGCCATTTATGAAAATGGTTCATGGATGATTCAGGTTGTTGGATATTGTTTATCACCCGTTATTAGCGGCTGTAAATCTTTTAATTATTTTTAGCACATATCGTTAAATATGAATTTAAATCACCATGAACTATTTTAAAACGCACAGATCGCCAATATGTTCAGCCTCTCTTTAGGTTACTTTACAAATGTTTTATTAACCTCATTGCATTTTTTTGTTGTCTACTGCTTATTTTTCTCTCTATCCGGGGGTAATTCCCCGGCTTTTATTGGCAAAAGATGCGCTTAAATAGCGAGGGGGATTTAATCAGCGTTTTATTCGCAGTGAATAGCGGATGTTTAATTTTTAAATATCTGCCGCCGCTGCATGGTTATATTATTTGATTAATAACAGAAAGTAATTGTCATTAGCGTAAAAGTGATGATCGTGTAGCATGGCGAGGTGTGAGTGGCTGAACAGGGGACAACAATGCTAAAAGACAATTTCACCGATCTCTTTTATTTAATTGTGGTCGCGCGGGAACGCAGTTTTACCCGCGCGGCGGCAAAATTAGGGGTCTCGCAGTCCGCACTCAGCCATGCGATTCGCGGCTTAGAAGAACGCTTAAAAATCAGGTTATTAACCCGCACCACGCGCAGTGTCGCGCCAACGGATGCGGGCGAAGCGCTGATTAACAGCATCGGCCCGCGTTTTAAAGAGATTGAGGAAGAACTCATTTCGCTGACCGAGGCGCGCGATCGGGTAGCCGGCAATATTCGCATTACGTTAGGCGAGCACGCGTTAAATTCCGCAGTGTGGCCGGCGATCAAACCTTTTTTGCAAACCTACCCGGATGTGAATGTGGAATTCACTATTGATAACACGCTGACCGATATTGTCAGCGGACGATTTGATGCAGGCATCCGCCTTGGTGAACAGGTCGCGAAAGATATGGTCGCCGTGCGAATCGGGCCGGACTGGCGCATGGTGGTGGTTGGTTCCCCGGCGTATTTCGCCCGCCACGGCAAGCCGCAAAGCCCGCATGATTTACAGCATCACAACTGTATTAATATGCGCCTGCCAACGCTCGGCGGATTATACGCGTGGGAATTTTCTAAAAACGGCCAGCAGCTGCGCGTGCGGGTCGAAGGGCAACTGACCTTTAATCACCTGACATCCCGCGTTGACGCGGCGATAAGCGGCATGGGGCTGGCGCTGGTGCCGGAAGATTGTGTCGCGCAGGCGGTGGCGGACGGCGCGCTGGAAACCGTGCTGGACGAATGGTGCGAGCCGTTTCCCGGCTATTTTCTTTACTACCCGAGTCGCAAGCAGCACACCGCCGCGTTTGCGCTGTTAATCGACGCGCTGCGCTACCCGCCCATTAACGCATGACATGTTCTGCGGCGGCGTACTCATCGCATCGAAAAAAGCTTTTCCGGCAATAGAGTTGCAGCACGCATTCCGGCGGGATCATGTAGCCTTTGCCGCCGACGCGCAAAATAAAATCCTCCGGCAAAGCAAACTGCGCCAGCTTGCGTTTCAGGTTATTCATCACCTGCCATAAGCGCTGGCTGGAGCAACTCAGGCCGTTGTTTTCCCACACCTGAATTTGCAGCACGTTGTCTGCCACCACTTCACCAACGGCGTGTTGCAGAAGATACGTCAGCAGGTTCGCCATTGTCGGGCGCAAAAACTCGGCGTTTCCCGGCGCAGCATAGTGAATCAGCCGTTTTTTAAACGGCAAAAACTCCACATCGTAGTCACTACCGAGGCGATAGCCATATACCGTAAGTGATTTCATCGTATTGTCCAAAGGCGGGCGTCATAGTGATTACATCGGCCTTTTGGCGCGGGAACTAAAATCGACGGGAGGAGCAGAGCGGGGATCACACCCCGTTCGCGGGAATATCGTTAGTCCATTTGGTGGCGGCTTTGATCAGTTCCGCAACGTGGCTGCGATTAAAGCCAAGGCGGTGGCCGAGCGCGCTGACCTCTTCCCATTGGTGCTTTTCATACAGCTCAACCAGCCGTAAATAGGGGTAGAGCGGGCCTTTTTTCTCTTTTAGCGCCATCATCACGCTGACGGAAATATCGATTTGCCCGATCAAATCGGCCATCGGCATTTCAAAAATGCCGTCCAGTTGCGAAAACAGCCCAACGATAAATGCGTCATCCGCCGAGTGGCGGCTGATGGAGTGCGACGACGCCAGTTCGCAGAACTTCGCGCGGATCAAACTTTGCCGGTAAATCTCATCCGTGGTCTCTTTGTTCACCGATGTCAGGCAGGAGACCAGCACGAAGCGGCGCAACTCGTTGGCACCGAGATAAAAAATAATGTCTTTCAGCGATTGGCTGCGGAAATTCTTGATGCCGCGCGCGTTAAACACAATGTTTTGCGCGTAACGCATGATCTTAAATGACAGCGCAAGATCTTGTTTTAACAGGGCTTCAATCTTGCCAAAGTCCGGTGAATCGGCATTCACCTCTTTCATCAGCTTTAAGGTGATCTCCTGGTTCTGGATCAGCTTATTCCCCGCGTGGATCACCGGTTTACTGAACAAATGCCCCTGAAACAGCGTGCAGCCCATATTTTTGTAGCATTCGTACTCTTCCTGCGTTTCCACTTTTTCAGCCAAAAACACCGTGTCTTTCAGCAGATGCGCTTTGTCATTGATATAGCCGCTAATCTCTTGCGGCGAGTTGTTGCGCACGTCGAATTTGATGATGTTGATATAGGGCAGGAATGCGTTCCAGGTATCGCCCAGCGCGAAGTCATCCAGCGCGATACGAAAACCGTGCGCAGAGAGCTTTTTAACGGTTTTCAGCAGCAGGGGAGTGGGTTCAGCCGTTTCGAGAATTTCCACAATCACGCGATCTTTCGGCAACGTCTCCGCCATGCCCTGCACCAGTAATTCATAGGGGAAGTTAACGAAAATCGCGCTGTACTCTTTCAGTCGACCGAGCGGCGCGCCAAGAAATTGTTCCACAATGATCTGTGCGGTGGCGTATTCCGGCGTAACGTCGGGAAAACGGTTCGTCATACTGTCTCTGAACAACAACTCGTAACCGACTGTGTTCATATTTGCATCAAAAATCGCCTGGCGGGCGACAAAAGAGAACATTCGATACTCCACTTACAGATGCCTGCAAATCTAAAAAAGCCGGTGGCGCGCTGACCTGAACCGGGTAATCCCAGCCACTCTTCCAGCGGGATAAAATGGAAGCCTGGACGAAAACGGGAAAGACGCAAGTCGGACTTAGGGAAGGCAGTATCTTTTGTAAACTTCTGAAGAATTTAAGTCAAATTCCGAATGGCGGAATAATGGCGCATTGCGCTATTTTCAGGCAACTGAGGCAAAAAATAACCCGATTACGTCTAACCGGGTTATGACGGGCAAAAAATCAGGCGTGGCGGGCGCAAACACCGGCGTGTTCCAGCATCGCGTGTAACAGCACATTTGCCCCTGCTGTAACTTGTTCCGGTGAAGAATATTCAACCTCGTTATGGCTGATGCCGTCTTTGCAGGGAATGAAGATCATGCCGGTCGGCGCGAGCATGCTCATATACACCGCGTCATGCCCGGCGCCGGAGACAATATCCATTTCCGAATAACCCAAATGTTGCGCGGCACGGCGTACCGCCGCTTTACACTCGGCATGAAACGGTGCGGCGGGGTAGTGCGACACTTGTTTGAGCGCAATACCGAGGCCGGTTTCTTGCGCGGTCTGCGCGATAAACGCCTTTAGCGCGGCATCCATCTCGTCCACTTCAGCATCGGTCATATTGCGAAAATCGATAGAGAACGTCACGCTGCCCGGTACCACATTGCGGCTGTTCGGGTGCACCTGCACCATGCCGACCGTGCCGCGCCCATGCGGAGCGAACTGATCGGCAATCGTGATCACCTGCTGCATAATGCGCGTCGCAACTTGTAATGCATCCTGGCGCATCGCCATTGGCGTTGGGCCAGCGTGCGACTCCATGCCGGTCACCGTGCAGTCATACCAGCGAATGCCGAGCACCGCCTGCACCACGCCGATATCGACATTGCGCTCTTCGAGAATCGGCCCCTGTTCGATATGCGCTTCGAAATAGGCGCCAATCGGGTGCTGGCCGGGAATGTTCTCGCCTGCGTAACCAATCTTATGCAGTTCCTGCGCCACGGTTTTGCCTGCGGTATCGGTCGCCGCATACGCCACTTCCAGCGGGAAAATCCCGGCGAACACGCCTGAACCCATCATCACTGGCACAAAGCGCGACCCCTCTTCATTGGTCCAGAACACCATTTCGACCGGCGCGTCCGTTTCCACGCCGTTATCGTTTAGCGTGCGGATCACTTCCAGCGCCGAGAGCACGCCAAAATTGCCGTCGAATTTCCCGCCAGTTGGCTGCGTGTCGATATGGCTGCCCGCGACAATCGGCGGCAGCGCGTTATTGCGCCCGGCGCGGCGCATAAAAACATTGCCGATTTGATCCACGTCCACCGTTAACCCGGCTTCTTTGCCCCAGCTCACCACCAAATCGCGGCCCTGGCGGTCAAGATCGGTTAGCGTCAGGCGACAACAGCCGCCCTTTGGCGTCGCGCCGATTTGCGCCAGATCCATCAGCGACTGCCATAGCCGCTCACCGTTAATACGCAAATCACCGATATCGACACCCCGTTGTGTTGCGGAAATCACTTCGCTGCTCATGCTATTCCTCCTCACGGAATAAGATTAACGAACCACCGCCTGCGGTGCGCGCTGGCGCTCCCAGGCAGCCGCCGCGCTGAAATCCGGGCCAAACGCCGGACGTTTGATATAGCGCCCGGCACCTTCGCGGGCGCGCAATTCCCCGTCGGCATACACCACCACGCCCTGGCTGACGGTATAAGCTGGAATGCCCGTCACTACGCGGCCTTCGAAAATATTGAAGTCATTGCGCGAGTGGTGCGTGCGGGCAGAAAGCGTTTTGCTGCCTTGCGGATCCCACAGCACCAGGTCTGCATCCGCGCCTGGCGCGATGCAGCCTTTGCGCGGGTAAATATTGAATAACCGCGCAGTGTTGGCGGATGTGATGGCGACAAATTCGCTTGGCGTCAGGCGACCGCTGTTAACGCCCGCATCCCACAGCACCGCCATGCGCTCCTCGACACCGCCGCAGCCGTTGGGGATCTTGATGAAGTTATCCAAACCCGCGGCTTTCTGGTTGGCGCAAAAGGTGCAGTGATCGGTGGCGGTGGTGTGTAACTGACCGGATTGCAAACCGTGCCACAGCGCGGCCTGGTGGGATTTATCGCGAAACGGCGGGCTCATCACATGCGCGGCGGCAAAACCAAAATCCGGGTGGCGATAGACGCTGTCATCCACCACTAAATGCCCGGCCAGCACTTCGCCATACACCCGCTGCCCGCGCCCGCGAGCGCGCGCGATAGCCTCGGCAGATTCGCGGCAAGAGACATGCACCACGTAAATCGGTACGCCCATAATGCTGGCGACGGTGATCGCGCGGTTGGCGGCTTCACCTTCCACTTCCGGCGGGCGCGAAAGCGGGTGCGCTTCCGGGCCGGTAATGCCCTGTTTCAGCATCTCCTGTTGCAGCAGGTACACCATTTCGCCGTTTTCCGCATGCACGGTCGGCATCGCGCCCAGCTCCAGGCAGCGGCGGAAACTGTTCATCAGGGTTTCGTCATCGCACATGATGGCGTTCTTGTAGGCCATAAAATGTTTGAAGCTGTTCACGCCTTCTTGCGACACCAGCGTGCCCATGTCCTCGCGTACGCTTTCATCCCACCAGGTGATCGCCACGTGGAAGCTGTAATCCGCCGCCGCTTTCTCCGCCCAGCCGCGCCACTGGCGGTATGCTTCCATCAGCGGCTGCTGCGGGTTAGGAATCACAAAATCAATGATTGTCGTGGTGCCGCCCGCCAGCGCCGCGGCAGTGCCGCTGTAAAAATCATCCACCGTGGTGGTGCCCATAAATGGGAAATTCATATGGGTATGCGGGTCGATGCCGCCGGGCATCACATACAACCCGCCCGCATCCACGGTTTCGGTCATCGAGGGTAATTCCCACAGAGAGGAATCGCCGACGGCGGCGATCACGCCATCCACGCACAGCACATCGGCGGTGCGCTGGTGGTCGGCGTTGACGACCGTGCCGCCTTTAATCAACAGATTACGCATGCTCTTCTCCTTCATCATTTCAGGCGGTGGTCGCCAGCGGGTTATTCGGGTGGGTGGTCCAGTTGGCATACTGGGCGGAAACCATCTGGCCGGTGCGTTTGTCGATGTCGCCTGGTTGCACCTGGCGCAGGGAAATACAGTTTTCCACTGGGCAGATTGAGGCGCAGAGGTTGCAGCCGACGCAATCTTCTTCGCGCACTTCAAAGTGGCGTACGCCCGCTTTTTCGGTGGTAATGGCCTGGTGCGAAGTGTCTTCGCACACCAGATGGCAGCGCCCGCACTTAATGCAGCTTTCCTGGTCAATCACCGCTTTGTCGACGTGATTCAGGTTGAGGTAGCGCCAGTCGGTCACGCTGCCCAGCGCCATGCCGCGAAAGTCCTCCAGCGTGTGAAAGCCTTTCTGATCCATGTAGTTTTCAAGACCACTGATCATGTCGCGCACAATCTGGAAGCCATGCACCATCACCGCGGTACAGACCTGCACATTGCCGCAGCCCAGCGCAATAAATTCCGCCGCGTCGCGCCAGGTGGAAATGCCGCCAATGCCGGAAATCGGCAGCCCGCGCGTGGCGGCGTCGCGGCCAATTTCCGACACCATATTCAGCGCGATCGGTTTCACTGCCGGGCCGCAATAACCGCCGTGAGAACCCTGGTTACCGGTGTGCGGCGTCATGACCATTTGGTCGAGATCGACGCCCATCACCGAATTGATGGTGTTAATCAGCGATACCGCATCAGCGCCGCCCGCCCGAGCGGCGCGCGCCGGGTAGCGAATATCGGTGATATTGGGCGTCAATTTGACGATCACCGGCAGGCGGCAATACTGCTTGCACCAGCGGGTGACCTGTTCGATGTACTCGGGCACCTGGCCGACCGCTGCGCCCATGCCGCGTTCGCTCATGCCGTGCGGGCAGCCGAAATTCAGTTCAATACCGTCTGCACCGGTGGCTTCCACCTGCGGCAGGATCCCTTTCCACGCCGCTTCTTCGCACGGCACCATGATCGACACCACCACGGCGCGATCCGGCCAGCGCTGCTTAATACGGGCGATCTCCTCCAGGTTGATGGCCAGCGACCGGTCGGTGATCAGTTCAATGTTGTTCAGCCCGAGGACGCGACGATCGGTGCCGCGCAAGGTGCTGTAACGCGGTCCGCTGACATTCACCACATGCGGGTCGATACCGAGGGTTTTCCACACCACGCCGCCCCAGCCCGCCTGGAAAGCGCGCTCAACGTTGTACTCTTTGTCGGTGGGCGGCGCAGACGCCAGCCAAAAAGGGTTCGGGCTTTCAATGCCCAAAAAATTCGCGTGCAGACTAGCCATGGGAAGACTCCTGAAAAAGGGTGGCATTGGCGGCCTGGGAAATTGCCAGCGAGAGCGCCATAGAACGGGCTGCGGCTTTGCCCTGTTTCACCGCATCAACCGTCAGATCCAGCCCGCCTGCGCAGCAATCGCCCCCGGCCCAGACGCCGGGCAGTGAGGTGCGACCATCACAATCGGTGGCGATTCGCCCGTCTTCAAGCTGTATGCCCGGTGTAGGCTCTGCATCAAAGCGCTGACCAATCGCTTTCAGCACCATATCCGCTGCCAGCGTAAAGATTTCACCGCTCTCGTCGGTGTTCGGGTTGGTGACGGTAAACGTCACGCCGGTCAGCCTGTTGTCTTGTTGCTCAAAGCGCAGCGGCGCGGCCCAATGGCGCAGCGTCACACCACACTGTTTGGCCCACATTTGCTCTTTAATGGACGCTTTCATCTGCGCTTCGCCACGGCGATACACCAGCGTCACGCTGCGTGCGCCAAGTTTTTTCGCCTGTACGGCGGCGTCCACGGCGGTCATGCCTCCGCCGATCACCACCACATCGCGGCCGATCGGCAACTGGCTGAGGTCACGGCTCTGGCGCAGTTCGGCAATAAAGTCCACCGCTTCGCGCACACCCTGCGGTTCGGGCATGGCGCTGTTGAGCGCGTTAACGCCTGCAAGCCCTAAGCCGAGGAACACGGCGTCATAGTTTTCGCGCAGTTGCGCTAATGAGAGGTGCTGCCCGAGCGCCATGTTGCTGTGCAATGTGATGCCGCCAATCGACAGCAGCCAGGCCACTTCCTGCGCGGCAAAATCCATCACTTTGTAACGGGCGAGGCCGTATTCGTTCAGCCCGCCAGCGAATTCATGGGCATCAAACAGATCGATGTCATGCCCGGCCTGCGCCAGGTGGTGCGCGACGGTTAAACCCGCCGGCCCGGCGCCGACAATCGCCACCCGTTTACCGGTGCGGGCAGAGCGGGTAAACAGCGGTTTGCCCGGTTGCGCGAAGAAACTGTCCGTCGCGTGGCGCTGGAGCAGGGCGATATTGAGCGGGCGACCATCCTGGGCGTTACGCACGCAGTCTTGTTCGCACAAGGTTTCTGTCGGGCAGACGCGGGCGCAGGTGCCGCCGAGAATATTGGCGCGCAGGATCACTTCCGCCGCGCCGCGATCGTTGCCTTGGGCAATGCGTTGAATAAAGCTCGGCACATCAATTTCCGCCGGGCAAGCGCGGGTGCAGGGGGCGTCAAAGCAGTAGTAACAGCGTTCGGCTTCAATCACCGCCTGAGCAGCAGAGAGCGCGGGGTGGCTTTCGGCAAACGCGTCGGCGTATTCCGCCGCTGTTCGCCTGCCCGCGCAAATCCCCGGCGTATCGAATGTAGTCATGCATGGCTCCTGATTTCCTGACCAGATGGTTAAGTTTTCAAAGATAACCATGCTATTTATGTGCCATTTTATTCAGCCGGGCGGCAGGGCAGGTGAAATCAAGGGTTGGGTGATCAAAAGGATTATTTGCACCACAATGATCGTCTCTTTTTGGTGCAGATTGCTCCATTATTGACGAGGTTTGCCATATTTAGCGGCAAATTATCATTGGCAGTTCGGTTCGGATTTGGTAGGCCTGATAAGCGAAGCGCCATCAGGTGTTTTGCCGGATGGCGGCTAACGCCTTATCCGGCCTACAAGTGCAGCGACATCCAACTATTCAAGCCCGCAAATCCGCCAAACGCTGCTTAACACATGCGCGGTGGCGCGGGTTTGTGCCGCTTCGCTGGTCATCTCTTCACCGGACACGGCGGCAATCTGGATATCAAAATCCGCATAGGTTTGCGTCATCGACCAGACGCTAAAAAAGAAGTGCGTGGTATCCAGCGTCCGCAGCTTTCCGGCGGCGATCCAGCCATCAAGAATGTGTGCTTTCTCCGCCACTAACTGGCGCAAATCGCGCTTTAACAGCGGGTGAACCACTTGCGCGCCTTGCAGGATCTCATTGGCAAACAGCTTCGAGGCCGCCGGGCGGCTGAAACTAAAGGTGATTTTTCGCCCCACATACTCGGCGAGCGCCGTTTTCGGATCGGCCCGCGCGCTGATGGCCTCGAGCGGCGACAGCCAGTCATGAAGAATATTTTCCAGCACGCGCAAATAGAGGGTTTGCTTGTTGCCGAAGTAGTAATGCAGGTTCGCTTTCGGTAGCGCGGCGGCATCGGCGATTTGCTGCATCGTCGCGCCGCGAAAGCCGTAACGGGCGAACACCTGCTCGGCGGCAGGCAAAATAATGGCTTCGTTATCCTGGCGAATCCGCCCCTTTTCCGACGCGTCCAGCGCGCCGCTGAGCAAAACGTCATTCATACACTGCTCCGCAAAAGAAGCGCCATCCGTGGCACCCGAGGGTTACTTCAGTTTCGCTGCGGCGTCCCATACCGCGTGGGTCATCCCGTCATCGCCGGGGTCTTTTTTGATAACCGGCGTATCGCCGCCGCTGTGCAGCAGCACGTCAATCGTGCGGCGGTAAGCGGCCGGGTCGAGCCAGCCGATTTTCGGCGTATTGGCATGGGTGATAAGCTTCGCCACGTTCTCCATCTGCCGGGTTTGCACTTCTTCCGTTGCCGCACCGGAAGCGTCTTGCTCGACAACAATCTTCGCCGCTTCTTCCGGGTGCTTCACCGCGTAATCCCAGCCTTTAAACGACGCTTTCAGGAACTTCGCCATTTTGCTGACGAACGCCGGATCTTTCAGATCCGTTCCGAGCACATACAAGCCATCTTCCAGCGTGGAAACGCCCTGATCCTCATACGGGAAGTTCAGCAAATCGTCCTGTTTCAACCCGGCGTCAATCAACTGCCAGTACTCGTTGTAATTCATGGTCGAAATACACGCCGCCTGATCCTGCAACAGCGGGTCGACGTTAAAGCCCTGTTTTAAAATGGTAATGTCTGTGCCCGGCTTGAGTTTCAGCTTGTTCATCCAGTTAAAGAACGGGTATTCATTGCCGCCGTACCAGACGCCGAGGGTTTTACCTTTAAAATCGGCAGGTGTTTTAATGCCGCTCGATTTTTTGCAGGTCAGCATCATCCCGGAGCGGTCATACACCTGGGCGATATTCACCAGTGGCACGCCCGCTTCGCGCGAGGCCAGCGCATCCGGCAGCCAGTCGACAATCACATCTGCGGATTTCCCGGCAATCACCTGCACCGGGGAAATATCTGTGCCGCCGGGTTTAATGGTCACCTCCAGCCCGGCGTCTTTGTAAAACCCTTTCTCCTGCGCCACGTAATAACCGGCGAACTGCGACTGCGGCAGCCACTTAAGCTGCAACGTCACTTTCTCAGCAGCTGTCGCCTGAAAGGCCAGCACCGACATTGCCGCCAGCAACAACCCCCGGCGAAAAGCGAAACTTTTTATCATTAGAGAACTCCTCGGGTTAATGAGCTAATCATCATTTTTCTACTTTTCTACGGCGCTCCCACGCAGCGTGGGGTGCCAGAAGTTGACGCGTTTATCAAGGTGCACCAGCAGGCTGTAAAACAGCGAACCGGCGACCGACGCTACCACAATCGCCGACCACACCACCGGCATGTGCATGCGCGCGGATTCGCTGGAGATGCGAAACCCGAGCCCGGCGGTGGGCGAGCCGAAAAACTCCGCCACAATCGCGGTGATAAGCGACAGCGTGGCATTGACTTTCAGGGCGCTAAAAATAAACGGCATCGCGGCAGGTAAACGCAGTGCCAGCAGGCGCTGGCGCGGGGTAGCGGCGTAGCAATACATCAACTCTTGTTCGAGTTTGCCGCTCGCTTTCAGCCCGGCGAGCGTGCTGACCAGCGCCGGGAAAAAGGTTACCAGCACCACCACTGCCGCTTTTGACGGCCAGTCAAAACCAAACCACATCACCGCGATGGGCGCGACGCCGACCAGCGGTACGGTGCTGGTCAGGTTGGCGACCGGCAACAAACCGCGCTGCAAAAACGGCAAGCGGTCAATCAGAATGGCGACGGCAATCCCCAAACCACTGCCGAGCACATAACCCACCAGCACCGATTTGAAAACCGTTTGCAGCACATCGCCCGCCAGCAGCGGCAGGCTGTCCACCAGCGCGGCGAGAATGTCGAGCGGCGCGGGCAAAATCACCTGCGGCACGGCAAAGCCGGTCACCAGAATTTGCCAGAACCACAGCAGCCAGGCGCCGAGCAGCGTGGCGACAGCCGCCGACGGCACGGACGCGCGCGCCAGCCGCTGGACGCTAACCACCGCCAGCAGCGCGAGGACGCACAATGTCAGGCTATGCAGCGGTTGCCACGCCAGCCACAGCGCGCTGACCAGCAGGCTGGCGACAAACAGTCCAGCACGAAACGGGGGCAGCGCGGTGGAGCAGGCCGCCAGCGTGCTCACCAGCAACAGCGCGTTAATGCTGATAAGCGGCGCGGAAAGCGGCGTTTGCGCCGTTAACTGAATCAGCGAAAGCATCAACAGCAGTAGTGCGCAGACAAGTAAGAAAGTGCCTGGAATCGCGGTATGTTTCATCAGATCCCCTTACGCTGGCGCATCACCAGCCGCTCCGTCAGTGTCACCAACCCGGTCAATGCCAGCCCCAGCAGGGAGGCCATCACCAGCGCCGACCAGATTTGAATAGTGTTGCCGTAATAAGATCCGGTCAGTAGCCGCGCGCCTAACCCGGCTTGCGCGCCGGTCGGTAATTCCGCCACCATCGTGCCGACCAGGCCACTGGCAATTGCCACGCGAAACGCCGGGAACAGGTAAGGCAGGGAAGAGGGCAGACGCACCAGCCAGAAGATATCCAGCCGCCGCGCAGCGTAAGTGTGCACTAACTCCATCTCCATTTTTTGCGGGGAGCGCAGCCCCTGCACGGTGGCGATGGTCACCGGAAAGAAGCACAGATACATGGCGATCGTGGCTTTCGGCAGCATGCCGGTAATGCCAATACTGCCGAGGATAATCAGCACAATCGGCGCAATCGCCAGCACTGGGATGGTTTGCGAGGCGACAATCCACGGCAGCAGGGCTTTATCCAGTGTGCGCGAATGCACAATGCACACGCCCAGCAGCATTCCCAGCACCACGCCCATCGCAAAACCGGTCAGCGCCGCGCTGGCGGTAACCCAGGTGTGCAACAGCAGGTTGCGCGGCGAAGTGAGCGACCACTTCGTCAGACTGTCCCAGATATCAAACACGATTTGGTGTGGCGCAGGCAGCAACGGGCGGGTGGCATTCAGCGTGGCGAACACTAAATCGCGGCTGCTCCATGCGCCGCGCGGCGACAATACGCGGTCGATCACGCCGGGCGCGTTAAGGGCAAACGCCAGCAGATACCACGCCACCAGCGCCGCCAGCAGCACCATGCCGATAGGCAGCGCGTGCTGCAAAAGACGCCGATCAGTGGTCATGATGCCCCTCCACCAGCGCGTCGCGCACTGTTTGCGCCAGTTGTAAAAAGGCGGGGGTATTGCGAATGGACAAATCGCGCTGCGCGGCCAGTGGGGAGTCAATCACTTTGATGATGCGCCCCGGTCGCGGCGACATCACCACGATTTTCGTCGACAGGTAAACCGCTTCCGAGATCGAGTGGGTAACGAACACCATCGTGCGCTGTTCGTTAAACCACAGTTGCTGCAATTGCTGGTTCAGGTTGTCGCGGGTTAACTCATCGAGGGCGCCGAAGGGTTCATCCATCATCAGGATCTTCGGTTCAAACCCCAGCGCGCGGGCAATCGACACGCGCTGTTGCATGCCGCCGGAAAGCTGCCAGGGGTATTTTTTCTCAAAGCCTTTCAGGCCAACGCGCGCAAGCTGTTCGCGGGCGATTTCATCGCAGCGCTCCGGCGGCACGCCCTGGATTTGCAGCGGCAATTTGACGTTCGCCAGCACCGTGCGCCATGGCAGCAGCACCGGCGCCTGGAACACATACCCGTAGGCGCCCGCCTGGCGGGCTTCGGAAGGCGTCATATCGTTAACTTGTACTTCGCCGGAGGTGATCGGTTCCAGGTCGGCAATCGCGCGCAGTAGCGTGGTTTTTCCGCAACCGGAAGGGCCAATAAACGAGACAAACTCGCCCTGGCGGATGGTCAGGTTGATATCTTGCAGCGCGTGAACGGGCTGGTCGGCGGCCGGATAAATCACGTTCGCCTGCTTGACGCTAATGGCGGGTCGCGCCGTGGCGCTGGTGGGTTTTAACGCGACCACTGCGGGATCCTCAGCAAACATCACCTGGCTCATCCTCTTCCCCCTGCTTGTTGACTAACTGGTTAGGTTTTATGTTTCTATGCCATTTTTGTGCCAGGGTGCTGGATCATGCAGTTTCGCGCTATTTAGCGGCATTTTCACTTATGATGAGGGTTAAATTGGTGCAAATGTCGACAGCGTTGCTTTGTGGTGGGGCAGGGGACGTATCAGATGGGAAATCACAGCGTAAAAAATCCCCTTAAGGCGCGTTAGTGACAGCTATCACAAGGCTTCGGGACAGTTGCGGGTAAAGCATGATCGGCATCATAAATTCACCAAACTGATACTTTCCCCCTCTTGTTCGGAACAATCTTATGGACTATTGTGGCCTCACCCCATCGAAGAGCTAACGCCACCTTAGAGTGAGTGCCGGAGATAAGCGCCGGGCGGGGTTTGAAGTTGCAAGACCTTTAGACACCCAGGAAAAGAAATAAAACACCAGGCCCCGGCATTTATGTCGGGGCGTTTTCTTTTTGGCGGTTTAATCGCGGTCGATGGCGAACGGCTGCCAGGCCTGACGTACCGGCATCACTTCCACGCGGTTAATGTTCATATGATCCGGCAGGGTCGCGATATAAAACATCTGCTGGGCGATATCGAGCGCGCTGAGCGGCGTAGTGCCGCGATAAAGCGTGTCGGATGCCGCCTGGTCGCCTTTGGTGCGCACCAGCGTGAATTCCGTTTCCGCAATCCCCGGCGCGAGGTCGGTGACCCGCACGCCGGTGCCGAGTAAATCGCAGCGCAGGTTATAGCTGAACTGCTTCACAAAGGCTTTGGTCGCGCCATAAACATGGCTGCCAGGGTACGGCCACTGCCCGGCAATCGACCCGATATTAATGATCGACGTGCCCGCGCCTTTTTTGATGAGCGTCGGCAGCAGGGCGTGCGTCACATTGACCAGCCCGGTGACGTTGGTATCGATCATGGTCTGCCAATCTTCAAGATCCACTTTCTGCGCCGGCTGCGGCGCCAGCGCCAACCCGGCGTTATTGATAAGCGTGGTGATGCTGGCGAACTCGGCGGGCAACGCCGCGACGGCGTTTTTAACCGCGTCTTTATCGCGAACATCCAGCTCAATAATGTGCACCGGCACCTGCCCGTGCAGCCGCTCTTTCAGGCTTTCAAGGCGCGCCAGACGACGCCCACTCAGCACCAGTGCCCAGCCCGCGTCGGCAAAGACCTGCGCTGCCGCTTCGCCAAATCCGGAGGTTGCGCCGGTAATGAACACCACTTTCTTCGCTTCGGTCATTTTCTTCTCCTGTGCTGGTTTATGGCTTCACTATAAAAACGCCGCCGGGTGACAGACAGAGCCAGTTGAATAGCAAGGCTGTGACAACGGTGTCACATGGCGCTAACAAGACTGGCTCTACCCGCTGCCCAAACGCGCGCCGCATGATGCAGACAACAACAACGGCATGAGAGGAGCAGGGCATGAAACTGGCACTTCAGAGCGAGATGGCGATAACGAACGACGATGTACGTCAACTGGACCGGTCATATGTGTTTCATTCATGGTCGATGCAGGGCAACCTCAACCCAATGGTGATTGCCGGGGCCAAAGGCTGTGAATTGTGGGACTACGAAGGCAACACGTATCTCGATTTCAGTAGCCAACTGGTTAACGTCAATATTGGTTATCAGCATCCGCGCGTGCTGGCGGCGATGAAAGCGCAGCTTGAAGATCTGGTGACGATTGCCCCGGCGACCGCCAACCTGGCGCGCGGCGAAGCGGCAAAACGGATTGTCGAACTGGCTCCGGAAGGGTTCAGTAAAGTCTTTTTCACCAACGCTGGCGCCGACGCCAACGAGAACGCCATCCGCATGGCGCGCTTGTACACTGGGCGCGATAAAATCTTTTCCGCTTACCGCTCTTATCACGGCAACACCGGCAGCGCGATTGCCGCCACCGGCGACTGGCGCCGTGTGCCGAACGAATATTCACGCGGCCATGTGCACTTTTTTAACCCGTATCTCTACCGCAGTGAATTTAACGCCACCACCGAAGCCGAAGAGTGCGAACGCGCGCTGACGCATTTACGCCGCATGATTGAGGTCGAAGGGCCGAGTTCAATTGCCGCGATTTTGCTGGAATCTGTTCCGGGTACAGCGGGCATTCTGGTGCCGCCAACTGGCTATATGAAGGGCGTGCGCGCGCTGGCCGATGAGTTTGGCATTGTGTTGATTCTCGATGAAGTGATGGCCGGTTTTGGTCGTACCGGAAGCTGGTTCGCCTTTGAGCAAGATGGCATCGTGCCGGATCTGATCACCTTCGCCAAAGGGGTCAACGCCGGTTATGTTCCGGCGGGCGGCGTGCTGATTTCTGAACCGATCTCGCGCTATTTTGACGATCACTTCTTCGCGGGCGGCCTGACCTATTCCGGTCATCCGCTGGCGATGGCGGCGATTGTCGCCACCCTCGATGCGATGAAAGAAGAAAATGTGGTCGGCAATGCGGCAAGCGTCGGTAATGACGTGCTGCGCCCTGGCCTGGACGCATTGGCGGCAAAACACGCGCTGATTGGCGAGGTGCGCGGTCGCGGGATGTTCCAGGCGCTGGAGTTGGTCAGCGACCGCAAAAACAAAACGCCCGTGGCGGCGGCGGACATGGCAGCCATCAAATCGGCCTTAACCCAGGCCGGGGTGTTAAGTTTTATTGTCGAAAACCGCATTCACGTTGTTCCTCCTTGCACGATGACCGCGCAAGAAGTGCAGACCGGTTTGGCCATTTTTGACCAGGTTTTGACTCAATTTGACTCGCTTTGCCGTTAATTGACCCGGCGTCAGGTAATTCTGACGCCTTTTCTGGTCAGTCCTCTGATTTAAAAGGTTTTTGTTTCTGGCATCCTCCCTATTTTTGGCACTGTATTCTTGGCTTAAGTCCTGCTAAAACATCTTTTTTGCATTCGACTTTTTTGCCTGGGAGAAATACGTGCCGGAACTGAATCACTACTCACAAACAGTGGGCGATTTATTGCCGCACTGGAACGGCGTTCAGCCGCTGCCGAACGGCGTATTGCAGGGGCAGTACTGTCGGCTGGAACCGCTGGACGCCCGGTATCACACTTATGATCTGCTCAATGCCTTTTCTCAGGCGGAAAATGACAGCGACTGGACATGGCTCGCGGGCGAACGGCCCGAAGAGTTGAGTGATATGGCGCGCTGGATTGTCGGCAAAATGGTGGACAGCGGCGTTAAGGCCTTCGCGGTGGTGGACAACGCCAGCGGCAATGCGGTCGGCGTAATCGCCTGGCTGGCGGATAACGTGCAAAACGGCTCGGTCGAAATTGGCCATGTCACCTGGTCGCCGCGGATGAAAAAAAGCGTGCTGGGAACCGAAGCGGTGTGGCTGATGCTGCGCCATGCGTTTGCCTGTGATTACCGCCGCATTGAGTGGAAATGCGACACGCTGAATACCGCTTCGCGCCGCGCCGCCGAGCGTCTCGGGTTCACCTGGGAAGGGCGTTTTCGCCAGCATATGGTGCGCAAAGGGCGCAACCGCGACACGGATTATTTATCCTTGCTCGATAGCGAATGGCCGTCGCGCGACGCGGCGATTTCCGCCTGGCTTGCCGCCGATAACTTTGATGCGCAAGGCCAGCAGAAGCGCAAACTCGCCGCTTTTTTGAAATAACAGGGCGGGGCGAGCGCCCCGCACAAGGAGATGCTCACTTCGCGGCGCGGGCAAGCTGCACAGCGTTTTGCCAGTCAAACCAACGTTTTTGTAGCCTGCCGTGGCGCGCCATATCCGGCTGGAAAGTGCAGTGCTCCGGTAAAAAAGCGCGCAGTTGCGTGTTATCGACCTGCAACAATGCTTTACGCGCCAGCAGCGCCGCGCCCATTGCGGACAGTTCCGCGACATCGCTGCGCAGCACCGGGCAGCCCAGCAGATCCGCCTGGTACTGCATTAACCAGTCATTTTTTGTCGGCCCGCCGTCAACCATCAGCGCGTGCAGCGCGAAATCACCATGTTGACGCATAGCCACGACCACATCGGCAATTTGATAGGTTATCGACTCCAGCGCCGCGCGGATCAGATGCGCCCGGTTCACGCCGCGACTCAAACCGTGGATCAACCCCCGCGCGTCTTCATCCCACCAGGGGGCGCCCAGCCCGGTCAGCGCCGGGACAAAATAGACGCCGAGGGTCGATTCCACCGACGCGGGCAGCGTGTTGAGCGCCTGCGCCAGCTCAGTTTCAGGTAGCTCACTCAGCCCGGTGTTTTCCACCATCCACGCCACTGCATCGCCGGTGTGCGGAATATTGCCCTCCAGCCCATAAACCCGCCGCTCACCGTCGTGCCACGCTACGGTGGTTGCCAGCGATTTCACCGCACTTTGCGCCGAGGCGACGGGCGCCATGACGGACGAACCGGTGCCGTAAGTGGCTTTAACGCAGCCCGCCGCGCCCAGCCCGTGGGCGAAAAGTGCGGCGTGGGAATCGCCGATCATCGCCAGCACCGGAATACCGTCCGGGATGCCGCTCAGCCCGCGAGTGTGGCCGAACAAGCCGCTGGACGGGCGGATTTCCGGTAAAGCACGGCGCGGAATGCCAAACAGTTGCAGCATGTTGTCATCCCAGTCGCCGCTGTGCAGATTAAACAACTGCGTGCGCGAGGCGTTGGATTCATCGCAGCAAAACGCCTGGCCTGCGGTTAAGTGCCACAGCAACCAGCTATCAATAGTGCCAAGACAAATATCGCCGTGTGCCGCAAGTGTTTGACCATTGGGGATGGCATCCAGCAACCAGCGCATTTTCGAGGCGGAAAAGAGCGGCGCAATCGGCAAACCCGTTACCGCTTTGATGGCCGCGTCTAAACCCTGTTCGCGCAAGTTATGGCAAAAATCCGCCGTGCGGGAGCACTGCCAGCTTAGTGCTGGGCCTATCGGCAAACCGCTGGCGCGATACCAGCCAAGGGTGGTTTCGCGCTGGTTGCTGATCGCCAGCGCCGCCACGCGTTCGGCACCGACGGTTTTTATCACCTCGCGCAGCACCGCCAGCGAGGCGTCCAGCAGCAGTTCGCCGGATTGTTCCACCCAGCCTTCGCGCGGTGTCTGAATGTTCAACGGGCGCGAGCACTTCGCCACCACCGCGCCGTGCGCATCCAACGCCACGGCTTTGGCATTGGTGGTGCCTTCATCGAGCGCAATAATTATCCCGGACATGGCATCTCTCCTGGCCTAGTGATGCAGGTACGTTTCAACGCCGAGATAGCGGCTAAAGGCTTCATGCAGGATTTCGGCGCTCGCCGCATGGTTCATCGCCACGTGATGCTCAAAGCCGTTGCGGCAAATCCACGCCAGCAGGTTTTCCAGGTTTGGCACCGCGATAACCGCGCGGCAGCCGACGGTATCGAGCGGATCATCCACCGACTGGCCTGCGCCGACATAGGCTTTGATTTCACCGGTGAGATCGTCGGTGCTCAGGCGAAAATAGGTGAGCGCGCCTGCTTTCAGGCGACCATGCACTGCGCCGCAGGTGTTCTCTTTCCCGACCGTGGTGCCAATGATGTCCGCGGTGCCCATTTTGGGTGATTCAAGGCTGGCAGAAGCAAAGTTACCGCAGTGAAACAGCACACATTTGTTGCGATCGTCGCCGAAATTATTGTTCCAGTCGGCAATCGAGGCCGGGCTCATATTGGCGCTCGCCAGCGCGTACATCGACAGCGCGCCCATCACATCCACTTCGCAGGCTGAAGGCATTAATTGCCCGGACATCACACTCATGATCGAACAGACGTTGATGCCGAGATTCTCTTGCAGCGAGGTCCAGCACTGGATCGCGGTGGTGTCGATATCGTTAGCGGTGACCCATTCGCTGAGCACCACGAACAGTTTCGCCATGGTCACCAGTTTGTCGGCGGGAATGGCGCTGGCATCGGCGTTATCCACCAGCAGGCGGCGTTTTTCATCGACGCGGATATCGTCATCGCGCAGGGTTTTGATACGCGTAAAGACTTCGGAGAGATCCAGCGTTTCCACTGCGATGCCCAAACGTTCGAGCAATTTTTCGCTGTAGCGCACGGTGTTAAACCCGGCCGGGCGGGCGCCAATCGCGCCGACGCGCACGCCGCGCATGCTGCTGACGACGCGGCAGATCTGCTCGAAACGTTGCAGATCGCGCGCGAACACCTCGCCGCTCAGGGCGCAAACATGTTGGGTGGTGAGGGTGAATGGAATGCCGTACTGGCGCAGGTTATTGCACAGGGAAATTTTGCCGCAGAAGCTGTCGCGGCGTGTCGCCAGCCCCATTTTATCCAGATTGTCCTCTTCGGCCTGCACCAGCACCGGCACGTTCAGCCCGGAGAGGCGCAGGGTTTCGGCGACGGCTTTTTCATCACCAAAGTTCGGCAGCAGCACCACGACGCCGTGGATTTCATCGCGGTGCGCGCGGAACAATTCAGCGCAGATTTTCGCGTCCTGGCGGGTTTCCACCCCGCCCAGCTCGGTTTGTGTCTCATTGAGCATAATGGTGTTGATGCCAAGGCGGCTGAACAGCGCCACCGCCTGCTCGCGCGCTTCGGCGACCAGGTAGCTGGGAAAGAAACCCCGGTTGCCGATAATCACCGCCATGGTTAATTTTTGAGGGATTCGGGACATTGTGTTTTCTCCAGTAAGATGTTCTTTTTTTTATTGTTATTGCCGCGCGGTGAGCAGTTCGCGGGCGTTTTTCACCACGCCCGCCGCGTCGATTTCATGGCGTGCGCGGGTGGCGGCGCGATCGGCGGCGATGGCGTATTGACCATCGGCAATGCCGAGCCGACGCAAGGGAATGGCGCACGCGGCTTCCGCCAGCACTTCCGCCACCAGGCTACCGACACCGCCGTTGATATTGTGTTCTTCGACGCTGATTACTGCGCGGTGATGTTGCAGGGCCGCCAGTAACTGCGATGTATTACAGGGGCGAATAGACGGTACACTGATAACAGTGGCGTCAATACCTTCTGCTGCCAGTTGTGTGGCGGCCTCGACAATTTCATGCACCGTCGATCCCATCGCCACCAGCGCGATATCGTTGCCTTCGCACAGCACATCAATATTCCCCGGCGCGAAGCGGTAGTTTTCGTCATGCAGTTCCGGCAGGGCTTTGCCGTCGAGGCGGATATAGACCGGGCCAACGTGGGCGAGGGCGTAATCAATAATCTGCCGACACTCCAGCGGGCTGGAAGGGGCGTAAATTTCGATATTGCCGAAACCGCGCAGCACTGAAATGTCATCAATACTGTGATGGGTGCTCGCCAGCGGGCCATAACTGGCGCCGGCATTCAGCCCGAACAGTTTGACGTTGGTGTTGTTGTAGCAAATATCGACTTTGATCTGCTCATTGGCGCGCGAAATCAAAAACGGCGCCGCGTTACAGGTGACGGCGATTTTGCCGCCCAGCGCCAGTCCGGCGGCGGCGCCAACCAGCGTTTGTTCGGCAATACCGACGTTGACCACGCGGCCGGGAAATTTTTTCATAAAGGGCGAGATTTTGGCGGTGGAGGTGGAATCTGCCACTACCGGCACCAGATCCACACCGTTTTCGACCGCGTCGATAAAGGCATTCACCATCACTGTCGCCAGGTGTTCGCTATTACTCATCTTTCAGTTCCTCCAGCGCCAGTTCGACCTCTTCGCCTTTCGGCACGCGGTGGTGCCACTCCGGGCGACCTTGAATAAACGAAACCCCCGCCCCTTTGGTGGTGTGGGCAATGACCACATGCGGTTTGCCCGCAGGCTGCAAGCTTTCCAGCGTGGCGACTACATCGGCCATGTCGTTGCCGTGACATTCCGTGACCTGCATGCCGAAGGCGCGCCATTTCGCATCCAGCGGATCGGTGTTGAGGATCTCTTTGGTTGAACCCGCCAGTTGCAGGCTATTTTTGTCGTTAATGATGATTAAATTGTCGAGTTGATAATGCGCGGCGACCAGCGCGGCTTCCCAGTTGCTGCCTTCCGCCAGTTCGCCATCGCCGGTGACCACAAAAACGCGGCGCGGGCTGTTGTTGCGTTTGGCGGCCAGCGCAATGCCGACCGCGACCGGCAAGCCGTGCCCGAGCGCGCCGGTGTTGAGTTCAACGCCGGGGGTTTTGTGTTTCACCGGGTGGCCGGGCAGGTGGGAATCCGCATGTTGGTAAGTCGACAGCCAGTCGACGGGAATAAACCCGGCTTCCGCCAGCACACAGTAGTAACCGCCCACCGCGTGGCCTTTCGACTGGATATAGATATCGCGCTCGTCGCTCTCTTTGGTTTGCGGCGAACAGTTCAGGATGCGGAAGTAAAGGGCGGTGAGCAGTTCCACTTGGGAGAGATCGGCACCGGTATGACCGCCCGCCGGACTTTCGGCATTCATCACGATGATGCGCCGGCGAATCGCGCGAGCTTTCTTTTCAAGCTCATCGACAGAGAGTGAAAACGAATTCATAAAATACCTCTTGAATTTATAATCTGCATTGAATAAATATTCTGTCAGGGTGAAAAAAAGAGATCCGGGCAAAACGCTTTATATCTGTCATGAATATATATTCACTATTGATTTATTATTCATGAGTAAACATATGCCTTGTGCCAGGTTTTGTCTACGCGGTGTGCGGGTAAATGTTAAGAAAGGCGAAAAGGATCACACTTGAGCAATGACAGGCGGCAGGCGCTGGCTTGTTATCTATTCATCTATGAATAAAATATCAGTTAGCTGAAAAGGGGTAGCTCATGTCGAAGCAGGATGAACAGCGGTTGCTGGTGAAAATTGCCACGCTTTATTACAACGAAAACAAAAAACAGTCCGAGATAGCCTCATTGCTTCATCTGTCGCAATCTTTCGTTTCAAGGGCGCTGACTCGCTGCCAGAAAGAGGGGCTGGTGAAGATCACTGTCGTGCAGCCGACCAATATTTTTGTCGGTCTGGAAAAGGCCATTGAGCAGCAGTATGGCCTGCGCCAGGCGATTGTGGTGGACGTGGGCGAAAACCCCGAAAACGCGCAGATAAAACATGCCATTGGCAGCGCGGCGGCGCATTACGTTGAAACGCGTTTGCGCCCGGAAGACCTGGTGGGGATTTCGTCCTGGAGCAGTACGATCCGTTGCATGGTGGATGAGATGCACCCGCAAAATGTCCGCGCCGCGGGGGTTATCCAGTTGCTGGGCGGGGTCGGGCCGAACGGCAATGTGCAGGCGACGATTCTGACGCAGCAATTGGCGGCGCATTTGGGGTGTCCATCGTGGTTGCTGCCGTCGCAAAGTATTGAGCACTCTGTCGAGGAGCGCGCGCGGCTGGTGAATAGCCCGGATGTGGCGGCCGTGGTGGCGAAGTTCGCCGAAGTGGATGTGGCGATTGTCGGTATCGGCGAGCTGGAGCCGTCGCAATTGCTGAAAAATTCCGGCAACTATTACAACGAAAAGATGCTTACGTTGCTGTCGGAGCGCGGCGCAGTCGGCGATATCTGCCTGCATTATTACGATGCGGCCGGCAAGCCGGTGCTCAGCGAAGAGGAAGATCCGGTTATCGGCATGGAGCTTGCGCAAATCCGCGAGTGTCCGCATGTGATTGCGCTGGCGGGCGGCGTGGAGAAACGCAACGCCATTCGCGGCGCGTTGCAGGACAAGTATATCGATGTGTTGATAACCGATTACCCCACCGCGCGGAGCCTGGTAAAAACCGTGCCGGATTTGTAGGCCGGATAAGGCGTTAGCCGCCATCCGGCGCCATTCCCGGAGCCCGAACGCCTGATGGCGCTTCGCTTATCAGGCCTACCCGGACCATGCTGAACTTGTAGGCCGGATAAGGCGGTAGCCGCCATCCGGCACCATTCCCGGCACCCGAACGCCTGATGGCGCTTCGCTTATCAGGCCTACCTGGGCCGTGCTGAACTTGTAGGCCGGATAGGGCGGTAGCCGCCATCCGGCACCATTCCCGGCACCCGAACGCCTGATGGCGCTTCGCTTATCAGGCCTACCCGGGCTGTGCTGAACTTGTCGGCCGGATAAGTTATTTCCCCTCAATGACCGCTTTTTGCGCCACCACAGCCGCTTTTTGCTGCATGCGGTTTTGCATCTGATCGATGATCACCGCGACGATAATCACGATGCCTTTAATCACCATCTGCCAGAACTCGCTGACGCCCATCATCACCAGGCCGTCGGCGAGAAAACCAATCACAAAAGCACCAATCAGCGTGCCGAGTACCGTTCCGCGACCGCCAGCCAACGAGGTTCCGCCGAGCACCACGGCGGCGATGGCGTTCATTTCGAATGCCGTGCCGTTGGCCGGATGGCTCGCCAATAACTGTGCGGAAACCACAATTCCGGCCAGCGCGGCGCACAAGCCGGAAAGGGTATACACCCAAATTTTCACCTGCTTCACCCGCACACCGGAAAGCTCCGCGGCGCGTTCGTTATCGCCGATGGCGTAAACATGACGACCAAACGGCAGGCGGCGCGCGATATAAGCAATCACCACCGCCAGCACGATCATCAGCCAGATGGCCCACGGAATGCCGAACAGCGTTCCCGCGCCAATCTCGTCAAAACCGGTATTGCCCAACAATGGGTTACCGGACAATCCCGGGAAGGTTTGCCCGTCGGACGTCAGCATCGCCGCGCCGCGCAGCACATACATGGTGCCGAGGGTGCAGATAAACGGCGCGACGTTATAGCGGGTAATAATCCAGCCGTTTACCGCGCCAATCAGCCCGCCTATCAGCAGCACCAGCGGCACAATCACCCAGACACTGGGGAAAATGGCGATGCCAAACATTGGCAGCACAATGCCTTTGGTAATCAACCAACCGGCGATCATGCCGCACAGCCCCAACGTTGCGCCAATCGACAAATCAATCCCGGCGGTGATGATCACAAAGGTGATGCCGAGCGCCAAAAATGCGTTGATGGCGATGTGTTTAATCATGATCAACAGGCTGCCGGTGGAGAGAAAGCCCGGCACCGTGGCAGTAAAAAAGCCGACGATCAAAAACAGGGCAATAAAGGTACGCAACTTCAGCAGCAACAGCAGAATGCTCTCGCGCGATAACGACGCGCCCGCGCGCGGGACCATCGCCACAGATTGTGTTGTTTTCATATCAGAACCCCTGAGCACTTGCTGTTACCAGCGCCGATTCCTCGGCCCGATCGCGTTGAATATCGGCGGTCAGTTTGCCGCCCGACATCACCATAATGCGGTCAGAAACCGCCATAATTTCCTTCAGATCGGAGGTGGAAAAGACCACGGCGATCCCCTCTTCGGAAAGCTGCACCATCATGCGAAACACATCGGCTTTCGCCCCCACATCAATACCGCGCGTTGGCTCGTCGAGGAATAACACTTTCGGGTTGGTCAACAGCGAGCGGCCAATCACCACTTTTTGTTGGTTGCCGCCGCTCAGCGCCTGGATCTCTACCTCCGGCGACGACACCTTGATCGACAAGTCGCCAATGGTGCTGGCAACTACCGCCTCTTCCGCTTTGCGCGCAATGGTCAGCCCGCGCTGCAAACGCCGCCACAGGCTGGCAATCGTCAGGTTGGTCGCCACCGATGAAATGGGGAAAATGCCGGTACGTTTGCGGTCTTCCGGCACCAGGCTCATGCCCATGCGAATGCGTTCGGCGGGCGTGAGCCGCTGCGGCACCGGTTTGCTGTCGAGCCACAATTTGCCAAGGTAGTTGCGCTCGGTACCGAGCATGCATTCAAACAACTCGGTGCGCCCGGCGCCCATCAGCCCGTAAATGCCGACGATTTCCCCGGCGTGCACCTTAAAACTGACATCGTTCACCGTGGTCACGCCGCTGGCATTAACACAGGTGATGTGTTCCGCTTCGAGGATTGGCGCGCCGAATGTCCGTCCCGGCGAGAGAAACGTGCTGACCGGATCGCTGCCCAGCATTTCGCGCACAATCCACGGCACGTCGATCTCGCTGACTTTGGCTTCGGCCTGGAATTTGCCATCGCGCAGGATGGTGATGACATCGCCGATCGCCATCAACTCCTCCAGTCGGTGCGAAATGTAGATGATCGTCACGCCCTGGCGGGTGAGTTCGCGGATCACGCGAAACAGGATCTCTACTTCCGTTTTGCTCAGCGCCGACGTGGGCTCGTCGAGGATCAGAATGTCGGCGTCTTCCGCCAGCGCTTTGGCAATCTCAACCAGTTGCTGCTGGCCAACTTTTAAATTGCCGACCAGTTCGCGCGGCGAGATCGGCTGGTCGAGGCGGGCGAGCAATTCGGCGGTGCGTTTTTCCTGTTCGGCTTCGTTAATCGGCGTGATGCCTTTTTGTAACTCGCGGCCTAAAAAGATGTTCTCGGCGACGTTAAGGTTTTCAAACAGGTTCAACTCCTGGTGCACCATGCCAATGCCGTGCGCGGCGGCGGCGCGGGTGTCGGCGAAATGCACATTCTTGCCGTTCAGTTCGATGTCGCCCTGGCTTGGTTGCTGCACGCCAGCGAGGATTTTCATCAGCGTCGATTTGCCCGCGCCGTTCTCGCCGATAATCACATTCACCTGGCCGCGCCAGACGTTGTAATCCACGTTGTCGAGCGCCACGGTGCCGGGAAACAGCATCGACACATTTTTGGTGCGCAGGATAATGTCACTTTCAGAATGATTGTGCATTACGGTGCCTCCTGTTTCAGCGCCAGCGCCGCCGCATTTTGCAGTTGACCGCTGTTAAGGGTGACCGCCATCAGCACGGTTGCCGGTTTTCCGGCCCAACTGGCATCCACTTTCGGCAGGTGTTTCACCGCTTCACGGTTATAGGCGCGGGAAAGCTGCGCAAACTGCACCTGGTTGGTGAAGTCTTCAAACTTAAAACCGGTTGCGTCGCGAATGGCGTTGCCGCGTATCACCGGACCAATCTGTATAGCCAACGGCTCTCCGTTGAGGTTTATCACCAGTTGCTGTTCGCGCGCGTTGCTGGAATCAACACGTTCAACCGGGCTGGTGAGTCTGACAAACACGCTTTGCGGCGTGGCGGTGGGGGTTTTCAGAAGTTTGGCGAGCGCGTTGCTGTCCAGCGCATGTTGATTCGCGGCGTCGATAACGCGCGGCTGCCAGGTTTGTTGCGCGATCTGCTGTGGGGTCTGGTTGTCGAAACTGGCTTTGGCATTCGGATCGACAGGCATAATCGGTTTACCATTTTCATCCAGATCCACCACGGTGCAGGCCGTAAGCAACAGGGCAACGCATCCCATGCACACGTTACCCCATTGTTTTGACCACATAGCGCCTCCGCGTTATAGGCTGAGGTTGAACATTTTGAGCTTGCTGGCGTTGCTGTCATCAATCAACACACAATCCATTAGCTGTTTTTCCTCTTTCTGCGCTTTGCCGTTTTTCAGGAAGTAATCCGCCTGTTCAACGGCCATTTGCGCCTGTTGCCAACCCGGTTGCAACACGGTGGCTTTGATATTGCCTTTGCTGGTTATCGAGTCGCGCACGTAGTCGCTGCCGTCAAAACCAACCACAATGACGTGGGTTTTTCCGGCGGCTTTCAGCGCTGCTTCCGCGCCAAGTGCCATGGTGTCGTTACCGGAAATCACGCCGACAATATCCGGGTTGGTTTGCAAAATGGCTTCCATGCGGGTGAACGCTTCGGTCTGGCTCCAGTTAGCGGTTTGTTGCGCCACCATTTTCATTTCCGGGTTATCGTCCAGCACATCGTGGTAGCCCTGCGAACGCACGCTGGCATTGGTGTCGGACTGGCGGCCCAGCAACTCCACATATTTACCTTTGCCGTTGAGCAGTTTGGCGAATTTCTCAGCGCCAAGCTGCGCGCCCTGGTAGTTATTGGAAACGATTTGCGCCACCGCCACGCCGGTTTTGTTGATCTCGCGATCAATCAAGAAAGTGGGAACGCCGGCTGCTTTGGCTTTCTCCAGCGGGCCGACGGTGGCATCGGCGCCCGCGTTATCCAGGATTATCGCTTTGGCTTTGCGGGCAATCGCCGTTTCGATCAGTTGGTTTTGTTTGTTGACATCATCGTCGTGGGACGCCACCAACGTGGTGTAGCCCAGTTCTTTCGCCTTGCTTGCTGCGCCGTCCGCTTCGGCTTTAAAGAACGGGTTATCGTGGGAGGGGGTAATGATCGCGATCAGGCCGTTATCTGCGGCAAACAACGAACCAGAGGCGGCGATCAGGGAAGCCAGTACAGCGGATTTCAGTAGGGTCTTGTTCATCTTATTCTCCACATTGAATATATATTCAATAATGATTTATTATTCACGGTAACCATAAGTCGGCAGCGGCAGGCTGTCTACGATTTGCGCAGCTAATTTCTTAAAAGGAGAAAAGGATCACGATCCGCACGCTAACGATAGTGGATCAGCGCGTTCGGCAATGGGGATAGAAATCGAGGCAGGGTAGGGGTTGCGGTGCGGGTAATGCATAAAAAGGCCCTCTCCCAAACGGGAGAGGGCAGGTGCGACTTAGAAATGGGTGTTCACACTCATGTACCAGGTGCGACCCGATTCGTTATAGGTTTCTGCGCCAGCACCGTACATGTAACCGGTGGTGCCGCCGGTGCTTTGGGCATTACCCGCGCGCCAGTGGCGTTTGTCGAGCAGGTTGTCGACGCCGCCGGTCAGGCTGACGTTTTTGGTCACATCCCAGGTGCCGCTCAGGCCGATGATGCTATACGGGCTGACTTCATTGGTGGCAGAACCCGTCACGCGGTTGCCCTGGTAGTCATACTTTTTCGGTTGCTGTTTGCCGTACCAGGTGAAGGTCGACTGCACAGAAACGTCTTGCAGCACTTGCCAGCTCAGGGTTGAGTTCAGCGTGTATTCCGGGATGATCGACAGACGTTCGCCGGTCTCTTTGTTTTTGCTTTGCAGCATATAGGTGAAGTTGTTGCTCCAGGCCACGGTTTCGCTAACCGGAACATTCAACGTGCCTTCCAGGCCTTCAACCACCGCTTTCGGCACGTTTTCCCACTGGTAGATGTCCGTTTTGGTTGAACCGGTCGAGGTCTGGCTCAGCGGTGAATAACCCGCTTCAATTTTGTTGCGGTAATCGTTGCGGAACCAGGTGATTCCGGCCAGCCAACCTTCATGTTTGAACTCCAGCCCAATCTCTTTGTTGATGCTGGTTTCGGCTTTCAGGTCGTCGTTACCCATCATGTAGCAACCCACGCCGGTGCCGCTGGCGTAGCAGCCCTGACCCTTACTGTAGAGAATGTAGTTCGGGTTAGTCTGGTACAGGCTCGGCGCTTTATAGGCGCGGCCAATGCCCATTTTCAGGGTGAAATCATCGCCAAGCCCCTGAGACAGGTTCAGTGACGGACTCCAGTTGTCACCAACAATGGTGTGATGGTCAAAACGCAGCGCCGGGGTCAGCATGGTGCTGTCGGTCAGCTCCATGTTGTCTTCGGCAAACACCGAGTAGATATCCGCGCTGGAATAAGGGCTGCGGTTGGTGCTGCTTACGCCGTCAATCGCGCCGCCCTGGAAAGCCTGGGTGTTGGACGCCAGATCTTTCATACGCTGCTGGTTCCATTCGGTGCCCAGCGTCAGGGTCTGGTTCACCAGCAGATCCAGCGGCAGGTTCACTTCGTTGTGCAGCATGATGTCGGAAAGGTCGATATCGGTAAATTTATTGCTGTTGAACAGACCTTCCAGACCGCCCGCCAGGCCTTCGCCGAGACGCGAGTTGCGCGTGTGCTCGTACTGGATCCAGTTGCTGGTCGTTACGCCGTTATCCCAGCCGCCATTCCAGGTGACAGAGTAATTCTGGCGATAGAGGCGGTTGGTCTCTTTGCCGTAGTTCTCTCGCACATAGTTATTGGTGCTGCTGTCGTTGTTGGTGTTTTGCGTATCGCCCGCGTAGAGGTTACCCTGGCGGCTGTAACCCGCCTGGAACTCCAGCGATTGCAGTGGCGCAAAGTCCCAGCGCACCACGCCGTTAATGTCTTTATTGATCGACCCTTCGCGACCGGCCGCCATGGTGTTGGAATAGATACCGGTACGTTCAGACTGGTGATCCTGGTTGATGTCCCACGCGTCGGCCTGGGTTTTTGCCAGATTGCCGTACAGACGGAAGCTAACATCGCCGCCCAGCGGGCCGCTCAGGCTGAAATCGGTACGCTTGGTTGCGCCTTCGGCTTTGTGCTCCGGGGCGTTGAAATAGGTGTTCCAGGAACCGTGCCATTCGTTGGCGCCGTCTTTTTTGGTGATGATATTCACCACGCCGCCCGCCGCGCCGTTACCGTAACGCACGGCCGCTGGGCCACGAATCACTTCGATGCGCTCGATCATTTCTGGCGGTACCCAACTGGTATCGCCACGGCTGTCACGCTCGCCGCGCCAGCCCAGACGCACGGAGTTACGGCTGGTAACCGGTTTACCGTCGATCAGAATCAGGGTGTTTTCCGGCCCCATACCGCGAATGTCGATCTGGCGGTTGTTACCGCGCTGGCCGCTGGTGGCGTTACCGGTTAAGTTAACCCCTGGCATGGTGCGGATGATTTCAGACACGTCGCGCGACGGCGGATTTTTGCGAATTTCATCCGCGGTAATAGTCGATACGCCAGGCGCCTGTAAGTTTTGTTGTGCTGCGGTGACGACGATGGTGTCTTCATTGGTTTGAGCGGTGGTGTCGCTGGCCGTGTTGTCTGCCGCAGCGGCGGGCAACGCAGCACCGTAGATCCCCATATTGACCAATAAGGCCAGGGATTTAATCTTGTTATTCATTATGTTACCTGCTTTTCTTTGCCGTATCCCCGACGCTATCCTTTCCCAGGGGAGAGGAAACAGCATGATGAAGCCAGCTCGCGGCGAGCGACTCTGCCTTGAGAAAATTCGCCCACGGTGGCCATTTTTATGAAAGACGCGCTTCCCACAGCGCGCCAATACGCTATTGCAAATAAGAATAGTTATCAATAATATTATCGATATATTTTGATCTGCAAGCAAAAGTTTCCACAGCATAGGTGAGGTTAAAGCCGTGACGTCAATAACGGGAAGTGATGCCTGGTGGGAGTCGAAACAGGGACCGGAGTGGGTCAAAAAAGTGCAAGGTCATTATGAAGTTACCTTCTGGTGGCGCGATCCCGCAGGCACAGAACAAACCTCACGCGTGCGCCGGGTGTGGATTTATATCACTGGTGTTACCGATCACCATCAAAAAGCACAGCCGCAATCCCTCGAACGTATTGCCGGAACCGATGTCTGGTGCTGGAAAACGCAGATTGAAGCGGGCTGGCGCGGCAGTTATTGCCTGATTCCTTCTGAAAACCACGCCGATTTTTCGCCTGACGTTTTCGCGACCACGCCGCCGGATCGCACCGCGCTGCGCGAAGGCTGGCGCAAATTATTAGCGCACGCCATTGCCGACCCGCTTAATCCGCAAAGCTGGCGCGGCGGGCGCGGTCACCCGGTTTCGGCGCTGGAAATGCCCGACGCGCCGCTGCAACCCGGCTGGCGCGAATCTGAAGCCGCCTTTAATGAACCGCAAGTCCTGCACTGGCGTAGCCAGCGGCTGAACAACACGCGGCGCGTCTGGATCTATACCACCGGTGAAAGCCACAGCGCCGAGCGCCCACTGGCGATTTTGCTGGACGGCCAGTTTTGGGCGAAAAGCATGCCCGTCTGGCCCGCGCTGGCGGCGCTAACACAAGCCGGACAATTGCCGGACGCCGTGTATCTCTTGATCGATGTGATTGATAACGTCCATCGCGGCCAGGAGTTGCCCTGCAACGCCGATTTTTGGCTGGCGTTGCAGGAAGAATTATTACCGCAGGTGCGTGCGCTTGCGCCTTTTAGCGATCAAGCCGATCGCACTGTCGTCGCCGGGCAGAGTTTTGGCGGGCTTTCCGCGCTGTATGCCGGGTTGCACTGGCCGCAGCGGTTTGGCTGCGTACTGAGCCAGTCCGGATCTTACTGGTGGCCGCATCGCGGCGGCGATCAAGACGGCCTCATCATTGAACAACTCAAAAAGGGTGAACTGAACCCACAGGGGCTGCGCATCGTGCTGGAAGCCGGCGTTCGCGAGCCGGTGATTTTTCGCGCTAATCAGGTGCTTTTTCCTTTGCTACAGCGTGCACAGCAGTCGGTTTTCTGGCGTCAGGTTGACGGCGGACATGATGCGCTTTGCTGGCGCGGCGGGCTGACCTCCGGGTTAATTACCCTCTGGCAGTCGCTGGCCCGCTAAGCGCCTTTCCACGACAGGAGTTTTTATGGAGTTCACCAACCCCTTCGATAACCCGCAAGGGCGGTTTTATATTCTGCAAAATATGCAGCAACAGTTCAGTTTGTGGCCCGCGCAGTGCGCGCTGCCCGCTGGCTGGAACGTGCTGTGTGAACCGCAGCTGCAAGTCGATTGCAACGCCTGGCTGGCGGCGCACTGGCAGACATTAACCCCGGCGCACTACGCGAAATAAAGGAGCGGCAAATGACCCAACGTTTACCTTTGGTCGCCGCTCAGCCGGGGATCTGGATGGCGGAAAAACTCTCGACGCTGCCCAACGCCTGGAGCGTGGCGCATTACGTTGAACTGAACGGTGATATCGATGCCGCGCTGCTGGCGCAGGCGATTGTCACCGGTATGTCGCAGGCCGATACGTTGCGTATGCGCTTTGTGGAAGATAACGGTGAAGTTTGGCAATGGGTGGATGAGTCGCAGACGTTTGCTCCTGTGCATATCACCGATTTGAGCGATAACGTTGATGCGCACAGCGCCGCGTTGCGCATTATGCAGGCCGATCTGGCGCAAAACCTACGCGTGGAGAGCGGCAAACCGTTGGTTCATCATCACCTTTTGCGCGTTGGCAAACAGCGCTGGTACTGGTATCAGCGTTATCACCATTTGCTGGTGGATGGCTTCAGTTTCCCGGCCATTACCCGCCAGATCGCCGCCATTTATAGCGCCTGGCGACGCGGCGAAGCGACGCCATCATCCCCATTTACGCCTTTTGCCGAGGTGGTGGAAGAGTATCAACGCTACCGCGACAGCGAAGCCTGGCAGCGCGACAGTGCGTTTTGGGCAAAACAGCGCAGTGCATTGCCGCCACCGGTGTCGCTTTCCGCCACGCCCTTGCCAGGCCGCGCTGCCACCACGGATATTTTGCGTCTCAATGTCGCGTTGGAAACGTCGGCGTTTCGCCGCTTAACCCAGGCGATGGCGCAAAACACGCCTGCCGATCTGGCGCTCGCGCTGGTGGCGCTGTGGCTGGGGCGGCTGTGCGGGCGCACGGATTACGCCGCCGGGTTTATCTTTATGCGCCGCATGGGGTCGGCGGCGTTAACGGCGACGGGCCCGGTGCTGAACGTGCTGCCGCTGGGCATTCATCTTGATGGCGGCCAAACACTGCCCGCGCTGGCCAGCCAACTGGCGGCATCCCTGAAAGCGATGCGCCGCCATCAGCGCTACGACGCAGAACAAATTGTGCGCAACGCCGGGCGAGCCGCGGGGGATGAACCGCTGTTTGGCCCGGTGCTGAACGTCAAAATGTTTGATTACCTGCTGGATGTTGACGGCATCAACGGTACCACGCACACCTTAGCCACCGGGCCGGTCAACGACCTGGAAATCGCCATTTTCCCGGATGAAGAGGGCGGGCTGTCGCTGGAAGTGCTGGCGAATCGCAGCCGCTATGACGAACAGACGTTGACGGCGCATGTCGCGCGCCTCGCACAACTGTTGCAGCAGTTTGGCGAAAATCCGACGCTGCGCTGTGGCGATGCCGAACTCCTCTCCGCGCAGGAAGCGCAGAAGCTCTCGGAAATTAACGATACCGGCATGATGCTGCCGACCACCACCCTGAGCGAGCTGGTGGCGAAACAAGCCGTGAAAACCCCGGATGCTCCGGCGCTGGCCGATGCCCGCTGGCAATTTACCTACCGGGAAATGCGCGAGCAGGTGATCGCGCTGGCGAACCGGCTGCGTGAATTGGGCGTTAAGCCTGGCGACAGCGTGGCGGTGGCGCTGCCGCGTTCAGTGTTCCTGACTCTGGCGCTGCACGGCATTGTTGAAGCGGGCGCCGCCTGGTTGCCGCTTGATACCGGTTACCCGGACGATCGGCTGCGCATGATGCTGGAAGATGCAAAACCGCGCTTATTGATCACTTCCGAGGATCAACTTGCCCGGTTCAGCGATATTCCAGGACTGGCGCACTTCTGTTACGCGTCGCCGCTGGAAAGCACCAGTAGCGAGCCGCTCAACCTTGCGCGCCCTGAGCAGACGGCGTACATCATTTTCACCTCCGGTTCCACCGGGCGACCGAAAGGGGTGATGGTCGGGCAAACCGCCATCGTCAACCGCCTGCTGTGGATGCAAGAGCGTTACCCGCTGAGCGCACAGGATGTGGTGGCGCAGAAAACGCCGTGCAGTTTTGATGTGTCGGTGTGGGAGTTTTGGTGGCCGTTTATCGCGGGCGCGAGCCTGGTGATGGCCGAGCCGGACGCGCACCGCGATCCACAGGCGTTGCAGGAGTTCTTCGCCCAAACTGGCGTGACAACCACGCACTTTGTGCCGTCGATGCTGGCGGCGTTTGTCGCCTCTTTGACGCCGGAAAGCGCGCAAAAAAGCTGCCGCTCGCTAAAACAGGTGTTCTGTAGCGGCGAAGCATTGCCCGCCGATCTGTGCCGCGAATGGCAGCAACTGACCGGCGTGGCGTTGCATAATTTATATGGCCCGACGGAAGCGGCGGTCGATGTGAGCTGGTATCCGGCGCACGGCGACGCGCTGGCGCAAGTGCGCGGCAACAGCGTGCCAATTGGCTACCCGGTCTGGAACACCGGGTTGCGCATTCTCGACGCGATGATGCGCCCGGTGCCGTTTGGCGTGGCGGGCGATCTTTACCTGACTGGCATTCAACTGGCGCAGGGTTACCTGGGGCGCCCCGATCTCACCGCCAGCCGCTTTATCGCCGATCCGTTTGCGCCTGGTGAGCGGATGTACCGCACCGGCGATGTGGCACGCTGGCTGGACAATGGCGCGGTGGAATATTTAGGGCGCAGCGACGATCAGCTGAAAATTCGCGGTCAGCGCATCGAACTGGGCGAAATTGATCGCGCGATGCTGACCTTGCCGGATGTCGCGCAGGCGGTGGCGGTGGCCTGCGTGTTCAACCAGGCGGCGGCGAGCGGCGGCGATGCGCGTCAATTAGTGGGGTATGTGGTTTCCGAATCCGGTTTACCGCTCGACACCGCCGCGTTACAGGAACAACTGCGCGCGCAACTGCCGCCGCATATGGTGCCGGTTTTGCTGCTGCAATTAAGCGCATTGCCACTGAGCGCCAACGGCAAGCTCGATCGCAAAGCGCTGCCGTTACCGGAATTGACAGTGACAAAAGGTGGTCGCCCGCTGAATGAAGGCATGGAAAGCCAGGTGGCGCAGGCGTTTGCGGCGTTACTCGGTTGTGAAGTGAATGACGCACAGGCTGATTTCTTCGCCCTCGGCGGCCATTCGCTGCTGGCGATGCGCCTGGCGGCACAGCTCAGCCGCACGTGCGAACGGCCGGTGACGCCGGGGCAAATCATGGTCGCTTCGACGGTAGAAAAACTGGCGGCGCTGCTCGATCAACCCTTGTCAATCGATCAGGCCGGGCTGGGGCTGGAAACCGTGCTGCCGCTGCGCGAAAGCGACGGGCCGACGCTGTTCTGCTTCCATCCGGCGTCTGGTTTCGCCTGGCAGTTTAGCGTGCTGGCGCGTTACCTTGCGCCGCGCTGGTCGATTATTGGTATTCAGTCGCCGCGACCCAACGGGCCGCTGCAACAGGCCGCCACGCTGGATGAGGCCTGCGAGCAGCATCTTGCCACACTATTGGCGCAGCAGCCGTACGGGCCGTATTACCTGTTTGGATATTCCCTGGGCGGCACGCTGGCGCAAGGCATTGCCGCGCGTTTGCGCCAGCGCGGCGAAGAAGTCGCGTTCCTCGGCTTGCTGGATACCTGGCCGCCGGAGACGCAAAACTGGGCGGAGAAAGAGGCCAACGGACTTGATCCCGAAGTGCTGGCGGAGATCGAACGCGAACGCCAGGCGTTTCTTGCAGCCCAGCAGGGGCAAGCTTCCGGCGAGCTGTTTTCGGTTATTGAGGGCAATTATGCCGACGCGGTACGTTTGCTGACCACCGCGCACAGCCTGCCGTTTGACGGCAAAGCGACGCTGTTTGTCGCCGAGCGCACATTACCGGCGGGCACCGATCCACAGCAAGCATGGGCGCCGTGGGTACGCGAACTGGAGGTTTATCGCCAGGATTGCGCTCACGTCGACATCATCTCGCCGCAGGCGTTCGAGCGGATTGGGCCGGTATTAGGGGAAGTGTTGGATAGGTAGGCGGTAGCCGCCATCCGGCGAATGGCCAAATGCGGCTTCGATCGCCGGATGGCGCGTAAAACGCTTATCCGGCCTACGAATTACGAACCGGGTTACGCACCGCTGCGCCCTAACGGCACTACCAACGGGGTATGCGCCACCGGGTCGTCGATGATCATGCAGCGCAATCCATACACCGCTTCGATCAACTCGGCGGTGACAATCTCTTTCGGCGCGCCTTGCGCCACAATCTTGCCGTCGCGCAGCGCAATCAAATGCGTGGCGTAGCGGCAGGCCTGGTTCAAATCATGCAACACCGCCGCCAGCGTATAACCCTGCTCGCGGTTGAGTTCGCTCAGAAGCTCCAGCAGATCGATCTGATAGCTGATATCCAGCCAGGTCGTCGGCTCGTCGAGCAGCATAATCGCCGTTTCCTGCGCCAGCACCATCGCGATCCACGCCCGCTGGCGTTGCCCGCCGGAGAGCGTATCGACGCTCTGGTTCGCCAGGCTTTCCACGCCAGTGGCTTTCATCGCCCGTTTTACTGCCTCGTCATCCTCTTTGCGCCAGCGGGTAAACAGCGGCTGATGCGGATAACGCCCGCGCGCCACCAGCTCCTGCACGGTGATATCGCCCGGCGTGGTGGCATTTTGCGCCAGCAAACCAATACGCCGCGCCACCTCTTTGCTGGCGAAGCGCTGAATCTGCTCGCCATCCAGATAAACATGCCCCTGCGACGGGGGCATCAGGCGGCTCAACGTGCGTAACAGCGTCGATTTTCCGCAGCCGTTGGGGCCGATAATCGCGGTGAAATGGCCGTCGGGAATGGTAACGCTCAACTGCTCAGCGACAATTTTTTTGCCGTAGCCGAGGGTTAACGCTTCGCCGCGCAAACGGCAGGATGAATCGGTCATTTCTTGCGAGACTCCTGAATTAACAAGGCGATAAGGTAAATACCGCCGAGGCTGACGGTCACCACGCCGACCGGCAACTGATAAGGCGTAAATCCTTGCTGGGCAATCATATCCGCCAGCAGCAACAACAACGCGCCGCACAGCGCCGACTGGGTTAGCCCCCAACGCGCCGTGGCGCTCACCCGCCGCGCAATATGCGGCGCAACCAGCGCGATAAACGAAATCGGCCCGGCGAGCGCGGTGGCCGCCGCCGTGAGTGACACCGCCACCAGCATCAACATTAAGCGCGAGCGCTCAACGCTGACGCCCAGCGCGCAGGCACTGTCATCGCCCATCTCCAGCAGCCTCATACGGCGGGCCAGCAGTGCGGCAAACACCAGCATCAACAAAATAATCGGCACGGCAGGCATGGTTTTCGCCCAGGTCAGGCCGTTGAGCGAACCGGCATTCCATAACCCGGCGCTCAGCGCTGTTTCCAGCGACGCTTTCAATAACAGCCAGGTGTTGAACGCTACCAGCATGGCGCGCACGCCAATGCCGACAATAATCAGGCGGAAGGTTTCAATCCCGTTGCGCCAGGCGAGCAACCAAACCACCAGCGACGTGAGAATGCCGCCCGCCATCGCCGCCAGCGCAATGGCCGTTAAATGCTGACCAAACAGCACCATCGCCACCAGCACGCCGCTCCACGCCCCGGTGTTGAAGCCCATCACATCCGGGCTGCCTAACGGGTTGCGCATTAACGACTGGAAAATCGCGCCGCTGACGCCAAGCGCCGCACCGATCAGTAACGCCATTAGCACACGCGGCAGACGCCACTCCATTACCACCAGGTGCATTGCGCGCGGCGCATTGCCGGTCAATGCATTAATAACTTGTGAAAACTCCAGCGTGACCGCGCCGCTGCGCAAACTCCAGACCGCCAGCAACAACGCGATGAGCACCATCAACAGGCAACTGCCGAGCAAGCGGCGGGACGGGGCCATCATAAGCCACCTCCGCGCGCGCGGCGCACCAGCATGATCAACACCGGCGCGCCGATAAAGGCGCTGACCACCGACACGCGCAGTTCGCCGGGCACAATCACGCGTCCGATAATATCGGCGAACAACAGCAGGGCAGGGGTGGCAATCAGCGTCACCGGCAGCGACCAACGGTGATCCGCACCGACCAGGCCACGCGCCAAATGCGGCATCATCAGGCCGATAAAGGCAATCGGGCCGACCACCGCCGTAGCGCTGCCGCACAGCACGGTAATCACCAATAAACCGAGCAGTTGAGTGCGCGCCACTTTACTGCCGAGCGCCGTGGCGGTATCGCTGCCAAGGCTCAGGCTGTTTAGCGAGCGGCTTAACATCAATGCGATACCTGCCGCCAGCAGCACCGGGATCAGCACCACATTCAGGGTTTGTAAGGTGCGAATATCCAGCGAACCGGCCTGCCAGAAACGCAATTGATCGTAGACGTCGGCATCCAGCAGCGAAATGCCGCTGGAGAGGCCGTCCAGCACTGCGGTGAGCGCAACGCCCGCCAGCGTCAGACGTACCGGGCTAAGTTGCCCGCCGCCCTGGCTACCGGTAAACGCCACCAATAACGAGGCCGCCAGCGCGCCGCAAAAAGCGAGCATTAATTGTTCGATGGGGGACGTCACGCCAAGCAGCGCCGCGCCGAGCACAATGGCAAAACTGGCGCCAGCGTTAACGCCCAAAAGACCGGGATCGGCCAGCGGATTGCGGGTCAGGGTTTGCATCAGCGCACCGGCAATGCCCAGCGCGCCGCCTGCGAGTAAACCCGCCAGCGTACGTGGCAGGCGGGCATCGCGGATGATGGTGCAATCCGCGCTCTGGCAGACGCCGGAAAGGGCGTCGATCACCACGGATGCAGGCATGGGTTTTGCGCCAATAAACATGCTGAGTGCAGCGGCGACAACAAGCAGTATCAATAATCCAGCGAGAATCAGTACCCGCGCCGGGGAAGCAGAAAACGACATAACACGTCCCAAACTTGATAATGATAGTAATTATCGTTATCGATCTTGTTTTGTTATGTTACCATGCGCGGCCTGAGAATGGACACAGAAAGTATGTATTACAAGGTGTTGTGATGAAGCAACAATCCTGGTTGTTGAACCTGAGCCTGCTGCGCACGCATCCGGCGTATCGCGCGGTGTTTTTGGCGCGTTTTATCTCGATTTTATCGCTGGGGTTATTGGGCGTTGCCGTGCCGGTGCAAATCCAGACGATGACCCACTCGAGCTGGCAAGTGGGCTTGGCGGTGACGCTGACTGGCGGGTCGATGTTTGTTGGCCTGATGCTCGGCGGCGTGCTGGCGGATCGTTTTGAACGTAAAAAATTAATTTTGCTGGCGCGTTCAACTTGCGGCGTGGGCTTTATTGGCCTGAGCCTGAACGCGTTGTTACCGGAACCTTCATTGGCGGCGATTTATCTTCTCGGCCTGTGGGACGGTTTCTTCGGCGCGCTTGGCGTTACGGCCTTGCTGGCGGCGACGCCCGCGTTGGTCGGGCGTGAAAATCTGATGCAGGCGGGCGCAATCACCATGCTCACCGTGCGCCTCGGCTCGGTGATTTCACCGCTGTGCGGCGGGCTGCTGTTAGCCTCTGGCGGCGTGGTGTGGAACTACGGGCTGGCGGCGGCGGGGACGTTTATCACGCTGCTGCCGTTACTCAGCCTGCCGGCGTTACCGCCACCGCCGCAACCTCGCGAACATCCCCTGAAATCGCTGATGACCGCGCTGCATTTTCTGCTGCGTAACCCGTTGATTGGCGGCATTGCGCTGCTCGGCGGATTGCTGACGATGGCCAGCGCTGTGCGCGTGTTATATCCGGCGCTGGCGATGGGCTGGAATATGTCGGCAGCCGAAATCGGTTTGCTGTATGCCGCGCTGCCGCTGGGTGCGGCAATCGGCGCGCTGACCAGCGGCAAGCTGGCGCAGAGCGAGCGTCCCGGCGTGATTATGCTGGTGACCAGCGTCGGCGCATTTATCGCCATCGGCCTGTTTAGTTTGATGCCCGTCTGGCCGCTCGGCGTGGTGTTTTTGGCGCTGTGCGGTTGGCTCACCGCCGTGAGTTCGCTGTTGCAATACACCCTGCTGCAAACCCAGACGCCGGAAGCGATGCTCGGGCGCATTAATGGTTTATGGACGGCGCAAAACGTGACGGGCGATGCCATCGGCGCGGCATTGTTAGGCGCGATGGGGTCGATAATGACGCCTGTCGCGTCGGCCAGTATCAGCGGGCTGGTGTTAGCGATGATTGGCGTGGTGCTGGTAGTCATGCTCGGCGAGCTGCGGCGTTTTCGCCAGATGCAGCCCGGCGCATGATGTTGTAGGCCGGATAAGCGCAGCGGCATCCGGCAGTAAATACTCAACCAAACAATTGGGACAACCGCTGCAACACGCGGGTCGCGCTGTAATAATCCAGGCGGAACGTTTCTGCGCCCAGGGCGTAAACCCGTTTGTTCTGCACAGCAGGAATGTGCGCCAGCAGCGGGTTTGCGTTGAGCGCATCGGCATCTTTTTGATCGCTGGCAAACAGGAACAACGCTTCGCCGTTTAGCCCGGCGGCCAGGCTTTCGCCGCCAAGCTGCACAATGTCATGACGTTTGCCCTGGCTTTGGCTGGCATGCAAATTGGCCGGCAGCGGCGCGAGGGCAAAGCCTAGCTGCTGCATCAATTTGCCTTGCGCGGAATCATCGGTCCACACGTTGGCACCGTGTGCCGCGGGCGTATACACCAACGCAGTGACCGGCTGCGGGGGCAACTTCATACGCGCTTTTGCCGTCGCAAGCTGTTGATTGAATTCGGTGATTCGTGCGGCTGCTTGTTTTTCATGGCCGGTGATTTCGCCTAACTGGGTTAACAGCGCCTGCCAGCTTTTGTCGTCGTAATTGATGACTAACGTCGGTGCGATGGTGGAAAGCTGGTCATACAACGCCAGCGCAGAATCGCCGCCGGTGGCGCTGATGAGGATCAAATCCGGCATTTGCGCGGCAACGGCTTCGGCATTTGGCTCGCCGATGTAAAGACGCGCAACGTTGCGTTGTTTGGCGATATCGCCCCATTGACGCAGAAAGCCCTGATCGTCGGCGAAACGGTTATTCGGCGTGGTGGCGCCGCTGGCGATCACCGGCGCGTCAATCGCCAGCAGCGATCCGGTCAGAGTTACGCTGGTGGATACAATGCGCAGCGGCTGGTTTTCCAGTTGGTGCGTACCGCGGCTGTCGGTGACCTGGCGAGGCCAGTCAGCCGCCCAGGCTGAGTTAAGTCCTAAAACCAAAATGCCCAATAACACTACGTGTTTATGGCACCAAAAAGGGAATTTCACGTGTCGAGTCCTGTTTCTGTTGAGGTTAATGCTTCTCATTTTCATCGTTGACCTAAGCAGATGCAAGTTTTAGCGATGCGGGAGGAGATTCTGCTGTTGACATCCACGGCAATAACTTTTTATCTTACCGCTCAAAACAAAAATGATAATCATTCTTAATTCACTTTATCATTGCCGGAGGATGATATGGATACGTCATTGGCTGAGGATCTCCAGCAGTCTGTGAAGACGCTGGCCGCTGACCAATTTTTCTTTATGTCGCCGTACCGCAGTTTCACCACCTCCGGGTGCGTTGCGCGTTTTTCTGAACCCGCCGCAGGCGGCGACGCGCAGGAAAGCGCGTTTCAGCAAAAACTGGCGCAAGCCTTTGCCGACGCAAAAGTGCAAGGCATCGCTAACCCGGTGATGGTCGGCGCCATCCCGTTCGACACCACGCAGCCGTCTGCGCTGTTTATCCCGCAAAGCTGGCAAACCTTTTCCCGCCCGGCGAAACAACGCTCTGCGCGCTACTTCAACAGCGGCGCGATGCCAAATGTGAAAGCGCAAAAAGAGATCCCAGGCCAGGACGCATTCATGCAGATGGTGGCGAAGGGCGCGGCAAAAACTGCGACGCCGGAAGTCGACAAAGTGGTGCTCTCGCGACTGATTGAGATTGCCACCGACAGCCCCATCGACAGCGGCGTGTTGCTGGAGCGCTTGATCGCCCAGAACCCCGCCAGTTTCAATTTCCACGTGCCGCTGCCAGATGGCGGCGCGCTGTTAGGCGCCAGCCCGGAACTGTTACTGCGCAAAGAGCAGGAGCATTTCAGTTCGCTGCCATTGGCCGGTTCCGCGCGTCGCCAGCCTGATGACATGCTCGATCGTGAAGCGGGCAATAAACTGCTGGCGTCCGCTAAAGATCGCCATGAACACGCGTTGGTTACGCAGGCGATGAAAACCGTGCTCGCACCGCGCAGCCAGTCACTGACATTGCCGGATTCGCCGCAACTGGTGACCACGCCGACGCTGTGGCACTTAGCCACGCCCATCGAAGGCACCGCGCTGGCGGGTGAAAACGCCTTAACACTCGCTTGCCTGTTACACCCGACGCCTGCGTTGAGCGGCTTCCCGCATGAGGTGGCGAAAAAATTGATCGCCGAACTGGAACCGTTCAATCGTGAATTGTTCGGCGGGATTGTCGGCTGGTGCGACGCCGAAGGAAACGGCGAATGGGTGGTCACCATTCGCTGTGCGCGGATCCACAACAACAACGTCCGCCTGTTTGCCGGCGCCGGCATTGTTCCTGCCTCTTCGCCGTTGGGCGAGTGGCGCGAAACCGGCGTCAAATTGACCACCATGTTGAACGCTTTTGGTTTGCACTAAGGAGTCTCAGTGACCATTCCTTTTAACCGCTGGCCGGAGGATTTCGCCCGGCGTTACCGTGAAAAGGGCTACTGGCAGGATTTGCCACTCAGCGATATTTTGACCCGCCATGCGCACAGCGAAACAGTTGCCGTTATCGACGGCGAGTGGGAATTGAGCTATCGCCAGTTGAACGCAGCTTCGGATAACCTGGCCTGCGCGTTGCAGTCGATGGGGATCCATCGCGGGGAAACCGCGCTGGTGCAACTGGGCAATGTGGCGGAGTTTTACATCACGCTCTTTGCGCTGCTCAAAATCGGCGTCGCGCCGGTTAACGCGCTGTTCAGCCATCAACGCAGCGAACTGAATGCCTATGCCACGCAGATCGAACCCGCGCTGCTGATTGCCGATCGCGAACACGCGCTGTTTGCCAATGACGATTTTCTTAACACCTTTGTCGCCGAACACACCTCGCTGCGCGTGACGTTGTTGCGCGGTGATAACGGCGAGCATGCGCTGGCAGAGGCGGTTTCGCGCCCGGCGGATAACTTTATCGCCACGCCGACGCCTGCCGATGAAGTGGCGTTTTTCCAGCTTTCCGGCGGCAGCACCGGCACGCCAAAGCTGATTCCGCGTACCCATAACGATTATCTGTACAGCATTGTGCGCAGTAACGAGATTTGCGAATTCAACGCGCAAACCCGCTACCTGTGCGCCTTGCCGGCGGCACACAACTACCCGATGAGTTCGCCAGGCGCGCTCGGCGTGTTTCTTGCCGAAGGCTGCGTGGTGCTGGCGGCGGATCCGAGCGCCACGCTCTGCTTCCCGCTGATTGAAAAACACCAAATCAATGTCACCGCGCTGGTTCCCCCGGCAGTCAGCCTGTGGTTACAGGCCATTACAGAGTGGGGCAGCAATGCGCAACTGGCTTCGCTGAAGCTGTTGCAAGTTGGCGGCGCGCGCTTGTCGGCCACGCTGGCGGCGCGTATTCCGGCGGATATTGGCTGCCAGTTGCAGCAGGTGTTTGGCATGGCGGAAGGGTTGGTGAACTACACCCGTCTGGATGACCCGATAGAGCGAATTATGAATACCCAGGGACGACCCATGAGCCCCGATGATGAAGTGTGGGTGGCGGATGAACACGGCAACGTGCTGCCGCCAGGCCACGTAGGCCGCCTGATGACGCGCGGGCCGTACACCTTCCGCGGCTACTTTAAAAGCCCGGAGCACAACGCCAGCGCCTTTGATGAAAACGGTTTTTACTGCTCCGGCGATCTGATTGCCATTGACGAGCAGGGTTACATCACCGTACAGGGGCGTGAAAAAGATCAGATCAACCGCGGGGGCGAAAAGATTGCCGCCGAGGAAATAGAAAACCTGCTGCTGCGCCATACGTCGGTGATCCACGCCGCGCTGGTCAGCATGGAAGACAGCCTGCTCGGCGAGAAAAGCTGCGCTTACCTGGTGGTGAAAGCGCCAGTGCGCGCGGTGGACATTCGCCGTTTCCTGCGCGAGCAGGGCGTCGCGGAATTCAAACTGCCGGATCGCGTGGAGTGTCTGGAAGCACTACCGCTGACCCCGGTCGGTAAAGTCGATAAGAAACAATTACGCCAGTGGTTGGCGCAACGCGCACCGGCGTAAAGGAGAAGAGATGGCAATCCCAAAATTACAGGGCTACGCGCTGCCTGGTGCGGCTGATATCCCGGAAAACAAAGTGAGCTGGCCGTTTGAACCCGCGCGCGCCGCGCTGCTGATTCATGATATGCAGGACTATTTTGTGAATTTCTGGGGCGATCACTGCCCGATGATGCAGCAAGTGGTGGCGAACATCGCCGCGCTGCGCACGTTCTGCAAGCAACGCAACATTCCGGTGTATTACACCGCGCAGCCGAAAGAGCAGAGCGATGAAGATCGCGCTTTGCTGAATGATATGTGGGGACCGGGTTTAACCCGGTCGCCGGAGCAGCAGAAAATTGTCGCCGAACTGGCGCCGGACGAAGCCGACACCGTGCTGGTGAAGTGGCGTTATAGCGCGTTTCACCGTTCGCCGCTGGAGCAGATGCTGAAAGAAACCGGGCGCAATCAACTGATCATCACCGGTGTGTATTCGCACATCGGCTGCATGACCACCGCCACCGATGCCTTCATGCGCGATATCAAGCCGTTTATGGTTGCCGATGCGCTGGCGGATTTCAGCCGTGAAGAGCATTTAATGTCGCTGAACTATGTCGCCGGGCGTTCCGGGCGCGTGGTACTGACGCAGGAATTGCTGCCGGTGCCGGGAAGTGTTGACGCGCTGCGCGCGCTGATCCTGCCGCTGCTGGATGAGTCCGACGAGCCAATGAATGACGAAAACTTGATCGATTACGGCCTGGATTCCGTGCGCATGATGGCGCTGGCTGCCCGCTGGCGCAAAGTGCACGGTGATATCGATTTTGTGATGCTGGCGAAAAACCCGACGATTGATGCCTGGTGGAAGCTGCTCTCCCGCGAGGTGAAATAATGGCGAGCCTGGATTTTACCGGCAAAATCGTCTGGGTGACCGGTGCCGGAAAAGGCATCGGTTACGCCACTGCGCTGGCCTTTGTCGAGGCGGGTGCACAGGTGATCGGTTTCGATCTGGCGTTTCGCGGCAATGATTACCCCTTCTCCTGTGAAGTGGTGGATATCGCCGATGCCGGGCAGGCCGCGGCAGTCTGCAAACGTCTACTGGCGCAGAGCGAGCGGCTGGACGTGCTGGTGAATGCCGCGGGCGTGCTGCATATGGGCGCGACCGACAACCTCACTGCTGAGGCGTGGCAAAACACCTTTTCCGTCAACGTTGGCGGCGCGTTTAACCTGTTCCAGCAGACCATGGCGCAGTTTCGCCGTCAGCAGGGCGGGGCGATTGTTACCGTCTGTTCGGACGCCGCGCACACGCCGCGCATCGGCATGAGCGCCTATGGCGCGTCGAAAGCGGCGCTGAAAAGCCTGGCGTTGACCGTCGGTCTGGAACTGGCCGCCAGCCATGTGCGCTGCAATATTGTTTCGCCAGGTTCCACCGACACCGATATGCAACGCACGCTTTGGGTCAGTGATGACGCTGAACAGCAGCGCATTCGCGGTTACGGCGAGCAGTTCAAGCTCGGCATTCCGCTGGGTAAAATCGCCCGTCCGCAGGAAGTGGCGAACACGGTTTTGTTCCTTTCCTCCGATCTCGCCAGCCATATCACTTTGCAAGACATCGTGGTGGATGGCGGTTCGACATTGGGGGCGTAAATGATCTGGAAACGGCATTTAACCCTCGATGAGCTGAATGCGACCAGCGATAACACGCTGGTTTCGCATCTGGCGATCACTTATACCCGCATCGGCGATGATTTTCTCGAAGCCGAAATGCCGGTCGATAGCCGCACGCATCAACCGTTTGGCCTGCTGCACGGTGGCGCGTCGGCGGCGCTGGCGGAGACGCTCGGATCGATGGCCAGCCATATGATGACCCGCGACGGGCAGTGCGTGGTCGGCACTGAACTGAACGCCAGCCACCATCGCCCGGTTTCTCAGGGCAAAGTGCGCGGCGTTTGCCAGCCGTTATACCTCGGTCGGCAGAGCCAAAGCTGGGAAATTGTGGTGTTTGACGAACAAGGTCGACGCTGCTGCACCTGCCGCCTGAGCACCGCCGTGCTGGGCTAACTTCTCGCCCTCTCCGCATCAGGAGAGGGCATTCTTGCGATCCCGTTAACACAATCGAGTAAATGCCTGGTTACAGGGCGAACTTCCTATGTTTCAAAGTTGTTAAGTCCGCAGAGTTGATATAGATACAAAATGTAACATCTCTCTGTCTCTCAAACGGATAACCGCTATGAACAACTCAGGGAAATACCTTATTTGGGGCGCGCTCTCACTTGTCGGCGCGTTTGCCCTTGGCTACATCGCATTGAATCGCGGCGAACAGATTAACGCTCTGTGGATTGTGGTCGCCGCCGTCTGTATTTACCTCATCGCTTACCGGTTTTATGGTCTCTACATCGCCAAAAATGTGCTGCAAGTTGACCCAACGCGCATGACTCCGGCGGTGCGGCACAACGACGGCCTTGATTATGTGCCGACGGATAAGAAAGTGCTGTTCGGTCACCATTTTGCCGCTATTGCCGGCGCAGGCCCGCTGGTAGGGCCGGTACTGGCGGCGCAGATGGGCTACCTGCCGGGGATGATCTGGATCCTCGCGGGCGTGGTGCTGGCCGGTGCGGTGCAGGATTTTATGGTGCTGTTTATCTCCACGCGCCGCGACGGGCGCTCCCTCGGCGAGATGGTCAAAGAAGAGATGGGGCCGACTGTCGGGGTGATCGCGCTGGTGGCGACCTTTATGATCATGGTGATCATTCTGGCGGTGCTGGCGATGATTGTCGTCAAAGCGCTGACCCACAGCCCGTGGGGAACTTACACCGTGGCGTTCACCATTCCGCTGGCGATTTTTATGGGCATCTACATTCGCTACCTGCGCCCTGGGCGCATTGGCGAAGTGTCGGTGATTGGCCTGGTGCTGCTGGTGTTCGCGATTATTTCCGGCGGCTGGGTCGCCGAAAGCCCGACGTGGGCACCGTGGTTTGATTTCACCGGCGTGCAACTGACGTGGATGCTGGTGGGTTATGGTTTTGTCGCGTCGGTATTGCCGGTGTGGCTGCTGCTTGCGCCGCGCGATTACCTCTCTACTTTCCTGAAAATCGGCACCATCATCGGGCTGGCGATCGGCATTCTGATCATGCGCCCGACGCTGACCATGCCCGCGCTGACCAAATTTGTCGACGGCACCGGGCCGGTGTGGACAGGCAACCTGTTCCCGTTCCTGTTTATCACCATTGCCTGCGGCGCGGTCTCTGGCTTCCATGCGCTGATTTCCTCCGGCACCACGCCGAAAATGCTCGCCAGCGAAGGCCAGGCCTGTTTTATCGGTTACGGTGGCATGTTGATGGAGTCGTTCGTGGCGATCATGGCGCTGGTGTCGGCATGCATTATCGATCCGGGCGTGTACTTCGCCATGAACAGCCCGATGGCGGTGTTAGCGCCGGCGGGCACCACCGATGTGGTGGCGTCAGCCGCGCAGGTGGTGAGCGGCTGGGGCTTTAGCATCACGCCGGACACGCTCAGACAGATTGCCGATGAAGTGGGTGAGCAGTCGATCATTTCCCGCGCGGGCGGAGCGCCAACCCTGGCGGTAGGTATGGCCTACATTCTGCACGGCGCGCTCGGCGGCATGATGGATGTCTCGTTCTGGTATCACTTCGCGATTCTGTTCGAGGCGCTGTTTATTCTGACGGCGGTCGATGCCGGAACCCGCGCGGCGCGCTTTATGTTGCAGGACTTGTTGGGGGTAATTTCCCCGAACCTGAAACGCACCGAATCGCTGCCCGCCAACCTGCTTTCCACCGCATTGTGCGTGCTGGCGTGGGGCTATTTCCTGCATCAGGGCGTGGTCGATCCGCTGGGCGGCATCAACACCTTGTGGCCGCTGTTCGGCATTGCCAACCAGATGTTGGCCGGTATGGCGTTAATGCTCTGCGCGGTGGTGCTGTTTAAGATGAAACGCCAGCGTTACGCGTGGGTGGCGTTAGTGCCAACGGCCTGGCTGCTGATCTGTACCTTGACCGCAGGCTGGCAAAAATCTTTCAGCCCGGACACCAAAGTTGGCTTCCTGGCGATTGCCAATAAGTTCCAGGCGATGATAGATAGCGGCAATATTCCGGCGCAGTATACCGAGTCGCAACTGACGCAACTGGTGTTCAACAACCGTCTTGATGCCGGGTTGACCATCTTCTTTATGGTCGTTGTGGTGGTGCTGGCATTCTACTCGCTGAAAACCGCGCTGGCGGCGTTGAAAGAGGACAAACCGACGGCAAAAGAGACGCCGTACCAGGAAATGCCGGACAACGTTGAGCAGATTGTCGGCCAGGCGAAGGGCGTTCATTAACCGATCACGCAGGAGCTTTTATGTTCGACACGCTTTCAAAAGCCGGGAAGTATTTAGGCCAGGCGGCGAAAATGATGATTGGCGTTCCGGATTACGACAACTATGTCGAGCATATGCGTGTCACGCATCCGGATCAGACGCCAATGACTTATGAGGAATTTTTCCGCGAGCGTCAGGATGCGCGCTACGGCGGAAAAGGCGGTGCACGCTGCTGTTAATTCTTGCGTGAGAAAGCGGCGCGGATGCGCCGCTTTTTTTGCCTGTTAATCAGGCGTTGGTGCCGCCATCCACCAGAATATCCGTGCCGGTAATATGCTTCGCCGCCGGGCTTGCGAGGAACGCGACCGCTTCGGCAATATCCTGCGCCTCGCCGTAATGCCCCAACGCGGTAAGCTGGCGCTGCGTTTCGGCGCCCGCGCCGTTTGCCGGGTTCATGTCGCTGTCGGTCGATCCTGGTTTTACCATATTCACGGTAATGCCGCGCGGCCCGAGATCGCGCGCCAGCCCGCGCGTCAACGAGTTCAACGCCGATTTGGTCATCGAATAAACGCTCACATTGTGCAGCGGCACGTGGTCAGAGAGGCTGCTGCCGATATTGATAATGCGCCCGCCATCCGGCAGATGCGCCAGCGCCGCCTGGGTGGAGAACACCACACCGCGAATGTTCACGTTGATCAGCGCGTCGATCTCCTCCTGCGACATCGCTTCCAGTTGCCCGTTATAGGCAATGCCCGCGTTATTCACCAAAATATCCAGCCCGCCAAGTTGTTCGACCGCTTGCTCAACGGCGCTGCGTGCAGCCTGCGGGTTCGCGCTATCGGCCTGAATGGCGATGCCATTACGCCCCAGAGTGCGAATTTCTTCGGCCACGGCCAGGGCTTTATCGGCCGATTTTTCCCAGGTGATGGCGACATCCGCCCCGGCGCGCGCCAGCGTCAATGCAATGGCTTTACCCAAGCCGCGACTTGCGCCGGTGACCAGCGCGCGTTTACCTGAAAGAGAGTGTGACATGAGGACTCCTGATTTATGTGTCGATTGATACATAATTAAAATAGGCGGGCTTCCATACATTCGTCAATACTATTAATATACCGATCAGCACAAAATGCGAGGAGGGCCAATATGAGCCGGGGAAGACCACGGGAATTTGACCGTACCGATGCACTCGACAACGCGATGAAAGTCTTCTGGCAGAAGGGTTACACCGCGACATCAATGAATGATTTGTATGAGGCGATGGGCATCAAATCGCCCAGTTTGTATGCGGCATTTGGCGGTAAAGAGGATCTCTACAACGAAGTATTGCAGCACTATTTGCAGAATATTGCGCCGCAGATCTGGGGCTGCGTCAGCACCGAGCCGTCACCTAAAAAAGCCATCGCGCAGTGGCTGGAGCGCTCCGCCGAGGTGCTGACACGCTGCGATTCGCCGCGCGGCTGTATGCTGGTGCTTTCCGCCGTCGGCAGCGAAGGTAACGATCGCCTGGGCCAGCAGGTGCAACAGATGCGAAGCAAAGGGATTGCGTTGCTGAAAACGCGACTAATGCAGGCGTGCGAGATAGGGGAGTTGCCCGTCGACACCGATATCGACGCGCTCGCAAGGCTGTATGCCGGAATCCAGCAAGGCATGTCGATCCAGGCGCGAGACGGCGCAAGCCGGGAAACCCTGCTCGGCATCGCCCGAATGGCAATGGGGTTGTGGCCCACACTGTAGGCCGGATAAGCGTTTAGCGCCATCCGGCAAAATATTCGCCCGAGCTTCAATCGCCGGATGGCGGCTACGCCTTATCCGGCCTACGGGTTCGATGCCAATGTTAGCCCGTAGGCCCGGCACGCGAAGCGCCACCGGGCGTGATGCGGGAGATTAACGCGACAAGGTTTCCACTTTTTCAAAGGCGGCGCGCAGGGTGTCGGCGGTTAACGCCACCGGCAAATAATGGATCGATTCCACCGGGCGCAGGGTGTGGGCAATCACCTTATCCAGCTCGGCGTGGTTGTTGATATCCACATCGAGCGCCGCCAGCGTGGTTGGCAGGTTGAAACGCTGGTACGCATCAATCAATTGTGCCAATACATCGTCCTGGCCGAGCAATGCGCTTTGCACCAAAATGCCGTACGCCACTTTCGTGCCGTGCAGGAATTTCTCGGTTTGCGGCAACACCGTCAGGCCATTGTGCACCGCGTGCGCGGCGGCTACGCGGGTGTAACGCTCGCCCAGACCGCCCACCATGCCGCCACCGGCAATAATCGCATCCACCACATCGCGAAATGCTTGCGTCACTTCACCGCGTTGCTGATCCGCCAGTGCCGCTTCACTGCTTGCCAATAACACATCACGGATCGCCAGCGCGCCGTTAATCCCCAAACGCACGGTCAGCGGCAGGGTTTCCGGCTGCGGGGCTAATACCACCGCTTCATACCACTTCGCCAGCGTATCGCCGATCCCGGCCAGCAGATATTCCGCGGGCGCGTTGAGGATAATTTGCGGTTCGACCAGCACCAGGAAGTTGGCGTCGTCGAAAATTTCAAATTGCAGCGCCTGGCCCGCGTCGTTGTACCAGACCGACAGCGGCGTCCACGCCGCGCAAGTGGCGGCAATGGTCGGGATTGCCACCACCGGCAAACCGAGACGGCGCGCCACGGCTTTCGCGGTGTCCAGCAGCGCGCCGCCGCCAAGGCCGATCACCACCGCACGGTCATCACCCGCCTGCTGCGCCAGTTCGCTCACGTCATGCTCGCTGCAGTGGCCTTTGAACAGAATATGTTTCGCGCCCGGTGCGTTAAAGCCTTCCGGCAGGAACGGTTTTGCGCCAGCGAAAGCGCGTTCGCCGTAGATCCACACCGCGCGGGAGAGTTGTTCGGGGGGATAAAAATCATGCAATCGTGCGAGGCTACCGGCATGGGAATAGTAATTGGCGGGGCCGGGTACAACGCGAATATCGGTACTGCTCATGAGTCGTGTCCTTATGCGTGATGGCTAACCCGATGTTATGTCTGGACATCCGGATGGCTAATATTATTTAGCTTTAACTTATGCCTTTTCTGTCGTTGCCAGTCAAGCGAGGCTATGAAAAATTCGTTAAATCAATCTATTAATCGCAGGTATTCACGCGCTATGGGTAGCAACCTCCTCGAAATGCGTGGCATGAGCCTCTCCTTCGGCGGCTTTAAAGCGCTGTCGCAGGTCGACTTCACCTTACGGGGCGGTTCGGTGCACGCGTTAACCGGCGCGAACGGCGCGGGAAAATCAACGCTAATGGCGGTGCTGTGCGGCACTTACGGCCATTACGAAGGGGAAATCGCCATTAATAATCAGGTGGTTTCGATACGTACCCCGCGCGACGCCAAACAGTTTGGCATTCACCTGGTGCAGCAGGAAGTGGATGTCGCGCTGATCCCAGGTTTGAGCATCGCGGAAAACATCATGCTCGATAAGCTGGCCGACACCGGGCACCGCTATCGCTGGGGTGACACGCGCAAGCAGGCGCGGGCGGCGCTGGCGCAACTGGATGTCACGCTGGATGTGAAACGCGCAATCGATAGCTGCACGCTGGCGGAAAAACAGCAAATTTTGCTGGCCCGCGCGCTCTCGCACCACTGCCGTTTTTTGATTCTTGATGAACCCACCGCGCCGCTCGATCAGCATGAAAGTGAGCGCTTGTTCACTGTGGTGAAACGCCTGCAACAGCAGGGCATTGGCGTGGTGTTTATTTCCCATCGCATTCATGAACTGAACGCGATTTGCGACACCCTGACGGTGCTGCGCGACGGCAAGCTGATTGAGTCTGGCCCGATGGATTCCCTCAGCGGCGAGCAAATTGTTGAGAAGATGCTCGGCCATGAGTTGAGCGACATTTATCCGCCTGCGCGCCCGTCGCACAGCGACGATGTGATTCTACGGATCGACGGCCTGCACGATGAAGGCTTGCTGAAAGATATCTCGCTGCGCCTGCGCAAAGGGGAAATTCTCGGCATCGCCGGGCTGGCGGGTGCCGGGAAAACGGAGCTTTGCAAAGCGTTATTTGGCGCGAGCAAAAGCCGTATTAGCCGTGGCGAACTGAATAGCCAGCCGTGGCGACCGCGCGATCCGGCGGAATCGGTGACGCGTGGGTTGGCGCTGGTGCCGGAAGAGCGGCGCAAAGAGGGCATCTTTATTGATGAGCCTATCAGCATGAATCTCTCCGTCAGCGCCGATAACAGTTTTTCGCGCTGGAGCCTGTTTGGTCACCGCCAGGCCTGGCGCTGGGCGCAGGAAGTGATCGCCCGCGTCGGCGTGCGCACCTCCGGCCCAGGGCAAATGTTGCGCCGTTTGTCGGGCGGTAATCAGCAAAAAGTGGCGATTGGCAAATGGCTGCGCGGTAACGCCAACGTGGTGATTTTTGATGAGCCAACCAAAGGCGTGGATGTGAAAGCCAAGACCGATCTGTTCCAGTTGATCGACGGGCTGGCGCGCGAAGGCAAGGGCGTGATTTACGCGTCAGGTGAATTCGCCGAACTGGTGGGTTTGTGTGACCGAATTTGTGTGCTGTGGGACGGGCGCATTGTGGCAGAAGTGCAGGGCGAGGATGCCCGTGAAGAGACACTCCTTTATTATTCCACCGGAGGAACGGCCCGTGAGTAAGGCCCTTTCAGTCAATGCGGCGATGTCAACGCGCCAGCAATTTTTTGATTTTCTGTATAAATGGGGCATGTTGCTCACCGTGGTCCTGCTGATTGCCGTTTTTGGCCTGGCATCGGACAACTTCCTCGATCCTTTCAACATCATCAATATTTTGCGATCGATCGCCATTGTGACGGTGATTGCGGTCGGCGTGTCGATTTCACTGACCGTCGGCGGCTTTGATCTCTCTGTTGGCTCCACCGCGTCACTGGCGAACGCGCTGGTGATCTCGCTGTTTGTCTGGCATGGGTTTGGCACCACCGAAGCGATTGTGGTGACGCTGGCGCTCTGTACGCTGGTCGGCTTGTTTAACGCCTTTTTGATTGTGATCCTGCGTATTCCCGACATGCTCGCCACACTTGGCAGCCTGTTTGTCATTCAGGGCGTGGCGATGACCTACAGCTACGGCGGCTCGATCACGGAAAACATGGTGCTACCGAGCGGGGATATGGCGGAAGGCACGATTCCTGCGGCTTTCGGGCTGCTCGGCCAGGTGCCGACAATTGTCATCATTATGCTGGTGGTCACCGTGGTCGCGCAGCTTGGTCTATCGCTGACCACGCACGGCCGGCGCATGTACGCCATCGGCGGCAACCCGGAAGCGGCGCGCCTTTCCGGCATTCGCACCACGCGTTACAAAGTGGCGGCGTATGTGATTGCCTCGCTGCTCGCCGGGCTTGGCGGCATTTTGCTGGCGTCACGCATTGGATCGTCGCAAGTTAATGCGGGCGGCGGTTATTTGATGGATGCGGTCGCCGCCGCGTGGATTGGCTTTTCGCTGGCGGGTTCCGGCAAGCCAAACGCGCTCGGCACGCTGGTGGGGGCGGTTATCCTCGGCGTGCTGCAAAACGGGCTGGTGATGCTCTCCGTGCCCTATTACGCAATGGACATTATTAAGGGGCTGGTGCTGGCCGGTGCTCTTGCGTTGACTTACTTCCAGCGTCGTTAACTATTCAGGGGAAAACAGACATGAAAAAAATTGCACTCTCGCTGTTGGCGCTGGGATTACTGAGCGCGCTGCCGGGCCACGCCGCCACGCCTGCGCCAGTACCGGACGCCCTTGCCAATCATCATGGCCCGGTGCGCATTGCGCTGATTCGCAACCTCGGTTCCGACGATAACACCACGCAGTTTGTCGCTGGCGCATTGCAGGAAGGCAAAAAGCTGGGCTTTAAAATCAGCACCTTTTTGAGCAATGGAGACGACGCCAAATTCCAGGACTTTGTGAACCAGGCGATCAGCCAGAAATATGACGGCATTATTCTGTCGCAGGGGCGCGATCCCTACTCCACCGAACTGATTAAAAAAGCGGTCGCCGCAGGCATTAAAGTGTCGGTGTTTGATACCGCCGTGAACGGCGAGATTCCCGGCGTGACCGTCACCCAGCAGGATGACGCTTCGCTGACTAAACTCTCTTTTGGCGAGCTGGTGAAAGACTTCAACGGCAAAGCCAACATTATCAAGCTGTGGGTCGCCGGTTTCCCGCCGATGGAGCGCCGCCAGGCCGCCTATGCGGAACTGCTGAAAGCCCATCCGGGCATTAAAGAGCTGGAATCCATTGGCGCGGTCTCTTCAGACGTGCAGGGCGATACCGCGAACAAAGTCGGCGCGGTGCTGGCGAAATACCCGAAAGGTAAAATCGACGCCATCTGGGGAACCTGGGATGCCTTCAGCCAGGGCGCGTACAAAGCGCTGAAAGAGAATGGTCGCACCGAGATCAAACTCTACAGCATTGATGTCTCGAACCAGGATCTGCAACTGATGCGTGAAGCCAACAGCCCGTGGAAAGTGAGCGTGGCGGTGGATCCAAAACTGATTGGCGCCACCAACGTGCGTTTGATCGCCAATAAGATTGCCGGTGAACAAACGCCTGCGACCTATGATTTTAAAGCGGCCGCCATTCCGCAGGCGCTGCTCGCCAGCCAACCGGGTGCGGTGAATGTGGCGTCGCTCGGCAAAATCATTCCGGGCTGGGGCCAAACGCAGGACTTTATCGCGCCGTGGTTCGCTACGCTGGAAGCGAAGAATAAATAAGTGCGCGTTGTTCGCCGGATGGCGCTTATGCTTATCCGGCCTACAAACTACAAATTGCGCGGGGCTTGTAGGCCGGATAAGGCAACGCCGCCATCCGGCATTTTGGCATCCGGCGCATGAAAGGATAAATCATGGCAACTGAACTTCCGCGCCCCGATTACAGCCGCAATATGCGCTTGATTGGGCATAGCGACCAAGGCGGACGCCCGGACGGCGTACAACTGATGGTGCACCGCGGTTTTGCGTACATCGGGCATATGGTGTCGCAGGGCTTTTCCATTGTCGATGTGCGCGACGCGAAAAACCCGAAACCCGCTGGCTTCGTCGCTGCGCCGCCGGGCACCTGGAACGTGCATCTGCAAGCTCACGACGATCTGCTGCTGGTGATTAACGCCCGCGATTTGTTCGCCGATGCCCGCTTCGCCGATGAAAAGGTCTATTACACCCGCTCGGTGGGTGAAACGGTGAGCGATGTGCAGGGTCGCGGCTGGAGCGCCGGGCTGCGCATTTTCGATATCTCTACGCCGGATAAACCGCGTGAAATCAGCTTCCTGTCGCTCAACGGCATTGGCATTCATCGTATCTGGTACGTCGGCGGCCGCTGGGCGTATGTCTCGGCGCTGGTCGACGGTTTTACCGACTACATTTTCCTGACCATCGACCTGGCCGATCCGCGCAAACCGCAGGTCGCCGGGCATTGGTGGCTGCCGGGCATGAACCAGGCCGCAGGCGAAACACCGAATTGGGAAGAGGGCAAACGCTACGCGCTGCACCACGCGATTATCGCCGGGGACACCGCGTATGGAAGTTGGCGCGACGGCGGCCTGACGCTGCTGGATGTGAAAGATCGGACGCAGCCGAAACTGATTAGCCACCGCAACTGGAGCCCGCCGTTTGGCGGCGGCACGCATACTGCGCTGCCGTTACCGGACCGCGATCTGCTGGTGGTGCTGGATGAAGCGGTGCTCGACAATCAGGAAGATGGTGAAAAGCTGATTTGGCTGTTCGACATTCGCGAGCCGTCGAACCCAGTGAGCATCTCGACGTTCCCGCAGCCGGATGAAGTGGATTATGTCGCGAAAGGCGCGCATTTCGGGCCACATAACCTGCATGAAAACCGCCCTGGCAGCTTTATCAGCTCGACGCTGATTTTCGCCACCTACCAGAACGCAGGCGTGCGCGCTTATGATATTTCCAACCCGTATCGCCCGGTAGAAACGGGCGCGCTGGTGCCTGCCGCCCCGGCGAAAATGATGGATACCCGGCCAGGCCGCCCGCGCGTTATCCAGTCTTGCGACGTGTTTGTCGACGCGCAGGGCATTATTTACAGCACGGATTACAACGGCGGGTTATCGATTATTGAATATTTGGGGTAATTTCCCGCCCGATAGGGGCGGGAAGCGTTAGCTGTATTGTCTTACGCGGGCAATCAACTCGTCGACGCTATCAATACGCCCGGCAATCACGATCAAGGCTTTGCCAAGGGAAATGGCGTGGCGCAGGCATTCGTGGCGCATTGCGTCATCGCTGATGGTGTCGATGTCGGCAACGTGCGACAGCCCAACGCTGCGGCGAATGAGTTCGGTACCGCAAAAACCAATCGCATCTGCCCACACTTTTTTCAGAAACGCCGACGCGTAACCCGGCTGCGCCAGCGCCGCGTCGCGGGTTTTCTCGCTTGCCAACGTCTGGAAACGCTCGGCGAACGTTGTCCAAAGCGTTTGGATATCCAGCAGGCGTTGTTCGCGCGCCGCTGCCGCATCGCGAATGCCCAGATGGCCAGGCAGGCCGCAGTAATTGAGCAGCAGGTTGCCCATCGCCGTCCCGATATCAAAACCGATTGGGCCAAAATAACCGAACTCGGCGTCGATCGCTTTCAGGCGGCCTTCGGCAACAAACAGGGAACCGCTGTGAATATCGCCGTGCAGTAACGCTTCGGCATGGGAAAAGAAAGTATGTTTGAGCGCCGCGACCGCCAGCTTTAATTGCGCGTCATCGCGCAGGGCGGCAACGTCAGATTCCAGTTCTGCCGGGTAGTTATTGCGCTCATGAATCTGGTAGGGATCGTTAAAGAACAGGTCTTCGGTGATTTCGCACATTTCCGGGTTAATAAACTGCGCGACCTGGGCTTTTTTCGCGTGCGGGTGAAGGTAAAAATCGCTGGTGTGAAACAGCGTCCGGGCGAGGTATTCGCCAAGCTGCGCCGCCGCCTGCGGGTAATACACATTCTGGATAAGCTCACCGCGCCAGATTTTATGATCCGAGAGATCTTCCATCACCATCACCGCCAGTTCTGCATCGAAATGGAGAATGTTAACGGTATGCTGCGGGCAATGTTGATAGTGCTCCACCAGGGTTTGCGCTTCGAGACGGGCGCGATCCAGCGTCAGCGGCCAGGATTCCCCAACGCAGCGCACGTAAGGCAAAGCCTGCTTGACGATGATGCGGCTAACGCCTTGGTTGTCGAAAATTTTGAAGACCAGATTGAGGTTACCGTCGCCCACCTCCTGTGCGTCCACCAGTTCGGACGGGTTATCCAGACCGCCAAATTGTTGTGCATACGCCACGGCATCACGGGCGGAAAAGGTATGGTATTGCGACATTGCCTCGATCCTCTTTTTGCTAACAAAAGCCATTTAGACGTCTATACATCCGAACCGCATCCTGACACAATACGCCACATTAACGCAACAGGGATTTAACGATATGCCGTCATTACAGACCACCAGCCTGCGCATCGCCGACAATCGATTATTTATTCTTGACCAACAGGCTCTGCCGCAGGAGAAACGCTGGTTATCCGCCGATACGGTAGACGAACTTGTCGGCCATATTCACGCCTTGCGCGTGCGCGGCGCGCCGCTGATTGGCCTTTCCGCCAGCCTGCTGTTGGCGCTGCTGGCGGAGCGGGGCGCAAACCGCGATGAACTGGCGATGGCACTGGAAACCCTGCGCGCTGCGCGCCCAACGGCGGTGAACCTGATGAACAATCTCGACCGCATGAAACAGGCACTGGCGCAGGAAGAGTATGCGCAAACGCTAATGGCCGAAGCGCTGCACTTGATCGAAGAAGATAAGCAATTGTGCGACAACATCGCGCAGGCGGGCAGTTCGCTGGTCAAAGCCGGTAGCCGCTTATTGACGCACTGCAACACCGGCGGGCTGGCAACCGCGGGCGTGGGCACGGCGCTTGGCGTCATTGCGCTGGCGCATCAGCAAGGGAAAGTGGCGAATGTGTGGGTGGATGAAACGCGTCCCTTGTTGCAGGGCGGTCGTCTCACCGCGTGGGAGCTGGGCGAGCTGGGTGTGCCGTATCAATTAATTACCGATTCGATGGCCGCCAGCCTGATGGCGAAAGGGCAGGTGGACGCGGTGTGGGTCGGTGCGGATCGTATTGCCGCTAATGGCGATGTGGCGAATAAAATCGGCACCTATTCGCTGGCGGTGCTGGCGAAATTCCACAACGTGCCATTCTATGTCGCCGCGCCGCAAACCACGTTAGATCCGCACTGCCCGAACGGAGACGCGATCCCGATTGAGCAACGCTCTCAAGCAGAAGTGACCGGCGTTTCCGGCAGTTTTGGCGCTGTGCAGTGGGCGCCCACCGACGCGCAAGTTTACAATCCGGCCTTTGACGTCACCCCCGCCGCGTTAATCAGCGCCTGGGTGCTCGACAGCGGCATAGTGACACCGGCGGATGTGGCGAATGGCATATTTCAACCTGGCTGATTCATAACGGGAATTAAATCGGGATGATTTATACAGCTTTAAATACATGTCGATATTATTTAAAGCTGTAGATCTGTTTCACAATTTTTTATTTGGATTCTTGCTCGCAAATTTCCTGGAAAATAAAGATAAAACCCTTTGTTGAGCCTGCTAAAATATGCGTCGATCGTTCGTGGGATCTTATTATGGATTCGTCTAATAAGTTAATGGAGGGGCAATGGAGAAGTATCAATTACAGCCATTATCAGCAAGCCGCAAAGCTGAAATTATTAGAAATGCTTTGGCCAAAGGCAGTATGCACAATTCTTCTGTTTCAGGTCAGGTGGACGATGAGTGGCTTGTTAAGCTTGGCATGACACGCCGCGATCTCGAAGCGATGGTTAAAAAAGCCTTCCTTTTCGCTGCCAAAGCATAACCATATCTTTTTATAAAACGCCATTTATGTGGCGTTTTTTTATAGGGGAACAGAATGGATAGTCGCTGGGTTTTCAAGGAATTAGTGAATGGAGATGATGATAAAATAGGGTTGCTGGCATATTCACTTTATAAATATGACAAAAGTGAATATGCAGAAGTTTTACGTTTATCAGGTGGAACAGATGAGCAAATCAATGCAGAACTAAAGATATTTCACCGGCAGACGGTAAATACGCCGGGCAGAATTAAAGGGTATCGTCATAAAGCGAGTTTATTTATTGATAACCTTATGGATCAGCTTGATGAAGGGATACGGCTGACCTATGAAGAACAACTGAAAGAGGCAAATAAAAAGGCCAATGAGATTGCACAGTTAAAAGATGAAATTGTGCAAATGCAAACTGTCCGCAGCAATGAAATCAAGGTTGCTGGTGAAGAGGCAGTGGTTAACTTTCATCGCGCCGTTGAGCTTGGAAAAATCCGCGAACGTCATTGGGGGGTGAGGTCGTTGCTATGGTTCTGGAATGGTTTTTCAGGCGTGTTTGCCGCCATCGCATTTGCCATTGGTGTTTATGGCGTTTGTACGCTGGCGCTTCCTTATAAATCCCGCGAAGACGTCATTAATGGCGCAATCAATAATTTGAAAAACGCCTTGTTCCAGCCTCCGGGAATGAACAAAGAAAACAATGCCGACGCCGGGTTCCCTGCCCAACAGAAATAAAAAAGCAAACAGCGCTAACGCTTACCCGCCCTACGAAAGTGAGGGATGCTGCAAAATCACGTCGTTGCTTGTGGTGCTGGCCTGGGTTTGCGGCGCGTCGCTACTCGGCTTTTCATAGCGTGGCGGCGTAATAACCGGGTAAACAAAGCTGCCCTCTTCGCTGCACAACACCGGATCTTCCGCACCGGCAAAGAACAGATAGTACTGATCCGAGTCCGGGAAAAAGGCTAAATTGTCGCCATTGCCAAAGGTGGTGCTCCAGAACGGCACACCCGCTTTGGTGTGATTTTTCTCTTTGCCCGCCGCCACCTGAAAATGATCACCCCACTTCATCGTTATCAGCTTGTAGTTGAAAAATGAGACCGTCAGATCGCCGCGCGTCGGGCAGTTCAGTTTCACTGCATCGTCGGCTCGTGCAGTGGCACCAAAAATAAGCAGTAACAGCAGGGAGTATTTCATGGCGGGCTTCCGGAGATCAGGCAAAGCAAAAGGGTAGTCAATAACCTGCTTTCGCGCCCGTAAAAAAATATGTCAGAGAAACAGAAAGCGAATCAGGATGTTAAGGAAGGGATTGATTGATGTCATCGCGACGCGCTTTCGCTTAACATGATAATAATTCTCAAAATTGTACCATCGCATTCTCGGCAAGGTGCTTTTCATGCGTTCGCCCCTTCAAGCTAGCGAGCAAACGGCAGACGGCCTGATGCTCAGCTACCACACGATTATCCGCCGCCGCGTCAGCCTGCTGGCGTTGCTAGTGGTGTTCATCGCAGCCTCGATGCTGCTGGATTTTACTCTCGGCCCGTCGGGCTTATCGCTGAATGTGCTGTGGCGCACGCTGATTGACCCGGCAAGCGTCGACGCTGGTATTCGGGTGATTGTTTGGGATATTCGCCTGCCCTACGCGTTGATGGCGATTGTCGTTGGCTTAACGCTGGGGCTTGCCGGGGCAGAGATGCAAACCATTCTGAACAACCCGCTCGCCAGCCCGTTTACGCTCGGTGTCTCCTCGGCGGCGGCATTTGGCGCGGCGCTGGCAATTGTGCTCGGCATCGGTATTCCCGGCGTACCGGCGCAGTGGTTTATCTCAGCGAACGCCTTTCTTTTCGCGCTGCTGGCGGCGCTGCTGCTGGATGGCATCACCCGCTGGGCGCAGGTGGCGACCTCCGGCGTGGTGCTGTTTGGTATTGCGCTGGTGTTTACCTTTAACGCGCTGGTGTCGATGCTGCAATTTGTCGCCAGCGAAGATACCTTGCAGGGGCTGGTGTTCTGGACGATGGGCAGCCTCGCGCGCGCGTCGTGGGAAAAGCTCGCTATTTTGCTGCTTGCGCTTGCGGTGGTTGCGCCGCTGTCGATGCGCAGTTCATGGAAGCTGACGTCCCTGCGTTTGGGGGAAGAGCGCGCCATCAGTTTTGGCATTAACGTGCGCCGCTTGCGGTTGGCGACGCTGCTGCGCGTCAGTATTTTGTCGGCGCTGTCGGTGGCGTTTGTCGGGCCTATTGGTTTTATCGGCCTCGTCGCGCCGCATATCGCGCGCATCCTGTTTGGCGAAGATCACCGCTTTTATCTGCCTGCCAGTGCGTTACTCGGCGCGCTGGTGCTGTCGTTGGCGTCGATTGTTTCCAAAAACCTGATTTCCGGCGTCATTATCCCGGTTGGCATTGTCACGTCGCTGGTCGGCGTGCCGTTCTTTATCACCATCATTGTGCGTTACCGGGGGAGTGTATGAGCCCGCATTCCGGTCTATGCCTGCGCGGGTTTGGCGCGGGTTATCACAAACGACAGATCATCAATAACCTCAATATTGCCCACCTGCCGCGCGGCAAAGTTACCATTCTGCTCGGGCCAAACGGCAGCGGTAAATCGACCTTGCTGCGGGCGATGGCCGGGCTGAACAACGCGCAGGGCGAACTGTTGCTGGCGGGTGAAAATCTACTGGCGCAGCCCTTTGCCAGACGCGCCGAGCAGGTGGTTTACCTGCCGCAGTCGCTGCCTGCCGGGGTGCATTTGCATGTGCTGGAGTCGATTATTGTCGCGCAACGCGCGTCCGGCGGGCTGCACAGTGCAGAGCAACAAGCGCAAGTCATGGATCTGCTGCGCCAGCTTGGCATTGAACATCTGGCGCTGCATTTTCTCGATCAGCTTTCCGGCGGGCAAAAACAACTGGTGGGGTTGGCGCAGTCGCTGATTCGCCAGCCGTCATTGCTGCTGCTGGATGAACCGCTCAGCGCATTGGATCTGAACTACCAATTTCACGTCATGGATCTGGTGAAGCGCGAAACGCAACGCCGCAATATCGTCACCGTGGTGGTGGTGCACGATATCAATATCGCTCTACGTCATGGCGACCATGTGCTGATCTTGAAAAACGGCGAGCTGGTGGCCGACGGCCTGCCTGGTGACGTGATCACGCCGCAGACCCTTGCGCAGGTATATGGCGTGCGTGGGCGCGTCGAACCCTGCTCGCAGGGCATGAAACAGGTGATTATCGATGGCTTAACCTAAGCGACCCGTCCAGTGCGTATTCCTGAGCGTTGTCGCGCTGTGGCAAGCGCAGAAGCCGCATCGGTAAGAAAGTTACCCTCCCCGGACGGGAGAGGGTTTTTCTTAGCGAGCGCTCACCCGCCAAATTGCGTTGCCGGCATCGTCGGCAACCAACACGCCGCCTTGCTTATCCATCGCCAGCCCGACCGGCAAGCCGCGTACTTGCTTTTGGTCATCGGTGAGGAACCCGGTAATGACCGGCAGCGGTTGACCGACCGGTTTACCGTTTTCAAATTTCACCCATACGACTTGATAACCGTTAAGCGGTGTGCGGTTCCAGCTCCCGTGCTCGCTGACAAACGCGCCGCCGCGGTATTGCGGCATATTGTCGCCGGTGTAAAACAGCAGGCCGAGCGGTGCGACGTGGGAACTGAGCGCGTAATCCGGCTTGATTGCCTGTTTCACCAGATCCGGGCGCTGCGGTTTCACGCGCTCATCGACATGCTGACCAAAGTAGCTGTACGGCCAGCCGTAGAAGCCTTTCTCTTTCACCGAGGTCATGTAATCCGGCACTAAATCGGAGCCGATTTCATCCCGCTCGTTAACCACCGCCCACAGCGCGCCGCTTTCCGGTTCCCATTGCAGACCCGTTGGGTTACGCAGCCCGCTGGCGTAAATGCGGCTGGCGCCGCTGGCAGCATCCACTTCCAGCACGGCGGCGCGGCGATACTCTGCGCCAATGCCGTTTTCGGTGATGTTGCTGTTAGAGCCGACGCCGACATACAGCTTGCTGCCGTCGGGGCTGGCCAGCAGCGCTTTCGTCCAGTGGTGGTTAATCGGCCCACCCGGCAATTCCGTCACCACTTCGCCAGGCGAACTGATCGTCGTTTCGCCTTCCTGATAGGGGAATTTGACCAGGCTGTCGGCATTGGCAACCCACAAGGTGTTGCCGATCAGTTGTATACCAAACGGTGAATGCAGGTTTTCAATAAAGGTGTGCTTCTGCCATTTGCCATCGACATTGCGCAGCAGCGTGATGCGATTACCGCCAGGGCCGCCTTTCCCGGACGCCTGTTGCACTACGCCCATAATCAACTGTTTCGGGCGCGTGGTCGGTTTCGATGGGCCGTTGGCTTCCGCGACCAGAACGTCGTTATTGGGCAAAACATAAAGCTGGCGCGGGTGTTGCAGACCGTCCGCCACTTTTTCAATTTTTAGCCCATCCGGGACTTTCGGCGCCTGGCCTTGCTGCCACGGCACGCCTTCTGGTACCTGCATCGGCGGCATCAGGAAGTTTTGCGCTTTTGGCAGTTCGGGTTCTGGGCCAACCTGTTTCACCGGGTCGATATTGGCGCCCTGATCGCAGCCTGCGAGCAGCGCGGCGAGAACACATGCGGCCAGTGTGTGTCGGGTCATTTTCATGCGATTTCTCCTTTCCCGACGCGCGTGCAAACGGCGAGCTGAACGTTAGCAATCAGCAGCAGAACCACCACTACCGTAGACAGAATCACGCCGAGCGGCACCACGGCGTAGGCATCGCGGCTGTGCACAAAGGCGTTAAAAATCTCGATCACCACGGCAATCAGCCAGAGCCAGAAATGGATTTTTACCGCAGGCGTGGCGAGGCGGCGCTGGGTGATCCACACCTGCGCCAGGTTTATCAAGCGCGGCAGGATGGCAATAATAAGGCCTATTGCGATAAGCCAGCTCGCCGCGTCGGTCCACATTATCTGGAAGGTTTTGAGATAGAGAATATCGAAGATCCACGCGGCAACGAAAAAGCCGAGGGGGATGGGGTTTAGCAGCTCATAGAGCACCACGGCGACCCGCGATTGTCCGGAGGTATTTTTCATTGGTCTTCCTTAATTGAGAAATAATCGGGAAGTGACCACGACTCAAGCCACAGAACGTGCTTGTTAAGGGTAGACAAAATAATCCGTAAACGACTCGCCGACTGCGAAACGCCCGGCGCGCTGAATGCCGGATGGCGCGTAAACGCTTATCCGGCCTACAAACCTCCCAATATGTACGCCCGCGTCGCTGGTGGGCGACGGGGGGATTGTGCCGCTCGGTAACGATGGTTTTTGGCTGAACGTGGAAGGGGTGGACAGCCGTACCAAACCGAAAACCGACTGCGGGGTGACGTCGCGCGATCGCTTCCAGCGCCTTTCGACGCGTGTCGGCTACCACTGGGTACGCGGGCGTGATTTCAACACCTCCACCCTGGTGTTGATGGATGTGCAGAATGAAACCCAACACCTGCAATTCGAGAACAGCGATATTCCGTTTACCGAAGACGCCAGCCCGAACAACGCCATGTTGTCGCTGGAATATGCGCGCGGCAGCCAAAGCGGCGAATCGCAGGATGACCGGTTTAACCTGAGTTTGGTGACGTTCTTCTAAGTCGCTTATAAAAAAGCCCGCTCACCTATGTGTGCGGGCTTTTCTCTTCGGTTTTATCAGTTGTATCTGGCTATTTACAGAGATGACTTATTTCAAATATATCTCTTTAAGGTAGCGCTCCCTGCCTTTATTTTGATCCAGAATACATTGGGTTTGAATATCATCCTGGCTTTCAGCCCATTCCCCAACTAAAGATGCCATGGCGGAGCATATTTCCTCTCTGGATGAGGACCACGACTTTTGTGAATTAATAAATTTCTCCCAGAACACATCTTTAATTTTTACACCGTCAATATCATTCAGGTGATAGGGTGTGTTGTAATCGTCCTTAATTCTTTTATGAAGCCTGGTGATTGTGTTATTTAATGATTTTTCCGAAGCGGCTTTTGCTTCTTCTTTGCATTGGGATTGCGTTTTTACATTATCACCGAATGACGGTAACGTAAGGCAGTTTTTAACTTCTTTTCCAAATTGAAACGACGCGGCTTGAGTGGCGAAAGTTGCCAGAGAGAGAGCTATGAATACAATCTGAGAGATTTTCATTTGAGATAATTAATCCTTTTCCTGTTTGCCTCATAAGACATATAAAAACTACTGGCTGTTATAAATTCAATAAGCTTTGATTTGTTATTTTTGGCTACACATGCTGTAAGGGTTTTGATATTATCAACACCCTGAAACGCTATATCGACAAATACATCTTTAATCTTTTTATTGATATTAATCCATGGTGTTGCATTGATAATTATCACTTGGCCTGAAGTATAGGTTTTATAGTAATATTCAGCGAGTTTTAGATAATCAGGATAGATGGTTTCAAATAGACGCACTTGCTGAAAGTGAGTTATTTCGCCCACCAAAGGTCCATAATCCCTAACGAATATTGCAGCTTCTCGCCCGTAAAGGTGAGCAGCTTTTGAGCAAATTATGGCTTTGTACTCTTCGATACCCGCTGACCTCATTTCAACTTGGATCTGTCCTGCGCTGCGATGTTTCATATCATAACCACGTCCAAGCGTGACACCAGACGCTTTTCCCGGCCAGTGCAAAATTCTCGAAAAATTAGGCATACGTTGAGGCTGGCGAAACGGAGCAACAGCGGTGATGTAATCTTTTCCTTCCGCATCAAAAGTGATTTGGCCTTCCCGTACATGTAGCGGTCCAACAGTATGCTGTGGTCGCCAGCCCGGGGTGATGGCGTTGCTAAACATTTTAAAAAACCAGGTTTCCATCGGGTGCAGTAGCCCAGACGGTGACATATTTTGCAGACGCTGAAGCCAAAGAATGGCGTATTCCGTTTCTCTGTCGCATCGACCGTTTGCACGGACAGCGTGTTTGGAAATGTCGTTGTAACCTGCATGAATGATCATTTTTTGAAGGAGTTTTACGTCGTCAGGGTTGTTAGTACCGCATGTGCCTACGGAACCGGTAAGCCGAAACACCCGTGGGAGTGGATTAGCCATAGTGATATTCCTTTCATCTGACCGCGCTGATTAACGCGGCGTGTCCATCAGTTAATTAGTTTCCTGTTATCCCAGATTGTGAAACTTTGTTATCCATCGTAATGAAGGCGATAGCGCAAATCAGTCTATCACTCGTGCTGAATTCGGCCATCACGGCTGCCCATTTTGGGATTTCTCATTAGCTAAAATGCCTGCTAGCGCTTAGCGGGTTTACACATTTTGTAGGCCGGATAAGGCGACAGCCGCCATCCGGCATGTTTGTTAAAGCTTAAACGCGTTTACATCGTTCAATAGTTTGCCTGCCTGGTGGCTGAGTGAATTGGCGGCGGTCGCCATCTCTTCCACCATTGCGGCGTTTTGCTGCAAGTTACCTTCCATCTGGCTGACGGCGACGTTGACCTGTTCAATGCCGTAGCTTTGCTCGGTGGAAGAGTGATTCACTTGATTGATGAGCACTGTCGTTTCATCCACCGCACCCAGCGCGTCGTTCATCCGCGTGGTGACATTTGCGGCGTAATTGACGCCCTGGCTGACATTTTTAATGGCTTCGTCGATAAGCCTGCGGATATCGCGAGCCGCGACCGACGAGCGCTGCGACAGGGATCGCACTTCGCCTGCGACCACTGCAAACCCTTTTCCTTGCTCACCCGCGCGGGCGGCTTCGACCGCGGCGTTCAGCGCCAGAATATTGGTCTGGAAAGCGATGCCATCAATAATGTCGGTGATTTCAGAAATCTTCGCCGAAGACGCCGAAATATCATCAATGGATTTTTGCAGCGAACTCAATTCGCGGTGACTTTCATTCACCATGGTTTGCACGCGGCCAATAAACGCATTGGCTTCCTGCGCATTATCCATATTGTGTTTCACGGTGACCGAAAGCTCATTCATGCTGGCGGCGGTCTGTTCCAGTGACGACGCCTGAGATTCGGTACGGGAAGAGAGGTCATCATTGCTTTTCGCGATTTCACTGGCGGCGGTATCCACCTCGTGACTGGCGTCTTTTACATTGGTTAACACGAACCTGATTTTCTCCACCAGCGTGTTAAAACTTTCCGCCGTCGCGCCCAATTCATCCCTTTTATGCAAATCAACTTTGTGGGTCAAATCCAGCGAGTGGCTGATTAATCCCATACTGGTTTGCAAACTTTTTAAGCCTTTACTTAAATAGCGAAGAATAGCAGAGGCGAATACGGCGACCAGAGTGACTAAAAAGATAATCATCCCCAGTAGCAGCCAGAAGGTATTGATATATTGCGTATGGTTATTTTCCGCATACAGTTTGGCAATCGTGTAATTATGCGCCAGCATCTCTGTTAAATCCGCGCTTAGCGCGACAGACGCAATGGCCGTCGCGCCACCGTCGGACACCATTCTTCGTGCAGCGTCGATGCCTTGACTGTGATAAACACCGACCATCGCGTCAGTCTTTTGCACATAATCATTAAATGCATCGCGGGTCTTTTTCAATAATTGCGCATCAGCCTTATCACTGATCAGCCGGGAAGTATAATAATCAAAGATTTCATTGGTTTTATTCAATTCATCTTTGGCCTGTGCCATATGTTTAATAAATACATCTTCTTCACTGACTAATAACGACATTAATATTTGTCGCCTTGCTTCCTCACGATGCTGCGCAGCCTCGCTCAATTTACTGATACTAGGCAGACTATTATCAATAACATAATCAAAACGATCCTGTGCGTTATCTAACGCTCTGATGCTCAAACCACCGAGTAGCAGCATGGCAAGAAAGGTCACAGCAAATACAAACAACAATTTTCTTAAGATGGTCATAACGGCCTCAGGTGCTATCCATATCGAATGGGGACGTTATTTTTATCGGCGACTAAAGTGAAATCTTCATGCCTAATTTAATAAAAATATCGGGAGAATTACCTTGTACTCCAGAAGTTGGTTACTCATTGAAATAATGAGAAAATACAATGTAAAAGTCAATTTTTGCGAAAGTTAAACTGCCCCTTTTATAGAATATATCGAGAGGTCGTTGTTATTTTGTTAATGATATATTCTACATTTTTACGGATATTCAACCATTAATTGAAGTGACGCTGAAATATATCTTCAGTGGGAAGTCATCCTTCTGCATAAAGAATCATGCGAAGGTGAGGTGAGTTATAACCGTTCGTATTCATGAAAAAGCATGATTTTCCTTCGACGCAGTTATTTCTACTCTTAAAGAGCATAGAACGGCTATGCATTAGCAACCAGAGGGTAATATATGAGTGGCGATAATGATGTCCAAAGCTTAGAAATAGCTTTTGCAGCGATTGACGAGCTTGCTGCTTTTGCAAATACACCTTTCCCGGCAGGACGTAATGAAATGTGCAAAGTTTATTACAGCATCTGGAAAGAGAAGATTGATGCAGCATTATTAATTCTCGAGAATCCCTATATCGTAATAATCATCAAAAATATTCCACCCGTAGTGGCATTACTGACCGTTGTTAAAGCCCTGAAGAGCGTGATTGAGCAAACCTGCGAATTGTCACTTGGCGTTGAACCAGCGAAGACTGAGTAACTAAAAATGGCCTTGATAAAAACATCTTAATGATCGTGCGCTGCCGAAAAAATGGTGAAATCACAAGACTCGAAGAATAGTTGAAAGGCCCCGAAAGGAGCCTTTCATTATCAAGCCAACCGCGGATACCCGTCCGCAATATCATTGCCGGTAAATTGTGCAATCCAACCCTCGGGATTATCGAAAATCCTGATTGCGGTAAAATTCGGCTCTGAACCCATATCAAACCAGTGCGGTGTTCCGGCGGGTACGGAGATCAGGTCATTTTTCTCGCACAGCACCTGGTACACTTCGTTGCCGATATGCAGGCAGAACAGCCCGGCGCCTTCCACAAAAAAACGCACTTCGTCTTCGCCGTGGGTATGTTCGTTGAGGAATTTGGCGCGCATCGCCTCTTTTTGCGGGTTATCGGCGCGCAGGCTGATCACGTCCCAGCTTTGGTAGCCTTTCTCGGCGACCAGTTTATCGATCGCGTGTTGATAAGCGGTGATCACCGTTTCCGGCGTTGGGTTGGCGCCTAAATCGCGGTCGGCTTGCCAGCGCTCGAAACGCACACCCTTGGTGTTCAGTTGCTGCTGAATTTCACTGGCTTCGGTGCTCTGCCACACCGGCGTGCTGGCATCATTATCGGTATAAATCGTCAGTGCGCTCATGAAGGGATCTGCTCCGGCTTAATGGTGCTGAATGAGTTAACCTGGTGATGATGGCTGGCTGCGTCATCATCACCGCGAATTAATTGTGTGGTGCGAAAACCGGCTTCTTCGGCGGCGTCCAACTCCTGATGAATATCAGAGAGGAACAGGATGGAAGAGGGCGGCAGACCAAGTTGCGTCGCAATATTGCGATACGACTGCACCTCGCGTTTCGCACCAACCAGCGTGTCGAAATATCCGCTGAACAAATGAGTAATATCACCTTCATCGCTGTAGCCAAATAACAGTTTTTGCGCAGCAACAGAGCCAGAGGAATATACATACAGATCAAGACCCTGTGCCTTCCAGTTTTCCAGCGCGGGCAGCACGTCCGGGTAAAGATGCCCGGTAAAATCGCCATTCACATAGCCGTCGCGCCAGATAATGCCCTGCAACGCCTTCAGCGCCGTTGATTTGCGGTCTTCATCCATAAAGGCAAACAGAATGTCGATAAGCTCTGCCGTATTGGCATTCGGCTGACCCACTTCGTCGCGCAGATTATTCAAAATCGTGCTGACAGGCTCCTGGTACTGCTGCGCATTCACAAAACCTGCCAGCCGCTCGCGGGCGTAGGGGAACAACACGTTGTGCACAAAGCGGATATCACTGGTGGTGCCTTCAATATCGGTCACGATAGCGCGGATCATAATTTCTCCAGCAGGCGGCGCTGCATTTCGCATTCAAATAAAAACTCCAGCCCTTCCAGATGACGGCGGGCTTCGGCGACATCGCGCCCCCAGCAGGTCAACCCGTGGCCGCGCAGCAGGAAACCATAACGTAAGGGATGTGCTTGTGCATACTCCGCGATGCGTTTTGCCAGTGCGTCGATATCCTGATCGTTGTCGAAAATCGCCACCGGCACGGTGTCCAGATGAGTGGTTTGCCCGCTCAGCGATTTTTGCATCTCGTAGCCACTCAGTTGCAGCGCGGTGGATTTCTCCACGCGCGACAGCACAGTGGCGTTAACGGTATGGACGTGCAAAACGGCATTGGCTTCGGGGTAAAGACGGTAAATCAGCGTATGCAGGCCGGTTTCGGCGGAAGGTTTACGGCCGGAGGGCGCATGGTTGTCGGCAATCGACACCTGCAAAAAATCATCCGGCGTCAGGCTGCCTTTATCTTTGCCGGATTCGCTTAGCCAGCACCAGTCAGTGTTTTGACGCACGGACATATTGCCGCCGGTCGCGGGTGCCCAGCCTTTTGCACCAATCCAGTGGCAGGCAGAAACGAGTTCTTGAAGTTGCAGGTGGTTGATCATACCCCTTCCTTATAAGGAATATTGTTATCGTATAGACGTCTAAGCGTCTTGATTGCCAAATACTAGCATCGTGTTATAGTGGCAGCAATACGAGTCTTACCGGCAGGCACGCAAAAATGAACAATAACCCTTTGATTCCAGAGAGTAAACTTCCCGCATTAGGCACCACCATCTTCACGCAAATGAGCGCCCTGGCACAACAGCACCAGGCGATCAATTTGTCGCAAGGTTTCCCGGATTTCGACGGCCCGCGCTATTTGCAAGAGCGCCTGGCGTACCATGTGGCGCAGGGCGCAAACCAGTACGCGCCGATGACCGGCGTGCAGGCGTTACGTGAAGCCATCGCCGATAAAACCGCCGAGTTGTATGGCCATAAACCGGATGTGAATACCGACATTACCGTCACCGCCGGGGCAACCGAAGCGTTATATGCGGCGATCACCGCTCTGGTGCGCCAGGGCGATGAAGTTATCTGTTTCGATCCGAGTTACGACAGCTATGCGCCTGCGGTGGAGCTTTCCGGTGGCGTGCTTAAACGCATCGCCTTGCAGCCGCCGCATTTTCGTGTGGACTGGCAGGCATTCGCCGCGCTGTTGAGCGACCGCACCCGCCTGGTGATTTTGAATACGCCGCATAACCCGTCAGCGACGGTCTGGCGCAAAGAGGATTTTGCCGCACTGTGGCAGGCGATTGCGGAACGTGAAATTTATGTGCTGAGCGATGAAGTCTACGAGCACATCTGCTTTGCTGAAGAGGGGCATGCCAGCGTGCTGGCGCATCCGCAACTGCGCGAGCGGGCGGTGGCCGTTTCATCGTTTGGCAAAACTTATCACATGACCGGCTGGAAAGTGGGTTACTGCGTCGCGCCGGCTGCCATCAGCGCGGAGCTGCGCAAAGTGCACCAGTATTTGACGTTTGCGGTGAACACCCCGGCACAGCTTGCGCTGGCGGATATGCTGCGCGCCGAGCCGCAACATTACCGCGAGTTACCGGCATTTTACCGCGCCCGTCGTGACGTTTTGGTTAATGCGCTGAGCAGCAGCAAGCTGGAGATTTTACCGTGCGAAGGCACTTACTTCCTGCTGGCGGATTACAGCGCGATTTCCGATCTTGATGATGTCAGCTTTTGCCAGTGGCTCACCAAAGAAGTGGGTGTGGCGGCGATCCCGCTGTCGGTGTTCTGCGCCGATCCCTTCCCGCACAAGCTGATTCGCCTGTGTTTCGCGAAACAGGAGTCGACGCTGCTGGCAGCGGCTGAGCGCCTGTGTAAGCTGTAAAACGATACGGCGGTGCTGTCTGCGCCGCCGCTTATTTCTCGCCCATAATGGTTTTCAGCTTCTCGGCATCCGGCAGGCCGACTTCCTGTTGCAACGCATTGTCTTCATTCATGTAGTAGATCGCTGGCGTGGCGTTAGCGCCCAGGTCATCCATGATTTTCTGATTTATGTTCAGCGATTTCATGATTTCCGGCGGGATCGATTTCGGCAGGGCGAGCGCCATTTTGCCGTTCGATTGCTCATAATCATGCCAGCTTTTCGCCGGATCTTTCGCGCTCAAAATGGCCGCCGCAGCCGCTGGGCTTTCCGGTTTGATGACGCCAACCATTAGCGTGCGTATTTGCACTTTACCCGCGTCGATCCACGGGCGCGCCTGTTGCCAGAACTGTTTGCAATACGGGCAATAGGGATCGGCAAACACATACACCACGCGCGGCGCGTCTTTTTTGCCATCAAGGATCCAGTTGGCTTTTTCCATTCGCTGCCACAGCTCACGCCCGGCCGGGGCGTAAATCTCTTTATTGATCACTTTTTCGCTCAGGTTGGTGCCTGCATCGTCATACATATAGCCGGAGATGGCGTGTTTGCCGTCCGGCGTCACATAAATGGTGACGCCCATTTCCTGATACTTGCCGAGATAACCTTTCATGCCGCCCGGCGCATCAAAGGATTTAATGATGGTGATGCCTTGCTTTTCGATGGCTTTCACTGGCGCGGGCAGCTCTTCGGCGTGCAGTGTCAGCGGGAGCAAAGTCAGCATGAATAGGCGCTTGAACATAAAAATCCTTATAAAATCAGTGGGTAATTTTTATCTAAGGGCAAACCTATCACAACCATAGGCAACGACCCGAGAAGAAAGATTGTGACAGACAGCCGGTGATGGTCTAATCGACGCTGCTTAATGGCCTTTCGGTCGTAAGCGCAAAGCATAGCCAGCGTTGGCTTCAGGTTTTGAGGTCACCCGTTCCGGTGGCCCTTCAATTTGGCAAATGCCAGTTCACATAGTTGTTCGTTGCGGGTTGTTAGCTAACGCTTATTGATTTGATAATGCAAACGCATTAGCCCTGACAGGGAAAGTTAGTTAACTTACACCCCAACGAAAACACGGAGGAAGTATAGATGTCCTTGATTAATACCAAGATTAAACCTTTTAAAAACCAGGCGTTCAAAAACGGCGAATTCATCGAAGTTACCGAGAAAGATACCGAAGGCCGCTGGAGCGTCTTCTTCTTCTACCCGGCTGACTTCACCTTCGTATGTCCGACTGAGCTGGGCGACGTCGCTGACCACCACGAAGAACTGCAGAAACTGGGCGTAGACGTTTACTCCGTTTCTACTGACACCCACTTCACCCACAAAGCATGGCACAGCAGCTCTGACACTATCGCGAAAATCAAATACGCGATGATCGGCGACCCGACGGGTGCCCTGACCCGTAACTTCGAAATTATGCGTGAAGATGAAGGTCTGGCTGACCGCGGTACCTTTATCGTTGACCCGCAGGGCATCATCCAGGCTATCGAAGTGACCGCTGAAGGCATCGGCCGTGACGCGTCCGACCTGCTGCGTAAAATCAAAGCGGCTCAGTACGTTGCTTCTCACCCAGGCGAAGTTTGCCCGGCTAAATGGAAAGAAGGCGACGCGACGCTGGCTCCTTCCTTAGATCTGGTCGGTAAGATCTGATCTATCTTATGTCCGGCGGCGCGTTGTTTGCCTGGGCCTACCAGTAGGCCGGGTAAGCGCAGCGCCACCCGGCGTGAAACGGGTGCATTGCACCCGTTTTTCTTCCACACACCATGATTCAAGTTGCATCCAGGCGGCTCCAATGAGGCAGCTTGCATGATGATGTTTTAAGAGAAGGATAACGACATGCTCGACACGACAATGAAAACCCAGCTCAAGGCGTACCTTGAAAAACTGACCAAACCTGTTGAGTTGATTGCGACGCTGGATGACAGCGCGAAATCGGCTGAAATCAAAGAGCTGCTGGCTGAAATCGCCGAGCTGTCTGACAAAGTTTCTTTTAAAGAAGATAACAGCCTGGCGGTACGCAAACCGTCATTCCTGATCACTAACCCAGGTTCCACCAACGGGCCGCGCTTCGCCGGTTCCCCGCTGGGTCATGAATTTACTTCACTGGTGCTGGCACTGCTGTGGACCGGTGGTCATCCATCAAAAGAAGCGCAGGCGCTGCTGGAGCAGATTCGCGATCTCGACGGTGACTTTGAGTTTGAAACCTATTATTCGCTCTCTTGCCACAACTGCCCGGATGTAGTGCAGGCGCTGAACCTGATGGCGGTACTGAACCCGCGCATCAAGCACACGGCGATTGACGGCGGGACGTTCCAGAACGAAATTACCGAACGCAATGTGATGGGCGTTCCGGCGGTGTACGTAAACGGCCAGGAGTTCGGCCAGGGTCGTATGACGCTGACAGAAATCGTTGCCAAAATCGATACCGGTGCGGAAAAACGCGCGGCGGAAGAGCTGAACAAACGCGACGCTTACGACGTATTGATTGTCGGCTCCGGCCCGGCGGGCGCGGCGGCATCGGTCTACTCTGCACGTAAAGGCATTCGTACCGGTTTGATGGGCGAACGTTTTGGCGGTCAGGTTCTGGATACCGTCGATATCGAAAACTACATTTCGGTACCAAAAACCGAAGGCCAGAAATTTGCCGGCGCGCTGAAAGCGCACGTTGCGGACTACGATGTAGATGTTATCGACAGCCAGAGCGCCAGCAAACTGACGCCAGCGGCGGTTGAAGGCGGCCTGCATCAGATTGAAACCGCATCTGGCGCGGTGCTGAAAGCGCGCACCATCATCATTGCGACCGGGGCGAAATGGCGCAACATGAACGTGCCGGGCGAAGATCAGTATCGTACCAAAGGTGTGACTTACTGCCCGCACTGCGACGGCCCGCTGTTCAAAGGTAAACGTGTGGCGGTGATCGGCGGCGGTAACTCCGGTGTTGAAGCGGCTATCGATCTCGCCGGGATTGTTGAGCACGTCACGCTGCTGGAATTCGCGCCAGAGATGAAAGCCGACCAGGTGTTGCAGGATAAAGTGCGTAGCCTGAAAAATGTCGACATCATTCTGAACGCGCAAACTACCGAAGTGAAAGGCGACGGCAGCAAAGTGACCGGGCTTGAGTATCGCGACCGTATGAGCGGCGATGTTCACCACGTGGAACTGGCGGGGATCTTTGTCCAGATTGGTCTGCTGCCGAATACCACTTGGCTGGAAGGCGCGATTGAGCGTAACCGCATGGGCGAAATCATTATCGACGCCAAATGCGAAACCAGCGTGAAAGGCGTGTTCGCGGCGGGCGACTGCACAACGGTGCCGTACAAACAGATCATCATTGCGACCGGAGAGGGGGCAAAAGCGTCGTTGAGCGCGTTTGATTACCTGATCCGTACTAAGACTGCATAATCAAAAAAAGTAAGACGTCATCTGCATATAAAAAAGGCTACCTTCGGGTAGCCTTTTTCTTTGCCGGATGGCGCTGAACGCTTATCCGGTCTACAAAACCCGTTGATCGGGTGCTTAACTTACCTGACCACCAACACCGGAATATGCGCGTGGCGCACCACGCTTGAGGCGTTGGAACCCAGCAAATGGGTGGAGATCGACGGGTTGCGCGAGGCGATCACCACCATATCTGCATTCAACTCTTCCCCTAATTCATTCACCACATCGCGCACGCTGCCGAAACGCACGTGGGTATGAATGCGGGAAGGATCGATGCTGAAATGGGTTTTCATGGTGTTCAGGCGCGTTTGCGCTTCCTGTTGCAGATGCTCTTCGAAACGGCGCAAATCGGCGGCGAAACGGTGCAGGCTCAGGCTGGCGGAGGCGGGTAAAACATGCAGCAAATGAATAACGCCTTCGCTTTGGGCGAGGAATTCAGCGTGACGCACGGCTTTGTCGCTTAACTCCATTTCGAAAACATCAACCGGCATAATGATTGTCTGATACATAAACGCTTCTCCCTGTGGGTTATGTCCATCAAATTGAAGCATAAAGGGCGCGCGTTTTTTGCTGCCTGGCTGGCAAATATTGAGAATGTGTATATAAAGCGGAAAGAGGATGCGGGCGCATCCTCTGCAAAACAGCGCAGGGCGTGGATTAAAGCAAGTAATCGCCTGCGGCTTCGGGTTGGTACAGCAACTCCAGCACTTCAAGGTCGGCGGTGGTGCCGCCCGGCAAAGCCCAGTGAATGGTATCGCCAACGCGTAAGCCTAACAGCGCAGCGCCCACCGGCGCCAATACCGACAGCTGGTTGGCACTGTCCGTCATTTGTGCCGGGAAAACCAACGTGCGCACGCGTACTTCGCCGCTTTTTAGCTCGCGGAATTTCACCGTGCTATTCATCGTTACCACATCATGCGGCATTGCTTCTGGCGCGCACATCTGCGCACGATCCAGCTCTTCATTAAGCGCATCCGCGACCGGCAGGTTAGCGTGAGCGGGCTGCTCAAGCAGACGGTCGAGGCGCTCTGCGTCTCGCTCATTAATGATAATGGCAGGTCTGGACATCTCTTACTCCATGTCGTGTGATTGATCCAAAGAAAAACCCTCGCCGTCTGGCAGCGAGGGTTTGTCTAAGGGGGATGATACTGACAGGGTCGCATGCTGTGAAGTGACCCGGCGCACATTTGCCGGAATTCGGACTGTTAGTAACCCGCACTGTCGAGCGTAAAGCGATCGCCACAATTGCCAGGATGCGGTTGTGCCAGCAGCGAGCGCCCGGACAGCGGTTCGTTAATCGCATCGGCTTTGATGGCGATCTGCATTTCAGTAATAAACGCCGGGTTACCGCTGCACGTGAGTTTCACCGCTTTGACACTCTGCTGGCCGTAAGCTTTCGCGACGGCAGCATCAAACGCGGTACGGGTGACGGTTTTACCATAATTGTCAGCGAGAAACGTGCCGAGAGGGCTCTGCTTGATTTCCGTGTTCATGCGCACCATTGCGCCGAAATAATCATCGGGATCAAAACCAAAACAGACGCCATGCTTGGCGTATTCATAGCGCTCGAGGCAAGAATTCCCGCCTGAACCGGGCATCACGCCATTCAGTTTATTGGCGATTTCCAGCGACAGACCGGTTTCCGCCGCCGCACATTTCTGGCTGACTTTCGCTTCCGGCATATTGGGAATTGGTCGGGTCGCACAGCCGAAGCGCATCCAGCGGCGTTCATCAACACCGCGCGCGGCAATGGATTTTGGCAAACCCGGCCACAGGCCGTGAACGGTCAGGTTATCTGCTTTATTCACCGGATCTTTTTGCCGACGGCATTCGTCGGGCTCATCACGTCCATTGTCATGCATGCTCTGACAAAAACCGGTTTGCCAGGAAAGCGCCAGCACATAGCGATCAAAGTCGCCGAACTGCTTCGGTTGAAGTGGCGCGGCATGGGCAAAAACGGGAAAGATTGCGGCAATGCACACGCTGATGGGGAGTCCCTTTTTAAACATTTAAATTCCTGATGAATGAGCCCGGATGATTGCCATGTGTTATTAAAGCATAAAAAAAGCGCCGGGCTGGCGCTTTTTCACCCTTGAGATTGCATGCGAAATTACTGGCCTGCAACACCCGGTACGAGGATTTCTGTGGCGATAATCACCACGAGAAGCCCAATAACCACCGGCACGGACGTGCGTTTGACCACTTCGAACGGCGAGATATTCGCCATCCCGGCGGCGGCAACGACGACACCGGAAACCGGTGAAATTGTGCGGCCAAGGTTTGAGGCTTGCAGCATCGGAATCGACAGATATGCCGGGTTAATGGCGGACTCGTGCGCCAATTTCGGGATCATCTCGACAAAAGCATAAAATGGCGCGTTACCGGAGCCGGTAGTCATCGCCGCCAGCATGGTGAGCACCACCAGTACCAGCATCAAAATAATGCTCGCCGAACCAAACGACGTGGCGATGGAAATTAAGCTCTGGATAAAGCCGATGGTACTCAGCCCTTGGGCAAAAACGCCCGCCGCGACCAGCAACATCACCACGCCAGCAAAGGCGTCGGCCATGCCGCGATACGCCACTTCCAGGCCAGCGAAGACGTTTTGCGTATTGAAGCCGCGCAGAAATTCCAGCACGGCGGCGAGCAGCATGCAAATCACCAGAATGGTGATGATGTGCAGTTCCGGCCCCCATTTGCCGTCGAAAATCAGCACGCCAATAATCGGCGTAAACGGCAGAATGGCGTAAAACATCGGCGCGCGTGTGGTGATGTCTTTCACATCCAGCATTTCGCTGGCGATGTTCTCTTTCTTATCCAGATAGCGCTGCCAGAAAAAGTGCGCAATCGCCATCGCGACAATCGCCGCAATTGAGATCGGCAGGGTAGTTTTGAAGGCGAAATCCACCAGCGGCATCTCCGCCGCTTTGGCCGCCAGTACCACATCGCCAGAGGTGGGCGACAGAATGATCGCTGCCGGTGATGCGCAAATGGCCGCCGCCGCGCCCCGGCTGATGCCAACGTTGACCATCACCGGGAACAGCGTGGCCATCAACAGCACGCCAAGCCCGGTGGCAGAAGAAACGGCCAGCGACATCAGGCAGGCGACAAAGTAGGCAGCAATCATTAACAGGTAAGGGGAGTTGATAAAGCGCAGCGGTCGCGAAGCCAGTTTGACCACCATATCGTTGGCGCCAATATGCGTCATGTACGCGGCAAAACCGCACAGCATCATGATCATCATGCCGAGATCGCCGCCGCGACTCATCAGCAAAATTTTAATGTATTCGACAATGTCCGTGGCGTTATAACCGGTGCTGGTGGCGCTGCCTGGTAATATTTTGTGGCCCATTAACGCACTGACAATTAATAACGCCAGACCACCGACGAACAGCACGCCGGTTGCGGAGTAGCCTTTGATTATGTAGCGGGCGACGCCAACAATTACCACTACGCCGATCAACAGTTCAATCAATGTTGAAATCATGTTTTTGGTCCCGGAGGTTGACCTGAGAGAAAAGTAAGTAAAAAAACAGCAACGCAATGTGCCGAATAACGCCGCGTTAGTAGATGATTAAAATCAACAAAGCGACGCATTGAGAGGATGATCGCGAGAATTTGTTATCATTTCACAAAATAAATACAAGTGAATCGATAAATCACAGCAATCGATAATGATAATTATGTTTTCTGAATGATAACGACTGGTTAATAATTTTAAGCTGTCAGGTTTCAATTATCCGCCGAGCGTAAATTCCTTAAAAAAGTCTTTAAAAATAAAAAAAGTGCTGCTTATACTCGCCATTACTTTCCTTTCACCCACGGCGAATTTATGCACGCAGCCTGGCTTTACCGATTGCGCTTTATTAAGCGGCATTTATTAATGCTGCTGATCGCTTTTGGTTGGCTATTGATTCAGAGTCAGGTGGCGATTGCCTCCCACGACTGTGAACTGCGCCCATCGGGTGAAAGTATGATGGTCCAGCATATGGACCATATGATGATGGCCGACAGCGCGCCGAACATGAACACGATGAAAACGCCGCTGTGCGAAAAACATTGTGTGCCAGATCTGGTGCAAAAAGATGTTCATCACCCCTCACTGGTTGCGCTGCCTGTTTCACTCACACTGGCTGTCGCCGACCCCGTTTGCCCATCCGCCTCGCATGAGGGATGGTCATTAACTCCCCCCGCAGCAGGCCCGCCGGCAACGATTCGTTTTTGCCGGTTTCGCGAATAGATAACTGTTAATCCATTGAATTTTATTTAATTAATGATTAACAGGAGTCTTATTATGCGTTCTTATCTTCTTTGCATGCTGTCTGGCGTGCTGATGTTCTCGTTCTCCGCTGCTCACGCACAAGATATGCATGCGATGCACGGCATGCACGATATGTCGCAACATGCGGCTATGCAGACCCAGGTTTATCAAAGCCAGGGCACTATCAAAAAAATCTCTCCGGATTCCCTTTCCATTGCGCATAGCGCGATTCCCGCGTTGAACTGGCCGCCGATGACCATGCAGTTCACATTAGCGCCGGGTAACACGCTGCCAACCGTGAAATTGGGCGATAAAGTCAGCTTCTCGTTTGCGCAAAGCGAGAACGGTTACACCCTCGTCTCATTGACGCCGCAGCAGTAATCGGGGGCGACAATGAAACGATACACGCTGAGCCTGCGGCTCGGCGGGGTATTGCTCGGATTGATGTGCTCCGCCGTGCAGGCGGAGTCACTGACGCTGACGCAAACCCTTGCCGCCGCTGAGCACTATTCCGCCGAGCTCTCGGCCAACCGTAATGAAGCGCAAGCGCTGGATGCTATGGCGGATTCCGCGCGCCAGTTACCGGATCCAAAGCTGAAATTCGGCATTGAAAACCTGCCGGTACAGGGCAGCAACGATCACCGTTTCACTCGCGAAGGCATGACCATGCAGCGAGTGGGCATCATGCAGCAATATGTGAGCGCCGAAAAACGTGACCGCAAAGCCGACACCTTGCTTGCCGAAGCACAGAGCGTAAACGCCAAATCCACCGTGGTACGCGCCTCGTTACAGCGCGATGCGGCGCAGGCGTGGCTCGATCTGGCGCTTTCCCAACAGGCCTTACAAACTGCCCGTAAACTGCTGGCGGAAACAGAACGTCAGCAGGGCGCGCAACGCGCCAGCGTTGGCGCGGGCAATGCGGCGCCAGACAGTGTGCTGGCTTTCCGGGTTGGTCTGAGCACGATGCGCGATAAAGTGACCCTCGCCGAGCGGGATGTGCAACTGGCGCAAACTCGCCTGATGCAGCTTACCGGGCAAACCGTGACCACTATTTCCGGCGAACTTCCTCGCTACCAGCGCCTGCCCGCCGATGAAAAAACGCTTGAGCAGGGCATCGTTCAGCACCCGGATATTGTTGCCGCTGCCAGCGTTGCCAACAGTGCTAAAGCGCGTTCGGCAGAATCGGCGATTGCCGCCATTCCGGATGTGGAAGTGGAAGTGTGGTATGGGCGTCGCGCGGAAGGCTATGAAGATATGGCCGGCGTGATGGTGACGGTCGACCTGCCGCTGTTCCAGTCTCGCCGCCAGGATAAAGATCACGCTGCTGATGTGTCCCGCACGATGCAAGCCAACGACCAGCTGGCACTCGCTGAGCGCGATCACCTCGCACAGTTACGTTCTCTGATTGCTGAATACAACGCCGCGCAAACCTTGTGGCTGCGCCAGCGTGATGAAGTGCTGCCGCTCGTGCGCAGCCGCGCCACATTGCTGGCGGCGCAGTATCGGTCCGGTCAGTCGGATCTGTCGATGCTGCTGGAGGCGCGCCGTGATGTGCTCGACAGTGAGTTGGCCGTTAATCAGGCCGAAAAAGAGATGGCGCAGAAATGGGCCGCCATTCGTTGGCTGATCCCGCAGGAGTTGATGTGATGAATAAAACCGTATTAGCGGTACTGATTACTGCCTGCGTGGCAGCGGGTGCGGGCTATCTCGCCGGGCGACAACACACCACTCCCGCCGCATCGGACGAACCGGCACAGCAGCGCAAAGTGTTGTACTGGTACGATCCGATGGTGCCGGATCAGCGTTTCGATAAACCCGGTAAATCACCGTTTATGGATATGCCGTTGGTCGCCAAATATGCCGACGACGCTCCCGCCAGTGGCGGCGTCAGCGTCAGTGCTCAGCAGCAACAAAACCTTGGCATGACGACCGCCCGCGTGGAAAAACGGCCGCTCGCCAGTGCGTTTTCCGCCTTCGCCACGGTGACCACCGATGAACGCAGTATCCAGAGCGTGCCGTCGCCAGCCGCTGGCGTGGTGGAAAAACTGTTTGTTCGCGCGCCTCAGCAGTGGGTAAAAAAGGGCGAAGCGCTGGCGCAGTTGTGGATCCCGCAGTGGACCACCGCGCAGCAGGAGTATCTGGCGGTGCGCCAGTTAGGTGATGGCGAACTGACCCGCGCTGCCCGTGAACGGCTGGCGTTGCAGTTTATGCCGGAAGCGGTTATCCGCTCGGTGGAGCGCAGCGGGAAACCGCAAACACGCCTGACACTCCGCGCCGATCACGCGGGGTATGTGGTCAAACTGGACGCCCGTGAAGGCGCACAAGTCGTCGCCACGCAAACCCTGTTTGAACTGGCAAACCTCGACCCCGTCTGGCTGGTGGTGGATTACCCGCAAAGCCAGGCGCAGTCGCTGGCGGCGGGCAGTGAGATTGTGGCGACCTCTGCCAGCTGGCCGGGTGAGAAATTCCACGGCCGCGTTAGCGAATTATTGCCGCAACTGGAAACCACGACCCGCACGCTGAAAGCGCGCATTGTGCTGGAAAACCCGCAGCAAAAACTGAAACCTGGCATGTTTCTCACCGTTAGCCAGCCCGAAGCGGCGCAGCAACCGGCGGTGCTGGCTATCCCGGAAGAGGCATTGATAGAAACCGGTGCTGCCAGCCGTGTCTTGCTGGCAATCGGCGACGGGCATTTCCAGGCGGTGAATGTGACCACCGGGCGTAACGCGCAGGGCTGGACTGAAGTGCTGTCGGGAGTGAAAGAAGGGGATGCCGTAGTGACTTCCGGCCAGTTCCTGATCGATTCCGAAGCCAGCCTGCGCAGTGCATTGCCGCAACAACAGGCACAACAGCCTGTGGCGAAAAAGGTGCAGGAGTATGCATCCACCGGCGTGGTGAAAGCCATTGATGACGGTAGTATCACGCTCTCTCACCAACCGATCCCCGCGTTGAACTGGGGCGCAATGACGATGGATTTCGTCCTTAAACAACCCGATCCTGCCATCAAAACGGGCGATAAAGTGATGTTCAGTTTCACGCTTGATGACGAAGACGGCGCGGTGATCACCCATCTGATGCCGATGCAGGAGGCGATGAAATGATTGCTGCCATCATTCGTGCCTCTTTACGCAACCGCTTGTTGATCCTGATGGCGGCGCTGATCCTGACCGGCTGGGGCATTTGGTCGGTGCAGCGCGCGCCGCTGGATGCGTTGCCAGATCTCTCGGATGTGCAGGTGATTATTCGCGCCAGCTATCCGGGCAAAGCACCGCAAATTATTGAAGATCAGGTGACCTATCCGCTCACCACCGCCATGCTCTCGGTGCCGGGTGCAAAAACCGTGCGCGGCTATTCGATGTTCGGCGATGCCTATGTTTACGTGCTGTTTGAAGATGATACGGATCTTTACTGGGCGCGTTCGCGGGTGCTGGAAAACTTAAGCCAGATCCAATCTTCGCTGCCTGCCGGGGTAAATGTTGGGTTGGGGCCGGATGCCACGGGCGTTGGTTGGGTCTACGAATATGCGCTGGTGGATCGCAGCGGCAAACATAACCTCGCGGATCTGCGGGCGTTACAGGACTGGACGCTGAAGTTTGAGCTGAAAACGGTGCCGAACGTGGCGGAAGTTGCTAGCGTCGGCGGGATGGTACGCCAGTACCAGATTGTGCCGGATCCCGCAAAAATGCGGGCGCTGAATATCACCCACGATCAGATTATCAATGCGGTACAGGCGGCGAACCAGGAGAGCGGCGGTGCGCTGCTGGAAATGGGTGAAGCTGAGTTTATGGTACGCACTACCGGCTATTTGCGGCAACTGGCGGATTTTCGCCAGATTGTGATTGCCAGCCGCGAAGGCGTGCCGGTGATGCTTTCCGATGTGGCCACCGTGCGTCTTGGTCCGGAGTTGCGCCGCGGTGTGGCGGAATATAACGGCGAAGGCGAAGTCGCTGGCGGCATTATTGTGATGCGCTACGGGAAAAACGCGCTGGAGACGATCCATGCCGTGAAAGCGAAGCTTGGCGAGATCCAAAAAACGCTGCCCGCCGGAGTGGAGATTGTGCCGGTATACGATCGCTCCACGCTGATCGAAAGCGCTGTCGAGACGCTCACCCATAAATTGATTGAAGAATTTATTGTTGTCGCGCTGGTTTGCTCGCTGTTTTTGTTCCACTTTCGCTCGGCGCTGGTGGCAATTGTCTCGCTGCCGCTGGGGATTTTGGGCGCGTTTATCGTCATGCATTATCAGGGCATCAACGCCAATATTATGTCGCTCGGCGGCATCGCGATTGCCATTGGCGCGATGGTCGATGCGGCGATTGTGATGATCGAGAACATGCACAAAGTGATGGAGCAGTGGCGGCATGATAACCCTGACCGCCAGCCAACTCACGCCGATTACTGGCGCTTTTCGGAGCAAGCGGCGGTGGAAGTCGGGCCCGCACTATTTTGCAGTTTGCTTATCATTACGCTGTCGTTTATTCCGGTCTTTTCGCTGGAAGCGCAGGAAGGGCGCATGTTCTCCCCGCTGGCATTCACTAAAAGCTGGGCGATGGCGGTAGCCGCCGGGCTTGGCATCACGCTGGTGCCGGTACTGATGGGGCTATTTATTCGCGGCAAAATCCCGGATGAAAAAGCCAACCCGATCAACCGCTTCTTGATCCGCATTTATGAGCCGTTACTGGATAAAGTGCTGGCCTGGCCGAAAGCGACGCTGGCAATCGCGCTGCTGTTACTCGTGGCGACCTTGTGGCCGCTGAGCCGCCTCGGTAGCGAATTTATGCCGCCGCTCAATGAAGGCGATTTGTTGTATATGCCGTCGACATTGCCGGGGATTTCCGCCCGCGAAGCCGGGCGATTGTTACAGCAAACGGACCGCTTAATCAAAAGCGTACCGGAAGTGGAAAGCGTGTTCGGCAAAGCGGGCAGGGCGGAAAGCGCTACCGATCCGGCGCCTCTGACCATGCTGGAAACCACCATTCGCTTCAAACCGCGCGATCAGTGGCGACCCGGCATGACGCCAGAAAAACTGGTGGATGAGCTGGATAAAACCGTCAATGTGCCGGGAATCGCCAATGTCTGGGTGCCGCCGATCCGTAACCGTCTGGATATGTTGGCAACCGGTATCAAAAGCCCGGTTGGCATCAAGGTGAACGGCAACAACATTGCTGATATTGAGCGTGTGGCGCAGCAAATTGAGCAAGTGGTGAAAACGGTGCCAGGCGTTACTTCTGCGCTGGCGGAGCGGCTGGCGGGCGGGCGCTATGTTGATATCAACATTAATCGCCAGCAGGCCGCGCGCTATGGCGTGTCGGTGAAAGAGCTGCAATCGCTGGTTTCTACGCTGGTGGGGGGCGAAAACATCGGTGAAGTGTTGCAGGGGCGCGAGCGCTTTCCGATCAATGTGCGTTACCCCCGCGATCTCCGCGATAACGTTGATGAACTGCGTGCATTGCCGGTGATCACGGAAAATGGCAGTCAGATTGCGTTAGGCGACCTGGCGGAGATTGTCGTTACCGAAGGGCCGCCGATGCTGAAAAGCGAAAACGCGCGCCTGTCGAACTGGATTTATGTCGACTTGCGCGGCCGCGATTTGAAATCAGCGGTAGAGGAGATGCAGCAACGCGTGGCGCAGCAGGTGAAGTTGCCGCAGGGCGTCAGCTTGTCCTGGTCCGGGCAGTTTGAATATCTTGAACGTGCGACCGCGAAGCTGAAAATCGTGTTGCCGGTCACGTTGATGATTATCTTCGTGCTGCTGTTTATGACCTTCAAACGGGTTTCCGACGCGCTGTTAATAATGGGGACCTTACCGTTCGCACTAATTGGCGGTGTCTGGTTACTGTGGTTGCTGGGATATAATTTATCCGTTGCCGGTGCGGTCGGTTTTATTGCCCTTGCCGGTGTGGCGGCGGAGTTCGGCGTTATTATGGTGCTTTATCTTAATCATGCTTTTAAGAAATATCGCACGCTGGAACCGGACGGGGGAAATAAGATCTTACTGCGCGCAATACATGAAGGGGCCGTGTTACGTGTGCGCCCCAAAGTGATGACAGTGGCGACCATTATGGCCGGGTTGTTGCCTATTATGTGGGGTGGGGGCAGCGGTTCGGAAGTGATGAGCCGCATTGCCGCGCCAATGATCGGCGGTATGGTGACAGCGCCATTGTTATCAATGTTAGTCATTCCGGCGCTCTATTTGCTGCTACATCGTAAACGTTGAGTTCTTTTATGCGCCTCAATGTCGAGGCGCATCGCATTGTATTCTCAGGTGTAACGCCGGTAACAAATGCGATTATTCCTGGTCGCTTTCAGAATTAATCTGGTTTTGTTAAGGAACTATTCAGATATGCTGTCGGAGAATAGGCGTCGATTCGAAATATGGAAATAATGCAGTGTCTGTAAATAACACCTTTAAATCTGTTTTAGTGTTTTTATTCTGTCAGTTTTCGGTGATTTTCTCCGCGTATGCGGCAAAAACGCCCTGGTATTCCGATTTTGCACAGAATGTGAAACAAACCTGGCAGCAACCAGAGCACTACGAGCTCTATGTTCCTGCAATCACCTGGCATGCGCGCTTTGCCTATGACAAGGACAAAACCGATCGTTACAACGAGCGGCCGTGGGGAGCCGGTTTTGGGCAAGACCGTTGGGATGAGAAAGGAAACTGGCACGGTCTTTACCTGATGGCGTTCAAAGACTCCTATAACAAGTGGGAGCCGATTGGCGGTTACGGTTGGGAGAAGATATGGCGCCCGCTGGCAGATGATAATTTCCGTTTGGGGTTGGGTTACACCGCAGGGGCTACCGCGCGTGATAACTGGAAGTATATCCCGATTCCGGTGCTGCTGCCGCTGGCCTCGGTGGGTTATGGCCCGGCGACATTCCAAATGACTTACATTCCCGGCACTTACAACAACGGAAACGTTTACTTTGCCTGGATGCGTTTCCAGTTCTGATGCCAATGCGGCCAAACATAGTGAGCAATTATTAATCAGCAGGCAAAACGCGGAATAAACCGGCACTGGAAAAAAAGTTCGCGACATTTATCACTTTTTAGCGAATAACAACTGGACAAAAGTCGCCACAATTGATGTACTGATACCCGACACAGCATTTGTGTCGTTTTTTCATGTAAAGGTAATTTTGATGTCTAAGATTAAAGGTAACGTTAAGTGGTTTAATGAATCCAAAGGATTCGGTTTCATTACTCCGGAAGATGGCAGCAAAGACGTGTTCGTACACTTCTCTGCAATCCAGAGCAATGGTTTCAAAACCCTGGCTGAAGGCCAGCGCGTTGAGTTTGAAATCACTAACGGTGCCAAAGGCCCATCTGCTGCTAACGTAATGCCTGTCTAATTCAGCTGCGTTCAGTAAGAAACTCAAAACCCGCCGAAAGGCGGGTTTTTTTTTGCCTTCAATTTGCGTTCGCAGCGGAAAATAGCCAGAACGCCAGTGCCGTCATGGCGAACGAGCCCAACAAATTGACGGCCACATTGAGCAATGCCCAACCAGCGCGGCCTTCCTGAAGCAGAAACACCACTTCCGCCGAAAAGGTGGAAAACGTTGTCAGTCCGCCGCAAAAACCGGTCGTCAGCAGGACTTTCCACACCGGATCGATATGCGTCATCCGATTAAACCACGCCAGCCCCATCCCAATGATAAACGCACCTGCCAGGTTGGCGGTCAGCGTACCCATCGGGATTGCCTGATGCGCCGGGTTTAGCTTCATACTGAGCATCCAGCGCGCCACGCTGCCAGTGCCCCCGCCAATAAATACCGCTAAAAGGAGTTGTAACACTGCGAAATCCTGCTATCTGATTTGTTAGAGTGATAAGTTTACCGTCATGGCTAAGTCCTGGCTATGGCACAGCGTGAGGAGATAGCGATGATCGTAGCAGCCGGACAATTTGTGGTAACTCCAGACTGGCAAACCAATGCGCGCACCTGCGTGGCATTAATGGCGCAGGCTGCTCATCAACACGCATCGCTGCTGGTGTTACCAGAAGCGTTACTGGCAAGAGATGACGCTGACCCACATCTGTCTGTGAAGTCCGCTCAGGCGCTTGATGGCGGCTTCCTGAGCCTGCTTTGTGAGGAGAGTCGCCGTAACGCGCTGACCACCGTGCTAACCATCCATGTTCCTTCGACGGAAGGCAGAGCGGTGAATACGCTGGTCGTATTGCGCGGCGGAGAGGTCATCGCGCAGTATGCCAAGCTGCATTTGTATGATGCGTTCAGCATGCAGGAATCCGCGCGGGTGGATGCCGGTCACGAAATCGCGCCGCTGATCGATGTCGACGGCATGCGGGTTGGCTTGATGACCTGTTACGATTTACGTTTCCCGGAGCTTGCACTGGCGTTGGCGTTGCAAGGGGCTGAGTTGCTGGTGTTGCCCGCTGCATGGGTACGCGGGCCGCTTAAGGAGATGCATTGGTCAACATTGCTCGCCGCGCGAGCGTTGGATACAACGTGTTATGTTGTTGCTTCCGGCGAGTGTGGCAATAAAAATATTGGTCAGAGCCGGATTATCGATCCACAAGGCGTGACGGTTGCCGCTGCGGCAGAAGCGCCGCAATTGATTTTTGCTGATGTGACAGCAGAGCGCGTGGCGCAAACGCGGGAAAAACTGCCCGTTTTACGTAATCGCCGCTTCGCTGGACCACAATTATTGTGATGTTTTTTTAAACAACACTTGATTCATCTCGTTACAGGTTGCTATTGTGTGCGCGCATTGAATGACCGTTAATGATGTCGGGTTATCCAACGTGCTCTATACAGCCTGTTTTATGAAAGAAGGTATCTATGGGTGAGATTAGTATTACTAAATTGCTGGTCGTGGCCGCGCTGGTCGTTCTGCTGTTTGGAACCAAGAAGCTGCGTACACTGGGCGGCGACTTGGGCGCAGCCATCAAAGGCTTCAAAAAAGCGATGAATGACGACGATGCAGCGAAAAAAGACGCTGATGAAGTCACCGCACAGAAACTCTCTCACAAAGAGTAATCACGCCTCGCAGGCGAAAAAAAACCGGCTATTAAGCCGGTTTTTTTGTTTTGAGTGTAAGCAAGTGTTACTTCACTTCAAGGCCTTTTGCCTGCAAATCTGCATGGTAGGAAGAGCGAACAAACGGGCCGCACGCTGCATGGGTAAAGCCCATCGCCAGCGCTTCCTCTTTCATCTCATCAAACTCATCCGGGCTGACATAACGCTGTACTGGCAGATGATGGCGGCTCGGTTGCAGATACTGCCCCAGCGTCAACATGGTCACGCCGTGTCGGCGCAAATCGCGCATCACTTCAATGATTTCTGCGTTGGTTTCGCCTAAACCCACCATCAAGCCAGATTTGGTCGGGATATCCGGGTGCGTTTCTTTAAAACGCTCCAGCAGTTTCAAAGACCAGTTGTAATCCGCGCCCGGGCGAACCTGGCGATAAACACGCGGTACGTTTTCCAGGTTGTGGTTAAACACATCTGGCGGCGTGGCGGTTAGAATCTCCAGCGCGCGATCCATACGACCACGGAAATCCGGAACCAGCGTTTCGATTTTAATCGACGGGGTCTTCTCGCGAATGGCGGTGATGCAGTCAGCAAAATGCTGAGCACCGCCATCACGTAGGTCATCACGGTCGACCGAGGTGATAACAACATAACGCAGCGCCATATCAGCAATGGTCTGCGCCAGTTTTTGTGGTTCGTTCGTATCCGGTGCGACAGGGCGACCATGGGCCACATCGCAGAATGGGCAGCGGCGCGTACAAATCGCACCGAGGATCATAAAGGTCGCCGTACCGTGGTTGAAACACTCAGCAAGGTTCGGGCAAGATGCTTCTTCACACACAGAGTGCAGCCCATTTTTGCGCATGGCTGCTTTAATACCCTGGATACGGGAAGAGTCGGCCGGGAGTTTGATTTTCATCCATTCCGGTTTTCTTAACAGGGCTTCGCGCTCTGTTGCCACGTTTTTGACCGGGATAAGAGCCATTTTATCGGCATCGCGATATTTGACACCGCGTTCCATCACAATGGGTTTACTCATAGCGTGCGTGTTCCAGTTGCGGATAACGAAGTAAGCATTTCAATTCAAGGGAATGTTGTATTTATCAACTATTTTTGAATTAACGTGCGCGCAGTATACCATTGATAGAGGACAGAAAGCAGCCTGACAACCGGCCAATTTGTAAAATAGTTGTTGTTTTGTGCCAGATGCCCAGAAAGGGTTAGCCGATTTGCCAGGCGCGGGCGGGCCTTAAAAAGCCCGTCGGATAACGTCGATAACATTTTCCAGAACCGGATCACGCAAGCTCAACTTGTTGTAATACAGGGAAATATCGAGGCGTTCATTGCTGATGGCGGCGAAAGGTATCTCCACCAATGGCCAACAGTGGCGGAATAACTCGAACAAACGCATGGGCATCAGCCCCAGTAAATCGCTGTTGCCGATCAGTGCTGCAATAGTAAACATATTGTAACTGCTAAAACTGACCTGGCGTTCCGGGAAGATGTCCTGCACCCGCTGACGCAAGGCGCTCAAATTTTGCCCTTCCAGCATCAATAGTGTGTGCTCATATTTCTGCAAAATTTCCGCATTAATCGCTTCATGCAGACAAGGGTGCCCTTTACGGCAAACCAACATTAACCGGTCGGTATAAAGCACATGATGGTTAATGGTGCGCGAACTCGTAATATGCGTATCGATAATTAAATCGGTCTGAAACTGGCTTAACTGGCTTTCCGCATCGCTAATAGGAATATTGCGCATCATTAAATGCGGAGAATGCTCTTTTATTGCCTGAAAAATAGAAGGAATGACTAACGCGCCAATAGAAGGCGTAGTGCCGACAGTAATTGTCCGCTGTTTGTCATAACTGCCAGTAAGGTCCAGCGCACCGAGAATAGACTCCAGGCCCTGGCTGATATATTCATGCAGATGAGAAGCATAGGCTGTCGGCGTGACGCCCTGGCCTTTACGGATGAAAAGCGGATCGGGAAATATCAAACGTAATTTTTGAATTGACTGGCTAATAGCGGAAGGCGTTAAGTTGAGCACTTTTGCCGCGTTGACAATCCCTTTGTGAACATATACTGCCTCAAAAATAGTCAACAAATTGAGATCAATATTGCGCAGCGTCCGGAAGATTTGCGGTTTGTCGTCCTCGGGGCGCACGGTTATTCGCTTTTCCGGCAGGTTATTATTATCCACGCTTGTGCTCCGTATTCATTCGCAATATGAATGATAGTTGAATTTGTTTTTCTTGTTCATTATTAATTTGAGTTAACGTCCTGTCTCATACCATCATTACGTAGATTTTTCATCGCGATGCCGGGCAATGTACTCAAAAAGCGATTGGCCTAAAGCACGTATACGAAGTCTGGCGAAGCATTGTGGTACTTATTAGCCAGAAAAGGCAGGCAGGTTGAAAATAGAGAATATGGCTTCTGTTGTAAAGCATTAACAAGACAAATAAATAACGACCCGCACAAATTGCGGGTCGTTATACATCATATATTAAGCATTCATATATTGATGGGGTGGATTGTTTAGTAACGCTAAAAATTGCTGGATAAGAATTGTCCTTATTTTATCCAGACCCACATTTTCAGCGAGTTGGCTGACCTGCGTCATTTCCATCCCGGCGTAACCGCAAGGGTTGATGCGCATAAACGGCGCCAGGTCCATATCTATATTCAGCGCCAGGCCATGAAATGAGCAGCCTTTCCGAATGCGCAAACCCAGCGAACAAATTTTCTTACCTTGCACATACACGCCTGGTGCATCGGCTCGCGCTTGCGCATCGATATTGAACGCGGCGAGCGTATTAATAACGGTATTTTCCAGCAGGGTGACCAGTTCGCGCACGCCAATTTTGCGGCGCTTAAGATTAATTAAAACATACATCACTTGCTGGCCCGGTCCGTGGTAGGTCACCTGGCCGCCGCGATCGCTTTGGATAACCGGAATATCTCCCGCCGCCAGCACATGTTCGGCTTTACCGGCCTGGCCCTGCGTAAAGACAGGAGGGTGCTCGACCAGCCAGATTTCATCAGGCGTGCTGTCGTCGCGAGTATCGGTGAATTCATGCATTGATTGGGATACAGGCTCATAAGGCTGTAAACCGAGGTTGCGGATAAGAATTGTGTCCTGAGACAAAACGGCATCTCCGGGGGAGAAAAGAGTGCGGGGAGTATACCACAGCGAAAACGTTACCCGAATGGCTCCGGGTAACGTCCCGCTCGATTACAGCACCATACGAACAATTTCGATGTTGCCCAGTTCTTCGTACAGCGTTTCAACTTGCTCAATGTGCGTCGCGTTGATGGTGATAGATACCGAGTGGTAATTGCCTTTGCTGCTCGGTTTTACCTGCGGAGAGTAATCACCTGGCGCATGGCGCTGTACCACTTCAACCACCAGATCAACCAGCTCTGGTTTCGCCAGACCCATCACTTTGTAGGTAAAGGGAGTCGGGAATTCAAGCAGTTCTTTGAGATTGGTTTTCATGTCAGCTCCGGCGTAAAAAATAACAACTCCTGCCGAAGGAGCAGGAGTTTTTGAGATGCTAAGTATATGGGGGCAGAAATCACACTTTCAAGTGTTCATTTTTTAGCCAAACCAGTGATGGAACATCAATTTAATGTAATCAATGATTTTGCCGAAGAAATTACCTTCCGGGATTTCCTGCAACACAACCAGCGGGCGTTGCTCGATGGTTTTGCCATCCAACTGGAAGTTGATGGCGCCAACAACCTGATTTTTCTGCAACGGCGCGTGCAACTCACTGGTATTCAGCACATAACTGGCTTTCAGATCTTTCATGCGACCGCGAGGAATGGTCAGGTAAACGTCTTTATCCACGCCCAAAGAGGCGCGATCGCTGTCGCCGAACCAGGCCGGCTCAGACGCGAACTCTTTACCCGCTTTCAGCGGACTCACGGTTTCAAAGAAACGGAAACCCCAAGTCAGCAGCTTTTTACTTTCCGTCTCACGGCCTTTAAAGGTACGGCCGCCCATCACCGCCGAGATCAAACGCATTTGACCTTCCGTCGCCGAGGCCACCAGGTTGTAACCGGCTTTGTCGGTGTGACCGGTTTTAATACCGTCGACATTCAGGCTGTTATCCCACAGCAGACCGTTACGGTTAGTCTGGCGGATGCCGTTAAAGGTAAACTCTTTCTCTTTATAGATGGAGTATTCGTTCGGCACGTCACGGATCAGCGCCTGGCCAATCATCGCCATATCGCGGGCGGAGCTGAACTGACCATCGGCATCCAGACCGTGCACTGTCTGGAAATGGCTGTTTTTCAGACCCAACGCGTTAACGTAGCTGTTCATCAGGCCAACGAACGCGTCCTGGCTTCCGGCAACATAATCGGCCATCGCTACGCAAGCATCGTTACCGGATTGCAGGTTGATACCGCGAATCAGCTGGGAAACCGGCACTTGCATGCCTGGCTTCAGGAACATCAGGGAAGAACCACGGAACACCGGGTTGCCGGTTGCCCATGCGTCGTTGCCGATAGTCACCAGATCGCTGTCTTTGAATTTACCCGCTTTCATCGCCTGGCCGATGACGTAGCTGGTCATCATTTTGGTCAGACTTGCCGGGTCGCGACGCGCATCGGCGTTCTGTTCCGCCAGCACTTTGCCAGAGTTGTAATCGATCAGGATGTAAGATTCCGCGTCGATCTGCGGAACGCCTGGGATCATGGTTTTAATATTCAGGTCATCGGCATGCGCAGCGGACAGAGCGGCTGCGGTCAGCGCCGTGGTGAGCGCCAGGCGCTGCACGAAACGAGCGGAAAAAGTGGTCTTCATGGTCGAACTACGACATCCGTGATGGAGTTAAAAAAAGTGCCTTACTATAGCAAAAGCTATATCGGCAGGCATCTGACTTTCAGCATGAGATTGTTAATGTTGCTTACACAAACTGACAGAATCAGATGCCTTTCCCAACTACTGCGCGCCAGTAATAAACGACTGTAACTGCGCTTCATTTTGCAGACGTTGCTGTAAAGCGCTGGCATCGGCTTTATTACTGAACGGCCCTAACTGTACGCGCCAGACCGCGCCGTTTTGCGTGACGCGACCCGGTACGGCAAATTGCTGCGCCAAACGTTGTTGATACTGCTGCGCCCGCGTCTGATCGCTTACCGCGCCCACTTGCACCATATAACCGCTGCTGGCGGTTGCCGCCGGTGCGCTGGTGGTCGGGGCGGTTGTCCGCACGCCACCCTGCACAGAACCCGGTGCGGTAACCGGTGAAGTGCGCGTCGCCGGTGCCGCAGCCTGAACTACCGGCTCAGTTTGTGTGGCTGGCGTTGCCGTTACCGGCGTGGTGGTTGTCGGTTGCGCGGTCTCATTGCTTTCCAGCACGCCAGAGGCAAGCGGTGTTTGCGCGCCCAGGAAACCACCGCTACTGACCGGCGCGCCGGTGGCGTCATCGCTTTTCAGCGTATCGTTGCTGATCGGCTGAACATTATCTTGCGGTTGGGTTGGCTGCGGTTGTGAAGAGGCGCTGCCCATGCCGCCGCCGAGATCCGGGCGAGCGGGCAGCACATAGGTTTGCTGCGCGACTTTGGTACAGGCCATCCCCGGACCAGAAAGCGAACCATCCTGCGCGACGATAATCGGATCGATGCGCACTTTGGTGTTATTCGAGGTGTTCAGACGGTCGGCGGAAGCGCGCGAAAGGGAGATCACGCGGTCATTACCGTACGGGCCACGATCGTTGATGCGCACGACAATCATGCGGCCGTTCGCCAGGTTGGTGATGCGCGCGTAACTCGGGATCGGCAGCGTCGGGTGCGCCGCAGTCAGCTGATTCGGATCAAACGCTTCGCCGGACGCGGTCAGGTTGCTGCCCGGTTCGGCGTCATAAATCGCGGCGAAACCCGCCTGGCTGAAGGTTGACGGGTCTTGTACCACTTTGTAGCTTTTACCGTCACGCTCATAATCCTGATTTGCCGTCGCATTGAGCTGCTCATAATGCGGCTCCGCGCCACTGATCTCTACGACAGGACCGTTGCACACGGCGGGTTGGGGCGCGACGATCGTTTGTTGCTGACCATCATTATTTGAACATGCCGCCAGCAACCCTGCCGCGATGCAGATCCCAGGCCAAAGCTTATGCATTGCGCACCTCTTATACGTTCTTTGACAACATTTTCCTGTGGGTATGGATCGACATAACGATACCAAACCCGGCCATGAGTACGATCAGGGCAGAACCCCCGTAGCTGATCAGCGGTAGCGGTACGCCCACCACCGGCAAGATACCGCTCACCATACCAATATTTACGAACACATAAACGAACAGAATCAACATCAAACCACCGGCCATTACCCGACCAAAGGTAGTCTGTGCCCGCGCGGCGATCCATAACCCGCGCATAATCAGCAGCAAATAGAGCGCCAGCAAAATCAGAATACCCACCAGACCGAGTTCTTCCGACAAGACGGCGAAGATAAAATCGGTGTGGCGTTCCGGCAGAAACTCAAGCTGCGACTGAGTACCGTGCAGCCAGCCTTTGCCGGTCAAACCGCCGGAGCCAATGGCGATCTTCGACTGAATAATATGGTAGCCCGCACCCAGCGGATCGGTTTCCGGATCGAGCAACATCATCACGCGCTGGCGCTGATAATCATGCATCAGGAAGAACCACAACACCGGGATAAACGCGGCGACCAGCACGGCGGCGATACCAATCAGCCGCCAGCTCAGACCGGATAAGAAAAGCACAAACAGCCCGGAGAGCACCACCAAAATTGACGTACCGAGATCCGGCTGCGCCGCCACCAGCAGTGTCGGCACAAAAATCAGCACCAGCGCGATGGCTGTGTTTTTCAGTGACGGCGGACAAACATCGCGGTTGATAAAGCGCGCCACCATCAGCGGTACGGCGATTTTAGCAATCTCAGAGGGCTGGAAACGCACAATGCCCAGATCGAGCCAGCGCTGCGCACCTTTCGAAATAGCACCGAAGGCATCGACCGCAATCAGCAAGATCACACAGAAAATATAGAGATAGGGCGCCCAGCCTTCGTAGACGCGTGGCGGGACCTGCGCCAGCACGACCATGACAATCAGCCCCATAGTGATCTGGCCGATTTTGCGTTCCGTCATGCCAATGTCCTGGCCGCTGGCGCTCCAGATAACGATCGCGCTGTAGAACAGCAGCGCGAGGATAATGAGCATGAACGCGGGATCGATATGGATTTTGTCCCAGAACGATTTTTTGTTCGGATTATCCGTCATGATTATTGGTCCTCCGCCGCTGCCGTTGACGGGTTTTCCGCCGGCAACTCGGTGTTGTTATCGCCAAGCATAATATGGTCGAGGATCTGGCGCATGATGGTCCCGACAGCCGGGCCTGCGCCGCCGTTTTCCAGGATGATCGCGACAGCAACCTGCGGATTGTCATAAGGCGCGAAGGCCGTCATCAATTTATGGTCGCGCAGACGTTCGGCAATGCGGTGCGCATTATAGGTTTCGTTCGCCTTCAGACCAAAGACCTGTGCGGTACCGGATTTCGCCGCTGCCTTATACGGCGCATTGGCAAAGTACTTGTGGCCCGTCCCGTTGGGGCGGTTCGCCACGCCGTACATACCGTCTTTGGCGATTTCCCAATAACCAGAATGAATATCGCCGATTGGCTGCTGTACGGGCTGCTTCCACGGAACCTGTTTGCCGTCTTCGACCGTGCTCATCAGCAGATGCGGCACTTTAACGATGCCGTCGTTAATCAGCGTCATCATCGCTTTGTTTATCTGTAACGGGGTCGCGGTCCAGTAACCCTGACCGATGCCCACCGGAATGGTGTCGCCCTGATACCACGGTTTCTTAAAGCGCTTCAGCTTCCATTCGCGGGTCGGCATATTCCCGGAACGTTCTTCCGACAGGTCGACGCCCGTATAGTGGCCGTAACCAAATTTACTCATCCACTCTGACAGGCGGTCGATGCCCATGTCATAAGCGACCTGGTAGAAGAAGGTATCGGCGGATTCTTCCAGAGATTTGGTGACATTCAGATGGCCGTGTCCCCATTTTTTCCAGTCACGATAGCGTTTTTCAGAACCGGGCAACTGCCACCAACCCGGATCGAACAGGCTGGTGTTGCGGGTGATCACGCCAGCACTGAGTGCGGAAACCGCCACATACGGTTTCACTGTGGACGCTGGCGGGTAAACCCCCTGCGTCGCGCGGTTGATCAGCGGCGTATTCGGATCGTTGAGCAGGGCAGCGTAATCCTTACTCGAAATGCCGTCGACAAACAGGTTCGGATCGTAGCTGGGCATGGACACCAGCGCCAGAATACTGCCGTTGCGCGGATCGGTCACCACCACCGCAGCGCGGCTGCCGGCGAGCAGCGTTTCAACATACTGCTGTAATTTGAGATCCAGCGTCAGATAAATGTCATGCCCGGCCTGCGGCGGTACTTCTTTGAGCTGGCGGATCACGCGGCCACGGTTGTTAACTTCCACTTCTTCATAGCCGGTTTGGCCGTGCAGCACATCTTCGTAATAGCGCTCGATGCCGAGTTTGCCGATATCATGGGTCGCGGCGTAGTTGGCGAGCTTGCCGTCTTTATCCAGCCTTTCGACATCTTTATCGTTAATTTTGGACACATAGCCAATGACATGCGTCAGTGCGGAACCGTACGGGTAAAAGCGGCGTTTATAGCCTTTCACTTCCACGCCGGGAAAGCGGTACTGGTTGACGGCAAAGCGGGCGACCTGCACTTCGGTCAGGTTGGTTTTCACCGGAATGGAGGTGAACCGGTGCGAGCGCGAGCGCTCTTTTTTGAACGCGGCGATATCATCATCGTTTAGATCGACCACATCGCGCAGCGCATCCAGCGTTTGCTGCACGTCATCGACCTTCTCCGGCATCATTTCCACCTGGTAAATGGTGCGATTGAGCGCCAGCGGCGTGCCGTTGCGATCGTAAATAATGCCGCGACTCGGCGCGATAGGAACCAGTTTGATGCGGTTTTCGTTGGAGCGGGTCTGGTAATCTGCAAAACGGACGATTTGCAGATTATAAAGGTTGGCGACCAGCACGCCGGAAAGCAGCAAAATCCCCGTAAAGGCGACCACCGCCCGGCGCACAAACAGCGCGGACTCAGCCGTATAGTCGCGAAAAGAATTCTGTAATTTCATCCGCTGCTTTATCTGCCTAAGACTCGTCATTACTCACGGTGATAAGGGTGATTGGTTGTAATACTCCATGCGCGATACAGGCTTTCGGCAACCAGCACACGCACCAGCGGGTGAGGAAGTGTCAACGCAGAGAGAGACCAACTTTGTTCTGCTGCCGCTTTGCAGGCGGGGGATAACCCTTCTGGTCCGCCAATCAGCAGGCTGACATCGCGCCCATCCTGCTTCCAGCGTTCCAGCGCGTTTGCCAGCTGCGGTGTATCCCAGGGTTTTCCAGGGATATCGAGGGTGACAATGCGATTTTTGCCAGCCGCGGCCAGCATCAGTTCACCCTCTTTATCGAGAATACGTTTGATATCGGCGTTCTTGCCGCGTTTACCAGCGGGAATTTCCACCAGTTCGAACGGCATATCTTTCGGAAAGCGACGCAGATATTCAGTAAAACCTGTCTGTACCCAGTCCGGCATTTTTGTGCCGACGGCGACCAGTTGCAGTTTCACGCATCAACCCCAGAGTTTTTCCAGTTCGTACAGGCGACGGCTCTCTTCCTGCATAACATGGACAATCACATCGCCCAGATCGACAACCACCCAGTCGGCGGCGCTTTCGCCTTCGACACCGAGCGGCAGCAAGCCAGCGGCGCGGGATTCCTGAACTACGTGATCCGCAATGGACACCACATGGCGGCTGGATGTACCGGTGCAGATAACCATGCAATCGGTGATGCTGGATTTGCCCTGAACGTCAATGGCAACGATGTCCTGACCTTTCAGGTCATCAATTTTGTCGATAACAAAATCCTGGAGTGCTTTACCCTGCAAGTGTTCCCCCTGGGTGAGTAAAAAGTGTACTGTTAATGAACGGCCTGACATTATACCTGAACTGCGCTGATTGTCGGGATAAAAGTCCAAGCCCGACAATTTCAAAAGTGGGCTATCATCCCATCGCGGCCGCGTGATTGCATCGCCATTTTTGTAAAACAATTTCTGCGCGCGGAGGATAGCAGCCTGGAGTGGTGTGTCAATGACCGAATCAATGCCGACAAAGAGATGGGCGAAAAACGCGCTACGTCTCGTCCGGGCGCCAAACTGCACGGCTATTCAGTACCCGAAGCGTGGCGAAATCCTCGTGAATATCAATCGCGCTCCAGCAGCCATGATCCACGCGAAAATGCCACAGCGACGTGGCGGGCATCTGCAATAAACGGGCAATCAGCAGGCTCAACACACCCTGATGGCTGGCAATCAGCACATTATTCTGTGTCTGTTTAATCCCGGCGAGTAGCGCAATCACTTGCTCAATGCGCGCGGAAAAAGCCTGAAAACCCTCTCCGTTTGTGGGGATCGCGTTCTGCCAGTCGCTGCACCAGGCGGCGTAACTTTCGGGGTCTTCCAGCATTAAATCGCGATGGTGGCGCATTTCCCAATCACCAAAAAACATCTCGCTCAGTAGCGACGTGGTGTGGATGGCGAGATTGCGTGATTCCAGAACGCATGCTGCCGTTTGCTGCGCCCGCTCCAGTTCACTGCACAGCACATAATCGAAGGGGACGGCGTGGAGTAATTCGCGCAGGGTTTGCGCCTGGGCAAGCCCTTTGGGTGTCAGTGGTGTAGGGGCATGGCCGCTGTAAAGCCCGGCGACATTCGCTTCGGTTTCTCCGTGGCGTATTAACCAGAGTCGCATTGTTGTCTCCCGTCTGGATTTCTGCGCAAAGTTTATCATCGCGCTCTGAATCCACCTCTGCTTTTCGTTTAAGATAGCCGTTTTTGACCGGAGCGAAAGATGGCTTTGTTTCACAGTGCGCATGGCGGCAACACGCGCGAGGCGGCCGAATTGCTCGGTATTGCGCCGGAGCAATTACACGATTTCAGCGCCAATATTAACCCGGCAGGAATGCCAGATTCACTCAAACGCGCGTTGCAGGAGAACCTGGCGCTGGCCGAATGCTACCCGGATGTTGAATACCAACGCTTGCATCAAGTGCTGGCCGCCCATCATCAGGTGCCGGTGTCCTGGGTGCTTGCCGGGAATGGTGAAACGGAAGCGATTTTCGCGCTGGTCAATGCGCTCGCGCCGCGTAACGCAATGCTGGTAACACCCGGTTTTGCCGAGTATCGGCGGGCGTTGTCGCTGGCGGGATGCGAAATTACGGAATTCGCGCTGCGCGAAGACGAGGGCTGGCAGCTTACCGACCGTCTGCTGGATGCGCTAACGGCGCACCTCGATTGCCTGTTTCTTTGCACGCCGAACAACCCCACTGGCCTGCTGCCGGATGACGCTCTGTTGCATGCCATTGTTGCGCGCTGCAAGACGTTGGGGATCCAGCTGATTCTCGATGAAGCCTTTATGGATTTCATTCCAGAGCGCGAAGGGTTTATCCCGCATTTGGCGGGTAATCCGCACCTTTGGGTGCTGCGATCGTTGACCAAGTTTTATGCTATTCCTGGTCTGCGGCTAGGGTATCTGCTGGGTAGCGATACGCAAAAAATCACCCAGATGCGCGCGGCGCAGATGCCGTGGTCAATCAATGCGTTTGCCGCGCTGGCCGGGGATGTGATTTTGCAGGATCGCGAGTATCAGCAGGCAAGCTGGCACTGGTTGTCATGCGAGCGCCCGCGCCTGTTCAATGCGTTAAATGCATTGCCTGCGTTGACCGTCTGGTCGGGGGCGGCGAACTATCTGTTTCTACGCTGTGATGCGCCGCAAATAGATTTACAGCGCGCGCTGCTTGAGCGTCATGTGTTGATCCGCAGTTGTGCGAATTATCCCGGTCTGGACGGGCGTTATTATCGCGTCGCGGTTCGCGGGCAGGCGGAAAACGATGTGTTGATTGCCGCGATGACGGCGGTGCTCAGTGGTATAAACCCTGTTCGTTGATGTAATCCAGCACGGCGTCGGGCAGCAGATCGTCGCACGGTTCGTTGCGCTCAAGCCGTTCGCGGATAATCGTCGCCGAAATGTTAAACCACGGCGTTTCGGCAAGGAAAATTTTGCCGGCGGGCAGCGTATGCAGATCTTCGGGATTGGTGGTGAGATGCGCCTCAAGCCATTGTTGATGCTCGGCCTGCTCCATCGCTAGCGGGTAACCCGGGCGGCGGCAAACAATCAAATGGCAGTTGTCGAGAATGGTGTCGTAGTGATGCCAGCTTGGGAAGGTCAGCAGGGAATCCTGGCCGATAATAAATGCCAGCGAACGCTCTGCGCCCTGTTGTTCCCGCCACTCGTGCAAGGTTTGCGCCGTATACGAGGGCGTATCACGGCGCAGTTCGCGTTCATCAAGGGTGAAAAGCGGTTTGTCGGCAATCGCCAGCTCAACCATTTTTTTGCGTTGCTGGCTGGTGGCTTCCGGTTGCGGGCGATGCGGCGGCACATTGTTCGGCATGATGATGACCTTCGACAGGCCAATCAGATTCGCCAGTGCTTCGACAGGCTTAAGATGCCCGTAGTGCACGGGATCAAAGGTTCCACCAAACAATGCTTGCAACTGATTCATATCAACCATCAATAAAAACGTCTGCCAGTGCCTTATGACAGAGTAGCAGAGAAAGCCCTTCCAGCTCCGCCCACACCGATTGACCGAAATCCTGCTTCACGATCAGCTCAATGCGGCTTAGCAGATGAACAGCCTGGCGCAACTGATTGATGCTTAGGCGGTTCAGCGCATCGGTGGTTGTACTGCGGCGGTTTTGCCATACTCGATGTTTATCAAACAGCGTGCGCAAAGGCGTATGCGCCATTTGGCGTTTCAGCGTGACCAGCAGCAGCAATTCTCGCTGCACGGTGCGCAGCAGAATCACCGGTTCGCAGGCCTCCAGCCGAAGCTGGGTGAGAATATGCAACGCGCGTTTACTTTTCCCGGCCAACAGCGCGTCCACCCAGTGAAACGGCGTAAAGTGCGCGGCATCGTTGACCGCTTGTTCCACGCGGGGCAGGGTGAGTTTGCCATCCGGCCACAGCAGCGAAAGACGCTCCAGCGCTTGCGCCAGAGCTAACAGATTGCCTTCGTAGCAATAGCAGAGCAGCTGATTTGCCGCTTCATCTAAATCCAGCTTGTTTTGCTTTGCCCGCGCTGCCACCCAGCGCGGCAAGTTCGCCTGTTCAGGCGTCTGACAACTCACCTGCACGACTCGGGTGTTTAACTGGGTTATCCAGGCGGCGTTTTCCTGCGCTTTGGTTAATTTATTGCCGCGTACGATCAGGATCAGATCCTCATGCAGCAGGCTGATTAGTTTCGCCAGTTGCTCATTGATGGCGGCGTTTGGGCCGTTATCCGGCAATTGCAATAACAACGTTTGTCGGCTGGCGAACAGGCTGAGCGCCTGGCAAATCGAAAAGATTTCGTCCCAGTCGGTGCTGTTATCAAGGGAAAAAGTGTGATGTTCAGTGAAACCTTGCGCGGCAGCGACCTGGCGCACGGCATCCTGGCTCTCCTGGAGTAGTAACGGATCGTTACCCAGCAGCAGATACGCCGCGCGCAGCCCTTCATTGAGCTGCGCGCGGAGTTGTTCCGGATACAACCTGAGCATTAGCTACCCGGCGTTGCCGAAGTGGGCGCAACAGGCATCGCTTCGGCTTCACGCGTATTTTTCGCGTCAGCCGTACGCACGCTTGGCAGCTTGCGAATCAATTGCTCTGCGGCCTTTTCATACATCTCTTTCACGATAATGTCCTGCTCCGCTGATTTCGCCAGCGCCTTTTGCGGGTTATCGAAGAACGAACGGTACACTTTCGTGCTGATCGGGTAGATATCATGACCCGGAATCAGCACGCTCGCGCTGACCGTCAGCACCATTTGATACTCCGCAGTACGGCCATCCTGGAAAACAGAGGCCGTATCTCGACCCATCGACACCGAACCCAGGCGAAGCGACGGCACGTCCTGACGCGTAGAACTTTCACTCAACAACGTCACACCGTTCAGACGCAGCTGGCTGCGAATAGAACGGCTCAGCGGACCATTCGGATCGCTGGAGTTGAAGATCATCGTTTTCATTTCGGTCGGTACCTGCGTGTTACTGCGCAGATGCCAGCCACATCCGGCGGTGACCAACACCGCCAGTGCTACAAACAATGTTGCCAGATATCGCACGCTTCCTCCCGCGCTTAGCCAACGACCAGATTGAGCAGTTTACCCGGTACGTAAATCACTTTACGCACGGTAACGCCATCAAGATATTTCGCCACCAGATGTTCCTGGCCCGCGCGTTCACGGACTTGCTCTTCGGTCGCGTCGACGGCCACGGTGATTTTACCGCGGACTTTGCCGTTAACCTGCACGACAACCAGCGTGGTGTTTTCCACCATCGCTTTTTCGTCCGCTACCGGCCACGGCGCGTTGTCGATATCGCCTTCGCCACCCAGTTCCTGCCAGAGCGTAAAGCTTGCGTGCGGCGTGAACGGGTTCAACATACGAACCACCGCCAGCAGCGCTTCCTGCATTAATGCGCGATCTTGTGCGCTTTCCTGCGGCGCTTTCGCCAGCTTGTTCATCAGCTCCATGATGGCCGCGATAGCGGTGTTGAAGGTCTGACGACGACCGATATCATCGGAGACTTTGGCGATGGTTTTGTGTACGTCGCGACGCAGTGCTTGCTGATCTTCGCTCAGCGCAGCCAGATCCAGCGGTACAACGGCACCTTGCGCAGTGTGTTCGTAAACCAGTTTCCAGACGCGTTTCAGGAAGCGGTTCGCGCCTTCTACGCCGGACTCTTGCCACTCCAGCGTCATGTCCGCCGGGGAGGCAAACATCATAAACAGACGCACGGTGTCCGCGCCGTAACGTTCAACCATTTCCTGCGGGTCGATACCGTTATTTTTCGACTTGGACATTTTGCTCATGCCGGTATAGACCAGCTCGTGACCCGCTGCGTCATGCGCTTTCACGATACGGCCTTTCTCGTCACGCTCAACAATCGCTTCTTTCGGCGAAACCCAGTTACGTTCGCCGCTCGCGCCGACATAGTAGAAGGCGTCAGCCAGCACCATGCCCTGGCAAAGCAGCTGTTTGGCGGGCTCATCAGAGTTAACCATGCCCGCATCGCGCATCAGTTTGTGGAAGAAGCGGAAATAGAGCAGGTGCATGATGGCGTGTTCGATACCGCCGATATAAATATCCACCGGCAGCCAGTAGTTCGCCGCGTTGGGATCGAGCATTCCTTTGTCGTACTGCGGGCAGGTGTAACGCGCGTAGTACCAGGAGGACTCCATAAAGGTGTCGAAAGTATCGGTTTCACGCAGCGCAGGCTGACCGTTAACGGTGGTTTTTGCCCACTCTGGATCGGCTTTGATCGGGCTGGTGATGCCGTCCATGACGACATCTTCCGGCAGAATAACGGGCAGTTGATCTTCCGGCGTCGGGACAACAGTTCCGTCTTCCAGCGTCACCATCGGAATCGGCGCGCCCCAGTAGCGCTGGCGGGAAACCCCCCAGTCGCGCAGACGGAAGTTTACTTTGCGCTCGCCAACGCCTTTCGCGGCCAGTTTATCGGCAATCGCGTTAAAAGCGGCGGTAAAGTCGAGACCATCGAACTCACCCGAGTTAAACAGCACGCCTTTCTCGGTCATCGCCTGCGCGCTGAGATCCGGCTCGCTGCCGTCTGCGTTGAGGATGACCGGTTTAATTGGCAGGCTGTATTTGGTGGCGAATTCGTAGTCGCGCTGGTCATGACCTGGAACAGCCATGACCGCGCCGGTGCCGTATTCCATCAGCACGAAGTTTGCCGCCCAGACCGGAATCGCTTCGCCGGTTAGCGGATGAATCGCTTTCACACCGGTGTCGACGCCTTTTTTCTCCATCGTTGCCATATCGGCTTCCGCGACTTTAGTGTTGCGGCATTCGTCGATGAAGTTAGCTAATTCGGGTTTGTTCTGCGCGGCCTGCTGTGCCAGCGGGTGACCTGCGGCAACGGCGAGGTAAGTGGCGCCGATGAAGGTATCCGGGCGCGTGGTGTAAACCGTCAGCTTCTCGTCGCTGTTCTGCACGTCAAAGGTGATTTCCACACCTTCGGAACGGCCAATCCAGTTACGCTGCATGGTTTTAACGGTATCCGGCCACTGATCCATCTTATCCAGATCGCTCAGCAGTTCGTCGGCGTAAGCGGTGATTTTGATAAACCACTGCGGGATCTCTTTACGCTCAACTTTGGTATCGCAGCGCCAGCAGCAACCGTCGATAACCTGTTCGTTCGCCAGCACGGTCTGGTCGTTCGGGCACCAGTTCACCGCAGAGGTTTTTTTGTAGACGAGGCCTTTTTTATAGAGCTCGGTGAAGAACTTCTGTTCCCAGCGATAATACTCTGGCGTACAGGTGGTGACTTCACGGCTCCAGTCGTAGCCGAAACCCAGCATTTTGAGCTGGTTTTTCATGTAAGCGATGTTGTCGTAGGTCCACGGTGCTGGCGCGGTATTGTTCTTTACTGCCGCGCCTTCCGCCGGCAGACCGAACGCATCCCAGCCGATAGGCTGCAGCACGTTTTTACCCAGCATGCGCTGGTAGCGGGAAATGACATCACCGATGGTGTAGTTACGAACGTGGCCCATGTGTAGTCGGCCAGAAGGATAGGGGAGCATCGACAGGCAATAGTATTTTTCTTTGCTCTCGTCTTCAGTGACTTCGAATGTGCGTTTCTCTTCCCAGTGACGCTGTACGTTGGATTCTATCTCTTCCGGGCGGTATTGCTCTTGCATGGCAGCCAGTAGTCCTGTTTTTGCTACAGCTACAAATGTAGCGTTGATACGTGGTTTTTCAGTCGGCATAGCATAGCCCAAACGCCAGCCTCAAAACAGCCTTTCCGAAAACCGGGCGCGAAATAGCCGCCGCCTCTGACAGCTAACTTTTTGTCGACTGTGCGGGCGACTCGGCACTGCGGGTGAAAAATAACGTCTATCATTAGAATTAGTTACTGAACCGGGAGGCGAAACGATGAACAAGGTTGCTCATTTTTACCGTGAACTGGTCGCCACATTGACCGAACGCCTGCGTAACGGCGATCGCGATATTGACGCATTAGTCGAACAGGCACGCCTGAGGGTCGCGCAGACCGGTGAGTTAACGCGTACAGAAGTTGACGAGTTAATGCGGGCGATCCGCCGCGATCTGGAAGAGTTCGCGCGCAGCTATAACGAGAGCCAGGAAGAGGTCACCGACGGCGTGTTTATGCGGGTGATCAAAGAGAGCATCTGGCAGGAACTGGCGGATATCACCGACAAAACACAGCTTGAATGGCGCGAAGTGTTCCAGGATCTGAATCACCACGGCGTGTATCACAGCGGCGAAGTGGTTGGGCTGGGGAATCTGGTCTGCGAGAAGTGCCATTTCCATTTGGCGGTTTATACCCCGGACGTTTTGCCGCTGTGTCCGAAATGCGGTCACGATCAGTTCCAGCGTCGTCCGTTTGAACCCTAAGTGAAAAGCGCCTGCCCACGGATTGCGGGCAGGCGTAATGCGATTAGTGCAGGATCTTCGCGAGGAAGTCTTTGGCGCGATCGGATTTCGGGTTATCAAAGAACGCCTCTTTCTCGGAGTCTTCGACAATTTTCCCTTCATCCATAAAGATCACGCGGTTGGCCACTTTGCGGGCAAAGCCCATTTCGTGGGTCACTACCATCATTGTCATCCCTTCGTTCGCCAGCTCAACCATGACGTCCAACACTTCGTTGATCATTTCTGGATCGAGCGCGGAAGTCGGTTCGTCAAACAGCATAGCGACCGGATCCATACAGAGCGCACGGGCGATCGCCACACGCTGCTGCTGGCCGCCGGAAAGCTGCGCCGGGAACTTGTTGGCATGTGCTGACAGGCCAACGCGCTCCAGCAATTTTAGCCCTTTATCCCGCGCTGCGGCTTTATCACGCTTGAGCACTTTTACCTGCGCCAGCGTCAGGTTTTCGATGATCGACAAATGCGGGAACAGCTCAAAGTGCTGGAACACCATGCCGACATGCGAACGCAGCTCCGCCAGATTGGTTTTCTTATCGTTCACCGTTGTGCCGTTGACCACGATCTCGCCTTTCTGCACCGGTTCCAGACCATTGACGGTTTTAATCAGCGTGGATTTGCCCGACCCGGACGGGCCGCACACCACCACCACTTCACCTTTCTTCACTTCCGTGGAGCAGTCGGTCAGCACCTGAAAGTGGCCATACCATTTAGAAACATTTTTCAGGGAAATCATTAGACGGTCCTTTTCTTCAGCCAGCTGACCAACAGCGAAGCACTAAGACTGATAACAAAATAGACAGCGCCGGCAAACAGGATCATTTCGACCTGCGTACCATCACGCTCGCCAATAGTAGAAGCCGTGCGGAAGAAATCCGCCAGGCTCAGGACATACACCAGTGAGGTGTCCTGGAATAAGACGATCCCCTGCGTAAGCAGTAGCGGAACCATGGCGCGAAACGCCTGCGGCAGGATGATCAATTTCATCGACTGCCAGTGCGTCATACCCAGCGCCAGCGCGGCGCTCGATTGCCCGCGGGAGATACTCTGGATACCGGCGCGAATAATTTCTGAATAGTAGGCCGCTTCGAACATCGAGAAGGCCACCATCGCGGAAATCAGGCGGATATCGGTTTGCGGTGACAGGCCGAGCACGTTTTGCAGAAAACCAGGCACAATCAGGTAGAACCACAGCAGCACCATCACCAGCGGAATGGAGCGGAACACGTTCACGTAGCTCTTGGCAAACCAGCGCAGCGGGGCGAAGGTCGACAGACGCATCACCGCCAGCAGGGTTCCCCAAATGATACCGACCACAATGGCGATAATGGTGATTTTCAGCGTGACGATTAACCCGTCTACCAAATACGGTAGGGAAGGAACAATGGAACTCCAGTCAAATTCGTACATTATTTGCCCCCCATATTGCCCGGCAGGCGAATTTTGCGTTCAACCAGGTTCATCACCAACATAATGATGGCGTTAATCAGCACATACGCAACGGTGATGGCGGTGAAGGATTCCCACGCATGCGCGGAGTAATCCAGCAGTTTCCCTGCCTGCGCCGCCATGTCCACCAGACCGATGGTCGAGGCGATGGCTGAGTTTTTCACCAGGTTCATCATCTCGGAGGTCATTGGCGGCACGATCACGCGATAAGCGTTCGGCAGCAGAACATAGCGGTAGGTTTGCGACAGCGTCAGCCCCATTGCCAGACCGGCGTTCTTCTGACCACGCGGCAGCGACTGGATTGCCGCACGGACTTGCTCGCACACGCGGGCGGCGGTAAACAGACCGAGGCACACCATGGATGAGACGAAGAACTGGATATTCGGATCCAACTCCGCTTTAAACCACATGCCGATGTCTTCGGGCAGCAATTCCGGGACCACCAGGTACCAAGTGAAGAACTGCACGATCAGCGGAACGTTACGGAACAGTTCGACATAGCAAGTGCCAATGCCGGACAGGAAACGGTTAGGAACGGTTCGCAGGATGCCAAACAGAGAACCGACCAAAAAAGCGATAATCCAGGCCGTCACAGAAAGCGCGATGGTGACCTGAAAACCACTCCATAGCCAGCCAAGATAGGTGGTGTTGCCGAACGGGGCCTGTTGCAGGAATATTCCCCAGTTCCAGTCTATGGACATAAATCTACTCCGGAAAAAAAAGGGTAGCAGCGCTACCCTCGAAGATTGTATGAAGTGCGAGTGTTCACGCTGAGTGGGGAACGACCATTCAACGTATAGTCTGTCCGTGCAACTTCGACAATCGAGAGGGCAGGTAAACCCGCCCCTAATGGTTGTAATTAGTTCAGAGCTTTGTCATTCGGTTCTTTGAACAGCGCTTTCATATCGTCAGAGAGGTCGAAGCTGAGGTTCATGTTTTTTGGCGGAATCGGGTTTTTAAACCATTTATCGAAGGATTTTTCCGCAGCACCTGAAGTCTGGATCTGAGCAATGGTGTCATCCATCAGCTTTTTGAACTCAGGATCGTTTTTGCGCAGCATGCAGCCATAGGCTTCTTTGGATTGCGGAGTGCCGACGATTTCCCAGTTATCCTGTTTTTTGGCTTTCGCACGTTCACCGGCCAGCAGGGCGTCATCCATCATAAAGGCGACAGCGCGGCCGCTTTCCAGTGTACGGAACGAGTCGCCATGGTCTTTCGCGCTGATGATGCGCATATCCATTTTCTTCTCGTCGTTCAGCTTGTTCAGCAGAATTTCAGACGTGGTACCAGAGGTCACCACCACGGCTTTGCCTTTCAGGTCAGCGAAATCTTTGATCGGGCCGCCTTTTTTGGTCAGCAGACGCGTACCCACCACGAAAATGGTGTCAGAGAAGGCCGCTTGTTTTTGACGTTCAACGTTGTTGGTGGTGGAACCACACTCAAAGTCGAAAGTGCCGTTTTGCAGCAGCGGAATACGGTTTTGTGAAGTGATAGGAATAAGCTTCACGGCCAGGTCCGGCTTGTTAAGCTTTTTCTTCACCGCTTCAACGATAGCGTTGGAGTAGTCTTGAGAATAACCGACAACTTTTTGTGAATTGTCGTAATAGGAGAACGGTACAGATGATTCGCGGTGACCGACGACGATGACGCCGTTTTTGGCGATTTTATCCAGCGTGGATTGCTGACCCGCTGCGTCGGCAGGTTTTGCATCTTCAGCATGAACCAGACCGGCGGACATTCCCATTACCAGCATCGCGGCGGCCAGTTTACGTAATTGCATATCCAGACTCCTTTATCGTCAGTGCGAAAAGCACGTTGATACCCGTTGTGTTGTTTTTATGTGCTGCGACATAAGCGTGCAGTGTTGTGTGTGTTTGTTACATTTAGTCTGGCTTAATGTAAAGGTTTTGCTGCGGTATTGTTTATTTTTGCGAGGCGCGCCGCACCGTTAAGAGGCAAAAATCTTCCATTGCACCAGATTAGTGCTGCTACTGTTCCCTGCCGGTGCGACTGATTGCACATAAGCGGATTTCATAGCGACCTGGTAGATATAAGCAAAGGGCATGCCAAAATGATTTTGCGGCGGATGGTGCTGCGTTTATCTGGCTTGGGAAGTAATTGCCGGATGGCGCTTCGCTTATCCGGCCTACAACGCCTCCGTAGGCTGGATAAGCGCAGTCGCCATCCGGCGATAAAACGCCAACAGAATCAGCAAGATATTGGCGGAAGGTTGACCCGGTAAGCAAAGCGTTACCGGGCAAAAGCAGAGGCAGGGAGATTAACGACGGCGTTGACGCAGGCTCATCACCAACGCCGCAAAACCGAGCAGCGCAGAGATAACCCACAGCGGCCAGTTGCCCATCCGCGCGTACGGCGTCAAGCCGGTGGTCGGCGTCACTTTGGTGGTCAGCACTTCGCGGGTGAACTGCGGCAGCATCGCCTGAATCTCACCTTGCGGGCCAATCACGGCGGTAATGCCGTTATTGGTGCTGCGCAGCAGCGGACGCGCCAGCTCCAGCGAACGCATACGTGCCATTTGGAAATGTTGCCACGGGCCAATCGACTTACCGAACCAGGCGTCGTTAGAGATGGTCAGCAGGAAATCCGTATCCGGGCGGAAGTTGTCGCGCACTTGTTCGCCGAGAATGATCTCGTAGCAAATCGCCGGGGTCAGTTTAAAGCCATGCGCGAGCAATGGTTGCTGCACATAAGGACCACGGCTGAACGACGACATCGGCAAATCAAAGAATGGGGCCAGCGGACGCAGAATCGACTCCAGCGGCACAAACTCGCCAAACGGCACCAAATGATTTTTGTTATAGCGATCGGTCGAACTGTAGCTGTAGGCGTTGTCTTTGCCGAGCGTAATCACCGTATTGTAAGTGTCGTAACGGTTTTGCTGATTCAGCCGTGCATCGACAATCCCGGTGATCAGCGTGCTGTTATTCGTTCGCAACACATCGTCCAGCGTGTTCAAAAAACGCTGCTGATTGATTTCCAGATCCGGAATCGCCGATTCAGGCCAGATAATTAGCTGCGATTTGCCCAGCACTTTTTCCGTGGCGTCACCATAAATTTTCAGCGTATTAATCAGCTGGCCTTCATCCCACTTCAGCGACTGCGGAATATTGCCCTGCACCATCGACACTTGCGTGGTGCGTTCTGGCAGCAGTTGATACCACTGAATAAAACGCAGCGGGAAAGGCAGCGCGAACAGCACCACGGCGGCAACCAACGGGCGCCAGTTACGCTGAACCAGCGCCAGCACCAGCAGGCCACTCACCACCATCAGCAGGAAGTTGATCGCTTCGACGCCCAGCACCGGTGCAAGGCCTTTCAGCGGGCCGTCAATCTGGCTGTAGCCAAACTGCAACCACGGGAAACCGGTCAGGATCCAGCCGCGCAGAAACTCGGTGATTTGCCAAACCACAGGCGCGGCAATTGCCACGCGCAGCCAGGTGGTTTGTGGCCACAGGCGCGACAAAATTCCGGCGAACAGCCCGGTATACAGCGACAGATACGCTGCCAGTAACACCACGAGGAACACGTTGACCGGGCCAGGCATACCGCCGAACTGCGCGATGCTGACATAGACCCAATGTACGCCGCTGCCAAACAGGCCCAGCCCCCAGAAATAACCAATCCAGGCGGACTGTAAAGGGCGGCGGTTAAGGGTTAAACCTTGCAGACCCGCCAGGGAAATGAGCGCGGCGGGCCAGAAGTCATAAGGAGAAAAAGCCAGCGTTCCGCTGGCTCCGAAAACTAACGCCAGCAGCAGACGTACGCGCTGACGCTCAAACAATGCGGCAAATACCATTTACATTACTCATCCAGTTTCGGTTGCGGAGAATCATCCGGCATTCTGACATGGACCTGAATAATACGTCGACTATCAGCCATAGCGACCTTGAATTGGTAACCATCAATTTCAATGGCTTCGCCGCGTGCGGGCAGGTGACCAAACGCCTGCATGACTAACCCGCCGATGGTATCAACCTCTTCATCGCTGAAGTGGGTGCCGAAGGCTTCATTGAAGTCTTCAATCGGTGCCAACGCGCGAACCGTCCAGGTGTGGCGGCTGAGCTGGCGGAAATCGATATCTTCTTCTTCGTCGTATTCGTCTTCGATTTCACCGACGATCAGTTCAAGAATATCTTCGATCGTGACCAGGCCTGAAACACCACCGAACTCATCAATAACGATAGCCATATGGTAGCGCTGGGAACGGAACTCTTTCAGCATGCGATCGACACGCTTACTTTCCGGAACCACCACTGCCTGGCGTAACACTTTTTCCATGCTGAATGCTTCGGCGTCGCTGCGCATAAACGGCAGCAAATCCTTAGCCATCAGAATCCCTTCGATATGATCTTTGTCTTCGCTGATCACCGGAAAACGCGAGTGGGCAGACTCGATGATGACATCGAGGCATTCGTCCAGCGTCTGGTTGCGTTTCAGGGTAATCATTTGTGAACGGGGAATCATGATGTCGCGAACGCGCTGGTCGGCGATATCCATCACCCCTTCAAGCATGTCGCGCGTATCGTTGTCGATAAGCTCGTTCTGCCCGGAGTCTCGGATCAGAGCCAGTAATTCATCACGGTTTTTCGGTTCGCCGTGAAAGAGCTGGCTGAGTAAAAGGGAGAAGAATCCCTTTTTGCTGTTGGTATTGTCGCTACTGTGTGAGTTATCGTCGCTCATGGCGTCGTGTGGGTTCTCATGTTAGTTAACTTGTCGCTCGTCACGCGTAAATTCAGCGCCGGACGGCATTTTGTGTCGATGCGCCAGCGAACCGGCGCACAGACTACTCCTTCTCGGAAATGTACGGATCCTCATAGCCCAGAGCAAGCATTATCTCTGTCTCGATTCCTTCCATCTCTTCGGCTTCATCGTCTTCAATATGATCGTAGCCCAGCAGGTGCAAGCTGCCGTGCACCACCATATGCGCCCAGTGGGCATCCAGCGGTTTGCCTTGTTCCTGGGCTTCCTGTTCAACCACCTGACGGCAGATGATCAGATCGCCCAGCAGCGGCATTTCGATGCCGGGCGGAGCTTCAAACGGGAAAGAGAGCACGTTGGTCGGCTTGTCTTTCCCGCGATAAGTCAGATTCAGCTCGTGGCTTTCCGCATTGTCGACCAGACGAATGGTCACTTCCGCTTCTTCCTGAAACTGCGGGATAACGGCGTCCAGCCATTTCTGGAACTGCGCCTCTTCCGGCAGACCGCCGTTATCTTCACACGCCAGTTGTAAATCGAGGATCACCTGACTCATTTCTGCTCCTGCTCCTGGGCTTCGCGTTTACGCTCGGCGGCCAGTTCGGCTTTACGTTTCTGTTCTGCTTCTTCCCAGGCTTCATAGGCGATAACGATGCGGGCAACCACCGGGTGGCGCACCACGTCTTCGCTGTGGAAGAAGTTAAAGCTGATTTCGTCGACGTTCGCCAGTACTTCAACGGCGTGACGCAAACCGGATTTGGTGTTACGCGGTAGGTCAATCTGCGTTACATCACCGGTGATTACGGCTTTCGAATTAAAGCCGATGCGCGTCAGGAACATCTTCATCTGTTCGATGGTGGTGTTCTGGCTCTCATCAAGAATGATAAACGCGTCGTTAAGGGTGCGACCGCGCATATAGGCGAGCGGCGCAACTTCAATCACGTTGCGTTCAATCAACTTCTCGACACGTTCGAAACCGAGCATTTCAAACAGCGCGTCGTACAGAGGGCGTAAATAAGGATCGACTTTTTGGCTGAGATCGCCTGGCAGGAAGCCGAGCTTTTCACCCGCTTCTACGGCCGGTCGGGTCAGCAGAATACGGCGTACATCCTGGCGTTCCAGCGCATCGACCGCTGCGGCAACCGCAAGATACGTTTTACCGGTACCCGCCGGGCCAACGCCGAAGGTGATGTCATGATCGAGAATATTGGCGATGTATTGCGCCTGGTTTGGCGTGCGCGGCTTGATGACGCCACGCTTGGTCTTGATATTGACCGCTTTGCCGTATTCCGGCACGCTCTCGGCGCTCTGTTCCAGCACGCGGGCTTCTTTGATCGCCAGGTGGATTTGTTCCGGCTCAATTTCCTGCGTTTGACCGCGCATCGGGGCGGTATCGACATACAGACTGCGCAGGATATCGGCGGCAGCGCTGACGCAAATTTCGCGTCCGGTGAGTTTGAAGTGATTATCGCGGCGGTTGATTTCGATGCCCAGTCGCCGCTCCAGTTGTTTGATGTTGTCGTCAAACGGGCCGCACAGACTTAGCAGACGTGCGTTGTCCGCTGGCTCAAGGGTAATTTCACGCGTATCTATGTTCAAACTGTTCCTCTTTGATATGTCTCGCCGCAGCGCCCATAAGGGAATTATTCACGGCATAGAGAGAAGTCGCAAGCATCGCGGATGATGTTGGGATGGACGAGGGGAAAAGCAAGGCCTGCCAGAGAGGGCAGGCCAGAGGCATCACGGCTGATATGAGCCGACGCCAAGATCGTTCTCTTTGCGGGTGCGGGCGATAACGGATTCCGGGGATTCCACCACGCGCAGGCCCATTTCCTCTTCGGTGCGCACCAGCACGCCGCGCAGAGAATTCGGATAAACATCGACAATTTCTACATCGACGAACTTACCGATCATCTCCGGCTTGCCTTCGAAGTTCACCACGCGGTTGTTCTCGGTACGGCCGGACAACTCCATGATGCTCTTACGCGATGTGCCTTCTACCAGAATACGCTGCGTGGTACCGAGCATACGCCGACTCCAGGCCATCGCCTGCTGGTTGATGCGCTCTTGCAGAATATACAGACGCTGTTTTTTCTCCTCTTCCGGCACATCGTCGACCATATCGGCGGCGGGCGTACCCGGACGGGCAGAGAAAATAAAGCTGTAGCTCATGTCGAAATTCACATCGGCAATCAGCTTCATGGTTTTTTCGAAATCGTCGGTGGTTTCGCCAGGGAAGCCGACGATAAAGTCCGAACTGATTTGGATATCCGGACGCGCCGCGCGCAGTTTACGAATAATGGCTTTATATTCGAGCGTGGTGTGGGTACGGCTCATCAGGTTCAGCACGCGGTCGGAACCGCTTTGCACCGGCAGATGCAGGAAGCTCACCAGTTCCGGCGTATCGCGATAGACCTCAATGATGTCGTCGGTGAACTCAATCGGGTGGCTGGTGGTAAAGCGAACGCGGTCGATACCGTCGATCGCCGCCACCAGGCGCAGCAGTTCTGCAAAGGTGCCGATGCTGCCATCGAAGTTTTCACCGCGCCAGGCGTTAACGTTCTGGCCGAGCAGGTTCACTTCACGCACGCCTTGCGCTGCCAGTTGCGCGATTTCAAACAGGATGTCATCGGAAGGACGGCTGACTTCTTCGCCGCGCGTATAAGGCACAACGCAGTAAGTACAGTATTTGTTGCAGCCTTCCATAATAGAAACGAAGGCCGTCGGGCCATCGGCTCGTGGTTCTGGCAGGCGGTCAAATTTTTCAATTTCCGGGAAGCTGATATCGACAACCGGGCTACGATCGCCGCGAACGGCATTGATCATTTCCGGCAGACGGTGCAGGGTTTGCGGCCCAAAAATGATGTCGACATAGTGAGCGCGTTGACGAATGTGATCGCCTTCCTGAGACGCGACACAGCCACCAACGCCGATGATCAGGTCCGGGTTTTTCTCTTTCAGTAGCTTCCAGCGACCCAATTGGTGGAAGACTTTCTCCTGGGCTTTCTCGCGGATTGAGCAGGTATTGAGCAGCAGCACATCCGCTTCTTCTGCCACGTCGGTCAGTTGATAGCCGTGTGTGGCATCCAGCAGATCGGCCATCTTTGATGAATCGTATTCGTTCATCTGACAGCCCCAAGTTTTAATGTGGAGTTTTTTTGTCATCGACTTGCTCTTGCTTAAGTTCGTATACCCTGAGTATGACGGGTATAAGCCAGGATTGCAGGCCGCGTATTGTAATGCTTTGGTCGCGTGCTGACCAGTATGATGGTTCTCAACCGCAAGGCGTGAAAAATCCGGTAAACTTAAGGCATTCTCGTGTAAGGACAATGAGCCATGACAAATCAATCCACTGAGGTCGCTATTGTCGGCGGCGGAATGGTCGGCGGGGCGCTGGCGCTGGGGCTGGCACAACATGGTTTTGCCGTAACGGTTATCGAAAGGCACGAACCGGCGGTATTTAATCCCGAAGCACAGCCGGACGTGCGGATCTCGGCCATCAGCGCCTCATCCGTCGCGTTGCTGCGCGGGCTGGGCGTCTGGGAAAGTATTCAGGCGATGCGCTGCCATCCGTACCGGCAGTTGGAAACCTGGGAGTGGGAAAATGCGCACGTCATGTTTGACGCCCGCGAGCTGAAGCTGCCGTTGCTCGGCTATATGGTAGAGAACACGGTTTTGCAGCGTGCGCTGTGGGATGAACTGCAGGCGCATCCGCAGGTGACGTTACGTACTGAGGGAACATTGAGTGCGCTGCATGCCCATAACGATTTCCAGGAGCTCACTTTCAGCAATGGCGATACGCTCACGGCGAAGCTGGTGGTGGGCGCAGATGGCGCCAACTCTTGGGTGCGCCAGGCCGCCGGGATCGGTATCCACGCCTGGCAATATCAGCAATCGTGCATGTTAATCACCGTTGAGTGCGAAGATGAGGCGGGCGACAGCACCTGGCAGCACTTCACCCCTCACGGACCTCATGCCTTTTTACCGCTGTTTGATCGTTGGGCATCGCTGGTGTGGTATGACACGCCAGCGCGCATTCGCCAGTTGCAAACGCTGAATATGGTGCAACTGGAACAGGAAATTGCGTTGCACTTTCCGCCCCGTCTGGGCCGCGTTAAGCCGGTCGCAGCGGCGGCTTTCCCACTGACGCGTCGCCACGCCTTGAAGTATGTCCGTCCAGGGCTTGCGCTGGTGGGCGATGCGGCGCACACCATCCATCCGCTGGCCGGGCAGGGGGTAAACCTGGGTTATCGCGATGTGGAGGCGTTGCTGGAAGTGCTGACCGGGGCGCGTTCGCACGGGGAAGCCTGGGCCAGCCAAGGGGTGTTAAAACGCTACCAGATGCGCCGAATGGCGGATAACTTCATTATGCAAAGCGGCATGGATCTGTTTTATGCCGGGTTCAGTAACGATCTCGGCCCGGTGCGCTTGCTACGTAATATCGGCCTGATGGCGGCGGAACGCGCCGGTGTGCTGAAGCGCCAGGCGTTGAAATACGCCTTAGGCTTGTAATATTGCCGCAAGTATCATTTTCGTTGGTGCGCGCGGCGTCGATTTATAACACTGACAGCAGTTTATTCAATGCTGTGCCAGGGCCTTTTTTGTCAATAAAGAAGGCCTGATAGCCCACCGTAGCATCAACATATTGCAGCGCCCACTTGCCAACATAGATTTCACGTAAGGCCATCAGCGTGCGGTAAAGCGGCACCAGCAGGAAGAGCAACGCAAACACCGCGGCCAGCCCGTAGTAGCTCAGTAACGGATTGGCGAGCGTCTGCTGTATCAACATGCCTACCGCGACAAGTTGCAGGCAGAGCCTGGCGATAAATCCGCGCATGAAAAATTGCTGCGTTCGCTGCGGGGTAAAGAAACAGGGGTTTTTCAGCGACGAACGTTTCTCCTGCACCGGAATGCCCTGCACGTAAACTGTCCAGTTTGAGGTCTCTTTCATTAATGTCGCCTGGCCGCTTTCGCTGAGCGTATGCAGCCGCATGGAAATGATGACCGGAAAAATCAGCCCAATGCAGATGACATAAAAGATGGGCGCGGAGAGGCCAAAGAAACTGAGGCCGATGCCAGCGACGGCAATCAGTATGTAGAGCGGGGCGTAAATCCACAGGGCGGTTGTTTGGTAGTTCATAATGCGAGCTCATTGAGACAATAAGCATAAATTACGCTGTGTTTTGCGAGGAGAATAGCTACCCATTGTCGGGAGGGAGAAAACAAAAAAGCCCGCCGAAGCGAGCTTTTTTGTTTTGATTGGCTGGGGTACGAGGATTCGAACCTCGGAATGGTGGAATCAGAATCCACTGCCTTACCGCTTGGCGATACCCCAAAAGCGCGTTCACAGAAGTAAACGTCTTTAAAGTTGGCTGGGGTACGAGGATTCGAACCTCGGAATGGTGGAATCAGAATCCACTGCCTTACCGCTTGGCGATACCCCAACAAATCTTTCCGGTTTAACACTTAACGCATTAGACCGTGAATGTGGTGGCTACGACGGGAATCGAACCTGTGACCCCAGCATTATGAGTGCTGTGCTCTAACCAGCTGAGCTACGTAGCCAAATTTTATTGCTTGACCAGTCATCGACTGGCTGGGGTACCTGGATTCGAACCAGGGAATGCCGGTATCAAAAACCGGTGCCTTACCGCTTGGCGATACCCCAACGACTGACGCGGAAAACAAACGCAGGAGTCGAAGAAGAGATGGCTGGGGTACCTGGATTCGAACCAGGGAATGCCGGTATCAAAAACCGGTGCCTTACCGCTTGGCGATACCCCATCCGTGCAACACCTCTTTGGGAATGGTGCGGGAGGCGAGACTTGAACTCGCACACCTTGCGGCGCCAGAACCTAAATCTGGTGCGTCTACCAATTTCGCCACTCCCGCAAAAAAAGATGGTGGCTACGACGGGAATCGAACCTGTGACCCCAGCATTATGAGTGCTGTGCTCTAACCAGCTGAGCTACGTAGCCATCTTTTTTTCGCGTTACCTTATCGGCGTTGCGGGGCGCATTATGCGTATTGGACCCTACAGCGTCAATACCTTTTTCATCGAAAATTGCCGGAATGTGACTGTTTGGTTAGGTTGCGAACAGCATGACGCTTTATTCAGCAAAATTCGATTTTATGCGTTAAATCAGTGACACAAAAACAACAGGCCCCGCAGGGCCTGTAGGAATAAGCATTACTTATTAATAGGCTGACTGGTGAATACCCACTGCGCGTCCAGACGGATCGTTCATGGTTTTGAACGCTTCATCCCATTCGAACGCTTTAGCCGATGAGCAGGCAACAGACGGGCCGCCAGGCACGCATTCCGCGGCGCTTGTCAGCGGGAACAATTCTTCAAAAATTTCACGGTACAGATAAGCTTCTTTCGAGGCCGGTGTATTGTACGGGAAACGGTAGCTGGCGGTGGCCAGTTGCTGATCTGTTACCTGCTGCGCCGCCACTTCTTTCAGCGTGTCGATCCAACTGTAACCCACACCATCGGAGAACTGCTCTTTCTGACGCCATGCCACGCTTGCCGGCAGGTAGGATTCAAAACATTCACGCAGGATGTGTTTTTCCATTTTGCCGTTGCTGCCACACATTTTGTCCTGCGGGTTGATACGCATCGCGACATCGAGGAATTTTTTATCCAGGAACGGTACGCGAGCTTCCACGCCCCATGCGGACATCGCTTTGTTGGCGCGCGCGCAGTCAAACATATGCAACGCTTGCAGTTTACGCACGGTTTCTTCGTGCAGTTCTTTCGCATCCGGCGCTTTGTGGAAGTAGAGATAACCGCCGAACACTTCATCAGAACCTTCACCGGAAAGCACCATTTTGATGCCCATCGCTTTGATTTTGCGCGACATCAAATACATCGGCGTTGAGGCGCGAATCGTGGTCACGTCATAAGTTTCAATGTGGTAAATCACATCGCGGATCGCATCCAGACCTTCCTGCACGGTGAAATGAATTTCATGGTGCACGGTGCCGAGATGGTTAGCCACTTCCTGCGCGGCTTTCAGATCCGGCGCGCCTTTCAGGCCAACGGCGAAGGAGTGCAACTGCGGCCACCAGGCTTCTGATTTCTCCTGATCTTCAACGCGACGCGCGGCGAATTTCTTGGTGATCGCGGAGATAACGGAAGAGTCGAGACCGCCAGACAGCAGCACGCCGTACGGTACGTCCGACATCAGATGGCTTTTCACCGCGTCTTCCAGCGCCTGGCGCAGCTCGGCTTTATCCGTCACGTTGTCTTTGACGGCATCGTAAGAGAACCAGTCACGTTGGTAGTAAGAGCGGATTTCACCGTCTTTGCTCCACAGGTAGCTGCCCGCCGGGAACTCTTTAATGGTGCGGCAAACCGGTACCAGCGCTTTCATTTCGGAAGCAACATACAGGTTGCCGTGCTCATCGTGACCCATGTACAGAGGGATAATGCCAATATGATCGCGGCCAATCAGGTACGCATCTTTTTCACTGTCGTACAGAACGAAGGCAAACATGCCCTGCAATTCGTCCAGAAATTCCGGGCCTTTTTCCTGATACAGCGCGAGGATCACTTCGCAGTCGGAACCGGTCTGGAATGCATAGCGATCGCCGTATTCCGCGCGTAGCGCCTGGTGGTTGTAGATTTCACCGTTAACGGCCAGCGCATGTGTTTTTTTCTCGTTGTACAGCGGCTGAGCACCGGCGTTGACGTCAACGATGGAGAGACGTTCGTGAGCCAGAATCGCTTTGTCGCTTGCGTAAACACCGGACCAGTCCGGGCCGCGGTGGCGCATCAGGCGGGATAATTCCAGCGCTTTTTTACGTAATTCGGCTGCGTCGGTTTTGATATCCAGTACGCCAAAAATTGAACACATAGACTTCTCCGTTAACCTTGAGGGCATTGCTGTAATGTTGTGTGCTGGCAGTCAAAATGCCGCAAAAACGGGGGGCGGTGCAAGCCTTTTGCGGCGAGAAAATCAAAAAGTGCAATGGTGATTGCCGAATGCTGAAAAAAGCGTATGTATTGCGCTTCGCTATTGATGAATTCTCAAAATAATGCGCGTTTTATTGAATGGTGTGATTTTTTATCGGCGGTAAAAATAAAAAACCACGTCCGAAGACGTGGCCAGGTTCAGATAACATCAATTTCCGCGACGGAGGGGTAAATCCACGAAGGGCGGAACGGCATGCTGTCGATATCGTCGAGGCGCGAAACACCGGACAGCACCAGAATGGTTTCCAGACCCGCCTGAAAACCCGCCAGGATATCGGTGCGCAGGTTATCGCCGACAATCACCGTATGTTCTGAATGCGCCTGCATGGTGTTCAGTGCGGCGCGGATAATCCACGGACTGGGTTTGCCGACATAAAAGGGTTTGCGGCCCGAGATTTTTTCGATCCCGGCACAAAGTGCGCCGCAGGCCGGATAAAAACCGCGCCCGTGGGTGTCCGGATTGGTCGCGATAAAGCGCGCGCCGTTTGCCACAAAAAATGCCGCTTTGTGCATCATTTCCCAGTTATAGGAACGCGTCTCGCCAACGATGACAAAATCCGGGTTGATATCCGTAATGGTAAAACCGGCTTTATAAAGCTCATGAATCAGCGCGCCTTCACCGACGACATACGCTTTTTTCCCTTCCTGGCGTTTCAGGAAATCTGCGGTTGCCATCGCCGAGGTATAAAAGACGCTGGCAGGCACATCAATTCCGGCGGACGCAAAGCGGTTAGCCAGATCCTGGCCGGTCTGGGACGGAAAGTTGGTCAACAAAACCAGCGGCATCTCTTTTTCGAGGATCCGCGTCAGGAATTCGGCAGCACCGGGTACGGCAACGTTGTCGTGCATCAGTACGCCGTCGATATCACAGATTACATTTTTAATGGTCATGGACAGTCCGGATAAAAAATAAGTATTAACTATAAACCCTGTTAGTTTTCCAGCAAACGCTGGAGCAGCAGACCGTTCAGCATGGCACGTTTTACCAGCGCGAAAGCGCCGATGGCAGAGCGATGATCGAGCGTGGACGGCACCACCGGCAGGTTTTTGCGAAATGCTTTCAGTGCCTGCGTATTGATACACGCCTCAATGGCGGGCAGCAGCACCTTTTCGGCTTCGACAATTTCCCCAGCGATCACCACTTTTTGCGGGTTAAAAAGGTTAATAGCAATGGCGATGGTTTTGCCAAGATGGCGACCGACGTATTCAATGACTTCGCAGGCCAGCGCATCGCCTTTATTCGCCGCTTTGCAGATGGCTTTGATGGAACAATCCTCCTGCGTGAGGCGGCTTTGGTAGCCCTGTTCCAGCAAATGACGCACGCGTTGTTCAATGGCGGCATTGGCAGCAATGGTTTCCAGACAACCAAAGTTGCCGCAGTGGCAGCGTTCGCCCAGCGGTTCAACCTGCACATGGCCGATTTCGCCAACGTTGCCATTGCGACCAATAAAAATACGCCCGTTAGAGATGATCCCCGCACCGGTTCCCCGGTGTACGCGCACCAAAATAGAGTCTTCGCAATCTTGGCTTGCCCCAAAATAGTGCTCGGCCAGGGCCAGGCTGCGAATGTCGTGCCCTACAAAACAGGTTAAGTTGAAGCGTTTTTCCAGCGCGTTCACCAGACCCCAATTATCAACCTGGATATGCGGCATATAACGAATCACACCACTTTCAGGATCGACAAGGCCTGGCAAGATCACAGAAATGGCGATCAACTCGCGGATTTTGCGTTGGCTGGCTTCAATGAACAGGCCAATGATGTTGAGTAGCGCGTGTTCCAGCGTTTCCTGCGTACGTTCCGGCAGCGGATAGTGTTCTTCTGCCAGCACTTTGCTGCTCAGATCGTATAACGTGAGGGTCGTGTCGTTGCGCCCGAGACGAACGCCAATAGCCTGAAAATTGCGGGTTTCGGTAATGATAGAGATTGCGCGGCGGCCTCCGGTGGAGGCCTGCTGATCCACTTCTTTGATCAGCCCGCGTTCAATCAATTGGCGCGTGATTTTTGTCACGCTGGCGGGAGCAAGCTGGCTTTGTTCGGCAATCTGGATGCGCGAAATGGGGCCATGTTGGTCAATCAGGCGGTAAACCGCCGCGCTATTAAGCTGCTTTACGAGGTCAACGTTACCGATTTGAGCTTGTCCGCCTGATGTCATACCGTCTCTTTTTATGCAGTGGCGACCTCGTTGCCATTAACGATGGTCTTGATAATTTTATAATCGCGCGTGAATGCGGTGAGATTCGCCACTTTACCGACGGCGAGACTTCCCAATTTCTCGTCAACGCTAATGGCGCGAGCGGGGTAGAGAGTTGCCATACGCAGCGCTTCATCCAGCGCAATGCCGACATGTTCCACCAGATTACGCACCCCTTCGATCATCGTCAGGGCGGAACCGCTCAGCGTTCCGTTTTCGTCCACGCACAAACCATTTCGGTAGTATATTGTTTTGCCAGCAAAAATGAACTGATCAATATTTGCCCCTGCTGGCGCTGTTGCGTCAGTCACCAGGCAAAGTTTGTCGCCTTTCAATCGCTTAGCGTTACGAATATTAACGTAGTCGACATGTAACCCATCGGCAATCACGCCGCAGTAAACATCGGCATCATCCAGCACGGCGCCAGCAAGCCCTGGCTCGCGACCAGTGATATATGGCATCGCATTATAAAGGTGCGTTGCGAAGCTAATTCCGGCGCGGAAACCCGCTTTCGCCTCTTTTAACGTCGCGTTAGAGTGACCGGCAGACACCACGATGCCCGCGTCCGCCAGTTGGCGAATCACCTCGCAGCCCGCCATTTCCGGGGCCAGCGTGACTTTGGTGATCACATCTGCGTTTTGGCACAGGAAATCAACCAGCGCTGGATCCGGTTTACGGACGAAATCAGGATTGTGCGTGCCTTTTTTGACGATATTCAGCCACGGCCCTTCGAGGTGAAGCCCCAGCGCCTGATGAGGATATTTTGCCAGGTAGTCGCGCATCACCTGCACGCCCTGTTTCATTAATTCATCGCTGGTGGTGATAAGCGTTGGCAGGAAACTGGTGCAGCCGGATTTTTCGTTAGCGTGCTGCATGATCTCCAGCGTTTTGACGCTGACAGCCTCTGCGGTGTCATTAAACTGAACGCCGCCGCAGCCATTGAGCTGCACATCAATAAAACCGGGGGCGAGCAGGGCGCCATTAAGCGAGCGTTGTTCAATTCCCGTTGGGAGTTCTGCCAGTGGGCAAAGACGTTCAATCAGGCCATCGGCTACGACTAGCGCATGGTCATCCAGAATTTCATGGCCGGTAAAGATTCGGCAATGGGTTAAAGCATACATAACGACCCCCGGTTAACAATGAGTGCCGCTTCGCAGGATTTTCCTCGCGAAGCGGAAACAAACTTACAGACCTTTGATATTTTCCGCTTCTAACTCGTTGAAGTATTTCAGCGTTTTCACCTTGAGCTCCATGGTGGACGGCTCGTCGCAGACGATCACCGATTTCGGGTGCAGCTGTAAGCAGCTGATGGTCCACATATGGTTAACGTTGCCTTCAACGGCGGCTTGCAGCGCTTGCGCTTTCACGCCGCCCAGAACAAGGATCATCACTTCTTCGGCGTCGAGCAGCGTACCCACGCCAACGGTCAGCGCGTATTTCGGCACCAGGTTAACGTCGCCGTCAAAGAAGCGCGAGTTCGCCACGCGGGTGTCGTGGGTCAGGGTTTTAATGCGGGTACGCGACGCCAGAGAAGAAGCCGGTTCGTTAAACGCGATATGCCCATCGTTACCGACGCCGCCCATGAACAAGTGAATTTTGCCGTAAGAGCGGATTTTTTCTTCGTAACGGCGGCATTCTGCGTCAATATCAGGCGCATTGCCATCAAGCAGGTTAATATTTTCGGCCGGAATATCAACGTGATCGAAGAAGTTGCGGTGCATAAAGGTGTAGTAGCTTTCCGGATGCTCTTTCGGCAAGCCGACATATTCATCCATGTTGAAGGTTACAACGTGTTGGAAGCTAACCTGGCCCGCTTTGTGCATTTCAACTAACGCTTTGTAAGCGGTGAGCGGCGTACCACCCGTTGGCAAGCCCAGGATAAACGGACGGTCTGCGGTAGGTTTGAATGCGTTGATGCGGTTGACGATATGGCGAGCGGCCCATTTGCCGACTTGTTCAGCTGTCGCCAGGGGAATCAGTCTCATTATTCACCTCAAAAGTTTAATGACAAAAATTGGCGGAATGCATGCTGGCTCAGGGTTAAGCGTAACCTGGTTTCGTGACAGAGAAGGGAGCAATCCGCCTTGATATTTTTAATCATAAAATAAGTTTTCGTAGTTTGCCACTATGCAAAAGGGTTGTTGACAAGACTTAGTGATTTTAATCACAGAAAATAGGTGTTTAATTTGCGAAGCGAATTAATTTTTCACACACTCTGTCAGGTAGTGAAAAAATAACCGTGCGTTCAGGGTTAGTTACACAATAAAAAACGACTGTTTCAGTGAGCCTTAGTCCGGTTCATAGGGGGAATAAAAGTGAGTATTCTAGGTTATTTGCAAAAAATCGGCCGTGCGCTGATGGTGCCTGTCGCCACCTTGCCCGCAGCGGCAATTCTCATGGGGGTCGGGTATTGGATTGACCCGGTTGGTTGGGGTGGTGAAAACGCGTTGGCAGCGTTCTTCATTCAGTCTGGCTCCGCCATTATCGATAACATGGGTGTGCTGTTCGCGGTGGGTGTCGCTTACGGTATGTCCAAAGACAAAGACGGTGCCGCCGCGCTGGCAGGCTTCGTTGGCTTCCTCGTATTAACCACGCTCTGCTCACCTGCCGCCGTTGCCATGATTCAAAAAATCCCTGCGGATCAGGTGCCAGCTGCTTTCGGTAAAATCAAAAACCAGTTCGTCGGTATTCTGGTGGGGATTATCGCTGCAGAGCTTTATAACCGTTTCAGCAATGTTGAGCTGCCGAAAGCGCTCTCCTTCTTTAGCGGTCGCCGTCTGGTGCCGATCCTCACTTCGTTTGTGATGATCGTGGTGGCTTTCATCATGATGTTTATCTGGCCGGTAGTGTTCAGCGGCCTGGTTGGTTTTGGTGAATACATCCAGAAAATGGGCTCAATCGGCGCGGGCGTATATGCCTTCTTTAACCGTCTGCTGATCCCGGTCGGTCTGCACCATGCGCTGAACTCCGTGTTCTGGTTCGATGTAGCGGGCATTAACGATATCCCTAACTTCCTGGGCGGCGCGCAATCTATTGAAGCCGGTAAAGCGGTAGTAGGTATCACCGGTCGTTATCAGGCAGGTTTCTTCCCGATCATGATGTTTGGTCTGCCGGGGGCGGCGCTGGCGATTTACCAGTGCGCCCGTCCGGAAAATAAAGCCAAAGTGCTGGGTATCATGATGGCTGGCGCCTTCGCTGCCTTCTTTACGGGGATCACCGAACCGCTGGAGTTCTCCTTTATGTTCGTAGCGCCAGTGCTGTATGTGATCCACGCGGTACTGACCGGTATCTCTGTCTTTATCGCGGCGAGCATGCACTGGATTGCCGGTTTCGGCTTTAGTGCGGGCCTGGTGGATATGGTGCTCTCTTCGCGTAACCCGCTGGCGACCCAGTGGTGGATGCTTATCCCGCAGGGTCTGGTGTTCTTCGTCATCTATTATGTGGTGTTCCGTTTCGCCATCGTCAAATTCAATATGATGACGCCGGGCCGTGAACTTGCCGTTGCGGGTGATGAATCCGATGGTCAGGACGTGAACCTCAGTGGGTCTTCGGAACAAGATGTCAGCGGTCTGGCGCGTCAGTACATCGCTGCTGTTGGCGGTTCCGCTAACCTGACCGGTATTGATGCTTGCATCACACGTCTGCGTCTGAACGTCAACGACTCTTCGCTGGTCAATGAAGCGCTGGCGAAGCGCCTTGGCGCGACGGGGGTTATTCGCCTGAACAAAACCAGCGTGCAGATTATCGTCGGCTTTGTGGCAGAGAAAATTGCTAATGCGATGAAAACTGCCGGTGATGTTCCGGCTGCGGCCAGCGCGGCACCAGCCGCCGCACCGGCAGCTGCGGTAAAGCCTCAGGCGGTACCGAACGCGGCAGTGATCGCTGAGTTGGTATCGCCGGTGACAGGTGAAGTCGTTGCGCTGGATGACGTGCCGGATGAGGCATTTGCCAGCAAAGCGGTAGGTGACGGTGTGGCGGTGAAACCGACGGAGAAAGTCGTGGTTTCCCCGGCAGCAGGCACCATCGTCAAAATCTTCAACACCAACCATGCTTTCTGTCTGGAAACCGAAAAAGGCGCGGAAATCGTTGTTCATATGGGCATTGATACCGTCGCGCTAGGCGGACAGGGCTTTACGCGTCTGGTGGAAGAAGGCGCAGAAGTGGTCGCGGGTCAGCCGGTCCTCGAAATGGATCTGGAGTACCTCAACGCCAATGCCCGTTCGATGATTAGCCCGGTGGTGGTCAGCAATATCGACGACTTTAGCGGCCTGGTGATCAAGGCGCAGGGTCAGGTTGTTGCAGGCCAGACACCGCTGTACGACATTAAAGGCTAATTGCTCCTGAGTCGGCACAGTAGCCTTAAGCGGCGGGGGATTTCCTCCGCCGTTTTTTTTACCCTGCATTTAATCAGTGCCATACTCATGCCGCTTTGTTACAGAGGTAGCTAATGAAAGGGATAATTTGTTTTCTCTTAATAACGCTGGCGTTGAGTGGCTGTATACCGCGTTATGCAACAATTCGTCCGCATTATGGCGTTGATGTCCTTAATCTGGCCGGAGAACCAATCTCGACCGCGATGATGTGGCTGAATACCAGGCGTTCACCGCCAGGGTATTACCCCCCGCCGGAGCAGTTTCGCGCTGATTCCCGGGGGCATATTGAGGTAAAGAAAAAATCCCAGTGGGAGAAGATTATCTTCTTTATGCATGGAACCAATTTCTACTCGTGGGGTTGGTGCATTGAAGCGCCGGGTTATGTACCGCAAAGTGGAGAAGGTGATGAGATCAATAGCCCTGTTATCCTCAAGCCTGCCACGCAGATTTTGCGCTGCCCACAAGTACAAGCCGCGGCCGAATACCTTTCCAGGGAGCATCACTGATTTGTATAAGTAAAGGTTGTTTCCTGCGTCCTGTTATTAGATCATATGCCGTTATACGTTGTTACGCCTTGAGGAACCTGTGATGAGTGAGGCTGAAGCCCGCCCGACTAACTTTATCCGCCAGATCATTGATGAAGATCTGGCCAGTGGTAAACACACCACCGTCCATACCCGTTTTCCACCGGAGCCGAATGGCTATTTGCACATTGGCCACGCGAAATCCATCTGCCTGAACTTCGGCATCGCGCAAGATTACCAGGGCCAGTGCAACCTGCGTTTCGATGACACCAACCCGGTGAAAGAAGATATCGAATACGTTGAATCCATTAAAAACGACGTGCAATGGTTGGGCTTCAACTGGTCTGGCGACATCTGCTACTCCTCTGATTATTTCGATCAACTGCATCAGTACGCCATTGAGCTGATTAACAAAGGCCTGGCCTATGTTGACGAACTTTCTGCGGATGAAATTCGCGAATACCGCGGCACGCTGACTCAGCCGGGTAAAAACAGCCCGTATCGCGATCGCAGCGTGGAAGAGAACCTGGCGCAGTTTGAAAAAATGCGCGCTGGCGGTTTCGAAGAAGGTAAAGCGTGCCTGCGTGCAAAAATCGATATGGCTTCACCGTTTATCGTGATGCGCGATCCGGTGCTGTACCGTATTAAATTTGCCGAGCACCATCAGACCGGCAACAAGTGGTGCATCTACCCGATGTATGACTTCACCCACTGCATCAGCGATGCGCTGGAAGGCATTACGCACTCTCTGTGTACGCTGGAATTCCAGGACAACCGCCGTCTTTACGACTGGGTGCTGGATAACATCACGATCCCGGTTCACCCGCGCCAGTACGAATTTTCACGTCTGAATCTCGAATACACCGTGATGTCCAAACGCAAGCTGAACCTGCTGGTGACCGATAAGCACGTTGAAGGCTGGGATGACCCGCGTATGCCGACCATCTCTGGCCTGCGCCGTCGTGGTTATACCGCCGGTTCCATTCGTGAGTTCTGCAAGCGCATCGGCGTGACTAAGCAGGACAACACCATTGAAATGGCGTCGCTGGAGTCTTGCATTCGCGAAGATCTGAACGAAAACGCGCCGCGCGCAATGGCGGTTATCGATCCGGTGAAACTGGTTATCGAAAACTACCCGCAGGGCAGCAGCGAAATCGTTACCATGCCGAACCATCCGAACAAACCCGAAATGGGCACCCGTGAAGTGCCGTTTAGCGGTGAAATTTGGATCGATCGCGCAGATTTCCGTGAAGAAGCGAACAAGCAGTACAAACGTCTGGTGCTGGGCAAAGAAGTTCGTCTGCGTAATGCATACGTCATCAAAGCCGAACATGTGGAGAAAGACGCCGAAGGCAATATCACCACCATTTTCTGTTCGTACGACGCGGAAACCTTGAGCAAAGATCCGGCTGATGGCCGCAAAGTGAAAGGCGTGATTCACTGGGTTAGCGCGCAGCATGCAATGCCGGTTGAAATCCGTCTGTATGATCGCCTGTTCAGCATTCCGAATCCGGGCGCGGCGGAGGATTTCCTCGCAACCATTAACCCGGAATCGCTAGTTGTCAAACAGGGCTTCGCCGAACCGTCGCTGAAAGACGCCGAAGCGGGCAAAGCGTATCAGTTTGAGCGTGAAGGTTACTTCTGCCTGGACAGCCGTTATGCAACCGCTTCCAAAGCTGTGTTCAACCGTACGGTTGGCCTGCGTGATACCTGGGCGAAAATCGGCGACTAAGTACGTCAATCACAAGCTATTCCTTCTAAACGCCGCAACTTTGCGGCGTTTTTTTTGCTTATCCAATAAGCTGTTACATTTCTTAAATATTCGCGACGCGAATTAATATATCTCCTCCTTGATATTTTTTATTCCCTCTTAAAATGATTAGTAAGAATGAAATTGGTATAAATAAGAATGTAATCGTTATCATGTGATATTAAATTCTGCCTAATAACACCAATATTATTTATTTATCTGGTGTATGTAACAAAACGCCAGACCTTGCGAATAATGTGCACTCTGTCATAAACCCGCATTTTACTCATGAAATGCATTGATAATTCGCGTCGCGAAAAATAATCTTAAAAACGAAAGCGCGTTCGGGGTTGTCCGCAACTCTCTAAATATTGGTGTTTTTTTATCGCCGCCTGCGGCGAATTTTTTCTACATCTAGAAGGAATCACACATGCTTACGTTTTATGGCAAGCGGAGTGCGCTGGCATTGGCAATCGCCGGTGTTACAGCAATGTCAGGATGGACTGTATCTGGGCAGGCTCATGCTGCGGGTTTTATCGATGATTCCACGCTTACAGGCGGTATTTATTACTGGCAGCGTGAACGTGACCGCAAAGATATTCTGGAAAATAAATATAAAACCAACCTGGCACATTCAACCTGGAACGCGAATCTGGATTTCCAGTCCGGCTATGCTGCGGATATGTTTGGGCTGGATATTGCCGCTTTCACCGCTATCGAAATGGCAGAAAATGGCGATAGCGGGCATCCAAATGAAATTGCTTTCTCCTCCAGCAATAAAGCTTACAAAGAAGACTGGTCGGGGGATAAAAGCGGTGTCAGCTTGTATAAAGCGGCGGCGAAATTTAAATATGGCCCGGTTTGGGCGCGCGCCGGTTATATCCAACCAACCGGTCAAACATTGTTAGCGCCGCACTGGAGTTTTATGCCGGGCACGTATCAGGGCGCGGAAGCCGGGGCGAATTATGATTACGGCGATGCGGGTGCGCTGAGCTTCTCCTACATGTGGACCAACGAATACAAATCGCCGTGGCATATCGAAATGGACAAGTTCTATCAAAACGATAGAAAGACCAAAGTCGACTATTTGCACTCGCTGGGCGCGAAGTATGACTTCAAAAACGATTTGATTCTCGAAGCGGCTTTCGGTCAGGCAGAAGGTTATGTTGATCAGTACTTTGCGAAAGCCAGTTACAAATTTGATGTTGCAGGCAGCCCGCTGAGCACCAGCTATCAGTTCTATGGTACCCGCGACAAAGTCAGCGATGGCGGCGTGAATGATATCTACGACGGTACGGCCTGGTTGCAAGCGCTGACCTTCGGTTACAAAGTCGGTCAGGTTGATCTCCGCCTCGAAGGCACATGGGTGAAAGCGGACGGCCAGCAGGGCTTTTTCTTGCAACGTATGACGCCAACTTACGCATCTTCCAATGGTCGCCTGGATATCTGGTGGGATAACCGTTCAGACTTCAACGCCGACGGTGAAAAAGCGCTGTTCTTCGGTGCGATGTACGATCTGAAAAACTGGAACCTGCCTGGCTGGACGGTCGGTGCCTCTTATGCCTATGCCTGGGATGCGAAACCGGCGGATATGGCAACACCGGATGCTTATTACGACCCGAATTACCGCCTCAAAGAATCCTCTTACAGCCTGGATGCGATGTACACCATCCAGGATGGTCGCGCGAAAGGCACGATGTTCAAACTGCACTTCACTCAGTACGACAACCATTCCGACATCCCGAGCTACGGCGGTGGCTACGGCAACATCTTCCAGGATGAGCGCGACGTGAAATTTATGGTTATCGCACCGTTTACTCTCTTCTAATCCTATTTAATCAGTGTGTTGCCGGGAGTTCCCGGCAACTTTCAGGAACTCTGTCATGAAAACAGTACGACTCAGCATGTTGGCCAGTGCGGTGATGGCCATGCTCGGCAGCACCGCTGCGCTGGCGAACCAAAGCACCGTTGATGCCATCAGCCAGTTTCATCTTAACTATTCAGTGAAAGATAATTTCGCCGCGCAAAACGGTGTGGATTGCGCAAAACTCGGCGCCGATTGGGCATCCTGTAACAAAGCAGTGGTGAAGCTGACCAACAATGGCGAGGCGGTGACCGATAAAGACTGGGCGATCTATTTCCACAGCATCCGCCCGATTCTTGAAGTGGCGAATGATCAGTTTAAAGTCACGCACATCATGGGCGATCTGCACAAACTGGAGCCAACGGACAAATTTACCGGTTTTCCGACGAAACAGTCCGTTGAAATCCCGATTGTGAATGAGTACTGGCAACTGTTTATTACTGATGTGCTGCCGCGCTGGTACGTCACCGCCGACAAAGCGACGCCGAAAGTCATTGCCAATACCGATACCGAAGATTTATCCCAGTTTGTCACACCACTCGGCGACCAGTGGAAGCGTACCCCGGATGATAAAAACATCCTGATGACCGCCGAAGCGCGCTTCGAGAAAAATAGCGATGTGAAAACGCTGAACGTAAACTCGCTGCGCGGGCAAATCGTGCCGACGCCGCTGGAGGTAAAAGTCCACGGTCAGGACGTTGACCTGAGTAAGGGCGTGAAACTGGATCTCTCCGCGTTGAACGGCGATGCCCAAAACGCCATCAAAGCGCGCTTCGCACTGCTCGGTGTGAAAGAGGGTAATTACCCGCTGCACACCGAGATTTCCAGCAACGCCTTTACGGGTGATGAGGCGGTAGAAGGCGCGTACCAATTGCGTATCGGTAACAAGGAGGCAGTTATCACGGGTTACGATCAGGCGGGCGTGTTCTACGGCCTGCAATCGATCCTGTCTCTAATCCCAACCGAAGGGCCGATGACGATCGCCGCGCTGGAGGCGAAAGATGCGCCGCGTTTCGAGTATCGCGGCATTCATCTTGATGTCGGACGTAACTTCCACACTAAAGCCTCAGTGTTGCGCCTGCTGGATCAAATGGCGGCGTACAAGCTGAACAAATTCCACTTCCATCTTACGGATGACGAAGGCTGGCGTATCGAAATCCCAGGCCTGCCGGAACTGACCGACATCGGCAGTAAACGCTGCCACGACCTGAGTGAGAAAACCTGCCTGTTGCCACAATTGGGATCCGGGCCAGATAGCAATAACAATGGCAGCGGCTTCTTCAGCCGGGCTGATTACATTGAGATCCTGAAATATGCCAAAGCGCGACAGATTGAAGTGATCCCGGAAATCGATATGCCTGCGCATGCGCGTGCCGCGGTGATGTCGATGGAAGCGCGTTACGACCGCCTGGTGAAAGAGGGCAAAGAGAAAGAGGCGAATCAATACCGCCTGCTTGATCCGACCGATACCTCCAACACCGCTGGTGTACAGTTCTATGACCGTACCGGCTATCTGAACCCGTGCCTCGATTCGTCACGCAACTTTGTTGATAAAGTGATTGGCGAAATTCAGCAGATGCATAAAGAAGCCGGTTTACCGCTGAAAACATGGCATTTTGGTGGTGATGAAGCGAAAAACATCTATCTGGGCACCGGCTACACCGATCAGAAAAAACCGGAAGCGGGCAAAGGCATCATCGATCAGAGCAATCAGGATAAGCCGTGGGCGAAATCCCAGGCCTGCCAGGTGATGATCAAAGAAGGGAAGGTGACTGATGTTGAGCATCTTTCCAGCTATTTTGGCGTTGAGGTCAGCAAGCTGGTGAAAGCCCACGGCATTGACGTGATGCAAGCGTGGCAGGACGGCTTGAAAGATGCCAAAGACGCGTCAATATTTGCCACCGATCATATCAACGTGAACTTCTGGGATGCCCTTTACTGGGGCGGTTTCGATTCGGTCAATGACTGGGCGAACAAAGGGTTCCGCGTGGTGGTCTCCAACCCGGACTACGTTTATCTCGACTTCCCGAACGAAGTTCACCCGGCGGAAAGCGGCTATTACTGGGGCACGCGCTTTAGCGATGAGCGTAAAATCTTTAGTTTCGCGCCGGACAACATGCCGCAGAACGCAGAAACCTCTGTTGATCGTGATGGCAACGTGTTTAGTGCGAAATCCGATAAACCGTGGCCGGGCGCTTATGGTCTTTCCTCGCAGTTATGGAGCGAAGTCGTACGCACCGACTCTCAGATGGAGTACATGATCTATCCGCGTCTGGTTTCTGTCGCCGAACGTGCATGGCATCGCGCAAGCTGGGAACAGCAATATCAAGCGGGTCGTGAATACAAAGGCGGCGAAACACATCGGGTGGATGTGAAAGCGCTCGACAGCGACTGGCAGCGTTTTGCAAACCTGTTAGGTCACCGCGAACTGGCGAAACTGGATAAAGCGGGCATTCATTATCGTTTACCAGTACCGGGCGCGCGCATTGCCAGCGGAAGGCTTGAAGTGAACACCAGCTTCCCGGGAATGGTGGTTGAGTATTCAACTGACAACGGGAAAACCTGGCAGCGCTACGACGATAAAGCACGTCCGCAGGTGAGCGGGGAAGTGCAGGTTCGTACCGCCAGCCCGGACGGCAAGCGCTTCAGCCATGTCGATGGCGTAAAAGCGTAATTTTTCTGCTCATGCCCGGCGATTCAAATGTGCCGGGCTTTTTATTTGCAGACAAAAAAAAGCCAACCTGACGGTTGGCTTTTGCCTATCAAAAAAGATTATTTTGCGTCGTGCGCGTGTTCATCTTCGCGACAGTCACCTTCGGCACAATGGCCATACAGGTACAGACTGTGGTTAGTCAGGCGAATGCCGTGTTTGGTGGCAATTTCGCGTTGACGTGCTTCGATGGAATCATCACTGAATTCAATGACTTTTCCGCAATCGAGGCAAATAAGGTGATCGTGGTGATGCTGCTGAGTCAGTTCAAAAACGGACTTGCCGCCTTCAAAGTTATGACGGGTCACAATCCCGGCGTCATCAAACTGGTTCAGAACACGATAAACCGTTGCCAGCCCAATCTCTTCGCCCATGTCGATCAGACGTTTATATAGATCTTCCGCACTGACATGATGGTTATCCGGCTCCTGAAGCACTTCCAGGATTTTTAACCGAGGAAGCGTGACTTTCAGGCCGGCCTTCTTTAATGCGGTATTGTTGTCAGTCATGCGGAATCTGTCCTGTTGCTATACGATTCACTTCCTTCGCGGAAGTAATAAGGAATGCACCTGGGATAATGCGTATCATTATAGAACTGCCATGTATAAATGAAAACTGCAAGCCCTCAAGTAAAGTAAGCTTATAAAACGTGGTGTCGCCGACAAACTCCTGGTCAGCCGCACCGAGTTTAGCAGGGCTCATTGTACAGCGATGGAGAAAAAAGTTAAAAAATTGTAGCAATTATTTCCATTGCTTTTATCTATTGATACGGCGCAACCCACAGATTGCGCCGAAGATATCAGGCATTAAGGATGTCGTTCAGGTGCAGTTCTTCTGAAACCTGCTTCACCCATTTCTGAACGCGTTCTGCGGTCAGTTCCGGTTGACGATCTTCGTCAATCGCCAGACCTACAAAGTGGTCATCATCCGCCAGGCCTTTCGACGCTTCGAAGTGGTAACCCGCGGTAGGCCAGTGGCCCACAATGGTCGCGCCGCGCGGTTCAATAATGTCGCGAATAGTGCCCAGCGCATCACAGAAATATTCTGCATAATCTTCCTGGTCGCCACAGCCGAACAGCGCAACTAATTTACCATTGAAATCAATCTCTTCCAGCGTCGGGAAGAAGTCATCCCAATCACATTGCGCTTCGCCGTAATACCAGGTCGGAATGCCGAGCAACAGAATGTCATACCCTTCGATATCTTCTTTGCTGCTCTTGGCAATGTCATGGACATCGGCAACGTCTTTACCGAGCTGACTCTGAATCATTTTCGCGATATTTTCGGTGTTGCCTGTGTCGCTGCCGAAGAAAATGCCTGTAATTGCCATGAGTAAAATAACCTCTTGAATCTTAATGAGTATAGGGGGGGCGCTAAGCCCACAGATAAGGGCAATCATAGCAGAACAGAGAAGCACGCGGAAACTGCTATCGCCACGGACTGCACTGTATGCCACATGAAAGTGTTGATAAAACGATGATTCGGAGGATTCGCTATCCGCGCAATGCTTTCAACTGTGCCAAAAGCATCTCTTCGATAAGCTCGCTGCGGCTCATCTCGCGCGCGTCTGCCAGCTCGTTTAAGGCGTCCACAGCGTCCACGTTCAGTTTGAGTTCGACGCGTTTAAGCCCACGAACCTTATCGCGTTTTAGCTGATTGCGTTTGTTGATGCGCAACTGTTCATCGCGCGCGAGCGGGTTTGTCTTCGGTCGTCCCGGGCGACGCTCATTCGCGAACAGATCTAGTGTCGTACGGTCCGTTTGTTCTTTAGCCATGGTCTAAGCATACTACGGGAGAAACAAGCAATCGGGCTGCTGCCCGGGCTGAATAGCGCGCCATCATACATCAGCATAACGAGTGCGCCAACGACCGGACGCGATGAAACGACCGGTCGCCGCCTTTTTAATCAGTTTGCCTTTTCAGTGAGATACCGGCGAATCGCCCGCATCACCGCCTCCGGTTTTTCCGCATGCACCCAGTGCCCGGCACCGGCAATCACGTGCGCCCGCGCCTGCGGGAATTGCGCCAGCAGCGCATCGCGGTACGCTTCGGTGACATACGGCGAGTTGCCGCCGCGAACGAAAAGGGCGGGTTTATCCCACGCGGGCACCGTTTCCCAGCCAACAATATGAGGATATTGATCCCACAGCACCGGCACATTGAAGCGCCATTCGCCTTCGACAAAGGATTTCAGTAGAAACTGAATCACGCCTTCTTCATTTACATGATCACGCATCAGCGCGGCGGCCTGCTGGCGCGTGGTGGCCTGCGCCTCGCTCACGGCATTCACCGCAGCAAAAATCTCATCGTGGCGGCGAACCTTATAATCCACCGGCGCAATATCGATCGCCACTAATTGATTGATACGTTCGGGTGCCAGCGCGCTCAATGCCATCACTGCTTTACCGCCCATTGAGTGACCAATAAAGGTGGCTTTATCGATCTGGTTGGCATCCAGGGTATCCAGTAAATCCTGCGCCATCGCCGGGTAATTCATCTCCGGCGAGCGGGGTGATAAACCGTGGTTGCGCATATCCACTTGCAACACATCGTGGTCCTGAACCAGGTCGCGGGCGAGCACACCGAGGTTGTCGAGGCTACCAAACAGGCCATGTACAAGGACGACCGGGGAATTGTTGTGCGGATGTTGTGCAGTTTGCGCGCGCGTGTTCAATTTCATGGCAAAGTTCTTTTTTTCACTCTATCGGGTTAGGTTATTATGGTGAACATTCTGCCGCCCGGCTGCAAGGTTAAGAATTACTCTGAGTTTTGCCGCCATCCTGGTTTGACGCTATCCGCTGTTGAGATTTCACTTTATAATCCCAACACTTGTATTCAGATTTTATATAACACTGGATTAAGATGAAAACGATCGAAGTTGATGATGAGCTCTACAGCTACATTGCCAGTCACACAAAGCACATTGGCGAGAGCGCATCCGACATTTTACGGCGCATGTTAAAATTTTCCGCCGTGCCACAGTCACAGCCCGCCACGAACCTCGCGCCGGTAAAAGAAACGCGTACAACCAGTACCGTTGAAGGGGTAAAACCGGCAAACACCGCTAAAGATAAAGTCCGCGCCGTTCGCGAACTTCTACTATCTGATGAATACGCCGAGCAGAAAAAAGCCGTTAATCGCTTTCTGCTGGTACTGTCTACACTCTATTCACTCGATGATAAAGGGTTTACGGAATCCACCGAATCCCTGCATGGGCGCACACGCGTATACTTTGCAGCCGATGAGCAAACTCTGTTGCAAAACGGCAACCAGACCAAGCCAAAACAGGTGCCGAATACTCCTTACTGGGTCATCACCAACACCAATACGGGTCGTAAATGCAGCATGATCGAGCACATCATGCAGTCAATGCAGTTCCCCGCGGAATTGATTGAAAAAGTTTGCGGCACAATTTAATCCTTGCATTGAAAGGACCAGGCAATGGCTAACCATCCGCGTGCGGGGCAACCTGCACAACAGGGCGATTTGATTAACGTCGCGCAGCTGACTGCGCAGTATTACGTGTTGAAACCGCAAGTGGGTAACGCAGAACATGCGGTGAAATTCGGGACGTCCGGCCACCGTGGCAGCGCAGACCGCCACAGCTTCAACGAGCCGCACATTCTCGCCATCGCGCAGGCGATTGCCGAAGAACGTGCGAAAAACGGCATTACCGGGCCGTGCTATGTCGGGAAAGATACGCACGCGCTGTCCGAACCGGCGTTTATCTCCGTGCTGGAAGTGCTGACCGCCAACGGCGTGGACGTGGTAGTGCAGGAAAATAACGGCTTCACGCCAACGCCTGCTATCTCTAACGCTATCCTGGTGCACAACAAAAACGGCGGCGCGCAAGCGGACGGCATCGTCATTACCCCGTCGCATAACCCGCCGGAAGATGGCGGTATCAAATACAACCCGCCTAACGGTGGCCCGGCAGACACCAACGTCACCAAAGTGGTGGAAGATCGCGCCAACGCGCTGCTGGCGGACGGCCTGAAAGGGGTCAAACGTCTCTCTCTGGATGCCGCGCTGGCCTCCGGTCATGTGACAGAAAAAGATCTGGTGCAGCCGTTTATCGAAGGGTTGGCCGATATCGTCGATATGGCGGCGATTCAGAAAGCGGGCCTGACGCTGGGTGTCGATCCGCTTGGCGGTTCCGGTATCGAGTACTGGAAACGCATTGCCGAGCACTACAAGTTGAACCTGACGATTGTTAACGATCAGGTTGATCAGACTTTCCGCTTTATGCACCTCGACAAAGACGGCGCGATCCGCATGGATTGCTCTTCCGAATGCGCGATGGCAGGCCTGCTGGCGCTGCGTGATAAGTTCGATCTGGCTTTCGCCAACGACCCGGACTACGACCGTCACGGTATTGTCACGCCGGCTGGCTTGATGAACCCGAACCACTATCTGGCTGTCGCCATTAACTATCTGTTCCAGCATCGCCCGCAGTGGGGCAAAGAGGTGGCAGTCGGTAAAACGCTGGTTTCGTCTGCGATGATCGACCGCGTGGTCAACGATTTAGGCCGTAAGCTGGTGGAAGTGCCAGTAGGCTTTAAATGGTTTGTTGATGGCCTGCACGATGGCAGCTTCGGTTTCGGCGGGGAAGAGAGTGCAGGGGCGTCTTTCCTGCGTTTCGACGGTACGCCGTGGTCAACGGATAAAGACGGCATCATCATGTGCCTGCTGGCGGCGGAAATCACCGCCGTCACCGGGAAAAACCCGCAGCAGCATTACGATGAGCTGGCCGCCCGCTTTGGCGCGCCGAGTTACAACCGTTTGCAAGCGAGCGCCTCTTCCGCGCAGAAAGCCGCGCTGTCGAAGCTCTCTCCTGAAATGGTGAGCGCCGACACGCTGGCGGGCGATCCGATCACCGCACGTCTGACCGCAGCACCCGGCAACGGCGCTTCCATTGGTGGTCTGAAAGTCATGACCGACAACGGCTGGTTCGCGGCGCGTCCGTCCGGTACCGAAGACGCCTACAAAATCTACTGCGAAAGCTTCCTCGGTGAAGAACACCGTAAGCTGATTGAGAAAGAAGCGGTAGAGATTGTTAGCGAAGTGCTGAAAAACGCATAACAGAAAGGCTCCTTCGGGAGCCTTTTTTGTGTCGGATGGCGCTGACGCTTATCCGACCTACACAATCAACGTAGCCGCCATTCGGCGAACAAACTTACCCCATTGCCACCATCAACGCACCGGCCGTGATCAACGCCACACCCGCCGCCGAAATCAACGACACTTTCTCGCCAAACAACACCACCGCCAGAATCACCGCGAACACCACGCTCAACTTGTCGATGGGCGCAACCCGCGACACATTGCCGCTTTTGATCGCCATAAAATAAAACAGCCACGACAGCGCACCCGCTACGCCGCTCATCACAATAAACAACAACGCTTTTTTATCGGCGAATACCGTGGAAACCAAAGACAGTTTGCCCTGAACCACCACTACACCCACCAGAAATAGCGCCATCACCACGGCGCGGATCGCGGTCGCGGTATTGGCATCAAGATGTTGCAAACCAATCTTGCCGAAGATCGCCACCAGCGCAGCGGTGACCGCCGACAACAATGCGTAAATTAGCCAGGCACTCATGATTCCTTCCTTAAAAAGCGTTACAGCATAAACCGGTAACCAATCCCGGTTTCCGTTAATAAATGGTGAGGGCGGGCTGGATCGGCTTCCAGCTTTTGCCGCAGATGACCCATATAAATGCGCAAATAATGGCTGTGCTCGACGGCGTTTGGCCCCCACACCTGGCTGAGCAACTGCCGTTGAGTCAGCACTTTGCCATGGTTATTCAGCAGCACCGCCAGCAGGCGAAACTCAATTGGCGTCAGATGAATCTCTTCATCAGCGCGCTGAATACGGCGGTTGGCCAGATCAACGCGAATATCAGAAAAGGTGACCACCGGTTCACCCGGCGTAGTGGCAGCGTGCCGACGCAGCGCGACGCGCAACCGCGCCTGCAACTCGCCAATGCCGAACGGTTTACTGAGGTAATCATCGGCACCGGCATCCAGCGCGGCAATCTTGTCGCTCTCTTCAATTCTCGCCGACAACACGATAATCGGCATCTGGCTCCACTGGCGCACATCGAGGATAAAATCGAGACCATCGCCATCCGGCAGCCCTAGATCGAGAATGACCAGATCGGGCTTACGTGTCGCCGCTTCGAGCAAACCGCGTTGCAATGTTTCGGCTTCGTACACGCGTAACCCTTCGGCTTCCAGCGCGGTGCGCAGAAAACGGCGGATGGCTTGTTCATCTTCGACAATCAGAACGTTAATCACAGATCCTCAGGTAATTCATCCAGTTGCGGCGGCGTTTCGCGGGCGAGTGTAACACGAAACAGCGCGCCGCCTTGCGGGCGGTTGTGGGCGCTGATCGTACCGCCGTGCACCTCGATAATCGCCTGGCAAATCGCCAGCCCCAGCCCCACGCCGGGGATCGCCGACTCTTTCGTGCCGCGCGCGAATTTCTCAAAAATCGCCGTCTGCTGGCCCGGCGGGATCCCCGGCCCATTATCCCAAACTTCCAGCGTCCACTGCTCGGCAGTGCTGTGCGCACTGATCCCGATCTCTGCCCGGCTTCCGGCATATTTCACCGCATTTTCCAGCAGATTAATCAGCACACGCTCAAACAACGGGCCATCGACATGCACCAACATCAGTGGGTCGGGAAGCGACAGCGCAATATGCTGGCCGCCAGACCCCGGTTCGAGTGTACGTAACGCGCTGCCGACCACCTCTTCCAGCGTCAGCCACTCTCGCTTCAAATTAAAGCCGCCGGATTGAATACGCGCCATATCCAGCAGGTTATTCACCAGCCGCGTAGTGTTCAGCACATGCTGGCGGATTTCGCTGGCCTGCGGCGCGTGCTTCGACCCTTCACTGGCGAGATCCAGCGTCAGGATCTCCGCTTGACCAAACAGCACCGTTAATGGCGTGCGCAGATCATGCGAAAGCGCCGCCAGCAGCGAATTGCGAATACTTTCTCGTTCGCTGGCGAGTCGCGCCTGCTCTTCGCTGGTGGCCAACGCCTGGCGCTCCAGCGCATTGGTAACCAGCAGTGTAAAGGTTTCCAGCAGGCGTTGTTGCTCGGGAATCATCAATTGGCGTAGATTCGCCGGTTCGACAATCAATAACCCGTGCACTTTCTCCGTGCTTTTTAGCGGCAAAATTTGATACGGCACGCCGGGCAGGGTATCGGTTCCGGCGCCGGCGGGTTGGCCTTTATCAAAACTCCAACGGGCAATGGCATCATCCCACGGCGTCATGCCGTGCGTTGGCGTTAACGCCACCAATTTCCCGGCGGCATCCGGCAGCAACACTTTGCTGTGCGCATCGAACGTGGAATGAATAAACGTTTCGCAGGTGGCGGCGATATCCTGATTGTTGCGCCCGACCGCCAGCGCTTTCGACATTTCGTACAGCTGGCGGGTGCGTTGCTCGCGATACCGCGCCACGCGCGCCTGGTAGCGCACCCCAGCGGTCAAATTCCCGATCACCAGGCCAACGGTCAGCATCACGCCGAAGGTCAGCAGATACTGCACATCGGAAACCGCCAGCGTGCCGCGCGGCGCGATAAAAAACAGATCGAAGCTGACCACGTTGATAACCGTGGCGAACGCCGACGGCCAGCGGCCATAAAACAGCGCCACCAGCACCACCCCAAGCAGGTAGATCATCACGAGATTGGTGGCATCAAAGGCCGTCAGCCACTGCAAGGCAATCAGCGTAATTGCCGCACACAGCGCCAGCGCGACTGCGCAACCTTTTAATTGCACCCGCCAGCGCTCGATAAACGGGCGCGAATCCCCTGCGCGAGCAGGCAAGGGCTGTGGCGTCTCTTGTCGGGCGATAATCACCAGGTCGAGATCCGGTGCGCGCTGAGCCAGCTTTTCGGCAAACGACTCCCGGCGCCACCCGCGGCGTTTTTCGCGGCGACCAATCAAAATTTTGCCGAGATTATGCTCACGGGCGTAACGCAGTATCGCTTTATCTTCTACCGGGTCGGAAAGGGTGGCGGTCTCTGCGCCGAGTTCCTGAGCAAGGTGCAGGGCGTTTAAAATCGCCCGCCGTTGCGGCTCCGGTAATTTATGCAACGTCGGCGTTTCGACATATACCGCGTGCCAGGCACTGCCGAGCTTTGCCGCCAGACGCGCGGCGGTGCGGATCAACTTTTCATTGGCCGCGCCATGCCCGATGCACAGCAAAATGGCGTCGCGCGTGTGCCAGACTTTCTCCTCACCCTGGCGGTCGCGCCAGGCGCGCATTTGATCGTCCACGCGATCGGCCGTACGGCGCAGCGCCAGTTCACGCAGCGCAATCAGGTTGCCTTTGCGAAAGAAGTGTTCGATGGCACGCTCGGCCTGGCCGCCAATATAGACTTTGCCTTCGTGCAGGCGCTGGCGCAGATCGTCCGGCGGCAGATCTACCAGCACGATTTCGTCGGCGCTGTCGAAAAAAGGATCCGGCACAGTTTCGCGTACCTGAATACCGGTTACGCCGCTGACCACATCGTTGAGGCTTTCCAGATGCTGAACGTTGACGGTGGTAAAAACATCGATACCGGCTTCCAGCAACTCTTCAACGTCCTGCCAGCGTTTCGGGTGACGTGAACCGGGCGCGTTGCTGTGTGCCAGTTCGTCCATCAAAATCAACGCTGGACGCCGCGCAAGGGCGGCGTCCAGATCAAACTCTTCAACCCAACGGCCACGATGATGAATGCGCCGCACCGGTTGGAGGGCAAGCCCTTCCAGCAGGGCGGCAGTCTCTTTGCGCCCGTGGGTTTCCACCACGCCCGGCAAAATATCCAGCCCCTGCGCCCGCAGCCGCTGGGCTTCCTGCAACATGGCGTAAGTTTTGCCCACCCCGGCGCAGGCACCGAAAAAGATCTTCAGCTTTCCCCGGTGCGCGTTGGCGGCATGTTCCAGCAGCCGGTCGGGATTGGGGCGCAAAGGCTCATCAGTCATGCTTTATTTGTCCTTGAGCGCATCCAGCGCCAGATTAAGTTCAACCACATTGACGACCGGTTGCCCGATGAAATTCACCAGCGGCGTCGAGGTATGTTGCGCCACCAGTGTTGTCACATCCTGAATCGATAACTTACGCGCCTGCGCCACGCGTGGGATTTGCCATGCGGCGGCCTTTGGCGACAGTTGCCCATCAAGGCCGCTCGCCGAAGCGGTCATCAACTCGACCGGCACTTGCGCTTCCGCCTGCGGATTTTCAGCCCGCAATTGCGCCACGCGCTGGGCCACTTGTTTATCCAGTTCCGGGTTGCTGCCCGCCAGGTTGCTGCCGCCAGACGCCATTGGATTATAAGGCGCGTCGGCAGTTGCGGAAGGGCGTCCATGAAAATAACCCGGCGCGCTAAAGTCCTGACCTAACAAACGCGAGCCGCGCACCGTGTTGCCTTCGTGCAACAGCGAGCCGTTGGCCTGATCCTGAAACCACCACTGCCCCAGCGCGGTGGTCACCAGCGGGTACAGCCCTCCGGTAATTAACGTCAGCAGGAGTAAAAGCAAAAATGCGGGACGTAATAAAGCCATGTTTTTCACCTCTTAAACCAGGCCGAACAGCATAAGGACAAGATCGATGGCTTTGATGCCGATAAACGGCACAACCAGACCACCCAGCCCGTAAATCCACAGGTTGCGGCGCAGCATCGCCGACGCGGTGAGCGGTTTGTAGCTCACCCCTTTCAACGCCAGCGGGATCAGAAACACAATCACCAGCGCGTTAAAAATCACCGCGCTTAAAATCGCCGAAGCAGGGGAGTGCAGGTGCATCACGTTCAGCGTGTTCAGTTGCGGATAGGTCGCGGCAAACGCCGCCGGGATAATGGCGAAGTATTTCGCCACATCGTTGGCGATGCTGAAGGTGGTCAGCGAACCGCGCGTCATCAGCATCTGTTTGCCGATATGCACCACTTCAATCAGCTTGGTGGGGTTGGAATCGAGATCCACCATATTGCCCGCCTCTTTGGCGGCCTGCGTACCGGAGTTCATCGCCACCGCCACATCGGCCTGCGCCAGTGCGGGCGCGTCGTTGGTGCCATCGCCGGTCATCGCCACCAGCCGACCTTCCGCCTGGTATTGGCGGATCAGCGCCAGTTTCGCTTCCGGCGTCGCTTCGGCGAGAAAATCATCCACCCCGGCTTCTGCGGCAATTGCCGCTGCCGTTAATCGGTTATCGCCGGTGATCATCACCGTTTTGATGCCCATTTTGCGAAGCTCGGCAAAACGCTCCTTAATGCCGCCTTTCACAATGTCTTTCAGCGCGATAATGCCCAGCACTTTCGCGCCTTCCGCCACCACCAACGGCGTTGCGCCCTGGCGTGCTACGCGTTCAACGAGCGCATCGACATCCGCGGGAAAGTGGCCGCCATTGGCCTCAATATGGCGACGAATTGCATCGACAGACCCTTTGCGGATCATCCGGTCCTGCACGTTGATGCCGCTCATGCGGGTTTGCGCGGTAAACGGCACGAACGTGGCTTGCAGGCTTTGCATATCGCGCTCGCGCAAGTTGAAGCGCTGTTTCGCCAGAATCACAATACTGCGGCCTTCGGGCGTTTCATCCGCCAGCGATGAGAGCTGCGCGGCATCGGCCAGCGTTTTTTCATCCACGCCTTGCGCGGGTAAAAACTCGGATGCCTGGCGGTTGCCGAGGGTGATGGTGCCGGTCTTATCCAGCAACAACACATCGACGTCTCCTGCGGCTTCCACCGCGCGCCCGCTGGTGGCAATCACGTTCGCGCCGAGCATGCGGCTCATTCCGGCGACACCAATAGCCGACAACAGCCCGCCAATGGTGGTGGGGATCAGGCAAACCAGCAGCGCGACCAGCACCGTTACGCTCACCGGCGTGCCGCCGTAAATCGAAAACGGCCACAGCGTGGCGGTGGCCAGCAGGAAGACAATGGTCAGCGCCACCAGCAAAATGGTCAGCGCGATTTCGTTTGGCGTTTTGCGACGCTGCGCGCCTTCCACCATGGCTATCATGCGATCGAGAAAGGTTTCTCCGGGGTTCACGCTGCACTGGATCACCAGCCAATCGGAAAGAATGCGCGTGCCGCCAGTAACGGAAGCGAAATCGCCGCCGGATTCACGGATAACCGGTGCGGATTCACCGGTGATCGCGCTTTCATCCACTGACGCGCCGCCTTCGATCACTTCGCCATCGCAGGGAATAATGTCGCCCGCTTCGACCAGCACCACGTCGCCTTTACGTAAATCCTCCGCCGGAACATGGTCGATTTGCGCATCGTGCTGCGGCGCGCGCAGTTTGCGGGCGAACGCGGTTTTCTTCACGCCTTTCAGGCTATTGGCCTGCGCTTTACTGCGCCCCTCCGCCAGCGCTTCGGCGAAGTTGGCGAACAACACGGTGACCCATAACCACAGGCTGACCGCGCCGGTAAACAGCGCGCTGCCGTCGAGATGACCGCTCGCCATAGCGACAGCCAGTACCGTGGTGAGCAGGCTGCCCATCCAGACAATAAACATCACCGGGTTACGCCACTGCACCTGCGGGCTTAACTTGGTCAGGGAATCGATCAGCGCCTGGCGAACCAGCTTCGGTTCGAACAGCGCCAGTTGTTTGCGACTCATATCACGCGTCTCCGCCAGTCTCAAAATAGGAGGTATTCCGCCACCGGGCCGAGGGCCAGGGCAGGAATAAAGGTCAAAGCGCCAACCAGCAGTACCGTGCCAATCAGCAGGCCGATAAACAGCGCGCCGTGGGTGGATAATGTGCCGGAGCTGGTGGGCTGAATTTTCTTGCTGACCAGCGAACCGGCAATCGCCAGTACCGGGACAATCACGCCGAAACGACCAACGAACATGCAAACCGCTAACAGGCAATTCCAGAACGGCGTATTGGCGCTTAAGCCCGCAAAGGCGCTGCCATTGTTGTTGGCGGCGGAGGAGACGGCGTATAGCACTTCACTGAAACCGTGAATGCCGGGGTTGAGCATGCCGCCACGCCCGGCGTCGGTCATCATTGCCAGTGCCGTGCCGAGCAGCACCAACGCCGGGGTGACGAGGATCGCCAGCGCGGTCATTTTCATATCACGCACGTCGATTTTTTTACCGAGGAATTCCGGCGTGCGGCCAATCATCAGCCCGGCGATAAACACCGCCAGCAATACAAACAGCAGCATGCCGTACAGACCGGATCCGACACCGCCAAACACCACTTCGCCAATCTGCATTAACCACATTGGGATCATCCCGCCGAGTGCGGTAAAGGAGTCGTGCATGGCGTTGACCGCGCCGCAGGAGGCAGCAGTTGTGATCACGGCGTAAAGGCTACTCACCAGAATGCCAAAGCGGCTCTCTTTGCCTTCCATATTCATCGCGCTGTCGCCGCCCAGCGCCAGGAAATGCGGGTTACCTTGCAGCTCCGCCCACATCACTATTCCCGCGCAGATCACGAAAATTATCGACATCGCCCACAGCAGCATCTGGCCTTGTCGGCGATCGCCGACCGCCTCACCAAAGGCGAAACAGAGCGCCGCCGGGATCAGGAAGATCGCCAGCATCTGCACAACGTTGGTAAGCGCAGTTGGGTTCTCAAAGGGATGCGACGAGTTGGCGTTAAAGAAACCGCCGCCGTTCGTGCCGAGCATCTTGATCGCTTCTTGCGAAGCCACCGGCCCCATTGGCAGCAAGTGTTTCACGCCTTCCAGCGAGGTGTAGGGCTGGTATGGCAGAAGGTTTTGCAGCGTGCCTTGCTGAATAAAGAACAGGGCAATAATCAGCGACAGCGGGAGCAACACCCACAATGTGATGCGCGTGAGATCCACCCACGCATTGCCCAGCGTTTCCATGCTGCGGCGGGCAAAAGCGCGGATCAGCGCAAACACCACCGCAATACCGGTCGCCGCCGATAAGAAGTTCTGCACCGTTAAACCAACCATCTGGCTGAAATAGCTCAGGGTGCTTTCCCCGGCATAGGATTGCCAGTTGGTGTTGGTAACAAAACTAACGGCGGTATTGAGCGCCAGATGCCACGAGAGGCCTGGCAGGTTTTGCGGGTTCAGCGGCAACAGGCCTTGCAACATCAGCAGGGCGAACAGGGCGACAAGCCCGAGAATATTCAGCCACAGGATCGCCAGCAAATAGTGCCGCCAGTGCATTTCGCGGGTATCAATCTTTAACCCTCGCCAGAGAAGGTGTTCGACCGCGCCGACGCCCGGTAGCGGTTGGCCATCAATCATCTTCGCCAGTAGCGAACCGAGCGGGCGCGCCAGCATAAACAGCACCAGCAGGAAGCTGGCGAGCAGAAGAAACGCTTGAGCGGCCATCAGAAAGCCTCCGCGTTAATCAGGGCGTAAATCAGGTAGCCCAATAACAGGAAAACCAGCACGATGCCGATTACCACGCCTGCACTCACAGTTCACCTCCGGGGTGATTTAAGGATGTGCAGTGAAAGTAGAATTTTCGGCGCAAAGATTTCGCAAAAATCAGCGGGGTAAGTGTAAAAAAAATATAAAAATGGCGGTGGGGTTTGAGGGGAATGTTGCGGTGCGGTAGGCCGGATAAAGCATTAGCCGCCATCCGGCATAACTGGGCGCAGAAACCACAATTTAACTAATGATTTGTATTAATTTAACTATTTCGTAACTTAATTACTGGGTGAATGTAAATAAACAATAAATTGACAAAAATAGTGGTCGGATGAGTAGTAAAATTACAAACAAAGCGGTACTATTTTGACCAGATTTCAATTTCGCACTGATTTTTCGTTATTCACTTTCAGTCCGAAAACTTTTTCCGGTGATGCTTACCGGCCTGCCAAAGGGGAGAGATTTATGAACACATATAAAACGTTTCCGGCACACATTGTGTTGATGCGTCGTGCTTTCGCCGTGACGGCGGGTGTACTGGCATTACCGGTGATGTTGTTCTGGAAAGATCGCGCACGGTTCTACAGCTACCTGCATCGCGTCTGGGCAAAAACCAGCGAAAAACCGGTGTGGATGGATCAAGCAGAAAAAGTAACCTGCGACTTTTATTAATCGGCTACACACAGCAAACCGATATCGCCACCGCAATTGCGGTGGCTTTTTTTTACCTGCGACCTTTTGACTACACTTACTACGTCGATAAAAGGAGTCGCTATGAGTGAAAAAATCCCTGTTGGCATCAGTGCCTGTTTGTTAGGGGAACCCGTCCGTTTTGACGGCGGCCACAAGCGGCTTGCCTTTGCCGTTGAAGAGTTATCGCCCTGGGTGCGTTTTGAACCGGTGTGCCCGGAAATGGCGATAGGATTGACCGTGCCGCGACCCGCATTGCGGCTGGTCAAAGAGGACAACGATGAAATCTCCTTGCGCTTTAGTGATAAGCGGGAAGGGGATCTCACCGCCGAAATGGCGCAATTCTCCCGCGAGCGCGTCAGCCGCTTCGACCATTTGTGCGGCTATATCGTTTGCGCCAAATCCCCCTCCTGCGGCATGGAGCGCGTGCGTATTTACGACGCCGAGGGCAAAAACAACCGCAAAGCCGGACGCGGCATCTACACCGAAATCCTCATGCAAGCGCTGCCGTGGCTGCCCGTTGAGGAAGATGGGCGCCTGCACGATCCCCATATTCGCGAGAACTTCGTCGAACGCATTTACGCCCTGCATGAACTCAACGGCGTGCGCGAGCGTGGTTTAACGCGCGGCGAACTGATTGCCTATCACAGCCGCTACAAACTGTTGTTGCTGGCGCATTCGCAGCCGAAATACCGCGAACTGGGGCGCTTTGTGGCGGCAATCCACGAATGGGTGTCGCTTGACGACTGGTTTGTGGAATACCGCCAACGCTTGATGGATCTGCTCTCGCATCAGGCGACCCGGCGCAACCATACCAATGTGCTGATGCATGTGCAGGGCTACTTTCGCAAACAGCTTAACGCCCGCCAGCGTGAGGAACTCTCTTCGCTGATTGACAGTTACCGGCAGGGTATCCAACCGCTGCTTGCGCCGGTGACTTTACTCAAACACTATATGGCGGAATTTCCCGACGCGTACCTGGCCGGGCAACGCTATTTTGACCCCTGGCCGGAAGCGCTGCGCTTACGTTACGGACATTAGGAGCATTATGACCACCCATTTGGTCTGGTTTCGCGCGGACTTGCGCGTGCATGACAACCTTGCGCTCGCGGCCGCATGCCGTCGCACGAACGCCGACGTAAAAGCGCTGTTTATCGCCACTCCCCAACAATGGCAACAACACGAGATGGCGCCGCGTCAGGCGGCGCTGATTAACGTGCATCTCAATGCCCTGCAACAGGCGCTGGCGGAAAAAGGCATCCCGCTGATTTACCGCGAAGCCGACGACTTTGCCGCCAGCGTGCAGGAAGTGGTCGCGGTTTGCGACAGCGAGAACGTGAGCCATCTGTTTTACAACTATCAATATGAATTCAACGAGCGTCAGCGCGATGCGGCAGTCGAAAAAGCGCTGCCCGATGTCGCGTGCCAGGGCTTTGACGACAGCGTGATGCTGGCGCCGGGCAGCGTGATGACCGGCAATCATGAAATGTACAAAGTGTTTACGCCTTTCAAAAACGCCTTTTTGCGCCGCCTGAAAGAGGACTTGCCGGAATGTGTTGCCGCACCGCGTGCGCGGGAAAGCGGCGCAATTAACGCGAAACCAATAACCCTTAATTACCCGCAGCAAGACTTTGACGACACCTTATTCGCGGCGGATGAAACCCGCGCCATCGCCCAATTACGCCATTTTTGCCAGCATCTGGCGGCGCAGTATGAGCAGCAGCGCGATTTCCCGGCCATTGAAGGCACCAGCCGTTTATCGGCTTGCCTTGCGATCGGTGCGTTGTCGCCGCGCCAGTGCCTGCACCGTTTATTGGCTGAATGCCCGCAAGCGCTGGACGGCGGGCCGGGTGCGGTCTGGTTGAATGAACTGATTTGGCGCGAGTTTTATCGCCATCTGATGACCTACAACCCGTCGCTGTGCAAGCACCGGCCGTTTATCCGCTGGACCGAAAATGTGCAGTGGCAGGATAACCCTTCGCAACTGGACGCCTGGCAAAACGGCAACACCGGTTACCCGATTGTCGATGCGGCGATGCGCCAGATGAATGCCACAGGCTGGATGCATAATCGCCTGCGTATGATTACCGCCAGCTTTCTGGTCAAAGACTTGCTTATCGACTGGCGACGCGGAGAGCGTTATTTTATTTCTCAGTTGATTGATGGCGATCTGGCGGCGAACAACGGCGGCTGGCAGTGGGCAGCCTCAACCGGTACGGATGCCGCGCCCTATTTTCGTATCTTCAACCCCACCACTCAGGGGGAGCGCTTTGACGCCGACGGCGAATTTATCCGCCATTGGCTGCCGGAACTGAAAGACGTGCCGCAAAAAGCGATTCATCAACCCTGGGTTTGGGCGGATAAACAGGGCGTTAAGCTCAATTATCCCCGCCCGATTGTTGACCATAAACAGGCGCGAACCGCCACACTGGCGGCCTATGAAGCCGCCCGCAAAGGCTAAAGGAGTGACAATGAAAAATACCGAACTGGAAAAACTGATTAACGAAAAACTCAACAGTGCGGCGTTCAGCGACTATGGCCCGAACGGCCTGCAAGTTGAGGGGCGCGAAACGGTACAGAAAATTGTCACCGGCGTGACCGCCAGCCAGGCCTTGCTCGACGAAGCCGTGCGTTTGGAAGCCGATGCAGTGATTGTCCATCACGGTTATTTCTGGAAAAACGAAGCGCCGATTATTCGCGGCATGAAGCGTAACCGCCTGAAAACGCTTTTGGCGAACGACATTAACCTTTACGGCTATCACCTGCCGCTCGATGCGCACCCGGAACTGGGCAATAACGTGCAACTGGCGGCGTTGCTCGGCATTACGGTGATGGGCGAAATCGAAGCGTTGCTGCCGTGGGGCGAATTATCCATGCCGGTGCCGGGGCTGGAACTGGCCTCGTGGATTGAAGCGCGCCTTGGACGCAAACCGCTGTGGTGTGGCGACACCGGGCCTGAAAAAATCACCCGCGTGGCATGGTGCACCGGCGGCGGCCAGGGATTTATCGATAAAGCGGCCAGTTTTGGCGTCGATGCGTTTATCACCGGCGAAGTGTCGGAGCAGACCATTCACTCCGCGCGTGAACAAGGGCTGCATTTCTACTCCGCAGGCCACCATGCCACCGAGCGCGGCGGTATTCGCGCATTGAGCGACTGGCTCAATGAAAACACCGAACTCGACGTCACCTTTATCGACATTCCTAACCCGGCGTAAGGAGCAGGCAAGTGCAGCGAGCACGTTGTTATTTGTTAGGGGAAACGGCTGTGGTACTGGAGTTGGAGCCGCCCGTGCAACTGGCGACCCAAAAACGCATCTGGCGGCTGACGCAGCGTCTGGCCGGGTTCCCGGAGGTGGTGGAAGCCATTCCGGGCATGAATAACATCACCGTTGTGCTGCGCGATCCCGATTCGCTGGCGTTGGATGCCATCGAACGTTTGCAGCGCTGGTGGGAAGAGAGTGAAGCGCTGGAGCCGGAATCCCGCGCTATCGAGATCCCGGTGCTGTATGGCGGCGATGCCGGGCCGGATCTCGGGCTGGTGGCTGAACACTGCGCCATGAGCGAAAAGCAGGTGGTTGAGCTGCATGCCTCCATCGATTACGTGGTGTGGTTTATCGGTTTTCAGCCGGGCTTCCCGTACCTGGGCGGCATGCCGGAGGCGCTGGCGACTCCGCGGCGCGCCGAACCGCGCGTCAGTGTGCCCGCCGGTTCGGTGGGCATTGGCGGGGCACAAACGGGTATCTACCCACTGCAAACACCCGGCGGCTGGAACCTGATTGGCCGCACCGATCTGGCCCTGTTTAACCCCCGATTGCCCGAACCGGCACTGCTGCGCCCCGGCGACACGTTGCGGTTTATCCCGCGCAAGGAGGGCGTATGTTAAGCATTATCCGCGCGGGCATTTACACCACGTTGCAGGGCGGTAAACGCGGCGGGCTGCGCCAGTCCGGCGTCAGCTACTGCGGCGCGCTGGACGGCCCGGCACTGCAGATTGCCAACGCGCTGGTGGGCAATGCGCCCCAAGCGGCAGCGCTGGAAATTACCCTCGGCCAGTGTGAAGTGGTGTTCGGTCGCGATTGCTGGTTTGCGCTGACCGGCGCAGGTTGCGAGGCGAAATTAGACGACGAAGCGGTGTGGACCGGCTGGCGGTTCGCCGCGAGAGCCGGGCAACGGCTGGTGCTGAAAAGGCCGCTGCACGGTGTGCGTAGTTACCTGGCGGTGGCGGGTGGTTTTGCGCTGCCAGATGTGATGGGCTCGGGCAGTACCGATCTGAAAACCGGCATTGGCGGGCTGGAAGGGCGGCTATTGCGTGATGGCGATACGCTGCCGTTGAGCGAGAAAGCGCCGACTTTTCGTACCTCGCAGGGCGTCAAACAACTGCTGTGGAATAACCGAATTCGCGCGTTACCGGGGCCGGAATATCATGAATTCGATGACGCCTCGCAGGCGGCGTTCTGGCGTTTGCCGTGGCACATCAGCCCGCAAAGCAACCGGATGGGCTATCGCCTGCAAGGGCAGCCTTTGCTGCGTAATACCGCCCGCGAGCTGCTTTCCCACGGGCTGTTGCCGGGCGTTGTGCAAGTGCCCGCCAACGGTCAGCCGATTGTGTTGATGAATGATTGCCAAACCACCGGCGGTTACCCGCGCATTGCCTGCATTATCGAAGCCGATATGTACCATTTGGCGCAAATTCGCCTCGGGCAGCCGGTGCACTTTGTGCCGTGCTCGCTGGATGAAGCGCTGAAGGCGCGGCACGAACAACAGCACTACCTTGAACAACTGACCTGGCGGCTGCGGGATGAAGATTGATTTAAATGCCGATCTTGGCGAAGGCTGCGCGAACGATGCTGCTCTGATGAAATTTGTCACGTCGGTGAACATCGCTTGCGGTTTTCACGCGGGCGATGCCGCGACCATGTTGCGCAGCGTGGCGCTCGCGCTGGAACACGGTGTCGCCATTGGCGCACACCCCTCTTTTCGCGATCGGGAAAACTTCGGTCGTCAGAAAATGCATCTCCCGCCGGAAATTGTTTACGCCGATGTGCTGTATCAAATTGGCGCGCTGGCGGCGATGGTGCGCACCAAGGGCAGTACTTTGGCGCATGTGAAACCGCACGGCATGTTGTACAACCAGGCGGCAGATGACGTCGCGCTCGCCGACGCGATTGCCAAAGCAGTGCACGATTTCGACTCATCGTTGATTCTGGTAGGCCTAGCGGGCAGCGAATTGATTCGCGCCGGAGAGCGTTTCGATCTGAAAACGCGACAGGAAGTGTTTGCCGATCGCGGTTATCGGCACGATGGCCGCCTGGTGCCGCGCGGTGAGACGGGTGCGTTAATTGACGATGAAAAATTGGCGCTGGCGCAAACGCTGGAGATGGTGCAACACGGGCGAGTGAAAAGTGTGCGCGACGGGTATGCCCCTGTGCAGGCTGAAACGGTCTGTATCCACGGCGATGGTGAGAAGGCCGTGCTGTTTGCTGCTGAGCTATACGCAGCGCTCACTGCAAATGGCATCACGGTTACCGCCCGTTAAATAAGGAGTTTTTAATGCCGGAAGGCCCGGAGATCCGCCGCGCGGCGGACACGCTTGAAACCGCTATTCAGGGTAAACCGTTAACCGATGTTTGGTTTGCGCTACCGCAATTAACCGGCTTTGCCGCAGGTTTGGTTGGTCAGCATGTCGAACGTATTGAAACCCGAGGTAAAGCGCTGCTCACCCACTTTTCCGGCGGGTTGACGCTCTACAGCCACAATCAACTTTACGGCGTCTGGCGCGTGGTGGCGGCCGGTGAATCACCACAAACCAACCGCGTGCTGCGGGTGCGGCTGCAAGCCGCCGATAAGGCGATTTTGCTTTACAGCGCGTCAGACATCGCCATTCTCACCCCTGAACAACTGGCGCAGCACCCGTTTTTACAGCGCGTTGGGCCGGATGTTTTGGATATGGCGCTTACCGTGGAGCAGGTGAAAGCACGCCTGTTGTCGCCCCGTTTTCGCCGCCGTCAGTTCTCCGGGTTATTGCTCGATCAGGCGTTTCTCGCCGGGCTTGGCAACTATCTGCGTGTAGAGATCCTTTGGCAAAGCGGACTGGCAGGACAGCGCAATGCGTCGCAATTGACGGACACTCAACTCGATGTACTGGCTAATGCGTTATTGGCTATTCCGCGTTTGTCATACCAGACCCGTGGCGTGGTGGATGACAACAAACATCACGGCGCGTTGTTTCGTTTTAAGGTGTTTCATCGGGCAGGGGATATGTGCGAGCGTTGCGGCGGGGTGATTGAGAAAACGACCCTGTCGTCGCGGCCGTTTTATTGGTGTCCTGGGTGTCAACGTTGAGTTGCCGGATGGCGGCTACGCGAATTTGTAAGCCCGGTAAGCGAAGCGCCACCGGGCGTTAAGCCATCAATCCTTTTTCAGGTCTGACTTAAATTCACGTTTATCGTAGCCGGTATAAAGCTGACGCGGACGCGCAATCTTAATGCCGTCGTCGTGCATTTCGTTCCAGTGCGCAATCCAGCCCACGGTACGCGCCATCGCGAAGATAACGGTAAACATGGAAGCCGGAATACCCATCGCTTTCAGGATGATACCGGAATAGAAATCGACGTTCGGGTAAAGTTTGCGTTCGATGAAGTACGGGTCGTTGAGCGCAATGTGCTCCAACTCCATCGCCACTTCCAGCAGATCGTCTTTGGTGCCCAGTTCACGCAGCACTTCGTGGCACGTTTCACGCATCACGGTCGCGCGCGGGTCATAGTTCTTATAGACACGGTGACCGAAGCCCATCAGACGGAACGAATCGTTCTTGTCTTTGGCGCGACGCAGGAATTCCGGAATGTGTTTCACGGAGCTGATCTCTTCCAGCATCTTCAGTGCCGCTTCGTTGGCACCGCCGTGCGCGGGTCCCCACAGTGACGCGATCCCCGCGGCGATACAGGCAAACGGGTTCGCGCCTGAAGAACCTGCGGTACGGACTGTGGAGGTGGAGGCGTTCTGCTCATGATCCGCATGTAGGATCAGAATACGATCCATCGCGCGTTCCAGCACCGGGTTCACTTCATAAGGCTCGCAAGGCGTTGCGAACATCATATGCAGGAAGTTACCGGAGTAGGAGAGGTCATTACGCGGATAGATGAAAGGTTGGCCGAGCGAATATTTGTAACACATCGCCGCCACGGTCGGCATTTTGGACAGCAGGCGGAACGCAGCGATTTCGCGGTGGCGAGGGTTGTTCACGTCCAGCGAATCGTGGTAGAACGCCGCCAGCGCGCCGGTCACACCGCACAGCACTGCCATCGGGTGGGAATCGCGACGGAAGCCGTGGAACAAACGGGTAATCTGCTCGTGGATCATCGTGTGGCGAGTGACAGTCAGCTTGAACTCGTCAAACTGATCCTGCGTCGGTTTTTCGCCGTAAAGCAGGATGTAGCACACTTCCAGGTAGTTGGATTCAGTGGCCAGTTGGTCAATCGGGAAACCACGGTGCAACAAAATACCTTCGTCACCGTCGATAAAGGTGATTTTTGATTCGCATGATGCGGTAGAGGTGAAACCAGGATCAAAAGTAAACATTCCTTTTGAACCGAGACTACGGATATCAATCACGTCCTGACCGAGCGTGCCCTTTAGCACATCCAGTTCAATAGCAGTGTCACCATTGTAGGTGAGGTTTGCTTTCTTATCAGCCATTTACGGTCTCCTTAGCGCCTTATTGCTTAAGACCGCCAGCCGTCGAATTTGCCTTCATCTGTCGTCAATGTTAACGGTTTGTTATTTAGCTCGCTGCTCTGTTGAGAGGAGGTACCAGGGTACAGAGCGATAGGCGCGTGCAGATACACATTGAAAATACAGTGAAAAAACAGCAAATCAGCGTCTTAGCAGTCCGAATTTATCAAACCTGTATATCACTAATAACTGTCCTGATTAAATCGGTCAATACCATCAACTGTTACATAACTTATTCTCAGGTGAAAGCAAGACCCCATAACTTTTGCGAATTATAAGCTCTTTCTGGCGTTGTTTGTAACAATATTGTTTAAGTTTTGTCAAATCAGATGATTAAAATTTAAAAGAATGTTGTTATCGTGATGGGCGTCACTGTTCTGCATAAAACCCGACAAACTATATGTAGGTTAATTGTAATGATTTTGTGAACGACCTATACTGCCGCCAGGTCTCCGGAATACCCTGCAATCCCGAGCCACCCAGCGTTGTAACCTGTCGTTTAGCATCTGGAAGCTAATTTTTTGCATGACGAGCAGTTATAGAAAAGGACGCTGTCTGACCCGCACGCAGACCGGAGGAAGGAAACTATAAGAATAGCATGTGGGCGTTATTCATGATAAAAAATGTGAAAAAACAAAGACCTATCAACCTGGATCTAACAACAATCCGGTTTCCTGTTACGGCTATAGCTTCCATTCTCCACCGCGTTTCCGGCGTCATAACTTTTGTGGCGGTCGGCATTCTGTTGTGGTTACTGGGCTTGTCGCTGTCATCTGAAGAAGGCTTCCTGACCGCTTCTGCCATCATGAGCAGCTTTTTCGTTAAATTCATCCTGTGGGGCATCCTGACGGCGCTGGCTTATCACGCTGTGGGCGGCATTCGTCACATGATGATGGATTTTGGCTGGCTGGAAGAAACCTTCGAAGCAGGAAAACGTTCCGCTACGCTTTCTTTTGTGATCACTGTCGTGCTTTCAATTCTCGCAGGAGTCCTCGTATGGTAAGCAACGCCTCCGCATTAGGACGCAACGGCGTACATGATTTTATTCTGGTCCGTGCTACCGCTATTGTCCTGACGCTCTACATCATTTATATGGTCGGCTTTTTCGCTGTCACTGGCGATCTGACCTGGGCTGTCTGGACGGGTTTCTTCTCCTCCGCCTTTACGAAAGTCTTTACCCTGCTGGCGCTGTTTTCGATTTTGATCCATGCCTGGATTGGCATGTGGCAGGTATTGACCGACTACGTTAAGCAAGTGGCCTTGCGCCTGATTTTGCAACTGGCGATTGTCGTTGCGCTTGCGGTTTACGTGATTTATGGATTCGTTGTGGTGTGGGGTGTGTAATGAAACTGCCAGTCAGAGAATTTGATGCTGTTGTCATTGGCGCAGGTGGCGCAGGTATGCGCGCGGCGCTGCAAATTTCCCAGAGCGGGCAAACCTGTGCGCTGCTCTCTAAAGTTTTCCCAACCCGTTCCCACACTGTCTCTGCGCAGGGCGGTATTACCGTTGCGCTGGGCAATACCCATGAAGACAACTGGGAATGGCACATGTATGACACGGTAAAAGGTTCCGATTACATCGGTGACCAGGACGCCATTGAATATATGTGTAAAACCGGCCCGGAAGCGATTCTTGAGCTGGAACATATGGGCCTACCGTTCTCCCGTCTTGATGACGGTCGTATCTATCAGCGCCCGTTTGGCGGCCAGTCGAAAAACTTCGGCGGCGAGCAAGCGGCACGCACCGCAGCGGCGGCGGACCGTACTGGTCACGCATTGCTGCACACGCTTTATCAGCAAAATCTTAAAAACCACACGACTATTTTTTCCGAGTGGTATGCGCTGGATCTGGTGAAAAACCCGGATGGCGCGGTGGTCGGTTGTACGGCGCTGTGCATTGAAACCGGCGAAGTCGTCTACTTTAAAGCGCGCGCAACCGTGCTGGCGACCGGCGGTGCAGGGCGTATTTATCAGTCCACCACCAACGCGCATATCAACACCGGTGACGGCGTCGGTATGGCACTGCGTGCCGGTGTGCCGGTGCAGGATATGGAAATGTGGCAGTTCCACCCGACCGGCATCGCGGGCGCGGGGGTGCTGGTTACCGAAGGGTGTCGCGGTGAAGGCGGCTACCTGCTGAATAAACACGGCGAGCGCTTTATGGAGCGTTATGCGCCGAATGCGAAAGATCTGGCGGGACGCGACGTGGTTGCGCGCTCCATCATGATCGAAATCCGTGAAGGGCGCGGCTGCGAAGGCCCATGGGGACCGCACGCCAAGCTGAAACTCGATCACTTGGGTAAAGAGGTGCTGGAATCGCGCCTGCCGGGGATCCTTGAATTGTCGCGCACGTTTGCTCACGTCGATCCAGTGAAAGAGCCGATCCCGGTGATCCCGACTTGCCACTATATGATGGGCGGCATTCCGACCAAAGTGACCGGCCAGGCGCTGACGGTGAATGCGCAGGGCGAAGATGTGGTGATTCCTGGGCTGTTCGCGGTGGGCGAAATCGCCTGCGTATCGGTTCACGGCGCCAACCGTCTGGGCGGCAACTCATTGCTCGACCTGGTGGTGTTTGGCCGCGCGGCGGGCCTGCATTTGCAGGAATCCATTGCCGAACAAGGTGCGCTGCGTGATGCGAGCGAATCGGATGTTGAAGCCTCGCTGGAGCGTCTCAACCGCTGGAACAACAACCGCGACGGCGAAGATCCGGTCACCATTCGCAAAGCGCTGCAAGAGTGTATGCAGCATAACTTCTCGGTGTTCCGTGAAGGCGATGCGATGGCGAAAGGCCTTGAGCAACTGAAAGTGATTCGCGAACGCCTGAAAAATGCCCGTCTGGACGATACCTCCAGCGAGTTCAACACCCAGCGCGTTGAGTGCCTGGAGTTAGATAACCTGATGGAAACTGCCTACGCAACGGCGGTGTCTGCAAACTTCCGTACTGAGAGCCGTGGCGCGCATAGCCGCTTCGACTATCCGGATCGTGACGATGAAAACTGGTTGTGTCATTCCCTGTACCTGCCAGAAACGGAATCCATGACGCGTCGTAGCGTCAATATGGAACCGAAACTGCGTCCGGCGTTCCCGCCGAAGATTCGTACTTACTAATGCGGAGACAGGATAATGAAACTCGAATTCTCGATTTATCGCTATAACCCGGATGTTGATGACGCTCCGCGCATGCAGGATTACACGCTGGAAGCGGAAGAAGGGCGCGACATGATGCTGCTGGATGCCTTAATCCAGCTGAAAGAAACGGATTCTACACTGTCGTTTCGCCGCTCGTGTCGTGAAGGGGTGTGTGGTTCCGATGGTCTGAACATGAACGGCAAGAATGGGCTGGCGTGTATCACTCCGATTTCCGCGCTCGGCGATGGCAAGCAGAAGATTGTCATTCGTCCTCTGCCTGGCCTGCCGGTGATCAGAGATTTGGTAGTGGACATGGGACAATTCTATGCTCAATATGAGAAGATCAAACCTTACTTATTGAATAATGGGCAAAATCCGCCAGCAAGGGAGCATTTACAGGCACCCGAACAGCGCGAAAAACTCGACGGATTGTACGAATGTATTCTCTGCGCGTGCTGCTCGACATCTTGCCCATCGTTCTGGTGGAACCCAGAGAAGTTTATCGGCCCGGCTGGTCTGCTGGCGGCGTACCGCTTCCTGATCGACAGCCGCGATACCGAAACCGACAGCCGCCTCGAAGGGTTGAGCGATGCTTTCAGTGTATTCCGCTGCCATAGCATCATGAACTGCGTCAGTGTATGTCCTAAAGGGCTGAACCCGACGCGCGCTATCGGTCATATCAAGTCGATGTTGTTACAGCGCAGTGCCTAAGTAATCAGTGCCGGATGGCGCTGACGCTTATCCGGCCTACGGCGTTTGTAGGCCCGGTAAGCGAAGCGCCACCGGGCAATAAATGCAGGAAATCTTTAAAAACCGCCACCAACACATAATCGAAGTGTTTGGCGCGAGACAAGGCGGCAACTGAGCGCATCCCCAGGAGCATAGTGAACTTATGTGACTGGGGTAAGCGAAGGCAGCCAACGCAGTCGCAGCCCAAACAATGAAGATTAGGGCAGTTTTTAAAGGTTCCTTCGCGGGCCGCAGAGCTCGCAGTGAACCCTGGGACGTACGCTAATCGGCATACGTCGTAGTTATCCACGGCGAAATAAGCATAACAATGCTTAAGGGATCACGATGCAGAACGGCGCAATGAAAGCCTGGTTAGACTCTTCTTACCTCTCTGGGTCGAACCAGAGCTGGATAGAACAGCTCTATGAAGACTTCTTAACCGATCCTGACTCGGTAGATGCTAACTGGCGATCTATGTTCCAGCAGTTACCGGGCACCGGAGTCAAACCGGATCAATTCCATTCCAAAACGCGTGATTATTTCCGCCAGTTGGCGAAGGATGCTTCACGTTACTCTTCCTCGATTTCCGACCCTGACACCAACGTTAAGCAGGTTAAAGTCCTGCAATTAATCAACGCCTACCGCTTCCGTGGCCACCAGCATGCGAACCTCGATCCGCTGGGACTGTGGCAGCAGGAAAGGGTTGCCGATCTCGACCCCTCTTATCATGACCTGACCGAAGCGGACTTCCAGAACAGCTTCAATGTCGGTTCATTTGCTATCGGCAAAGACACCATGCCGCTGGGCGAACTGATTCACGCCCTGAAAGAGACCTACTGCGGGTCAATTGGTGCGGAATACATGCACATCACCAGCACCGAAGAGAAACGCTGGATCCAACAGCGCATCGAATCGGCGGCGGGTAAATCAAGCTTCAGCAGCGAAGAGAAAAAACGCTTCCTGAGCGAATTGACCGCAGCAGAAGGCCTGGAGCGTTACCTGGGCGCGAAATTCCCCGGCGCGAAACGCTTCTCGCTGGAAGGTGGCGACGCACTGGTCCCGATGCTCAAAGAGATGATCCGCCACGCGGGCAAAAGCGGCACCCGCGAAGTGGTGCTGGGTATGGCGCACCGTGGTCGTCTGAACGTGCTGATCAACGTGCTGGGTAAACAGTCGCAAGATCTGTTCGACGAGTTCGCCGGTAAACATAAAGAACACCTCGGCACTGGCGACGTGAAATACCATATGGGCTTCTCGTCCGACGTGGAAACCGAAGGCGGCCTGGTTCACCTGGCGCTGGCGTTTAACCCGTCGCACCTTGAAATCGTCAGCCCGGTGGTTATCGGTTCTGTGCGTGCGCGTCTGGATCGCCTGGATGAGCCGAGCAGCAACAAAGTGCTGCCGATCACCATTCACGGTGACGCCGCTGTCGCAGGCCAGGGCGTGGTACAAGAAACCCTGAACATGTCCAAAGCGCGCGGCTACGAAGTGGGTGGCACAGTGCGCATTGTGATTAACAACCAGGTCGGTTTCACCACCTCTAACCCGCTGGATGCCCGCTCGACGCCGTACTGTACCGATATCGGTAAGATGGTGCAGTCGCCGATTTTCCACGTGAACGCCGATGATCCAGAAGCGGTCGCCTTTGTAACCCGCGTCGCGCTCGACTTCCGTAACACTTTCAAACGCGATGTTTTCATCGACCTGGTATGCTACCGCCGTCATGGCCACAACGAAGCCGACGAGCCAAGCGCAACCCAGCCGTTGATGTACCAGAAAATCAAAAAGCACCCGACGCCGCGTAAAATTTACGCCGACCGTCTGGAGCAGGACAAAACCATCACCCTCGAAGACGCCACCGAAATGGTGAACGTCTATCGCGATGCGCTGGACGCGGGTGAATGCGTGGTTGCCGAATGGCGCCCAATGAACATGCACTCTTTCACCTGGTCGCCGTACCTCAACCACGAATGGGATGAGAGCTACCCGAACAAGGTTGAGATGAAGCGCCTGCAAGAGCTGGCGAAACGCATCAGTACGGTGCCGGACGAGATTGAAATGCAGTCTCGTGTGGCGAAAATCTACGGCGACCGCCAATTGATGGCGAGCGGCGAGAAGCTGTTCGACTGGGGCGGCGCGGAAACGCTGGCTTACGCCACGCTGGTGGATGAAGGCATTGCCGTGCGTCTTTCCGGTGAAGACTCCGGGCGCGGCACCTTCTTCCATCGTCACGCGGTGGTGCACAACCAGGCGAACGGTTCAACTTATACGCCGCTGGCGCATGTTCATAACTCGCAGGGTCAGTTCCGCGTGTGGGACTCCGTCCTTTCTGAAGAAGCGGTGCTGGCGTTTGAATACGGTTATGCCACCGCCGAACCGCGCACGCTGACCATCTGGGAAGCGCAGTTTGGTGATTTCGCCAACGGCGCGCAGGTGGTTATCGACCAGTTCATCAGTTCCGGCGAGCAAAAATGGGGACGTATGTGTGGCCTGGTAATGTTGTTGCCGCACGGTTACGAAGGGCAGGGACCGGAGCACTCCTCCGCGCGTCTGGAACGCTACCTGCAACTTTGTGCGGAACAGAACATGCAAGTCTGTGTTCCGTCCACCCCGGCGCAGGTTTACCACATGCTGCGTCGCCAGGCGCTGCGCGGTATGCGCCGCCCGCTGGTAGTGATGTCGCCGAAGTCTCTGCTGCGTCATCCGCAGGCGGTGTCAACGCTGGACGAACTGGCGAACGGCACCTTTATGCCAGCGATTGGTGAAGTGGATGATCTTGATCCGCAAGGCGTTAAGCGCGTTGTGATGTGTTCTGGTAAGGTTTATTACGACTTGCTCGAGCAGCGTCGTAAAAACGACCAGAAAGATGTCGCTATCGTGCGTATCGAGCAGCTTTACCCGTTCCCGCACCAGTCGGTGCAGGAAGCGCTGAAACCTTATGCTCACGTACATGATTTTGTCTGGTGCCAGGAAGAGCCGCTTAACCAGGGCGCGTGGTACTGCAGCCAGCATCATTTCCGTGATGTGATTCCGTTTGGGGCCGGTCTGCGTTATGCAGGTCGCCCGGCCTCCGCCTCTCCGGCGGTGGGATATCTCTCCGTTCACCAGAAACAGCAACAAGATCTGGTAAATGACGCGCTGAACGTCGATTAATTAAAGGATAAATAATGAGTAGCGTAGATATTCTTGTTCCCGATCTGCCCGAGTCCGTAGCTGACGCGACCGTAGCGACCTGGCACAAAAAACCAGGCGATAGCGTCAAGCGCGATGAGGTTCTGGTCGAAATCGAAACTGACAAAGTGGTACTGGAAGTCCCGGCTTCAGCGGACGGTATTCTGGATGCGGTTCTGGAAGATGAAGGCACCACCGTCACTTCCCGCCAGATCCTTGGCCGCCTGAAAGAAGGCAACAGCGCTGGCAAAGAGAGCAGCGCGAAATCGGAAGAGAAAGCGTCCACGCCAGCCCAGCGCCAGCAGGCGTCGCTGGAAGATCAGACCAACGACGCGCTGAGCCCGGCGATCCGTCGTCTGCTGGCTGAGCACAATCTTGAAGCCAGTGCCATTAAAGGCACCGGTGTTGGCGGTCGCATCACCCGCGAAGATGTGGATAAGCATCTGGCGAAAGCCCCGGCAAAAGAAGAGAAACCGGCGCCTGCTCCGGCAGCCAGTCCGGCGCCGCAACTGGCGGGCCGCACTGAAAAACGCGTTCCGATGACCCGCCTGCGCAAACGCGTGGCTGAGCGTCTGCTGGAAGCGAAAAACTCCACTGCCATGCTGACCACGTTTAACGAAGTCAACATGAAGCCGATCATGGATCTGCGTAAGCAGTACGGTGACGCGTTTGAAAAACGTCACGGCATCCGTCTGGGCTTTATGTCGTTCTACGTGAAAGCCGTGGTGGAAGCGCTGAAACGCTACCCGGAAGTGAACGCGTCCATCGATGGCGATGACGTGGTTTACCACAACTATTTCGATGTCAGCATGGCCGTTTCCACGCCGCGTGGCTTGGTTACACCGGTGCTGCGCGATGTCGACACCCTCGGCATGGCGGATATCGAGAAGAAAATCAAAGAACTGGCGCTGAAAGGCCGTGACGGCAAACTGACCGTTGAAGATCTGACCGGCGGTAACTTCACCATCACCAACGGCGGCGTGTTTGGCTCGCTGATGTCCACGCCTATCATCAACCCGCCGCAGAGCGCGATCCTTGGCATGCACGCCATTAAAGATCGCCCGATGGCGGTGGATGGCAAGGTTGAGATCCTGCCGATGATGTACCTGGCGCTCTCTTACGATCACCGTCTGATCGACGGCCGTGAGTCTGTGGGCTACCTGGTGGCGATTAAAGAGCTGCTGGAAGATCCGACGCGTCTGCTGCTGGACGTCTAGTCGGTCCAGGCCCGGTTTGCGCCGGGCCATAAAAGTAGTAGGCCGGATAAGCGAAACGCTATCCGGCGAAAAAACGCGACAGACACCCTGATAATGATTACCTGAAGGATGGATAGAACACATGAACTTACACGAGTATCAGGCGAAACAGCTTTTTGCCCGGTCAGGTCTGCCGACTCCGGTTGGTTACGCCTGTACTACCCCGCGTGAAGCAGAAGAAGCGGCATCGAAAATTGGCGCAGGTCCGTGGGTCGTAAAATGCCAGGTCCACGCTGGTGGCCGTGGTAAAGCGGGTGGCGTAAAAGTCGTCAACAGCAAAGAAGATATTCGCGCCTTCGCGGAAAACTGGCTGGGTAAACGCCTGGTAACCTACCAAACAGACGCTAACGGCCAGCCGGTGAACCAGATTCTGGTGGAAGCCGCGACCGATATTGACAAAGAGCTGTACCTGGGCGCGGTGGTTGACCGTAGCTCCCGTCGCGTGGTGTTCATGGCTTCGACTGAAGGCGGTGTGGAAATTGAAAAAGTGGCGGAAGAAACCCCGCACCTGATCCACAAAACCACCATTGACCCGCTGACCGGCCCGATGCCGTATCAGGGGCGTGACCTGGCGTTCAAACTGGGTCTGGAAGGCAAACAGGTTCAGCAGTTCACCAAAATTTTCATGGGCCTGGCGACCATTTTCCTTGAGCGCGACCTGGCGCTGATCGAAATCAACCCGCTGGTTATCACCAAACAGGGCGACCTGATTTGCCTCGACGGCAAACTGGGCGCGGACGGCAACGCACTGTTCCGCCAGCCGGAACTGCGCGAAATGCGCGACCAGTCTCAGGAAGATCCGCGCGAAGCGCAGGCGGCACACTGGGAACTGAACTACGTTGCGCTGGACGGCAACATCGGTTGTATGGTTAACGGCGCAGGTCTGGCGATGGGTACCATGGACATCGTGAAACTGCACGGCGGCGAACCGGCTAACTTCCTGGATGTGGGCGGCGGCGCGACCAAAGAGCGCGTAACCGAAGCATTCAAAATCATCCTGTCCGATGAGAACGTGAAAGCGGTTCTGGTTAACATCTTCGGCGGCATCGTGCGTTGCGACCTGATCGCCGACGGTATTATCGGTGCGGTGGAAGAAGTGGGTGTTAACGTGCCGGTGGTTGTGCGTCTGGAAGGTAACAACGCTGAACTGGGCGCCAAGCGTCTGGCGGACAGCGGCCTGAATATTATCGCAGCGAAAAGTCTGACGGATGCAGCGCAGCAGGTTGTTGCCGCAGTGGAGGGGAAATAATGTCTGTTTTGATTGATAAGAACACCAAAGTTATCTGCCAGGGCTTTACCGGTAGCCAGGGGACTTTCCACTCTGAGCAGGCGATTGCTTACGGTACGCAGATGGTTGGCGGTGTGACGCCAGGTAAAGGCGGCACCACGCACCTCGGTCTGCCAGTGTTCAACACCGTGCGTGAAGCCGTGGACACCACAGGCGCGACCGCGACGGTAATTTATGTTCCGGCGCCGTTCTGCAAAGATTCGATTCTTGAAGCGATCGACGCGGGCATCAAACTGATTATCACCATTACTGAAGGTATCCCGACGCTGGATATGCTGACGGTGAAAGTGAAGCTGGACGAAGCAGGCGTGCGCATGATTGGCCCGAACTGCCCTGGCGTTATCACCCCTGGCGAATGCAAAATCGGCATCATGCCGGGTCATATTCACCAGCCGGGTAAAATCGGCATCGTTTCCCGCTCCGGTACGCTGACGTATGAAGCGGTGAAACAGACCACGGATTACGGTTTCGGTCAGTCCACTTGTGTGGGTATCGGTGGCGACCCGATTCCGGGTTCTAACTTTATCGATATCCTGAAACTGTTCCAGGAAGACCCGCAGACAGAAGCGATCGTCATGATCGGTGAAATCGGCGGGAGCGCGGAAGAAGAAGCGGCGGCGTACATCAAAGACCACGTCACCAAACCGGTGGTGGGTTACATCGCCGGTGTGACCGCGCCGAAAGGTAAACGTATGGGCCACGCTGGCGCCATCATCGCTGGGGGCAAAGGGACAGCGGATGAGAAATTCGCCGCGCTGGAAGCCGCAGGCGTGAAAACCGTTCGCAGCCTGGCCGATATCGGCGAAGCGCTGAAATCCGTGATTAAGTAATCCATTATCAAATAAAAAGATCGTGCTCCCCCATGTAGGGGAGCAGACATTCTCGACATGGTTGGCCGCCCCCGTAGCGGCCTTTTTTATTGCCTGCGTTTATGGCTCGCAGCGCATTCAGTGAATGTCCACGCAATGGATGTTATGACGTCCGCTAACAGGCGTGCTGGAGGGGCGAAAAAATCACCGTTATGAATAGAATCGGTAAGAAGAGAAGGTGCCGGGCTTTTTTCCAAATGATTCCAGAACGGTGTTAACAATAATAACCTCAAAGGTAAGATAATTGTGAAATAACATAAAAAGGCTAATAGGATGATTTTTCATTATCCAAAATGACTCTCCCGTTTCGTTTACTCATCCCCAAACTGCCTCGCCTTATCTTGCTTTATCCGTCGATTGGTAACCATACCTTGCGTTACAATAAACATGCCATTAACACTGGTATTACTGCGTGGAAACGTTAAATACAAAATTAACACGAATAATGAATAATGATTTAAATCAATATTTAAATGCTTGGAAAAACGGTCAAAAATCGTTAAATTGTCGCCGATCAAATTGACCGCTAAGTGGTAAATTCGCTATAAATTGATCGCTGTCGAAAAACGCAAAACATATCCGATAAAAACCTTTTTATTGCAAGGGGTTTACGGAGTAATATATTCGCGAGATCAATTCGAGTTTTTTATTAACCTGGTTGTAACTTTTTTTATTCATTTCTATCTTCAATAAGACAGTTAGAAAGTGAATAAAACTGTGCAACAAATTTGTATTGGGGCATGCGTGTGAATCCTCGTTTAACGAGGGTCACTCTCGGAGTCTTCATGCGATGAGCAAGGAGTCATGATGTTAGATATAGTCGAACTGTCACGCTTACAGTTTGCCTTGACCGCGATGTACCACTTTCTGTTTGTGCCACTGACGCTCGGTATGGCGTTCTTGCTGGCCATCATGGAAACGGTCTACGTCCTCTCCGGCAAACAGATCTATAAAGATATGACCAAGTTCTGGGGCAAGTTGTTTGGTATCAACTTCGCGCTGGGCGTGGCAACCGGTCTGACAATGGAGTTCCAGTTCGGGACTAACTGGTCTTACTATTCCCACTATGTTGGGGATATCTTCGGTGCGCCGCTGGCCATTGAAGGTCTGATGGCCTTCTTCCTCGAATCCACGTTTGTGGGTCTGTTCTTCTTCGGTTGGGATCGTCTGAGCAAAGTACAGCACATGGCGGTCACCTGGCTGGTGGCACTTGGCTCCAACTTATCTGCATTGTGGATCCTGGTCGCAAACGGCTGGATGCAAAACCCCATCGCCTCTGATTTCAACTTCGAAACTATGCGTATGGAAATGGTGAGCTTCGCCGAACTGGTGCTCAACCCGGTTGCGCAGGTGAAATTTGTTCACACTGTTGCGTCTGGCTACACCTGCGGCGCGATCTTCATTCTCGGCATCAGCTCCTACTATTTGTTGCGCGGTCGCGACGTCGCTTTCGCGAAACGCTCCTTTGCCATTGCTGCCAGCTTCGGTATGGCTGCAGTGCTCTCCGTTATCGTACTGGGTGACGAATCCGGTTACGAAATGGGCGACGTGCAAAAAACCAAATTGGCTGCCATCGAAGCGGAGTGGGAAACCCAACCGGCTCCGGCGGCGTTTACTCTGTTTGGTATTCCTGACCAGGATAAGCAAGAGAACAAATTCGCTATCCAGATCCCGTTCGCGCTCGGCATCATCGCCACCCGTTCGGTGGATACGCCAGTTATCGGCTTGAAAGATCTGATGGTGCAGCACGAAGAGCGTATCCGTAACGGGATGAAAGCGTACCAGTTGCTGGAGCAACTGCGTTCTGGCTCTGCCGATCAGTCTGTTCGCGACCAGTTCAATAACGTGAAGAAAGACCTCGGTTACGGTCTGCTGCTCAAACGTTATACGCCGAACGTGACCGATGCGACCGATGCGCAAATCCAGCAAGCCACCAAAGATTCTATTCCGCGTGTTGCGCCGCTGTACTTTGCGTTCCGCCTTATGGTGGCGTGTGGCGTGCTGATGCTGCTGATTATCGGTGCGTCGTTCTGGACCGTGATTCGTAACCGCATCGGTGAGAAAAAATGGCTGCTGCGCGCTGCGCTGTACGGTATCCCGTTGCCGTGGATCGCCATCGAAGCCGGTTGGTTTGTGGCGGAGTACGGCCGTCAGCCATGGGCGATTGGCGAAGTGTTGCCGACCGCTGTCGCGAACTCATCGTTAACCGTGGGCGATCTGCTGTTCTCAATGATTCTGATTTGCGGCCTTTATACGCTGTTTATGGTGGCGGAAGTGTTCCTGATGTTCAAATTTGCTCGCCTTGGGCCGAGCAGTCTGAAAACAGGTCGCTATCACTACGAGCAGTCCTCTGTGGCTTCTCAACCGGCACGCTAAGACAGGAGTCGTCAAATGATCGATTATGAAGTATTGCGTTTTATCTGGTGGCTGCTGGTTGGCATTCTGCTGATTGGTTTTGCGGTCACCGACGGCTTCGACATGGGCGTGGGGATGTTAACCCGCGTGCTGGGTCGTAGCGACACCGAACGCCGCGTGATGATTAACTCCATCGCGCCACACTGGGACGGTAACCAGGTATGGCTCATCACCGCGGGCGGCGCGCTGTTCGCCGCATGGCCGATGGTTTACGCTGCGGCGTTCTCCGGTTTTTATGTGGCGATGATCCTCGTACTGGCGTCATTGTTCTTCCGCCCGGTAGGTTTTGACTACCGTTCGAAAATTGAAGACGTGCGCTGGCGCGGCATGTGGGACTGGGGCATTTTCGTAGGTAGCTTCGTGCCGCCGCTGGTGATTGGCGTGGCCTTTGGCAACCTGCTGCAAGGCGTACCGTTCCACCTTGATAACGATATGCGTCTGTTCTACACCGGTAACTTCTTCCAGCTGCTGAACCCGTTTGGTCTGCTGGCCGGTATCGTCAGCGTTGGGATGATCCTCACTCAGGGCGCGACTTACCTGCAAATGCGCACCGTGGGCGAACTGCATCTGCGCGCTCGCGCTACCGTGCAAATCGCCGCATTGGTGACGCTGGTTTGCTTCGCACTGGCTGGCGTATGGGTGGTGTACGGTATTGACGGTTATGTGGTGACATCTGTGATGGATCATCACGCGCCATCGAATCCGCTGACCAAAGAAGTGGCGGTGCAGGCCGGCGCCTGGCTGACCAACTTCAATAACATGCCGTTGCTGTGGGCGATCCCTGCGCTGGGCGTGGTGCTGCCGCTACTGACCGTATTGACCGCGCGTTTGGATAAAGCCGCCTGGGCGTTCGTGTTCTCTTCACTGACGCTGGCGTGCATCATCCTGACCGCAGGCATCGCGATGTTCCCGTTCATCATGCCGTCAAGCACCATGCTGAAAGCAAGCCTGACCATGTGGGATGCGACATCGACTCAGCTGACGCTGAACCTGATGACCTATGTGGCGCTGGTGTTCGTGCCGATCATTCTGCTGTACACCACCTGGTGTTACTGGAAAATGTTCGGTCGCATCACCAAAGAACACATCGAAAGCAACACCCACTCTATGTACTAAGTAAGGAGCAGAATATGTGGTATTTCGCATGGATTTTAGGAACGCTTCTTGCCTGTGCTTTTGGAGTGATTACCGCGTTGGCGCTGGAACATGTTGAAGCGTCGAAAGCCGGGAAAGAAGAACACTGATGGATAACATTATCGCAAAACTGTATGCGGTAATGGATAAGGGCCCGTTAAGGGCCCTTTCCTTAGTGATGGCATTACTGCTGGCGGGGTGCATCTTTTGGGATCCTTCGCGCTTCGCGGCCAAAACCAGCGAGCTGGAAATTTGGCACGGTCTGTTATTGATGTGGGCGGTCTGCGCCGGGGTTATCCACGGGGTTGGTTTCCGTCCTCGCGCGGTACGCTGGCAGGGTATTTTTTGCCCGCTGATTGCCGATCTGGTCCTGCTTGCGGGTCTGATTTTTTTCTTCTTTTGAATAAGAAATATCCGCTATCCTCATGGGCTTGCAAAAGCCCATAAATTTTTACTCTCCGTTTACTTGAACCCATTCCAAACCACCTTTCCCGCGCGTATAGTAGCGAAGTTTGAACGCTCTAACCTTTTGTGCATTACCGGGATGTAAAGTGAATACAACGCTGTTTCGATGGCCGGTTCGGGTCTATTACGAAGACACCGATGCCGGTGGCATGGTTTACCACGCCAGCTACGTTGCTTTTTATGAAAGAGCCCGCACTGAGATGCTGCGCCACCATCACTTTAGCCAACAGGCTCTGCTGGCTGAGCGCGTCGCCTTCGTGGTTCGCAAAATGACGCTAGAGTATTTTGCACCCGCCAGACTCGACGACATGCTCGAAGTCCAAACGGAAGTTACATCAATGCGTGGAACCTCAATGGTTTTCTCGCAGCGGATTGTCAACGCAGAGAACAACGTGCTGAACGAAGCTGAAGTGCTGATTGTCTGTGTTGATCCACTCTTAATGAAGCCTCGTGCGCTTCCCAAGTCTATTGTCGCGGAGTTTAAGCAGTGACTGACATGAACATCCTTGATTTGTTCCTGAAGGCAAGCCTTCTGGTCAAACTTATCATGTTGATTTTGATTGGTTTTTCAATCGCATCCTGGGCAATCATCATCCAGAGAACGCGCATCCTCAACGCAGCAGGGCGCGAAGCGGAAGCATTCGAAGATAAGTTCTGGTCCGGCATTGAACTGTCTCGTTTGTATCAGGAAAGCCAGGGACGCCGCGATAACTTGAGCGGTTCCGAACAAATCTTCTATAGCGGGTTTAAAGAGTTTGCCCGCCTGCATCGCGCGAATAGCCACGCGCCAGAAGCGATTGTCGAAGGGGCATCCAGAGCGATGCGTATTTCGATGAACCGCGAGCTGGAAAGCCTCGAAAACCATATTCCTTTCCTCGGTACCGTGGGTTCCATCAGCCCTTATATTGGTCTGTTTGGTACGGTATGGGGGATCATGCACGCCTTTATCGCGCTTGGCGCGGTGAAACAAGCTACGTTACAGATGGTCGCGCCAGGTATCGCCGAAGCGCTGATTGCCACCGCGATTGGTCTGTTTGCGGCCATTCCGGCGGTTATGGCATACAACCGTCTGAACCAGCGCGTGAACAAACTGGAACTGAATTACGACAACTTTATGGAAGAGTTCACGGCTATTCTGCATCGCCAGGCGTTTGCCAGCAGCGACAGCAACAAGGAGTAAGCCATGGCCAGATCGCGTGGACGGGGCAGCCGTGCTGTTAAGTCCGAAATCAACATTGTACCGTTGCTGGACGTGTTGCTTGTGTTGCTGCTGATCTTTATGGCGACAGCACCGATCATCACACAGAGCGTAGAGGTCGATCTGCCGGACGCGACGGAGTCGCAGACCGTCAGCACCAATGACGATCCTCCGGTCATTATTGAGGTTTCCGGTGTCGGACAGTACAGCGTGGTAGTGGAAAAAGATCGTCTGGATCAACTGCCACCTGAACAAGTGATTGCGGAGGCGCAGCGTCGCCTGCAATCCAATCCGAAAACCGTGTTCTTAATCGGCGGGGCGAAAGACGTGCCTTACGATGAAATCATTAAAGCGCTGAACCTGTTACATAGCGCGGGTGTGAAATCGGTTGGCTTGATGACGCAGCCTATCTGATCACCGGCTTAACAGGCGGACAGTTTTTGGGAACCGAGAGTGTCAAAGGCAACCGTACAAAACGACAAGCTTAAGCGAGCGATAATCATCTCGGTAGTGCTGCACGTAATATTGGTGGCGCTACTGATTTGGAGTTCGTTCGATGAGCATATTGATGCTTCTGCGGGCGGCGGCGGTGGCTCCTCGATCGACGCCGTAATGGTCGATCCGGGCGCGGTGGTGGAGAATTACAACCGCCAACAGCAGCAGCAATCCAGCGCTAAACGCGCGCAAGAGCAGCGTGAAAAACAGGCGCAACAGCAGGCGGAAGAGCTGCGTGAAAAACAGGCCGCCGAGCAGGAACGTCTGAAACAGCTTGAGCAGGAACGTTTGCAGGCGCAGGAAGCGGCTCGCGAACAAGCTGAACAACAGAAGAAAGCGGAAGAAGCGGCAAAGCAGGCGCAACAGCAGCAGAAACAGGCTGAAGAGGCGGCTGCGAAAGCGGCGGCTGACGCGAAAGCCAAAGCCGATGCGCAAGCAAAAGCGGCGGAAGAAGCCGCGAAGAAAGTTGCTGCGGATGCCCAGAAAAAGGCGCAAGCCGACGCCGCGAAAGCCGCAGCAGATGCACAGAAAAAAGCTGAAGCTGAAGCGGCCAAAGCCGCTGCCGACGCGAAGAAAAAAGCCGAGGCTGACGCCGCGAAGAAAGCGCAGGCGGAAGCTGCTAAGCAGGCCGCCGCCGAGAAAGCCGCAGCGGCGGAGAAAGCGGCCGCCGAAAAAGCTGCCGCGGCAGAAAAGGCCGCAGCCGAGAAGAAAGCCGCCGCAGCAGAAAAAGCAGCAGCGGATAAGAAAGCAGCCGCTGAAAAGGCTGCCGCCGCGAAGAAAGCCGCCGCCGAAAAAGCCGCAGCCGCCGCAGGCGTTGACGATCTGTTTGGTGACTTGAGCTCCGGTAAGAATGCCCCGAAAACGGGTGGTGGAGCGAAAGGCAACAATGCAGCACCGTCAGGTTCAGGTAACAATAAGAACAACGGTGCTTCCGGCGCGGATATCAGTAACTATGCAGGGCAGATTAAATCGGCGATCGAAAGCCGCTTCTATGACGCCTCCTCCTACGCGGGGAAAACCTGTACGTTACGCGTCAAGTTGGCACCTGATGGCATGCTGTTAGATATTCAGTCTGAAGGGGGCGACCCGGCACTCTGTCAGGCCGCACTGGCAGCCGCAAAACAGGCAAAAATGCCGAAGCCGCCAAGTCAGGCTGTGTATGAAGTGTTCAAAAATGCGCCGCTGGACTTCAAACCATAAGGTACACTTTCCTCGCGACCTGGCGGGGAAAAGGGTGTGAAAGTGGTTCCAACGCGGGTAGTTTTGTCTTATTGGTTTGTTAAAATTCTGCTAAGTTATCGCGGGTTTTCCGCCCGGATAAGGGAGATATGATGAAGCAGGCATTACGTGTTGCATTTGGTTTTTTAATGCTGTGGGCAGCCGTGCTGCACGCAGAAGTACGTATCGAGATCACCCAAGGGGTGGACTCGGCACGTCCGATTGGCGTTGTGCCTTTCCAATGGGCTGGCCCTGGCGCCGCACCTGAGGATGCTGGCGGTATCGTTGCTGCGGATTTGCGCAACAGCGGTAAATTCAACCCGCTCGATCGCTCCCGTTTGCCGCAGCAGCCGGGCAGCGCACAAGAAGTTCAGCCGGCCGCATGGTCTGCGCTGGGCATCGATGCGGTGATTGTCGGTCAGGTGACCCCAAATCCTGACGGCAGCTACAACGTCGCTTATCAGCTGGTTGATACCGGTGGTGCGCCGGGTACCGTGCTGGCGCAAAACTCCTTTAAAGTGAACAAACAGTGGCTGCGTTATGCCGCTCATGCCGCCAGTGATGAAGTGTTTGAAAAACTGACCGGCATTAAAGGCGCGTTCCGTACCCGTATCGCCTATGTCGTTCAGACGGCGAACAGCCAGTTCCCATACGAACTGCGCGTCTCCGATTACGATGGCTATAACCAGTTCCTCGTTCACAAATCACCGCAGCCGCTGATGTCGCCCGCATGGTCTCCGGACGGTTCGAAACTGGCGTACGTGACCTTCGAAAGCGGCCGTTCCGCGCTGGTTATCCAGACGCTGGCTAACGCCAGCATTCGCCAGGTGGCTTCCTTCCCGCGTCATAACGGTGCACCGGCATTCTCGCCGGACGGTACCAAGCTGGCGTTCGCCCTGTCGAAAACCGGTAGCCTGAACATCTATGTGATGGACATTGGTTCCGGTCAGATTCGCCAGGTGACCGATGGTCGCAGCAACAACACCGAACCGACCTGGTTCCCGGATAGCCAGAACCTGGCTTTTACTTCCGACCAGGCGGGTCGTCCGCAGGTTTATAAAGTCAGCATTAACGGCGGCGCGGCACAGCGCATCTCCTGGCAGGGTTCTCAGAACCAGGATGCAGACGTGAGCAGCGACGGTAAATTTATGGTGATGGTTAGCTCTGACAATGGTCAGCAGCACATCGCTAAACAAGATCTGGAAGCGGGTGGCGTACAAGTTCTGTCGTCGACGTTCCTGGATGAAACGCCAAGTCTGGCACCTAACGGCACAATGGTCATCTATAGCTCTTCTCAGGGGATGGGATCCGTGCTGAATCTGGTTTCTACAGATGGGCGTTTCAAAGCGCGTATTCCGGCGACTGATGGACAGGTCAAATTCCCTGCCTGGTCTCCGTATCTGTAATAATAAATAATTGATTATAAAGGAATCAAAGAAATGCAACTGAACAAAGTGCTGAAAGGCCTGATGCTGGCTCTGCCTGTAATGGCGATCGCTGCATGTTCTTCTCACAAGAACAACGCTAGCGATCAGAGCGGCGAAGGCATGATGGGTGCTGGCACTGGCATGAACGGCAATGGCAACATGTCCTCCGAAGAACAAGCGCGTCTGCAAATGCAACAGCTGCAGCAGAACAACATTGTTTACTTCGATCTGGACAAGTATGACATCCGTTCTGACTTTGCAGCGATGCTGGATTCTCACGCTAACTTCCTGCGTAGCAACCCGTCCTACAAAGTCACCGTAGAAGGTCACGCGGACGAACGTGGTACTCCGGAATACAACATCTCCCTGGGCGAACGTCGTGCTAACGCCGTTAAAATGTACCTGCAGGGTAAAGGCGTTTCCGCTGACCAGATCTCCATCGTTTCTTACGGTAAAGAAAAACCTGCAGTACTGGGTCACGACGAAGCGGCTTACGCTAAAAACCGTCGCGCCGTACTGGTTTACTAAGAGAATTGCATGAGCAGTAACTTCAGACACCATCTGTTGAGTCTGTCGTTACTGGTTGGCATAGCGGCCCCCTGGGCCGCTAATGCTCAGGCGCCAATCAGTAGTGTCGGCTCAGGCTCGGTCGAAGACCGTGTCACTCAACTTGAGCGTATTTCTAATGCTCACAGTCAGCTTTTAACTCAACTCCAGCAGCAACTCTCCGATAATCAGGCCGATATTGACACCCTGCGTGGGCAAATCCAGGAAAGTCAGTATCAACTGAATCAGGTGGTTGAACGCCAACAGCAAATTTTGCAGCAAATCGGCAATCTTAGCGGCGGTGGAGCGGGGCAGGCGCAGCAGGCTTCTGGCGATCAGAGCGGTGCGGCAACGCAGGCTCCGGCAGCGGATGCTGGCGCGAATAACGACGCGGCCAGTACGGGCACGCCGGTACAGAGCGGTGACGCTAATACTGATTACAACGCAGCGATTGCCCTGGTGCAGGATAAATCCCGCCAGGATGATGCTATCGCCGCGTTTCAGAACTTCGTCAAAAAATACCCTGATTCAACTTACATTCCGAATGCCAACTACTGGCTCGGGCAGTTGAATTACAACAAGGGTAAAAAAGACGATGCGGCGTACTATTTCGCCTCCGTGGTGAAAAATTTCCCGAAGTCGCCTAAAGCGCCTGACGCGATGTTTAAAGTCGGCGTGATTATGCAAGACAAGGGAGACAGTGCTAAAGCGAAAGCGGTTTACCAGCAGGTGGTCAGTAAATACCCTGGTACCGATGGCGCGAAACAAGCACAAAAACGCCTTGGTTCGATGTAATGCATAGCGCATGACCAGAAATCGTGGTTTTTCTGGTCTTGTCGCATGAATCATAAGCAGTTAAGTGATGTTCGTCGAAATTGTTGTTGCGCTGAATTCTTAAATCAGTAATATATGCCGCCGTTGCCACGGGATATCTCTTAAGCCTGAAGCAATGCAAAAGTGGGTCGTTAGCTCAGTTGGTAGAGCAGTTGACTTTTAATCAATTGGTCGCAGGTTCGAATCCTGCACGACCCACCAATTAACATCGCGGTGGAGATGTTAAACGTGAAGGATAACGTTGCTTCAGCAACGGCCCGTAGGGCGAGGCGAAAGCCGAGTCATCCTGCACGACCCACCAAGTAATGCATTATCCAGCGTAGTATCGGGTGATTAGCTCAGCTGGGAGAGCACCTCCCTTACAAGGAGGGGGTCGGCGGTTCGATCCCGTCATCACCCACCACTCGGGTCGTTAGCTCAGTTGGTAGAGCAGTTGACTTTTAATCAATTGGTCGCAGGTTCGAATCCTGCACGACCCACCAATTTAACATCGATGTGACGATGTTAAACGTGAAGGATAACGTTGCGTCAGCAGCGGCCCGTAGGTCGAGGCGACAGCCGAGATCATCCTGCACGATCTACCACTTAATGTGGTTCCGAGACAAAATTATCTTCGAAGTCACTACCCGAGCGGGTCGTTAGCTCAGTTGGTAGAGCAGTTGACTTTTAATCAATTGGTCGCAGGTTCGAATCCTGCACGACCCACCAAGTTTTCATATTGGTGACGGTGTTGAACGTGAAGGATAACGTTGCTTCAGCAACGGCCCGTAGGGCGAGGCGAAAGCCAAGTCATCCTGCACGACCCACCACTTCGAAGAAACCCCATAAAGGGTCGTTAGCTCAGTTGGTAGAGCAGTTGACTTTTAATCAATTGGTCGCAGGTTCGAATCCTGCACGACCCACCAATGTAAAAAAGCGCCCTAAAGGCGCTTTTTTGCTTTCTGCAATTCAAAAAGATTCGAACCCTAATCGTAGGCCTGCTAAGCGCAGCGCAGCGCCAGCAGGCGTTTGTTGCTGAATGCTCTTCTCGTTTTTACAACCCAAAAATTCACCACGACAATATTTGCACGATCGGCTATCTTGTTTAGTATATGAAACACAGGTGGTGTGATAACACCGTTCTGAACCATTGTTCTGGTTATTGTGTTAAGCAAGCAAAACGAGTAAGCAAAATGAGCGTAATGTTTGATCCCGAAGCCGCAGTCTACCCCTTTCCGCCAAAACCCGTGCCGCTGAGCCTGAATGAAAAACAGTTTTACCGTGAGAAAATCAAGCGTTTGCTCAAAGAGCGCAACGCGGTAATGGTCGCGCATTACTATACCGACCCGGAGATTCAACAACTGGCAGAAGAGACGGGCGGCTGTATTTCCGACTCGCTGGAGATGGCGCGCTTCGGTGCCAAACACCCGGCATCAACGTTATTGGTCGCCGGGGTGCGTTTTATGGGGGAGACCGCTAAAATCCTCAGCCCGGAAAAAACCATCCTGATGCCGACGTTGAACGCGGAATGTTCGCTCGATCTCGGCTGCCCGATTGATGAATTCAGTGCCTTCTGCGATGCCCATCCGGATCGCACCGTCGTGGTTTACGCCAATACTTCTGCCGCGGTAAAAGCCCGTGCGGATTGGGTGGTGACCTCCAGCATCGCCGTTGAGCTTATCGAGCATCTCGACATCCTGGGTGAAAAAATCATTTGGGCACCGGACCGCCATCTCGGCAGCTATGTGCAGAAACAGACCGGCGCAGATGTGCTGTGCTGGCAGGGAGCGTGCATCGTACACGATGAGTTCAAAACCCAGGCGCTGATGCGCATGAAAGCGCTTTACCCCGAAGCCGCCATTCTTGTGCACCCGGAATCCCCGCAAGCGGTGGTGAACCTCGCGGATGCAGTGGGTTCAACCAGCCAGTTAATCAACGCTGCGAAAACGCTGCCGCACCCGCAACTGATTGTCGCCACTGACCGCGGTATCTTTTATAAGATGCAACAAGCCGTGGCGGAAAAAGAGTTGTTCGAGGCACCAACCGCAGGCGAAGGGGCCACCTGCCGCAGCTGTGCGCATTGCCCGTGGATGGCGATGAACGGCCTGCAAGCGATTGCAGAAGGGCTGGAACATGGCGGCGCGGCACATGAGATACAGGTCGACGCCGCATTGCGTGAAAAGGCGCTGCTGCCGCTTAACCGCATGCTCGATTTTGCGGCTACACTACGTCCTTGAATAATTAATCACGCGTAACGTTACGCTCTGGGGAAAGAATGGATTTTTTTAGTACACAGAACATCCTGGTGCATATTCCCATTGGCACTGGGGGATACGATCTTTCATGGATTGAAGCCGTAGGCACGCTGGCGGGTTTACTTTGCATCTGGCTGGCGAGTCTCGAAAAGATCAGTAATTACGCCTTTGGCCTGATTAACGTTACCTTGTTCGCCATCATCTTCTTCCAAATCCAGCTTTATGCCAGCCTGTTGTTGCAGCTCTTTTTCTTCGCCGCCAACATTTACGGCTGGTACGCCTGGTCGCGGCAAACATCACAACACGAGGCCGCATTGCACATCCGCTGGTTACCGCTGCCCAAAGCGCTCACCTGGCTTGTCGTATGCGTTGTCGCCATCGGTCTGATGACGGTGTTTATCAACCCCGTTTTTGCTTTTCTGACCAGAATTGCGGTTAGCCTGATGCAAACGCTGGGGCTGAATGTGGTGATGCCGGAACTGCAACCTGACGCCTTCCCGTTCTGGGATTCTTGCATGATGGTGCTGTCGATCGTGGCGATGATTCTAATGACGCGCAAATACGTCGAAAACTGGCTGCTGTGGGTCATCATCAACGTGATTAGCGTGGTGATCTTCGCGCTGCAAGGCGTGTGGGCGATGTCGCTGGAGTATATGATCCTGACCTTCATTGCACTGAACGGTAGCCGGTTGTGGATTAATACCGCGCGTGAGCGGGGTTCTCACGCGCTGTCGCATTAATGATGATGCCCGTGGTGGTGGTCCGGCTGCGTCTCGCCGAGATGGCAGTCAGGCCCGCTACAGGGCTGGTACTCCATCTGAACCGTTGCATGTGCGATATCGTAATGATGCGCCAGAAAATGGTGTATCTCGCCGAGCAGTTTGTCATGGTCGCGCGGCGGAATGACCTGTACATGCAATGTCATCAACGGTTTTTCACCCACTTGCCAAACGTGAACGTGGTGCACATCGCGAACTTCCGGAATGGCACGGCGCAAATGGCGTTGTAACGCGGCAATATCCATCGAACCCGGCACACCTTCCAGCAGTTCATTAACGCTCTCTTTCATCAACCGCCATGCGCTGCGCAACACCAGCGCCGAAACCAGCACTGACAGGATGGGATCGATGGGCGTCCAGTTGGTCACCATAATCACCAGTGCGGCGATAATCGCGCCAACCGAACCGAGCAAGTCGCCGAGCACATGCAAGGCGGCGGCGCGAACATTCAAATTCTTCTCTTCGCTGCCGCGATGCAACAACCAGAATGCCAGCACATTCGCTAACAGCCCGGCGATGGCGATGACCATCATGGTAAAGCCCGCGACCGGCTGTGGGTGATTGAAACGCTGAATCGCTTCCCAGACGATCCACACGGTAATCAGCACTAACGCAAGCGCGTTGACAAACGCCGCCAGCGTGGTCAGGCGCAGCCAGCCAAACGTACGGTGGGCGCTGGGCGGTTGGCGAGCGAAATAAACGGCGAGTAAAGCGAAAAGCAGGGCGGCAGCGTCGGTAAGCATATGGCCCGCATCGGCCAACAGCGCCAGCGAGCCGGAAATAATCCCGCCCACGACTTCTATCAGCATGAAAACTGCGGTGACAGTAAATGCCAGCAGCAGACGGCGAGCATTGGCATCAGCAGGGGCGTGCGAGTGTGAATGCGCCATTCTGGATCCTTCCTTATAACCGTTAATTAACGGCTACATCATTGCAGATTTTTACCGGGCAGGAAGCAAAAAATAAGGAGAGCCGAAGCTCTCCTCTTTTGTTACGGCTTCACGGTTACTGCGTGGTGCCGTCAGTTTTGGTATCGACATCATTATTGGTGCCATTACCGGTTTCGACTTTCTTATTCACGTCCGGGCAACGGCCGTCTTTACACATGGTGTTTTTATGCACCTCATCTTTACTCATATGCCCGGATTGGTGCTGAGTAGAAGTGGAGTTGGTATTGGTGTTGCCGGTGTTGATGTTGCTGTTATCAACATTATTCGGCGCGATGTTTTGTTTCGCGTCAGGTGCAACCTGACCCGCTTCTGCCGCCGCATTCGCATCGCCGTTACCGGTGGTTGAAGACGAAGCGTCAGCAGCATAAGCTGCGCCGCCTGCCAGGGTCAGGGTAGTTGTCAGTAAAAGTGTCGCTAATTTGTTCATTTTCATCATGATGCTCCTGTTCTGGTCGTTTCCGCCGCCGTACTGGCCGACAAAAGCAGCGCGAACGAATTATCACGCTCAGTGGTCAAAGATGCCATTTCTGCCAATGATGGCAGCATGGAATAACGAAAAAATGCAAAACAAAGGTATTTACAGTTAAAAAGTGTAGTCGGGAAATCATCGCTTGCTACCTTTAAGCACGCTTTATGCAAATTCCAGGAATTATCCGCCCGAAGTGTAAAATCATGTTTACACTTCGCCGCGAGCGAGATAGATTGGACGGATTGCTTTTATTACAGAAAATATGTTCACACTGGAATGATCATGAATTATCAGAACGACGATTTACGTATTAAAGAGATCAACGAGTTATTACCGCCTGTAGCACTCCTTGAAAAATTCCCCGCCACAGAAAATGCCGCCCGCACTGTTTCTCATGCCCGCAAAGCGATTCATCAGATCCTGCGCGGTAATGATGATCGCCTGCTGGTGGTGATCGGCCCTTGTTCCATTCATGATCCGGTTGCGGCAAAGGAATATGCCTCGCGTCTGCTGACGCTACGTGAAGAACTGAAAGGCGAGCTGGAAGTGGTTATGCGTGTCTATTTTGAGAAACCGCGCACCACGGTTGGCTGGAAAGGGCTTATCAACGACCCACATATGGATAACAGTTTCCAGATTAACGACGGTCTGCGCATCGCGCGTAAGCTGCTGCTGGAAATCAATGACAGTGGCCTGCCTGCGGCGGGGGAGTTCCTCGATATGATCACGCCGCAATATGTGGCGGATCTGATGAGCTGGGGCGCGATTGGCGCGCGTACCACGGAATCCCAGGTACACCGCGAATTGGCTTCCGGCCTTTCTTGCCCGGTGGGTTTCAAAAACGGCACCGACGGCACCATCAAAGTGGCGATCGATGCGATCAACGCTGCCAGCGCGCCGCACTGCTTCTTATCTGTGACCAAATGGGGCCACTCCGCCATTGTGAATACGGCGGGCAACGGCGACTGTCATATCATTTTGCGCGGCGGTAAAGAGCCGAACTACAGTGCGAAGCACGTGGCGGAAGTGAAAACGGGTCTGAACAAAGCCGGGCTGGAGCCGCAGGTGATGATCGATTTCAGCCACGCGAACTCTAGCAAGCAGTTTAAAAAGCAGATGGAAGTGGGTACTGACGTTTGCCAGCAAATTGCCGGTGGCGAAAAAGCAATTATCGGCGTGATGATTGAAAGTCACCTGGTAGAAGGCAATCAGAGCCTCGAAAGCGGTGAAAAGCTGGTGTACGGCAAGAGTGTGACCGATGCCTGCATTGGCTGGGAAGATACCGACGCGATCCTGCGCCAACTGGCGGCCGCCGTGAAAGCCCGCCGCAGTTAATGAAACAGGCCGGATGGCGGTTTCGCCTCATCCGGCCTACGGCATAAACCGGGCATTAAAAACGTCCGGTTTTTTTATTACTTCGCTTTACCCTGGTTCGCTACCGCAGCCGCTTTCGCGGCGATCTCTTCCGCGTTACCCAGGTAGTAGTGTTTCAGCGGTTTGAAGTTTTCATCGAACTCATAAACCAGCGGCACGCCAGTCGGGATATTCAGTTCGAGAATTTCATCTTCGCCCATATTGTCGAGGAATTTCACCAGCGCGCGCAGGGAGTTACCGTGTGCGGCGATGATCACGCGCTCACCGCTTTTCAGGCGCGGCAGAATGGTTTCGTTCCAGTAAGGAATAACGCGATCGATAGTCAGCGCCAGGCTTTCCGTCTGCGGCAGTTCCGCTTCGGTCAGTTTCGCGTAACGCGGATCGTGGCCCGGGAAACGTTCGTCATCTTTGGTCAGTGCCGGCGGGGTCACCGCAAAGCCGCGACGCCACTGTTTCACTTGTTCGTCACCGTATTTTTCAGCGGTTTCTGCTTTGTTCAGACCTTGCAGCGCACCGTAGTGACGTTCGTTCAGTTTCCAGCTTTTCTCTACCGGCAACCATGCCTGATCCAGTTCGTCCAGAACATTCCAGAGCGTATGGATGGCACGTTTCAGCACAGAGGTATAAGCGAAATCAAACGTGTAGCCTTCATCTTTCAGCAGCTTGCCTGCTGCTTTCGCTTCGCCAACGCCTTTCTCGGACAGATCAACGTCGTACCAACCGGTGAAGCGGTTTTCATTGTTCCACTGGCTTTCGCCGTGACGAACCAGAACCAGCTTAGTAACAGCCATACACTTACTCCTGTGAGCCTGATTGAATGATAACAATTCTCATTATATTGCCAGAGTGAAAGCCCCGGCAACGAATACCCTTAACCATAGCGAAAATAGCCGCTGAGTGTAAGGTGCTTGTGAACAAGAGGTTATTAATCGTCAATAACTGGCGCATATTTCAGCAAAAAGCGGAAAAAAAGCCCTCCAGTTGGAGGGCGGGGGATTACCACGCGGTGAAGAGATATTCCGTCAGGCTGACATACTCGTCGCCGGGCTGCAAAATGCAGTCGGGTTGCGGGTAATCCGGGCGGTTTGGGCTGTCGGGCAAAAACTCGCTCTCCAGCGCCAGACCCTGCCAGGCGCTGTAAACTTTGCCGCCGCGCGCCGGTGTGCCATCCAGATAATTACCGGAATAGAACTGCAACGCCGGAGCACTGGTGTAGACCGTCATCTGCAACTGATTATCCGCAGACCACAATTGCGCGGCAGGCAGGCTGGCATCGCCTTTGGCCTGCAATAAAAACGCATGGTCGTAACCTTTCACCGCACGCTGATCCTCATCGATGAGGAACTCTTCCGCCACGGTTTTTGGCGTCCGGAAATCAAAACTGGTGAGTGCCACTCTTTTCAGACCGCCAGTAGGGATCCCCATCTCATCGACAGGCAGATACTCATCTGCCAACAGTTGCAGCGTATGGCTGCGCACGTCGGACTGCTCACCGTCGAGGTTAAAGTAAGCGTGGTTGGTCAAGTTCACCGGACACGGCTGATCGGTCGTCGCCCGATATTCGATCGCCAGGCGGTTATCTTCACCGAGGCGGAAATACGCGCTGGCATTCACATTGCCGGGAAAACCCTGATCGCCGTCCGGCGAACTCAGCGAGAAAAGCACTTCGCTGTCGTTTTGCCGTTCAATGCACCAGCGGCGTTTATCAAAGCCTTCGGGCCCGCCATGTAACTGGTTTTCACCCTGGCTTGGCGTCAGGGCATATTCCTGCTCGCCAATCTTAAAACGGCTCTTTGCGATACGGTTAGCATAGCGACCAATCGATGCGCCGAGAAACGCATTTTGCTCCCAATAATGTTCCGGCGTGGCGCAGCCGAGCAGCGCTTCACGCACGGATCCATCTTTTAACGGCACGCGCGCAGAAAGTAGCGTCGCGCCCCAATCCATCAGCGTCACCACCATTCCGCCGCTGTTACGCAGCGTGATGAGACGAACAGGCAAGCCATCGGGGGCTGCCACAGAGGTTTCACTTAGCACTGTCCCGCTCCCTGTGAAGGTTTGCATACATAGAAGGTTTCTTTAATGCCGGTTTTCGCTTCGTACTGTTTTTCCACCGCCTGTTTCACGGCGGGCACCAGCGCTTCCGGCATCAGCGCGACAATACAGCCGCCAAAGCCGCCGCCGGTCATGCGTACACCGCCTTTATCGCCGATAACCCCTTTGACGATCTCAACCAGGGTATCGATTTGCGGTACGGTAATTTCGAAATCATCGCGCATAGAGGCATGAGATTCCGCCATTAACACGCCCATACGTTGCAGATCGCCTTTCTCCAGCGCGCTCGCCGCTTCCACCGTGCGGGCGTTTTCACTCAATACATGGCGAACGCGTTTCGCCACCAGCGGATCCAGCTCGTGCGCAACGGCATTGAACTGATCAATGCTCACATCACGCAGCGCTTTTTGCTGGAAGAAGCGCGCGCCGGTTTCGCACTGCTGACGGCGGGTGTTGTATTCGCTGCCCACCAGCGTGCGTTTGAAATTGCTATTGATGATGACGATTGCCACGCCCGCCGGCATGGAAACGGGTTTGGTGCCGAGCGAGCGGCAGTCGATCAGCAGCGCGCTGCCCTTTTTGCCGAGCGCGGAAATCAGCTGATCCATAATGCCGCAGTTACAGCCAACAAACTGGTTTTCTGCTTCCTGGCCGTTAAGGGCGATTTGCGCGCCGTCCAGCGGCAAATGGTAAAGCTGCTGGAAAACAGTACCGACCGCCACTTCCAGCGAAGCAGAAGAACTCAGGCCAGCGCCTTGCGGCACATTGCCGCTGATCACTAAATCCGCGCCGCCAAAGTTCGCATTGCGTTTTTGCAGATGTTTCACCACGCCGCGAACATAGTTGGACCATTGCTGGCTGTCGTGCGTGACGATTGGCGCATCGAGGGAAAATTCGTCGATCTGATTGTCATAATCGGCGGCAATCACCCGCACCTGGCGATCGGTACGCGGCGCGCAGCTAATGACGGTTTGGTAATCAATGGCGCAAGGCAGCACAAAACCGTCGTTATAGTCGGTATGTTCGCCGATCAGGTTTACGCGGCCCGGAGCCTGAATTGTGTGGGTGGCAGGGTAGCCGAATTTTTCAGCAAACAGGGACTGTGTGTTCTCTTTCAGACTCATTGTTATTCTCCGGATTCGCGAAAATGGATGTCGCTGACCGCACGCAGACGTTCAGCGGCTTGTTCTGCCGTTAAATCGCGCTGGGTTTCGGCAAGCATTTCATAACCAACCATAAATTTACGTACCGTGGCGGAACGCAGCAGCGGCGGGTAAAAATGCGCATGCAACTGCCAGTGCGCGTTATCTTCGCCATTAAACGGCGCGCCGTGCCAGCCCATGGAGTAGGGGAAAGAGCACTGGAACAGGTTGTCATAGCGGCTGGTCAACTTTTTCAATGCCAGCGCCAAATCGCTGCGCTGTGCATCGCTTAAATCGGTGATGCGTTGTATATGCGCTTTCGGCAGCAGCAAGGTTTCGAACGGCCAGGCGGCCCAGTACGGCACCACCGCCAGCCAGTGTTCCGTTTCCACCACCGTCCGGCTGCCATCTTTTAATTCGCGCTGGGCGTAATCCACCAGCATCGGCGAGCGTTGTTCAGCAAAGTAGGCTTTCTGTAAGCGGTCTTCGCGCTCCGCTTCGTTGGGCAGAAAACTGTTTGCCCACACCTGACCATGCGGATGTGGGTTGGAGCAGCCCATCGCCGCGCCTTTGTTCTCAAAGACCTGCACCCACGGGTAGGTTTCGCCCAGTTCAGCCGTTTGTTGTTGCCAGGTTTTCACCACCTCTTCCAGCGCGCTGACGCTCAGTTCCGGCAGCGTTTTGCTGTGATCCGGCGAGAAGCAGATTACGCGGCTGGTGCCGCGCGCGCTCTGGCTGCGCATCAGCGGATCATGGCTTTCTGGCGCGTCTGGCGTGTCGGTCATCAGCGCGGCGAAGTCATTGGTAAACACATACGTGCTGGTGTAATCCGGGTTTTTATCGCCGGTAACACGCGTATTCCCCGGACAGAGGAAACAGTCCGGGTCATGCGCAGGCAGCGTCTGCCTGGCTGGTGTCTCTTGCGCCCCCTGCCAGGGGCGCTTAGCACGATGCGGCGAAACCAAAATCCACTGATCAGCAAGCGGGTTATAACGGCGATGCGGGTGATCGACCGGGTTAAATTGCGTCATTGCCCTTCCTTCAATCGGGATAGCCCTGCGGGTGGCGGGACTGCCAGCGCCAGGTATCTTCTGCCATTTCATCAAGCGTGCGGGTAACGCGCCAGTTCAGCTCTTTATCCGCTTTCGTTGCATCGGCCCAGTAGGCCGGGAGGTCGCCTTCGCGACGCGGTGCGTAGTGCCACGCCACCGGTTTGCCGCAGGCTTTGCTGAAGGCGTTAACCACATCCAGCACGCTGCTGCCGACACCGGCGCCGAGGTTGTAAATATGCACGCCCGGTTTGCCCGCCAGTTGCTGCATGGCGGCGACGTGACCGTCGGCCAGATCCATCACATGGATGTAATCGCGCACGCCAGTGCCGTCCGGGGTGGGGTAATCGCTGCCGAATATCGCCAGCGAATCGCGACGACCCACGGCGACTTGGGCAATGTACGGCATCAAATTGTTCGGAATGCCTTGTGGATCTTCACCCATTTCGCCTGACGGATGTGCGCCAACCGGGTTGAAATAGCGCAGCAATGCGATGCTCCACTCTGGCTGCGCTTTTTGCAGGTCGGTGAGGATCTGTTCAACCATCAGTTTGCTTTTACCGTACGGGCTTTGCGGGGTGCCGGTCGGGAAGCTTTCGACATAAGGGATTTTCGGCTGATCGCCGTAAACGGTGGCCGAGGAGCTGAAAATGAAGTTTTTAACATTGGCGGCGCGCATGGCGTTAATCAGGCGCAGCGTACCGTTGACGTTGTTATCGTAATATTCCAGCGGCTTGGCGACGGATTCGCCAACGGCTTTCAACCCGGCGAAATGGATAACCGCTTCGATGGCGTGATCGTGCAGGATCTCCGCCAGCAGCGCTTCGTCGCGGATATCGCCTTCAACAAACAGCGCGCTTTTGCCGCCAAAGCGTTCAATTTGATTCAGCACGCTGCGCTTACTGTTGCAGAGGTTGTCGAGGATGATAACGTCATGGCCGTTTTGCAGCAGTTGGACGCAGGTATGACTTCCTATGTAACCGCTACCACCTGTAACCAGAACTCGCATATTTGACTCCATCAAGCATTTGATATGAATTAACCTTAGCATAACAGAGAGGTAAAAAGTGTGACATGGGATAAAATAGTGGAATCGTTTACACTGATTTCTCTGCCGTCCGGTTTGTCGTGTAAACGCCGGAAAAGCCGCGTGATAACAGGGTTCGTCCGGCGAGTTTGATTCGTCCTAAAATGTCGCGGTTGCTGTACAACAACGCAGGCGCTGCCGGCCAAAGCCGGACAACGCACAGGGGAGGTTATAAGTCATCAGGGAGAGTCAGGCAATCAGCGCACAGGACAAAAAGCTATATTCCAGATGTTCGCCAGAACAAAGCGGTTACTTAGTCGTTGCACCAAGTTGATAGCGATAGCCGTCATCCTGCGGGACAAATTCAAGCCGGTGAGTAATGCACGACGGCGCATCTGTCGCATGGTGGGATACAAATAATAGCTGGGTTTCCCCTTCATTAATCAGCACATCAATAAAGCGGCGAATCAATTGCCTGTTCAGCGGATCCAAACCTTGCAGTGGCTCATCAAGAATCAGCAGTGTTGGGTGTTTGACCAGCGCGCGAACAATCAATGCTAAGCGCTGCTGGCCCCACGAAAGGCTGTGGAACGGCGCGTCGGCGGTGCGTGCGTCAAAGCCTAAAATCTCCAGCCAGCGCTGCGCCAGTTTGTGTTGCTTATCCGACACGGCCTGATAAATGCCAATGGAATCGAAATAACCGGACAGGATCACATTGCGCACATTGGTGCTCACGCGATAGTCCAGATGCAGGCTGCTGCTGACATAACCAATATGTTTTTTGATATCCCAGATGGTTTCACCGCTGCCGCGGCGTCGGCCAAACAGCGTCAGGTCATTGCTGTAACCTTGCGGATGATCGCCGGTTATCAGGCTTAAAAGTGTTGATTTGCCAGCACCATTCGGCCCGGTGATTTGCCAGTGTTCGCCCGGTTTCACCGTCCATGAAAGATGATTAATGATCGGCTTGTCGTTATAGGAAACCACGCCGTCGTTTAGCACAATCAGCGGGGCGGCGGCATCCAGCGTTTCGCGGGCGGGCGCGGCATCCGGTTCCGGTAGCGCGATCCCGGCCAGTTTCTCGCTGTGCGCCAGTTGCGCAATCAATGCCTGTTGCAAAAGGGCTGATTTTTCGCCGGTTTCTGTCAGGGTGCAATCCACCAGCACACCTGCGTTCTGCACAAAATCCGGGATTTCATCGAAGCGGTTAAGCACCAGCACAACGGTGTAGCCTTCGGCGTTTAAGCGTGCGAGAAGATCGGCTAACTGCTGGCGAGAGTTCACATCCAGCCCGTCAAACGGTTCGTCGAGGATCAGCAGTTCCGGCTCGGACATCAATGCCTGGCAGAGCAGTGTTTTGCGGGTTTCGCCGGTAGAAAGGTATTTGAAGCGCCGTTCAAGCAGATGAGTAATGCCAAACTGTGCGGCGAGTTCTGCGCAACGCTGCGCATCTTTGACCTCATCCTGGATGATGTCGGCGGTGGTGCGACCGGTATCCTCTTCGCCGGGGCTGAGCATATCGGTGTTGTTGCGCTGCCACTCTTCGCTGACCAGCTTTTGTAACTGCTCAAAAGAGAGGCGGGTCAGGCGAGTGAACTGGCACTGACGCTCGCCATTGAGTAACGTCAATTCACCTGCTAATGCGCGAGCCAGCGCCGATTTTCCGCTTCCGTTGACACCGACAAACGCCCAACTTTCACCTGCTTGCAGGGTTAACTGTTCAAGATGCAGTGTACGGGTGTCGCTAAGACGAAACGTGCCTTGCGAAATTTGCAATGACGACATGAGATATCCCATTTTTTGCAGCAAAGAAACTCAGGGATACTTGCAATGGTTTAGCTTGTCAATGCGATTAGCATAACGTGGCGAGAATGACGCGATCGGCATTAAAATATGCCGTCACTTCCCCCTGTTCCTGCAAATTATCCACTTCTTGTGAGGGAACCGTCGCGCATAGCACCTGGCCGTCCGGCAGCGTCATCAACACTTCGCTTTGCTGCTCGCCGCGCTCGATATGGCTGATTTTCCCGGTAAGTTGGTTATCTGCCTTAGCGGCTTGCTGCGCATCCTGGGTGATATTGACCCACGGCGCTTTCAGCAGCACCAGCACTTCTTTGCCTTCATCAAGACCGAGGCGTTCGGCGCTTTGCGCGGTGATCGCCACTTTGAAGCGGGTTTCGCCATCCGCCAGTAGCACTTCAACGTGTTGCTGCACTTGCTCGTGATCGCGCGACGTAATGGTGCCGAACCACTGATTGCGGGCGCTGGTTTGCAAAGAGAAGCGGGAGATCGCCGCCAGCAGGCTGTCGAGCGGCAGGGCGTCATCGTCGCTCAGCACATCAAAGGCTTTTTGCTGAATCTGACCCAGCAAGTCATAAAGCTGAATCAACCGTTGACCATAACGCGTCACCCTTGCGCCGCCGCCGCCTTTACCGCCGGTGGCGCGTTCAACCAGCGTATGTTCGCTGAGCTGATTCATCTCATTAATGGCGTCCCACGCGCTCTTATAACTGATGCTCGCATTCTTCGCGCCTTGGCTAATGGAGCCGGTCTGCGCGATCTGTTTTAGCAGCGCGATACGGCGGGGATCGGCGAAAAGGCGCTGCTGGAGTTTGAGAGTGAGGAGAATTTCAGCCTGCATTACGCAATGTCCTGGCAAAAGGACTATTGTGAAGGAAAACCGCCAGCAAGCCTAGCCAGGGGGTGATAATGATGGCAAAGCTGCGAAATCAATCGCACAAAAGGCGAGTGTTTTTCACAACATTCAAGCTAGAATGCCCCCCTCACACAATCTGGAGACGACCATGTTAGAGTTGTTGAAAAGCCTGGTTTTTGCCGTGATCATGGTTCCCGTGGTAATGGCTATCATCCTCGGGCTGATTTATGGCCTGGGTGAAGTGTTCAACGTGTTTTCCGGTATTGGTCACCGGAACCGTAACAGCCAGCAGCGCTGATCCTTTCCAAAACGCCCACATTCGTGGGCGTTTGTCTTTCTTCCATTCAAGATCTAATGAATTCCTGCCGATATATTAGATGTATCTCTAATTCTTGATGGGTATTACCTAACCACAGAAAAAGTCTGGTAATATCGTTATGTTTCAATATATATAACGACACTCACAGGAGTTACAAATGGCACGTACATGGTTACGCCTTTTTGCCGGGGCGACATTAACGCTTTCTGTAGCCGGGCACGCTCTGGCTGAAGAAGGAAAAATTACCGTTTTTGCAGCGGCATCATTGACCAATGCGATGCAGGATATCGCGGCGGCCTATAAAAAAGAGAAAAATGTCGACGTGGTTTCCTCGTTCGCCTCTTCTTCAACGCTGGCCCGCCAGATTGAAGCTGGCGCACCGGCGGATCTGTTTATCTCTGCGGATCAGAAGTGGATGGATTATGCGGTAGAGAAAAAATCTATCGACACGGCGACCCGCGAAACGCTGCTTGGCAACAGCCTGGTGGTTGTTGCGCCGAAAAGCAGCGCGCAGGGCAACATCAACATTGATGCGAAAACCAACTGGAACAGCCTGCTGAAAGATGGCCGTCTGGCGGTTGGCGACCCGGAACACGTTCCGGCCGGTATTTATGCCAAAGAAGCGTTGCAAAAACTGGGTGCCTGGGAAACGTTGTCACCGAAACTGGCACCGGCTGAAGATGTTCGCGGCGCGCTGGCGCTGGTGGAACGCAGCGAAGCGCCGTTAGGCATTGTTTACGGCTCCGACGCGGTTGCCAGTAAAGGCGTGAAAGTGGTCGGGACTTTCCCGGAAGATTCACATCAAAAAGTGGAATACCCGCTGGCTATTATTGACGGACATAAAAACGCGACGGTTACCGCGTTTTATGATTACCTGAAAGGCCCGCAGGCTTCTGAAATCTTTAAACGTTACGGATTTACAACGCACTAATGATATTGACGGATCCCGAATGGCAGGCTGTACTGCTGAGCCTTAAAGTCTCCTCCCTGGCGGTATTATTCAGTTTGCCCTTTGGGATCTTCTTTGCTTGGTTGCTGGTGCGCTGCACCTTTCCGGGCAAAGCGCTCCTTGATAGTGTGCTGCATCTTCCGTTGGTGCTGCCGCCGGTGGTCGTCGGTTACTTATTGCTGATTGCGATGGGCCGACGCGGTTTTATCGGCCAATGGTTATATGACTGGTTTGGTATCACCTTCGCATTTAGCTGGCGCGGCGCGGTGTTGGCGGCGGCAGTCATGTCTTTTCCGTTGATGGTGCGCGCGATTCGCCTTGCGCTGGAAAGCGTGGATACCAAACTTGAGCAGGCAGCCCGCACGCTCGGTGCCGGGCGCTGGCGCGTTTTTCTGACCATCACATTACCGCTAACTTTACCGGGCATTATCGTCGGGACGGTGCTGGCTTTTGCGCGTTCTCTCGGCGAGTTCGGCGCGACTATTACCTTCGTTTCGAATATTCCAGGTGAAACCCGCACCATTCCTTCGGCGATGTACACCCTGATTCAGATGCCGGGTGGCGAAAGCGCCGCTGCGCGCTTGTGCATTATCTCGATTGTTCTGGCGCTTATTTCATTGCTGATTTCAGAATGGCTGGCGCGTATTAGCCGTGAACGGACAGGGAGATAAGTCATGCTGGAACTCAATTTCACCCAGACTCTGGGCACCCATCAATTACGTGTTGCCGAAACGCTGCCTGCCAGCGGTATTACGGCTGTTTTTGGTGTTTCCGGTGCCGGGAAGACCTCATTAATTAACGCCATCGGCGGCCTGACGCACCCGCAACAGGGGCGCATTGTGCTCAACGATCGCGTGCTGTTTGATACCGAGCGCAAGATCTGTTTACCGCCCGAGAAACGCCGCGTCGGCTATGTTTTCCAGGACGCGCGTCTGTTTCCGCATTACAAAGTGCGCGGCAACCTGCGTTATGGCATGGCAAAATCAATGGCCGGGCAATTTGACAAGCTGGTGGCGTTGTTGGGCATTGAACCACTGCTCGACCGCTTACCCGGCGGCCTTTCCGGTGGCGAGAAGCAGCGTGTAGCGATTGGTCGCGCGTTATTAACCGCACCGGAGTTGATGCTGCTCGACGAACCATTGGCTTCGCTTGATATTCCCCGCAAGCGCGAATTGTTGCCATATCTGCAACGTCTGGCGCGCGAAATTAATATTCCGATGTTATATGTCAGCCATTCGCTGGATGAGATTTTGCATCTGGCCGATAAAGTGATGGTGCTGGAAGCAGGCGAGGTGAAAGCCTTTGGCAGCCTCGAAGATGTCTGGGGCAGCAGCGTGATGAACCCGTGGCTACCGCCAGAACAGCAGAGCAGCGTGCTAAAAGTGGTCGTGCTGGAACATCATCCGCACTACGAGATGACGGCGCTGGCGCTGGGCGATCAGCATATTTGGGTGAACAAAGTCGATCGCCCAATAAAAAGCGCGCTGCGCATTCGCATTCAGGCAACGGATGTTTCTTTGGTGCTACAGCCGCCGATGAATACCAGTATTCGTAATATCCTGCGCGCCAAAGTGGTGCAGTGTTTCGATGTCGACGGCCAGGTAGAAGTTCAACTTGAAATCGGCAGCCGCACCTTGTGGGCGCGTATCAGCCCCTGGGCCAGGGATGAACTCAGCGTGAAACCCGGTCAGTGGCTGTACGCACAGATAAAAAGCGTGTCGATTACCGCCTGATTACAGCAGTTCTTTATAGATAAACTCGGCGATGCTGTCGGCGGTGTTATCCCCGATCACCACGTTAGCATGGGCTTTGACCGCGTCATCGGCATTGCCCATCGCAACACCGACACCCGCCGCTTCCAGCATGCTGATATCGTTATAATTATCGCCAAATGCGACAACATCCCGCATCGACATCCCCTGCGAGGCCACCCATTCGCTAAGACGTTTGCCTTTGCTGTTACCGGCCTGGGCGATATCCACCTGATCGTGCCACGACCATTCGCACTCCAGCCCCAGCGTCTGTTCAACATGCTTCGCGAATGTGTTCAGTTTTTGCGTGTCTTCATCGGTGAGGGCGAATTTCCAGATGGCGTCGACCTCTTTCGCGGCGGCGCGCAGGGAGTCTACCTGTTGGAAAACCGGGCGCTGCTCGGGCGGCAGAGATTGCGCCCAGTTATTGGTACGTTCCACGTGGCCGGTTGGCTTTTCATACAGCATGGCGTTATCGACATACATCAAGCCGTGAACTTGGTGCTCATCAAGCAAATCAATAAGACGCTCTGCCTGCGAAACTGGCAGCGAATCGGCGGATAGCACTTTTTTTGCATGATAATCATACAAATAAGTGCCGTTACAACAAATTGCAGGTGTATCCAGCGCCAGTGCCTGATAAAAAGGATGAATGGCAACATGATGCCGACCGGTCACGATAATGAGTTGATGCCCTGCGGCTTTGGCACGAGCCAGTGCTTCAAGGGAAGAGGGCAGAAGCGTTTTTTTCGGGGTGAGGAGAGTACCGTCTAAATCCAGTGCAATAACGCGTGAAGTCATATCGTATTCCGTGGTCGATGTTGAAATGCAAATGTCCGGGGATGGTACACCGGGTCGCTGGATGCGCAAAATCTGCCGGCTAAATTCAGCATCAACCCGCAAAAAACGGCTATCCTGGTTAATTAATGCAGAGAAGACTTAGAGGAAAGGAGTGTTCATGAAACAAACCGTTTATACCGCCAGCCCTGAAAGCCAGCAGATCCACGTCTGGCGTCTCAATTCCGAAGGTACCCTGACACTCGTGCAGGTGGTGGATGTTCCCGGCCAGGTGCAGCCGATGGTCGTCAGCCCGGATAAACGTTACCTCTACGTGGGTGTTCGCCCTGAATTTCGCGTTATCGCTTACCGTATCGCGCCTGACGATGGTGCGCTGACCTATGTCGCCGAAGCGCCCTTGCCGGGCAGCCCGACGCACATTTCTACCGATCACAGCGGCCGTTTCCTGTTTAGCGCCTCCTACAACGCCGGAAGTGTCAGCGTTGTCCGCCTCGACGATGGCATTCCGGGCGAAACCGTGGACGTGGTGGAAGGGCTGGAAGGCTGCCACTCCTCCAATATCTCCCCGGACAACCGCACGCTGTGGGTTCCGGCGCTGAAACAGGATCGCATTTGCCTTTTCACCCTGGCTGACGACGGCAACCTGACCGCGCAGGATCCAGCGGAAGTCACCACCGTTGAAGGTGCCGGGCCACGCCATATGGCCTTCCATCCGAACCAGCGTTTTGCCTACTGTGTCAACGAGTTGAACAGTTCGGTGGATGTGTGGCAACTGAGCGATCCGCACGGCAAGATTGAATGTGTGCAGACGCTGGATATGATGCCTGCTGATTTTGTCGGTACCCGCTGGGCCGCTGACATTCATATCACGCCGGATGGCCGTCATTTATATACCTGCGATCGCACCTCCAGCACGCTGACCATTTTCAGCGTGTCGGAAGATGGCAGCGTACTGGCTGTTGAAGGTTTCCAGACAACGGAAACCCAGCCGCGCGGCTTCAATATTGATAACAGGGGTAAATTCCTGATTGCCGCCGGGCAGAAATCTCACCACATTGCGCTGTATGAAATCGCCGGCGCGCAGGGGCTGCTGACCGAGAAAGGACGTTACGCCGTGGGCCAGGGGCCAATGTGGGTGGTGGTTAACGCGTTTTAATGCTGTGTATTGCGCGATGGCGCTGCGTTTATCCAGCTTGCAAAAATTCGTCGGCCGGATAAGGCGGTAGCCGCCATCCGGCAATCAAAGCATCAACCGGCATTTAACGAAATCCGGGCATAAAAAAACCTCGCCGCGGCGAGGTTTTTTGTTATTCCGTCCGAATCACTTCTTCGGCTCTGCCACAACCTGGCTACCGACGCCACGGTTGTTGAATTCCCACATGCGGTTGAACTGCGCATCGTTCAGCTCGCGCTGTACGTTGCCTTTATCATCCACCGTACCGATGTTACCCGCGTATGCACGACCGGAAACAGTCGCATCCGCCCACGGTTTCGCCACGTTAAAGCCTTCGTTGATCACGCTATCGCGAATCACCACCTGGCCGTTGGTGTTGCCATCAACATCCAGCGAACGACCCAACTGCGCGACGCCATCGCCAGAGGCGTTAAAGCGGCTGTTGACGGCAAGGAAACCGTAATAAAGGTTAGACAGCGTCGCCGGTGCGAACACGTAGCCTTCCTGCTGGGTACGGGAGTTCACCACGCGGAAGTCGGTGTTATCAAACACTACCGCGCCGCGACCGGCCACGATATCCACATCACCTTCCAGGTAGCTGTTGGTCACCAGCGTACGGGTCTGACGATCGGTACGCAGGGTGTTATCCACGCCGCTGTTGGTGACGAAGAACGTATTCTGACGACCCAGAATATTCACGTTATTGAGCTGCACTTTATCGCCATCGCTGCGCAGCGCCACCGCCTGGTGGTTACCGGCATCCACACTGTCGCCCAGTGTGTTCTGGATGGTCAGGTTTTGCAGTTGCAGGCCGTTGTTCTGCGACCAGAACACGGCGGAACACATCACACCCACGGTCGGCGTGCGTTTGCTCTGGCAGTTATCGAACATGTACCACGCCGGTTTGCCTGGCATGTATTTGCCTGATGGATTCACCAGGCGACGCCAGCTTGTCGGATCCATTTCGGAATCGATCGCCTGGCCAATTTTCACATCCGCTGCTTTCTCGCCGGTACCATAGATGGTCACGCTGCCAGACGCGGCAGGCACGTAAACCGTCCCTTCGTATTCACCCGGCATCACCGCGATGTACTGACGATCGCTGGCGTGTTTGTTGATTGCCGCGTCAACCGCCGCCTGAATGGTGGTGTGCGTCACGCCCGGCGTACCGGCTGGCCCAACCACGAAATCCGCTTTTTCCGGCAGACGAATCGCGTAAGGTTTCCATGCCGGGCTGTCCGGTGTCATGGAGGTGAAATAACGATCTGCTACGAAGTTTTTCGCTTCGCCCGCGCTAAGAATGGGGCGGGAAGACGTACCCGGTGCTGTTTGTTCAGACGGACGTTCTGCCGGCGGGGTTGAGCTACAGGCGGTCAGTGTCACGCCAAAAGCGAGCGCCAGCGCCAGACGGGAAACCGATGATGTGTTCAAGTGGTGCTCCAGACTATGCAAAGTTGAAATGAATGGCTCAAAGCCTGCTTTTTTATACTAAGTTGAGCGAAACGGGAAGCCGATTTGTACAATCGGCTGTAAATCCCGTGTTTTTAGCTAAAAAGGGCGGTGATAGACGCGCTGGCAAGCGAATGGAAGTGCACATTAAAGCCGACCATCGCGCCGCTGGCGTTCTCATCGACATCCAAATGCGCCACATCAAGGGCGTGAACGGTGAAGATATAACGGTGTGTTTCGCCTTTTGGCGGTGCCGCGCCACCATAACCGGCTTTGCCGAAATCGGTGCGCGTTTGCACTGCGCCATCCGGCAACGCCGCGAGGCCGGAGCCGGCTCCCTGCGGCAGTACGCGCGTGTCGGCAGGGAGATTCGCCACAACCCAGTGCCACCAGCCGGAACCGGTCGGCGCGTCCGGGTCATAACAGGTCACCACAAAACTTTTTGTCCCGGCGGGCACCTCGTCCCACGCCAGATGCGGGGAGATATTATCGCCGTCATAGCCCATGCCGTTGAACACATGGCGATGCGGCAACTTCTCGCCGTCGCGTAAATCATGACTGACCAGCTTCATTTGACTTGTGCTCCTTTTATTAGCGATGCAGTAATTTCAGCAACTCTTGCGCGGCGGCGGTGGAAGAGGCTGGGTTTTGCCCGGTCACCAAATGCCCATCCGTCACCACATAAACGCCCCAATCATCGGTACGTTCGAATTGCCCACCTGCTTGTTTTAACGCATCTTCCACTAAAAACGGAACCACCTTCGTTAAGCCAACCGCCTCTTCTTCAGTGTTGGTAAAACCCGTTACGCGTTTTCCTTGAACCAGCGGCGAGCCGTCCGGTTTGTGCGTGTGGCGCAGCACGCCTGGTGCGTGGCAGACCGCCGCGACCGGTTTGCCCTGTGCCCAATATTTTTCAATCAGCGCGATGGAGATAGGGTTTTCCGCCAGATCCCATAATGGGCCGTGTCCGCCGGGGTAGAAAACGGCATCGTAATCGCTGGCGGAAATGCGGCTCAAGGGCAGCGTATTGGCGAGCGCCTGTTGGGCTTTTTCATCCTTACGAAAGCGTTCTGTGTCCTGGGTTTGCGAGTCTGGCTCATCGCTTTTGGGATCGAGCGGCGGCTGTCCGCCCGCCGGTGAGGCCAGCACAACCTCCAGCCCGGCGTCCTGAAAGACATACCAGGGCGCGGCAAACTCTTCCAGCCAGAAGCCGGTTTTTTTGCCGGTATCACCGAGAGTGTCATGCGAGGTCAGTACCATTAAAATTGCCATGTGTCCTCCGGTTGCTCAGTAAGTAACCCTGGAAGTGTAGTGCATCCCCGGCTATTCGTCGGCGAACAGCTCAGGGCGCAGTACGGCGGCATTAACGGCGCGCGTTAGACGCGAGAGTTGCTCAGCGGTGATGATATACGGCGGCATCAAATAGATCAGGCGACCAAACGGGCGAACCCACACGCCTTGTTCGACGAAGAAGCGCTGCAAGGCAGCCATGTTGACCGGCGCGCGGGTTTCCACCACGCCAATAGCACCGAGAACACGCACATCGGCGACGGTGTTCGCCTGCTTTGCCGGAGCCAGTTCGGCTTTCAGTTGGGCTTCAATGGCCGCGACTTGCGTTTGCCAGTCGCCACTTTCCAGAATCGTCAGGCTGGCGGTTGCCGCCGCGCACGCCAGCGGGTTACCCATAAAGGTAGGCCCGTGCATAAAGCAGCCCGCTTCGCCGTTGCTGATGGTTTCCGCTACGTTGCGCGTGGTCAGCGTGGCGGAAAGGGTCATGGTGCCGCCGGTCAGCGCTTTGCCGAGGCACAGAATATCCGGCGTGATGCCCGCATGTTCACAGGCAAAGAGTTTGCCGGTACGGCCAAAACCGGTGGCGATTTCATCGGCAATCAGCAAAATGCCTTCGCGATCGCACATCTTGCGGATGCGTTTGAGCCACTCAGGGTGATAAATGCGCATCCCGCCCGCGCCCTGCACCACAGGTTCGAGGATCACCGCCGCGATGTCATGACGATGTGCCGCCAATAGGCGCGCGAACGCCACCATATCGTGCTCGTCCCATTCGCCGTCGAAACGGCTTTGCGGCGCGGGCGCAAACAGGTTTTCCGGCAAATAGCCCTTCCACAAGCTGTGCATGGAGTTGTCTGGATCGCATACCGACATCGCGCCGAACGTGTCGCCGTGGTAGCCGTTGCGGAAGGTGAGAAAACGCTGCCGCGCTTCGCCTTTTGCCTGCCAGTATTGCAGCGCCATTTTCATTGCCACTTCCACTGCCACCGAGCCGGAATCGGCCAGGAACACGCACTCCAACGCTTGCGGCGTCATCGCCACCAGTTTGCGGCACAAATCGACCGCCGGTTGATGAGTGATTCCGCCAAACATCACGTGGGAAACCGTGTCGATTTGCGCTTTCATCGCCTCGCTTATCGCCGGGTGAGCATAACCGTGGATCGCCGCCCACCAGGAGGACATACCGTCCACCAGCCGTTCGCCGCTGGCCAGTTGCAGTTCGCAGCCCTGCGCAGAGTGCACCGGGTAAACGGGGAGGGGAGAGGTCATGGACGTGTAAGGATGCCAGATATGGCGTTGATCGAAGGTTAAATCATCCGGGGACATAATCGACTTGTAAACCAAATTAAAAAGTTTTAGGTTTACGAGTCTACACCCAATAACGATTTTACAACACCCTTTGGAGAGGCCCGATGGCTCACCACGCACGCTGGACTTTGTCGCAAGTTACCGAATTGTTTGAAAAACCACTGCTGGAATTACTGTTTGACGCGCAGCAAGTTCACCGCCAGCACTTTGATCCACGCCAGGTCCAGGTCAGCACATTGCTGTCGATCAAGACCGGCGCCTGCCCGGAAGATTGCAAATATTGCCCGCAGAGCGCCCGGTATAAAACCGGCCTGGAATCAGAACGTCTGATGGAAGTTGAGCAGGTACTGGAATCGGCCCGTAAAGCGAAGCTGGCGGGCTCAACCCGCTTCTGTATGGGCGCGGCCTGGAAAAACCCCAATGACCGCGATATGCCGTACCTGGAACAGATGGTCGAAGGCGTGAAAGCGATGGGGCTGGAAGCCTGTATGACGCTCGGTACGCTCAATGAAACCCAGGCGCAGCGCCTCGCGACCGCCGGGCTGGATTACTACAACCACAACCTTGATACCTCGCCGGAGTTCTACGGCAATATCATCACCACCCGCACCTACCAGGAGCGCCTCGACACGCTGGATAAAGTGCGCGATGCCGGGATCAAAGTCTGCTCCGGCGGAATTGTAGGCCTGGGCGAAACGGTGAAAGACAGGGCTGGTTTGCTGCTGCAACTGGCGAACCTGCCGACGCCACCGGAAAGCGTACCGATCAACATGCTGGTGAAAGTGAAAGGCACGCCGCTGGCGGATAACGACGATGTCGACGCGTTCGATTTTATTCGCACCATCGCCGTGGCGCGCATCATGATGCCCACCTCACACGTGCGTCTTTCCGCCGGTCGCGAACAGATGAACGAACAAACTCAGGCGATGTGTTTTATGGCCGGGGCGAACTCGGTGTTTTACGGCTGCAAACTGCTTACCACGCCGAACCCAGAAGAAGACAAGGATCTGCAATTGTTCCACAAGCTGGGGCTGAACCCGCAGCAGACGGAGATGCTGAACGGCGACAACGAACAGCAACAGCAGATTGAACAGCAACTCCTGCACGCCGATACCGAACAGTATTACAACGCGGCAGCCGTATGACCTGGCAGCACGTCATTGATGCCGCGCTGGAACAACGTCGCGCGGCGGATGCACTGCGCCGGCGTTGTACTGTTGAACAAGGGACCGGGCGTTGGTTAACCATGGACGGTCGGCGTTTTTTAAACTTCTCCAGCAATGATTACCTCGGCTTAAGCCAGCACCCGGCGGTGATCCGCGCCTGGCAACAGGGTGCGGAGCGTTTTGGTGTAGGCAGCGGCGGCTCGGGGCATGTTATCGGCCATACGGCGGCGCATCAGGCGCTGGAAAGCGAACTGGCGGACTGGCTGGGTTACGATCGCGCGCTGCTGTTTATCTCTGGTTTTTCCGCCAATCAGGCGGTCATCAGCGCCTTAACGGGCAAAGATGATCGCATTGTCGCCGACAAGCTCAGCCATGCTTCGCTGCTTGAAGCTGCCAGCCTGAGTCCGGCGCAACTGCGGCGTTTTGCCCATAACGATGTCGGGCAACTCGCCACGCTGCTGGGCAAGCCGATCGGCGGGCAACAACTGGTGGTGACTGAAGGTGTGTTCAGCATGGACGGCGACAGCGCGCCGCTTCGCGCCATTGCCGATGCAACCCACCAGACGCAGGCGTGGCTGATGGTGGATGACGCGCACGGTATCGGCGTGATGGGCGAGCAGGGGCGCGGCAGTTGCCATCTGCATAGCATTAAGCCAGAAATCCTGATCGTCACCTTCGGTAAAGGCTTTGGTGTCAGCGGGGCGGCGGTGCTGTGCAGCGAAACCGTTGCCGATTATCTGCTGCAATTCGCCCGCCATCTGATCTACAGCACTTCAATGCCGCCTGCCCAGGCGGTTGCGCTGAGCGCGGCATTGCAGGTGATTCAGCGCGCAGACGGCGAAGGCCGCCGGCAAAAACTCGCCGCGCTGATCACGCGTTTTCGCGAAGGCACCGCCGATCTGCCGTTTAAGGTGACCGATTCTACCAGTGCGATTCAGCCGCTGATCGTCGGCGATAACCGCCGCGCATTGCAGTTGGCTGAACGTCTGCGCCAGCAAGATTGCCTGGTCACCGCCATTCGCCCGCCCACCGTGCCAACCGGGACGGCGCGCCTGCGTCTGACCCTGACCGCCGCCCACGAGTTTGCGGATATCGACCGTCTGCTGGAGGTATTACATGCCGGTGAATAAACAGGCGGTCGCCGCCGCTTTCGGTCGCGCCGCACAAAGCTATGCCCGCCATGACGAATTGCAGCGCCTGAGCGCCGACAGCTTGTTAATGCACCTCGGGGGTATCGCACCAGCGCGCGTGCTCGACGCCGGTTGCGGGCCGGGCGCAATGAGCCGTTACTGGCGCGAAAAGGGCAGTGATGTCACAGCGCTGGATCTCTCGGCGACGATGCTTGATGAAGCGCGCCGCCAGCACAGTGCCTCGCGCTATGTCGCCGGGGATATTGAAGCGATGCCGCTGGACGATGCGCAGTTTTCACTGGTGTGGAGCAACCTGGCGGTGCAGTGGTGCGACGATTTGCACCAGGCCATTAGCGAGCTTTACCGCGCTACGCAACCGGGCGGCTGCCTGGCTTTTACCACATTGGCAGAAGCGTCATTACCCGAGTTGAACCAGGCCTGGCGGGCGGTGGATGCGCTTCCCCACGCCAATCGTTTCTTATCCGTCGACGCCATTGAACAGGCGTTGCAGGGCTGGCAAGTACGCTGCGGCGTGGAGAGTATGACGCTCTATTTTGACGATGCCGCCAGCGCGCTGCGTTCGCTGAAAGGCATTGGCGCGACACATTTACATGCCGGCAGGCAGCGAGGACTCACGCGCGGCAAGCTGCAACGTCTGGAACTGGCCTGGCCGCAACAACAGGGAAAATTCCCGCTGACCTACCAACTTTTTTGGGGAGTTATCACCCGTGATTGATCGCTATTTTGTCACCGGCACCGACACCGAAGTAGGGAAAACCGTGGCGAGCTGCGCCCTGCTCCAGGCGGCGAACCTGCACGGTTTTCGCAGCGCTGGCTATAAGCCGGTGGCCTCAGGAAGTGAAATGACCGCTGAAGGGCTGCGCAACAGCGATGCGCTAGCGTTACAGCATCACAGTAGCCTGCCGATGGCGTATAAAACGGTGAACCCGTACACCTTTGCTGAGCCGACGTCGCCGCATATTGTCAGTGCCGATTTGGGGCAACCGATTGAAGCGCACGTGATGTCGGCCGGGCTGCGCACGCTGGAAACGCAGGCGGAGTGGCTGCTGGTGGAAGGGGCGGGCGGCTGGTTTACCCCGCTTTCTGACACCTTCACGTTCGCCGATTGGGTCGTGCAGGAACAATTGCCGGTGATTCTGGTGGTGGGCGTGAAGCTGGGTTGCATCAACCATGCGATGTTAACGGCGCAGGCGGTTCGCCAGGCGGGCTTAACGCTGGCGGGCTGGATTGCGAATGATGTGGTGAAACCGGGTAAACGTCATGCTGAATATTTGGCAACGCTTCGGCGCGTGATGCAGGCTCCGCTGATTGGCGAAATCCCCTGGTTTGCCCACGCGCCTGAACAGGAAAAAACAGGCCATTATCTTGATCTCAGCGTACTGACTCCGGCGACATCCAGTGCGCCAGCATCGGCTCATCCAACTGTGTAATCTCGCCTTCGGCGACGTTGCGCCCGCGATGTAACAAACAGAAGCGATCGGCAACCCGGCGGATAAACGACAAGTGCTGCTCCGCCAGCAGAATGGTCATGCCGAAGTCCTGATTAAGCCGCACGATCAGGTTGCCAAGTTTATGGATAAACGCCTGGCCTAGCCCGCGCGTCGGTTCATCCAGAATCAGTAGCCGCGGGCGAGTGATCAGCGCGCGCGCCATCGCCAGTTGCTGCTGGTTGTCGTCGGACAACTGCGCGCCGCGTACCTGGCGCAGACCATAGAGTTCCGGGAACAGATCGTAAATGTCCCGGCTCATGGTGCTGCCCGGTTCGCTGGCGGCGAGCATGGCGACATGCAGGTTTTCCTCGACGCTCAATTGCGAAAAGATCCGCCTGTCCTGTGGAACATAACCAATTCCCACCGCGCTGCGGTGCTCGGCTTGCAACGTCAGCAAGTCGCGCGGCGGCCCGCCCGCTTCCTGCCAAATCATGCTGCCGCTTTCCACGGGTAAATAGCCGGTAATGCAATTGACCAGCGTGGTTTTACCCATGCCTGGCAGGCCGATGACAGAAGTACATACGCCGGGGGTGAGATCGAGGTCGACGTCCCATAAGGTATGTTGGTTGCCGTAATACTGATTAACTGCACGTAAGCTCAACATTGTCCGCTCCTTGTTCGGATCTGATGACAAGGGAGATTTGCAAAAGGCTTGCCAGAACCTAAAAAGAAGCTTTTTTTCGGATACGGCTGAGAAAACGCATGATTAAAACGTGATGCGCATTGATCCCAGGTAAAAATTCTGCACTTTGCCAGTGCTTCGCGTGGCGAATTGTGGTGCAGGAAAGATGCGAAGTGTGAGAATGATCGCATGCCGATCCCGCGCTTCGTTAGCTGATAATTATCAAAAAGAAGTGATAAAAATTTTTTAGCCGACCGTTTCTGGGACGAAATGGGATTTTCCCGGAAGGCGGGGTGTCCGGCCTGGCGGCAGTTATCCACTATTCCTGTGGATAACCTTGTGTATTAGAGTTAGAAAACGCGCGGCAAGCGAGAAAGGACGCGGCTTGCGCCAGAATTGATGCGAAACACGGCTTTTAAATTTAACTCTTTATAATCAGCAAGTTATATAAAATCAATGCCTGTAAGAAAAGTGTCACCGATTGCCACAAAACTTTCTTAAGCTATCTTGACAAATGTTAAAAGAGGAAAAATTCTGGGGATAACCTCAAAGACAGAGTGTTTCGTCTTGTCCGCATTGAAATTTCAGGAGCGAAGCCGCGCCTTAAGGGGGCGTAGAACATATTGGCTAATCCGCTACTGTTTTTTCATCCAGTATTCGTGGTTGGCAAATACGAGCATGGTGAGTAAAATGTGTTACCTGCTCGCTCATTCCTTCATCAGGTAGCCTTTCATGAGTAAACCGTTCAAATTGAATTCCGCTTTTCGCCCTTCAGGCGATCAGCCAGAAGCTATCCGTCGCCTCAAGGAAGGCCTGGAAGACGGTCTCGCGCACCAGACGTTGCTCGGGGTAACGGGTTCAGGGAAGACATTCACCATCGCTAATGTGATTGCCGACCTGCAACGCCCGACGATGGTGCTGGCACCCAACAAAACGCTGGCTGCCCAGTTGTATGGCGAAATGAAGGAGTTTTTCCCGGACAACGCGGTGGAATATTTCGTCTCTTACTACGACTATTATCAGCCGGAAGCCTATGTCCCGAGTTCGGACACTTTTATCGAAAAAGATGCCTCGGTGAACGAACACATCGAACAGATGCGTTTATCCGCCACCAAAGCGCTGCTCGAACGCCGCGACGTCATTGTGGTGGCCTCAGTTTCCGCTATCTACGGTCTGGGCGATCCGGATCTGTATCTGAAGATGATGTTGCACCTGACCAAAGGGATGATCATCGATCAGCGCGCGATCCTGCGCCGCCTGGCGGAACTGCAATATACCCGTAACGATCAAGCCTTCCAGCGCGGTACCTTCCGCGTGCGCGGCGAAGTGATCGATATCTTCCCAGCGGAATCGGACGATTTGGCGCTGCGCGTCGAACTGTTTGATGAAGAGGTGGAACGCCTCTCACTGTTCGACCCGCTGACTGGCCATATTGAATCGGCCGGCATCCAGCGCTTCACCATCTACCCTAAAACGCACTACGTGACGCCACGCGAGCGTATTGTGCAGGCGATGGAAGAGATCAAAGATGAGCTGGCCGAGCGCCGCAAATCGCTGCTGGCGAACAATAAGCTGCTGGAAGAGCAGCGCCTGAGCCAGCGCACGCAATTCGATCTGGAGATGATGAACGAGCTGGGTTATTGCTCGGGAATCGAAAACTACTCCCGGTATCTCTCCGGGCGCGGGCCGGGCGAGCCGCCGCCAACGCTGTTCGATTACCTGCCCGCCGATGGCTTGCTGGTGATTGATGAATCCCACGTTACGATCCCGCAAATCGGCGGTATGTTCCGCGGTGACCGGGCGCGCAAAGAGACGCTGGTAGAGTACGGTTTCCGTTTGCCGTCGGCGCTTGATAACCGCCCGCTGAAATTCGAAGAGTTTGAAGCGCTGGCGCCGCAGTCGATTTATGTTTCAGCCACGCCGGGTAACTACGAACTGGAGAAATCCGGTGACGAAGTGATCGACCAGGTGGTGCGCCCGACCGGTCTGCTCGATCCGATTATCGAAGTGCGTCCGGTTGCTACGCAAGTTGACGATTTGCTGTCGGAAATCCGCAAACGCGTGGAGATCAACGAGCGCGTGCTGGTCACCACGCTCACCAAACGCATGGCGGAAGATTTAACTGAATATCTGGAAGAGCACGGCGAGCGGGTGCGCTACCTGCACTCGGATATCGATACCGTCGAGCGTATGGAAATCATCCGCGATTTGCGCCTCGGTGAGTTTGATGTGCTGGTGGGCATCAACTTGCTGCGTGAGGGGCTGGATATGCCGGAAGTGTCGCTGGTGGCGATTCTTGATGCGGACAAAGAAGGCTTCCTGCGTTCCGAACGTTCGTTGATTCAGACCATCGGTCGTGCGGCGCGTAACATCAACGGTAAAGCGATTCTGTACGGCGATAAGATCACGCCGTCGATGGCGAAAGCGATTAGCGAAACCGAACGTCGCCGCGAGAAACAGCACAGCTATAACGTCGAGCACGGCATTACGCCGCAGGGCCTGAACAAGAAAGTGGTGGATATTCTGGCGATGGGCGAAGGGTTGGCAAAAACGCGCGCGAAAGGGCGCGGAAAATCGCGTACGCCTGCACAGGTTGAAGCCGCTGAAATGGCGCTGACGCCGAAAGCATTGCAGCAGAAAATCCACGAGCTGGAAGGGCAGATGATGCAGCATGCGCAGAATCTGGAGTTCGAAGAGGCGGCGAAAGTGCGCGATCAGCTTCATCAACTGCGCGACCTGTTTATTGCCGCGTCTTAATGTCCGCTTAATATTGCTTTGTCAGACTCTCTTTCGTTTTCCGGGAGGAGAGTCTGATGCAACAAATCAATATTCGTGAGTTTCTCGCCGTCGCTTTCGCGCTGGCATTAGTGATTGGCTTCACTCATCTTTGGGTGCTGAGCTACTGACAATACCTCTGTCAGGCGAGTTAAAGTTAACCCAGGCCCGCACGCCAGTTTGTTTCAGGCGGTTGTGCAGGAAAAATTGCGCATCATGCAGTTGCGCAATCCTTGAGACAATACTTAACCCCAGACCAGTGCCGCCATAGCGGCTATCCATTCGCACAAACGCCTTACTCAGCTCACCACTGCGGCTTTCGTCGATACCTGGCCCTTCGTCTTCCACGGCGAGTATCGGCGTTACAGCGCGTTCTACGCGCACGGTAATGGTCGATCCTACCGGGCTGTAGCGATGCGCATTCTCCACCAGGTTTCTTAGAAGCAACCGCAACAGCGTGGCATCGCCTGAAACCGCCCTGTCTTCGTCTTCCACCTGCACAACAAGCTTTTGTTCGCGTGCAGCCAGCATCGTTTCCAGTTCGCCAGCCATCGGCGTTACCACATCGTCCAGCAGCATCACTTGCTGGTAACTACCCGCCGAAAACGACTGCCCGACGCGGGCCAGTAGCAGCAACTGCGCAATGTTTTCCGTCATTTGATCGAGGCGCTGGACCAGCGGCTCGACATTCACTCCGCTGGTTTTTGCCATCAATTCCAGATGCAACCGCAGCCCGGCGAGCGGTGTGCGTAATTCATGCGCAACATCGGCGGTAAACAGCCGTTCCCGATCGAGGGTCAAGGTCAGCCGGGAAACCAGTTCGTTAATTGAGGAGGTCACCGCTTCCACTTCGCTGACGCTGTGGTTCAGGGTGATCGGTTGTAAATTATTCGGCGTGCGTTTATTCAGCTCGCGCTGCAATTCCGACAGCGGTCGGGTAATGGCTTTCACCGCCTGCATACAGAGCAGCAGCGCCAGGCCGATAATCAGTAAGCTTGGCACCAGCAAGCTGGCGACCGCTTCGCGCACTTCATGTTCGATATGTTTGCGGTTGTTATGGTTATGAACCGCGCTTTGCACCAGCAACTGGATCTGCTCTTCGCTTTCGTGCCAGAGCCAGAAGACGCTGACCAACTGGCAAAACACCAGAATGCCGCCGATGGTCAGCAGCAGCCGGTTGCGCATGCTCCAGTGCCTGAAATTGAATAGCGCCATCAGTCAGTCCTTGTCCTGCGGTTGCACCAGCATATAACCGAACCCACGCACCGTGCGGATGCGCGATTTGCCGATTTTTTCCCGCAGGTTGTGAATATGCACTTCCAGCGTGTTGGTCGACGGTTCGTTATCCCAGTTGTAGATATCGTTGTAGAGAATTTCCCGGTGCACCGGGCTGTCGGCTTTCAGCATCAGCCGTGATAACAGGGCGTACTCCTTCGGCGTCAACTCCAGCAATTGCCCCTCCAGCCACGCCTGGCGGCGGGTGACATTCAAGGTCAAATTACCATGCGTGATTTCGTTATCGCCCTGATTATGATGGCGGCGCAGCAATGCGCGGATGCGGGCATTCAGTTCGTCGAGGGCAAACGGTTTAACCAGGTAATCATCCGCGCCGGTATCCAGCCCGGAAATGCGATCTTCAATGGTATCGCGGGCGGTCAGGATCAGCACCGGCTGGGTATATTTTTCCCGTCGTAACCGGGTGAGCAGGTGCAAACCGTCTTCGTCGGGTAAACCCAAATCGAGCACGATCAAGCTGTAATGGCCGTTCGCCAGGCAAAGTGCCGCTTCGTGTGCGGTGGAGACGCCATCGCAGGCGTAACCTTCACTTTGCATCGCCAGAATCAAGCCCTGCAACAGCAGGGCATCGTCTTCAATCACCAGAATCTTCATTTAGCCTGCTCCCGGCACGGCGTTAAAATATCGTCTTCAGCGCGGTACTCTTTTGTGCTGACGCCCAATAGACCCAACATCGTCGGGAAAAGATTATCCTGCGAAACCTGCTTTTCGCGCGCATTTTTTTGCAAACACTGGTTGTTGATGGCGTAACGTTTTTGATAATCCTCAGATAACCAAATCAGCAGCGGTACATGTTTTTGCGTTTCAGGCGCAATGGAGTAGGGCAAACCATGCAAATAGACGCCATTTTCACCCAGCGATTCCCCATGATCGGAGAGGTACACCAGGCTGGTAGTGAACTTATCCTGCTTCGACTGCAGCAATTTAATCGCTTTATCAACAATATAGTCGACATACAAAATCGTGTTGTCGTAGGTATTCACCAGTTGTTGCTGCGAACAAGTCTGTATTTCGTTGGTATCGCAGGTCGGCGTGAATTTGCGGAACTGCGGCGGATAACGGTTGTAATAGGTTGGCCCGTGGCTGCCGATGGTATGTAAAACAATTAGCCCATCGCCCTGCAATTTATCGATATCACTGGCGAGGTCGTGGAATAAAATTTCGTCCTGGCATTCGCCTTTAATGCAGTAATCCGCCAGGTTTAATTGCGTCATATCTTTATGTGGCACGCGGTCGCACACGCCTTTACAACCGCCGTCGTTTTCATTCCACTGCACCTGAATTCCCGCGCGTTGAATAATATCCAGCAACCCTTCCTGATGATGCGCAAGCTGGTCATCGTAATGCGCGCGCGTCATCCCGGAAAACATGCAAGGCACGGAAACAGCGGTGGCGGTACCGCAGGACGTGGTGTTCGGGAAATAGACAACATTGTCCTGTTTCAATAACGGATTCGTTTCACGCGCATACCCGCCGAGGGAAAAATCGGCCGCGCGCGATGTTTCACCCAATACTAAAATCGTCAGGTTTTTGCGCGGGCCGTTTTGCATTTCCGGGCGCTGGTGCGCATCTTCACCGATTTTCACCAGCGGCAGGTTGTCCATACGGTTATGGGAATACCACGACAAGGACGCGGCAATAGAATTGGACGGGCTAAGGGATTTCACCAGTTCTTTATTGTTGCGAAACAGCGAGGCGTAATCTTTATAAAACAGCAGCGCGACAGCAACGATAATCAGCGCGGAAATCACCACACTCGCAATGCGCAGCGAAATAGTGCGTAACGCGGAACGGCTGGGTTTAATTTTGATCCACCAGGCGACGATCACCGGCAAAAGTGCGGTGAATAACAGCGTCAGCACCATGTTGGTCGACATCAGCGCGAAACTTTCTGCCGCCGTGGTGTCGAGAATATTGGTGATCATCGAGCGGTCAATAATAATACCGAACGTCGAAATGAAATATTGCGCCGCGGCGCTGACCAGTACAAACAGCGTAATGACCAACCGGTCGAGGCGAATAAACGAGGCCAGGCAGAGCACAATATTAATGACGCTGAAAGCGACCAGCGGCATCGAAAGAAACACCAACCAGTTATGCAGTGTGTTCACCGGCAATAAGGTAAATGCCTGGCGATAAAAGGCGATATTCAGGCCCAGTGCGATGATCAGCGTAAAAAGATAAATAAAAAGAAGGCGGCTCAACGCGGGCCGACGAAGATGAAGCATGCGCATATTCAGATCCTGCAATGAAAGTAGCGCTATGCTGACAGCCGTTTTTTAAGACAACCTTAAGAACTTAAGAAAACCGCGGCGGACCGGAAATGCCCGCCTACGGGTTAACCAAGCTGCTGAACCGCTTTTTCCAGTGCGTTGTGCAGCAAATGGCGGTCGTGACGATAGGGAATATCGCTCGCTTCTAACACTTCCTGAATGATCAGCCGATCATGCACCATGCTGACATCGACTTTTGGCCCAACAATGGCCGCGTCAATAATTCGCTTACCGATGTACTGCTCCATAATGGACAACTTATTTTCCAGCGACAGGCTGGCGGCGGCGGGGCTGAGTTCTTTACCAAGATTGCCGATATACACCACCTGCGCTGGTGTGCGGCGAAGCGCCTGAGCTAGATCATCAAGCAATAACAGCGGTAATAAACTGGTGTAGAAGCTGCCGGGGCCAATAATAATTAAGTCCGCTTCCGCAATGGCCTGTACCGCTTCGCGAGTGGCATGCACTTTGGGTGAAAGCATCAATTCCTGTATCGGCGCGTGCAGTTGGTCAATATTGACCTCGCCGTAAACCACATTGCCTTCGCTGTCGGTGGCCATTAAATCCACGGGTTGCTCGGACATCGGAATTAAAATGGCGTCGACCTTTAATAAATTGCGAATTAAATTGATGGCTTCCAGAGGCCGCACGCTCAGGTGATCGAGCGCCTTTAACATCAAGTTTCCGAGGTTATGACCGGAAAGTTCGCCATTACCGCTAAAACGGTACTCAAACATCGCCGAGGCCACGCTCGGTTCGGTGATCAATTGATTCAAACAGTTGCGCATATCGCCCCAGGCGATACCGCCTTCAGCGCGGCGAATTCGCCCGGTTGACCCGCCGTTATCGGTGGTGGTCACAATGCCAGTAAGTCGCGATCCCAGTGAGGCCAGCGAAGACATCACACGCCCGAGGCCATGCCCGCCGCCGAGGGCAACAACACGATCCAGGTCTGCAAGTGTGCGATTGCGCATAGTAATTCCTTAAGATAATTAATCGCGCTACGTTAGCCTAAATACCACCAAAAGACGATGCCGCGCAGAGCTGAAAATGACACATATCAAAGCAAAAGCGCGATTTTCACGTACTCTGTAGCGAATGTGCACGATTATGTCGCTATGTATCGGTTTATATAACGACAATCGTGATGGCGAAAGCCCAACGTTCGCGCTACTATCGCCAACAGCAATTTTAGCGTTACTCCGTAACATACACTCAAGCCTCTGCCACCTAAATCAAACGACATGGTGCTTTGGCCGTAGCAAACCGACAGGTTTCGCTGCCAGGGTGCAGAAAGAAATGACTGCATCTCCCGTATTTGGAAAGGTGTACATGGCCTCACAACTGACTGATGCGTTCGCGCGTAAGTTCTTCTACTTGCGTTTGTCGATCACCGATGTGTGCAATTTTCGTTGCACCTACTGCTTGCCGAACGGCTACAAACCGAGCGGCGTCAACAATAATGGCTTTCTGAGCGTCGAAGAAATTCGTCGGGTGACCCGCGCCTTCAGCGCGATGGGCACCGAAAAAGTGCGCCTGACCGGCGGTGAACCGTCGCTGCGTCGCGATTTCGCCGACATCATCGCAGCGGTGCGCGAAAACAGCGCCATCCGCCAGATTGCTGTTACCACCAATGGTTATCGCCTCTCCCGCGATGTCGCCCAGTGGCGCGATGCCGGGCTTACCGCCATCAATGTCAGCGTCGACAGTCTCGATGCCCGCCAGTTTCATGCCATTACCGGTCAGGATAAATTCCGCCAGGTGATGGAGGGTATCGACGCCGCATTCACGGCGGGCTTTGCCAAAGTCAAAGTCAACACCGTGCTGATGCGCGACGTGAATCACCACCAGCTCGACACCTTTCTGGCGTGGATCCAATCCCGCCCCATCCAGCTACGCTTTATTGAACTGATGGAGACCGGCGAAGGAAGCGAACTGTTTCGCAACCATCACCTCTCCGGCATGGTTTTGCGCGACGAACTGCTCAAACGCGGCTGGATCCACCAGTTGCGCCAGCGCAGCGACGGCCCGGCGCAAGTGTTCTGCCACCCGGATTATGTCGGTGAAATCGGTCTTATCATGCCGTATGAAAAAGATTTCTGCGCCAGCTGCAACCGCCTGCGCGTGTCGTCCACCGGCAAACTCCATTTATGTTTGTTTGGCGATGGCGGCGTGGATCTGCGCGACTTGCTGCAAGCTGACGCCCAGCAACTGATGCTCGAACAGCGTATCGCGAGCGCGTTAACGCATAAAAAACAGACGCATTTCCTGCATCAGGGCAATACAGGTATTACGCAAAACCTTTCATACATCGGCGGTTAAGCCGCAAGGAGAATGACATGAGCCAGGTCAGCGCGGAGTTTATCCCGGTAAGGCTTGCTATTTTGACGGTGTCGAACCGCCGTGGTGAAGACGATGATACCTCCGGCCATTATCTGCGCGATGTCGCGCACGATGCCGGTCATCAACTGGTCGATAAAGCAATTGTGAAAGAGAACCGCTACGCCATTCGCGCGCAAGTTTCTGCATGGATCGCCAGCGAAGAGGTGCAAGTCGTGTTGATTACCGGCGGCACGGGCTTTACCGAGGGCGATCAGGTTCCCGAAGCGTTGTTGCCGCTGTTTGATCGCGTGATTGACGGCTTTGGCGAAGTGTTTCGCATGCTGTCGTTTGAAGACATTGCCACCTCGACGCTGCAATCGCGCGCGCTGGCTGGCATGGCCAACCAGACGCTGATTTTCGCCATGCCCGGCTCGACCAAAGCCTGCCGCACCGCATGGGAAAACATCATCGAGCCGCAACTCGATGCGCGCACGCGCCCGTGTAATTTCCATTCCCATTTGAAGAAGTAAGTTATGTCACAACTGACCCATATTAACGCCGACGGCGAAGCGCATATGGTGGATGTCTCCGCCAAAGCGGAAACCGTGCGTGAAGCGCGCGCCGAAGCCTTTGTCACTATGCTGCCGCAAACGCTGGCGATGATTGTCGACGGCAGCCACCATAAAGGCGATGTCTTCGCCACCGCGCGTATCGCCGGTATCCAGGCGGCAAAACGCACCTGGGAACTGATCCCGTTGTGCCATCCGCTGTTGCTCAGCAAAGTGGAAGTGCTGCTACAGGCCCAGCCGGAACACAACCGCGTGCGCGTTGAAGCGGTCTGTCGCCTGAGCGGTAAAACCGGCGTGGAGATGGAAGCGTTAACCGCGGCTTCCGTCGCCGCGCTGACCATCTATGACATGTGCAAAGCGGTGCAAAAAGATATGGTGATTGGCCCGGTGCGTCTGCTGGCGAAAAGCGGCGGCAAATCGGGGGATTTCAGGGCAGATAACCATGATTAACGTACTGTTTTTCGCGCAGGTGCGTGAACTGGTCGGCTGCGACAGCATCTCCGTCGACACGGTTTTCCCCTCCGTTGAAGCGCTGCGCCAGCATTTGGTTGCGCAGGGCGGACGTTGGGAACTGGCGCTGGAAGAGGGCAAACTGCTGGCGGCGGTCAACCAGACGTTAGTCAGTTTTGACCACCCGCTGGCAAGCGGTGATGAAGTGGCCTTTTTCCCACCGGTCACCGGAGGTTGAGATGAGCGAAACGCGAATTTGTGTCGATCGCGCGGCGTTTAATGTCGGCGAGGAGTACACCTGGCTGGCGGCCTGCGACGAAGACGGCGCAGTTGTGACGTTTACCGGCAAAGTGCGCAACCACAATCTGGGCGACAGCGTGAGTGCGTTAACCCTGGAACATTACCCCGGCATGACCGAAAAATCGCTGGCGGAAATTGTCGACGACGCGCGCAGCCGCTGGCCGCTTGGGCGTGTGACGGTTTATCACCGCGTTGGCGAACTGTGGCCGGGCGACGAGATTGTGTTTGTCGGTGCCGCCAGCGCGCACCGCAGCAGCGCCTTCGAAGCCGGACAATTTATTATGGATTATCTGAAAACCCGCGCGCCGTTCTGGAAGCGCGAAGCGACGCCGGAAGGGGAGCGCTGGGTCGAAGCCCGCGACAGCGATAAACAGGCAGCGAAACGCTGGTAATAGGTCGGCAATGATGTGTTAACCTTATAGTGTTATCCCATCAATCAGGAGTGATTATGGATCGTTTCCCCCGTTCCGATTCTATCGTGCAGAGCAGCCGCACCGGTCTGCAAACGTACATGGCGCAAGTGTATGGCTGGATGACCTGCGGTCTGTTACTGACCGCGTTTGTCGCCTGGTACGCCGCGCGCAGCGAAGCCATCATGAGCTTCGTCTTTTCCAGTCAGATAACCTTCTTTGGCCTGATCATCGCCCAACTGGCGCTGGTGTTTGTTCTTTCCGGGATGATTCATAAACTGAGCGCGGGCGTCGCCACTTCGCTATTTATGCTCTATTCCGCGCTCACCGGGCTGACCATCTCCAGTATTTTGCTGGTCTACACTGCGCAATCGATCGCCGCGACCTTTGTGGTCACCGCCGGGATGTTCGGCGCGATGAGCCTGTATGGCTACACCACCAAGCGCGATCTCAGCGGCTTCGGCAATATGCTGTTTATGGGGCTTATCGGTATTGTGCTCGCCTCGCTGGTCAACTTCTGGCTGAAAAGCGAAGCGCTGATGTGGGCGGTGACCTATATCGGCGTGGTGATTTTCGTTGGCCTGACAGCCTACGACACGCAAAAATTGAAAAACATCGGTCAGCAGATTAACGTCAGCGACACTGCGCAATTGCGTAAGTACTCGATTCTCGGCGCGTTAACGCTGTATCTCGACTTTATTAACCTGTTCCTGATGCTGCTGCGGATTTTCGGCAACCGACGTTAAGGCATTTGTTTGGTGGCGCTTTGTGGCGGCGCCATCGGCGTTTATTGCCGGATGGCGGCTTACCGCCTTATCCGGCCTACAAATTCGGCACAGGATGGGTAGGCCTGATAAGCGAAGCGCCATCAGGCGTTTATTGCCGGATGCGGCTTACGCCTTTCCGGCCTACAAGTTCGGCACAGGTTGGGTAGGCCTGATAAGCGAAGCGCCATCAGGCGTTTATTGCCGGATGGCGGTCTACAACATCGCAATCGTTACTGTTGCGCCATTGCTTTCTCGTTTTTCGCGCGCAGCTTTTTCGCGCGGCCTTCCAGCCACAGATAGCAAATCAGCGCCAGCAGCAGCGGCAGGAAGTAATAGAGCACGCGATAGGCGAGCAGGGCGGCGATAATAATGCCCTGTGAAACATGCTCACCGGCCAGCAGCGCGATAAATACTGCTTCCAGTACGCCGATCCCCGCCGGAATATGCACAATCACCCCGGCAATACTGCTGACCAGTAACACGCCGAGCACAAAGAAGAAATCCGCTTTCATGCCCATCAACAGCCAAATAATCGCCCCCATCGCCACCCAGTTGGCGCTGGAAATCACCATCTGCGCCAATGCGAATTTCCACGACGGCAACACCAGTTTATGGCCTTTGACCGTCAAATGGCGGCGCTTAGCAAAAGCACAGCTCCACAAATAAAACACGATGATCAGCAGCAACACCACGCCAACAATGCGTAACGTCTGCTCATCGATGTACCAATGTGCCGGGATTTGCACCACGCCAAAGGTGAAGATCAATCCGCCGAGCAAAATGTAGCCCAGCCAGTTAGTGGTAATGCTCAGTGAAAAAATGCGCGTGATGGTGCTGCCCGGCAAACCAAGCCGCGAATAAAGCCGGTAGCGCATGCCGATCCCGCCAACCCAGGTGCTGAGTGTCAGGTTGAAGGCATAGCAGATAAAGGAGACCAGCATCACCTGGCGCGTCGCCAGCTTATGTCCGCAGTAAGCGCGACCCAGCAAATCGTAAAAGCCGTACAGCAAATAGCTGATTATCACCAGCGCCACGGCGCTGAGCAGGGCGGTGCGGTTATAGTCGCGGATAACTTTCCAGACATCTTCCCAGTTCACCTTTTGCGCATACAGCACCAACAGCACCGCTACGGCGACAAAAAACAGCACCGTGAGGATTTTTTTAGCCAACCGCCAGCGCGGGTGTGATTTTGCCATCAGGGTTTTGCTCCGGAATGCTGTGCTTCAGTCCTGTCCTGGGTTTCAATTTCCGGCTGAACCGGTGGCCCCACTTCGGCAAGCTTGGGGGTATGCGCCGGAAGCCAACCCACCATCGCCGGGAAATGGCGTAAAAAGTGGAATACCACAATGCTCTTGCCGAGGTTCCACCACGTCCGTTTCGGCGCCATGGTTTCATCCACTCGCTGGCAATCGTGGTCGATAATGGCCTGCAGATTTTCGCGTAGCGTCTGGTTGAACGCGCGGTCGTGAATGATCACATTGGCTTCCAGATTCAGCGACAAGCTCAGCGGATCGAGATTGCTGGAACCCACCGTCGCCCAGTGATCGTCCATCAACGCTACCTTGCCGTGCAGCGGGCGGCGGCGATATTCATACACCTGCACCCCGCCTTTCAGCAGGTAGTTGTAAAGCAGCTCGGCGCCCACTTTCACAATCGGCATGTCCGGCTCGCCCTGCACAATCAGCTTCACCGTCACGCCACGGCGCGCGGCGTTGCGCATCGCGTGTAACAAGCGGTAGCCGGGGAAGAAATAGGCATTGGCGATAATCACTTCCCGGCGCGCATTGGCCAGCATTTTCAGGTAGTGACGTTCAATATCATCGCGGTGGTCGTCGTTATCGCGCCAGACAAACAGCACCTGCGCTTCACCCGGCTTGCGGTTCTCTTCCGGGCGATGACGTCGCCGCTGCCACCAGCGTTTTGCCGGGGCATTATCGGGCAAATTTTCCAGTTCGAATTGCAGAATATCGTCCACCACCGGCCCTTCGACGCGCACCGCGTAATCCTGCTTGGCTTCCGGGCCGTAACTTAAAAGATGTTCCGCCGAATAGTTAATGCCGCCGACGAAAGCAACGGTATTGTCGATCACCACAATTTTGCGGTGCATGCGGCGAAAGACGTTGGTGCGCATACCGAAAACGCGCGGGCGGGGGTCGTAGTAACGGAAAATCACCCCTGCAGAGGTCAGGGCGTTAACGAACGGTTCGCTTAAATCGGGCGAACCGTAACCATCGAGCAGCACTTCAATGCTGACCCCGCGCTGCGCGGCTTTCAGCAACACTTGATGCAGTTGCTTGCCCATTTCATCTTCAAACCAGATAAAGGTTTCAAGGATGATTTTTTGCTGTGCCTTATCAATGGCGTCGTACAGTGCCGGATAGTAGTTATCACCATTTTCCAGCAACTGGATGCGGTTACCGTCCCGCCAGCTACATTTCATAGATGGATCTCCGCGCTCAGGGGGGCATGATCGGACAGGTGTCGCCAGTTACGCAGCGGCAAGGCAGTCGGCGCGCTGGCGTTGGCGTTTTTTACGTAAATGCGATCGAGGCGCAGCAGCGGCAGGCTGACCGGGAACGTTCGCGCCGGGCGGCCATGCGCGCGGGTGAATATTTCATCCAGCCCGGCCTGCACTTTCAGCGGATAATTGGCTTTTTGCCGCCAGTCATTAAAGTCGCCCGCCACCACTACGGGTTCGTTTTCCGGCAGGGAATTGACCCATTCCGCCAACATCGTTAGTTGTGCCTGGCGATGCGCTTCGCGTAACCCCAAATGCACACAAATCACATGCAGCGAATAACCGAGATCCGGCGGCACAATGCGGCAGTACAACAGGCCGCGCTTTTCGCTACCGTCAACGGAAACATCGCGGTTTTCATAATGTTCAATCGGATAGCGGGAGAGCACCGCATTACCGTGGTGTCCTTCCGGGTAGACCGCGTTGCGCCCGTAGGCGTAATCGCTCCACATGGTATCGGCGAGGAATTCATAATGAGTGGTGTCCGGCCAGTTTTCGACATGTAAAGGATGCACCTCGTGCGCGCCCATCACTTCTTGCAGGCAGACAATATCGGCGCTGACGGTACGCACCGCATCGCGCAGCTCCGGCAGAATAAAGCGCCGGTTAAAGGTGGTGAAACCTTTGTGCGTGTTGATCGTGAGAACTTTTAATGAAAAATGTCGGGCTTGTTGGGTCATAACTCTCCTGCCAGCGTCACTCTCCTCATGAAAATAAATTGTAGTCCCTGTCACAAAAAAGGGCGGGGTTACGGAATTTTCCGTAAATAGAGGTACTCTTCTACAAGACAAAAATCCTTCTGGAGAGATGCCATGAAGTGGCAACAACGTGTTCAAGTCGCGACAGGTCTGAGTTGCTGGCAGATTATGTTGCACATGTTGGTTGTGGCGATATTGGTGATGGGGTGGATGAGCGGCGCGCTGGTGCGCGTAGGCTTAGGGCTTTGCGTGGTTTATGGCGTCACCGTGCTGCTGATGCTGTTTTTCCAGCGCCACCACGATGCGCGCTGGCGCGGTATCGGCGATGTGCTGGAAGAGCTGACCACCACCTGGTATTTTGGCGCGTCGCTGATCGCCATCTGGCTGCTCTCCCGCGTTCTGCAAAATAACCTTCTGCTGGCGCTGGTTGGGCTGGCGATCCTCGCCGGCCCGGCCGTGGTGTCGTTGCTGACAAAAGAGCGTAAGTTACGCGATATGCCGTCGAAACATGGCATACGCCGCTGAACCGGTGGTTCCCGCTATCACCAACAGCGGCCACAAACTCTGCCAGATGATGCTTAAGCTGGCGTCCTTCAAATAAATCTGCTTCGTAATATCGGTAAAGTGCCGGATCGGGTTGATCCAGGTGAAATCCTGCAACCAGACCGGCATATTCTCGACCGGCGACACATACCCTGAGAGCAATATCGCCGGCATCATAAAGACAAACACGCCAATAAACGCCTGCTGTTGCGTGGTGCAAAACGAGGAAATCAGCAGGCCAAAACCCACCAGCGACAAGCCATAAACCAGCATAGTGAAATAGAACAGTAGCAGTGATCCGGCGAAGGGGATTTTGTACGCCAGAATGCCGAACAGCAGCACGATTGTGGCCTGGGAACAGGCCACAATCAGCGCCGGTATCGCTTTGCCAATAAAAATCTGCCAGGTCGCCAGCGGCGAAACCAGCAGTTGATCGAAGGTGCCTTGTTCCCGCTCGCGCGCTACCGACAGCGACGTAACAATCATCACGCCGATGGTGGTGATCATCGCGATCAGCGACGGCACCACAAACCATTTGTAATCCAGATTGGGGTTGTACCAGTTGCGCACCACCAGCTCGCTGTTATTCGGTTTCTCCTGCCCCTGAAGCAACTCTTGCTGATAATCCTTCACCACCTGCTGCAAATAGTTGGCGGCGATCTGCGCACTGTTAGAGTTGCGCCCGTCGAGGATCAACTGCATCGGCGCGGTAATGCCGCTGTCCAGGTTGCGCGAAAAATCCGCCGGGAAACGCACCAGCAGCAGCGCTTTTTGCGTGTCGATGGTCGGGCGGATCTCCTGCGGGCTGTGCAGTAACAAAACATGGGTAAAGGCTTTGGCGCGGGCGAAACGCTGGGTCAGCTCGACCGCGTGTTTACCATTGTCTTCGTTATAAATAGCAATGGTCGCGTTGGTCACTTCCAGTGTGGCGGCAAAAGGAAACAGTAGCACCTGAAACACCACCGGGAGGATCAAAATGGCGCGGGTTTGCGGCTCGCGTAACAGCGATTGCAGCTCTTTGCGAATCAGCGTGAATAAACGATGAAACATGGTTTGTCCTTAATCCAGTCTGCGTTTTGTTTTCAGCCACGTCAGGCCGATAAACATCACGGCCGAGGCTACCAAAAACAGCGTGTTAATGGTCAGCACCAGCGAAATATTGCCCGCCAGAAACAGGCTTTGCAGCGTGCTGACGAAATAACGCGCCGGGATGATATACGTCACCACGCGAATAATCGCCGGCATGCTGTCGATCTGAAAAATAAAACCGGACAGCATAATCGACGGTAAAAAGGCGGCATTCAGCGCCACCTGCGCGGCGTTGAACTGGTTGCGCGTGACGGTGGAGATCAGCAACCCCATGCCGAGCGTGCTGAGCAAAAACAGGCTGGTTATCAAAAACAGGAACAACAGCGAACCGCGGTAGGGCACGCCGAGAATAAACACCGACACCAGCATACAGAGCAGCATTGCCAGCATGCCAAGAAAGTAATAGGGAATCAGCTTACACAGCAGCAACTCGGCCCGCGTGATTTCCGTCGACAGCAGCGCTTCCATGGTGCCGCGCTCCCACTCGCGCGCGACCACCAGCGAAGTGAGGATCGCGCCAATCACCGTCATGATGATGGTCACCGCGCCGGGGATAATAAAGTGCTGGCTGATGGCCGCCGGGTTAAACCAGTAGCGTGTCTGCACATCAATCAGCGGCGTGAATTCTTGCCCGCGATCTTCGGCGCGTTGTTGCTGCCAGAGTTGCCAGATGCCTTGCAAATACCCCTGTACAAAGTTCGCCGTGTTCGGTTCGCTGCCATCGGTAATCACTTGAAGCGGCGCGGTGTCGCCTGCGCGCGTCATCTGCGCGTCGAAATTCACCGGCACCACCACCAGGCCGCGAATGCGCCCGGCCTGCATCATCTCGATTAATTGCTGGCGGTTATCGCTGATCGTCGCGTCAATATAGGGCGAACCGGTTAGCGTATGGGTAAAGTCCAGCGCCTCTTCGCTGCGCTGCTCCAGCAGGATGCCGACGCGCAGTTTGCTGGAGTCCAGATTGATGCCGTAGCCGAAAATAAACAGCAGCATCAGCGGGATCACCACCGCAATGAGCCAACTGCTTGGGTCGCGGACAATTTGCCGCGTCTCTTTAATACACAGCGCCCGTACGCGCCGCCAGGAGAGGGCTTTAACGCTCATCGCTATGCTCCTTATCCCAATTATGGATAAGCGTAATAAACGCGTGTTCCATGGTGGGATCCGGGTGGGCTTCATCGGCGGTCTGCGCTTTCAACGCGTCTGGCGTACCGCTGGCAATCAACTTCCCGCGATACACCAGACCAATACGATCGCAATACTCCGCCTCATCCATAAAATGCGTGGTCACCATCACTGTGACGCCTTTTTCCACCATGCTGTTGATGTGCAGCCAGAACTCGCGTCGCGTCAGCGGGTCGACACCGGAGGTGGGTTCATCAAGAAACAGAATATCCGGTTCATGCATTAGCGAGCAGGCCAGCGCCAACCGCTGCTTAAAGCCGAGCGGCAGTTCGTCAGTGGCGTGGCGGGCAATGTTTTTCAGACCAAAAGCGTCACTCATCCGCGCGATCTTCTCGCTCTGCGCTTTACCGCGCAGGCCATACACGCCGGAGAAAAAGCGCAGGTTTTGCTCCACCGTCAGGTTGCCGTACAGCGAGAACTTCTGTGCCATATACCCCAGGTGCTGGCGCGCTTTGCCGGAACTCACTTTCAGATCCATGTTCAGCACCAACGCCTGGCCATCGGTCGGCACCAGCAAACCGCACATCATTTTGAAGGTGGTGGATTTGCCCGCGCCGTTCGGGCCAAGCAAGCCGAAAATCTCCCCGCGTTTCACCGCAAAATCCACGTGGTCGGTGGCGGCGAAATCACCAAACTTTTTGGTCAGGGATTTGGCTTCAATCACCGTTTCTTGCGAGTCACCTTCCACCGTGTGCAGGATCGCGCCAAGCGGGGATTCCGCCGTGCCCGCGCCGCCAAGCAGGTCGATAAACGCATCTTCAAAACGCGGCGCGGTTTCTTCAATCTGTAAGGCGGGCATATTTGGCGCGTTTTGAATCTCCTGTGCCTGCGCGTCTTTTTTGAGGATCATGCGCACCGAACGGCCCTGAATCACGCCGTCGCTGACCTGCGGCTGTTTGAGAATGCGCCGTAGCAGACGGCGGTTGTTCTCTTGCGCGCAGGTGACGAGAAAACTGCGCCCGGCCATGGTTTGCGTCAGCGCTTTCGGCTCGCCCTGGTACAGCAGTTCTCCTTCGTTCATCAGCAAAACGTCGCGGCACTGCTCGGCTTCGTCCAGATAAGAGGTGCTCCAGAGAATCAGCATCCCTTCACCGGCCAGTTCATGCACCATTTGCCATAACTCGCGGCGGGAAATCGGGTCAACGCCGACGCCCGGTTCGTCGAGCAGCAACACTTTCGGTTCGCCGACCAGCGTACAGGCCAGCCCCAGCTTCTGTTTCATGCCGCCGGAAAGTTTGCCCGCCAGCCGCTCGGTAAAGGGAGCGAGGGCGGTGAATTCCAGCAGCCGGGCAAACGTCTGGCGTCGTTTCTCCCCGGTGACGCTGCGCAAATCGGCGTACAGCGTGAGGTTTTCCATCACCGTGAGATCTTCATACAGGCCGAATTTCTGCGGCATATAACCGAGCATGGCGTGCAGTTCGCTGTCATTGCGGATCGGATCCAGCCCCATCACGCGCGCGCTGCCTTCGTCCTGCTTCATCAGCCCGGCGAGAATGCGCATCAGCGTGGTTTTCCCCGCGCCATCCGGGCCAACCAGCCCAGTGACATAGCCCGCTTTTATTTCGCAATCCAGCCGCGCCACGGCGGGTTTTTCCATGCCGGGAAAGTGTTTTATCAAGCCTTCGAGTTGGATAGTCGCCTCATTCATGACGCGCCTCGCCGTTAAAGCGCAGGGTCACTGGCATTCCCTGACGCAGGTTGTCGTCGGCATCGGTCACGATAATGCGCAGGCGATAAACCAGGTCAGTACGCAGATCCGGGGTTTCAACGGTTTTTGGGGTGAATTCGGCGGTCGGTGAGACAAAACCAATTTTGCCGTGGTACGGCGTGTTCGGGCGGCCATCGGTATAGAGCAGAATTTGCTGGCCGGGCTTCGCCAGGTGCAGGTTGCGCTCGTCGATATAGGCGCGAACCCAGACCGGGCGGGTGAGGGAGAGGGTTAACACCGTGCTTCCGGCGTTCAGCATGCTGCCCGGTTCAACCGCGCGGGTCAGCACCGTGCCATTGCTCGGCGCGACCAAAATGGTGTCGTGCAGATCAAGTTGCGCTTGCGCCAGCGCCGCCTGCGCCTGCTCAAGGCCTGCTTTGGCCTGGGCGATTTCTTGCGGGCGGTTACCGGCGCGGTACTGGCTCAGTTTATCCTGTGCCGATTTCAATGTGGCTTGCGCCTGATCCCGCGAAGAACGGGCATTTTCCAGGTCGTTGGCTGAAATCACTTTGCTTTTCCACAATCCTTGCTGGCGCTGATAATAATTCTGCGCATATTCCCATGCCGCGCGTGCCTGGTTAACCGCGGCGGCGGCCTGAGCAATTTCTTCCGCGCGGTAGCCCGCGGTGGCTAATTCATATTTCGCCTGCGCCGTTGACACGTTGGCCTGGGCTTGCAGTAGGGCGTTTTCATACGGCGCTTTGTCCATCTCGCCAAGCTGCTGCCCTGCTTGCACGCTGTCACCTTCGTCCACGTTTAGCGCCGCTAAGCGCCCGCCGACACGAAAGCTCAAATTGACAGTACGGATATCAACATTGCCGTACAGCGTAAGCCCATTTTCCTGTTTGCTTTGATACCACATCCAGCCGCCGCCGAGGGCAGCCAATAAAGCCAATACAATCAATACGGTGACGATGTGCTTTTTCATAACTCGAGACTCCTGTGCGTTAATCCTTGCAAGATAAGATCGATATGGCAGGTGATGACCTGAGAAATCAGTGCCGTTTTCTCTTCGTCGAACTGCGTCCATCCGGCGCGCAGCAAAATGGTTTCCCGACCGAGGCGAAAGGCGAGGATCTGGCCGATCAACGCATGAGCATGAATGATGGTTTGCGTGCTGTCGGCGTCGCGCCCGGTATAAGCGGCAAGCAGGTTGGTAAAGTGGCAGTGCATTGGTTCAATGACCTGATGATGCACCAACTGGTAAGCCCGCGTCGGGGAGAGCTGCTCGCGGGAGATAAACTTGCTCAGGTTGAGCGTTTCATCATGGGTGAGCAGCATAATCATATTCTGGCAAGCGCGATGAAGAAGCTCGCGCATCGCGGCTTTATCGGGGTTCGGCGCGGCAAACAGCGCTTCGGCGGCCAGCACATGGGGGCGAAAATGTTCGCTGATAAAGTCGGCGATCCACTGCGCACAGGCGAGGTACAAATCCTCTTTTGAGCCGAAATAGTAAGGGATCGCGGCGATATTTTGCCCGGCCAGCGCGGCGATATCCCGCGTGGTGGCATGCAAGCCATATTCGCCAAACTGTGCCAACGCGGCGGCGATCAACTGGTTTTTGGCCTGCTCACCTTTGGTGGTCATCGGTGTCGTATTCATGGGCTTATTGGAATTAATCAATCGATTGATTAACTTTAGGCCGCAGGCCAATGTTTGTCTAACCGGCGTGCCGAAAATGTGAGTGCGGTTGAATTTATCGCCTCGTTGGCGATTCCCTTGCACGTGAGTGCAAAACGTCGAGCGAGGCGCGGAAATCGACAATTATATTTTGCAGACGAATACCTGCGGGATATTTTATGCGCCGGATCACAAAAGCTGATACACTCCGCTCCTTCATGACATTGTGGTTTTTGTCATCAATTAAATATTATCTCCTCGAAAACTACACCTGTGACAGGTCGGGGCGGTGTGGAGTTGTTATGTCTTTTGATGCCCTTGGCCTGAATCCGGAAATCCTGCGCGCAGTCGCAGAGCAGGGTTACCTTCAGCCAACCCCTATTCAGCAGCAGGCTATCCCGGCGGTTCTGCAAGGCCGCGATCTGATGGCGAGCGCGCAAACCGGTACCGGTAAAACCGCAGGTTTTACACTGCCGTTGCTGCAGCGCCTGGTGCAGAATGAACCGCATGCTAAAGGGCGTCGCCCGGTGCGTGCGCTGATCTTAACGCCGACCCGTGAACTGGCGGCGCAGGTGGGCGAAAACGTACGTGAGTACAGCCAATACCTGAATATTCGTTCCATGGTGGTTTTCGGTGGGGTGAGCATTAACCCGCAGATGATGAAACTGCGCGGCGGCGTGGATGTGCTGGTCGCTACACCGGGCCGTCTGCTCGATCTTGAACACCAAAATGCCCTGAAACTCGATAGCATCGAAATCCTCGTGTTGGATGAAGCCGACCGCATGCTGGACATGGGCTTTATCCACGATATTCGCCGCGTGCTGGCGAAACTCCCGGCGAAACGCCAAAACCTGCTGTTTTCTGCGACCTTCTCTGACGAGATCAAACAGCTGGCGGAAAAACTGCTGCACAACCCGCTGGAAATTGAAGTCGCACGTCGCAACACCGCGTCTGAGCAGGTCACGCAGCATGTGCATTTCGTGGACAAAAAACGCAAACGGGAACTGCTGTCACAGATGATTGGCGAGGGCAACTGGCAGCAAGTGCTGGTCTTTACCCGTACCAAACACGGTGCCAACCACCTGGCTGAACAGCTGAATAAAGATGGCATTACCAGTGCCGCGATCCACGGTAACAAGAGCCAGGGGGCACGTACTCGTGCGCTGGCGGATTTCAAATCCGGGGATATTCGCGTGCTGGTGGCAACCGATATCGCCGCGCGTGGTCTGGATATTGAAGAACTGCCGCACGTAGTCAACTACGAGTTGCCGAACGTGCCGGAAGATTATGTTCACCGTATTGGCCGTACCGGCCGAGCGGCGGCCACCGGCGAAGCGTTGTCGTTGGTTTGCGTTGATGAACATAAACTGCTGCGCGACATTGAGCGCCTGTTGAAAAAAGAGATCCCGCGCATTGCCCTGGACGGTTATGAACCGGATCCATCGATCAAAGCCGAACCCATCCAGAATGGCCGTGGGCAGGGCGGCGGTGGCCGTGGTCAGTCCGCGCCGCGCCGCAATGACGGTGAAGCGCAAAAACCACGCTCGCCGCGTCGCAGTGAAGGTGGCGCCGCAAAACCGGCGGGTGGACGTCGCAGTGAAGGCGGCACCGCGAAACCGGCGGGTGGACGTCGCAGTGAAGGCGGCGCCGCGAAACCAACCGGTGGACGCCGTCTTGATGGCGGCGCTGCGAAACCGGCAGGTAATCAATCTCGCCGTCGCCCGCGTAAACCGTCCTCCGCGCAGTAAGACGTTGTCGTCCGGATAGACATTGATGATCAAAGCCGCCATCGTGCATTTTGCCGATGGCGGCTTCGTTTTATCCGGCAACGCGCGCCAGCCATGCCTGGCGCGTTTCTCGCGCCCGCAGGGCGACGTCTGCTTGTGGATCGGAACTGAAACCGTGGTACGCGCCCGGCCAGACGTTCATCTCCACCCGCACACCCGCGCGAATCAAACGTTGCGCATAGGCAATATTCTCATCAACAAACAGATCCAGCGTACCGACGCCAATCCAGGTTGGCGGTAACCCTGCCAGGTTTTCCGCTCGCGCCGGTGCTGCATAGGGTGATACGCCATCACTACCCGGTTCACAGCCTAATAATGCCCGCCAGCCAAAAGCGTTATTTTCCCGCGTCCAGATGAATTCCCCGGTCACTGGATTGGCATCGCGCGCGGTTACCGTGCGATCGTCGAGCATCGGGAACATCAGATTCTGGAAAGCTAACGGTGGCCCGTTGCGATCGCGCGCTAACAGCGCTAAGCCCGCCGCAACGCCCGCGCCCGCACTGTCGCCCATCAGGCCAATGTTCGCGCGATCAATACCCAGTGCTTCGGCATGCTCAGCCATCCACACCAGCGCGGCATAACCATCGTCCAGCGAACCCGGAAAGTGAGTTTCCGGCGACAGGCGATAATCAACGGATACAACAACACAGTCGTGACGCGCTGCGGTTGGGCGCGACTGTTCCGGGCTGCCGAACAGATGCCCACCACCGTGAAAATGCAAAATCCCCATGCGGTTTGCGCGCGGTGTATTTGGCGTGATGACGCGCACGCGCACGGGTTGCGCGCCGATAAAATATTCGGTCATCGACAACGCTAAACCATCATCCACGCGCATCGCGTCAAGCGCCGCCTGCTGGCGCTGTTCGCGAAGCGCGGGAAGCATCTCGGCATTCAATGTAGAGGGAGTCCAGGATTGCAGGGCAGGACGCAGTGCGGGGTCAACCAAATGCCATGTGCTCATATCTAACCTTTTATCAACCCGTTGTAGGCCGGATGGCGGCTTCGCCTCATCCGGCCGACAAAATTAAAGGCCAAACCTTACAACACTTCTCCGTTACTGGCGATAACCTGCTGATACCAGGCGAAACTTCGCTTTTTGCTGCGCTTGAGCGTGCCTTTGCCGTCGTTGTCTTTGTCGACATAAATAAAGCCGTAGCGCTTTTTCATTTCGCCGGTTCCGGCGCTGACAATATCAATTGGTCCCCACCAGGTGTAACCCATGATGTCGCAGCCATCGTCAATGGCTTCCGCCATCGCCTGAATATGGCGGCGACCATAATCGATACGCGGCTGGTCGTTAAACTCGCCGTTGGCATCCGCTTCATCCACGCCGCCGTAACCGTTCTCGACAATAAACAGCGGCTTGCGGTAACGATCCGCCAGCTCATTACACACAATACGGAAACCCTGCGGGTCAATCGGCCAGCCCCATTCGGTTTTATCCAAATAGGGGTTATCCAACCCGGCGGTGCCGCCAGTATCAATGCGGAACTGCCCGCCTGCCTGGTGTAGCACGCTGCGATAGTAGCTAAAGCCGAGATAATCCGACGGATAATCGCCCAGCAATTGCAAATCGCCGTCGGCCATTTCCAGTTCCACGTCCAGCTCGCGGAACAGGCGCGGCGCATAGGCCGGATACTGACCTAACATCATCACGTCGGAGAAAAACAGCGAGCGGCGGCGCAACTGCATGGTCGAGAAGATATCTTCCGGGTTGCAGGTCGCCGGGTAAACGGTGCTCAGCGACAGCATGCAGCCAATCAGCGCGTCCGGGATAATCTCGTGGCACAGCTTGTTTGCCAGCGCGTTGGCGACAAACTGGTGATGGTTGGCCTGCCAAATTTCCTGCGCGCTGGCGTTGGCATCCACCGCGCCGGTAGCGAACGGCATGCGGTTCATATTGTTCAGTTCATTGAAGGTCATCCAGTATTTGACCTTGCCGTTGTAGCGGCGGAACACCGTCTCGCAGTAACGGCTAAAAAATTCAATCAACTGGCGGTTTTTCCAGCCGCCATATTCTTGATACAGCGCCAGCGGCGTTTCGTAGTGCGACAGGGTAATCACCGGCTCAATGCCGTGTTTCAGCAACTCATCAAACAGGTTGTCGTAAAACGCCAACCCGGCTTCGTTGGGTGTGGTTTCATCCCCGCGCGGGAAAATGCGTGACCAGGCAATCGAAGTGCGAAAGCATTTAAAGCCCATTTCGGCAAACAGCGCCACGTCCTCTTTGTAGTGATGGTAAAAATCCACCGCTTCGTGGCTGGCGTAATACAGGTTGGGGTCAATCACCGCGTCATGTTTGCCAGAGGCAATGCCGCCGCGTACCACGTCGGCGATAGACGGCCCTTTGCCGTCTTCGTTCCACGCGCCTTCCGCCTGGTTGGCGGCAATCGCGCCGCCCCATAAAAAATCGTTCGGGAAAACAGACATATTAGCTCCTTAATCGGCTAAATCTTCGCCGTTCGAGGCGATCAGTTTTTTGTACCAGTGGTAGCTTTTCTTCAACGAACGCGCCTGGCTGCCGTTGCCCATATCGTCCTGGTCGACATAGATAAACCCGTAGCGTTTGGAGATCTGCGCGGTGCCGGCGCTCACCACGTCGATCGGCCCCCACCAGGTGTAACCGAACAGATCGACGCCATCGCCAATGGCTTCTTGCATCTGCACCACGTGCTGGCGCAGGTAATCGATGCGGTAATCATCGTCGATGGAGCCGTCCGGGTTCACGGTATCCACCGCACCGAGGCCGTTTTCCGCAATAAACAGCGGTTTTTGGTAGCGGTCATACAGCTGGTTTAAGGCGAGGCGCAGGCCTTTTGGGTCAATCTGCCAGCCCCACTGGCTGGTCGGTAGATGCGGGTTGCGGATGCCGCCGGTGATCATATTGCCTTCCGCCCCGTCGAGGGATTCCGGGTGCGCGCTGACAGTACTCGACATGTAATAACTGAAGGAGACAAAATCGACCGGGTGCTGGCGCAGGATCTCGTCGTCGCCGACCACTTTTTGCAGCGTAACGCCTTTTTCCGCCAGCAGGCGATCGGTATACGCCGGGTAGTAGCCGTGCGCTTGTACATCGCTAAAAAACAGCGAAACGCGCTGCATCTCTTCGCAGGCCTGCAAATCGTCCGGGTGGCAGGTGTGTGGGTAGAGCATCTGGTAGCTGATCATGCAGCCGACCTGCGAGCCGGGAATAATCGCGTGACAGGCTTTGGTCGCCAACGCACTGGCGACAAACTGGTGGTGCGCGCCCTGGTATTTATCCTGTTCGAGATGCGGGTTGTCCTCTTCAATCACGCCGACGCTGACATATGGATGGTGCTTCACGCAGTTGATCTCGTTGAAGGTCATCCAGTACTTCACTTTCTTGCGATAGCGGGTGAACACGGTCGTGGCAAAACGCACGTAGAAATCGACCACCTGGCGGTTCGGCCAGCCGCCATAATCGGTGACCAGCGCCAGCGGCATCTCGTAGTGTGAGAGCGAAACAATCGGCTCGATGCCGTGTTCACGCAGCGTGTCGAACACCTCATCGTAAAATTTCAGCCCCGCTTCGTTGGGCGTGGCTTCATCCCCGCGCGGGAAGATGCGCGTCCAGGCAATCGACATGCGAAAACATTTAAAGCCCATACCCGCAAACAGCGCGATATCCTCTTTGAAATGGTGATAGAAGTCGTTGCCTTTGCGCTTCGGGTAATATTTTTGGCTGTTAGGATCCTGCGCTTCGCGCACCTGCGCGTGGGTCATGCCGAGCCACTGATCGAGCCAGCGTTCGCGCGGCATGTCGATGTCAAAGGTGTAAACATCAGAGACGGAAAGCCCTTTGCCATCCACGTTCCATGCACCTTCCAGCTGGTTGGCGGCGGTGGCACCGCCCCATAAAAAGCCGTCCGGAAATGCTTTTGAAAATGCCATACGTCTGCTCCTTACGCCGCTTGCGCGGTCAGTGTGAGAAATACGTCCCGGCTGGCGACATCGCCATTTGCTTTTACCGGGCTGATATCGCCGTACTGTTCGCTGTTGGTCACCACCACAATCACACTCGGATCGATGCCTTCGGCATGCAGCGCCGCGAGATCGAAGCTGACCAGCAAATCGCCCACTTCAACGATTTGCCCGGCGGTGATGTGGCTGGTGAAGTACTTGCCGCCGAGTTTCACGGTGTCGATACCAATGTGAATGAGGATTTCCGCGCCGGTATCGCTTTGCAGGGCCAGCGCATGGTGAGTTTCAAACAGCGATTCGATTCTGCCGTTAACCGGCGAGCGTAACTCGCCGCTGCTTGGGTAAATCGCCAGCCCTTTGCCGAAGATCTCATCGGCAAACACCGGGTCGCTGAGGGTGTTGAGGGGTTTAAGTTCGCCACTGACCGGGGCGAAGAGTTTCTCTTCATTGCGCGCGACCTTCATGGGGCTAACGCCTGCCACCACGGTCTCTTCAAACCCGAGGATCACCGTCACCACGGCGGCACAAACGAAAGAGATAGCGATGCTGACCAACGCCCACAGGAACGTGGGGCCAACCAGTGCAGGCAAGCCGGGCAATCCGCTGAGCGCAAAGGCGTAGGTTTTCACGCCCATCGCCATCGCGAAACCGCCGCCGATGGCACCGCCAATCAACGCGGCGGCAAACGGGCGTTTATAGCGGATGTTAATGCCGTACATCGCCGGTTCGGTGATGCCCATCGCCGCGCTAAAGCTGGTGGTCAGCGCCAGGGATTTAAGCTTTTTATCTCTGGCGCGCAGGAAAACGCCGAACGCCGCGCCCGCCTGGCCGATGTTGGCGATGTAAAAGAGGATTTTGAACGGGTCGAAACCCATCGTGCTGATGTTGTTGATCATGATCGGCACCAGCACGTAGTGCATGCCGGTAATGATGATCATCGACAGCGTGCCGCCGACCACCACGCCCGCCACGATACCCATATTTTCCACCAGCCAGATAATGCCGCCAGACAGGGCGTTACCGGCGAAAATCCCCAGCGGGCCAATCGCAATCAGCGTGATCGGCGTGACGATGACCAGGCTGAGCAGCGGCACAAACATCGTTTTCAGCGCGCCGGGCATAAAACGGTCAATCAGCTTTTCCACGTGGCTCAGCAGCCACACCGCCAGCAGAATCGGAATAACGGTCGAGGCATAATTCACCGTCGGTACCGGCAGGCGCATAAAATTCACCGGCAAGCCGGATTTGAACAAGGTTTGAATCGCCGGGTGGAAGAGGGCGGCGGCCAGCGCAACAGCGACGTAGGGATTGGCGCCAAACTTATTGGCGGCGCTAAAGGCCAGCGCCAGCGGCATAAAGTAGAAAACGCCGTCGCTGATGGCGAGCAGGATTTGGTAGGTTTGGTTGCTCGTTTCCAGCCACTGCATGGCGACCATCAACGCCAGCACGCCTTTGAGGATACCGGCACCGGCAATTGCCGGGATAATCGGCGAGAAGATGCTGGATAACCCCTCCAGCACCACCGATACCGGGTTGCGGCGTTTTGTGTTGTTGACCGCGCCGCCCGCGGAAACACCGGGTAATTTGGCGAGTAGCGCGTCGCACAGCGGCGCCACGTCGTTGCCAATAATCAGTTGGTATTGATCGCCAGAGATATTGACGCCAATCACGCCATCCAGCGCTTCCAGCGCCGTGCGATCGGCTTTGTCGTTATCTTTGAGTAAAAAACGCAGACGGGTGATGCAGTGAAACAGTGACAGAATATTGTCCTTGCCGCCGATACGGTTGATTATCTGCTGCGCGGTATCCTGGTAGTTCATGGTCATTCCTCCAGACGGACGCCTGAGATTCAGGTGTCATAACAATCATCGGTTTGAACCGATACGTTGTTTCCTCTGGGGTTTGCCTGATTGAACAGTAACAAGCCTGGAAAGAAAATTTACACTTCATACTTCAAGCCGCAGATGCGTTGGCTTTCCTCGCCCACCCCAGTCACTTACTTATGTAAGCTCCCGGGGATGTGCTGCGTCGCCGCCTTCCTGCGACTCGAATTATTTTGTGTATGCGTTGTGGTAATTACTTTTTCTCTTCTCGCTGCACAACGTTCTCAATATGCACGGTCAGATAAAGCTTTTCCGAGTTACTCATGGTGTGGTGATAATTTTTGCCGACGAACTCGTTGATCGCGTCGACGCATTTCAGGGTTGTCTGATAACGACGCTGCACCATGGCAAATAATTCCTCGTCATCATTATTCAATACCACGCCTTCAATCACCCGCTGGGCAAAAAACTTTAAATGCGTAATAAAGCGTTGGTAATTCAGACTGTGCTCGTCGAGCGGCAGGCTGAAAAAGTATTTAACGATATTCTGTAGCTGGTAAATAAGCCGTGTGATCTGCGTGGTTTTTCCCATCGTGTCGTTCAGCCCGGCATTCACAATATGCAGCGCGATACTGCACGCTTCACTGTCCGGTAATAAACTGCCGGTACGCGCCACTATCATGCCTAATGCCTGGCGCCCAATGGCATATTCCGCGGTGTAGAAATGGCGCACTTCCCACTCCAGCGGATTGGGCAAAACTTCACTGCTTTGATTGCGTTGCAGCGCAAAGTGCAGGTGATCGGCCAGCGTTACATACAGGCCTTCACTTAATTTATGTGCGAGATGGGTTTTCGCGAGCGTAATGATATCGGCGGTCAACTGGAGTATTTCCACTGGTACTTCGCTGACCAGATCTTTAAACCGCGCGGACACTTGCGAATCCTGCAAATGGAATATTTTCTCAATAGCCTGTGCATTAACGCTGGCGCCACTTTGGGTATTAAACCCCAGGCCGCGCCCGGTCAGAATAACCTCAAAGCCATGCTCATCGATGGCGCTGACAACGTTATTATTTAATATTTGTTTGACCAGCATCGCCAACTCCTGCAAACAAAAACGGGCAAAACGTAAATACAGCCACGGACGGATTCATCCCCTTAGTCTGCATTTAGGTTTTGCCCGATATTCGGTAACAAGCGTAATGCAGGTAAAAAACTAGCATTGACCATGTAAATGATCAACGCACCGACAGGGGCATTGGTCAATGGAAACGCCAATTTGTGATCGGCTTTGCGAAAACCATTGTCGACTCAACATGGCGGCGAGGGGCTTAACAAACGTTGTCACTTTGTGGCGCGATCGCTACCATACTTCCAGCAACGAGGGAGCATCGTCATGATCGATAAACATTCAACCGTGCCAGTCTATTTACAGCTTGAACAATACCTTAGCGGGCAAATCGCCGCAGGCTCCCTCAAGCCTGGTGATGTGATCCCCTCTGAAAACGAACTCTGCCAGCAATTCACTATTTCGCGCATGACCGCCCGTAAAGCGGTGGATTACCTGGTTCGTCAGGGCAAAGTGGAGCGCCGCCGTGGGCAGGGCACCTTTGTCGCCCAGGCGGCAAAACACCTGCACATCTCTTTGCCGCTCGACCGGCATCTCTCCTCCAGCGAAGCGACGCTCGGGCTGGATGAACCGATGGTTAACCAGTTGATTTGCCTGTTTCGCCAGACCGCATCGCCAGACATCGCCGAAAAATTGCAGCTCGCCCCCGGCAGTGAAGTGTGGTTTATGAAACGGCTGCGGCGGGTGGGCGACATTCCCTTTGTGTTTGAACAATCCTGGATGATTTGCGAACCGTTTAACGACCTGACGGAAGCAGATCTTAACGCCTCGAAGTACGCCTATATCAGCCGCAAAGGTTTTACTGTCGAGCGCTCGGAAAAAGAGATCCGCGCCGAACTGCCGTCGCAGGAAGTGCGCGACATGCTGGGGATCAATCGCGACGAACCGGTGCTGCATGCCACGTCTATCGCCATGTTGCGCGACGGGGTTCCTTTTGAAATATCAGAGATTTATTACAACCAGCAGCATTACCGTTTTACTCTGACCGCCGGACGCCCATAATTCTTTCCTGATTGCTCACTTTGTGATCGGCCCCATGTTTTACATCTAGTGGGCTAGACAACTATACAACAAACCTGGCTATACTCTGCTCAACGTTCAGTCGGAACCCTAAAAGGAAAATAACGATGAGTCGGGCCGGTGAGTTTTTACAAGATTTGGGTAAGGCATTGATGATGCCGATATCGGTAATTGCGGCGGCGGGGATTTTCCTGGGCCTGGCGGCGGCATTACAAAACCCGGCGATTGTCGGCGAAGCGGTGATTCACGCGGAAGTGATGCAGCAGGTGATCGGTTTTATCCGTAAAGTCGCTGGCGCGTTGTTCGCCAATTTACCGCTGTTATTTGCCATTGCTGCCGCCATTGGCCTGGCGCGGGACGAGAAACCCACCGCCGCGCTGGCCGCCGTCATCGGCTTTATCACTTTTCATGTCGGCGTCAATTACAGCTTGCTGGCGCAAGGGTTAACGCCAGAAACCACCTCCGTCGACGCCTTTGTAAAACAGGGCTACAGCCAGACCGAAGCGGTGATGTATTCCGCTGAATTTGCCAGCACCTTAGGGATTTTTTCTTACCAGATGAGCGTACTCGGCGGGGTGATTTCCGGGCTGGTCACCGTGTTGCTGCACAATCGCTTCTATACCATTCAACTCCCGGCGGCCATCGCCTACTTTGGTGGCCGTCGCTTTGTGCCGATTATCACTGTCATCGCCTTACCGATTGTCGGCGTGCTGATGTCGCTTATTTGGCCGGTGATCGCCAGCGCGATTATTCAGCTTGGGCAATTTATTGGCGAATCCGGGCCGTTTGGCACCTTCGTTTACGCCTTTACTGAACGCATTCTGATCCCGACCGGGTTACACCACATTCTTAATGAAACGGTACGTTTCACCCCGGTTGGCGGCATGGTGCATGTCGATAACGAAAGCGTGATTGGCGCGCTCTCCATCTTTAACTATGCGCTGGCGAACCCCGGTGCGCTGGCGGATGATGTGGTGCGCGAAGCCACGCGTTTCCTGGCGCAGGGCAAGATCCCGGTGATGATGTTTGGTTTACCGGCGGCGGCACTGGCGATTTACCGTTGTGCAAAACCGGAGCACAAACAGCGCGTGAAAGCGCTGATGATGGCCGGTGCGCTGGCGTCGTTTACCACCGGTATCACCGAACCGCTGGAATTCAGCTTTATCTTCGTCTCGCCGCTACTGTTTATCTTCCACGCGATCATGACCGGTCTTTCCTTCGCCTGCGCGCAACTGCTTAACGTGATGATCGGCAACATTCAGGGCGGGTTTATCGACTTTATGGTCTTTGGCGTGCTCGGCGGCGTGAAAACGCACTGGTGGTTTAGCCTGTTGCTGGGCTGCCTGTGGGCGCCGGTCTACTACTTCTCCTTCAAATGGATAATCTTGCGCACCAACGTAAAAACCCCCGGGCGTGAAGAGGAAGAGCGCGCCGTGCGCGCGACACAAAGCGTTGGCGAAGGCGACAGCGCGACGGCAAAAATCATCGCCGGGCTGGGCGGTCATGAAAATATTCAGAACGTCGACTGCTGTTTCACTCGCCTGCGCGTGAAAATCAAAGATATGCAAAAAGTCGATGAAAACGTCCTTAAACAGAGCGGCGCAAACGGATTTATCCGCGCCACGGAGACTGACATTCAGGTGATTTACGGCCCGCAGGTAGAAAGCATTGCCAACGCCGTGAAACAAAATTTACTCGTTCAACAGACGCAATAAGAGACTGACTGATGAAAACTTCTTTTAATATCGTACTTGTCGGTGGTGGTTCCACGTGGACGCCGGGTTTATTAAAAGCGTTATGTAAACTCAAGGCGCGTCTGCCGCTGAATAAACTGGTGATGTTCGACGTCAACAGCGAACGCCAGGCGGTGATTGGCGAATATGCCAAAGTGCTGTTTCGCGAAGAGTACCCGGCGCTGGAGTTTGTCTATACCAGCGATGAAGAGGTCGCCTTTAGCGAGATGGATTTTATCTTCTGCCAGATGCGTACCGGCGGCTACGCGATGCGTGAAAAGGATGAAAAAATCCCGCTGAGCCTTGGCGTAATCGGCCAGGAAACCTGTGGCGCAGGCGGTTTTGCTTATGGTATGCGCTCCATTCGCGACATGATTGCGCTGGTGGAAAAAGTCCGCGCTCGCTCCCCGCAAGCGTGGATTTTGAACTACACCAACCCGGCGGCGATTGTGGCGGATGCTCTGAACAAACGCTTTCCGGACGATAAGCGCATCCTCAATATCTGCGACCAGCCAGTGAACCTGCTGCGTTCCTATGGCCGTTTGCTCAACCGCGATCCGGCAACCTTCGATCCAGTCTATTTCGGGCTGAATCACTTTGGCTGGTTTACGCATCTGTACGACGAAACCGGTCACGACCTGGCGCCGGAATTGAAAGCGTTTATTGCTGAAAACGGCTTCAAACCTGTCGATGCAGAGCAGCGCGATAAATCATGGCTGGAAACCTATGCCGCAGTGGCCGATATGCTGCGCGATTTCCCGGATTATCTGCCCAATACCTACCTGCAATATTATCTTTACCCGGAGTACAAGTTCTCCAAACTCGACCCGAACTACACCCGCGCTAATGAAGTCATCGACGGGCGTGAAAAACGCGTGTTCGACGAGTGCCGCACGGCGGTTGCCGAGGGAACGACGCGCAATGTGCATGTGGTGCACAACGACGCGCACGGCGACATGATTGTTGAACTGGCGGAAGCCATCGCCTTCAATTTGAAGAAAAAATTTATTGTGATGGTGCCGAATAACGGCCTGGTGGAAAACCTGGATGACGACGTGATGGTCGAACTCACGGCGGAAATTGGCTGCAACGGGCCGCGACCATTTGGCGTCGGCAAAATCCCGACCTTCTATAAAGGGATGATTGAGCAGCAATTCGCTTATGAACGCTTGACCGTCCAAGCTTGGTTTGAAGGTTCTTACACCAAGGCGTTGCAGGCATTAACCCTGAACCGCACGATTATTGATGCCAAAAAAGCGCGCAAAGTGTTGGATGCGTTGATCGACGCCAACAAAGAGTATTGGCCGGAATTGAAATAACACGCCGGGCCGGGGGAGGTTTATGCCTTCGGCCCGCGCTTATCTTTCCGGGCAGGGTTCCATAACGGCAAAAAGAGTTAACTCCTGGGCGCTAAAAGTGCCACAATAGTGGCCGTTTATACAGTGTTTCAGGTTGTCGAATGGCCCTTACCGCCGCGTTAAAAGCGCAGATTGCCGCCTGGTATAAGGCGCTGCAACAACAGATCCCGGACTTTATTCCCCGCGCACCCCAGCGGCAGATGATTGCCGATGTGGCGAAAACGCTGGCGGGTGATGAAGGGCGTCATCTGGCGATTGAAGCGCCAACTGGCGTGGGGAAAACCCTCTCTTATCTCATTCCGGGCATTGCCATTGCCCGCGAAGAACAGAAAACATTGGTGGTCAGCACCGCCAACGTTGCCTTGCAGGATCAGATTTTCAGTAAAGATCTGCCGCTGCTGCGCAAAATTATTCCCGATTTACGTTTTACCGCCGCCTTTGGGCGTGGGCGTTACGTCTGCCCGCGCAACCTCGCAGCGCTCGCCAGCACAGAGCCGAACCAGCAAGATCTGCTGGCCTTTCTCGATGACGAATTAACACCGGGTAACCAGGAAGAACAGAAGCGCTGCGCGGCGCTGAAAACCGATCTCGACAGCTACAAGTGGGACGGCCTGCGCGATCATACTGACAAAGCGATCAGCGATGATTTGTGGCGGCGTCTTAGCACCGATAAAGCCAGCTGCCTGAACCGTAACTGCCATTACTACCGCGAATGCCCGTTCTTTGTGGCGCGCCGCGAAATCCAGGAAGCGGAAGTGGTGGTCGCCAACCATGCGCTGGTGATGGCGGCAATGGAGAGCGAAGCGGTGCTGCCGGAGCCTAAAAACCTGCTGCTGGTGCTTGATGAAGGCCACCATTTGCCGGATGTCGCCCGTGATGCGCTGGAGATGTCGGCGGAAATCACCTCGGCCTGGTATCAACTTCAACTCGATCTGTTTAGCAAACTGGTTGCCACCTGCCTTGAGCAGTTTCGCCCGAAAACCCTGCCGCCGCTGGCCACGCCGGAGCGGCTGAACGCCCATTGCGAAGAGTTGTTTGAACTGATCGCCTCGCTAAACACTATCCTTAATCTCTATCTTCCTGCCGGACAAGAGGCGGAGCACCGCTTCGCGATGGGCGAACTGCCCGATGAAGTGATGGCCATTTGCCAGCGGCTGGCGAAACTCACCGAAATGCTGCGCGGGCTGGCGGAGTTGTTTCTCAACGATTTAAGCGAAAAGACCGGCAGCCACGACATTGTGCGTTTGCACCGCGTGATTTTGCAGATGAACCGCGCGCTGGGCATGTTTGAGAGCCAGAGCAAATTGTGGCGGCTGGCTTCGATGGTGCAGGCCTCTGGTGCGCCGGTCTCTAAATGGGTGACGCGCGACGTGCGCGATGGGCAACTGCATCTGCTGTTCCACTGTGTTGGCATCCGCGTTAGCGATCAGCTGGAAAAACTGCTGTGGCGCAGCGTTCCGCATATTGTGGTGACCTCGGCGACCTTGCGTTCGCTCAACAGCTTCAACCGTTTACAAGAGATGAGCGGCCTGAAAGAGAAAGCCGGGGATCGCTTTGTCAGCCTCGATTCGCCGTTTAATCATGTCGAGCAGGGGAAAATCGTCATCCCGCAAATGCGCTACGAACCGCTGATGGAGAACGAAGAGCAGCATATTGCCGAAATGGCGACCTGGTTTCGCCAGGAAGTGGAGAGCAAAGCCCATCCGGGGATGCTGGTGCTGTTCGCCAGCCAACGCGCTATGCAACTTTTTTTAACCTACGTGGCGGATTTGCGCCTGTTATTGCTGGTGCAGGGCGATCAGCCGCGCTACCGGCTGGTGGAGTTACACCGCAAACGGATTGATGGCGGCGAGCGCAGTGTGTTGGTAGGTTTGCAATCTTTCGCCGAAGGGCTGGATCTCAAAGGGGATTACCTGACCCAGGTGCACATTCATAAAATCGCGTTTCCGCCTATCGACAGCCCGGTGGTGATCACCGAAGGCGAATGGTTAAAAAGCCTCAAACGCTATCCTTTTGAGGTCCAGAGCTTACCCAGCGCTTCGTTTAACCTGATCCAACAAGTCGGGCGTTTGATTCGTAGCCACGGCTGTCACGGCGAAGTGGTGATTTACGATAAGCGGCTGCTGACCAAAAATTACGGCAAACGCCTGCTTGACGCGCTGCCGGTGTTTCCGATTTCCCAACCATCAATGCCTGACGTTATAGTGAAGAAGCCTGAGCAAAAGCGCCGTAAGCGCCGTTAACGATGTGAGCACGCAAGGAGTGTCCATGGATTACCGCAGCATCATCAAAGAGATTGGCCGGGGGAAAAATCACGCCCGCGATCTGGATTTTGACACGGCTCGTCGCCTGTATACGCAGATGCTGAACGGCGACGTACCGGAACTGGAGATGGGCGGCATTTTGATTGCGCTGCGCATTAAAGGTGAGGGCGAGGCCGAAATGCGCGGCTTTTACGACGCCATGCAGGCGCAAACTCTCAAGCTGACGCCGCCGGTGGCGAAGCCGATGCCGATTGTGATCCCTAGCTATAACGGCGCGCGTAAACAGGCGAACCTCACACCGCTGCTGGCGATTTTGCTCAACAAACTCGGTTTCCCGGTGGTGGTACATGGCGTCAGTGAAGATCCGACCCGCGTGGTGAGCGAAACCATCTTCCACTTGTTAGGCATTGACGCAACGCTACACGCCGGTCAGGCGCAGGCGAAGCTGGAAGGCCATCAACCGGTGTACATTCCGGTGCGCGCGCTCTGCCCGCCGCTGGAAAAACAGCTGGCGATGCGCTGGCGTATGGGCGTGCGCAACAGCGCGCACACGTTGGCGAAACTGGCGACGCCATTTGAAAAAGACGCGGCGCTGCGCTTATCCAGCGTTTCGCACCCGGAATACATCACGCGGGTAGGGAAATTCTTTGTGGATATTGGCGGGCGCGCGTTGCTGATGCACGGTACGGAAGGGGAAGTTTATGCTAACCCGCTGCGTTGCCCGCAGATAAACCAGGTGGATGCGCAGGGCGAGCGCGTACTTTATGCGCGTAATGATGCACTACCGGCGGCAACCGGCGGGGCGGCGAAAGATGCGGAAAGTACGGCGCGTTGGATTGAGCACTGCCTGAGTGGGCGCGAAGCGGTGCCGGAATCGCTGAAAATCCAGCTGGCGTGTTGCCTGATGGCGAGCGGAGAAGTCGCGACGCTGGAAGACGGGCTGGCGCGGGTTGCGGAAAGTTTTTGACAAAAAAAAGCCCGTCACAAAAGGAGACGGGCCAAACAAGGGTAACAAACAGGGTTAATGAGGGTGGAGCATCCGACAGAGGGTTAAAATGCCGGGGTAATACTTCGGTTCGGTTATTTGTAGATAACCGCGGTGCCGCTCAGTTTGTTATTGCCGGTCGTGGACGTCACGCTGTAGCCAGACGCGCCAGCCGCTTGTGCTTTTGCAGCCAGGCGCGCTTCCAGACCGTCCAGCGTGGTTGCGCCAGTGGCGGAAACGACACCGATTTTGTTCATGCTTTCTGCCTGCGTAGCGCTGACAGATTGTGCCGCGAAGGCACCGAAAGAGAGGGTAGAAAGGGCGATAGCAGCAACAGCATATTTGATGGTTTTCATAGGTATTCTCTCGCAGGTTATTCTGTGTTGGGGACGATGTTCCGTCGATGTGATGAGTATCACTGTTTTTCGCAAGAGATAAAATCGAAGAGAATTGACGGCCTTATTCTAAAAAATTGAACAAGCGTTACTATATTGAATTTAAATGGTTTTAATCAGTAAAAATGGCATTTCGCGTGAGGCTGAGCATAGCGAGGAATTTTGCGGCACATTTTGCTACTTAAGGGGCGGGAATTTATGGATGTAAAAGCAACCGCTTGCGCTGGTTACAACGGTCAGGAAACGTCAACGTAGCTGGCTATCTTTCGAACCTCTGCGATTATATCCTGAAAATGTAGAGTTATGTAAATCTTTCTCCTGTTGGCATTTCACACATAACCGCACACCGGGAATCGCTTTACGGCGCGCTTCCGGGATCGGATCGCCGCACTCTTCACACTCCTTGAGACTTTCGCCACCAGGAATATCGCGACGCGCGCGCGCCACCGCATCTTCAATGGTGCTGTCGATCTGTTGTTGTACTGCATCGTCGTTTGCCCAACCTGAAGCCATGATCTCATCCTCCTGTTAACGTAAGTATAGACACCCGGCACGTTGGCCGAATAACCAAGCGGGCCGAATTTGTAGGCCGGATAAGCGTTCAGCGCCATCCGGCGAGCGAGGCTTCATGTGGCATTGCGCTGGATGGCGGCGATCGCCTTATCCGGCCTACAGGTATCGGCATCAAATCCAGTCACGATTTCGGCTTAACGGTTATCCGGGCGGATCAAATCAAAACGCAGATCGTCGCTGATGCCGTAATAGGCCGATGGGCCGCCCGCACGCAGGACCGGCTGTGCTTTTGCGGTCTGGTAAACCCCGTCTTCAAGCAGTGATTCGTCAATATGCACCGCGACCACTTCCCCCAACACCAGCCAGGTGTCCACCGCTGTGCCATCGGCAGCCGTCAGTTGAATGCATTGAGAAAGGCGGCACTCAAAGTTAACCGGGCTTTCGGCCACGCGCGGGGCATTCACAATACGACCAGCAACCGGCGTCAGGCCAGCACGGGCAAACTCATCTTCGCCATGCGCCAGCGACGCGGAGGTTTCATTCATCCGCACCGCCAGATCGCGGGTGGTCAGGTTCCAGACAAACGTTTTGGTTTCACAAATATTGCGTACGCTATCTTTCCAGCCGCTGCTGGCGAAACCGATAATCGGCGGACGATAATTAAAGCAGTTGAAGAAGCTGTATGGCGCAAGGTTGGGGCGACCTTCGCCGTCCTGCGAAGCAATCCAGCCGATCGGGCGCGGGCCAACAATGGCATTCAGCGGGTCGTGAGGCAGCCCATGCCCCTTCGCGGGTTCATAAAAATACATAGCACATCCTGGTTGGCAAAAAGTTTCTTCAGCCTCACTTATTTACCCGGCCAACGTCAACGGGTATCTTACGCCGCTGCTAACAGGAGAATGCCATGAATGCCCAGAAGCCGGGTTTACACCCGCGTAACCGCCACCACAGCCGCTATGACCTCGACGCCCTGTGCGCCGTAAACCCATCGTTGCGTGCTTTTATGACCACCAACCCGAATGGCGAGGCCACGATTAATTTCGCCGATCCGCAGGCGGTGAAAGCCTTGAATAAGGCGCTGCTGGCGCATTTTTATGGCGTAGGCGAGTGGGACATTCCGGACGGCTTTCTCTGCCCGCCAGTGCCGGGGCGCGCGGATTACATTCACCACCTGGCGGATGTGCTGGCCGAAAGCCATGACGGAAAAGTGCCGTCGCAGGCCAGCGTGCTGGATATCGGCACCGGCGCAAATTGCATCTATCCGCTGATTGGCGCCCATGAATACGGCTGGCGTTTCACCGGCAGCGAAGTCAATGACCAGGCGTTTGCCAGCGCGCAGGCCATCATCAGTGCGAATCCAGGGCTGAGCCGCGCAGTGCGTCTGCGTCGGCAAAAAGATCCGGCGGCAATCCTCACCGGCATCATCCATAAAAATGAATCCTATGACGCGGTTATCTGCAACCCGCCATTCCATGACTCAGCGCTTAGTGCACAGGCAGGCAGCGAGCGCAAACGCCGTAACCTGGGCCAGTCTGTGCAGGACGCGGCAAACTTCGGCGGCCAGCAACAAGAGTTATGGTGCGAAGGTGGGGAAGTGGCGTTTATCAGCAAGATGATTGCTGAAAGCCCACAGTTCGCCCGCCAGGTACTGTGGTTCACCTCGCTGGTGTCACGCGGAGATAATTTGCCGGAACTCTACCGTGCTCTGACCCAAGTGGGCGCGGTAAAAGTGATGAAAAAAGAGATGGCGCAGGGGCAAAAGCAGAGCCGTTTTATTGCCTGGTCGTTTCTGGATGAGGCCCAGCGTAAACGCTGGGCGCAGACTCGTTTTAAAGGGTAGGTTCGGTTGGCGGCGGCGAACCACCTGGTGACACAGGCTGTAATTGCGGCGTGCCTTCCGGTGCAGAGATCATCTGGTAAGTCTGCACCGGTGGGCGCACCCCGGCGAGGTCGAAATGTTTTTTCACCATCGTGTCGAGGGCAAAACGCACCGTCCACTGTTTGAGCGGCAGCGTGGTAAACGTCACGCGCAGCGTAAAGGCGGTGTTGGTGAGTCCAACCAGCCCGGCAAACGACGGCTCGCCAATAATCAACCCGCGAATATCTTCCTGCTCCATCAGTTCGGCCACCGCCTCTTTCAGCGCCTGATTCGCTTTGTCGGTATCTTCATGGCGATCCACATCGTAGTTCGCCACCACTGAACCAATGCCGCGCACAAAGTTGGCGAAGGTGGTTATCGATGACCATGGAATGATGTGATACGCGCCAGTGTCCTGGCGCACACCAACGGAACGAATTGACATGCGCTCCACCGTGCCGGTCAGCGGGCCGATAGTCACCAGATCGCCGGTGTTCATCCCATTCTCAAACTGAATAAAAACCCCGGTAATAATATCTTTCACCAGGGTTTGCGAACCAAACGAAATCGCCAGACCTAGCGCACCGGCACCGGCCAGCAGTGGGGCGATGTTCACGCCAATTTCCGACAGCACAATCATCACCGTGATGGTACTGATCACCACCGCCAGCGCGTTGCGAAACAGCGTCAACAGTGTGCGTGTGCGTGCGCTCGGCAGCGGGCGACCGTGAATGTCCGACGCCAGTCGGTTTTCAATGATACTCGCCAGCAGTGTCCAGCCGACGGCGGAGAAGAAAAGAATCAGCGCAATGCGGATCAAAATGTCGACGGTTTTCTCGCCCGCGCCATAATTTAGCCAGTGCCAGAAATCGAACAGCCCCCACGCATTGAGCAGCAGCATGATCGTCGCGCAGACGACCAGAATTCGCGCGGTTTTCATTGATGCGGACAACCAGCCATTCAGCCGTTTTTGCAACTCCGGGTAGTTGCGTTGCACCTGCGGCGACAGCGTGATGGTTTTATTCAACCAGCGAGACAGCACGCCAGAAATAAACGCCGCGATGCTCAAAATCGCCAGGCTGCTGAGCGAAGCGCCCATCATAAATTTCAGGCTGTTACCGGGGTCGAACAGCGAAAAGAAGAACAGCACGATAAAGTAGGCGCTGGCGAGCCAGTGCCAGATCAGTGCAAACGCGCGGATAAACAGGCTGAAAAAGGCCAGCGAATTATCCGCCAGCACAATCAGGTTATGCTGGATCTGGCGCTTATTGTGGAAGATGAGATACAGCGCCCAGACGGTGATAAACAACATGATCACCACATTGGCGAGCGCGCCAAATTGCACATTGACCTGGTTGGAGATAATCGGCACCGCCACCAGCAAGCCATAACCAATCAGGCTACTGAGCGCGCTGAGGCGCAAATGCCAGTAGCGCGCGGTTTCATCCCGAATGCGAAACGGGCGCAAATCCGGTATGCGCGGGCAAAAAATCAATCGCAGGATGGCTTTGAAAAATTCGATCAGCGCGAAGGCATTGAGAAACAGGCTTTGCTGGAAGGCGATGGTGCTGTTGCCGGCGTTAAGGTTCGCTCTGAGCACCTGGCCGACAAACAGCGTCAGCGCCAATAGTAATAGGTCGATAAGAAACGCGCCGACAATCATCGACGGCAATTGTAACCAGTTGCTGCGGTCGCGATTTTTACGTCGCCCCCAGGCACCCATTTTGCGATACAGCGGCGACACGCATAAACGAATCAACAGCCAGAACGCAAAAACCAGCACCGCCAGTAGCAAAAAATGGCTGGCGGCATTGGTGAACGTTTGCGGGTTGAAGGCTTTATGCGGCGAACCGGTAAGATTTCGATAGAGCTGCGCAAAGCGCGTCGCCAGCGCCTCGCCATAATAGTCGGTCACCTCGGTCACATTCTCCAGCACCGTTTTTTGCTCTTTGACTTCCGGTGGCGAAATCACGGGGACGGGCTCTTCCGGCGGCGCGGTAGCGACTTTGCGCAGTTGATCGATTAACTCTTTGCGTGAGTCATTGTTTTCCAGCACATCCGCTAGGGCGCCATAGGCGGCTTTCTTTTGTTCTACATCAGGTTCGGTCGTTTGAGCGGATGATGATGACGCGCTGGTCGCGGCGGAGGTGACGCCGGGAATCGTCGCAGCCTGAAGCGGCGCGCACAGCAGGCCAATCAGTAACAAAATCCACGGCATAGGCTCCTCCGGTGAGAAAATCCCGCAAAAAGATAAGTATAGATGCCGGGTAACGGCGGGAAGGAATTGAGAACAATCTGGGGAAAGAAAAACCCCTCCGGGCGGAGGGGCTTAAGAACATCAGGAAACGTGTTGCAGGAATTCCTGTAAACGCTGGCTCGGCGGATTTTCGATTAATTGCTGCGGGTTGCCATCTTCGGCAATGCGGCCTTTATCAATGAAAATCAGGCGAGACGCCACTTTTTCGGCGAAGCCGATTTCGTGGGTCACGATCACCATCGTCATGCCTTCTTCGGCCAAATCCTGCATCACTTTCAGCACTTCGTGGCGCAGTTCCGGATCGAGCGCTGATGTGGGCTCATCAAACAGCATCATTTTCGGTTTTACCGCCAGCGCACGGGCAATCGCCACACGTTGCTGCTGGCCGCCGGAAAGCTCAGACGGGTAGTGGTGAGCGCGTTCTGCAAGACCCACTTTCGCTAACAACTCTTTTGCCAGTTTCTCAGCGTCCGCTTTGTTGGTGCCGCGTACACGCTGCGGGCCGAACATCACGTTTTCCAGCGCTGTCAGATGCGGGAACAGGTAAAACTGCTGGAACACCATGCCGGCTTCCTGGCGAATCAGGCGCTCGTCGACTTTCGGATCGTTCACTTTCAAACCGTCAACAATCAGATCGCCGCTGGTGATCTCTTCCAGCTTGTTAATGCAGCGCAGCAGTGTTGATTTACCGGAGCCAGACGGCCCGATAATAACGACAACTTCGCCCTGAGTAATGTTCAGATCGATATTGTGCAGCACCTGGGTTTTACCGAAGTGCTTGGAAACGTTTTTAAATTCAATCACAGGATTTTCATCCTTTTTTCAAGACGACGAAGCACTAAATTGAGCGCCTGGGTGATGATCAGGTAGATAACGCCGACGGCAGTCCAGATTTCCAGCGCGCGGAAGTTACCGGCGATGATCTCTTGGCCCTGGCGGGTCAACTCAGCCGCACCGATAACGATAAACAGCGAGGTATCTTTAATACTGATGATCAGCTGGTTGCCCAGCGGCGGCAGCATGCGGCGCAGCGCCAACGGCAGGATCACATAGCGAATCGCTTCGCTTCGCGACAGGCCTAAAGCCAGACCCGCTTCGCTGAAGCCTTTATGAATTGAGAGTACAGAACCGCGGGTGATTTCCGCGATATACGCGCCGGAGTTGATCATGATGGTGATCACGGCGGCGGTGAAAGTATCGATACGCAAATCCGGTAATGCCATTGGCAGCGCGAAGTAGATGTACATGACCTGCACGACAATCGGCGTTCCGCGAACGACTTCGATGAAAACCAGCGCGATATGGTTAGAAATCCAGCCGCCATAAGTGCGGGCTAAACCGGCCAGCAGGCCGATAACGATACCGCCAGCCAGACCGAGGATCGAAATCCACAAGGTCATTTTGGCCCCGTCTAGCAAAAGCGGAATGGCGGGCCAGATGGCGCTCCAGTCAAACTGCATGTTGAGTTCCTGTATACCGTGGTTGAAACAAAAGTGCGGGGGCGAAGGCCGCCCCCGAGCTGTAACGCGTTATATTTTAATAATTATTTAGGCTCAGAACCGAACCATTTTTTGTAGATTTCGTTATAGGTGCCGTTTTCATGCAGTGTTTTCAGTGCGCCGTTCACTTTCTCACGCAGCTCGTCGCTGCCTTTCGGGAAAGCGATACCGTACTGCTGCGCTTCCAAAGACTCGCCGACCGCTTTGAACTGACCGTTACCGGCAGTTTTGATGAAGTACAGAATGTTCGGGGTGTCGTGCAGAACCGCGTCCGCGCGGCCGGTGCCCAGTTCCATATAGGCGTTATCGATGTTCGGGAATTGGCGCAGATCTTTAGTTTTGATGTTCGCTTTCGCGTAATCAACAGAGCCAGTACCGCTCTTCACCGCCACAACTTTGCCGTCGAGATCTTTCACGTTTTTGACGTCGTTGTTGTTGGCTTTAACCATCACCAGCAGGCCGCTTTTGTAGTAGCCGTCAGAGAAATCGATCGCTTTTTTGCGCTCTTCAGTGATGGTGATACCCGCCAGAGCCAAATCGATATTTTTGGTTTGCAGCGCAGGGATAATGCCGCTGAAGTCCATCGGCTTCAGTTCATAATCCAGTTTCAATTCTTTAGCGACAGCCGCCCACAGATCGACGTCGAAACCGACATATTTGTCGCCTTGTTTGAACTCGAAGGGAACGAATGCGGTGTCAGTTGCAACAACCAGTTTTTTATCAGCAGCCTGAGAAGAAACGGCAAAAGCGAGGGTGAGTGCAGCCAGGGAAAATTTCAATACAGACTTCATAGTTTTTCCTTTTGTATCCGGGGAGCGAGCCCCTGCGAGAATGAACGCAGTATGAAAAAATCATGCCAAGTTTACAACCTATTGTTTTGTAAAGACGAAGCTTTAACCAGTTGCACAATAAGTGTAGCAACAATACGACTACGCACCATTTTGAGTCACCATTTTGGTGCGCAAAGGCGCAGCGATCGCTATTGCTTGTTTTTAGCGCAGATCATGGGTGTAAAACAATCGTTTATTAACAGTTTTGCGGGGTAATAATTACAAAGTGGTAACTTTTGGCGGGAGTGTTTGCAAATATATGCACTATAAAAGTGCAAACCCCCACGCCAGAGGCGCAGGGGGTGATAGGTAGAGCTAATGGATTATTCGATGTTGGATTCGATGAACCACAGGAATTTATCCAGATCGCGGGAAGCGGCGGTGAAGATATCTGCGGTATCTTCGTCTTTCGCTTCACTGATGGCTTTACGCACTTCGTTTGCCACGATGGCGTAGCGATCGGCCAGCTCTTTCAAGTGATCCTGAACGCTGTGAATGTCCAGCGGGTAGCTTTTCAGCGCGGTTTTGCTGTTAATTACCTGCGTGGTACCCAGCGCAACACCGCCCAGCTGTACAGCGCGTTCTGCCATGGTATCGAGGTGATCGATTAACGCGGTACGGAACTGATCCAGCATTTCATGCACAGCAATAAAGTTGGCGCCGCGCATGTTCCAGTGGGCCTGTTTAGTAATCAGAGACAGGTCAGTGAAATGGATCACCTGGCGATTCAGCAGCTCAATAGTCGCTTTTTTATCGCTATCCGATACATCGTTACGGGTATAAAGCAGATTAGACGCTTTCGTTTTAACCAGTTTAGCGGTACTCATAATCTCATATCCTCTTGATGTTTGTGTCCCAGGTAAATACCGGAACTAAGTATAGCACCAGATTAACCTTATCCGGTTTTGGCTATGCCTATCGGTTCGATAGCAGGATTAAAATATAGGATACACTTTCAGGAACGCACAACTAATCTAATGAATTATAAGATGATTCTAATAAGTGAATTAACCAAAGATAAGAATGATTCTATTTTGTGCGCAGATATAGGGAAAAGTAAAAAATAATGACAGCTACCAGAATAGATATTCAGCATAAGAGGATACTCATGCTGAATAATTATTATTTAACCAATATCGACTTCTTTAATCTTCGCTTCCCGGCGTAGCGTTAAGGTGGAACCCATCGAGGCGATGACAATCGCCATCAACGCCAGCACCTGCTGGAATGTCAGGGTTTCGCCGAGAAAAATCATACCGGATACCGCCGCCATGGCAGGTTCCATGCTCATCAATGTGCCAAATGTCCGCGTGGGTAACCGGGTCAGGGCAATCATCTCCAGCGAGTAGGGCAGTGCGGTGGAGAGAATGGCGACGGCGATACCGAGCGGTAATATCGACCATTGCCACAGCAATTCACCGGCCTGAAATGCACCGAGCGGCACAAACACTATTGACGCAATTAATGAACCGAGCGCGACCGTCGCCGGGCCATGCTCTTCGCCCGCGCGCTGGCCGGTAAGAATGTAAATCGCCCAGCATGCCCCGGCACCTAGCGCAAACGCGGCACCACTCAAGTCCACATGGGAAACATTTTCCCCCAGCGGCAGTAAATACCACAGGCCAAGCACGGCCAGGATAACCCAAATAAAATCCACCGGACGGCGGGAAGAAAATAGTGCAACGGCCAGAGGGCCAGTGAATTCCAGCGCCACGGCAACGCCGAGCGGTACGGTCTGGATCGCCAGATAGAACATATAGTTCATTGCGCCAAGCGACAGGCCATAAAACAGCAGGGGCAAACACTGTTCACGGGTGAAGCGCAAACGCCAGGGCTTGAAAACGATCGCCAGGATGATAGTGCCCAGCGCGAGACGCAGGGCGGTGACGCCTGGCGCCCCAACCAGCGGGAACAATGATTTCGCCAGCGATGCGCCACCCTGAATGGATGTCATTGCGATAAGTAAAACGACCACCGGCAACCACACCGGTAATTTACGAGGCAAGCCGGACATCCTTTCTCCCGTCAAGTTCTGTCAATTGAAGTAAAACAGCCAGTCTACTTGAAATACCTGTCTGGCGGTTGACCGTTCGTTGAAAAAAACGTGCAAAAAATCCGTAGAATAGCCGACAAGTGCTGGTTAATTAAGCTATTCATTTAAGAATAATCTGGATGAATGTGCCGCGGATTGAACAGCATAATGGGGCATTATGCGGGAAATAGTCTTTTATTTGAAAGAGTTGTTCAGTACCGGAAACTTTCTGTTACATGAAATGGCACATTAGACTCTATTTCCTGCAAAGAGTTTCCTCATAAGTTTTGATATATTTAAAAACGTAGGACACAAGGTTTACTTGAAGCACATTTGAGGTGGATTATGAAAAAAATTGCATGTCTTTCAGCACTGGCCGCTCTTCTGGCGGTTTCTGCAGGTTCCGCAGTAGCATCAACTTCAACCGTTTCTGGCGGTTATGCTCAGAGCGACGCTCAGGGTATCGCAAACAAAACTAACGGTTTCAACCTGAAATACCGCTACGAGCAGGACAACAACCCGCTGGGTGTTATCGGCTCCTTTACCTACACCGAAAAAGATCGCACCACCGGTGAAGGCGTTTATAACAAAGCACAATACTACGGCATCACTGCGGGTCCGGCTTTCCGTCTGAACGACTGGGCAAGCATCTACGGCGTTGTCGGTGTTGGTTACGGTAAATTCCAGCAGACTGAAAACGTGGCTAAAGTTTCTGATACCAGCGACTATGGCTTCTCTTACGGTGCTGGTCTGCAGTTCAACCCGATGGAAAACGTTGCTCTGGACTTCTCTTACGAGCAGAGCCGTATTCGTAGCGTTGACGTTGGCACCTGGATTGCCGGTGTTGGTTACCGCTTCTAATCGCTTACGCGATAATAAAAAATCCGCCTCGATGGGCGGATTTTTTTTGCCTGTGCTTTTTTTGCCCGCGCTAAGCATAGACGCTTAACGCTTTTTGCGCGTATCGAAGATGTCAGTTCCGAGATGGCTGTAGTCAACTTTCTGTAATTTAAAGTTGGTAACGTAAGCTGGTCCGGCTTTTTGCTCAGAGATAAAACGGTAAGAATTTTTAATCTGTTCAGCTGTAATCCCCGTCCACTGCGAGAAGAAGCTCAAAAAATCATTCGCCGAACGGCGCGCTTTAATCAGCCGATGTTTTGTATCATCGCTCGACAGCACCATAAACGGCACCTGGAAGTTCTGCTGAAAATGGTCATCATGCGCCAGATACTGCACCTCTTTGCCACGTTCTTTAAACGCCAGCCCATGATCGGAAAAATAGACCATCGAGAAGCTCTCTCCGCTGTTGCGTAATTGGGAGTAGATCTTGCCGAGCAGATCATCAGTTTGCGTAATGGAGTAGAGATAGCAGGACGTCTCTTTCGACTGCACAAATTCGTTGTACTTGCCACCGGTGCGATCGCATGCCTGCGGATGAGAACCCATCAAATGCAGCACAATAAGCTGTGGTTGATTGCGTTTGGTGCTGAGCACCTGGTTGGTGAGTTTTAATAGATCGTCATCACGCGTGTTTTTATCCGCTTCGAAGTCGCCTCGTTTCAGAAATTGCACTTCATCTGCGCGTTTGGCGATACTGGCGATGGCGGTGTCGTATTCGCCAATTTGCCCTTGGTTGGAGAACCACCAGGTCTGGAAACCGGCGCGATTGGCCAGCGTCACAAAGTTATCCTGATATTGCGGTTTGTTGTCCACCACGCGGTTTAAGGTCAAACCGAGTGATTTCTGCGTCGAACCGCTGGCAGAAATATAATCAATAAATAAATTGCCGTTGGCCTGGCTGGCAAACGGCGTGTTATTCCAGTGGCCGCCAAATGCACCGAGTGCGTCACGGCGCGCGCTTTCACCGATCACCACCACATAGGTGTGATATTTCGGTTTTACCGCCGTCACGGTCCAGGTGTCTTTCATACTGGAGAGCAGCGCCATGTTCTCTTCTTCTTCCACAACTTCGTGGTAGTTGTACGCCACATCGCGTACAAAACGCAGCACCGGCACACCGGTATCGATCAGCCGGAATTCAAAACCGCGAAAATGGTTTTGCACCGGGCCGATAAAATAAGATGCCACGCAAAACATCACGCCCAGCGTGTCCCATTTCAACCACGGCACAGAAGGGGCGGTTACCCGGCGGCGAATAGAAATCACACCCAGCGCGAAGATAAACAGCCCAATAACGTAGTGGTACCACGGGAAGATGGTCAGAATTTCCGTCGACTCTTCCATATTCGTCGAGCGCAAAGCCAGCAACGTGTTGAAATTGGGTGCGCCGTAAGCCTGGCCAAAGGGAGAGTAGCTCGCGGCAACCAGTGATGTGATACCCAGAAAGATTTTTTGCGCGCGCGGCGCATGGCGCCAAAGCACAGACAGTGCGCAGGTCAAAACAACGGCATACAGCACGCTGAATTCGTAACCAAGAGCAAAGTTAATCAACATGGATTGTAGAAAGTAGAAACCAATCCACGGATTGATCGCCTGACTACGCAAGGCAACGGATTCTTTAAGAATTAAGCTCATAGATTACTGTCGTGAAAACGCCATGTGCTCACCCTGGCGAAAGGGTCAAAACCTGCCGGACAGTGCGTGGAGAGGAGGAGGGGTCCGCTTCTGCGAGCCGCAATTTGTGCAGGGCTGCGCAAAGATAAAGCGAGGCGCGTAGAAGGTCAACATGGCCTAAGCGGTTGTTTTGAGAGAATGATTGCAAATCCAACAAAAATACGCTGATTTTTAGACAAAACAGCCAGTATGGCGGGGAATTGTGACAGAAAAATGAAGCGGCGTACCGCGACGCCGCATTAGTGTTTCTTAGGTTTATCGTTCTTTTGCTGCGGTTTACCGTTGACGATATCGCACAACATATTCAGCAGCATTAAACGTACTTTAAAAGGAGAGTGACTAAACACGCGCATACACCTCTTGAACTCATTCATCGTTGACCTCCTTCTATTTCGCACCCCTTCGATCCATGAAAGGTGAATGCATTACATACAGATATAGCACAGGCTATGTTGTATAGCTACGGCTAATACGTTAATTTTTTGTGCTGCTTCACGGATGGTTTACAATGGCGCTTCTGTTATTTGGCACCGCACAGGCGTTACACCGTCAGGGGAAGCACTATGAACCGTCGCGCAGGTAAGCAAACAATAAAAAAAGTGACGTTGGTAAATGTTGAAGAGCACGTTGAAGGCTTCCGTCAGGTGCGTGAAGCGCATCGTCGCGAGCTTATCGACGACTATGTTGAACTGATTTCTGATTTGATCCGCGAAGTGGGCGAAGCTCGCCAGGTGGATATGGCCGCGCGACTCGGCGTCTCGCAACCCACAGTGGCTAAGATGCTAAAAAGGCTGGCGACAGTGGGCTTAATTGAGCAAATCCCATGGCGCGGCGTTTTTCTCACGGCTGAAGGGGAAAGGTTGGCGCAGGAAAGCCGCGAACGCCATCAAATCGTCGAAAGTTTCTTACTGGTGTTGGGCGTAAGTGCGGATATCGCGCGCCGTGACGCCGAAGGGATGGAACACCACGTCAGCCAGGAAACCCTCGAATGTTTCCGCCGCTTTACTGAGCAACACGGAATGCCGCCTGAATGACCCTGCCGTTTTTCCGCGCCGTAGCGCGTGACCGCTTTTTACACCTTTTACTGCTCATCGGTATTGCCCTCTGTTTCTTTGTGCCCTTCGCGCCAAAGAAATGGCCTGCGGCAATCGACTGGCACACCATCATCACGCTGAGCGGGTTGATGCTGCTGACCAAAGGGGTCGAACTGAGCGGTTATTTTGACGTGATTGGGCGGCGCATGGTGCGTCGTTTTCATAATGAGCGTCGGCTGGCGATGTTTATGGTGCTGGCAGCGGCGCTGCTTTCAACCTTTCTCACCAACGATGTCGCACTGTTTATTGTGGTGCCATTGACCATCACGCTCAAAAAGCTGTGTGAAATTCCGGTCAACCGGCTGATCATTTTTGAAGCGCTGGCGGTGAATGCCGGATCGCTGTTAACGCCCATTGGCAACCCGCAAAATATCCTGATTTGGGGCCGTTCCGGCCTCTCTTTCCCGGCTTTTATCTGGCAGATGGCACCGCTGGCGCTGGCGATGATGGCGACATTGTTCGTGCTGTGCTGGTTCTGTTTCCCCAACAAAGCGCTGCATTACCACAGCGGCAATCCCGCGCCGAGCTGGCAGCCTCGCCTGGTATGGAGCTGTCTTGGCTTTTATCTGATTTTTATCACGTCGCTGGAGCTCAAACAGGAGTTGTGGGGGCTGGGGCTGGTCGCCGTCGGGTTTCTGTTGCTGGCGCGCCGAGTCGTGTTGAGCGTCGACTGGACATTGCTGCTGGTGTTTATCGCCATGTTTATCGATGTTCATCTGCTGACCCAACTCCCTGCGTTGCACAATATTTTGACCAGCACCGGCCAGCTTGCGCCGCCGGGTTTATGGTTAACCGCCATCGGCTTATCACAATTTATCAGCAATGTTCCGGCGACTATCCTACTGCTGAATTATGTCCCGCCAGACACGCTGTTGGCCTGGGCGGTAAACGTGGGCGGTTTCGGGTTATTGCCCGGATCGCTGGCGAATCTTATCGCGCTGCGGATGGCCAATAATCGCCGCATTTGGTGGCGATTTCACCTCTATTCTCTGCCGATGTTAGTGTGGGCCGCGCTGGTCGGATACGGATTACTCTTATTCAGATAGTGCTGATTTGTCAGTTTATCCTGGAAAATGTATAGCAACCGCCTAACTTTAGGTAACGGTGCACCTTTGGTACCGTTACCTGACAGGAACGTTGCGAAACTATGGCAGAAAACTCAACTCATCCTGAAGATGTTCAGGAAAGCGAAAACGAACAACAAAACGGAAACACCCGCAAACGCCCCGGTAAAAAGCCACTGATTATCCTCGCTATCGTCGTCGGGGTGATGGTGATTGTTGCGCTGGTGTGGTGGCTATTAACCCGTAATGAAGAAACCACCGACGATGCCTTTACCGATGGTGATGCCGTCACTATTGCGCCGAAAGTGGCGGGTTATGTCACGGAACTGCGGGTGAAAGACAACCAGCGGGTGAAAAAAGGTGATTTGTTGGTGGTTATCGATCCGCGCGACGCGACAGCTCAGCGCGATCAGGCTCAGGCACAATTAGGTCTGGCGACCGCGCAACTTCATCAGGCACAAGCACAGTTGGATCTGTCGAAAGTACAGTACCCGGCGCAGCGCGATGAAGCGCGTGCGCAAGTGCTGAAAGCGAAAGCGGATCTGGCCAATGCTGAAGCGGCGTATCGCCGTCAGCGCGGCGTCGATCCTCGCGCCACCACCCAACAAAATATTGATAGCGCCAATGCGCAGTTGCGTAGTGCCCAGGCGCAGTTTGCCAGCGCCCAGGCACAACTGGAAGTGGCTGAACAAGTTCAGTTGCAGATCCGCCAGCAGGAAACCAACGTCGAAGCGCGTCAACAGCAGGTGGCGCAAGCCAAAGCACAGCTTGAAACCGCCAACCTGAATTTGTCGTGGACCAATGTTCGCGCCCCATTCGACGGTTATGTCACCAAACGTAATGTGCAAAACGGCACGCTGGTGCAGGCCGGTACCGCGCTCTTTTCGCTGGTGTCACCGGAAGTGTGGGTGGTCGCCAACTTTAAAGAGTCGCAGCTGGAGCGCATGCGTCCGGGCAACAAAGTCAGTGTCAAAGTGGACGCCTGGCCCGATCTCGAACTGGAAGGGCATATCGACAGTATCCAGCAGGGTAGCGGATCCAAGTTCTCCGCCTTCCCGTCGGAAAACGCCACCGGTAACTTTGTGAAAATTGTCCAGCGCGTGCCGGTGAAAATCGTTATCGATAAAGGGTTGGATCCGAACACGCCGCTGCCGCTGGGGCTTTCCGTTGAGCCGAAGGTTACCGTGGAATGACCGATCACAGTCACGATAACTGGCGACCGGCCAGTAACCCGTGGGCGGTGGCGTGGGTGGTCACCCTCGCGGTGTTTATGGAGATCCTCGATACCACTATCGTCAACGTGGCGCTGCCGCACGTCGCCGGTTCGCTCTCTGCCAGTTATGACGAATCCACCTGGGTGCTGACCAGCTACCTGGTGGCGAACGGTATCGTGCTGCCGATTTCCGCGTTTTTGAGCCGCACTTTTGGGCGCAAGCAGTTTTTCCTGATTTGCATCGTGATGTTTACTGTCTGCTCGTTCCTGTGCGGCATCGCTACCGAGCTTTGGCAAATCATTCTATTCCGCGTGTTGCAGGGCTTTTTCGGCGGTGGTTTGCAGCCCACGCAGCAATCGGTGTTGCTGGATTACTTCAAACCCGAAGATCGAGGCAAAGCTTTTGGCCTATCGTCTATTGCGATTATCGTCGCCCCGGTTTTAGGGCCGACGCTTGGCGGCTGGATAACGGATAACTACTCCTGGCGCTGGGTGTTTTTTATCAATATTCCGGTGGGGATCGTCACGGTGTTGGCGATTTATCAGTTGCTGGAAGATCCGCCGTGGGAGCGTAAATCCAAACAGAAATTGAGCATCGACTGGCCGGGAATTGGCTTTATCGCGCTCGGCCTGGGCTGCCTGCAAGTGATGCTCGATCGCGGCGAAGATGAAGACTGGTTCCAGTCGGACTTCACCCGCATCTTTGCCGTGCTGACGGCAGTTGGGATCGCCGGAGCGATTTACTGGCTGCTGTACGCCAAAAAGCCGGTGGTCGATTTGCGTTGTATGGCTGACAAAAACTTTACCGTCTCCAGTTTGCTGATGGCTGGCATGGCGATGATCCTTTACGGCAGTTCGGTGGTCATTCCGCAGTTGGCGCAGCAGGATCTCGGGTATACCGCCACCTGGTCTGGGCTGGTGCTGTCGCCCGGCGCGGTGCTAATTGTTCTGACCATTCCGCTGGTATTGAAATTGATGCCGATAGTGCAAACGCGCTGGATCATCGCCTTTGGCTTTTTCTGCCTGGCGGCCTCGTTCTGGTGGTCGCGCACACTGACGCCGGATATCGACTTCGAAACACTGATGCTGTTTCGCAGTGCGCAATCGATCGGCCTCGGTTTTCTGTTTGTGCCGCTCACCACCATCGCGTTTATCACCATTCCCCGGCAGCTTAACGCTGACGCGGCGGCGCTGTTTACCATGTTCCGAAACGTGGCAGGCTCGGTCGGCATTTCGCTATCGACGGCGGCGATCACCGAGCGCTCACAGGCGCACATGTCGCATTTATCGGAACACACCTCGCCTTTTAATGAGCAATTTCAACTGGCGATGCGCTCAATGGCCGACGCGATACGCAATTTCACCAGTCTGGCGGGCGATCCACTGTCCAATGCCACCGGGCAGATGTACAAAGAGATGGTCGCCCAGTCGCGCTTTCTGGCGTACATCGACGTCTTCACTATATTGAGCGTCGTGGCGGTTCTATTGATTCCATTTTGTTTATTGCTTTCGCCGATCAAAAGCGAAGGCAGTGCAGGAGCACATTAATATGGCATGGCGTCGTTTCCCCATAACCTTTCTGTCTCTGTGTCTTGCAGGCTGCGCGGTGGGGCCGGATTACCAGGCGGCCAAACCACAAACGCCCGCGCGCTGGAATGATCCGGGTGATGCTGCGGTAAAATCGCAGGCCACGCCGCAGGCGGTGAATCCGCGCTGGTGGAAGACGTTCAAGTCTCCGCAGCTTGATAGCCTGATCGAGCGGGCAATTGCTGGCAACTTGTCCCTGCAACAGGCGGTGCTGCGCATTGCCGGGGCGCGTGAGCAAATTAATCAGGCCGGCGGCGCGTTTTTACCATCGGTTAGCGGCTCGCTGCAAGCGACTCGCCAGCAGTTGGGTCTGGAAGGCGAACTGAAAGCGCATGATGTTTATGGGCAACTGGAAGATGCCGATCCGGCAGTGCGCGAGGCGCTGGGCACCTTAACTCAGCCGATCAATCTCTATCAGGGCAGTTTCGATGCGCAGTGGGAACTCGATCTGTGGGGCAAAGTCCGCCGCCAGGTCGAAGCAGCTGCAGCACAACAGCAACAAGCCATCGAACAGCGTAACGATGCGCTGGTGTCGCTGGAAGCCGAAGTCGCGCGCGCGTGGCTGCAACTGCGTGGCGCGCAAAACGTTATCGCAACGTTGAACACGCAGATCGACAGCGCGCAGCAAACTTTTACCTTGACGGAAAACCGACAGAAGGGCGGGTTATCTCCGCAACTGGACGTGGAAAATGCCCGCGCGCAAGCCGCGAACCTTGAAGCGCAACTGCCGCAATACCAGGCGCAGGAGCGCCAGGCGATGAATGCGCTGGCGGTGCTGCTTGGTAAACCGCCGGGCGCGCTGGACCGCGAGTTACGCAATTCACAACCATTACCGGCGTTGCCCGATATTGTCCCAACCGGCATTCCTTCCACGCTGGCGCGCCGCCGCCCGGATGTCCGTGAAGCGGAGGCCAGCCTGCATGCCGCCACCGCGCAAATTGGCGTCTCGGTCGCGCAGTTATTCCCAAGCCTGTCGCTGAGCGGCCAGTTTGGCCTGCGCAACGATGAAAGCGGCTGGCTGACCGACTGGAGCAGCCATTTCTACAGTTTCGGCCCGCAGATTTCGATCCCTATCTTTGAAGGCGGTCGCCAGGTTTCGAGCGTCAAACTGGCGCGAGCGCAGCAGGGCGCAGCGGTACTGAATTATCGCCAGACAGTGCTTAGCGCGCTCAGCGATGTGGAAAACGCGCTGGTCAGTTATCGCGCCGATCAGCAGCGGGAAGCCAGCCTTGATAAAACACTTGATGCATTGCAAAGCGCTTTTTCGCTCGCCAGCGACAGCTACCGTAAAGGTATTGCCAGCTTCCTGGATGTGCTCGACGCACAACGCCAACTGGCGCAAGCCAGCCAGCAGCGTGAGCAGGCGCGGGTACAAAGCAGCCTCGACTTAGTGGCGTTGTACAAGGCGCTCGGCGGCGGCTGGGAACCGTATCAAAATGTGCAACTGCCTGATTACAAAGTATTTGGCGATGCGCCGCGCGGATAATCAGAGAATTGGGCAAGAAACTGGCAGGATCCTCACATTCGCCGCATGAAGGGAATGCGTATAACTGTCTGTGTTAACTAAACAGAGAGGAGATGCCGCGATGCGTTACAAAAAACTGGGTAACACGGGACTGTTTGTTTCTGAATTATGCCTTGGCACCATGACGTTCGGTGGCGAAGAGGACATGTGGGGAAAAATCGGTAAATTACAGCAAGCGCAGGCGGAGCAACTGGTTGGCCGGGCGCTTGATGCCGGTATCAACTTTATTGATACCGCCAACGTCTACTCCGGCGGTCGCTCGGAGGAATTTACCGGTCAGGCGTTAAAAAACCTGAAAGTCCCGCGTGAAAATGTCGTTGTCGCTACCAAAGTGTTTGGCGAAACCGGCACCGGCGGCGTGAACTCGCGTGGCAGTTCGCGTTATCACATCATGAACAGTGTGAAAGAGAGCCTTAAGCGCTTGCAGTTGGATCATATCGATCTCTATCAGTTGCACGGTTTCGACCCGGCTACGCCGATTGAAGAGATGCTGTACGCGCTGGATAACCTGGTGCAGCACGGTCACGTGCGCTACATCGGTGTTTCCAACTGGGCGGCATGGCAAATCGCCAAAGCGCTGGGCATCTCTGAACGTCTTGGGCTGGCGCGTTTTTCCTCATTGCAGGCTTACTACACCATCGCCGGGCGCGATCTGGAGCGCGAACTGGTGCCGATGATGCAAAGCGAAAATGTCGGGTTGATGGTCTGGAGCCCGCTGGCGGGCGGTTTGCTGAGCGGTAAATATGACCGAGATGGCAAGGGCGAAGCGGGCAGCCGTCGGTTGGAGTTTGACTTCCCGCCGGTCAATAAAGATCGCGCTTTTGACAGCATTGATGTGATGCGCGCCATCGCCGACAGCAAAGGCGTTTCGGTGGCGCAAATCGCGCTGGCCTGGCTGCTGCATCAGCAGGCGGTGACCAGTGTAATCATCGGTGCCAAACGCCCTGATCAGTTGGATGACAACATTGCCGCCACGGCCATTCAGCTGAGTAAAGACGAACTGCAACGGCTTGATGAAGTCAGCGCGTTACCGCGTGAATATCCCGGCTGGATGTTAGAGCGCCAGGGCGGATATCGCCGTGATCAATTGAAAAATCAGTAAGTTATTTCCCCACGAACCTGTAGGCCGGATAAGCATTAAGCGCCATCCGGCGATCGTCGCGCCGGCGGGCAAAAACCGCCGGATGGCGGCTGCGCCTTATCCGGCCTACAGGCAGGCCTACCCAACAAATCTTTCGAAAACCGTCACAAAACCGCACTCCTTTCTTTGCCTGATTTTTCGCCATTGGCTATATGACTAGTCATATACACTAAATGACTAGTCATGGAGAAAGCGAGATGAGCAAAACATTGCCGACCGGATTTTTGTGGGGAAACTCCGTATCCAGCATGCAGACAGAAGGTGCATGGAATGAGGGCGGAAAAGGGATGTCGGTTTACGATATCCGCGAAGCCAGCGAATTCGCCTCCGACTGGAAAGTCGCCACCGATTCTTACCACCGTTACCACGAAGATTTTGACCTGATGCAGGATCTGGGCATGAACTGCTATCGCTTCCAGATTGCCTGGAGCCGCGTTTGCCCACAGGGCGACGGCGAATTCAATGAAGAGGGCATCGCCTTTTACGACCGCTTTATTGATGATTTGCTGGCTCGCGGCATCGAACCGATGGTGTGTCTATATCACTTCGATATGCCGTTGGCACTCGCCGAGCAGTACAACGGTTTCGCCGACCGTCACGTGCAAGATGCCTTTGTGCGTTACGGCAAAAAGATGATCGACTGCTTTGGTAGCCGGGTGAAGTACTGGCTGACTTTCAATGAGCAGAATATTTACCACATGCCTGGCGCGTTTCAGGTGGGCGGTTATCTCAACGGCGAGAAAACCCTGCGCGAGCTGTATCAAATTCAACATCACGTGATGATGTCGCACGTGCTGCTGACGCATTATCTGCACGAAACGCAGCCCGGCCAACTGATGGGCGGCATGCTGGCGCACCAGTTGATCTACCCGGCGACCTGTAAACCGCGCGATGTGTTTTGCGCCACACAATATGACGAATTCCTCAACCAAAACTTACTGCGCGTTTACGCCGGGCAGGGCTACAGCCCGGAAGTGCTGGCGGTGGTGGACAGAGAAGGGTTCCGCGATATTTATCGCGAGGACGATCTGGCGCAGATTGCACGGGTGAAAAACGACTTTATGGCATTCAGCTATTATGCGAGCAAAACGCTGGACAGCGACGCCATCTCACCCGACACCCCGGTCAATTACTACCTGCAACAGGGCGATAAAGCCAACCCGTATTTGGAAGCCACCGAATGGGGCTGGCAAATCGATCCGCTCGGTTTTCGCGCCATCATTACCCGCTATTACAACGACTGGCGTTTGCCGGTGTTCCCGATTGAAAACGGTATCGGTGTAATTGAAGAGTGGGACGGCGTAAACCCGGTGGATGACGAGTATCGCATCGCTTATCACCGCGACCATATTCAGGCGATGCAGGACGCCATTTTTGAAGACGGCGCGCAGGTAATCGGCTACCTCGGCTGGGGGTTGATCGACATTCTTAGTTCGCAGGGCGATATGCGTAAACGCTACGGCGTGGTGTATGTGAACCGGGAAAACCACGACCTGAAAGATATGAAACGCGTACCGAAAAAGAGCTATCGCTGGCTGCAACAAGTGATACGCAGCAACGGGCGCGACATGTAAAGCCACTTAGGGGACAGCGCAATGTCTGAGACTAAAATCACGCCGAATATGCAGTCATTCGTCGATAAGTTCGTTGAATTCTCCGCCCGCCTGGCGAACCAGGTGCATCTGCGATCGCTGCGCGATGCTTTCGCCGCTGTGATGCCGATTTTTATCCTCGCCGGGCTGGCTGTGCTGATCAATAACGTTATCTTCCCTTGGGTGTTTGAAGGGGAAACGCTGGCGCGTTTTAAGGTGTGGGGCGAAGCGGTGATTAATGGCACGTTGAATATCGCCGCCTTATTGATTGCGCCAATGACCGCCTGGTCGCTGGCGCGCAATAAGAACTTCGACAACCCGGTTTCGGCGGTGGTCATCGCGCTGTCCAGCTTTATTATCATGATGCCGATGCAGTTGGATGTGGTGCCGGTCGGCGGTAAAACCGCCGTCACCGTCGGCCAGATGCTGTCATTTATCAATATCGGTTCAACCGGGATTTTTGCCGGGGTGATTATCGGATTACTCTCGACCGAGCTGTTTATTCGCGTGTCGAGCGTGAAGAAATTCAACATTTCGCTGGGGGATAATGTGCCCTCGGCGGTGGGGAAATCTTTCTCGGCGCTGATCCCCACGATTATTACGCTCTCCTTGTTCGCCATTGTGGCGGCGCTGCTGGCGAACCTGCTGCATACCGACTTGATCCACCTGATCACCACGCTTATCCAGCAGCCGTTGCGCCAGATCAACACCAGCTTGCCGGGCACGCTGTTTATTTACAGCTTTGGTAACTTCCTGTTTACGCTGGGTATTCACCAGACGGTGGTGAATGGCGTGATCCTCGAACCGCTGCTGTTGATCAACACCAACGAGAACATGCTGGCGTTTGCCAACGGGCAGCCGATCCCCCATATCATTAACAGCATTTTTGTGCCGACCTTCGGCATGATTGGCGGTACCGGCAGCACCATTTCTCTGCTGCTTGCTATCTTTATCTTCGCTAAACAGCAATCGGCGAAGCAGGTCGCGCGGCTCGCCATTTCGCCGGGGCTGTTTAACATTAACGAACCGGTGATTTTCGGTCTGCCGATTGTTTTCAACCTGCCGTTGATGATCCCCTTTGTGCTGCTGCCCGCGCTCGGTATTTGGTTTGCCTGGCTCTGTACGACACTTGGCTGGATGTCGCGCTGCGTGGTGATGATCCCGTGGACAACGCCGCCGATTTTAAGCGCCTGGCTGGCAACGGCAGGCGACTGGCGGGCGGTGGTGGTTCAGTTGATAATCATCATCTTTGGTGTATTCTTCTACCTGCCTTTCCTCAAGATTGCCGAGCGAGTGGCCTTAAAAAACAATGGGATAGACTAAAGCGACCGGGACGGGCTATGGCGGCAAAATACATTACTATTGCGCGTGAAATTAAACGGCGCATCCTCAGCCAGCAGTATGCTGCCAGTGCCCCGCTGCCGGACCAGTTTGCGCTGGCAGCGGAGTTCAATACCAGCAGGATGACCATCCAACAGGCCATGCGCCAGCTGATTGTCGAAGGGCTGGTTTACACCCGCCAGGGGCAGGGCACGTTTATCCGTAAAAACTTCCTGCAACTGTCTCGCTGGGATTTGCCCGGAAGCGACTATTTTGGCGCGACCAAAACCTGGGAAAATGTCGGCGAAGTCACCAGTAAAATCATCCGTTTTGAGTTGCGTTTCCCCACGGAAAAAGAGCAGGCTTCGTTGCTGGTTGGCCCGGACGAGCCGGTGTATGACTTTATCCGCTTGCGTTTGCTTGAAGGGGAGCCGATGTCGCTGGAATTCACGCTGATGCCGGTGAACCTGGTGCCGGGGTTAAACCGCGCGCATCTGGAAAGCTCGGTGTTTCGTTACGTGCAGGAAGAACTGGCGCTGAAAATTATGGGGTCGTACCGCATTGTTCGTGCGCTGAAGCCGTGGGCAGAAGATAAGCAATATTTGAACTGCGAAGAGACCGATCCGGTGCTGGAAGTAGAGCAGGTTATCTATCTGGAAGACGGCACGCCGCTGGAGTATGCGCACTGCCATTACCGTTACGATCATGGCGGCATTATTGTGGTCAATAACGGATAAAAAAACGGAGCATTCGCTCCGTTTTTTTTCTGCCGGATGGTGGCTGACGCCTTATCCAGCTTATGGTTTAGTCGGCCTGGTTGTAGGCCCGATAAGCGTAGCGTTATCGGTCAATTAAACAACCGGCCAATCAAACCTCAGATCAGTTCAAACGTACCGGCATACCTGAACGGTTCTGCACCGCCTGGTCGACAACGTTCGAATCCACATCAGACTGGTTCGTCACTGTTTGCACCGCTTTGGTCAACGCGATCGGCACGATTTCGCCGCCGGTGAACTGTGCTTCGGTGGTGGACAGCGGGTTATGAACCTCAATGTAACGGCTGCCATCCGGTTCGGTGGTCGCTTTTACCGGCTCATCAATAAACTGTACGCGCGTACCGACCGGCACATTGTCGAACAGGAATTTGATGTCGTCGTTACGCAGACGCACACAACCGTGGCTTACACGCAGGCCGATACCGAAGTTGGCATTGGTGCCGTGAATCGCATACAGGCGACCAATGTAAAGCGCGTACAGACCCATCGGGTTATCCGGGCCTGCCGGAACAACAGGCGGCAGTGGTTGACCCATCGCAACGTATTCAGCATGCATTTTTGCCGTCGGCGTCCAGGTCGGGCCGGCTTTCTTACGTTCGACTTTGGTGGTCCAGGCAATCGGCGTATCTTTGCCCAACTGACCGATACCGATCGGTAACACGATGACGGTGTTAGTGCCTTTCGGGTAGTAGTAGAGACGCATCTCGGCACTGTTGATCACAATCCCTTCGTGAACGGTGTCCGGCAGAATCAACTGCTGCGGAACGTTCATCACAGTGCCGCCTTTCGGCAAGTAGGCGTCAATGCCCGGGTTTGCTTCCAGCATGTTGGACAGACCCATCTGGTATTCAGCCGCAAAATATTCCAGTGGTTGGTTATTGCCTTCAGGAATAGTGACGACCTGGTTCTGGCCAATCAGACGGCTGCCATCGGTCGGCAGCGGATAAGTAACAGCAGACGCGCTATTGCAAAATCCCACGACAGCAAAGGCCGCCGCGAAAAGAGTCATTAATTTCATATTCATGTTGTGCGAGATTATTGCCACACTGGCCGTTGGGTTGAGAATGCAGGAAGCGCATTATATGTGCATTCCACCGTCCAGGGGAATTCGGATGTTTACGAAATCACACTTTTTTCCCCTTTTGCTGTAGTTTAGCGGCCTGACAGCGGGCGGGCATCTAATTCGGAATTGTGGCATAATATGGCGTTTGTCACATATTTCAGGATATCTCCGTGTTAGTCACCAGCAACGTCACCATGCAGTTCGGCAGCAAGCCGCTGTTTGAAAACATTTCCGTCAAATTTGGCGGCGGCAACCGTTACGGCCTGATCGGCGCTAACGGGAGCGGCAAATCCACCTTTATGAAAATCCTCGGCGGCGATTTAGAGCCGACGCTGGGTAACGTTTCACTCGATCCGAACGAACGCATCGGTAAGCTGCGCCAGGATCAGTTCGCCTTTGAAGAGTTCAGCGTGCTCGACACGGTGATCATGGGCCACGCGGAACTGTGGGAAGTGAAACAGGAACGCGACCGCATTTACGGCCTGGCGGAAATGAGTGAAGACGATGGCTACAAAGTCGCCGATCTTGAAGTGCTCTATGGCGAAATGGACGGTTACTCCGCAGAAGCGCGCGCGGGCGAACTGCTGCTCGGCGTCGGTATTCCGGTTGAGCAACATTACGGCCCGATGAGCGAAGTCGCACCCGGCTGGAAATTACGTGTGCTGCTGGCGCAGGCGCTGTTCGCCAACCCGGACATCCTGTTGCTCGATGAACCGACCAACAACCTGGACATCGATACCATTCGCTGGCTGGAGCAGGTGCTGAACGAGCGTGACAGCACCATGATCATCATTTCGCACGACCGTCACTTCCTGAACATGGTTTGCACCCACATGGCGGATCTCGACTACGGCGAGCTGCGCGTGTATCCGGGCAACTACGACGAATACATGACGGCGGCAACGCAGGTACGTGAACGTCTGCTGGCAGATAATGCCAAGAAGAAAGCGCAAATCGCCGAACTGCAATCCTTCGTCAGCCGCTTTAGTGCGAATGCCTCGAAATCCCGCCAGGCAACCTCTCGCGCTCGTCAGATCGACAAGATCAAGCTTGATGAAGTGAAAGCCTCCAGCCGTCAGAACCCGTTTATCCGTTTCGAGCAGGACAAGAAACTGTTCCGTAACGCGCTGGAAGTGCAGCAACTCACCAAAGGTTTTGATAACGGCCCGCTGTTTAAAAACGTCGACCTGCTGCTGGAAGTCGGCGAAAAAGTTGCCATTCTTGGGACCAACGGCGTGGGCAAAACCACGCTGCTGAAAACACTGGTGGGTGAGTTGGCTGCGGATCACGGCACGGTTAAGTGGTCGGAAAACGCCCACATTGGTTATTACGCGCAGGATCACGCTGCCGATTTCGATAACGATCTGACGGTGTTCGAGTGGATGAGTCAGTGGAAACAGGAAAACGACGACGAGCAAGCGGTGCGCAGCATCCTCGGGCGTTTGCTGTTCAGCCAGGACGATATCAAAAAGCCAGCGAAGGTGCTTTCCGGTGGTGAGAAAGGCCGTATGCTGTTCGGCAAGTTAATGATGGATAAACCGAATATCCTGGTAATGGACGAACCGACCAACCACCTTGATATGGAATCTATCGAATCGCTGAACATGGCGCTGGAGATGTATCAAGGCACGTTGATTTTCGTTTCTCACGACCGCGAGTTTGTCAGCTCGTTGGCAACGCGTGTGATTGAGATTACGCCGCAACGCGTGGTCGATTTCTCAGGCAATTACGAAGATTATCTGCGTAGCCAGGGCATCGAGTAAATTTACCGTCGTCTTTCACGTTGCAGGTTTGCTGCCTTCCTGCAACGCGAAATACTGAGGTAAATGATGAATGAAACGTAGGCCGGATAAGGCGCAGCCGCCATCCGGCATTTTTTACCTCAACACCCACTCCTGCGCCGCCACGCCATTGATCAACAACTGGCGTTTTTCGCCGACGGGCAACGTCACTTTCAACGCTTTCCATGCCGGGCGATAATCGCCGCGGGTGTTGATCTGCACATCAATCGTTCTGCCCGTGCACACCATTTCCCACGCCAGCCACAGCGCGTTTCCGTCTTTATATCCCCAGCTTTCACCGTCATCCTCGAACAGCAAACCGTGGGTGCGGCCTGCGCCTTTTATCGGGAATAGCTGTAATTCTCGGCTAGTATCCGCTTTTGCATCGACATGGGTAATGCGTTCGCTTAACGGCAAACCTGCGCCCGCGCGCACCAGCAGCGGCAGTGTTTCCAGCGGTGCATTCAGCGTGATCCACTGGCCTGGCGCGTACCAGGCGCCGGAATAAAAATCGTACCAGCCGCTATCGTTGGCCGGCAGCCAGACGCGACGCTCGCGCTGGCCTGGTTCGACTACGCTGGCGACCAGCATATCGCGGCCAAGCAGGAAATCGTCACACTCTTCAAACGTCTGCGCATCGTGCTCATGATCGAGGAAGGTCGGGCGCAACATCGGCTCATCATCGGCATGTGCCTGCCACAACAGCGTATAAAGATAGGGCAGCAGACGATAGCGCAGTTCAATGGCGCTGCGGATCAGCGGCGTAATGGCCGGGTACATCCACGGCTCATTGACGGTCTGATCATCATTCCACGAGTGAATGGTAAAACGCGGATGCATTACGCCGTTTTGTACCCAGCGCACAAACAATTCGGCATCCGGTTTATCGCCGGAAAAACCGCCGACATCATGCCCAACGTTATACAAACCGGACAGGCTCATCCCCACGCCCATCCGTGTGTTGTAGCGCAACGTGTCCCAGTTGGTGCGGTTATCGCCGCTCCATGTCTGCACATAACGCTGCATCCCGGCGCAGCCGGAACGGGAAATCAGGTACGGGCGTTTTTGCGGTGCGAAACGCTGCTGCGCTTCCATTGAGGCGCGCATCATCAACAGCGGCATCACCGGGCGAATATGTTTAATAGCGATTTCACGACCAAAACCCTGGCAGCGGGCTTCGCCGTCCCACACTTCAAACTCGTTATTGTCATTCCAGGTGGCGTCGATGCCCATCTCCAGTAACTGCGTCGTCACGCCTTCCTGCCACCAGGCGATGGTCTGTGGGTTGGTGAAATCAAGGTTCGAACCTTCATCGTCCCAGAAGCTGGAGCGCTCCGGCGCATCGGTTTCGGAATCGCGAATAAACAGGCCTCTTTCCGCCACTTCGTCATAGCGCGGGTGATCCTGCAACAGGCACGGTTTGATATTCGCCGCCAGTCTCAGTCCGGCATCGTGGAACGCCTGGCTCATCACTTTTGGCTGCGGCACTTTGTCGTCATTCCAGTTAAAGACATAGCGCTTGCCATTAATCGAGGTGTAGCCGGAAGAAAGCTGGAACGAATCGCACGGAATCGCGTGTTCTTCGCACAGGCGAATAAAGTTCATTAGCTGGTTTTGCGCATCCGGCGCATCGGTGTAGTGCATTGTTGAACCGCTGTAACCGAGGCTCCATTTCGGCCCGAACAGGGTTTTACCGGTCAGCCGGACAAATGCTTTGGTGACATCCAACGCCCGCGCGCCGGTAAACATGTAGTAATCAATATCACCGGCTTCCGCCTGCCAGCGGCGATACGCCGTATGGTAGTTGTCGATTTCATTACCCAGATCCAACCAGCAACTGCTGAGGTTGTCGTAAAACAGGCCGTAGCTGATATCGTCGCGGTGGGTAAGGGTAAACGGAATGTGTTTGTACAGCGGATCGGTGCTCACCGCGTTATACCCCATCGCGTCCAGGTTGCGCATTTCATAGCGCTGGCCGGTGCGCTGCAGGTTGCCTGCTTTCTCGCCGAGACCGTAAAATCGCTCCTCTTTTTTACGGCTCAGATAGTGCGCCACGCCGTCGCCGTGCGCGTTAATCAGATACGCGCTGGTGGGGCGATCGCTCGCCAGCCACTGCCAGGCACCGGCTTCATCGCGGTAATGCCACTCCAGCCACAGCGGTTGGTGCACGGTCACGCGCAGTTTTTCGCTCTCTAGCGTCAGCGTTTCCTGCTGCTGGCTCAGTGACCATTTCGGCAGGCTAAAGCCCGACAAATCCTCACGCGAGCGGCCTTCCCACGGCACATCTTCTTTCGGGGCAATGCTCCATGTTCTGTCCAGCGCCAGCTCGCCTTTACGTTTGAGCAGCACGCGGAACAGGTTCTCTTCCAGTACATACAGGCACAGCGTATGTTGCCCGTCCACCAGCAGCTCAACATGGTGAGCGGTCTGTTTTTGTAACGTCCAGTTCTTCAGGGTTTTCATATCAGACATCCACAATCAGGCGCGTTTTGCGCGACGTTCAGCAATAAATGCTACCAGGAAAAGAGCGCCAATCAGGTCAAAGAAACCCATGGCAATAAACAGCGGGTTGAAGCCAATCTTGTCGGCGGTAACGCCAATCAACAGGGAAAAGAGGAAGCTCGCGATCCACGCCGCCGAACCGCGCATGCCGTTTACCGTCGCCATCTGGCCTTTGTCGAAGGACTCAACAACCAGCGCGCTTAACATGCAGGAGATGATCTGGTGACCGAAGCCGCCAATTGAAATCAGCACAATAGTGATGTACGGATCGCGGGTGATGGCGACCACCGCCAGCGAAATCATCAGGAAAGCGCCGGTCACCGAACTGGCCACCACCGAGTTAACGCGAGTACAGCCGAACCAGCGGGTATACAGTTTGGTAAGGTAACCACTCGCGATGCTGCCTAAGTCGGCGGCAAGGAACGGCAACCAGGCGAACATAGCGATTTGTTTCAAATCCATTCCGTGTTCTTTTGCCAGGTAAAGCGGCACCCAGAAGCTCAGCACTGCCCACGCGGGTTCGGCCATAAACGCCGGGATGGCGATACCGTAAAAGCGTTTGTTTTTCGAGACGGTTTTCAGCGCGGTCAGGAAGGGAAGTTTAACGGCGGGCGGTTCGTTATCTTGCTGAATAAAAGCCAGTTCTTCTTTACTGAGGTTCGGGTGTTTGTCGGGGTTGTGATAAAACGCCCACCACAAAATTACCCACAGCAGCGCCAGCACGCCGGTAAACATAAACGCGCCCTGCCAGCCAAATGACGAATGGGCAAAGTAGATAATCGGCGGTGCGAGCATCGCGCCAATCGAGAAGCCAACGCCTGCCCAGCCTGCGGCAACCGGACGCTCGGATTTCGGGAACCATTCACCGATGGTTTTGGCGTTCGCCGGGGTGGCGGCCGCTTCCGACGCGCCCATGGTGAAACGCAAAATCGCCAGATGCAGCCAACTGCTCGCGCCAGCGTGGAAAATACAGGCCAGCGCCCAAATAATGGCGCACACCATAAAGCCGATTTTCAGGCCAATCACGTCAATCAGCCACCCACACAGCGGCTGGAAAAGGGTATAGGCCAACTGAAACGCGCCGACAATCCAGGAATATTGTTCGGTAGTAATCCCCAAACTGGTTTTCAGTTCTGGGGCCAAAATACCCAGAGAGTTCCGGGTGATGTAGTTCACCGTCACGCCAAATAAAAACAGAACCAGCATCCACCAGCGTAATTTCTTGATTATCCGGCGACTGCTGGCTGCCGCCACATCGTTGTTAATGCCCTGGCTCATTTTTTTCTCCGCATCGCGTTTTTGTAGGGGTGATTTAACTTGCGGGAGAAAAAACGGTCGCTAAAGCGGATTTTGTGCAAGGATTCTCATCAATGGGCAAAAAGTTACGGCAAACTCGCGGTCATGCCATGAATAACAGGCTTTTCAGTTCATGAAAATTTTGCCATTTCACAAATGGAGCAAGATCACAGAATGGATAAAAAGCTCAAAATCAGCGAAATTGCCCGCCGAACGGACTTGTCGACCAGCACTGTTTCCCGCGTGCTGGCGGGAAAAGCGAATACCAGTGAAAAAGCCCGCGTCGCTGTGCTGGCTTGTGCCCGTGAACTGGGGGTGATGGAGGGTATCGCCGCCGGGCGTTTGCTGCTGAATAACCTGGTTGTCTTCGCGCCGCAGCGCGCTTTCGACGAGCGTTCCGATATCTTCTATTACCGCGTTATTCAGAGCATTAACAAAGCGTTAGATCCCCACGACGTGCGGCTGCGTTACTGCGCGCTGGAGGAGTTAGACAGCGATGCCAATGCGTTTCACGCCCGTATGAATGCGCCGGAAACCCAGGCGGCGATTCTGCTCGGCATCGACGATCCGCATATTCATGAGCTGGCAGCCGATATCGGCAAACCTTGCGTGTTGATTAACTGCCGCGATGGGCGCATGCGTTTACCGTCTATCGCGCCGGATCACCGCACCATTGGCGAGTTTGCCGCCCGTTACCTGTTTGATATGGGCCATCGCGATATGGTGAATGTGATGTGCCTGCGCCGTTACACCATGGATTTGCGCCTGGCGGGCATTAAGGAAGCCTGGCAGCAGCACAATCTGCGTTTTAACAGCAAACGGGATTTGATTACCGTCCCGAGTTTTAGCGCCAAAGAAGCGGAACTGCGGGTGGCGGAGTGGCTTGACGATCCGGCGCACAAAACGCCGACCGCGTTTCTGGTGGGCGGTGATTTTATGGCGGAGGGCACGGTTCGCGCGCTGCAACAGCGCGGCTTGCGCGTTCCGCAAGACGTTTCGGTGATGAGTATTGATGCCTTTAACCTGGCGGCCATTCAGGATGTGCCGCTGACGGCGGTGCATGTGCCGCGCGATGAACTGGGCGTTGAAGCGGTGCATTTGTTGCAGCAGCGGTTGATTCGCCCGCAGGCAACGGTCGGATCTTTACTGCTTAACGGCCAACTTGCGGTGCGCGAATCGGTACGGCGGATACGTCCAGGACAGCAACGCACCGCCGTGGCGCGGGAAGGGCTGTACGACGATTAAACCTCAATGCCGAGCGCGCGTTTGCCATGAATATTCAGATCGTTCAGCGTAAAGCGGCCTGACCAATCGCTTTCGTAATTTTCCCGCGGAAAATCCCCCGGCGATGCGCCTTGCTCCAGCGCCACTTTCACTTTGCGGGCATAGGCGAGGTTTTTCTCGCACAGCGGCGCGGCGGGGATATACATCACATTCCCCCAGCCTTGTTGATGCTCAACCGGCGCCACCGAATGAATCACATCGCAGTGCCACCATACCGAATCACCGGCTTCCAGCGCCGGAATACTGGTCAGCGCTTCAATCAGCAGCGGGTGCCACTTCTCAGACACCGGTAACACGCGCCCCGGTGCAACGCCGCACAATTCGTCTTCTGGTACATCGTCCAGTAACGGGCGCAGCAGAATATAGGCCATCGCTTCCGGGATCGGCACCACGTGCAGCAAACCCTGGCCGGGGATCATATCCGACAGTGCCGTCCAACCCTGGAAGGTGCGAAACACCGAACATTTGGTGGTGTTATCCACCGTGTACTCTTCCACTTCAGTACGGTGCGCGGCATCCCACGGATCGTAAGCATCTAAATTGCCGTTAAAAACATGGGCGAAAACCCGTTGATAAGCTGGTAGCAACCAGCGTTCGAGTGCGCCGGAATCCGTATGTGCGCCCAGGCCTTTTGAGGTGGTGCCCGGTGGACGGCGGCGAATGCGATCCGGGTAGATCACGCTGACATCCGGATCAAACCACTGGCGGCCTCCGCTTTCAAAGCGCCACAGGCGATTGAGGAAAGATTGTACGGCAGCCATTTCGTTGCTCTGGCGCGCCTGCATTTGCGCCTGCGACCAGTAAATCGGGTAGATTTCCGGGCGTGAGGCCTCCAGCGTGCCGAAGAAACTGTCGCCGGGGCCTTTGTAGACCTCATCGAAATGATTCTGATCGAGATAGTCGAGCATCGAGCGATCCCAGCCGAGTGCTTGTTCGCGCGGGAAGTGGCCTTTGATCACCGCGCAACCGCGCTGTTTGATCAATGCCCGCTGCGTTTCGCTTACCTTCCCTTGTGCAATGTCGGCATAGGCAATTTGCGGCCAGACAGATTCGCCTTGCGCTTTCAGCGCGTTGATTTCGGCTACCCGGCGGGCAATTTTTTCACTCAGTTGGTTAAAGAGGGACGGCACATCGCCGAGTTGTGCACGCAGTTCCTGTTTCATCTGACGGATAGACGCTTTGTGATCGGCGGGTAGCGTCTCGTGGGTAAAAGCCATATGAACCTCTCATCTTTCATTCGAAAGTATTTAAACTTACAGATGATAATTTAAGTTAAAAAGAAGTTAATGCAAGTTTAAAAACTTGATGCGCTGCACAAACGTTGCACAAAGAAGAAAAAAGCGAGGAAGGGCCGACGCCTGCGCGTCGGCAGAAGATCAGCGGTCGAACGGAGCGGTGTTGTCGAGTACAGCCTGAATCACATTCAGCGCGCCCTGGTGGTTATTGTCATCGGTTTGATGGCGCGCGATGGCTTTGATCGCGTCGCCAGCGTTGCCCATCGCAAAGGAGAAATCGGTCATGCGCAGCATTTCTGCGTCATTACCGCTGTCGCCGATGGTCACGCATTCTTGTGGTGACATTTTCCAGCGCTTAAGCAGACGCGTAATGCCATTGGCTTTATGCAGGCCAGGGATAATCAAATCCACAAAGCCAAAGCCGCTGGTCACCGGTTTCATAATGCCGTCGAGGGAGACGTGCAGTTCGTCAATCAGTTGCGGAATATCGCTGTCCGGCAGGTTCAATGAGAATTTGAACAGCGTGTCATCAATCTGCTGGAAATCGCGCACCGGTTTTAAGCGATAGTAGTGTTTTGACATCAGCTCGACAAACTCCGCCGGGGCGTTTTCGCTGACATAAGCGCTTTCCAGGCCGCAGGCGACAAAATTGAGGCCAGGGTCTTTTAACAACTCGCCGATCACCACCTGGGCTTCGTGGCGGGTCAGTTCCCCATGGAACAATTTTTGACCGTGCTCGTAAACCAGCGCGCCGTTTTCGGCGACGAAGGAGAGGGTTTCTTTAAGCTCCGGGAAAAAGGTGATCAGTTGATAATACTGGTTGCCGCTGGCGACAACGAACTCAATATTACGCTCACGAAGTTGCTCGAATTGCGCCATAAATCGCGTGCGATCGTACTGCTTGGCGTCATCAAGGAAAGTTCCGTCCATATCAGTGACGATAACTTTGACGGTCATACATAGCGCTCCTGAATGTAACTGCGACGACAGACATTCTAGAGAGAATGTGACCAAAAGCACAAATCTTATTTCATTCGAAAGTACAAACAAAACGCCGGGTGGCGGTTACGCCTTACCCGGCCTACGGAGACTTGGTCAAAAGCTGAGGTGATTTTTTCTAAAAAATGACATCACAACGAATGTTCGGTGCGGGCAATAATATCGTCCTGCGCATCCGGCGACAGGGCGGTGAAAAACGCCGAATACCCGGCGACGCGCACCACCAAATCGCGGTACTGATCGGGGTGTTTTTTTGCTTCCAGCAACGTCTCGCGCGAAACAATGTTGTACTGAATATGCCAGCCGTTATGCACCTCGAAAAAGGTGCGCAGCAGCGCCATTAATTTGCGCCGATCGCTGTCATTCTCCAGGGTTGACGGGTTCAACTTCTGGTTAAGCAGCACACCGCCGAGGATCGCGCTGACCGGCAGTTTACCGACGGAGCCGATCACCGCCGTTGGCCCTAAATGATCGGTGCCGGACGCGGGGCTGGCGCCTTCCGCCAACGGTGTGTGCGCTTTGCGCCCGTCCGGCGTGGCCATTGTCGCCGCGCCAAACGGCACGTTAGCGGAAATGGACGACGTACCGGCGTAGTAATTCCCGCCGATAGGCCCGCGACCATAACGCGGATTGTGATACTGCTTCAGCTCATCAATATAGGTCTGATACGCGCGAACCAGCAGGGCATCGACGCTGTCGTCGTCATTGCCATATTTCGGCGCGCTGTTGATCAGCCGCTGGCGAAGCTGTTCGTGGGTCAGGCCGTCGAAATCCGCCGCCAGCGCGTCTGCCAGTTGTTGTTGGCCGATCGCGCCCTGATCGAACACCAGTTTTTTCACCGCTGCCAGGCTGTTGCCCAGGTTGGCGATACCCACCTGTAAGCCGGAAACCCAGTCATATTTCGCGCCGCCTTGTTTAATGCTTTTCGCTCGTTCAATGCAGTCATCGACCAGCGCGGAGCAGAGAATATCCGGCACGTTCTCTTCCAGCATGGTGTCGACCACATATTCAATCTCAATGGATTTACGGGTGTAATAGCGAATCTGCGCATCCCACGCCTGCAAAACGTCGTCGAAAGTGTGGAAATTGCCCGCCGAAAGCGCCTGCGTTTGTGGCAAGAAAACCTTGCCGCTGGTGGCATCGCGACCGCCTTCCAGCGCGGCCAGCATCACGCGGGCAAAGTTGATAAAGCTCATGCCGGTGCAACGGTAGCCCCACTTGCCGCCGACCGCGGTTTCAATACAGCCAATCGCCGCGTAATCGTAGGCATCAGCGGGTTCGACGCCGAGTTTGATAAATTCCGGGATCACGATTTCGTCGTTATTGAACGCCGGCATGCCAAAGCCGCAGCGGATCACCTGCACGCAGGCGTCGAGAAAGTCGTTGCTCATCCCGGCGTGGTAACGCACGCTGAGGTTCGGCTGCGTTGAGCGCAGGCGACCGCAGGATTCGAGGATTGCGTAAGAAAGCGGATTGACCGCATCCTGTGCCTCGCCGTTGTGCCACTGCTGGCCGCCAATCGTCACGTTTTGATAGAGCGGGCTGCCCGCCGAGGCTTTGGAGTGGGAGCCGGAGCGGATTTTGTTCACTTCCAACAACTTCAGCCAGCAACCGTGCAGCAGCTCAATGGCCGCTTCGCGTGACAGTGACTGATGCAGTTCAACATCGCGGCGATAGAACGGGTAAAGATATTGGTCCATGCGGCCAAACGACACCGAGTGACCGTTGGACTCAATCTGCAAAATCAACTGGATGAAATAGCACAACTGCAATGCTTGCCAGAAGGTTTTGGGCGGTTCATGAGCAATGATCAGGCAGTTTTCCGCCATCGCCAGCAGTTCGTCGCGGCGGTTTTGCCGACGCTCTTCCCCGGCCATTTTGCGCGCCAGATCGGCAAACCGTTCGATATGCAGGCTGACCGCGTTCAGCACAATATCAATGGCTTTTAAGAACTGATCGCCGTGCAGATCGTCGAGGTTCGTCAGATTAATGCGCGTGCGGCGCTCATCCACTTGATGGCGCAAACCATCCAGCCCTTTTTCCAGCAATAGCGGGAAATTGACCGCCAGATGCGCATCCCCGGAGGTCATATTGCCTTCGGCTTTGATAATACCGGTATCCAGCAGCGCTTTTTGTTCGTCGGTAAACATGCCGTAGCAGCGATCCTGCACCGTTTGCCCGCGCCACCAGGGGCAAACCTCATGCAGCACGCGCTTGTTCTCATCGCTTACCGCAAAACCGGCGCCGGGGCGATCGGCCAGCGCGTCAATTTCGTTTTCAATCCACGACACGGTGTATTCCGGGAAGATGGGCGCGGCGCGGACTTCGCTTGCCTGGTTGCCGATAATCAGTTCGTCATGTTTGATCCAGAGGGTGCGCTGCGCCAGGTGGTGTGCCAGGGCCAGCGCGCGCCGTACGGGAAGCGGTTTATCCAAATGCTTTTGATAGATGTGCGTGTAATGACGTGCGCGCTCGGTGCAGACCGGCGGTTTGACAATGTGCACCAGCGCGGTTTTATGCGCTTTGATACGGTCGGTCAGCGTGTCTAATTGCAGTGTGGTCATTGTTTTATCCTCGTAATGTCGCCGTCAGTCCTTTCTGGCGGGCAAAATCCTCGGCAAACGCCAGCAATTGCGGCGCGTCGAGCGGCTTTTCAGGTGCGGTGTAGGGTTCGCCGAGCAGGCGATATTTATTGATGCCCAGCGTGTGATACGGCAGAAAGTGGATGTCGCTGACGTGTAACTCGTCGGCGGCAAACGTCGTGATGGCTTTGATGGAGGCTTCGTCGGCGTTGAAACCGGGGATCAGCGGCACGCGAATCGTCATTTTCTTACCCGCTTGCGCCAGGCGCTTCAGGTTGTCGAGCACGCGCTTTGCCGAACCGCCGGTCCAGCGCTGAAACGCGGCCTCATCAACGTGTTTTAAATCAGCCAGGAAAAGATCAACAAACGGCAGCGCAGGTTCGATATAGCGCCACGGCACGTGCAGGCAGGTTTCCACCGCCGTATGAATGTGTTGCTGGTGACTGGCCGCTAACAGCGCCTGCGCCAACAGCGGGTTCATAAACGGTTCACCGCCGGAAAGGGTCAGACCGCCGCTGCTGCGATCGTAAAACGGTTTATCGCGCAAGACGGTCGCCATGATTTCATCAACGGATTTCACTTCGCCGCAAACGCTTAATGCCTGCGTCGGGCAACAGTGGGTAAGGGGGTTGAGCGTCTCATCATTGAGCTTTTCGCGGTGGATCATCAAACCATCCAGCGCGCGTTCAATCACTGTTGGCGCGGCGTGCTGGCACAAATCACAACCGGCAAGACAAAGGCGCGGGTCAAACAGCACCTCGCGCGTGCGGGCGCGGCTTTCCGGGTTCTGGCACCAGCGGCAGCTTAACGAGCAGCCTTTGAGAAACACCACCGTGCGAATGCCGGGGCCATCATGGGTGGAATAGCGCTGAATGTTGAAAATCATGAAGCATCTCCATATTTTTCATATGGAGATTAAATAACTTTCGAATGAAAGTTATTGTGACGCGAGTCGAGCTTTAAAAACGCGCCTGAGGCGCTGCGCTTATCAGGCCTACGCCTCAAACGTTAACCACTGCCCACGAATTTGTAGGCCGGATAAGGCGTTAGCCGCCATCCGGCAAATCAGTCTCCGGCACAAGAAGGGTTAACCGCCGCAAACCTCGCAGCCCGGATTACGCAACAGTTTCATTTCGCGGAACTGGCAGGTCATCGCATCGTACATCAGGATCTTGCCTGCCGCAGGCGTGCCATACTGCGTAAGCACTTTGATGGCTTCCATCGCTTGCAAGGAACCAATCACCCCGACCAGCGGTGCCATCACGCCGGCTTCCACGCAGGTCAACGCATTTTCACCAAACAGGCGGCTCAGGCAGCGGTAACACGGCGCATTTTCGCCCCAGGTAAAGACGCTGATCTGCCCCTCCATGCGGATTGCCGCACCGGAAACCAGCGGGACTTTATGCTGAAAACAGCCCACATTGAGCTGGTTACGGATCGCGACATTATCGGTGCAATCGAGCACGATATCGTGCGCGGCAATCTGCGCGAACAGCGCGTCTTCATCCAGCAGCGCATTGATCGGCGTGTAGTGCACATGGGGGTTAATACGCTGCAGCGATTCGCAGGCAGAATCGACTTTCGCCTTGCCAATATCCGCATCGCCATGCAGCGTCTGGCGTTGCAGGTTCGAGAGCGCGACGGTATCAAAATCCAGCAGCGTCATGTTTCCGGCGCCCGCCGCCGCCAGATATTGCGCGGCGGCGCAGCCCAGACCACCGAGGCCGACCACCAGCACGCGCGCTGCTTTTAACCGCTCCTGACCGTCGAAATCAAAACCGCGCAGAATAACCTGCCGGTTGTAACGCATCATCTCCGCATCGCTGAGTTCTTCGACCATCTTTAGCCTCCGAAGAGATGGTTAAACATCTCCACTTCCACCCATTCGCCCGCCTCGACATTGCCGCGCTCACGCTCCAGCACCACAAAGCAGTTGCCCTGGCTGAAGGAGCTAAAAATATGCGAGCCTTGATGCCCGGTGGTGCGCACTTCGAGCGTGCCATCTTCGCCACGGCTTAACACCGCGCGCTGGAAATCCAGGCGACCCGGCGTTTTTTTCAGGCGGCCCACCACGCGGGCGCGAAAACGCAACGGTTGCGTATCTGCGGTATTTCCGCTCAGTTTCGCCAGCAGCGGTTGCACCAGTTGGTAAAAGGTGAGCGTGGCGGAAACCGGGTTACCCGGCAGGCCGCAGAACCAGCTGTTCTTCAGCTTGCCAAAGGCGAACGGTTTACCCGGTTTGATCGCCAGTTTCCAGAAGGCGATTTCGCCCAATTCATCAAGGATCGTTTTGGTGTAATCCGCTTCACCGACCGAAACCCCGCCGGAGCTCAGCACCACATCGGCCTGGATGTCGGCGGCGATAAAGGTGTCGCGCAGCTTTTGTGGGTCGTCCGGGATGATGCCGAGGTTAATCACGTCATAGCCTAATTGCGCCAGCATCAGGTGCACCGACAAACGGTTCGTGTCGTAGATTTGCCCCGCCGCCAGTGGCTGGCCGGGCAGTTGTAACTCATCACCGGTGGAAAATAGCGCCACACGCACTTTACGCACTACATCCACTTGCGCAATGCCGAGTGACGCCAGCACCGGCAGTTCGGCGGCGGTCAGTTTGGTTCCGGCGGCAAAGACGCTGGCGCCTTTGGCGATATCTTCGCCCGCGCGGCGAATGTTCTGGTTTTCGCGCACCTCAGCAGTAAAACGGATGCCTGCATCGGTTTGTTCGGTCTGCTCTTGCATCACCACCGCGTCGCACCCGGCGGGAATTGGCGCGCCGGTCATAATGCGCACGCAGGTGCCCGCAGGCCAGGCGCCGTCGAACGGCTGCCCGGCAAAGGCTTTCCCCACCACCGGCAAGGCGTTGCCGCTCTTGATATCGGCAAGGCGCACGGCATAACCATCCATTGCCGAATTATCAAAACCCGGCACATTCAACGGAGAAATAATATCTTGCGCCACCACGCGGCCAAAACAGGCCACCAGCGGCAGAGTTTCGCACTCTGTGAGCGGTGAAATGCGTGACAGCATCTGTGACAGGGCCGTTTCGAGGGAGATCAGGCCATTTGAGGATTCCATAGTTAATATCCAGTCAACGCGTTGAAGCGGCCATTATGGCAGAAAAGGAGAGGGGTCAACATGACTTGCTTCTACCCCATTGTTATCACTTCGCTTTACATCGTTGTAACGACTTCCTATATTCAGAAATCGTTCTCAGTTCAGAGAAAACCGGGCGGAAAACATGGTTAAAGCGGTAATCGCACTACACGGCGGGGCGGGAGCTATCAGCCGCGCTGAGATGAGCCCGGAAAAAGAGCAGCGTTACGTACAGGTGCTCTCGTCGATTATTGAAACCGGGCAACGGATGCTGGAAGCGGGCGAAAGCGCGCTGGATGTCGTCACTGAAACGGTGCGGCTACTGGAAGAGTGCCCGTTGTTTAACGCCGGAATCGGCGCGGTGTTTACTCGCGATGAAACCCATGAACTGGACGCCTGTGTGATGGATGGCATCACCCTGAAGGCCGGGGCGGTGGCGGGTGTCAGCCGCTTACGCAACCCGGTGCTGGCGGCGCGTCTGGTGATGGAGCAAAGCCCGCACGTGTTAATGATTGGTGAAGGGGCGGAGAATTTTGCCTTTTCCCATGGCGTTGAGGCGGTTTCACCGAGCCTGTTTTCCACCCCGGAACGCTTTACGCAACTGCTCCAGGCGAGGGAAGCCGGGGAAACCGTGCTCGATCACGGTTCCGCGCCACTCGATGAGCGCAACAAATTTGGCACCGTCGGGGCGGTTGCGCTGGATAAACACGGCAACCTGGCCGCCGCGACATCCACCGGTGGAATGACCAACAAACTGCCGGGTCGCGTCGGCGACAGCCCATTGCCGGGTGCCGGATGTTATGCCAATAACGCCAATGTCGCCGTCTCTTGTACCGGCACCGGCGAAGTCTTTATTCGCGCGCTGGCGGCTTACGATATCGCCGCGCTGATGGAATACGGCGGATTCAGCCTGCATGAAGCCTGTGAAGCGGTGGTGATGGACAAATTACCGGCGTTGGGCGGCAGCGGCGGGGTGATTGCTGTCGATCGTGAAGGGAACGTTGCGCTGCCATTTAACAGCGAAGGTATGTATCGCGCCTGGGGTTACGCAGGCGACGCGCCAAGTGTGGGGATTTACCGTGAATAAGGAGAGCGGGGTGTCGCAAGGGTTTGAAGCAGACGCTGACGTCGTACTCGACGTCAGCAATCTGAATATCGCATTCAGCCATGACAAACAACTGACCCCGGTGGTGCGCAACCTCTCTTTTTCCCTGAAACGGGGTGAAACGCTGGCGATTGTCGGCGAATCCGGCTCCGGTAAATCCGTCACCGCATTATCGTTGTTGCGCCTGATTGAGCAGGCGGGCGGCGAAGTGAGCTGCGATCATATGCGCCTGACGCGCCGCAACCGCCAGAAAGTCGACCTGAACAAACTCTCTTCCTCGCAAATGCGCAGCGTGCGCGGTGCGGATATCGCGATGATTTTTCAGGAGCCGATGACCTCGCTGAACCCGGTTTTTCCGGTCGGCGAACAGATTGCCGAGTCGATTCGCCTGCACCAAAAGCTCGGGCGCGACGATGCGATGGCCGAAGCGCGGCGGATGCTCGATCTGGTGCGCATTCCGGAAGCGCAATCCATTCTCTCCAGCTTTCCCCATCAGCTTTCTGGCGGTATGCGCCAGCGCGTGATGATCGCCATGGCGCTCTCATGTCGGCCTGCGGTGTTGATTGCCGATGAACCCACTACCGCGCTGGATGTGACAATTCAGGCGCAGATTTTGCAACTCATCGCCGTGCTGCAAAAAGAGATGTCGATGGGGGTGATTTTTATCACCCACGATATGGGCGTGGTGGCGGATATCGCCGATCGCGTGCTGGTGATGAACCAAGGTGAAGCGGTGGAAAGCGGCAATGTCGGCCAGGTTTTCCGCGACCCTCAACACCCGTACACCAAAGCGCTGCTGGCGGCGGTGCCGAAACTCGGCGCGATGAATGGCAGCAATCTTCCGCGCCGCTTCCCGCTGATTTCCTCGAAGAACCCCCAGCATCAGGAGCCGGAAACCGAACAAGATACCGTGGTGCCGGGCGAGCCGATTTTGCAGGTGCGGGATCTGGTGGCACGCTTCCCGCTGCGCAGCGGGATACTCAACCGCGTCACCAAAGAAGTGCACGCGGTCGAAGGCGTCAGTTTTGATCTGTGGCCCGGCGAAACGCTCTCTTTGGTGGGGGAATCCGGCAGCGGTAAATCGACCACCGGGCGTGCGCTGCTGCGGCTGGTGGAAAGCCAGAGCGGTTCGATTACCTTTAACGGCGAGCGCATTGATACGCTTTCCGACCACAAAATGAAGCTGATTCGCCGGGATATTCAGTTTATTTTTCAGGATCCTTACGCATCGCTCGACCCGCGCCAGACGGTGGGCGATTCGATTATCGAGCCATTGCGCGTGCATAACTTGCTCGGTGAAGCCGAAGGTCGCCAGCGCGTCGAGTGGCTGCTGGAGCGCGTCGGGCTGAAGCCGGAACACGCCTGGCGATACCCGCATGAGTTTTCCGGCGGCCAGCGCCAGCGCATTTGCATTGCCCGCGCGCTGGCCCTGAACCCGCGTGTGGTCGTGGCGGATGAATCCGTCTCGGCGCTGGATGTGTCAATTCGCGCGCAAATTATCAACTTGTTGCTCGATTTGCAGCGTGAGTTGGGGATCGCGTTTCTGTTTATCTCCCATGATATGGCCGTCGTGGAGCGCATTAGCCACCGGGTAGCGGTGATGTATTTGGGGCAGATTGTTGAGATTGGCCCCCGACGCGCGGTGTTTGAAAACCCGCAGCATCCGTACACCCGTAAACTGATGTCGGCGGTTCCGGTCGCCGATCCGGCGCATCAGCCGGCGCAGCGGGTGCTGTTATCGGATGATATGCCCAGCAATATCCGCAAGCGCGGCGAGTCAATGCAACGCGTACAGTTGCAAAACGTGGGGCCGGGGCATTTCGTCGCCAGGTCGACGCCCGGCAGCACGCAATCTCGTTTTTAATTGATTACCGACAGGGTTCTCCAGGAGAGCAACATGGCACAAATCATTTCCCGACACTGGCGGGTCGTTGCAGGCGTGGTGTTCGCGCTGACCGCCGTACCGTCCTTCGCCGCGAAAGACGTGGTTGTCGCTGTGGGATCCAATTTCACCACTCTTGATCCCTATGACGCCAACGACACGTTGTCGCAGGCAGTGGCGAAATCCTTCTATCAGGGGCTGTTCGGCCTCGATAAAGATATGAAGCTGCAAAACGTTTTAGCAGAAAGTTATACCGTTTCTGATGATGGGCTGGCGTACACCATCAAACTGCGCAAAGGGGTGAAGTTCCAGGATGGAACGGATTTCAACGCCGCGGCAGTAAAAGCGAACCTTGATCGCGCCAGCAACCCGGCCAACAGCCTGAAGCGCTATAACCTCTATAAAAACATCGGCAAGACCGAAGCCGTGGATGACAGCACGGTCAAAATCACCCTGAAACAGCCGTTCTCGGCGTTTATCAATATCCTCGCGCACCCGGCCACTGCGATGATCTCCCCGGCGGCGCTCAAAAAATATGGCAACGAGATCGGTTTTCACCCGGTCGGTACCGGGCCTTACGCGCTGGATGCCTGGAACCAAACCGATTTTGTGAAGGTAAAGAAGTTTGCCGGTTACTGGCAGCAAGGCCTGCCGAAGCTGGACTCTATCACCTGGCGTCCGGTGGTGGACAACAACACCCGCGCGGCGATGCTGCAAACCGGCGAAGCGCAGTTTGCGTTTCCCATTCCGTATGAACAGGCGGAAGTGCTGAAAAGAAATAGCAAGCTGGAGCTGGTTGCCAGCCCGTCGATCATGCAGCGCTACATCAGCATGAACGTGACGCAAAAGCCGTTCGATAACCCCAAAGTGCGTGAAGCGATTAACTACGCCATCAACCGCCCGGCGTTGGTAAAAGTCGCGTTCGCCGGTTTCGCGACACCGGCAACAGGCGTATTACCGCCGTCCATTGCGTATTCGCAGGCTTACAAACCGTGGCCGTACGATCCGGCGAAAGCCCGCGAACTGCTGAAAGAGGCCGGTTACCCGCAAGGCTTTAGCACCACATTGTGGTCGTCGCACAACCACAGCACCGCGCAGAAAGTATTGCAGTTTACCCAGCAGCAACTGGCGCAGGTGGGGATTAAAGTTCAGGTCACGGCAATGGACGCCGGGCAGCGCGCGGCGGAAGTGGAAGCCAAAGGGCAGAAACAGAGCGGTGTGCGCATGTTTTATACTGGCTGGTCGGCGTCGACTGGCGAAGCGGATTGGGCGTTATCGCCGCTGTTTGCTTCATGGAACTGGCCGCCAACGCAGTTCAATACCGCGTTCTATAGCAATCCGCAAGTGGATAAAGATTTTGCCGATGCGCTGAAAACCACCAGCACGGATGAGAAAGAGCGGCTCTACAAACAGGCGCAGGATATCATCTGGCAGCAGTCGCCGTGGGTCCCGCTAGTGGTGGAAAAACTGGTTTCGGCGCACAACAAGAAGCTGACCGGTTTTTACATCATGCCCGATACCGGGTTTAGTTTTGACAACGCCGATTTGCAATAGATAACTCACTCCTCCTTGCCGGATTGAAGGCGGGGTGAGGGAAAATAACATGCTGAATTATATAATTAAACGCCTGCTGGGCCTGATCCCAACGTTACTGATTGTGGCCATACTGGTGTTTCTGTTTGTGCATTTGCTCCCGGGGGATCCGGCGCGGCTGATTGCCGGGCCAGAGGCTGACGCGCAGGTTATTGAACTGGTGCGCCGCCAACTGGGGCTGGATCAGCCGCTGTGGGTGCAGTTCTGGGATTACATCTCAAACGTAGTGCAGGGGGATTTTGGCATTTCGATGGCCTCCCGCCGCCCGGTGGTGGAGGAGATCGCCAGCCGCTTTATGCCGACGCTGTTGTTGACCATCAGCAGCATGATCTGGGCAATGCTGTTCGGGCTGGGCGCAGGTATCGCCGCCGCCGTGTGGCGCAACCGTTGGCCGGATCATTTAGGAATGGCGCTGGCGGTGACGGGTCTTTCTTTCCCTGCTTTTGCGCTGGGGATGCTGCTGATGCAGGTCTTTTCCGTGGAGTTGGGCTGGTTGCCGACTGTCGGCGCCGACACCTGGCGGCACTATATTCTGCCGTCATTAACACTCGGCGCGGCGGTGGCGGCGGTGATGGCGCGTTTCACCCGCGCCTCGTTTGTCGACGTGCTCAATGAAGACTATATGCGCACCGCGCGCGCCAAAGGGGTAAGCGAGCGCTGGGTGATCCTCAAGCACGGCTTGCGCAATGCGATGATTCCGGTGGTGACGATGATGGGGCTGCAATTCGGCTTTTTGCTCGGCGGCTCGATTGTGGTGGAGAAAGTCTTTAACTGGCCTGGACTTGGCCGTTTACTGGTGGATTCCGTTGAAATGCGTGATTACCCGGTTATTCAGGCCGAAGTGCTGCTCTTTTCGTTGGAGTTTATTCTTATCAACTTAGTGGTGGATGTGCTCTACGCCGCTCTTAATCCCGCTATCAGGTACAAGTAAGGATGCGATTGTTAAATTGGCGTCGACAGGCGATTTTAAACGCCATGCCCGCGGTCAAACCGGGTCATGTGCGTACTCCGTGGCATGAGTTCTGGCGACGTTTTTGCCGCCAGCCGATTGCCATGACCGCAGGGCTGTTTGTACTGCTGTTGATCCTGCTGGCGGTGATTGCGCCGTGGATCGCCCCGTTCGATGCGGAGAACTATTTTGACTACGACCGGCTCAACGAAGGGCCGTCGCTGGTGCACTGGTTTGGTGTGGATTCGCTGGGGCGCGATATCTTAAGCCGCGTGCTGGTCGGCGCGCAGATTTCGCTGGCGGCCGGTGTCTTTGCGGTGCTAATTGGCGCCGCCATTGGCACGGTACTCGGGCTGCTGGCGGGCTATTACGAAGGCTGGTGGGATCGCATTATCATGCGCGTTTGCGATGTGCTGTTCGCCTTCCCCGGTATTTTGCTGGCGATTGCGGTAGTTGCGGTGATGGGTAGCGGCATGGCGAATGTGATCATCGCGGTGGCGGTTTTTTCCGTTCCGGCTTTTGCCCGGTTGGTGCGCGGCAACACATTGGTGCTGAAGCAGCAAACCTTTATCGAATCCGCCCGTAGCATTGGCGCCAGCGACGCGGTGATTTTGTTCCACCACATTCTGCCCGGCACGGTGTCGTCGATTGTTGTCTATTTCACCATGCGTATTGGTACGTCGATTATCTCCGCCGCCAGTTTGTCGTTTCTGGGCATGGGCGCACAACCGCCAACGCCGGAGTGGGGCGCGATGCTCAATGAAGCGCGCGCCGATATGGTGATTGCTCCCCATGTGGCGCTGTTTCCGTCGCTGGCGATTTTCCTGACGGTGCTGGCGTTTAACCTGCTGGGCGATGGCCTGCGCGACGCGCTGGACCCGAAAATCAAAGGGTAAAATTTGTAGGCCTGATTTGTAGGACTGACTTGTAGGCCTGATAAGCGCAGCGCCATCAGGCAATCAGCGCCATCAGGCGTTTGCTGGCAATGGCGGGTGTTTCGCCGGATGGCGGCCAGTGCCTTATCCGGGCTACGGGGTGGGGCAATAATAAAAAACCCGGCGGCTGCCGGGTTTTGCACTTCTTAAACGCGCGTGCCCCAAAGGTCATACTCGTCGGCGTTTTCCACTTTTACGCGGATTACGTCGCCCGGTTTAACATTGGTTTCGCCGTTCAGGTAGACCGCGCCGTCGATTTCCGGCGCATCTGCCATACTGCGGCCAATCGCGCCTTCTTCGTCCACTTCATCGACAATCACCAGAATCTCGCGGCCGACTTTTTCTTGCAGACGTTCAGCGGAGATCTGCTGTTGCAGTTGCATAAAGCGGTTCCAACGCGCTTCTTTAACCTCTTCCGGCACTTGATCCGCCAGTTCGTTGGCGGTTGCGCCTTCCACCGGGCTGTATTTAAAGCAGCCAACGCGATCCAGACGCGCTTCGGTCAGGAAATCCAGCAGCATCTGGAAATCTTCTTCGGTTTCGCCAGGGAAACCAACGATAAAGGTCGAACGCAGCGTCAGCTCCGGGCAGATCTCGCGCCAGCGTTTGATGCGCGCCAGTTGGCGATCAACAGAACCGGGGCGCTTCATCAGTTTCAGAATACGCGGGCTGGCGTGTTGCAGCGGGATATCGAGGTAAGGCAGGATTTTGCCTTCCGCCATCAGCGGGATCACATCGTCAACGTGCGGATATGGGTAGACGTAATGCAGACGCGTCCAGACGCCGAGTTTCGCCAGTTGCTCACACAGGCCAACCATGCTGGTTTTTACCGGCTCGCCGTTGTGGAAGCCCATACGGTGTTTCACATCCACGCCGTACGCGGAGGTGTCCTGAGAGATAACCAGCAGCTCTTTTACGCCCGCATTGACCAGACGTTTCGCTTCGGCCAGCACGTCACCAATGGGGCGGCTCACCAGATCGCCACGCATCGACGGGATAATGCAGAACGTGCAACGGTGGTTACAGCCTTCGGAAATTTTCAGATAAGCATAGTGGCGTGGCGTCAGTTTCACGCCTTGTTCTGGCACCAGGCTTAAGAAGGGGTTGTGCTGCGGTTTCGGCACATAATGGTGAACATGCTCAAGCACCTGCTCGTAGCTGTGTGGCCCGGTGATTTCCAGCACTTTTGGATGTACTTCGCGGATCTGATCTTCTTTCGCGCCCAGGCAGCCCGTCACGATGACCTTGCCGTTTTCGTTCAGCGCTTCGCCGATGGCTTCCAGTGACTCTTGCACCGCGCTGTCAATAAAGCCGCAGGTATTCACAATTACCATATCGGCATCGTTGTAACTCGGCACAACATCGTAGCCTTCGGTACGCAGTTCCGTGAGGATACGTTCAGAATCCACCAGGTTTTTCGGACAGCCTAAAGAGACAAAGCCGATTTTCGGCTGCGGGTTCACATTGCTCATAGTTCAAAAAGTAATCAGTTATAGGATCTTAGGGCAGGGATTGTACAGGGCTATTGCCTGAATTTATAGGGGGACGTGCACGCGCTGATGCGCAAAATTGCCCGGCGCGGCGTTATCCTCAGGAGTGCGTTGCTGTCACTGTGGCGATGAACGTTCGCAAATCGGCCAGGAGCAATTGTGGCTCTTCCATTGCCGCAAAATGGCCGCCGCTGGGCATATCGCTCCAGTGCACAATGTTGTAAGTCTTATTGGCAAAAGAGCGGGGCGGCGGTGCAAAAACAGGATCCGGAAACGCCGCGACGCCTGTTGGTACGAGGATGAAACTGCCGGCGGGCAGCGACTGCGATCCCTCCAGGCGAGTGCCGAAATAGAGCCATGTCGCGGTCACGAAAGAGGCTGGCGCAAGATAGAGCATGATGTTGGTGAGCAACTGCTCCTCGGTGAATTTGCTCCAGATATCCGGGCTGCCGTCCTCAGTTGTTGGCAAGTCGGCCCATTTTCCGAACTTCTCCAGCATCCAACCTGCCGCGCCGACCGGGCTGTCCGCCATCGCCACGCCCAGCGTCTGGGGGCGCGTCGACTGTTCATGCTTGTATCCACTTTCCCACTCAGTAGTGACTTCGCGGTTCGCGACGTAGGCTTTCTCTTCGTCGTTCTGGGGTTCAACATCACTGGCAAAGACATCCAGCATATTGAGGTGGATACCGAGCAGCGCCTCCGGGCGGTCATGCGCCGCCCATATCGCAATGCCCTGGCCCCAATCACCGCCCTGAATGAGATAGCGCGTATCCGCGAACAGACGTCCCATCAGTTCATGCATCAGCGCGGCGACTTTTCGTGGGCCGAGGGGTGACGTAACAGGCCTCGAGAAGGCGAAACCGGGAAGCGAGGGGACAACGACGTCATGCCCGTCGGCCGCCAACGGGGCGATGATCTCCCTGAACTCAAGCCAACTACCGGGCCAGCCATGCAACAGCAAGACTGGCGGTTTTGTCCCGTCACCTTTCACATGCACAAAATGGATGTGATTGCCGTCGATATTGGTAATGAAGTGGGGGAATGTATTGAGATCTCGCTCAACGGCGCGCCAGTCATAATGCTGGCGCCAATAAGCCATTAGCCGCTTAAGATCTTTAATGCCGACACCCGCAGACCAACCACCTGCGTCGGGAAATTGGCTCCAGTCGTAGGCTTCAACCTTTGCCCGGATGGCCGCCAGTCTTTCATCGGAAATCGAAATGATGTAAGGCAAGATCATCGTTACTCCCCCTTCTCGCGATATGCGTTTTGTGACGTTTCCCGCTGCTGATGTCAGAAATAATTAAAAGCTTATCTACGAAGATAGTACTGAACTTAGGGAAAAGTGTGTCGGAGGAGGGGAATGGCGAGCCTGCTGGGTCTGAGATGCTTGATTCCATCACTCCAGTGTTCTCCGGTTCGAAAGAACTTGATCCACAGAGACTGCTTATCCTGTGAATGCTTTCAGAAAGTACTAAACAGGATGTTGGTTGAATAATCCGTTGTGAAGAAAATGCGATAGTGAATTACAGATCTTCAGGATAAATATTTAGATTAAGGGCAGATTAATCGTTGCTAAACGCTTTATCATTTATTGAATGCAGTAGCAAAGCATCTCTGTTTTCCATATTTTGGGTGATTCGTGTAGAATGCGGAATTTATATTTAAGTTGCAGGATTACGGATGAAGTACCGTTCTGATATTGATGGATTAAGGGCTGTTGCTGTATTGCTGGTTCTTTTTTTTCATGCTGGTTTTGCTGTTTTCCCTTCCGGTTTTATCGGGGTGGATATTTTCTTTGTTATCTCTGGTTTTCTTATTTCAACAATAATAAAGAATAGCATTGAAGCAGGTGAATTTAGTTTTGGTCAGTTTTATCTCCGCAGGATGTGGCGACTCTTACCCGCAATGCTAACAATGATTTTATTCTCATTAATCATTGCGACGGTTTTTTATCTACCATCCGATTATGCACCGTTTCTGAAAAGTATTAAACAAACTATATTAGTGGTGTCCAACCGATATTTTGGTGATGAAACAACTGGATATGCTGCACCCGATGCTAATTCAATGTTATTGTTGCATACGTGGTCGCTATCCATTGAATGGCAATGGTATCTTATATTTCCTGTTATATGCTTGCTGGTAAGTAAAAAAATAAATGCAAAAAAGCTAAAACTTATTGCAGTTGTTATTACTGTGATAGGCATTTATATTACTTATCATTATTCATATTCACACCCAACCAAAACATATTACTTTTTTGCATTCAGACTGTTTGAGTTCATGATCGGGGTAGGTAGTTGTTTATATTTATCGAGCATGAGAAAACCACACGTTTTGGTACAGAACTTCCTCTCCCTTATTTCTTTGTTCGCGATACTATTTGTGGGAATGAAGGGTGAAATTATATTGGGATACCCTAATGTTTATACACTGGTTGTTTGCTTAAGCACAGCAGTGCTAATTATTAGTGGAGCTAATGCAGGTTCATTGGTCAATAAATGCCTGTCATTTGCTCCTCTTGTATGGATTGGTTCGATCTCTTACTCACTGTATCTCTTTCATTGGCCGATCTTTGCGGTATTACATTACCTTGGGAAAGATCATCTTCCTTTGCGCATCGCTGGGCTCATTCTTGCGTTGCTGCTGGCTACGGCATGCTACTACTGTATTGAAAAACCCTTCAGAAAACCACGGCTTGGTTTTATCAAATCCCTGTTTTATTTGGTGATTGTGCCATTGTTGGCAATATTAGTATTTATGCCTGTCAGCAAATATTTCGATGGGTTTAGCTATATTCGTTTCGGTAAGTCGTTGAATTATATTAATCACGTATTGACGTCTACTCAATTAAAAAACCGGCAGAAATGTATGAATGAAAACGTTGTCGGAACGGATATGGCCTGTGTGGTGGGTGATAAGAAATCTGAAACACGTGCGTTATTAATGGGAGATTCTCATTCTAATCAGTATTGGAATTTCTTTGATTTAATGGGGCGGGATGCGCATGTACTTGTTGATATGAAAGCAACGTCTCTTTGTTTGGCTGTGCCGAATGTTTATCACTCTGACCTGTATACTTATAAAGGTGCTTATTACCAGGTTTGCCATGAGAATGTTAAGCAATATTATGATGCTATCCGCAGCCAAAAATACAAATATGTAATTATTTCTCAGGTCTGGGAAAATTACGCAGCATTTAATGTCAGATATGATGTTGACCACAAATCGACACGTGCAGAATCGATTGGCGTTATTGAAGAGGCGACCGAGAAAGCAATAAAAGAAATTATTAGCGCTAATGCTAAACCTATTTTAATAAAAACAATGTTTGCGATGCCAAAAGATTTTTTGACATGCTTTTATGAACACTATAAAACCAGAAGTGAATATATCCCTGGTGTTTGTAATCCGAACCCTAATGTCAGTGACAATAATTGGACGGATAAGATGTTTTCGTCTCTTCAGATCAAATATCCTTCATTGATTATTGTGGATCCCAAAAAAGTACAGTGCCCTGAAGGTATTTGTAAAACAGAAATAAATGGTATCCCTCTTTATCGCGATGTGGGCCATTTAAATGATTATGCAACGAGTGAATTCGGCAAAGCGTATCTAAAAAATTTTGGTAATCCGTTGTTAAGTGTTAACCAATAAAAAGGATAAGTTTAACGGAATTGACGCTGAAATCGAGGAAATGGGTTCAGGATCGCCTGAGCCCAGTGATTCCTGAATTGATAACTTCATCATCAGGAACGGTAAATGCAAAGGACGTTGGGTACTTTGCCCTTATTTCGCCAAGGCCTTAGTTAATTTGCCTGCGCCGCACAATCTCGACCCGTATCTGGCGACGTTAAAAACCAATGGTCGCCTGGTGCTGGTGGGGATCCCGGATCAACCACATGCCGCGCCGAATGTCACGCCCATGGTGTTCCGCCGTTTGAGCATCATCGGTTCGTCGATTGGCAGCATCCAGGAAACACAAGCGATGCTGGATTTCTGCGGTGAACACAACATTACCGCAGACATTGAGATGATCGCCGGTGAAGCGATCGAAACCGCATTTGCCCGCATGTTGAAAGGCGATGTGAAGTACCGTTTTGTGATTGATATGCAAGCAACCCGTTGGGAATAAAAGGTGTGCCGGGGGTGAAATGTAAATGAATGTCAGAAGTGAACAATTATTGACCGGTTCCGCACCTTTGTACAAAAAACGATCATAATATTAATCTGCCCAATAGCTGACAAGGGAGGTATTAGTATGACCGCTGATGAACTCGCACGTCGTTTGCTGATGAAGTTGATTACCGCCAGAACTAACCTTGCGGCGTATATCCAGATGCGCAAAGCAAAAGGGTATATGTCGATCAGTGAAAATGATCGTCTGCGAGAGAGTTGCTTTGCATTGGCTCTTGAGATCCGCGATAAGGGCGAGCGATTGCAAGAGTTGGCAGACAGCGACTCGCGCAGTGCGATGTACCGGGCAGAGGAAGCACTCTCTTCTGCGGCAGTCTCTTTAATGAGCGGGCGACAAGATTGCCCAACTTACATCTCTGTCAATGTCGACAAACTGGAACGTTCGCTGAATATTCTCGATTACAGCATCCAGTATCTTCGCGAGCATTCGCCGCTTGAAGAAGCCTGAGACCGGGATTGACGAAATAAGGGGAGGAAACTCCCCTTTATTATTTAAGCTTTTGTAAAAGCCCGCCCGCCCGGTCATCTGATGGCTAACCTTTATCCAGTCTCATCGCTTAATAAAGGAGTGCAGTATGCGCCGTGTCCCCCTGTTCTTACTGTTGCTGACCACCTCTGTGTTTGCCGCGCCTCCGGCGGTGAAAGTTGATGTATTACAAACCAAGCTTGAGCACCCCTGGGCGCTGGCTTTTCTGCCGGATAATCACGGTATGTTGATTACCTTGCGCGGCGGTCAGTTGCGCCATTGGCAGGAGGGGAAAGGGCTTTCCGATCCTATTACCGGTGTGCCGAAAGTCTGGGCGCACGGGCAGGGGGGCTTGCTGGATGTGGCGCTGGCGCCGGATTTCACCCAGTCCCGCCGGGTATGGCTGAGCTATGCTGAAGCCGGGAATGACGACAAAGCCGGAACCGCCGTTGGCTATGGTCGCCTGAGCGAGGATTTCAAACGCCTTGAAGATTTCCAGACTGTGTTTCGCCAGCAGCCCAAACTCTCGACGGGTAACCATTTTGGCGGTCGTCTGGTGTTTGATGGCAAAGGCTATTTGTGGATTGGCCTTGGCGAGAATAACCAACGCCCAACGGCGCAGGATCTGGATAAATTGCAGGGCAAGCTGGTGCGGCTGACGGATCAAGGCAAAGTGCCAGACGATAACCCGTTTGTCGGTAAACAGGGCGCGCGACCGGAAATCTGGTCATACGGTATTCGCAACCCGCAGGGCATGGCGATGAACCCGTGGAGCAACGCGCTGTGGCTCAATGAGCACGGTCCGCGCGGCGGCGATGAGATCAATATTCCCGGAAAAGGCAAAAACTACGGCTGGCCGATTGCGACGTGGGGCATTAATTACAGCGGGCTGAAAATCCCGGAAGCGAAAGGCGAGATCGTCGCTGGAACTGAGCAGCCGGTCTTCTATTGGGAGAAATCGCCGGCCATCAGCGGAATGGCGTTTTACAACGCCGACACCTTTCCGCAGTGGAAAAACAAACTCTTTATCGGCGCGCTGAAAGATGAAGATTTGATCGTGATGACGGTCAATGGCGACAAAGTGACCGAAGATGGCCGCATTCTCGGCGATCGTAAGCAACGCATTCGCGATGTACGCGTCGGACCGGATGGGTATTTATATGTGTTAACCGATGAGAACGATGGCGAGTTGTGGAAGGTGAGCCCGGCATCGTGATGTTGCCGGATAGCGCTAATCGCTCACCCGGCCTACAAACATTGCTCGGATCGTAGGCCGGATAAGGCGTAGCCGCCATCCGGCAATCAAGCCATCCGGCGATCAGACCTCCGGCATCACCCTCTTCAGGTCACCGGAATCATGACCGCGCTCTGGAACCCCGGCCGTTCACAAAGCTGCGCATACCAGCGTTGTAAATGGGGGCGCGGCGTCCAGCGCAAACCAGGGATATTAAAGAGGTTGTAAACGAACGGGCCGACGGCGATATCGCCACAGCCGAACGCCTCGCCGGAAAGCCACGTCTCTTTTGCCAGTGCGTTATCAAGCAGGGCGAAAAGATCTTCAAGGGCGTGCTTTGTCGTTTCCAGTGCGGCGTTGTCGCGTTTTTCCGGCGGCGTGCGCACCAGCCCCATCAGCAGCGGACCATGTTTCGGTGCCAACGTGCCGAGCGCCCAATCCATCCACTTCTCCCCCTGCGCACGCTCGGCGGGCGCATCAAGCCACAAGCGGCGCTGACCGTATTGGGCGGCGAGATAACGCACGATGGTGTTGGATTCCCACAGCACAATGTCGGTCTCGTCATCGCGCAGCAACGGCACCAGGCCGTTCGGGTTCATCGCCAGAAACTCGGGATCGTGATTAAGGCCAAACTGCCCGCCCGCCAGAATATGCTCATATGGCAACTCCAGCTCTTCCAGCAGCCAGCGAACTTTTTTGACATTGGTTGAATTATTCCTGCCCCACAGCGTTATCATTTTTACCCCTGCGCAATTGAATGTCTTCGTGCTATTCATCGTGGGCGAAAGTTAACGTTCTGGCAACGGATCAGAAAAAGATTGCACAAAGGGAGCGCAACACGCTGTTATTGCATAAACTTTAATAACTTTACCCAGTCGCGGTTTTTTTCGTTTCGTTTGTGCGCTATTACTCACCGTTTGTTGCGACACGGTGTGTGACGTTTTATTGAATGGATACTCGGGTGGCCTATATGAAGCATTTCTCTTTATCCCTTCGCGGCCTGGTAGCAGGCTCTGCGCTGTTGGTACTTTTCTCTCCTTCGTTATATGCAGTTGAACAAACCCCGACAGCGCCGCCGGTTGATGCCAGGGCGTGGATCCTGATGGATTACGCCAGCGGCAAAGTGCTGGCGGAAGGCAACGCCGACGAAAAACTCGATCCTGCCAGCCTGACCAAACTGATGACCAGCTATGTGGTCGGCCAGGCGCTAAAAGCCGGGAAAATCCATCTCACCGACACCGTTACTGTAGGCAAAGACGCCTGGGCGACCGGAAATCCGGTGTTGCGCGGTTCTTCGCTGATGTTCCTGAAACCGGGCGACCAGGTTTCAGTGGCGGATTTGAACAAAGGTGTGATTATTCAGTCAGGCAATGATGCCAGCATCGCGATTGCCGATTTCGTTGCGGGTAGCCAGGACTCCTTCGTCAGCCTGATGAACAGTTATGCGCAGAAACTGGGTCTCACTAATACCACCTTTAAAACCGTCCACGGGCTCGACGCGCCGGGGCAATTCAGTACCGCGCGCGATATGGCGCTGCTTGGCAAAGCCTTGATTCGCGATGTGCCGGATGAATACGCCATCCACAAAGAGAAAGAGTTCACATTTAACAAAATTCGCCAGCCAAACCGTAACCGGTTGTTGTGGAACACCGGCATGAATGTGGACGGCATGAAAACCGGGACCACAGAAGGCGCGGGCTACAATCTGGTGGCATCGGCAACGCAGGGCGATATGCGGTTGATTTCCGTGGTGCTGGGGGCGAAAACCGACCGCATTCGCTTTAATGAGTCGGAAAAATTGCTCACCTGGGGTTTCCGTTTCTTCGATACCGTGACGCCTATCAAGCCTGATGCGGCTTTCGTTAACCAGCGCGTGTGGTTCGGTGATAACAGCGAAGTGAAGCTGGGCGCGGGCGACAGCGGCTCGATTACCATCCCCAAAGGGCAGTTAAACAAGTTGAAAGCGAGCTATACCTTAACGCAGCCGCAGCTTGAAGCGCCGCTGAGCAAAGGGCAGGTCGTGGGCACCATTGACTTCCAGTTGGATGGCAAAACCATTGAACAGCGTCCGCTGGTGGTGATGGAAGCGGTGAACGAAGCCGGTTTCTTAGGGCGGATGTGGGATTTTGTCCTGCTGAAGTTCCACCAGTGGTTTGGCAGCTGGTTCTCCTGAGTGCGCAATAGCCGTGCCCTGGCGGGCACGGTTAGTACAGCAGTTTGATATGCTGGCTTTTCGCCGCATTCACCAGGCTTTCGTCCGGGCGGCAATCGCTGATAATCATGTTAAAACGGTTTAGTGGCCCCATGCTGGCCGGGCGAACTTTGCCAAATTTACTGTGATCGACCACCAGCACGTGGTATTGCGCGCTGGACATCGCCCAGTGCTTGACCGGCAACTCTTCAAGATTAAAACAGGTCGCGCCCTGTTGCGCGTGGACGCCGGCCGCCGAATAAAAGGCGATATCCGGGCGCAGGTTGCTCAGCGTTTCGTTGAAGTTCAACGGCTTGAAAACCGCGTTGCTGGCGTGGAACTCGCCGCCGCTCAGAATCGCGCGGCAGAGCGGTTTTTCCTGCAATGCCAGAAAGGTGTTCAGGGAGTAGCAGACGCCGGTAAATGGCAAATCGTGAGGGATGGCGTCGATAACCCACGGCATGGTTGTGCCGCAGTCAAAAAAAACCATTTGATGCGGTTGCAACAGGCCTGCGGCGAGTTTTGCCGCGCGACGTTTTTCTTCCACCAGCCGGTTTTTTTGATCGCTCAGCAGATAATGGCTGGCGGAGCGCGGTTCCAGCACAATGTAACCGCCAAGCAAAACGACGGGCGCGCTGTTGGTGCTGAGATCGCGGCGAATGGTCATCTCGGAAACGCCAAGCAGCGTGGCTGCCTCTTTGAGATGCAGTTTGTCGCTACGCTTAAGCGCATCTAATAGCTGGTCTATTCGGTCGTCGCGTCTTGTTTCCATATCTCACCTGAATAAAAGAAAGCCCTGCATTGAGCAGGGCGTTCATCTTACCTGCGCCCTGGCGCTTAGTCACGTACCCAGCCGCGGCGGATCAATACGGCAAAACAGAGGCGGTAAAGCTGCTGCACACTGCGGTAAAGCACCGTGCCAAAGCGCTGCCACAGGATTTGTGCCGTCAGGCAACCGCACATTCCCACCAACAGACCACCGAGCATATCCATCGGCCAGTGGACACCCAAAAACACCCGCGACCAGGCAATCGCCAGACCGATAACCATCAGCACCGCGCCGGACCAAAAACGGTGCCAGGCGAGGAAAGCGACAGCGAAGGTGAACATCACCGTCCCGTGATCGCTCGGGAATGAGTCATCCGCCGAGTGCGGCAAGAAGTTGTAACCCACATGATTAACAAAAGGCCGATCGTGCGGGAAGGTATGGCCTAAAATCCATGAAAGCGTGAGGCTGGCGATAATTGCCAGCGCCACTTTAATCACCAGATGGCGCTGCGCGGTCACCTGGTTGCGCGGTCCCCACAACCAGAGCCCTGCGGCCAGCAGTGGAACAATATTAATAAGATCTTTTGCAACAAACACGGCTAACGCGATAAGCCAACGCGGAGAGTCTGGCGTGGCGTTTATCCAGTAGAACAGGGTGTAATTCAGGCTCTCTAACATGGGTTTGTTACTCTTTGATGAAACAATGCAAATTTAGTAAAGCGCTCACCTTAAAAGCGGGGCGGCACACGGTAAAGCGGTTTTGTCTTACTCGTCTGAGAGTTAGACGATTCCTGGATTCACGTTACGCCATGTCACTTAAGCGAACCTTAAACGAGTGAAAAGGTGCGGTATCTGTTTTTGATAAATAATTCGCTATCGCCGCCGGGTCGCTTTGATTACACTCTGCGCGATTTTTCATTGATGAAGAGATTGCATGCAAAACCATACCCTTTCCGGCCAACGTCTGGGACGACGGGCGCTGTTATTTCCCCTCTGCCTGGTGCTCTACGAATTCTCCACCTATATCGGCAACGATATGATTCAACCCGGCATGCTGACGGTGGTGGAGCAGTACAACGCGGGGATTGAGTGGGTGCCGACCTCAATGACCGCTTATCTGGCGGGCGGCATGTTTTTACAGTGGCTGCTTGGGCCGCTGTCCGACCGAATTGGTCGCCGGCCCGTCATGCTCACCGGGGTGGTGTGGTTTATCGTGACCTGCCTCGCAACACTGCTGGCGCAAACCATCGAACAATTTACGCTGCTGCGCTTTTTGCAGGGCATCAGCCTCTGTTTTATTGGCGCGGTGGGTTACGCGGCGATACAGGAGTCTTTTGAAGAGGCCGTGTGCATTAAGATCACCGCGCTAATGGCGAATGTGGCGTTGATTGCGCCGCTGCTTGGCCCGTTAGTCGGCGCCGCGTGGGTGCATGCCGCGCCGTGGCAGGGGATGTTTGTGCTCTTCGCGATGTTGGCGGCGGTCTCTTTCTTTGGGTTACAACGGGCGATGCCTGAAACTGCCACCCGGCTCGGTGAGAAACTCTCGTTCAAAACTTTATGGCGCGATTACGCCGAAGTGATGAAAAACCTGCGTTTTGTCGCCGGGGCGCTGGCGACCGGGTTTGTTAGCCTGCCATTGCTGGCGTGGATTGCCCAGTCGCCAATTATCATCATCAGCGGCGAGCAGCTTAGCAGCTATGAATATGGGCTGTTGCAGGTGCCGATTTTCGGCGCCTTAATCGCCGGTAACCTGGTGTTGGCGCGCCTGACGTCTCGCCGCACCGTGCGTTCGCTTATTATTTTAGGCGGCTGGCCGATTGCTGCGGGTTTGCTGCTGGCCGCGGTCGCTACGGTGGCATCGTCGCATGCGTATTTGTGGATGACCGCCGGGTTGAGTCTTTACGCTTTCGGCATTGGCCTGGCCAACGCTGGGCTGGTGCGTCTGACGTTGTTTGCCAGCGAGATGAGTAAAGGCACGGTTTCAGCAGCGATGGGCATGTTGCAGATGTTCATCTTTACCGTCGGGATTGAGATCAGTAAACACGCCTGGTTAATCGGCGGCAATGGTCTGTTCAGCGTCTTCAATTTGCTCAACGGCGTAGTATGGCTGGGCTTAATGGTGGTGTTCCTGCGTGATAAACGCGTGGGAAATTCTCTGGATGGCTAAGGCGGCAGCCACGCAGGCCGCCGCCGGGTTATCACCCCAGTTCGGCCTGCGCTTCTGTTGCCGGTTTGGCGACCGCGCGGGCGACCAGAGCGGCGACCAGCACCAGACTTAACACGACGATCATCGCACTGCGCAAACCGTAGTGCTCGCCAAGGAAACCGAGCAGCGGCGGACCAACGAGGAATGCCAAGTAGCCGGTGGTGGCAACCACGCTGACGCGGGTGGCCGCATCCGGGCCGGTATCGCTGGCTGCCGAAATAGTGAGCGGGAAACCGAGCGAGGCGCCAAGTCCCCACAGAATAACCGACACACCCGCCACCCAGGCGCTGTCGACAAAGATAATCAGGCCGATCCCCAATGCACCCATTAACGCGCTGGCGCGAACCACCGCCACGCGGCTGTAACGGTCAATAAACCAGCCGCCGCAGAACCGGCCTGTCGTCATACCAAGCGTAAAACCGGTGTAGATAAGCGACCCGGAAGTGGGGCTGAACCCGTGGCCGTCCACCATCAAAAGCGGCAGCCAGTCATTGGCGGAACCTTCGGCAAACGCCATCGCCAGCACCACCACGCCAATTAACAGCAGTTGTGTATCCTGCCAGAACGGCCTGCCTTGTTTGCCGCGCGCATTATCTTCCGCCGAGTTTTTCCCGGTTCCATCCGGGATAGCAGTAATCGCCAATATAATCGGCACGATTGCTACCAGGCCAGCCAGCAAAATATGCACATTCGCCGCGACGCCGAAAGCAGTTAAAGACATACCGATACCCGCGCCGACTAAGGTGCCGAAGCTATAAAAGCCATGCATCATCGGCAGCACGGTTTTATTCATCTCCTGCTCGACGATGGCGCCTTCAATGTTCATCGCCACTTCTCCCGCTCCGAGGCTGCCGCCAAAGCAAGCGAGGCCAAAAGCGAACAGCAACGGAGAGGCGAACCATAAGGCAATGCTTAAAATCACCATCCCGATAACCGAGAATGACATGCTGGCGCGGATCACTTTGCGCGCGCCGAAGCGTTTGACCAGCCATCCCGAAGAGAGAATGCCGCTCATTGAACCGACCGACAGGCCAAACAGCACCGCGCCCATTTCCGCGGTGGAGACGGATAAAATATCGCGGATTGCCGGGGTGCGCGTGGCCCAGGACGCCATTAATAAACCGGGTAAAAAGAAGAAGGTAAACAGCGCCCACAGGCGGTGTCGCAGGGCTTTTCGGGAGGCATTAACAGTCATAACTTCACATCGATGAATGAAAAGATGCGAAAACAGTAGCAAGTAAGTGTACATTTGTACATAAACGAGTGAGAGGATTTATGGCCCGACGTCCTAATGACCCCCAGCGGCGCGAACGCATTCTTGAAGCGACGCTGGATATGATTGCTGAGCATGGCATTCAGGCAGTAACGCATCGCAAAATCGCGGGCTGCGCGGATGTTCCGCTTGGCTCGATGACCTACTATTTTTCCGGCATCGACGCGCTGCTCGAAGAGGCGTTTAATCGCTTTACGCAGCAGATGTCTGCGCAATATCAGGCGTTTTTCGACGGCGTCGACAGCCCCGCGCAGGCATGCGAAGCGATCACCGGGCTGATTCACAGCGCGCAAGTCACCACTGCGCGCAATATGGAACTGATGTATCAGCTTTATGCATTTATGAGCCGCCAGGCGACGCTGAAGAGTGTCATGCAAAACTGGATGCGCACCAGCCAGACCACGCTGGAGCACTGGTTTGATCCCGTGACGGCACGCGCGTTGGACGCCTTTATCGAAGGAATGACGCTGCACTTTGTGGTTGACCGCGAGCCGCTACAACGTGAAGAGATTCGCACAATGGTTGAGCGGATAGCGGGGCTTTGATGTGCAACATGTTGTTATTAATGAAAAAATAGCGACGCTAATGCTCTCTTTTAACTATCAAACAGGTCAGGAATGATTTTAGATACAGTGATGTGGTTGGTGTCGTCGGTGGTGTTTTTCGCCTGGATCTTCGGGGTCACCTTAAAGAACACATTTGCTACTAATGCGAAGCATTTTGGCATTCTGATCGCCGTGCATCTGGTACTGAGCTTTGCGGCCATCGCTCTGAAAAAGCAGGGTGTTGTCGTTGTACATAAAGATACCAGCCTGTGGGTCATTAAGAGTGTCGGCATGGCGCTGAAAGGTTATATGGCTGTGCTGATGATTATGATGACGAGTTTCTTCATCGCACTGGTCAGCAAAGGCGCGCAGAAAATGACGCATTTCCATGAAACCTACAATGCCGCCAACTTGCACCGTAACCCGCTGAAATTCTACCTGCGCCGGGAATCCGCCATCATTTGGGGATATCGATTGTTCTTTATGATTGGCGGGGTTTATGTCTTGTGGGCGATATGGTTCAAGATGCCGTTTTGAAGCAGACCTGGAAAAAAGGCAACAAAAAACCCATCAACCTTGAACCTAATCGGCGGGGTTGATGGGCTCCACAAAATGGGGACATCAAAGAAAAGCAGTGGCACTAGTTATGACTGACACCCCAGAAAAAAGTTCTGCGCATAACTGAAATATTTTTCAGCTTCAGACTTATCCGAGACCCGGCCAGATGATGATGATCAGTGTCCCCGCTAATGTCAGTAGCACGTTGGCAATCGCATAAGTTCCGGCATAACCCAGCGCTGGAATATTGCTGCGCGCGGTATCGCTGATGATCTCCATCGCCGGGGCACAGGTGCGTGCCCCCATCATCGCGCCGAACAGCAGGGCGCGGTTCATCTTCAACACATAAGCGCCGAACAGGAAGCAAATCAACACTGGCACAAGGCTTACGATCAGCCCGGCAATTAACATCTGTCCACCAACCGCGCCAAGCCCGTTGCTAATGCCGCTACCGGCGCTTAAGCCAACGCCGGCCATAAACACCATCAGACCGAACTCTTTTACCATCATCAGCGCGCCCTGCGGGATATAGCCGAACGTCGGATGGTTGGCACGCAGGAAGCCGAGCATGATACCGGCAAACAGTAAACCTGCGGCGTTACCTACGCCGAAACTGAAGGTGCTGAACTGGAAAGTGATCATGCCGATCATCAGGCCAACAATAAAGAAGGCGCAGAAGGCGAGGAGGTCGGTCACCTGGCTGTGAATCGAAATAAAGCCAATGCGGTCGGCGATTGTTTTTACGCGACGGGCATCGCCGCTGACCTGCAACACATCCCCTTTGTTGAGCACTATGTTGTCGTCGATCGGCATTTCAATCTGGCTGCGGATCACGCGATTGAGGAAGCAACCGTGATCGGTTAGTTTTAACTGCGCCAGGCGGCGACCGACAACGTTGTGGTTCTTCACCACCACTTCTTCAGTGACGATGCGCATATCCAGCAGATCGCGGTCGAACACCTCTTTGCCGTTACGGAAGCTGGGGTCGAGGCGCGCATGCGCATCCGGGTAACCTACCAGTGAAATCTCATCACCCATTTGCAGCACCGCGTCACCGTCCGGGTTAGCGAGAATGCCGTTGCGGCGAATACGCTCGATATAGCAACCGGTCTGACGATAAATGCCCAGCTCGCGCAGGTTTTTGCCATCCGCCCACGCCACCAGTTCTGGCCCCACGCGATAAGCGCGGATCACCGGCAGGTAAACTTTGCGATGCGCGTCGGTATCAAGCCCTCGCTCGCGGGCGATCTGCTGGGCGCTGGTCTGCAAATCCTGATGCTGCAGTTTCGGCAAATAGCGCGCGCCGAAAATCAGGCTCACCAGACCAATCAAATACGTTAATGCGTAACCGAGGCTGAGGTTATCCAGTGCGCTGGAAAGCTGCCCGCTCTCCATGCCGGAATGCCGCAGCGTATCGCCCGCGCCGACCAGCACCGGTGTGGAGGTCATCGAACCTGCCAGCATCCCGGCCGTCAGGCCGATATCCCAGCCAAACAGTTTGCCAAGACCCAATGCAATCAACAGTGCACTGCCGACTAATACCAACGCCAGCATCAGATAATTCTTGCCGTCGCGAAAAAAAATAGAGAAAAAATTGGGGCCGGCTTCAACGCCAACACAGAAAATAAACAGCATAAAACCCAGATTTAAGGCATCCGTGTTTATGCTGAAATGCTGCTGGCCTAATAATAAGGAAACTACTAAAACGCCAATGGAATTACCGAGTTGTACTGAACCAAGACGTAATTTACCGAGGCAAAGTCCAAGCGCGAGTACGACAAACAATAACAGTATGTAATTCCCATTTAACAAATCTGCGACGTTTATATTCACGGAGGCTAACTTCTTGTTTACTTGTAAGCTGTTGAAAGAAATGGGTATTTAAGCTAGTGTTTTGCTTATGCGCTGGCGTATGAAAAAAGCGGTGCAACACCAGACATTTCTCGCAAAACAAAAACAGGCCGTTAGTTTAATCGCATTAGATTACAACGGCTAGTGAGAATCGCGTATTTGCGCGGGTGCCTTTTCTGGCAAGGAGAGCCGCAACGCTTTATCTGTCCGGACATTCTTTTGAACGATTTAACGTGCGATAGAAAAAAGTCAGGAGGATTGTTTGAAGAATAGGCGAAGTTGGGTCGGCGTTATTTGTTGCTCTTTACTTTTTATCGCGGTTTGCCTCTTTCTGGTCATAAATATGAAGGACGCACTGCCTGCGTCCGGCGATCCTGAATTCGGTTTACTGCTCTTTGTTGTACCCGGTGTTATCGCGGGGTTAGTTGCCCGCCGCCGCAGAGCCATTGTGTCGGTGATCGGGGCGGCTCTGGCAGCACCAATCTGTTATCTGTTGATTCATCTGATGTTAAGTCCTGTACGCTCGTTCTGGCAGGAAGTTGCCTGGCTGTTTAGCGCGATTTTCTGGTGTGGAATGGGTGGGTTGTGTTGCTGGTTTGTTCATAAGATCGCTAAGCAACGCAAGCGGGCATAAACAAAATGCCCCCCGGTTGAGGGGGCGAAGAGCGGTCAGGCAAGCTGGCCGAAATGCTCTCTGGCATATGCTTCAAACTCTGTGCAACCGCCAATGTGCTGCTGATCGAGGAAGATCTGCGGCACAGTTTGCACGGGTTTGCCGACCGTTTTTTCCAGATCGGCTTTGGTGATGCCTTCGGCGTGGATATCAACATAGCGATAATTGAAGTCATCACGCTCGGCGGTCAGTTTCTCAGCCAGTGCGTTTGCACGCACACAGTATGGGCAACCAGGGCGACCAAAAATGACAGCAAACATACTATCTCCCAATTCTGAAGGTGAATGACCGTTATCCTGGCCTTCACGTTTGCGTATGGAAAGAAGGTTGTGCCTGTTGCAGAAATCTCCGCAACCTTTCGGGGCAATTTCCTGTTACAACGCCCGGAGCGGCTTCGTCTATACTGGAGGTCTTATTTATCCGGGGGATTATTCAACATGACACCAACGATTGAATTGCTGTGCGCCCATCGTTCCATTCGCCATTTCACCGACCAGCCTGTTACCGAAGCACAACGTGAAGCGATCATCGCCAGCGCGCAGGCCACGTCGAGTTCCAGTTTTCTGCAATGCAGTTCCATTATCCGCATCACTGACCGCGCAATGCGCACGCAACTGGTGACGCTCACCGGCGGGCAGCAACATGTGGCGCAGGCCGCCGAGTTCTGGGTGTTTTGTGCCGATTTTAACCGTAACTTTCAAATCTGCCCGGAGGCGAACCCAGGGCTTGCGGAGCAATTGCTGCTTGGCGTGGTCGATACCGCGCTGATGGCGCAAAATGCCTTTACCGCAGCGGAATCGCTCGGGCTTGGCGGCGTCTATATCGGTGGTATTCGCAACAGCATTGAAGCCGTGGGTAAATTGTTGCAACTGCCGAAACACGTTCTGCCGCTGTTCGGTCTTTGCCTCGGTTGGCCAGCGGACGATCCGGGCCAGAAACCGCGCATGCCCGCGCAACTGCTGGTGCATGAAAATCACTACCAGCCGCTGAATCAAGACGCGCTTGCGCAATATGACGACGAGATCGCCCACTATTATTTAATGCGTGGCAGCAATACGCGGCGCGATACCTGGAGTGACCATATTCGTCGCACCATCATTAAAGAGAATCGGCCTTTTATTCTTGATTACTTGCATAAACAGGGATGGGCGACGCGCTAATTCCCGTTCATCCTGTATGCGGCTGCGTGTATCATACGCAAGTTTCGACAGGTCTTCTGCGAGAGGTGCAGGGTGAAAATAGCCATATTGTCCCGGGATGGAACGCTCTATTCATGTAAACGCCTGCGCGAAGCCGCGATGCAGCGCGGGCATCAGATCGAGATCCTCGATCCTCTCTCCTGTTATATGAATATCAGCCCGGCGGCGGCGTCGATTCATTACAAAGGCCGCCAGCTCCCCCATTTTGACGCGGTGATCCCGCGTATCGGTTCGGCTATCACTTTTTACGGCACGGCGGCGCTGCGCCAGTTCGAAATTCTCGGCAGTTACCCGCTCAATGAATCCGTGGCCATTACCCGCGCCAGGGACAAACTGCGTTCATTGCAGTTGCTGGCACGCCAGGGCATTGACCTGCCGATTACCGGCATTGCCCACTCGCCGGACGATACCAGCGATTTGATCGAGATGGTGGGTGGGGCGCCGCTGGTGGTGAAACTGGTGGAAGGCACGCAGGGCATCGGCGTGGTGCTGGCGGAAACCCGTCAGGCGGCAGAGAGCGTGATCGACGCGTTTCGCGGCCTGAACGCCCATATTCTGGTGCAGGAATTTATCGCTGAAGCGAAAGGCTGCGATATTCGCTGCCTGGTGGTGGGTAACGAAGTGGTTACCGCCATTGAGCGTCGGGCGAAAGAGGGCGATTTTCGCTCCAATTTGCATCGTGGCGGGCAGGCGAAAGTGGCCACCATTACCCCGCGCGAGCGTGAAATGGCGCTGACCGCCGTGCAAACGTTGGGGCTTGATGTCGCGGGTGTAGATATTTTGCGCGCCAACCGCGGGCCGCTGGTGATGGAAGTGAACGCTTCGCCAGGGCTGGAAGGCATAGAAAAAGCCACCGGTATTGATATTGCTGGGCGCATGATCCAGTGGGTCGAGCGCCACGCGCGGCCGGGTTTTTGCCTGAAAACCGGCGGCTAAGACGATTTTCCTGCGTTTCACATGGTACGCCCCTGGCTTTTTGCGTAAGCTAGGGGCAATTTTTTTCGGTAAGAGAGCGTTGCTTTATGGATTCACTGGTCGTTCCTGGTCTGGACACGCTGCGTCATTGGCTCGACGAATTGGGCATCAATTTTTTTGAATGCGATAATTGCCAGGCGTTGCACCTGCCGCACATGCAAAATTTTGATGGCGTGTTCGATGCGAAAATCGACCTGGTTAATGACGTTTTGCTGTTTACCGCCATGGCTGAAGTTAAACCTTCTGCGTTACTGGCGCTGGCAGCAGATCTTTCGGCAATCAATGCCAGTTCATTAACCGTGAAAGCGTTCCTTGATATTCAGGATGATAATCTGCCAAAACTGGTCGTCTGCCAGTCATTATTCGTAGGGCCGGGGGTGGTGTTTGAGCAGTTCGCCTGGTTTATGCGCCAGAGCGAAGAGCAAATTTCCATGGTGATTATGGAAGCCAACGCACATCAATTATTGCTCACGCCTGAAGAAGAAGAACTGATGATGAACGAAGAATCGCACAATTTTCTTCACTGACTCCCGCAGGCTTTAGCGCAGTCGCTGCCACGGCGGCTGCTTTACAAATGTTTTTATTCTGCAATTAACCTTTCTTTAAAGAATTATTCACCCTCATTCCTCGCGTTACGGCTTATCACGTAGACTCTTCTTGCATAAAAAATTGATAAAAGGCGTTTTTTAATCCGACCTATAGCCTCAAACCCTGGCTACAGTTATTCTTGCGGTGCTTAAAGCAGCCTGCGGCGTCTGCCGGAAGAGCTTTCTCCTCCCGGCCTGTGCAGAGTGACAGAATATGCATGATTCTTGCATATCTTAAATCGCGTACATTTAGTTCGTATGTTAACGAGCTTTCCAGAAGGAATGAGATATGACCACCTTGAGCAAAAAATGGGTATCGGGTCTTGTGGCGGGTGCGTTGATGGCTGTCTCTGCCAGCACGCTCGCCGCCGAGCAAAAGACGCTGCATGTTTACAACTGGTCTGATTATATTGCGCCGGACACCGTTGCAAATTTTGAAAAAGAAACCGGCATTAAAGTCGTTTATGACGTGTTCGACTCCAACGAAGTGCTGGAAGGTAAATTGATGGCGGGCAGCACCGGTTTCGACCTGGTCGTGCCATCGGCAAGTTTCCTTGAGCGCCAACTGGCGGCGGGTGTGTTTCAGCCGCTGGATAAGAGCAAACTGCCGAACTGGAAAAACCTCGATCCGGAAGTGCTGAAAATGGTTGCCAAGCACGACCCGGATAACAAATACGCTTTCCCGTACCTGTGGGCCACCACCGGTATCGGCTATAACATCGATAAAGTGAAAGCCGCGCTGGGCAACGATGTGCCGCTGGACAGTTGGGATCTGGTGCTGAAACCAGAAAACCTGGCAAAACTGAAAAGCTGCGGCGTCTCCTTCCTTGATGCACCGGAAGAGATCTTCGCTACCGTGCTGAACTACCTCGGCAAAGATCCAAACAGCAACAAAGCGGATGATTACACCGGTCCGGCAACCGACCTGCTGTTGAAACTGCGTCCGAATATCCGTTACTTCCACTCCTCCCAGTACATTAACGACCTGGCAAACGGCGATATCTGTGTCGCTATCGGCTGGGCTGGCGACGTCTGGCAGGCCGCGAACCGCGCGAAAGAAGCGAAGAATGGCGTGAACATTACTTACACCATTCCGAAAGAGGGCGCGCTGGCGTTCTTTGATGTCTTCGCGATGCCAGCGGATGCGAAAAACAAAGACGAAGCCTATCAATTCCTTAATTACCTGATGCGCCCGGACGTGATCGCCCATATCAGCGACCACGTGTACTACGCGAACGGTAACAAAGCCTCTGTACCGATGATCAGCGAAGAAGTGCGTAACAACCCGGCAATCTTCCCGCCGCCGGACGTTTTCGCCAAGCTGTTCACACTGAAAGTCCAGGATCCGAAGATTGACCGCGTAAGAACCCGCGCATGGACTAAAGTTAAAAGTGGCAAATAAATCAATCGCCTGACTGGTGAAAGGGCTGCACCCTGGCGGTGCAGTCGCCCCAAAAATGGACAGAGGTACTGCGCCTCTGTCCTGTCATTTGTAAGACAACCTGTTGAAACAGGGTGATGTTTATGCCGGAGAGCACTGGAGTGAATGACGCTATTCCCCGCCCACAGGCGAAGAGCCGCAAGGATCTGACGCCGCTGCTGGAAATTCGTAACCTGACCAAATCATTTGACGGCCAGCATGCCGTTGATGATGTCAGCCTGACTATTTATAAAGGCGAAATTTTTGCCCTGCTCGGCGCGTCCGGCTGCGGCAAATCGACGCTGCTGCGCATGCTTGCGGGTTTTGAGCAACCGACACAAGGGCAAATTATGCTTGATGGCGTCGACCTGGCGCAGGTTCCGCCGTATCTTCGCCCCATCAATATGATGTTCCAGTCTTACGCCCTGTTTCCGCACATGACGGTAGAACAGAACATTGCGTTTGGCCTGAAGCAGGACAAGCTGCCGAAAGCGGAAATCACCAGCCGCGTCGCCGAAATGCTGAGCCTTGTGCACATGAGCGAATTCGCCAAACGCAAACCGCACCAGCTTTCTGGCGGTCAGCGTCAGCGCGTGGCGCTGGCCCGAAGCCTGGCGAAACGCCCGAAATTGCTATTGCTGGACGAACCGATGGGCGCGCTGGATAAAAAATTGCGCGACCGCATGCAATTGGAAGTGGTGGACATCCTTGAGCGCGTCGGCGTGACCTGCGTGATGGTAACCCACGATCAGGAAGAGGCGATGACCATGGCCGGGCGCATCGCGATCATGAATCGCGGCAAGTTCGTGCAAATTGGCGAGCCGGAAGAGATTTACGAACATCCGACTACTCGTTACAGCGCGGAATTTATCGGTTCCGTGAATGTCTTTGAAGGGCTGTTGAAAGAGCGCCAGGAAGACGGTCTGGTGATCGATTCGCCGGGGCTGGTTCATCCGCTGAAAGTCGATGCAGATGCTTCGGTGGTGGACAACGTGCCGGTGTATGTCGCACTGCGCCCGGAGAAAATCATGCTCTGCGAGGAACCGCCAGCCGATGGCTACAACTTTGCCGTTGGCGAAGTGGTGCATATTGCTTACCTCGGCGACCTCTCTATTTATCACGTGCGTTTGCAAAGCGGGCAGATGTTAAGCGCCCAGTTGCAGAACGCGCATCGCTACCGTAAAGGCACGCCAACCTGGGGGGATGAAGTTCGCCTGTGTTGGGATGCTGATAGTTGTGTGGTTCTGACGGTTTAAGGAGCGGTGATGAGTACACTGGAGCCACCGGCCCGCGTCGAAAAACCGGGCGGTTTGACATTGTGGTTGGCGCGTATGCAGATGCGCCACGGGCGTAAACTGGTGATTGCGCTGCCATATATCTGGCTAATCTTGCTGTTTTTGCTGCCATTTTTGATCGTTTTCAAAATCAGCCTCGCGGAAATGGCGCGCCAGATCCCGCCGTATACCGATCTGCTTGAGTGGGCCGACGGCCAACTTAGTATCACGCTGAATCTCGGCAATTTCCTGCAACTGACGGACGATCCACTCTATTTCGAAGCCTATCTCCAGTCATTACAGGTGGCGGCTATTTCGACAATTTGCTGTCTGCTGCTGGGTTACCCGCTGGCCTGGGCGGTGGTGCACAGCAAGTCATCGACGCGTAATATCTTGCTGCTGTTGGTGATTTTGCCGTCGTGGACCTCGTTCCTGATCCGCGTTTACGCCTGGATGGGGATTTTGAAAAACAACGGCGTGCTGAATAATTTCCTGCTGTGGCTTGGCGTCATCGATCAGCCGCTGACGATCCTGCACACCAACCTGGCGGTGTATATCGGCATTGTTTATGCCTATCTGCCGTTTATGGTGCTGCCGATTTACACCGCGCTGACGCGTATTGATTACTCGCTGGTGGAAGCTTCGCTGGATCTCGGCGCCCGTCCGCTGAAAACCTTCTTTAGCGTGATTGTGCCGCTGACCAAAGGCGGGATTATCGCCGGTTCCATGCTGGTGTTTATCCCGGCGGTCGGCGAGTTTGTGATCCCTGAACTGCTCGGCGGCCCGGATAGCATCATGATTGGCCGCGTGTTATGGCAGGAGTTCTTTAATAACCGCGACTGGCCAGTGGCGTCGGCGGTTGCCGTCATTATGCTGCTGTTGCTGATTGTGCCGATCATGTGGTTCCACAAACATCAGCAGAAACAGACGGGGGAGCAGGAATGAACACTTTACCGGTAGTGCGCTCGCCTTGGCGTATCTTGATTCTCGTGCTCGGCTTTACTTTCCTGTATGCGCCAATGCTGATGCTGGTGGTTTACTCCTTCAATAGTTCCAAGCTGGTAACGGTGTGGGCGGGCTGGTCGACGCGCTGGTATGGCGAACTGTTTCGCGATGACGCGATGATGAGCGCGGTGGGGTTAAGCCTGACGATTGCTGCTTGTGCGGCGACGATGGCGGCGATCCTCGGCACTATCGCCGGCGTTGTGCTGGTGCGTTTTGGCCGCTTCCGTGGCTCCAACGGTTTTGCCTTTATGATCACCGCGCCGCTGGTGATGCCGGATGTGATCACCGGTTTGTCATTGCTGCTGCTGTTTGTCGCGCTTGCCCATGCCATTGGCTGGCCGGCCGACCGCGGTATGTTGACCATCTGGCTGGCGCATGTGACGTTCTGTACCGCCTATGTGGCGGTGGTGATCTCCTCACGTTTACGCGAGCTGGATCGCTCTATTGAAGAAGCGGCGATGGACTTAGGTGCAACGCCGCTGAAAGTCTTCTTTGTCATCACGCTGCCGATGATCATGCCGGCGATTGTTTCCGGCTGGCTGCTGGCGTTTACCCTCTCGCTGGATGATCTGGTGATCGCCAGTTTCGTCTCCGGGCCGGGGGCGACCACGCTGCCGATGCTGGTCTTCTCCAGCGTGCGTATGGGGGTGAACCCGGAAATCAACGCGCTGGCGACGCTGATCCTCGGCGTAGTGGGTATTGTGGGCTTGATCGCCTGGTATTTGATGGCGCGCGCGGAAAAACAACGTATCCGTGACATCCAGCGTGCAAGACAAGGCTGAACTCATTAGAATCGGGAAATTGTGTCGCTGATGCCGCGCTTGCGCGGCATTTTTTCACAGGGAAATCATCAGATTGGGGTTCTTCAAGAAGACCACTCATCACGCTACGCTAAACGTACCTGCGCTGGTGCAAGTGGCGGCTATCGCCATTATTATCATTCGCTGTGTTGATGTTTTGATGGTGTTTAATTTACTGGGGCTGCGCGGCTTGGTGGATTTTGTCCAGCGCAGCGCGCAGACCTGGAGTCTGACGTTGATTTTTCTCGGCAGCCTGCTGCTGGTGTTTATCGAAATCCTCTGCGCCTTTTCGGTGGTCAAAGGCCGGAATTGGGCGCGCTGGCTTTACCTCGCCTCGCAAGTCGTCGCGACTGGCTATTTGTGGGCCGCCTCGCTGGGTTACGGTTACCCGGAATTGTTCAGTATTGCCGGCGGTTCGCGCCACGAGATTTTCAGCTCGCTGATGATGCAAAAATTGCCCGATCTGCTGGTGCTGTTTCTGCTGTTTGTTCCCGCGCCCAGCCGACGCTTTTTCCGCTTGCGATAACGGTGGTACAATCCCGGCCCCGCAAAACGAAAGGCTTTATTATGCAGTGCGCACTCTTTGATGCTGGTCGCTGTCGTTCCTGTCAGTGGATCGAACAACCGGTCTCGTTGCAACTTTCCGCCAAAATGAACGACCTACAGAATTTGCTGGCGGAATTACCGGTCGAAGCGTGGTGCGCGCCTGTCAGCGGCCCTGAACAAGGGTTTCGCAATAAAGCCAAAATGGTGGTCAGCGGCAGTGTTGAAAAACCGCTGCTCGGCATGTTGCATCGCGACGGTACGCCAGAAGATCTCACCTCATGTTCTCTTTATCCTGCTTCTTTTGCGCCGGTGTTCGCGGCGCTGAAACCCTTTATCGCCCGTGCCGGGCTGACGCCCTATAACGTGGCGCGCAAACGCGGCGAGTTGAAATACCTGCTGTTAACCGAAAGCCAGCAAGACGGCGGTATGATGCTGCGTTTTGTGTTGCGCTCGGAAGAGAAGCTGGAGCAGTTACGCGCCGCGCTGCCGTGGTTGCAGGCGCAGTTACCGCAATTGACGGTGATTTCTGTGAATATTCAGCCGGTGCACATGGCGATCATGGAAGGGGAGAAAGAGATTTTCCTGACCGAACAGCAGGCACTGGCGGAAAGTTTCAACGGCGTGCCGCTGTGGATTCGCCCGCAAAGTTTTTTCCAGACCAACCCAACCGTTGCCAGCCAGCTTTATGCCACTGCCCGCGACTGGGTACGCGCGTTACCGGTGGCGCATATGTGGGATCTGTTTTGCGGTGTTGGCGGCTTTGGTTTGCACTGCGCCACGCCTGAAATGCGCCTTACCGGTATTGAAATCGCGCCGGAAGCCATCGCCTGTGCGACACAATCGGCACAGGCGCTTGGCCTGCACAATCTGCATTTCCAGGCGCTGGATTCCACGCAGTTCGCCACCGCGCAGGGCGATGTGCCGGACCTGGTGCTGGTCAACCCGCCGCGCCGCGGGATTGGTGCGCAACTGTGCGAATACCTGAGTCGCATGGCACCGCCATTTATTATCTATTCCAGCTGTAATGCCACGACGATGGCGAACGATATCGCGCGGTTGCCAGGCTACCGCATTGCGCGAGTGCAGTTGTTCGATATGTTTCCGCATACTGCACATTACGAAGTGTTGACGCTATTGGTTAAGCAATAAAAAAAGCCGCACAAGCGGCTTTTTTGTCACCTCGCCCGGTGGTTCTGCGCTTACCGGGCAAAAATATTACTGCGGGAACCACTGATCGCTGATTTTCTGGTACGTACCATTCGCTTTAATCGCTTTCAGCGCGGCGTTCAATTTCTCCAGCAGCGCTTTGTTATCCGGGCGAACCGCGATGCCGAGGCCAGTACCAAAATATTGCGCGTCGGTCACTTTCGGCGTCGCGACACCCAATTGCGGGTTGGTTTTCAGCCACTCGTTAACCACGGCGGTATCGCCAAACACCCCATCAATACGGCCATTTTTCAGGTCGATAATCGCGTTTTGATAGCTGTCGTAAGCGACGGTTTTCACTTCCGGGTGTTTATCTTGCAGGTATTTCTGGTGCGTGGTGCCGTTTTCCATGCCGATGCGTTTGCCTTTCAGATCGTCGAAGGATTTAAAGGCTTCTTTTTTGGCGATCACCAGCGCGGAGTTGGCGTAGTACGGGTCGGTAAAGGAGACTTGCTTGCTACGCTCCGGGGTAATATCCATCCCGGAAATGACCGCGTCATATTTCTTGAATTTCAACGACGGGATCAGGCTGTCGAAAGCGTGGTTGGTAAAGGTACAGTCCGCCTGCATTTGCTTGCAGAGCGCATTCGCCAGATCGATATCGAAACCGACAATCTTGTTGCTGGCATCCATGGATTCAAACGGTGGATAGGTCGCAGAGACGCCAAAATTAATTTTGTCAGCCGCAGAGACACCTGCGGCGAATGTTGCGAGAAGGGCGGCCAGTATCAGTTTTTTCATTATCAAGCTCCTGTCGGTCAATCTTATTGTTGTTGCCGTGTCTGAGGCATGGGGCTAACAATGCCATCAACTGAATTTATATTCAATAATAATGCTTAATTATTTCACATAAGATAAAAATAAAGGCGAGTAATGAATGCATTAACTCGCCTTTTTCTGGTATTTATGCAATTAGTTGCGCCGTTCGAAGGCCAACGCTCTGCGTTCAATCAGGCGCATCATCAGCGTCAACAAGCCGTTGACCACCAGATAAATCAGGCCTGCCGCGCCAAATACCGTCACATCATACGTGCGTCCATACAGCAACTGACCGTGCCCCATCACTTCCATCAGTGTAATGGTGTAAGCCAGCGAGGTACTTTTGAAGACCAGCACCACTTCGTTGGAGTAGGAAGAAAGGGCACGCTTAAATGCATAAGGCAGCAAAATCGCCAGCGTGTCTTTCTTGCTCATCCCCAGCGCACCGCAGGATTGCCATTGGCCGTCCGGAATTGCGCGGATCGCGCCGTAAAACAATTGCGTGGTATACGCCGCACTGTTCAGCGACAGCGCCAGCATTGCGCACAGCCACGGTTCAGACAGCAGATGCCAGACCACCGGATAGTTCTGCAACGACGGGAATTGCCCCGGCCCGTAGTAAATCAGGAAGATTTGCACCAGCAGTGGCGTACCGGTAAACAGCGTGATGTAACCGCGCACAATCTGCGTCAGTACCGGCGTTTTCAGCGTCAGGACGATGGTAAACAGCAGCGATAAAACCAGCGCCACAATCAGTGACGCCACGGTCAGCGTCAGGCTGGTATGCAGGCCTTTGAACAGCTCAGGCATGAACTCAAGCATTATCCCGGCCTCCGTTCAAAGCGCGTCGCGCGCAGATCGATGCGCTTGAGCACCCACTGGCTGAACAACGTGATCACCAAATAGATCGCCGCCGCCACGATATACCAGGTAAACGGCTCCTGCGTACGGGTGGCAATGCTTTTGGTTTGCAACATCAAATCGTTCACGCTTATCAGCGACACCAGCGCGGTATCTTTCAGCAGCACCAGCCACTGGTTACCTAGCCCTGGCAGCGCATGACGCCACATTTGCGGCATCACCAGACGGAAGAAAATCGCCGCCTTCGTTAAACCCAGCGCTTGGCCGGATTCACGCTGCCCGTCCGGCACCGCTTTTAACGCTCCGCGCAGGGTCTGCGAAGCGTAAGCCGCGTAGAGCAAGGAGAGGGCGATCACGCCGCACAGGAACGGGCTGACATCGAAGTTCTCAATCTGCACTTGCACCGGAATCTGCACGATACCCAAATTGATGACGAAGCCATCAGAGAGTATCAGCAGCAGTTGCGAGGAGCCGAAATAGATAAACAGGACGACCAGGATCTCCGGCAGGCCACGCAACAGTGTCACCAGCGCAGTGCCAATCCAGGCAATGGGACGCCACTTAACGGACTCCCAGACGGCAAAGATCATCGCCAGAATCAGGCCGATGATCAATGCACAGACGGCAAGGCCGACGGTCATCCCGGCGGCGCTTGCTAATGGAAACATTTCGTTCATTAAGTATTACTTCTGGAACCATTTGCTATAGATGGTCTGGTAAGTCCCATCTTTCTTCACTTTTTCCAGCGCGGCGTTGAATTTCTGCTGCAGCTCAGTGTTGCCCTGGCGAACCGCGATGCCGAGGCCGGTGCCGAAGTAATCTTTATCGGTCACTTTATCGCCTACGGCTGCCAGTTTCGCATCAGCCTTCAGCCACTCGGTCACCACCGCTGTGTCACCAAACACCGCGTCGATACGGCCATTTTGCAGATCCAGACGCGCGTTCTGGTAGCTGTCGTAAGGAACAGTGGTGATTTCCGGGTGTTTATCCGTGATGAATTTCTGATGCGTGGTGCCGTTCTGCACGCCAACACGCTTACCTTTTAACTGGTCAACACCGGTGAATTTACCCTGCTGGCCGATGAACAGCGCGGAGTTGTCGTAATACGGAGTGGTGAACAGAACCTGTTTTTCACGCTCAGGGGTGATGTCCATACCGGCCATTACCGCGTCGAAGCGGCGGAATTTCAGGCTTGGGATCAGGCTGTCGAAGGCCTGGTTGGTAAAGGTGCAAGTGGCATCGATCTCTTTACACAACGCGTTGGCCAGATCCACATCGAAGCCGACAATTTTGTTGTTGGCATCGGTGGATTCAAACGGAGGGTAGCTCGCTTCGGTGGCGAAACGAATGGTCTGGGCTGCTGTGGCGCTAAGGCTGACGCTTGAAAGTAGCGCGGCAATCAGTACTTTTTTCATTGTCATTATTCCCGAGTCTTCAGTGAGATAGGTAGTATTTAAACGCGTCGGTCTGCGGCGCGGCAAAGCAGCCCGCATCCCCTTGCTCAACAATGTGACCGTTTTCCATATACACCACGCGACTGGCCGTCTTGCGCGCCACTTCCACTTCGTGGGTCACGATAACTTGCGTAATGCCGGTTTCCGACAGCTCACGAATGATGCTGACGATCTGCGCGGTGATTTCCGGATCGAGCGCAGCGGTAGGTTCATCAAACAACAGTACCTGCGGTTCCATCATCAGCGCGCGGGCAATGGCCACACGCTGTTGCTGGCCGCCGGACAAATGCAGCGGATAGCGATCGCTATACGGTTTGAGACGTAAACGTTCCAGCAGCTTTTCGGCGCGCGCCAGCGCCTGATCTTTGCTTAAACCGAGCACGCGGCACGGCGCTTCAATCAGGTTTTGCAGCACGGTCAAATGCGGCCAAAGATTATATTGCTGGAATACCATGCCCACGTTCTGGCGTAACTCACGGATCGCTTTATCAGACGGGGTTTTTGCAAAGTCGAAATGATTGCCTGCGATGCTTAACTGGCCGGAGCGCGGCATTTCGAGCAGGTTGAGTACGCGCAACAGCGAACTTTTACCCGCGCCGCTTGGGCCGAGCAGCACCAGCGTTTCGCCCTGCGGGCAATCCAGTGTGATGTCGAATAGCGCCTGGTGCGCGCCATAAAAGCAATTGATGCTGTTTAATTTAATACTCATCGAAGCAGTCTGATAGCAATTGAGGCCGCAAATAGTAACGTTGACAGAATAGTTATGCAATATTTGTGCGTTAAAACTTAAAAAGAAACCAAGTTCCTACCTAAACTTAGCACAAAATACCGAACGTCGAGGGAACCAGGCATAAATGTCGGCATTCACCATGGAATGCCAGACATTTTACGGGGATTAACGATAGGTTTACTTAATAATCAGCGGTGTTCAATAGACTGGCGCAATGTGCCCGCCGGGGCGTGCGCGTTGCCGCCGAGATAACGCACGTCATCTACGGCCCAGCACTGGCCTTCGCGGATCATCAGCACTTCATCCTGCCACGTTTGGCTGCCCTGGCTAAGCTTCACACGCAGTGGAATATTCCGCGCATCGGTATTCGGAATGGTCGATGCGCTGGCGACATCGGCGTGTTCCGGCGTCACCGCGCGGCTGGAGAACGGATCGGCTTTCAGCAGCGCGTTGTTACGTGCATCACGGTTAGCGGCGGTAAGCATTTTAGTCAAATCATCACTCAGATAAGGGCGCAGCGCCGACCAGTCGCTTTTCGGATGGGCAATGCGGTAGTCATAAAATTGTTGTGCCACGCTGTCGGGGCCGCCTTCTACGCACTGACCGCTGCGTGTGCCGGTGTCCTTAAAGGCGGGCGTTACGGTGGTACAAGCGCTTAACAGCAGCGCGCACGGCAGGACAAGAGTCAAAACTGAATAGCGCATATTGATTTCCTTATTTCTCTTCAGAAGTCACGACCTTTCAAGAATAGTGTATTGATCTGATAATGTGTGGGGTAACGCATTGAACGTTAAAAGGAGAACCCTATGCAGTTTTCAACTACGCCGACGCTGGAAGGGCAGCCGATTGTCGAATATTGCGGTGTCGTTACCGGGGAAGCCATTCTCGGGGCGAATGTGTTTCGCGATTTCTTTGCCGGTATCCGCGATATCGTGGGCGGGCGTTCCGGCGCCTATGAAAAAGAGCTCCGCAAAGCGCGTGAAATCGCTTTTCGCGAACTCGGCGAACAGGCGCAGCAGCTTGGTGCCAATGCCGTTGTGGGCATTGATGTCGATTACGAAACCGTAGGGAAAGACGGCAGCATGCTGATGGTCTGCGTCAGCGGCACGGCAGTGAAAACACGCGCATGAAAAAGTGGGGATTCGTGCTGTTGGCGCTGCTTCTCGCGGGTTGTGTCAGCGAAAAAGGCGTTATCGATAAAGAAGGGTATCAGTTGGATACCCGTCATGCGGCGCAGGCAGCGTATCCGCGCATCAAAGTATTGGTTATCCACTACACGGCGGATGACTTCGACGTTTCGCTCGCCACGCTGACAGATAAACAGGTCAGCGCCCATTATCTGATCCCGGCAAACCCACCATTGCACCGGGGCAAACCGCGCATCTGGCAATTGGTGCCAGAGCAAGAACTCGCCTGGCACGCCGGTCCCAGTTTCTGGCGCGGCGCAACGCGCATCAATGATACCTCCATCGGAATTGAGCTGGAAAACCGCGGTTGGCGAAACACGGCGGCGGGAAAACAGTTCGCTCCGTTTGCGCCAGCGCAAATTACCGCGTTGATTCCGCTGGTAAAAGATATCCTCACGCGTTACAACATTGCGCCGCAAAACGTGGTGGCGCATGCGGATATTGCCCCGCAGCGCAAAGACGACCCCGGCCCGCTGTTCCCGTGGCAAGCGCTGGCGGCACAGGGGATTGGCGCGTGGCCCGATGCGGCGCGCGTGGCGTTTTATCTTAATGGTCGTTCCGCCTATGAGCCGGTGGAGACCGCGTCGCTGCTCGATTTATTGGCGCGTTATGGTTATGACGTCAATCCGCAAATGACACCCGCGCAGCAAAAAAGGGTGATTATGGCGTTTCAGATGCATTTTCGCCCGGCGTTATGGAACGGCGTTGCTGACGCCGAAAGCCAGGCCATTGCCGAGGCATTACTGGAAAAATATGGTCAGGCGGGATGATACCTGCCGGCCTTTATGTGACGAGGTCAATGGATATGATGTTTCGCATCATCACAGGCGCCCTGCTGATGGCGGCTTTTGCCGCACACGGCGCGCCAACGCCCCCTTTTAGCTGTTCTTACTGGGATAAAAAAACCGACAATGTCGAAACCCTCGACGACTGCGCCGTGTTGAAGGATGGCAAACTGGTGTTTTTACCGGCGCTGTTCGCCAAAACGCAGGATGTTGATGGCATGTCGTGGGTGGGCTTGTACGATTACACCCGCGAGGCAGGGCTACCGGATGCCGATTACTATGTGCGCGGGCCGGAAAGTTACCTGTCGGTCATTCATTTTGATAACGGGCCAGACTGGTTTGTCGAAGGGCTGGTGCGCTCGCGGCAGAATGGCAAAGTCGGTTATTGGGACGATGCGTTTAACAACCACATTGCGGCGAAATATGATTACGCCTGGCAATTTCAGGAAGGCAAAGCGTTGGTTTGTACGGGCTGCAAGCCGCAGGGTGAGGGAGAACATATCGGGCTGGGCGGTGGCGAGTGGTTTTACATCGATAAAAACGGCCAACGGGTTTCAGAGATAAAGTCCGGGCCGTTTTAATGAGATTAGCGGTGCAACTTGCCGTGATCTTTCAACCAATACGCTGTGCGTTTGATGCCTTCATCCAGCGTCACCATCGGCGTATAGCCCAGTTCTTGCTGGGCGCGTGCGATGTCCAGCGTGAAATCAAAGTTGAGCTTCGACACGCCGTAATGGGTAAACGCCGGCTCTTTCGCGCGCTTATCGCCAAAGTGCTCCATGCTGCGGGCGACCATATCCAGCATCGCGTAAGGCACGGAGCGAATGCGGCAATGAATACCCAGTTCATCAATCAACGTTTGCACGATACTGCGCAGCGAGCGCGGTTCGCCATTGGTGATGTTATACGCGCGCCCGGAAGGCAGCGTATCGCACGCCGGTTGGCTCGTCAGCCACATCGCGTGTACCGCATTTTCGTAGTAGGTCATATCCACCAGCGCATCGCCGCCGCGCGGCAATAACACGCTGCGGTAATGTTGCATCATCTGCGCCAGACGCGGAATAAAGACTTTATCGTGCGGGCCGAACAGGCTTTGCGGGCGCAAAATGGTGAAGCGAGTGTGCGGGTTGGCCTGCGCCAGCAGATCGATCACCTGCTCGCCAGCGGCCTTGCTACGGGCAAACTCATTGGCGAAACGCACCGGGCGGAAATCCTCATTGATATCGCGATGGTGGTGATAATCAAAATAGAGTGAAGGGGAGGAGATATGAATAAAGTTACGCACGCCCCACGCCACCGCCCATTCGCCGAGACGGCGCGTTGCGCGCACGTTGGCGAGATCAAAGGCTTCTTGCGTGCCCCACGGCGAGGTAAAGCTGGAGCAGTGCCACAGCGTATCGATGTCGGCGAGCATCACTTTAGCCTGCGATGAGACCAGTTGGGTCAAATCCGCATGCACAAACTCTGCGCCCATTTTGCTCAGCAACTTGCCCATGGCTTCGTTGCGACCCGTCGCCCGGACTGCGATACCTTTTTGACGCAGATACTCGACCGCGTTTCGGCCTAAACCGCTGGTTGCGCCCGTGACCAGAACCTTCATATCAATCCACTGTGTTGAAAAGCATTTATCGCGGCATTTTCCGTGAATTACGCCGCGATGCAATGGGATTGATAAAAGAAAAGCGTTCCCGGTCAGACTTTTTCTCTATTTTCTTCTGCAAGCCTGGCAATACGCTGCGCCATGCCGCGAAAAATAAACAGGTGCGCCGGGAACATCAACAACCAGTAAAACAACCCCGGCATACCGTGCGGATGCCACCAGGCGCGCACATCCAAAACCCGGTGATCGCCGTTATCCTGCACCGTAAAACACAAACGACCCAGCCCTGGCGCTTTCATACCAAACAGTAAAGCGAGCTGCTGTTCCGGCTCAACAATGATCACTTTCCAGCTATCGACCGCATCACCGACCTGCAAAAAAGGCCGCTCAGGTCGCCCGCGCGGCAGTTTATGGCCGATAAGCATGTCCAGCGCGGCGCGGGTTTGCCACAGCAGGTTGCCGAAAAAGTAACGCTCTTTACCGCCGATGCGGTTCACGACTTCCCACAGTGCACGCGCGCTGGCGCGGGTTTTTACGCGGTAACCGGCTTGTTTGGGGTAGTAGCCATATTGCGGGCGCCAGCGGGAAAAGGCCTGCGGGTCATAACCCCAGTCGCTGGAGTTCACCAGCTTTTCCTCTTCCTGTAAGGTACGGCGCACCGCCTCATCAAAGGGGATCAAAGTCTGTGGGATCAGGCGGCGTAACTCCCGATCGTCAGCCAGCAGATCGTGTTTCAGCCCCTGGATCAATGCTTTTGCGATGGTTGGAGGAACCGAGGTGATGAGATGCAAAAACCAGACGGAAATCAGCCGCGTCGGCAGCGGAATGGGCAGCAGCGGGCGATGCACACCGCTCACCGCCATAAAGCGCGCAAACTGTTGCTGGTAACTCAGCACGTGCGGCCCGGCGGCTTCAAACACCCGGTGCGCCTGCGTCGGATGATTGAGTAGCGCCAGCAAGTAATGCAGTAAATTTTCCAGCGCAATCGGCGTGGTTCGCGAGCGCACCCAGCGCGGTGGGGTGAGTACCGGCAGGTTGAATACCATATCGCGCATTACTTCAAAAGCTGCCGAACCCGCGCCAACAATGATCCCGGCGCGCAGTTCGGTAACGGGAATGCCTGCCGCGCGCAGCAGATCGCCGGTGTATTGCCGCGCTAAAAGGTGATCGGAATTCGTCAGGCCTTTGGCTTGTAAAGAGCTGAGGAAAATTACCTGTTTTACCGAGGATTCACGCAGCGCGTCGCGCACATTCAGGGCGATTTGCCGCTCATGGGCGACGAAATCCCCACTTTCGCCCATGCTGTGCACCAGATAGTAAAGCGTGTCGACATCGGTGAGCAGTGCGGGCAGATCCTGCGGCCAGTACAGGTCAATCACGTGATAGCTCACGCCCGGCAAAGGTTGTTTTTGCAGCCGCGCCAGGTTGCGCGCCGCCGCCTTTACCTGATGACCCTGCTGGCTTAATGCCGCGATCAGCCGCTGCCCAATGTAGCCGCTGGCACCGAGTACCAGTATCCGCTGCGCCACGTTTCTCTCCTTAGCGCTGTAAAAATGCCTGCCAGTGGTGCACGACGTCAGTCAATTGCTGACGATTCACATCGAGATGCGTAACGAGGCGAACCACCGGTGAGGCGTTAATTAGCACGTCGCGCTCGCGCATAAAGGCGCCCAGCGCTTCGGCGTTATCGCCCACGCGGACAAACAGCATATTGGTGTCGTGACGCATCACGTCCACACCAATCTCGCGCAACTGCTCCGCCAGCCAGGCAGCGTTGTCGTGATCGTCTTGCAAGCGCGTGACATTATTTTTCAATGCGTACAGGCCCGCCGCGGCGAGAATGCCCGCCTGGCGCATGCCACCGCCGGTCATTTTGCGCCAACGGTTAGCGCGCGCGATATAGGCTTTATCGCCGACCAGCAATGATCCCACCGGTGTGCCGAGGCCTTTTGACAGGCAGATGGTGAACGAATCGCAATATTGCGCGATATCCTTCAATTCACAGCCATATTCCACCAGCGCATTGAAGATGCGCGCGCCGTCAACATGCAACGCCAGGCCGCGTTCACGGGTGAAATCCCAGGCCTGTTTCAGGTATTCGCGTGGCAAGACTTTGCCATTATGGGTGTTTTCGAGACTGAGCAATTTGGTGCGTGCGAAGTGAATATCATCGGCTTTGATTTTGGCCGCGACTTTATCGAGCGGTAGGGTGCCGTCGGGCGCGGCGTCAATCGGCTGCGGTTGAATGCTGCCGAGCACCGCAGCGCCTCCGGCTTCGTAGAGATAATTGTGCGCGCCCTGGCTGACGATATACTCTTCGCCGCGTTCGCAGTGGCTGAGCAGCGCCACCAGGTTAGCTTGCGTCCCGGTGGGCAGAAACAGGGCCGCTTCTTTGCCGCTGAGTTCGGCGGCATAACGTTGCAGCGCGTTAACCGTCGGGTCGTCACCGTAAACATCATCCCCGACCGGGGCGGCCATCATCTCTTCCAGCATGGTGCGGCTCGGTCGGGTTACGGTATCACTGCGTAAATCAATCACGGCATTTCCTTATCTTACGATGGGTAATGCCCTCTGTTTTACCTGAGCCAGTTGGTTTTCGCCAGTTCGATAACCTCGTCGCCGCGCCCGCTGATAATGGCGCGCATCATATACAAACTGAAACCTTTGGCTTGTTCCAGCTTGATTTGCGGCGGGATCGCCAGTTCCTCTTTGGCGACAGTGACATCCACCAGCACCGGCCCATCAATGGCGAAGGCGCGTTGTAGGGCATCATCCACATCGGCGGATTTTTCCACGCGAATACCGGTAATGCCGCACGCTTCGGCGATGCGTGCAAAGTTGGTGTCCTGCAATTCGGTGCCGTCGGTGAGGTAACCGCCGGCTTTCATCTCCATCGCCACAAACCCGAGCACGCTGTTGTTGAAGACGATAATTTTCAGCGGCAGTTTCATCTGCACCACTGAGAGAAAATCGCCCATCAACATGCTGAAACCGCCGTCACCGCATAGCGCCACCACTTGCCGGTCTGGAAATGTCGCTTTCGCGCCCAGCGCCTGCGGCATGGCGTTGGCCATAGAACCGTGGTTAAAGGAGCCGATTAAGCGGCGTTTGCCGTTCATTTTCAGGTAACGCGCCGCCCACACGGTAGGCGTGCCGACATCGCAGGTGAAAATGGCGTCGTCATCGGCGAACTGGCTGATCTGTTGCGCGAGGTATTGCGGGTGAATGGCTTTGTCGCTCGGCTTCGCCAGCTCATCCAGCCCTTTGCGGGCATCGCGGTAATCCTCCAGTGCTTTATCGAGGAATTTGCGGTCAGTCTTCGCTTCCAGTAACGGCAGCAGGGCGGCAAGCGTCGCTTTGATATCCCCGACCAGCGCCATATCCACTTTACTGTGTGCGCCAAGGCTTGCCGGATTGATGTCGATCTGGATGATTTTCGCGTCGGTCGGGTAAAAGGCGCGGTAAGGAAATTGCGTGCCGAGCAGCACCAGAGTGTCGGCGTTCATCATGGTATGGAACCCGGAAGAAAAACCGATAAGCCCGGTCATCCCGACATCATACGGGTTGTCGTATTCCACATGCTCTTTGCCGCGCATGGCGTGCACAATGGGTGCGTTGAGTTTCCCGGCAAACGCCAGCAGCTCTTTATGCGCTCCGGCGCAGCCGCTTCCGCACATCAGCGCGACATTGCTGGAGTAGCGCAACAGTTGCGCCAGTTTTTTCAGCTCATCTTCTGTCGGGGTGATAACCGGCTGCGGTGCATGATACCAGTGGCTACTGGCCGTTTCCGGCGCGGGTTTCAGCGCCACATCGCCCGGCAACACCACCACCGACACGCCTTTATTGAGAATGGCTTTGCGCATGGCAATCGCCAACACCTGCGGGATCTGCTCCGGGTTGGAAACCAGTTCGCAATAATGGCTACACTCGCGGAAAAGTTCCTGCGGGTGAGTTTCCTGAAAATAGCCGCTGCCGATTTCGCTCGACGGAATATGCGCCGCGATTGCCAGCACCGGCACATGGTTGCGGTGGCAATCAAACAGGCCGTTAATCAGGTGCAAATTCCCCGGCCCACAGGAACCTGCGCACACGGCCAGCTCGCCGGTCAGTTGCGCTTCAGAACCGGCGGCAAATGCGGCGACCTCTTCGTGACGGGTTGGCATCCAGTCGATCGTACCCATGCGGTTCAGGCTATCGCTTAGCCCGTTGAGCGAATCACCGGTGACACCCCAAATCCGTTTTACGCCAGCCTGTTCCAGGGTTTTGGCGATATACGCGGCCACTGTCTGTTTCATTATGACGCTCCTTTTTGTGATCACGATTACAAGCTTAGACAATGTTTGCGACATGGATCGGGTTTCGCATGAACCTCCCTGAAACAGGGGTTTATTTTTATTTTAGTTCGGAATAGTCTGGTTGCAGTCGATGAAAACAGGAATCATTTCAAATGGTTAAATCATTGTTAAACTCAGTTAATAATATGTTTTCGCATGAAGATTTCGGCCGCTTGTTGTTGCGTTTTATGGTCGGTGGGCTGATGTTGTTCCACGGTTTACACAAATTAATCGGTGGAATCGATGGCATTGCCGGCATGCTGGTGGCGAAAGGGTTCCCGGGATTTATCGCTTACGGCGTGTTGATTGGTGAAGTGCTGTGCCCGATTTTGATTATTCTCGGCATTTTCACCCGTCCTGCTGCGCTGGTACTGGCCTTTACCATGGTCGTAGCGTGGTTGATGGCAGGCATTGGCAAAACCGGCTCGCTGGATGCCACCGGTGCATGGGCGATTGAAAGCATCGTGTATTACTTTATCGCCGCGCTGGTGGTGGCGTTTATTGGTGCGGGCCGCTATTCCGTGGCGCCGGCGTGGAAGTAGTTTAGAAATGCCCGGTGGCGCTACGCTTACCGGGCCTACAATCCCCCGTAGGCCGGATAAGCGCAGCGTCATCCGGCAAATTCAAGCGTTACGCCAGCACCAAATCCCCTTGCGGGTGGCAGGAGCAGGCCAGCACGTAACCGTCGGCAATTTCCTGTTCGGTCAGCGTCATGGTGCTACTGACCGAATACTCCCCGGAAACCACCTGCGTTTTGCAACAGCCGCAAACCCCGGCGCGACAAGCCACGTTGACCGGTACTTTATTACTTTCCAGCGCTTCCAGCAGCGTGCTGCCCACTGGCGCATAGAAAGTTTTCATTGCCGAGAGTTTGCTGAACTTCAGCCCGCTGGTGGCGGCTTCGGCAACGGGCGTAAAGAACTGTTCTTTAAAGAAACGTGTGACGCCGAGCGCCTTCACTTCTTTTTCTACCCATTCCATATACGCCGCTGGGCCGCAGGTCATTACCGTGCGTGCCGCCAGATCCGGCACTTGCGTGAGCAGTTCGCGGCTCAAACGACCGACAGCGAAACCGGCAGTAGCATTATTTTCTGCCACCAGCGTGATCGGGTAATCGCGCCATTCGTTGGCGAAAATCACATCTTCCGGCGAGCGCACATTAAAGATCACCTGCACATCGGCCTGCGGACGGTATTTCGCCAGCCAGCGGCGCATCGACATAATCGGCGTCACGCCACAGCCCGCCGCCAGCAGCAACAGCTTATCGTTCGTTTCGTTATCGCAGGTGAATTCGCCCTGCGCGTCGGAAAGCCACACATAATCGCCGCGTTTCACTTCGCGCGTCAGCCACTGCGAGCCTGCGCCTTCCTCAATTCGACGAACGGTCAGCGTAATGTATTCGCTGACGCCCGGCGTAGAGGAAAGGGTGTAAGCACGTAGCGTTTGTGCGCTGTTGCGAATACTCACCAGCGCATATTGCCCGGCGCGGTAGGGATAATAATCGTGGCATACCAGCGAAATCGTCCACACATCCGGCGTTTCCTGCCGAATATGGTGAACCTGCATACGCCACGGGCACTGCGGAGTTGGCATTGTCATGAATGGCTCCTTATGCGCTCAGCAACTGCTTAATATCCTGTTCAACGGTGGTGACAGACCGCAAACCGAATTTCTCATTCAGCACCGCCAGCAGGTCTGGCGTCAAGAAGCCCGGCGCGGTTGGCCCGGTGACAATATTGGTCACGCCCAGCGACAGCAGGGTCAGCAAGATAACAATTGCTTTCTGTTCAAACCATGAGAGCACTAGCGACAGCGGCAGATCGTTGACGCCGCAGCCGAGTTTTTCCGCCAGCGTCACCGCCAGAATAATCGCGGAATAGGCGTCATTACACTGCCCGGCATCGACCAGGCGCGGCAGGCCTTCGATGTTGCCGAAATCGAGTTTGTTAAAGCGGTATTTACCGCAGGCCAGCGTCAGGATCAGACAATCATCCGGGACCTGGGTGGCGAAATCGGTAAAGTAGCTTCGTTCGCCGCGCGCCCCGTCACAGCCGCCGACCAGGAAGACGTGGCGCAGTTTTTCGCGGCTCACCAGGTCAATCAATGTATCGACCGCCCCGAGCAGGGTCTGGCGACCAAATCCAACGGTAATCAGGTGTTCGATTTCGCTGTACGGGAAGCCGGACATCTGTTGTGCCTGGCGGATCACCGGCGCGAAATCGTCGCCTTCGAGGTGGTTGACGCCCGGCCAACCGACAATGCTGCGCGTCCAGATGCGGTCATCATAGGAACCGACTGTCGGGTCGATAATGCAGTTAGACGTCATAACAATAGGGCCAGGGAAACGGGCGAACTCCACTTGTTGGTTTTGCCAGCCGCTGCCGTAGTTACCGACCAGATGTTTGAATTTACGCAGCTCCGGGTAACCGTGCGCCGGCAACATTTCGCCGTGGGTATAGACGTTAACGCCGGTACCTTCGGTTTGTTGCAACAGGTTATAAAGATCTTTCAGGTCGTGACCGGAAATCAGCACGCATTTACCGGCTACCGCTTTCACGTTCACCTGAGTGGGCGTTGGGTGACCGTACAGGCTGGTTTCACCCGCATCCAGAATGCGCATCACGTTGAAATTCATCTGACCAATTTCCATGGCGCATTCGAGCAGGGCATTCATGTCTGCTGGCCAGGTTCCCAGCCAGGCCATGATTTTGTGGTACCGCGCGTAGATTTCGTTGTCGTACTGGCCCAGCACATGCGCGTGTTCCATATAAGCCGCCGCGCCTTTCAGGCCGTATAAGCACAGTAGGCGCAGACCAAGAATGTTGTCGCCAATCGCGGCTTTATCTTTGTTCGGCGTGAACTCTGCCGCCTGGCGCTGTAACTCGCCGAGATCGTCACTCACAAGTTGCAGGTCCGCCATCGGATTATCGACGTGAGAATGCGGGTCGATCGCCAGACACAGCGCTTTCAGGGCTTCACGTTTGGCAATGGCTTCACGGGCATAACCGACAATGCGGACTGAATCAAAGTTGACGTTGGTAAGTGTTGAGAAGAAGGCGCGCGGCGCGAAGTGGTCAATTTCATGGTCAATCAGATCGTAATCACGCGCTTTGCAAGCCCAGGCCGAAAGCCCCTGTAACGCGGCAATCAGCAAATCCTGGAGATCGGAGGTTTCAGCGGTTTTCCCGCACATCCCCTGCGCGTAAGAACAGCCGTTTCCCGCCGGGGTTCTGATGGTTTGTTCACATTGCACACAAAACATAGTCGCACCTTCTTTAAAGTTATATTTAAAATACATGTTTAAGGTTAAGCCCGTGTGCGGAGGCTTGAAAGCGCTTTTGTCGGCAATTTGAGGGGGAATTGATTTAACGCAATTTTGGCGGCAGAAGCCTACCGCCAAAGGGGTATCAGGCAGAGAAGAAGGCCATCAACAGCGGCACCAGCAGGCTCAGAAGAAAGCCGTGCACAATGGCGGCGGGAACCAGTTCAAGGCCGCCCGAGCGTTGTAAAACGGGCAAGGTGAAATCCATGGATGTTGCGCCGCACAACCCCAGCGCGGTCGAGCGGCTGCGGGCGACGAGGCCTGGAATCAGCATGATGGCAATCAATTCACGCGCCAAATCGTTAAAGAACGCCGCGCTGCCAATCACCGGGCCGAAGGATTCGGTCAGCAAAATACCGGATAACGAATACCAGCCAAACCCGGAGGCCATCGCCATGCCGGTTTTCAGCGGCAGGCCGAGGATCAACGCGTTAATCACGCCGCCCATTAGCGAACTCACCGCAACGACGACCGCGATAATCATGCCGCGGCGGTTAAGGACAATCTGTTTGAGGGTCATGCCGCTGTTACGCAACTGAATACCGACCAAAAGCAGCAGAAAAATCAGCGTGTATTCACTGGCTTCGGTCGCGTGCTGCAAAAAGGCCAGTCCGCTCAAACCAATAGCAAAACCAGCGGCAACCACGCCGCACAGCCGTAAGGATTCCAGCGCCATTGCAATGCGCGACGGTAATTTTTCCTGCTGATGATGGTGGTTCCACGGCAACGCGCGTTCCAGCCACAGCAGCGCGGCAGCGTTACACAGCAGAATAATCACCACGCTAACCGCTGAATAATGGAGTATCGACAGCAAATTCGCGCTGAGGTTATCAAGAAAGGCGAGGCTTATTCCCATAAAAAACAGGATCAGGTACACAATCCAGCTTAATAGTTTATTAATAAGCTTAAGTGCGGCGGTGTGACGCAGGGGAATAAGATAGCCAACGATCAGTGGCAGAAGAATGATTAACAATCCTGAAAACATGAACAGCCCGAACCCTTACAGAAATTGAATGCACGGGCACACACTACAGAAAGGCTGTAAATGAGTAAAGCTGCAAAAAATGAGCAGTTCTATGCACTTACAAAGCCTCAGCGGCGGGCCGCCATCCCGCTATACTTCTTGGTCAGGGAAAACGCGCAGAAAGAGCGGAGGGTGAATGATACTGGAGCGGGTAGAGGTTGTCGGGTTTCGCGGTATTAATCGATTATCGCTGATGCTTGAGCAGAATAACGTCTTGATCGGCGAAAACGCGTGGGGTAAATCGAGCCTGCTGGATGCGCTAACGCTGCTGCTGTCGCCAGCCACCGATCTCTATCATTTTGTTCGTGACGATTTTTGGTTCCCGCCGGGGGATTTTCAGGGGCGCGAACACCATCTGCACATTATTTTGACCTTTCGCGAATCCGAACCGGGTCGGCATCGCGTGCGGCGTTATCGCCCGCTGGCCGACTGCTGGGTACCCGGTGATGATGGCCATCATCGCCTGTTTTACCGCCATGAAGGAGAGCTTTCAGAAGATGGCAGCGTAATGACTTTACGCGGTTTTCTTGATGCCGAAGGGCAGTTGTTGCCCCTTGATAATATTGATGAATACGCCCGACATTTGGTGCGTTTGTCGCCGGTTTTGCGCTTGCGGGATGCGCGGTTTATGCGCCGCATTCGCAATGACAGCATGCCGGACACGCCGCTGGTGGAAAGCACCGCGCGCCAGCTTGATTTCCTCTCCCACGAACTGGTTTCCCGCCCACAAAACCTTACCGATGGGCAGATTCGCCACGGTTTGTCGGCGATGGTGCAACTGCTCGAACACTATTTTGCCGAACAGGGAAGCGGAGCGTCGCACCAGCGCCTGATGCGCCGTCGCTCCCATGATGAACAGCGCAGTTGGCGCTATCTCGACATCATCAACCGCATGATTGATAAACCCGGCGGACGGATGTATCGCGTGATCCTACTGGGCTTTTTTTCCACGTTATTGCAGGCCAAAGGCTCGGTACATCTCGATCGCGATGCGCGCCCGCTGCTGTTAGTGGAAGACCCGGAAACGCGGCTGCACCCGATTATGCTCTCCGTGGCCTGGCAACTGCTGAACTTGCTGCCGCTCCAGCAAGTGACAACCACCAATTCCAGCGAACTGGTTTCGCTCACCCCTGTTGAACATGTTTGCCGGCTGGTGCGCGAGTCTTCGCGCGTGGCGGCCTGGCGGCTGGGGCCGGGCGGGTTAAGCGCCGAAGATGGGCGGCGCATTACCTTTCATATTCGCGTTAATCGGCCTTCTTCGCTGTTTGCCCGCTGTTGGTTACTGGTGGAAGGAGAAACAGAAACCTGGGTGATTGGCGAACTGGCGCGCCAGTGCGGCCACCATTTTGACGCAGAAGGGATCAAAGTTATCGAGTTTGCTCAGTCGGGTTTGAAACCACTGGTTAAATTCGCCCGACGAATGGGGATTGAGTGGCATGTGCTGGTCGATGGCGATGAAGCGGGGAAAAAATATTCCGCCACCGTGCGCAGCTTGCTGGATAACGATCATGACCAAACCCGCGAGCACCTTACCGAGCTGCCCGCGCGGGATATGGAACATTTTTTGTATCGGGAAGGTTTTGCCCGGGTCTACCACCGCGTGGCGCAACTGCCGGAAAACGTGCCCATCAATCCCCGGAGGGTGATCACCAAAGCAATTCATCATTCGTCGAAACCGGACTTGGCGATTGAAGTGGCCATGGAAGCCGGGCGGCGCGGCGTTGAGTCGGTACCGCCGCTGTTTCGCAAAATGTTTTCCCGCGTGCTATGGCTGGCGCGCGGCAGAGCGGATTAACGTTGACAATGCGCAGCGGTCTGCGCATGCAGGCTGTCGAGTAATGCATAGCGACGGCGGTATTCCGCACGCTTTTTGCTGGCGATCTCGTCCATCGGTTTACGTGGCATTGCCAGCGGCAGAACGAAGTCGCCTTTCGCATCAACGACGGCGCCGAGAGAGACCCAAAAGCTGTTGTAATCTGCGTGCAATTGGCTCTTTTTCTTACGATAGCGCAGGCAGCGGTAGATATGCGTTTCGTTACTCACCGCGCGAATTTCATCAACGGCAAAAAATTGCGCCAGGGCCATCGCTGTTTCCACCAGCAAGCGTTTTGGAAACAGGCCATGGCAGATTTTGGTCGCCGCGTGGATCGCCTCATGGGGAACATGCGATTTTGGGCCTTGCAGCCCGCCAATAAAGAGCGTGTTTTTCCCGGCAAACGGGCACAGCGTAAAGGTCAGGCGCGCCAGCGTGGTTTCTTGCTCATCGCAAAAGAACAGCGTCGCTTCGCCTTCTTTATCCAGTGTGGCATCCGCTTGCAGACGCACTGTACAGGTCTGCCCATCTTTACCTGTCAGCAGGGCGAGCGTAATGCCCTTCATGCTGAGATAACCATTGAGCAGCCTGGCCGGTAACAGGCGGGTGAAGCTATCGTAATGCCAGTAAATCGCCTCACTTGCCTGTTTACGATCGAGCGTGATTGACAGCCAGGGGCGATGTAACCGGTACGGCAAACCCGGCTGCATATGGAGTTTTTGCGCTAAAAAAGGCTGCCGGACAAGGCGGGAAAGATACTGTGCGGTGCAAAAGGGCATCGCCAGCGAACGGAACAAGAACTTACGGCGATGCGACGGTTTTAACCAGACAGGCCCTGGCATGAGTTCACCGCTCACCAAAGTACGAAAGAGTTGCCAGGTTGTTTTCGGCAGTGGCAGCGGCAATTGCGGTTGAAATACAGTAGCGAAAGTGGACATGGCGTCATCCGGTAGTCACATTAGAGACCGCAATTTCAACAGGCGCTCATTCAATGCCGACTCAATAGAAAATGGAGAAAACGCGAAGTTAATGTTTCGTTGAGAATTGGTTTAGTTAGAATTGTTCTCTATAAACCGCATGTCCGATTATCTGGGATTTTTATGAAACTGAAGGGAAAACGCAGGGCAGGATTGATTGTGCTGGTCGTCGTCATTTTGCTGGCGGCTTTCTGGCTATGGGGGAAACTGAATGCGCCGGTGGTGCAATACCAGACGCTGATTGTCCGCCCTGGCGAGCTGCAACAAACCGTGCTGGCGACCGGTAAGTTGGACGCGTTACGCAAAGTCGATGTCGGCGCGCAGGTTAATGGGCAGCTAAAAACCTTGTCGGTGAATATCGGCGACAAAGTGAAGAAGGATCAATTGCTGGGCATTATCGATCCAGATCAGGCCGAGAATCAGATTAAAGAAGTGGACGCCACGCTGATGGAACTGCGCGCGCAGCGCCGCCAGGCGCAGGCAGAGCTGAAACTCGCGCAGGTCACTTTAGCGCGCCAGCAGCAACTGGTAAAAACGAACCTCGTTTCTCGCCAGGATCTGGACACCTCAGCCACGGACGTGGCGGTGAAAGAGGCGCAGATCGGCACGATCGACGCCCAGATCAAACGCAACCAGGCAACGCTGGATACCGCGAAAACCAATCTCGATTACACCCGCATTCTGGCACCGATGGCCGGTGAAGTGACGCAAATCACCACTTTGCAGGGGCAAACGGTGATCGCCGTGCAACAGGCGCCGAACATCCTGACCCTTGCGGATATGAGCACGATGCTGGTGAAAGCGCAGGTTTCCGAAGCGGATGTGATTCACCTGAAATCGGGGCAAAAAGCGTGGTTTACCGTGCTGGGCGATCCGGGCACCCGCTATGAAGGCGAACTGAAAGACATTTTGCCAACGCCGGAGAAAGTTAACGACGCTATCTTCTATTACGCGCGTTTTGAAGTCCCGAACCCGCAAGGTGTGCTGCGCCTCGATATGACCGCGCAGGTGCACATTCAACTGACCGGCATGAAAAATGTGCTGACCATTCCGCTGGCCGCCCTCGGCGACCCGGTTGGCGACAACCGCTACAAAGTGAAAGTGCTGCGCAACGGCGAAACCCGCGAGCGGGAAGTGACGCTCGGCGCGCGCAATGACACTCAGGTGGTGGTGGTCAAAGGCCTGGACGCCGGTGATGAGGTGGTGATCGGCGAGTTGAAAGACGGAGCGGTGCAATGACCGCGTTGCTTGAGCTGAATAATATTCGCCGCAGCTATCCATCCGGGGACGGGCAAGTCGACGTTCTGAAAGGTATTACGCTTAGCATCAACGCGGGTGAAATGGTGGCGATTGTCGGCGCGTCCGGCTCCGGCAAATCGACGCTGATGAATATTCTCGGTTGTCTGGATAAACCCAGCAGCGGTACGTACCGTGTGGCGGGCACCGATGTTTCGACGCTGAGCGGCGATGCGCTGGCGCAACTGCGCCGTGAGCACTTTGGATTTATCTTCCAGCGCTACCACCTGCTTTCGCATCTTTCCGCGGCGCAAAATGTCGAAGTTCCGGCGGTGTATGCCGGAACCGAGCGCAAAGCGCGGCTCGCGCGTGCCAGAGAGTTGCTGGCGCGGCTTGGGCTGGAGGAGCGCGCAGATTATCAACCTTCGCAGCTTTCTGGCGGCCAGCAGCAGCGCGTCAGTATTGCGCGCGCGTTAATGAATGGCGGGCAGGTGATTCTGGCCGATGAACCCACTGGCGCGCTGGACAGCCACTCCGGCGAAGAGGTGATGGCGATCCTGCATCAGTTGCGCGATCGCGGGCACACGGTGATTATCGTGACTCACGATCCGCAAGTGGCTGCGCAGGCCGAACGCGTAATTGAGATCCGCGATGGCGAGATCATCAGCAATCCACCCGCAAAACAGACCATGACACAGCCCATCAATCACGATGCGGTTAGCGGGCAGGCTGCGGGCTGGCGGCAGTTTGTCAGCCGTTTTCATGAGGCGCTGACCATGGCATGGCGGGCGATGGCGGCCAACAAAATGCGCACCTTGCTGACCATGCTCGGCATTATTATCGGTATCGCTTCGGTGGTGTCGATTGTGGTGGTGGGCGATGCGGCAAAACAACTGGTGCTGGCGGATATTCGCTCTATCGGCACCAATACGATTGATGTCTACCCCGGTAAAGATTTTGGCGATGACGAGCCGCAATACCAGCAGGCGCTGAAATATGACGATCTTGTTGCCATCCAGAAACAGCCGTGGGTGCGTTCCGCCACACCTTCGGTGTCGCAGAATTTGCGGCTGCGTTACAACAATATCGATATTGCGGCCAGCGCAAACGGGGTGAGCGGGCAGTACTTTAATGTCTACGGCATGACGTTCAGCGAAGGTACCTCCTTTAATACCGAGCAGGAGAATGGCCGCGCGCAGGTGGTGGTGCTCGACAGCAACACGCGTCGACAACTGTTTCCGGATAAAACCCGTGTCGTCGGCGAAGTGATTCTCGTCGGGAATATGCCTGCGACCGTCATTGGCGTGGCGGAGGAGAAGCAGTCGATGTTCGGCAGCAGTAAAATCCTGCGCGTCTGGCTGCCTTACAGCACGATCGCCGGGCGCATTATGGGCCAGTCGTGGCTGAACTCCATCACCGTGCGCGTCAAAGACGGTTACAGCAGCGAGCAAGCGGAGCAGCAATTAACGCGGCTACTTAATCTGCGACACGGCAAGAAAGACTTTTTCGTCTGGAATATGGACGGTGTTCTGAAGACGGCGGAAAAGACTACGCGGACACTGCAACTGTTTCTCACGCTGGTGGCGGTCATTTCCCTGTTGGTTGGTGGCATCGGCGTTATGAATATTATGCTGGTGTCAGTGACCGAGCGTACCCGCGAGATTGGCATTAGGATGGCGGTTGGCGCGAGGGCGGGCGATGTGCTGTCGCAATTTCTGATTGAAGCGGTCTTTGTTTGCCTGGTGGGTGGTGCGCTGGGCGTGACGTTGTCGATGCTGATCGCATTTACTCTGCAGCTCTTTTTGCCCGGTTGGGAAATCGGTTTTTCACCGGTGGCGCTGCTAACGGCGTTTTTGTGCTCTACCTTTACCGGCGTGTTGTTTGGCTGGCTACCCGCCCGCAATGCCGCCCGGCTGGATCCGGTGGATGCGCTGGCCCGCGAGTAATAAAAATGCCAGCCGCGTGGGCTGGCATTTAACTGCTTTATGTACACAGTCAGCTAACAGGCGTCAGGCCATCGCTTCCATTTCAACGGGCACGATAAGGCTGGCGTGATTGCCTTTTGGGCCCTGGTGTACATCAAACCGGACAGTCTGCCCGGCCTTTAACGTTCTGTAACCATCCATCTGGATGGTGGAATAGTGCGCGAAGATATCTTCGCCGCCGCCTTCAGGGCAGATGAAACCGAACCCTTTGGCGTTGTTGAACCACTTAACAGTACCCGTTTCCATGCTTCGACATCCTTCGTAAATCTTATTTAAGTAAGATGGAATGAACCGGTGGTAGAGTGCGCGGGTTGTTCAAAACCTCGCCAACTCTCGACTCTACAATTTAGATATTTCGTATAACGCGTCAAGCGTTTGGCTGGGTTTCTGGGAGACGGCGCATCAATTTTTTGAAGCAGTTAACGCTATGATAAAGAAATGTGACGGCCGTCTCGAATATTTGCGTTTAGCGCAAATGTATCGCGTTATATCTCGGTCAACACAGCGGACTACTTGACGGGTTTTATATAACTTATTATTTTACGTGAATTATCTTAGAGTTATATTTTGTTATGAAACATGATGAGAGTGTTTATTAATTTATCTTTTGCTTTCACATAAATTGTCGGCATTTTTCCACTCATTATTTAAATTAAAAAATGGATGATTATGTTGAGTATTTATTTATGGGTTAACAGGTTGGGGTATATGAAATGTTACGCTTTAAATAGTGGGGTGATTTTGAGGGAATGATCGCCTATTTAAACAGCAAAAATATTGAGTCACAGGCGGCAATGGTTGATTCAGTTTGCAGTCACTGAATTCACATTAACGAACGGTATTAAGATATTAAGAGCAGCACGGTTGGTTCATATGCCGGACACTCTAAAAATGAGCATCCTACGCGCTTGGGCAAAACCAAATCTCTTTCGACAGCCACGCTAATAAAGATAAGTGGCGTTATTATTCGGTGGTAAAAGATATTCGAGAATATTGGTTTCATGGGCATGGATTTTGTTCCGGCAGCTTATATCAAAGCGTTTGATAGAGAGAGGGCGGTATCATTACTAAAAACAGATAAATAATTCAATATAAAATCAATAAGAAGTGTTTATGCCATCCGTTTTTTGTGATTGGTGGAATATAAAAATGGAAGAAAAATCCGATAATCAAATAAAAGATTTTTACATTACTAAAATAGCAAGGATTGTAAAATTATCCTACAATAACACAATATAATGTGCAGTAAGCTGGGTGTCTACAATGACCCATTCAGTTTATGTTGTTATTCGACCGGGGGACGATCCATTATAGTTGCCTGACATCTGATGTTGATTGAAAATGCATCTAAACTCATGTAATCGGCCGATTGGATGCAGCCGGGACCTGTAACCTAAAGATGAAGCGCTAACGATGGGCAAGAGCAATAGCTGGCTGGATTTCGACCAATTGGCGGAAGAGAAACTGCGCGACGCGCTGAAGCCGCCATCCATGTATAAAGTGATGTTAATGAACGATGACTACACGCCAATGGAATTTGTTATTGACGTGCTACAAAAGTTCTTTTCTTATGATGTAGAACGTGCAACGCAACTGATGCTTACGGTTCACTATCACGGTAAGGCCATCTGCGGTGTTTTCACTGCCGAGGTCGCGGAGACGAAAGTTGCCATGGTGAACAAGTACGCCAGGGAGAACGAGCATCCGTTGTTGTGTACGCTGGAAAAAGCCTGAAAACAGGCAATAAAACTTGGGGGAGGTGCCTATGCTCAATCAAGAACTGGAACTCAGTTTAAACATGGCTTTCGCCAGAGCGCGTGAGCACCGACATGAGTTTATGACCGTCGAGCACTTGTTACTGGCTCTGCTCAGTAACCCATCGGCCCGTGAAGCGCTGGAAGCGTGTTCTGTGGATCTGGTGGCGCTGCGACAGGAACTCGAGGCCTTCATCGAACAAACCACACCCGTGCTACCCATGAGTGAAGAGGAGCGCGACACACAGCCGACGCTCAGCTTCCAGCGTGTTCTTCAGCGCGCGGTGTTTCACGTTCAGTCTTCCGGTCGCAGCGAAGTGTCTGGGGCGAACGTACTGGTTGCCATCTTTAGCGAGCAGGAGTCGCAAGCGGCTTACCTGCTGCGCAAACACGAAGTCAGCCGCCTCGACGTGGTGAACTTCATCTCTCACGGCACGCGTAAAGACGAGCCAGGTCCTTCATCTGACGCGGGTAGCAGCAGTAGCAGCCAGGCGAGCAGTGAAGAGCAAGCAGGCGGGGAGGAACGTATGGAAAACTTCACCACCAACCTTAACCAGCTTGCTCGCGTGGGAGGTATCGATCCGCTGATTGGCCGTGGTAAAGAGCTTGAACGTGCGATTCAGGTGCTTTGCCGTCGCCGTAAAAACAACCCGCTGCTGGTGGGTGAGTCTGGCGTCGGTAAAACCGCGATCGCCGAAGGGCTGGCGTGGCGTATTGTGCAGGGCGATGTGCCTGAAATTATGGCCGACTGCACCATCTACTCGCTCGATATCGGTTCACTGCTGGCCGGTACCAAGTACCGTGGTGATTTCGAAAAACGTTTCAAAGCGCTGCTGAAACAGCTTGAGCAGGACAACAACAGTATCCTGTTTATCGATGAGATTCATACCATCATCGGCGCAGGTGCCGCGTCCGGCGGACAAGTGGATGCTGCGAATCTGATCAAACCGCTACTTTCCAGCGGGAAAATTCGCGTGATGGGTTCCACGACTTACCAGGAATTCAGCAACATCTTCGAAAAGGATCGCGCGCTGGCGCGTCGCTTCCAGAAAATTGATATCACTGAGCCGTCCGTTGAGGAAACGGTACAGATTATCAATGGGCTGAAGCCGAAATATGAAGCGCACCACGATGTGCGTTACACAGCGAAAGCGGTGCGTGCGGCAGTTGAGCTGGCGGTGAAATATATCAACGACCGCCATCTGCCGGATAAAGCGATCGATGTTATCGACGAAGCGGGCGCGCGGGCGCGTTTGATGCCGGTGAGCAAACGTAAGAAAACCGTCAACGTGGCGGATATCGAATCGGTTGTCGCTCGTATCGCGCGTATTCCAGAGAAGAGTGTTTCGCAAAGCGATCGCGACACGCTCAAAAACCTCGGCGACCGCCTGAAAATGCTGGTGTTTGGTCAGGATAAAGCCATTGAGGCGTTAACCGAAGCCATCAAAATGAGCCGAGCAGGGCTTGGGCAGGACCATAAACCGGTCGGTTCTTTCCTGTTCGCTGGTCCAACCGGCGTGGGTAAAACCGAGGTGACGGTTCAGCTGTCGAAAGCGTTGGGCATTGAGCTGCTGCGTTTCGATATGTCCGAATATATGGAGCGTCACACCGTGAGCCGTTTGATTGGTGCGCCTCCGGGATATGTCGGCTTTGATCAGGGCGGCCTGCTGACCGACGCGGTGATCAAACATCCGCACGCGGTTCTGCTGCTTGATGAGATCGAAAAAGCGCACCCGGATGTCTTTAACCTGCTGTTACAGGTAATGGATAACGGCACGCTGACCGATAACAACGGGCGCAAAGCGGATTTCCGCAACGTGGTGCTGGTGATGACCACTAACGCCGGGGTGCGTGAAACCGAGCGTAAATCCATCGGCCTGATTCACCAGGATAACAGCACTGATGCGATGGAAGAGATCAAAAAGATCTTCACGCCGGAGTTCCGCAACCGTCTGGACAACATTATCTGGTTCGATCACTTGTCTACGGATGTGATCCACCAGGTGGTCGACAAATTTATCGTCGAACTCCAGGTGCAGTTGGATCAGAAAGGCGTGTCGCTTGAAGTGAGCCAGGAAGCGCGTGATTGGCTGGCCGAGAAAGGCTATGACCGTGCGATGGGCGCTCGCCCGATGGCGCGTGTTATTCAGGATAACCTGAAAAAACCGCTGGCCAACGAACTGTTGTTTGGTTCGCTGGTTGATGGTGGGCAGGTCACTGTGACACTGAATAGAGAGAAAAATGAGCTGGAGTATGGTTTCCAGAGTGCGCAGAAGCACAAACCGGAAGCAGCGCATTAACCTGATTTGTGGAGTGATAAAACCGGGTTCTTATGAACCCGGTTTTTTTATGCCTGCGATCCGCATTCGGGCATGATGATTGGCAACGTAGCTGTTCAAAGTAAGCTTGGCATGACATGAATTCTGTTAACACAAAAACAACAAAGCCATTGTGTTAGAGCAACTATTTTTATAGGTTAAGTCACCGTGCAATGATTATGTGTTTTAGTGATTGTTCGCGGCATCAAAGGAGTATTGTCAATTTGGAGGACAACCTATGAATACACTGCTTAAACCTATCCTTTTGAGTTTTATCATTATTCTTCCCGTAGACGCGCTTGCAGGAGTGTGTAATGAGCAGAGCCGATGGTGGCCTATCTGTCGTTACGATCCCGCCTCCGGGCCGGATGTCGGTACATCCGAATGGATGGCTTGCCGGGGGCGCGGTGGTTGCAACTATAACTAATCGTTGAGTTGCTCTTTTCTCAGGGGAGACCGAATTTAACGGGTTGTTATATCCGGTATGCTGAAGTGAAATATCACTATCAGTTTGTTCGTTATCCCCTGTTTTGAATTTCTTTTTTTGCCACGCCAAAGTTTGGTGCCCGATGTTTTTGCATTGGGGATTCAGTCGGCGGTTTCACGCCTTGCGTCGCGATATGACAGACGCCATCAAACTCTCCATCCTTCCTCATATAAAACCCTTTTTTTGGGGTTGCTCTTAATCTATTGATTTTTTTGTGGTTTTTTAAAATGGCAAAAAAAAGGGTCTGCGCGCTAAAAGTCGAATAACTTTTTTTAAAAACAACAAGATGATATGGTTTTCGTCCAGTTCACTGCCGGACAGGCAGCGTTTTCAGAATTTCTTTTTAGTTTGCCAATCAATGATAAATGTTCATTTTTGAGAAAATAGAAAAGTTTGAAAGCAGCTCGTTTAAGAGCATACCCGCATTAGCTATTTGAAGCGAACGTTTACCCAGGCGTCAGAAATGCAAAAGGCCGGGATTACCCGGCCTTTAAAATAAGTGCACTAAATGTGCTGGCGGAAGATCTTAGCGGCTACGGAAGACAATGCGGCCTTTGCTCAGGTCGTACGGGGTCAGTTCCACAGTCACTTTATCGCCCGTCAGAATACGGATGTAGTTTTTACGCATTTTACCGGAGATATGCGCAGTGACCACGTGACCGTTTTCCAGTTCTACGCGGAACATCGTATTAGGTAACGTTTCAAGAACGGTACCCTGCATCTCAATATTGTCTTCTTTGGCCATCTAATCCTCGGGGGTATCACTACCATAATTTTTGAACCGGCAAGATAATGCCGAAGTTCGTGTGTTAAGTAAAGATTTGTGCTGATAAAACACAGCAAAACAACTTTTGCCAATTCCCCACACGCCACAGCCGAGACGCGTATAAAAACGCAACCGTAAAGGGGAGCGATGAAGTAAAACGAAGGGCATCCCTGATACGAACAACTCCCGGATGAAGCGGGGTAACAGGCAAAAGCTGCTATGAGCGACCATTATAACACTCTGCGCCAAAATGTGCCGAAAACATTCTTCAGAGCGATGAAAACAGTTTACGGGGTACCCAGAAATGCGCCGGCAAAGGGTTTTTGCGCAATTCGGCGATCTGCTGCAAATAGTCCCGACGCGGGATTTCAACCGCACCGAGCGATGCGGTATGGCTGTTCAACACCTGGCAATCAATCAGCTTGCCGCCCATGCGCACAAACTCATCGCTAAACACCAGCAACGCAGTTTTCGACGCATTTACGCGACGGCTAAACATTGATTCACCGCAGAACAACGCCCCCTGAGAGACGCCATACATGCCGCCCACCAGCTCGTCGCCTTCCCAGACTTCAATTGAATGCGCATGACCCAGTTCATGCAGCCGATGATAGGCCATCACCACATCGGGTGTGATCCAGGTTCCTTCGGCGCGATCTTCCGAACACCCATCGATCACCTTGCCGAAAGCGTGATTAAGCGTAACGCGATAAGGAGATGTTTTATGAAAGCGCTTCATACTTCGGCTGACATGAAAAGTTTCAGGCCACAGTACGGCGCGCGGATCGGGTGACCACCAAAGAATAGGGTCGCCGGGAGAAAACCAGGGGAAAATCCCACGCTGATAAGCCATCAGCAACCGCGCTGGGCTTAAATCACCTCCCAGCGCCAATAGCCCGTTTGGCTCGCGCAACGCCGCTTCAGGCGAAGGGAAAGCAATAGAATGACGAGAAAGCTGAACCAGGCGCATGACCGCAACGCTCCACAACGCGACAAGGGACCCCCTTTTAATATCGTCATTTTGTGCGTTTCACTTTAGCGCTGCGGGAGCAAGAACGACAAAATGACGAATATCCACTACAGACGCTGCTTAAACTGGTAGTACCGCCCCTGTTTCGCCATTAACGCTGCGTGATTACCTTGCTCAATTATTTGCCCGTTGTCCATCACAATTATCCGATCGTAATGTGCCAGCCCACGCAGGCGATGGGTAACCATTAACAACGTTTTGCCTTTCATCACTTCGTCAAGTAATTCAAGTATTTGACTCTCGGTTGAAGCATCCAGCCCTTCTGTAGGTTCATCCAACAATACCAGCGGGGCGTCGTGTAATAACGCGCGTGCAATCGCCAGTCGACGTAGTTCACCGCCGGAAAGCTGGCGTCCACCTTCACCCAACCAGGCATTCAGACCGCTATCGTCGAGCAATTTTTCCAAGCCGACGCGGGTCAACATCGCACTCAGCGTTTCATCACTGGCCTGTGGCGATGCCAGCTGTAAGTTATCGCGAAGCGTCGCGCTAAACAGATGCACGCGCTGTGGCACCATACTGATGAGGTTGCGCAGCGCCGGTTCAGCAAACTGGGCAAGCGGTTGATCATTCAAGCGGATCTCGCCCTGTTGCGGATCCCAGGCACGCGTTAGCAGTTGCAGCAGCGTCGATTTGCCGCAACCCGTACGGCCCAGAATCGCGACATGCTCCCCGGCCGCAATCGACACTGAGACATTTTCCAGCGCGCGCTGTGGTTGGCCTGGGTAGCTAAACGAGAGTGCATCGAACTGTACGGCAACCTGTGCTGAAACTGGCGCGCTGTTTTGTGGGAATGTGACTTCGGGCTGGCATTCTGTTAGCTGCGTAATGCGCATTGCGGAGGCGATAACCTGCCCAAGATGCTGGAAGGCGCCGGTCACCGGAGCCAGCGCTTCGAAGGCGGCCAGCGCACAGAAGACAAATAAAGCAATCAGCGCGCCGGGTTGCGCGTTGCCGCCCACATCGCCAGAAGCAAACCACAACATGGTGATCACCGCCGCGCCGCTAATCAACAGCATCAGCGCCTGCGAGATCGCGCTCAAATCCGACTGGCGACGCTGGGCGTCATGCCAGCTTAATTCAGTACTTTCCAGTTGTTCACGATAGCGTTGGCTGGCACCAAAAATGGTCAACTCCGCCTGGCCTTGCAACCAGCTGGTTAATTGCTGGCGATACTGACCGCGCAACGCCGTCAGCTTTTCACCGGTGGGTTTGCCCGCGCGGTAAAACAGCGGCGGCAGCACAATCAGTGTGGCCAACATAATGCCGCCCAGCATCAGCGCCAGTGAAACGTCCAGTACGCTTAAACCGGCCAACACAACAATAATCACCATCAACGCGCCTACTAAGGGTGAGATAACGCGCAAATAGAGGTGGTCGAGCGTGTCCACATCAGCAACGACGCGGTTCAGTAATTCACCCTGGCGAAAACGCGCCAGCCCGGCAGGGGAGAGCGGTAACAGTTTGCTAAAGGTGGAAACGCGCAAATGTTCAAGGACGCGGAAGGTAGCGTCATGGCTGACCAGACGCTCGAAATAGCGCCCGGCAGTACGAATAATCGCCGCGCCGCGAACTCCTGCCGCAGGCAACATATAGTTGAAGCTGTAGATCCCGGCAACGCCAACGACGGCAGAAGCCGACAAAAACCAACCAGAAAGTGTCAATAAACCGATGCTTGCCAGCAAGGTAACGATAGCGAGAATGACGCCCAGCGTCAGCATCCATTTATGGCGTTTATACAACGCAAGATAAGGCAGTAAAGCGCGCATTTAAATCTCCTCCTGGCGGTGAGCAAGCAGCCCGGCAAACGTGCCCTGCGCGGCAGCGAGTTCGGCATAACTGCCTTGCTCAACGATTTGCCCGTTCTGCATAACCCAAATCGCATCCCATTGGGCGAGGTCTTCAAGCTGGTGCGTCACCATCAGTGTGGTTTGCTGACGAGAGGCTTCCGTTAGCGCTTGCATCACCCGCTGCTCGCTGTGCGCATCGAGGCTGGCGGAAGGTTCATCCAGCAAGAGCAGTTTGCAGGAAGAGAGCAGGGCGCGGGCCACGGCGACGCGCTGCGCCTGGCCGACAGATAGACGAACGGCCTGATCGCCGGGTTGCGTTTCCAGGCCTTCCGGTAATAACGGCAGAAACTCGCTCACCCAGGCTTTATCCAGCGCCGCTTGCAGTTCTGCGTTGCTGGCTTCTGGGCGAGATAACAAGACATTTTCGCGCAATGTTGTGGCGGGAAGCTGCGGGTTTTGTCCCACCCAACTTATCGCTTCGCGCCAGGCATCGGGATCGAGTTTGCTTAATTCGACGCCATTAACGTGAAGTGATCCCTCATAAGGAAGGAAACCGGAAAGCGCGTTAATTAACGAACTCTTGCCCGAACCGCTTTGTCCCACAACGACCACGCGTTGCCCGGCCGGCAGCGTGAAATTGAGCGGACCGGCGAGCACTGCGCCTTCAGGGGATTTCAGGATCACATCATTGGCCACCAGCGTGATTGGCTCATCGGCTTTCAGCGTGATGTCGCCGCGTTGCGGATGCGCAAGCGGCGCTTCCATAAAGGTTTTCAGGCTATCGGCCGCGCCAATTGCCTGGGCTTTCGCATGGTAAAAGGTGCCGAGATCGCGCAGCGGCTGGAAAAATTCCGGAGCCAACACCAGCGCGAGAAAACCAGCAAACAACGTAACGCCAGTACCGTAATGGCCGAAATTCAATTCGCCGAGATAAGAGAAGCCGAAGTAGACAGCGACCAGCGCAATAGAGAGCGAGGTGAAAAATTCCAGCACCCCGGAAGAGAGGAACGCAAGGCGCAGCACTTCCATCGTCCGGCTGCGAAAATCTTGCGACGCCCGGCGAATGTTGTCGGTTTCCGCTTCGCCGCGACCAAAAATACGCAGCGTTTCCATCCCACGCAGGCGGTCAAGAAAATGGCCGCTCAACCGCGCCAGCGCTTTAAAGTTACGGCGGTTAGCATCCGCCGCGCCCATGCCGACCATCGCCATAAAGAGCGGGATCAGCGGAGCGGTACCAAGCAGAATGAGCGCTGCCGCCCAGTTGATGGGGAAAATCGTGATGACAATCAGCAGCGGTACGCTGGCGGCGAGCGCCATTTGCGGCAAATAACGCGCATAGAAATCATGCATATCGTCAATTTGCTCGAGGATAAGCGTGGCCCAACTGCCTGCGGGCTTACCCTGAATCCACGCCGGACCGGCTTGTTGCAGGCGGTCGAGCACGCGGCGGCGAATTTCGAAACGGATATGTGCGCCTGCGTGGAAGCCAACGCGTTCACGCAACCAGACTACCCAACTGCGCAGGATAAAGATCAAAACCAGAAGAGTGAAGGGCAATAGCAGGGCTTCGCGCGGGATGTTTTCCATAATCATGTGATTGAGGATGCGCGCCAGAATCCACGCTTGCGCCACGATCAATACGCCGCTGACTACCCCAAGAAGGCGGGAAAGCGTCAACCAGCGACGGGAAATAATGCTTTGCTGTTTTAACCAGCGAGTAAGTTCTTGTTGACGGGTTTTATTCATTGCGGCGCTTTGCAGGTGAAGTTATCGGATTTTTAGCCTGCGCAATGTTACAACGGGGCAAAAATAAAGGCGACTTATAGTCGCCTTTTTTACCTTTGTTACTGACTTGTAAAGATTATTTACTTTCAGCCAGCCCGTCGAGATAACGTTCTGCATCCAGCGCAGCCATACAGCCTGTGCCAGCGGAAGTGATCGCCTGACGGTAGATATGATCCATGACATCGCCTGCGGCAAAAACACCCGGGATGCTGGTTTGCGTGGCGTTGCCGTGAATACCGGACTGCACTTTGATGTAGCCGTTTTCCAGCTCAAGCTGACCGTTGAAAATCACCGTATTCGGGCTGTGACCGATAGCAACAAACAAACCTGCTACGTCCAGCGACTCAACGTTATCCCCGTTTTGCGTATCACGCAGACGCAGGCCGCTAACGCCCATTTGATCGCCAGTCACTTCTTCCAGCGTGCGATGGGTGTGCAGCACGATGTTGCCGCTTTCCACTTTGTCCATCAGACGTTTGATCAGAATTTTTTCTGCGCGGAAGGTGTCGCGACGGTGAATCAAATGCACTTCAGAGGCGATATTCGCCAGATACAACGCTTCTTCTACTGCCGTGTTGCCGCCGCCGATAACCGCGACTTTCTGATTGCGATAGAAGAAACCGTCGCAGGTTGCGCAGGCGGAAACGCCACGGCCTTTGAAGGCTTCTTCTGACGCTAAGCCCAGATAACGAGCGGAAGCGCCAGTTGCGATGATCAGCGCGTCACAGGTGTATTCGCCGCTGTCGCCGGTCAGGCGGAATGGACGATTCTGTAAATCAACGCTATTGATGTGATCGAAGATGATTTCAGTATCAAATTTGGTGGCATGCTCATGCATGCGCTCCATCAGCAGCGGCCCGGTCAGATCGTGCGGGTCACCCGGCCAGTTTTCCACTTCAGTGGTGGTGGTGAGCTGGCCGCCTTTTTCCATTCCGGTAATCAGAACCGGCTGTAGGTTAGCGCGCGCAGCATAGACCGCAGCGGTATAACCGGCAGGGCCTGAACCAAGGATAAGCAGCTTACTGTGTTTGGCCGTACCCATGAGATCCTCATTATTGTTTGGCAGACATTGGGCTGGATTGTAGGGAATTTACGGGCGTAAAAAAAGGGCGCAGCGATTTTGTTAACGATATGTGTAATAGAAATGACCAATGACTGGGGGATGTTTTCCAACCGAAATATAACAATTTCTACTGAAAAAAAGTCAGTTATAAGGTGAATAAATGAGGATTAAGGAGTGGCCTTGATGAATATCTGGCATGTTGTACTAAAAAAAGATGTTTTGCTTTGACAATCCCCTGCGCTTTTGCGAAAACATCAAAGGAAGAAAAAAAGCAGTGTTTCGCGCGTGACGCAAATTCACGCATGTAAATGCCATTTTACCGGGCTAGCGAAATCTACGTATGGCGTGGACAGACGCCATTCGTGATATCGATGGCTGCCCCTGGCAACGGTCTTCTCAATACTGCCCCTGGGATTACGTGTCGCGTTAATTCTTTATTACGCGCTGCATAGCACAATGGGCAAGGATCCTGAACAGTGAAGTGCGCAGGGTCAAGACAGGAGTAGGGAAGGAATACAGAGAGACAATAATAATGGTAGATAGTAAGAAGCGCCCTGGCAAAGATCTCGACCGCATCGATCGCAATATTTTGAACGAACTGCAAAAAGATGGGCGTATTTCCAACGTCGAGCTTTCTAAACGAGTGGGACTTTCCCCGACGCCGTGCCTTGAGCGTGTGCGCAGGCTGGAAAGACAAGGGTTTATTCAGGGCTATACGGCGCTGCTTAACCCGCATTATCTGGATGCATCACTTCTGGTATTTGTTGAGATTACTCTGAATCGTGGCGCGCCGGATGTGTTTGAACAATTCAACTCAGCAGTGCAAAAACTTGAAGAAATTCAAGAGTGTCATTTGGTTTCAGGCGATTTCGACTATCTGTTGAAGACGCGCGTACCGGATATGTCGGCTTACCGCAAACTGTTAGGGGAAACCCTGCTGCGTCTGCCGGGCGTTAACGACACCCGCACTTATGTAGTGATGGAAGAGGTCAAACAGAGCAATCGTCTGGTAATTAAGACGCGCTAATACGGAACAGGTGCACAATCGCTGTTTTTTGATTACACTCCTGTTAATCCATACAGCAGCAGTGCCGGGGAGACCCGGCGCTGTTGTCCGTTTTAGCATCAAGGACCTGGAGAGCCTGTCTTGAGCCAGGAATACACCGAAGACAAAGAAGTCACATTCACTAAGCTAAGCAGCGGACGCCGACTCCTGGAGGCGTTGCTGATCCTCGTTGCACTTTCTGCCGTCTGGTTGATGGCGGCGCTTCTGAGCTTTAATCCGTCCGATCCAAGCTGGTCGCAAACGGCCTGGCATGAACCGATCCACAATCTCGGCGGTGTGCCCGGCGCATGGCTTGCCGATACGCTGTTTTTCATCTTCGGCATCATGGCTTACACCATTCCGGTGATCATTATTGGTGGTTGCTGGTTCGCATACCGTCACCGCACCAGCGAAGATTATATAGACTATTTCGCCGTCTCTCTGCGCACCATTGGCGCGCTGGCGCTGATCCTTACCTCTTGCGGCTTAGCCGCCATTAACGCTGATGATATCTGGTACTTCGCCTCCGGCGGCGTCATCGGCAGCTTGTTAAGCACTACACTGCAACCACTGCTGCGCAGCAGCGGCGGTACGCTCGCCTTACTCTGTATCTGGGCCGCTGGGCTGACGTTATTCACTGGCTGGTCCTGGGTCACCATCGCTGAGAAAATCGGCAGTGTTATTCTTAATATCCTGACTTTCGCCAGCAATCGTACCCGTCGCGATGATACCTGGGTCGATGACGAAGAGTATGAAGACGACGAATACGAAGACGAACCGCCGCGTGAGTCACGCCGCGCCCGCATTCTTCGCGGTGCGTTAGCGCGCCGTAAACGCGTTGCGGAGAAATTCGCCAACCCGATGGGGAGGAAAACCGACGCCGCGTTGTTCTCCGGTAAACGCATGGATGACGACGAAGAGGATATTGCCTACAGCGCGCGTGGCATTCCTGCGCAAGCTGATGATGTGCTGTTCTCCGGCCATCGTGCCACGGAAAGCGAACCAGAATATGATCCGTTGCTGAACGGTCGTAGCGTGACGGAACCTGTTGCGGCCGCTGCTGCTGCGACAACCGCAACCGCACAAACCTATGCTGCGCCTGCCGAACCGGTCATTCATGCACCGCAACCGGACGTTGAATGGCCTTATGCTCAGGCACCCGCGCCGCAAAACGCGCCATATCATCCTGAGCAATATGCGCAGGACGTTCCTTATCAGCAGACAGCCCAACCGAACGTGCCTGAGTGGCAGCAACCGATAGCGCAAGAAAACTGGACGCCAGATGCGCCAGTCACGCCGCAACCGCAGGAAGAAGACGTCTATGCTCAGTCGGCTCATGACGCTCTCCCGTGGCAAAATGAGCCGCAAATTGCGCCTGCGCCAGAGCTGATTGTGCCATCTGAACCTGAGCCAGTTGAAGAAGTGAAACAGGTGCGCCCGCCGCTCTACTATTTTGAAGAAGTTGAAGAAAAACGCGCGCGCGAACGTGAGCAACTGGCCGCCTGGTATCAGCCGATCCCTGAATCTGCCAAAGCCGAGCCTGTATCGAAGCCTTCAACACCGTCAATGCCGTCAGTTCCGGCGATTGACCCGACCGTTTCGCCTGTCGCCGATGGCGTGCAGCAAGCAACAGGGAATGCTGCGGCTGTTGCAGCGGCGGCTGGCCCGGTCTTTAGCCTCGCAGCCGGTGGCGCGCCGCGCCCACAGGTGAAAGAGGGGATTGGTCCGCAGCTTCCTCGCCCTAACCGCGTTCGCGTGCCGACGCGTCGCGAGCTGGCTTCCTACGGTATCAAACTGCCTTCCCAACGCATGGCGGAAGAGCGAGCGCGTGAAGATGATGGTCGTCCACAAAACGAGCATCTTTACGATGATGATGCCGATATGCTGCAGCAAAACGAGCTGGCGCGTCAGTTTGCCGCCACCCAGCACGATCGTTATGGCGATGAGTTCCAGCATGAGACGCCGCAGCTCCAGCAGCCTGCGCTGAATGAAGAAGACGCCGAAGAGGCTGAACTCGCGCGCCAGTTCGCAGCATCTCAGCAACAGCGCTACGGTGGGGAACAACCTGCCGGGGCGCAGGCCTTTATGCCAGAAGATTTTGCGTTTTCGCCAATGAAAACGCTGGTGGATGATGGTCCAAGCGAACCGCTGTTTACCCCGAGTGCGATGCCGGAGCAAGAAGCGCCGACCCAGCCGCAGCATTATCAATCGCCAACGCAGCAACAGTACCAACAGCCTGCGCAACAGCAGTATCAGCAGCCTCAGCAACAGTATCAACAACCTGTCGCACAGCCGCCGCAACATCAGCAATCCGTTGTACCGCAGCCGCAGGAGAGCCTGATTCACCCGCTGTTGATGCGTAACGGTGATAGCCGCCCGGTGCAGAAACCGACTACGCCGCTGCCGTCACTGGATCTGTTGACGCAACCGCCAGCAGAAGTGGAGCCTGTCGATACCTTTGCGCTTGAGCAGATGGCGCGTCTGGTTGAAGCCCGCCTGGCGGATTTCCGTATCAAAGCTGACGTGGTGAACTATTCACCGGGTCCGGTTATTACCCGTTTCGAGCTGAACCTTGCGCCGGGTGTCAAAGCGGCGCGTATTTCCAACCTTTCTCGTGACCTTGCGCGTTCGCTTTCGACCGTTGCGGTGCGCGTGGTTGAGGTTATTCCTGGCAAACCGTACGTTGGCCTTGAGTTGCCGAACAAGAAACGTCAAACCGTGTATCTGCGTGAAGTGCTGGACTGCGTGAAATTCCGCGAAAATCCATCACCGCTGACCGTGGTGTTGGGTAAAGACATTGCAGGCGATCCGGTGATTGCCGATCTGGCGAAAATGCCGCACTTGCTGGTTGCGGGTACCACCGGTTCCGGTAAGTCCGTCGGTGTTAACGCCATGATCCTCAGCATGCTGTATAAAGCGACGCCGGACGAAGTGCGTTTCATCATGATTGACCCGAAAATGCTGGAGCTTTCCGTTTACGAAGGGATCCCACATTTGTTGACCGAAGTGGTCACGGATATGAAAGACGCCGCCAACGCTCTGCGCTGGAGCGTCAACGAGATGGAACGCCGTTACAAACTGATGTCCGCGCTGGGCGTGCGTAATCTCGCCGGTTACAACGAGAAAATTGCCGAAGCCGCGCGCATGGGCCGTCCAATCCCGGATCCTTACTGGAAGCCGGGTGACAGCATGGATGCTCAGCATCCGGTGCTGGAAAAACTGCCGTACATCGTGGTGCTGGTCGATGAGTTCGCCGATCTGATGATGACGGTCGGCAAGAAAGTGGAAGAGCTGATCGCGCGTCTGGCACAGAAAGCCCGCGCAGCCGGTATCCACCTGGTACTGGCCACGCAGCGTCCTTCCGTCGATGTCATTACCGGCTTGATTAAAGCCAACATCCCGACGCGTATTGCTTTTACCGTTTCCAGCAAGATTGACTCACGAACCATCCTCGATCAGGGCGGCGCGGAATCACTGCTTGGCATGGGTGATATGCTCTATTCCGGCCCGAACTCCACTTCTGCGCCGGTTCGTGTCCACGGCGCGTTCGTTCGCGATCAGGAAGTGCATGCAGTGGTTCAGGACTGGAAAGCGCGTGGTCGTCCGCAGTATGTCGATGGGATTACCTCCGACAGTGAAAGCGAAGGCGGCGCGGGTGGTTTTGACGGCGGCGAAGATCTGGATCCGTTGTTCGACCAGGCCGTCAACTTCGTCACCGAAAAACGCAAAGCCTCTATCTCTGGCGTGCAGCGCCAGTTCCGCATCGGTTATAACCGTGCGGCGCGCATTATTGAGCAGATGGAAGCGCAGGGGATCGTCAGCGAACAGGGGCATAACGGTAACCGTGAAGTGCTGGCACCGCCGCCGTTCGATTGATTGCAAAGTTGGGTAAAAATCTAAAAATTCAGTCTTTTCTTCTGTCTCTCCGGGTACACGGTACCTAGAGTGACAGAAGTATTCTCCCACGTCGGGAGTGACGTATCTGAGGAACTACAATGAAAAAAATCGCCATGGTTTGTGCGCTGATGGGCAGTCTGCTGGCCAGCAACGTATGGGCGGATGCTTCCAGCGATCTGAAAAGCCGTCTCGATAAAGTCAGCAGTTTTCATGCCAGCTTTACCCAGAAAGTAACAGATGGCAGCGGCGCTGCGGTGCAGGAAGGTCAAGGAGATTTGTGGGTGAAACGCCCGAATCTGTTTAACTGGCATATGACTCAGCCGGACGAAAGTGTGCTGGTGTCCGACGGTAAAACCTTGTGGTTCTACAACCCATTTGTAGAACAGGCGACGGCAACCTGGCTGAAAGATGCGACCAGCAACACGCCGTTTATGCTGATTGCCCGTAACCAGTCCAGCGACTGGCAGCACTACAACATTGAGCAGAAGGGCGATGATTTTATCCTGACGCCGAAAAGCAGCAGCGGTAACCTGAAACAATTCACCATTAACGTGGGCCGTGATGGCACTATCCATCAGTTCAGCGCTATCGAGCAGGATGACCAACGCAGTAGCTATCAATTAAAAGCGCAGCAAAATGGCGCGGTTGATGCTTCGAAATTCACCTTTACCCCGCCGCAGGGCGTAACGGTTGATGACCAACGTAAGTAAGAGGCGTGCATGAGCAACATGTCGCTCGATTTTTCCGAGAACGCGTTTCAACCTCTGGCCGCCCGTATGCGGCCAGAAAATTTAGCGCAGTACATTGGCCAGCAACATCTTCTGGCTGCCGGCAAGCCTTTGCCTCGCGCCATCGAAGCCGGGCATTTGCACTCCATGATCCTCTGGGGGCCGCCGGGTACCGGGAAAACCACGCTGGCAGAAGTGATTGCCCGTTATGCCAGCGCGGACGTCGAGCGTATTTCCGCCGTCACGTCTGGCGTGAAAGAGATCCGCGAAGCCATTGAGCGCGCGCGTCAAAACCGCAATGCCGGGCGGCGCACCATTCTGTTTGTTGATGAAGTCCATCGCTTTAACAAAAGCCAGCAGGACGCGTTTCTGCCGCATATCGAAGATGGCACCATCACCTTTATCGGTGCGACGACTGAAAACCCCTCTTTTGAACTTAATTCAGCACTACTGTCTCGCGCGCGTGTATACCTGCTGAAATCCCTGACGACCGAAGATATTGAGCAGGTGTTAACGCAGGCGATGGAAGATAAGGCGCGTGGCTACGGTGGGCAGGACATTGTTTTGCCGGATGACACACGACGGGCCATCGCCGAATTGGTTAATGGCGATGCGCGCAGGGCGTTAAACACGTTGGAAATGATGGCGGATATGGCGGAACTGGATGATACCGGTAAGCGCGTATTGAAGCCGGAACTGTTGACCGAAATCGCGGGCGAGCGCAGCGCGCGTTTCGACAACAAAGGTGACCGCTTCTACGACCTTATTTCCGCGTTCCACAAATCTGTGCGGGGCAGCGCGCCGGATGCCGCGCTCTACTGGTATGCCCGCATTATCACGGCCGGTGGCGATCCGCTGTACGTTGCTCGCCGCTGCCTGGCCATCGCTTCCGAAGATGTTGGCAATGCCGATCCCCGAGCGATGCAGGTCGCTATTTCCGCCTGGGATTGTTTTACCCGTGTCGGCCCGGCCGAAGGCGAACGCGCTATCGCGCAAGCGATCGTTTACCTGGCCTGCGCGCCGAAAAGCAATGCCGTTTACACCGCGTTTAAAGCCGCCTTGGCCGACGCGCGCGATCGCCCGGACTTTGACGTGCCAGTTCACCTGCGCAATGCGCCGACCAAGCTGATGAAAGAGATGGGCTACGGTCAGGAATATCGTTACGCGCACGATGAGCCCAATGCGTATGCCGCCGGAGAAGAATATTTCCCGCAAGAATTGGCACAAACACGCTATTACCGTCCCTCCAGCAGAGGCCTTGAAGGCAAGATTGGCGAAAAGCTCGCCTGGCTCGCTGAACAGGATCATAAAAGCCCTATAAAACGCTATCGCTAGTGCGGGCGTTGCGGTAAGGTTACGCCTCATACCCACGATCGCAGGCTGCGGTCGTGTTCTTTTATTTCAATTCGATAAGCACAGGAAAAGCATGCTCGATCCCAATCTGCTGCGTACCGAGCCAGACGCAGTCGCTGAAAAACTGGCACGCCGGGGCTTTAAGCTGGATGTAGATAAATTACGTGCGCTTGAAGAGCGTCGTAAAGTTCTGCAGGTCAATACCGAAAACCTGCAGGCAGAGCGTAACTCGCGATCGAAATCCATTGGCCAGGCGAAAGCACGCGGGGAAGATATCGAGCCTTTACGCCTGGAAGTCAACAAACTGGGTGAAGAGCTGGACGCGGCGAAAGCCGAGCTGGAAACCCTGTTGGCGGAGATCCGCGATATTGCGCTGACCATCCCAAACCTGCCAGACGATTGCGTTCCTGCGGGTCGTGATGAGAACGACAACGTCGAAATCAGCCGCTGGGGCACTCCGCGCCAGTTTGATTTCGACATCCGCGATCATGTGACCCTTGGTGAAATGCACAGCGGCCTGGATTTTGCCGCTGCGGTAAAACTGACCGGTTCCCGTTTTGTGGTGATGAAAGGGCAGATTGCCCGCATGCACCGCGCGTTGGCGCAATTCATGCTGGATCTGCACACTGAACAACACGGTTATGCGGAAAATTATGTGCCGTATCTGGTCAACCACGACACATTGTATGGTACCGGCCAACTGCCGAAATTTGCTGGCGATCTGTTCCATACCCGTCCGCTGGAAGAAGAGTCAGACAGCAGCAATTACGCGCTGATCCCGACGGCTGAAGTCCCGCTGACTAACCTGGTGCGTGATGAGATCATCGACGAAGACGATCTGCCGATTAAAATGACTGCGCATACGCCGTGCTTCCGCTCTGAAGCAGGTTCCTACGGCCGTGATACACGTGGTCTGATTCGTATGCACCAGTTCGACAAAGTGGAGATGGTGCAGATTGTTCGCCCGGAAGATTCCATGGCGGCGCTGGAAGAGATGACCGGTCATGCAGAAAAAGTGCTGCAACTGCTCGGTCTGCCGTACCGCAAAATTCTGCTGTGCACCGGTGATATGGGCTTTGGTGCCTGCAAAACCTACGATCTGGAAGTGTGGGTACCTGCGCAGGATACTTACCGCGAAATCTCTTCCTGCTCTAACATATGGGATTTCCAGGCGCGGCGTATGCAAGCGCGTTGCCGCAGCAAGTCCGACAAGAAAACTCGTCTGGTACATACGCTGAATGGTTCCGGGCTGGCAGTTGGTCGTACGCTGGTTGCCGTGCTGGAAAACTACCAGCAGGCAGATGGCCGTATTGAAGTGCCGGAAGTGCTGCGTCCGTATATGAACGGGCTGGAGTACATCGGTTAATCGCCGTTTCTGAATCTTTCCTGAAAGCGCCTACGGGCGCTTTTTTATTGCTTATTTTTCAGCACGGTTAAGCGATAAATCATCATGAATTTTTTCAACTGATAAATTTGCTACTCTTCTGGAATATCACTTACTAATCAACAAGCTGAATTATTCCTCATCGGCTAAGTCGTGATAGTGGATAAGTTTTACGAATCGTCGTTACGTAAAACGCCTCAGCGCCCAAAAACCGTGGATTGACAATGTTTTTGCCAGTGGCATGATGCGCACGAATTCTGAACTTCCTCACGGTTTTTACCCATGACCACCTATACCCGGCCAGTGCTGTTATTGCTCTGTGGCTTGATGCTGTTGACGCTGGCGATCGCGACGCTGAACACGCTCGTGCCCCTTTGGCTCACCCATGAAAATCTGCCGACATGGCAGGTGGGCATGGTTGGCTCCTCCTATTTCACCGGTAACTTGCTGGGTACGTTATTGACCGGGCGTGTTATTCGTCGGTTGGGCTTTAATCGCAGCTATTACATCGCGTCGCTGATTTTCGCGGTGGGCTGTGTGGGGTTAGGGCTGATGGTCGGCTTCTGGAGCTGGATGATTTGGCGTTTTATCGCTGGTGTGGGCTGCGCGATGATTTGGGTTGTCGTGGAAAGTGCCTTGATGTGCAGCGGCACGTCCCGCAACCGTGGCCGCCTACTGGCCGCCTATATGATGGTTTATTACGTGGGGACCGTTCTCGGTCAGTTGATGGTCAGCAAGTTATCAACGGAGTTGATGAATGTGCTGCCGTGGGTCACCGGCCTTGTGCTGGCGGCGATTTTGCCGCTGTTGTTTACCCGCATCGTCAACCAGCACAGCGAAGAGCAAGCGGCGACATCAGTATGGCCGATGCTGCGCCTGCGCCAGGCGCGTCTTGGCGTGAATGGCTGCATTATTTCTGGAATTATTCTCGGATCGCTGTACGGCCTGATGCCGCTGTATCTCTCCCATCAGGGGATTAGCGATTCAGGTATCGGTTTCTGGATGGCACTGATGGTGAGCGCGGGCATCGTGGGTCAATGGCCGATTGGTCGTCTGGCAGACCGCTTTGGCCGCCTGCTGGTGTTGCGCGTGCAGGTGTTTGTGGTGATCGTCGGTTGTTTTGCCATGTTGGGCAGCGCTGCGATGGCACCCGCGCTGTTTGTGCTGGGTACCGCGGGTTTTACGCTTTACCCGGTGGCGATGGCCTGGGCCTGTGAAAAGGTGGAGCATCATCAACTGGTGGCGATGAACCAGGCGCTGTTACTGAGCTACACCATTGGTAGCCTGCTTGGCCCGACACTGACCGCGATGCTGATGCAGAGCTATTCAGACAGCCTGCTGTTTATCATGATTGCGGGTGTATCGCTGGTTTATCTGGTGATGCTGATGCGCAAAGCCGGTCAGCATCCGACGCCCGTTGCTCATGCGTAATGTTTTCCATTCCGGATGTGCGCTCGCGCCATCCGGCTGTTATTCAGGGCCAGACATGTGCGGGGATCATCACTTCCCCGGCAAAAAGTAAGCGTGCGGTGCGCAGCAGATGGCAACCCAGCAGCAATCCTTCAGGTGACAACGCCACATCAATGCTCAACACCCCGGAAGGGTGCTGCAGATCAACCGTAATACTTGTTGTCGTAGGTGGCGCAGTAAAATCTGCGCCGAGTGTGCCTGGCGTCAGCAACGCACTGGCGACACTGATGGCGGCAAACACGCCAATTGCGCGGTGGCACCGTTGTGCGGAAAAACTGCGAGTGATAATTCTGTTTGCTACACCTGATGTTGAGAGCAGCACAACTTTAGGCACTGACCGTTGCGACACCTCACCCAATCCCATTCGCTCACCCGCGGCGAGACGAATGGCGTCGATTTTTTGCATTAATGCGCCATCTTGTTCCAGTAACTCAGGTGGCTCATGCCCTTGCAGACCGAGTGCGTTAGCGCAAAGAAGCACCACTGGCATCCCGTTATTAATACAAGTGACATCGATATCCAGAATACTTTCGCGCTTTTGCCCAGTGGGAAAAGCCAGGCGCGGATCGTCTGTTGTGAGAGAAGGGAAGAAGAGTTCAATGCCGCCAGCGCTCCCCGGAACGCCGGCAATATGAACATTGCCCTGGTACAGCACGCCGTCGCTATCACAAGGCACATTCACGATGACCCGCTGCCCGGTATTTTCCATAAATACCCGCACGGGCGTTAATGGCGGCGTAAGCGCAACCAGGTTTCGCTCCAGGGCAAACGCGCCGACGGCGGCCAAAATATTGCCGCAGTTTTGCCCATAATCTACCCACGCCTGGTCGATTTTGACTTGCGCAAAAAGATAATCAACATCGCAGTCCGCGTGGGATGAAGGTTTAACGATGGCGACCTTACTGGTTAAGGGGTCTGCACCGCCAATGCCATCGATTTGCCGCGGATCGGGAGACCCCATCACGGATAACAGCACCGCATCACGCTGTCTTGTGGATGCAGGTAAATCCTTGTGTAAGAAACAAGTGGCTTTTGATGTCCCACCTCTCATTAATAAACACGGAATTCTTCGCTGTGGCATGAGGTTATTTTAGGGCTCTATATCTCCGGGGTTGTCATAGTAGCATAACCCTTTCTCGCGCAATTTTTCGCGCATGCCATAGATATCCAGACCCAGCTCACCCTGTGCGAGGCGTTGGCGTTTTGTTTCTTCATTTTCCGCCCGCGCCTGCGCTTTTTTCAGCACCTCTGCGGCCAGTGCATGGGGAACAGCCACCACGCCATCATCATCAGCGACAATCATATCGCCCGGTACGACAAGCACGCCGCCGCAAATGACAGGCACATTCACCGAACCGAGTGTCTCTTTTACCGTCCCTTGCGCGCACACGGCACGTGACCAAACGGAAAATCCCATATCGCGCAGTGTCTGGGTGTCACGTACGCCAACATCGGCAATCAGGGCGCGCACGCCATGCGCCAACAACGATGTCGCCAGAAGATCGCCGAAAAAACCATCTGTACAGGGAGATGTTGCGGCCACAACCAGAACATCGCCCGGCTGACATTGTTCAACTGCCACATGGAACATCCAGTTATCTCCGGGAGTGACCAGAACCGTCACTGCATTTCCCGCGATGCTAACCGATTTCTGTATTGGGCGAATTCGCGCATCCAGTAATCCCTGTCGGTGGAAAGCTTCGTGGGTAGTCGCCACCCCTGCACGCGCAAAGCTTTTAATCACATCCGTTGTACTACGCGGGATATTACGGATCACCACGCCTTTTTTATTCACCAGACTCATGCCAGTTTCTCCGTCACTCGGGGATAAATGCTCTGGAAACCTTCTGCGTGGCTTATCGCTTTGTGACTGGTGATACCGATATTGCGTTTTGCCTGGACGCCACGCTGCAACGCGACTCGCGTGTAGTATTCCCACAGATGCTCTTGCCCGCGCATACATTGAATGGCGGCATATTTTCTTTCCCAGACTTCGCTGATATTGAGCAATACATCGGGTTTCCAGTTGCATTGTTCAGGCTGATGCGGCTCAAAACAGTAAACCGGCGGTGCTTCCAGCACTTTTTCACCCGGCCGATAGCCTTCCGCCTGGGCAATGATGCGTGCTTCCATCGCCAAATTAAACGCCAAAGGATGATCGTAGTTATAGGGATCCTGCATCGGGTGGGTCAGAACAAAATGGGGCTGTACACGGCGATAAACATCTGCAAGGCGCAGCAAGATTTTTTCATCAGCGCGTAAGGGATAATCACCCAAATCGAAGAATTCGATCGTTGCGCCGAGCAGCTCTGCGGCGTGTTGCGCCTCTTGTTGCCGTGTTTCTTTAACGGCTGCTTCGGTCACATTGCCTTTGCGCCATAATTTTGCCGATTCGCCACGTTCGCCGTAGGAGAGACAAACGATATGCATTTGGTAACCTTGTTGTACATGTAGCGCGATTGCGCCGCCCGCGCGCCACACAAAATCCGCGCTATGGGCGCTGACCACCAGCCCGCTTTGGGTATCTCTCTTCTCTGACATCATTTATTTCCTCTCTTTATCATTCATGCAGAATGGCATAGAGAAACACGCGTTCAGTCATGCCAAAACTTGTCATGGCTATGATTTCTATTTATGTTCGTGGCAATTGAATCTTTTTCGGTCTGAAAAAATGCAACCCCAAAATAAAGAAAAAACGCTCAATATCATGCAGATAAAGTTTTTTTGCCAAATTGCCCGCCGTGGCAGCATTTCGCGCGCTGCTGATGAACTGTTCAGAACCCAGTCTGCGGTCACCCGCGCGATGCACGATTTGGAAGCCGAGCTGGAAGTCACTTTGTATGAACGTCATTACAACGGCATGGTATTGACGGATTACGGCAAGCGTTTATTACCCAGAGCGCAAACGGCAATGGACGATTTGCATTTGATTCCCGCCTTACTGGCGAAATTGACTGATCGCACCGCGAACCGTGAGCAAACCGAACCCGTTTGGCTATTTAATACCCGGCGGCTGGAGATTTTCCTCCATCTCTACAAGATGAATCACACCCGCACGGTGGCTGAGAAGTTAGGTATTACGCAACCTGCGGTAAGCGCGGCACTCAAAGTGCTGGAGAATGGGGCAGGGATAGCGCTGTTTCGCCGCACACCCGGCGGAATTAAACCGACCATTGCGGCGGATATTATTTATCCCAACATTAGCCGGGCCTGCAATGAACTGGCGCATATTCGAGATGATATTGCCGCCTGTAACGGTCTGTTGACCGGGCGAGTGCGCATTGGTGCTTTGCCGCTAAGCCGCTCGCAAATCCTGCCTCAGGCGATCGCCACATTTCAGGCGCAACACCCGGCCATTACGATTGCCACCAATGAAAGCCCGTATGATGCGCTGCTCGCTGAGCTTCGTGCAGGTGATATCGATTTCATTATTGGCGCACTTCGCCACCATGAGCCTCGCTCCGACATCAAGAGTGAAGTGCTGTTCAAAGAAGAGATTATTATCACTGCCCGGGCGGACCATCCACTGGTCGCCGCCTACCGACAGCCGGAAGATTTACTGCAGGCGAAATGGGTGTTGCCGCGTTCGCAGACGCCAGCCCGGCATGCGTTGGAAAAAACCTTCGCCGCGATCGGCATCCCAGCGCCGGTACCACAGGTGGAGACTGGCGATGCTGCAATGGTACGCGGGTTGTTGCTTCACTCTGATATGTTGGCGGTGGTTTCTTCCACACAAATGGCCTATGAGCTGGAAAACAATATTTTGGCCGTTATCCCGGTGGCGCTTCCAAATACCCGACGCGATATCGGTATAACGTTGCGGGCTTCCGGGCTATTAACACCAGCCGCCGAAGCATTACTTCACACAATTCGACTGGATACTCATCCAGCAACAAAAAACGAATAATGTAATTTGCATCACGTTTTTTTTATTAATTTTAGGATCAATAAATAAAAGTCATTCGTTCGGCCGATTTTTTCTACCACAATGCATTGGCATTCGCCTTTCACTGGGCGCGCTTTACATTAAGCAGAATGAATGGATATAAAAAAAACTCATCGCTCTCGATGTTTAATTGATGCCCGGTTACAGCGTGCACATGCTAGCATCCGCTGGTATTACAAAAGCGTTGGAGATGTCAATGAAACTGGCGAATTTTATTTATCAGGGCAAAAAACATTATGGGATTGTTCGCAACAACCATATTGTTGACCTGTTTCCAGTAATGGGAGAAAAATATTCATCCTTGCAGGACTTGCTGGATAAAAATGCGTTGAATGAAATAGCGCACTTTCAATATTGCGATGCGACAATTGGTTTTGACGATGTTCAGTTTCTTCCTGTAATAGATATGCCGGGTAAGATCTTATGTGTTGGAATGAATTACCAAGATAAACGCATCGAGTTTAATGAAAAAAATAAAGCACCCACCATCTTCGTTCGTTTTAATGATTCACAAACCGGACATAATAATTTTATTCAAAAACCAGTAGTCTCTTCTCAATTCGATTATGAAGGCGAACTGGCGGTCATTATCGGTAAAGAGTGTTTTAACGTTTCCGAGAGAGCGTCACTGGAATATATCGCAGGCTACAGTTGTTATATGGATGGTTCTGTCAGGGACTGGCAACATAGCTGGTATACCGCAGGTAAAAACTGGCCGGCAACCGGCGCATTTGGGCCTTTTCTGGTGACGGCTGAGGAGATCCCGGATCCGCAAAATCTGGCGATAAAGACCATTCTTAATGGCCTGGTGGTGCAGGATGATAATACGCGGAATATGGTACATAAAATCCCGGAATTAATTTCCTATATCAGCACCTTTACCCGATTAAAAGCCGGAGATGTCATTATTACAGGATCGCCAGGCGGCGTTGGTATGAAAAGAATTCCACAGCTTTTCTTACAAAGCGGCGATCTTATCGAAGTGGAAATAGAACGTGTCGGTCGATTAAGTAATCGAGTGAGCGCCTGACTATAGAATTGCCACGAGATCTATACTGAGTTTATTTATCACTAGAATGCTCTGCACCCTATAAATATATGAAATAAGGTATCCCATGAAAATTGGATGGTATTCAGATTTATCGCCAGTTGAAAAAAGATCATGGCTGGCCAGTCTTGGCGGCTATGTATTGGATGCATTTGATTCCACGATCTTTTCATTATCAATGCCAATCTTGTTATCGATTGGCTTTTTGGTGAAATCAGAAGCGGGAATATTAAGTTCCGTATCACTGATTGGTAGCGCCATCGGCGGCTGGAGCGCAGGCTTGCTGGCCGATCGCTTCGGACGTATCAAAATAATGAAACTCACCGTTGTCTGGCTGACTGTGTTTACCATGCTGACCGCCTTCTGCGATAACTTTTGGGAATTCTTCGCGTTGCGCTTTTTTCAGGGGTTGGGATACGGCGGTGAGATGATCGTCAGCGGCGTATTGATCAGCGAAGTGATCCGCTCATCATTGCGCGGGCGTGTCGCTTCCACCATACAGAGCGGCTACGCGGTCGGAAACGCACTATCACTCGCTGTCTTGCCTCTTGTCCTGGCGTTTTATCCGCAGGAATCGGCCTGGCGTATTCTGTTCACTATCGGCGTGATCCCGGCAATCGTTGTCTGGTGGATCCGGCAACGCACGCCAGAATCTGCCGTTTTTCTCACCAATAAGCAGGGTGAAAGCAAAGTGAAAACCTCGACCGTGAAAGTGATTTTCGGTCAGAGTTATCGCCGGATTACCGTTACCGCCACGATATTGTCGACCGGTATTTTCGGCGGCGCTTACATCATGATCACCTGGCTTCCTACTTATCTGCGCATGAGCCTTGGATTGCCCGTCACCTCAATGTCCGGCTACCTGCTCGTCAATATTCTGGGCTCACTGATGGGGCCGTTCATCTGTGGTTATATCAGCGACAAATTTGGGCGCTGGAAAACAATCATGCTGTTTCTGGTTCTACAAGCCTGTGTGGTCAGCATCTACATGTTTATGGCGGTGAATTTGGATATCACCTTAGTGCTTGGCTATTTCCTGGGTGCGTTGCAGGGAGGGTTAGCTTCGTCAACGATGCCTGCATTTTCGGAGCTTTATCCAACCAGTATGCGTGGCGGCGGAGCCGGTTTCTGCGCAAGCTTTGGTCGTGGCTTTGGTTCGCTAATGCCTGCGGCGGTGGGGTTTCTTTCGGGTTGGATTCCTTTAGGGGTTGCCATGGGCGCGTTGGCTATCACTTCTTACGCCATTGCGTTTATTGCCTCGCTGACATTACCGGACAGAACAGGTGCGGATTTGAACAGCCTTAGTGAAGAACACCACGCTGGGCCAGAAAAGCATTTGCAACAAACGGAATGATACTTTTAATAAAGCCGTTACTTGCGTAACGGCTTATGACGTTTAGGGAAGGAAATCAGTAACGCGAAATGTCAGTACATCACTTTATGGCCGTACTGCTCCAGAATGCCTTTCACGCGCTCCATCGTCTCTTTCTTCGGTGGGTGAATACCATCCAGTTTGTACTCTTCACCCATCGCCACCCATTTATGTTTACCCAGCTCGTGATATGGCAGCAGCTCGATTTTCTCAACGTTACCCATGTCACGGGTAAATTCACCGAGGCGATGCGCGGAGTCGTCATCATCAGACCAGCCGGGTACGACGACGTAGCGGATCCACACGTTAATATTTTTCTTCGACAGGTATTGCGCGAATTCCAGTGTGCGATGGTTGGAAACGCCGACCAGATTCTGGTGGATTTCATCATTCATCTGCTTGAGATCGAGCATCACCAGATCGGTGACGTCCAACAATTCATCGATCACCGGATCGTAGCGGCGGACAAAACCATTGGTATCAAGGCAGGTATGAATGCCCTCTTTCTTACAGGCGCGGAACCAGTCGCGGACGAATTCAGCTTGTAAAATCGCCTCGCCACCGGAAGCGGTAACGCCGCCGCCGGAGGCATTCATAAAGTGGCGATAGGTGACAACATCCTGCATCAGTTCTTTAACGGTAATTTCTTTGCCGCCGTGCGTGTCCCAGGTATCGCGGTTATGACAGTAGAGGCAGCGCATCAGGCAGCCCTGGAAGAAGGTAATAAAGCGGATGCCCGGGCCGTCGACCGTGCCGCAGGATTCGAAGGAGTGAATGCGACCAATAACTGACATTGCGATGTATTCTCCAGAAGTGGCCCATCCAGGACCTGTGTCTGTGCAGTTTCATTCCTTCTGCACTCAGTCTGTTTTGGCAGGCATCCAGCAAGGGTAAATGGCTGGCAAAGCAGGCTTCAGGTGTTAAAAAGGCCCCACTGACGTGGAGCCTTAAGTGTACGCTTTTTAGTTCGCGATTTCAGTCAATACCATTACATGGTTTGAGTGAAAGTACGGGTAATAACGTCCTGCTGCTGTTCTTTAGTCAGGGAGTTAAAGCGTACTGCGTAACCAGAAACACGGATGGTCAGCTGCGGATATTTTTCCGGGTTTTCCATCGCGTCGAGCAGCATTTCGCGGTTCATCACGTTCACGTTCAGGTGCTGACCACCTTCGATGGAAGTCTCATGGTGGAAGTAACCATCCATCAGACCTGCCAGGTTGGTTTTACGCACTTCGTCGTCTTTACCCAGCGCGTTCGGAACGATAGAGAAGGTGTAAGAAATACCATCTTTAGCGTAAGCAAACGGCAGTTTAGCAACGGAGGTCAGAGAGGCAACAGCACCTTTCTGGTCACGGCCGTGCATCGGGTTCGCACCCGGTCCGAACGGCGCACCTGCGCGACGGCCATCCGGGGTGTTACCCGTTTTCTTACCGTACACAACGTTAGAAGTGATGGTCAGAACAGACTGAGTCGGGATAGCGTTGCGGTAAGTCGTCAGTTTCTGAATTTTCTTCATGAAACGTTCTACCAGGTCAACCGCCATGTCATCAACGCGAGCGTCGTTGTTACCAAACTGCGGGTATTCGCCTTCGATTTCGAAGTCGATAGCCAGACCGTCTTCGTCACGAATCGGTTTAACTTTCGCGTATTTGATAGCAGACAGGGAGTCAGCAGCAACGGACAGACCGGCGATACCGCAAGCCATGGTGCGGACAACGTCACGATCGTGCAGAGCCATCAGTGAAGCTTCGTAGCTGTATTTGTCGTGCATGTAGTGAATCACGTTCAGTGCGGTGACGTACTGTTTAGCCAGCCAGTCCATGAAGTGATCCATACGATCCATTACTTCGTCGAACTTCAGCACGTCGCCTTTGATTGGTTCGGATTTCGGACCAACCTGCATTTTCAGTTTTTCATCAACGCCGCCGTTGATTGCGTACAGCATGGTTTTCGCCAGGTTAGCGCGAGCACCGAAGAACTGCATTTGTTTACCAACAACCATCGGGCTTACGCAGCAAGCAATTGCGTAGTCGTCGTTGTTGAAGTCAGGACGCATCAGGTCGTCGTTCTCATATTGCAGAGAAGAGGTGTCGATGGAGACTTTCGCAGCGAATTTTTTGAAGTTCAGCGGCAGTTTTTCAGACCACAGAATAGTGATGTTCGGTTCCGGAGACGGGCCCATGGTGTACAGGGTGTTCAGGAAACGGAAGCTGTTTTTGGAAACCAGAGTACGGCCGTCAACGCCCATACCACCGATAGATTCAGTTGCCCAAATCGGGTCGCCAGAGAACAGTTCATCATACTCAGGGGTACGCAGGAAGCGGACCATACGCAGTTTCATGACCAGGTGGTCAATCATTTCCTGAGCGTCTTGTTCAGTGATTTTGCCTGCTTTCAGGTCACGTTCGATGTACACGTCCAGGAAGGTGGATACGCGACCGAAGGACATTGCAGCACCGTTCTGAGACTTAACAGCGGCCAGGTAGCCGAAGTAAGTCCACTGAATAGCTTCCTGCGCGTTAGTTGCCGGACCAGAAATATCGCAGCCGTATTTAGCTGCCATCTCTTTGATCTGACCCAGAGCGCGATGCTGTTCAGCGATTTCTTCACGCAGACGGATAGTCGCTTCCAGGTTTACGCCATTTTCCATGTCAGACTGCAGAGACAGGAACTGTGCGTATTTGTCTTTCATCAGGTAGTCGATACCGTACAGCGCAACGCGACGGTAGTCACCGATGATACGACCACGGCCGTAAGCATCCGGCAGACCAGTCAGAACACCGGATTTACGGCAGTTCAGAATGTCTTTGGTGTAAACATCGAATACACCTTGGTTGTGGGTTTTACGGTATTCAGTGAAGATTTTTTTCAGGGCAGGATCCAGCTCGCGGTTGTACGCTTTGCAGGAACCTTCAACCATTTTGATACCGCCGAACGGGATAATAGCGCGTTTCAGCGGAGCTTCGGTTTGCAGACCAACGATTTTCTCAAGCTGTTTGTTGATGTAGCCAGCGTCATGAGAAGTGATAGTGGAGGCAACGGAGGTGTCGAAATCAACTGGCGCGTGAGTGCGGTTTTCCAGTTTAACGCCTTCCATGACTTTGTCCCACAGCTTGGTGGTCGCTTCAGTAGCACCAGCCAGGAAGGACTCGTCGCCTTCATACGGGGTGTAGTTTTTCTGGATAAAGTCACGTACGTTTACTGCGTTTTGCCATTCGCCTTTGGTAAAACCTTCCCAGGCTGAGGCCAATTTTTCATTAAGCTCGGACATGTAACACCTACCTTCTTAAGTGGATTTTTTATTTACTGCCTGAAACAACCATTAATGATGATCGTTACCACGCAGATAAATGACCCAGTATGTCAACCCGACTAACAAGCCTCCACCGATGATATTCCCGATTGTTACGGGAATCAGGTTATCGGTAATGAAGTTCATAATAGTCAGGTGAGAAAAACTTTCCGGGCTGGAACCAACTGCGGTCCAGAACTCCGGGCTCGCGAAATCGCGGATTACGATTCCCATCGGGATCATAAACATGTTTGCAATGCTGTGCTCAAAACCGCTGGCGACAAACATCGCAACCGGTAGCACCATGATCATCGCTTTGTCCATCAAGCTGCGGCCGGAATAACTCATCCATACGGCCATACAGACCATCAGGTTCGCCAGGATACCCAGCGCAACAGCTTCGATGAACGTATGATGTACCTTGTGATCCGCGGTCTGGAGAACATTTAAGCCCCAGCCACCGTTGGCGACCATATACTCGCCGGACAACCACATTAATAAGACAAAGAGCAGTGCGCCCACCAGGTTGCCGACATAGACGTTGATCCAGTTGCGAGCGAGTTGCCCCCAAGTGATCCGCCCGCTGGCTTTCGCCACAACAATCAGTACGGTCGATGTGAAGAGGTCTGCACCACAAATGATGCAAAGAATTAACCCGAGTGAGAAACAGATACCACCAATCAGTTTAGCAATACCGTACGGCATCGTCGCAGTACCGGTCGTGGCGGTAATATAGAAAACGAAAGCAATGGAGATGAACACACCGGCGGTGATCGCCAGGTAAAAAGTCTTCAGCGGATGTTTAGTCGCTTTATAGACACCAGCTTCTTCGGCAACTTTGGCCATCTCTGCTGGAAGTATTAGATCAAAAGGGTTGTCAGCTTTCACACTAACTCTCTCTTTATTAAGTCGGCGACGAGATACTAACAAAGCATTATAGAAGAGAATTTGATATGGATCATATCTCGCCTGGCTTATAGGACCGCAAAGCGCATGGTTTTTTAGCGAATACGGAGTAACTTATTGATTATCAAAATAAAAATAAATTTTAAAAGTTATAAAATGAGTTGAAAAATTTTATACGGCCTCCCAAACAACAGTTAATTAAAATGGGGTAATTACCATAAGAAGTAACAATATTAGATATGTGTAGATGTTAGTATTCACTCATATTTAACTTAATTATTACATATGGAATTCATCGCCAAAATATAATAAAAAAGGGGCAATGAAATTGCCCCGTAATATAACGTAGACCTGTGATTAAGCCTACTTATTGTCGTGGTATTTATTGCTACTTAGACCAGTAAGCAGCTTTAGCGCGTTGTAATTTTTCGTAAGCGGCTAACAAAGACTGATGCGCCGGGAACGCCTGCAAAGAACCATCAGCAGGTTGCAGATCGTAGAACGGCGCTTCGCCGCTTAATGCTGCACTTGCTGCTTCAACGGCCTGCGCGCCATACATCCGTACAAAAGCGTGCAGATATTGCAGCGGTTCGCGCTCTTCTTCCTGAGACAGCAATAACAATGTTTGCAGGCAACGATAATAATTCGCGCGTTCGGCACTGAAGATAGAAGCGTTAAATTCCATCGTCCATTCTGTCCAGGCCAGCGCCTGATCCACATCGCCACCGGCCAGTGCCAGCATTGCTTTTAGTTCGCCAATACGCAGGGTATACCAGCCATTGTCTCTGCCGGTAGCCAGACCCAGCAATTCACGCACACGGGTAAAGTCATCGTGACCTTCATCATCTAACTGCGCGAGAAGGTTCAGATACTCTTCTTTATCCCATTCGCTACCTGGTAGAGAAAGAATAGTTTCGCGCAGATGGCTGCCCATGGTGTTATTCGCTAACCATAGATCTTCAGCCGGATAGATATCCGACATGCCCGGCACCAGAATACGGCAGGCATAGACGCTCAGATGCTCATAATCCGCGATGTACACTTCTTTATCTTCTGCTTTGAAGATGCTCATCAGCGTGGCGAACTCTTCTTCCGTTGTTCCAGCAAAGCTCCAGTCAACAAAAGGATAATCCGCGTCCTGCTTGAACATATCCCAGGAGATCAAACCGCTGGAGTCAATGAAGTGGGTTTCGAGGTTTGCGTGCTCAGCCACTTCTTCGTCATCAAAGGTCGGCGGCGTGAATACGTCGAGATCTTTCAGACCACGGCCTTGCAGCAGCTCTGTCACCGTACGTTCCAGCGCAACGCCGAAATCCGGATGCGCGCCGAAAGAGGCGAAGCAGGTGCCATTGGCCGGGTTGAACAGCACGACGCAAATAACCGGGTATTTTCCGCCCAGTGAGCCGTCGTAAGCGAAAATCGGGAAACCTTCCGCTTCCAGTTTAGCGATGGCTTCCACCACGCCAGGGTAGCGCGCCAGCACTTCTTGTGGGATCTCGGGCAGGCTGATGCTTTCAGCGATAATACGGTTTTTGATATGACGTTCGAAGACTTCAGACAGCCCCTGAACACGGGCTTCATTACGTGTGTTGCCCGCGGACATGCCGTTGGAAACGTACAGGTTGCCAATGATGTTCATCGGGATATAGACCGTCTGCTCATCAGACTGACGAGTAAACGGCAGCGCGCAAATGCCGCGCGCGTCATTGCCGGACTGCAAATCAACCAGCATGCCTGCGGCCAGTTCATTTTCCGGATCGTAAAACGCACGCAGACGTGCATCGAGAATGCCTTCCGGCAGGGAATCGTCTTCCGGCAGCGGGAACCATTTCTCATTGGGATAGTGAACAAACGGCCCCTGCGCGATGGTGTCGCCCAGCCAGAAATCAGCAAAGAAATAGTTAGTGGAAAGACGCTCGAAGTATTCGCCCAGCGCGGAGGCCAGTGCGGCTTTTTTCGTTGCGCCTTTACCGTTAGTGAAGCACAGCGCGCACTCTTTATCGCGGATATGCACAGACCAGACGTTAGGGACGGGGTTCAGCCAGGAAGCTTCTTCGATATTGAAACCGAGGTCGGTAAGCTTTTGCTGAAAGCGAGCGATGGAATCTTCCAGCGCGGCATCTTTGCCGGGAATAAATGTTTGGGTCATGGCGATCACTTTTTTCGTACGTAAAGCGCGCAATGATACGGGTTTTAGGTGACTGGCGCTATCTTCGGCGCTGGCGGGGCGAAAATAAAACTTCTGGCTATGCTTAATGAAAGTAACTCACTGTTCAGGCATAAAAAAATGAAAGCGTTTGACCTGCATCGCATGGCGCTGGACAAGGTCCCCCTGGATTTTTTGTGGGAAGTCGCGCTGCGTAGCCTCTATACCTTCGTTTTGGTTTTTCTCTTCCTCAAAATCACCGGTCGGCGCGGTGTGCGCCAGATGTCATTATTTGAAGTGCTGATCATTTTGACCCTGGGCTCTGCGGCAGGGGATGTGGCCTTCTACGATGACGTTCCGATGCTGCCGGTGCTGGTGGTCTTTATTACCTTGGCACTGCTGTACCGTTTGGTGATGTGGCTGATGTCGCACAGCGAAAAGCTCGAAGATCTGCTGGAAGGCAAACCGGTCGTTATCATCAAAGATGGCGAGCTGGCGTGGGAGAAATTACATGAAGAGAATCTGACTGAATTTGAGTTTTTCATGGAGCTGCGCTCCAGTGGAATCGAACAGTTAGGGCAAGTTCGGCTGGCGATTATGGAAACCAACGGACAACTCAGCGTTTACTATTTCAAGGATGAAGAAGTAAAACCCGGCCTGTGTATTCTGCCTGAAGGCTGTAGCGAACGGTTCACCCGGATACCTGAAGACGGCGACTACGTTTGCGTGCGTTGCAGTAAAATTGTCGCCATGCGGGTGGGGGAACATCAATTATGTCCACGCTGTGCAAATCCGGAATGGTCGAAGGCCAGCACGGCAATTCGTATCACATAACAGGGTTTTTATCGGGCCTTGCTTCGCCGGACAAAACTTTCTGCTATGTGATTCAGCGCACAACTTCCCGCTGGCTCCTATTACCCGTTGCGGCGCGTGACGCTGAATGATAAAACCGATGTCACAGGAATAACTTATTGCTTTATAGCGTGGTGAGGGGAAATGACTCAGGTCTTCAATTTTAGTTCTGGCCCGGCAGTATTACCGGCGGATGTGCTCAAACAGGCGCAACAGGAATTGTGCGACTGGCACGGTCTTGGTACGTCGGTGATGGAAATCAGCCACCGTAGTAAAGAATTCATCCAGGTGGCAGAAGAGGCAGAAAAGGATTTTCGTGAACTGCTGAACGTTCCCTCCAACTATAAGGTTCTGTTCTGTCACGGCGGTGGTCGCGGCCAGTTTGCAGGCGTACCGCTGAACCTGCTGGGTGATAAAACCAGCGCGGATTATGTTGATGCTGGCTACTGGGCGGCGAGTGCGGTAAAAGAAGCGAAAAAATATTGCACGCCGAATGTCATTGATGCCAAAACGACAATTGACGGCCTGCGCGCGGTAAAACCGATGCGCGACTGGCAACTGAGCGATAACGCCGCTTATCTGCATTACTGCCCGAACGAAACCATTGATGGCATCGCTATTGATGAAACCCCCGATTTTGGCGATGTTGTCGTCGCGGCGGATTTCTCCTCTACTATTCTGTCTCGTCCCCTTGATGTAAGCCGTTATGGCGTCATTTACGCCGGTGCGCAGAAAAACATTGGCCCGGCAGGTTTGACACTGGTGGTGGTACGTGAAGATCTGCTTGGCAAGGCGCATCAGGCTTGCCCGTCAATTCTTGATTACGGTGTACTCAACGAAAATGATTCAATGTTCAACACGCCGCCGACCTTTGCCTGGTATCTTTCTGGTTTAGTGTTCAAGTGGTTGAAAAACCGGGGCGGTGTGGCCGCAATGGATGCAATCAACCAGCAGAAAGCCGATCTGCTGTATGGCGTTATCGACGGTAGCGATTTTTATCGCAATGATGTGGCGAAGGCGAACCGTTCCCGCATGAACATCCCTTTCCAACTGGCAGACAGCGCGCTGGATAAAGTCTTCCTTGAAAAGTCCTTCGCCGCCGGGCTTCACGCCCTTAAGGGCCACCGTGTAGTGGGTGGTATGCGCGCTTCTATTTATAATGCGATGCCGCTGGCTGGCGTGCAGGCTCTGACCGACTTTATGGTGGACTTCGAGCGCCGCCACGGTTAATAGCCTGATCGATACTCCCCGCAGCTGAACTGCGGGGTTTTATTTTGTTTGTTGAGAGTGAAGTTGCATGGAATCCCTGACGTTACAACCCATTGCGCGAGTAGATGGCACCATCAATCTGCCTGGTTCGAAAAGTGTCTCAAACCGCGCCTTGCTGCTTGCTGCATTTGCCCGTGGCACCACTGTACTGACCAATTTGTTGGACAGCGACGATGTGCGCCACATGCTCAATGCGCTTACTGCGCTGGGAGTTCATTACACCTTATCCGCCGATCGCACTCGTTGCGAAGTGACCGGTGTTGGCGGCCCGCTGCAATCAGCGGAAAAACTTGAACTGTTTCTTGGTAACGCCGGAACGGCGATGCGCCCGCTGGCGGCGGCACTTTGTCTGGGCACGAATGATTTGGTGTTGACCGGCGAACCGCGTATGAAAGAGCGGCCAATCGGGCATCTGGTCGACGCGCTGCGTCAGGGCGGAGCGCAAATCGATTATCTCGAGCAGGAAAATTATCCACCTCTGCGTTTGCGCGGCGGTTTTACCGGTGGTGACGTGAGCGTAGACGGCAGTGTTTCCAGCCAGTTTTTAACGGCATTGCTGATGACCGCGCCGCTCGCGCCGCAGGATACCGTGATCACCATCAAAGGCGATCTGGTCTCTAAACCTTATATCGACATCACCCTGCATCTAATGAAGACCTTCGGTGTTGACGTTGAAAACCAGCAATACCAGCGCTTTGTCGTGCGTGGCGGCCAACAATACCAGTCGCCGGGACAATACCTGGTGGAAGGCGATGCTTCTTCAGCCTCGTATTTCCTCGCCGCTGCGGCAATTAAAGGTGGCACGGTTAAAGTGACCGGTATCGGGCGCAACAGTGTGCAGGGCGATATCCGTTTTGCTGATGTATTGGAAAAAATGGGCGCGATCGTCGTCTGGGGTGATGACTATATTGCCTGCACGCGCGGTGAGCTGAACGCAATTGATATGGACATGAACCATATTCCTGACGCGGCAATGACCATTGCGACTGCAGCGCTGTTTGCTAAAGGCACGACCACATTGCGTAACATTTATAACTGGCGTGTAAAAGAGACCGACCGACTGTTCGCGATGGCTACGGAGTTGCGCAAAGTGGGCGCGACGGTGGAAGAGGGCGAAGACTTTATTTGCGTGACGCCGCCAGCAAAATTGCAATTTGCAGAAATTGGCACCTATAACGACCACCGTATGGCCATGTGCTTCTCGCTGGTGGCGTTGTCCGACACGCCGGTCACCATTCTCGATCCGAAATGTACGGCGAAAACCTTCCCGGATTATTTCGAACAATTAGCCCGCATCAGCACGCTAGCGTAACTTTACACTTTCCGGGCTGGTGTAAATCAGCCCGTCTCCCGCGCAATTATTCTACACTCAGCCTCATACTCTTCTGTAATTCGCACGCAACAGTAACTTTCGCGAGCTTTGGCGCGTATAATGCGCGGCGTTTATATAACGATATGCCTCGAAAAGGAGAAAAAGATGACGGCAATTGCCCCGGTAATCACCATTGATGGGCCAAGCGGTGCGGGTAAAGGCACGCTTTGTAAGGCGATGGCCGAAGCATTGCAATGGCATCTGTTGGACTCAGGCGCAATTTATCGTGTGTTGGCGCTCGCTGCGCTGCATCACCATGTCGATGTCTCCTCTGAAGAGGTGTTGGTTCCGCTGGCTGCGCACCTGGATGTGCGGTTTGTCTCGATCGACGGCAACCTGGAAGTGATTCTGGAAGGCGAAGACGTTAGCGGTGAAATCCGCACGCAGGATGTCGCGAATGCAGCCTCGCAAATTGCGGCATTTCCACGCGTGCGTGAAGCGTTGTTACGCCGTCAACGCGCATTTCGCGAAGCGCCTGGCCTTATTGCTGATGGCCGCGATATGGGAACGGTGGTTTTTCCTGATGCTCCAGTAAAAATTTTCCTTGACGCCTCTTCTGAAGAGCGTGCGCACCGACGCATGCTACAGTTGCAGGAGAAGGGCTTTAGTGTTAACTTTGAACGCCTTTTGGCCGAGATCAAAGAACGTGACGATCGCGATCGGAATCGTCCTGTTGCACCGCTGGTTCCCGCTGCCGATGCTTTAGTTCTGGATTCAACCAGTTTAAGTATTGAGCAAGTGATTGAGAAAGCGCTACAATATGCTCGCCAAAAATTGGCTCTCGCGTAAGCGACCAAATTCGTAGTACCTGCTGCAATGGAGTGTGAGTAGGCATGTGAAACAACCCCATCCGGCATGAAGCCAGGTGGACGTTAAATTGAAGAATCCTGAAGATTATCAATATGACTGAATCTTTTGCTCAACTCTTTGAAGAGTCCCTGAAAGAAATCGAAACCCGCCCGGGTTCTATCGTTCGTGGTGTTGTTGTTGCTATTGACAAAGATGTAGTACTGGTTGACGCCGGTCTGAAATCTGAGTCCGCCATTCCGGCAGAGCAGTTCAAAAACGCCCAGGGCGAGCTGGAAATCCAGGTTGGTGACGAAGTCGACGTTGCTCTGGATGCAGTAGAAGACGGCTTCGGTGAAACCCTGCTGTCCCGTGAAAAAGCTAAACGTCACGAAGCTTGGATCACGCTGGAAAAAGCTTACGAAGACGCTGAAACTGTTACCGGTGTTATCAACGGCAAAGTCAAGGGCGGCTTCACTGTTGAGCTGAACGGTATTCGTGCGTTCCTGCCGGGTTCCCTGGTAGACGTTCGTCCGGTCCGTGACACTCTGCACCTGGAAGGCAAAGAGCTTGAATTCAAAGTAATCAAGCTTGACCAGAAGCGTAACAACGTTGTTGTTTCCCGTCGTGCGGTTATCGAATCCGAAAACAGCGCAGAGCGCGATCAGCTGCTGGAAAACCTGCAGGAAGGCATGGAAGTTAAAGGTATCGTTAAGAACCTCACTGACTACGGTGCATTCGTTGATCTGGGTGGCGTTGACGGCCTGCTGCATATCACTGATATGGCATGGAAACGCGTTAAACATCCGAGCGAAATCGTAAACGTTGGCGACGAAATCACTGTTAAAGTGCTGAAATTCGACCGCGAACGTACCCGTGTATCTCTGGGCCTGAAACAGCTGGGCGAAGATCCGTGGGTTGCTATCGCTAAACGTTACCCGGAAGGCACCAAGCTGACTGGCCGCGTTACCAATCTGACCGACTACGGCTGCTTCGTTGAAATTGAAGAAGGCGTTGAAGGTCTGGTTCACGTTTCCGAAATGGATTGGACCAACAAAAACATCCACCCGTCCAAAGTTGTTAACGTTGGCGATGTAGTGGAAGTTATGGTTCTGGATATCGACGAAGAACGTCGTCGTATTTCCCTGGGCCTGAAACAGTGCAAATCCAACCCGTGGCAGCAGTTCGCTGAAACCCACAACAAGGGCGACCGCGTTGAAGGTAAAATCAAGTCTATCACTGACTTCGGTATCTTCATCGGCCTGGACGGCGGTATCGACGGCCTGGTTCACCTGTCTGACATCTCCTGGAACGTTGCAGGCGAAGAAGCAGTTCGTGAATACAAAAAAGGCGACGAAATCGCAGCCGTTGTTCTGCAGGTTGACGCAGAGCGTGAGCGTATCTCTCTGGGCGTTAAACAGCTCGCAGAAGATCCGTTCAACAACTACGTTGCACTGAACAAGAAAGGCGCAATCGTAAACGGTAAAGTCACTGCAGTTGATGCTAAAGGCGCAACCGTAGAACTGGCTGACGGCGTTGAAGGTTATCTGCGCGCTTCTGAAGCTTCCCGTGACCGCGTTGAAGACGCAACTCTGGTTCTGAATGTTGGCGACGATGTTGAAGCTAAGTTCACCGGTGTTGACCGTAAAAATCGCGTAGTTAGCCTGTCTGTTCGTGCGAAAGACGAAGCTGACGAGAAAGATGCAATCGCTTCTGTTAACAATAAACAGGAAGAAGGCAACTTCTCTAACGCTATGGCTGAAGCTTTCAAAGCAGCTAAAGGCGAGTAATATCAAGCACTCTGAATTATTTACGTTGTAACAGGACGAAAGTCACATAGTTACAACGTGATAGACGATGAGTAACTTGACAGATTACAGGATTCGTCCTGTAATCAATGACAAAGGGCGGCTACGGCCGCCCTTGTTAAAGCTATTAAGCTAATGAAGGAAACCGGAGGAATCATGACCAAGTCAGAATTGATCGAAAGACTTGCAAGCCAGCAATCGCACATTCCGGCTAAGGCTGTGGAAGATGCCGTTAAAGAGATGCTGGAGCATATGGCCTCTACTCTTGCCCAAGGCGAGCGCATTGAGATCCGCGGTTTCGGCAGTTTTTCCCTGCACTATCGTGCACCTCGCACCGGGCGTAACCCGAAAACAGGCGATAAAGTGGATCTGGAAGGAAAATATGTTCCGCACTTTAAGCCGGGCAAAGAATTACGTGACCGCGCCAATATTTATGAGTAAATCTTAGCGAACCGCTAACGTTTAATCGTCGAAAAAGCACCCATTTGGTGCTTTTTTCGTTTTTGCATATCTTCTGTTTCTGAACCCGCCTCGCACAAATTTGTTTCTGCTGTGCAAAAAAACAAAATGTGACCAGCCTGCGCCGCAAAAGAAAAAACGCCGCCGGACATCACTGCCTCTGCGCTTCATACTGCCTGCGTAACATGGAGGTGAGCATGACATTACCTGCGCTGGCAGCCTGTATTACGCTCGGTATTCTGCCGCTCGTATGGCTCCCTGCATTACCGAACTTGTGGAGCATTTGGGGCATCATAATTCTCGGATGTTTGCTTGCGTGTTTGCGCTGGCAGATGCCGCGCTACATCGGTTTCACACTGCTGGCTTTTGCGTGGGGAATACTGGCGGCGATGCAGGCGATTTGGCCGGCGCAGCATCTGCCGGGCGCTCATCGTCAGGTTGAAATTGTTATTACCGAGACCGACAACATGACCCGGCATCAGGGACAAATTGTCCGTCTGAATGGCGAGCGGCTGTTTCCATCGACGGGTATTACCCTTTATGGGCAATATTTGCCAGAGTCGGTATGCACGGGACAGCGCTGGGCAATGACGGTTCGTGTGCGGGCGGTGCATGGGCAACTGAATGAAGGCGGCTTTGACTCGCAGCGTTACGCATTTGCTTCCCATCAGCCGCTTAATGGGCGAATCATCGACGCTCAACTGCAAGACAATCGCTGTAGTTGGCGTGCTGAGTACTTGCAGTCACTCACCCGTACGCTGGATTCCCGGCAATGGCAGCACGTCATACTGGCACTGGGAATGGGTGAACGCTCAACGCTTGCAAGCAACGTAAAAGACATTTTGCGCCAGACAGGTACTGCCCATTTGATGGCTATATCCGGGCTGCATATTGCGTTGTCGGCGATGCTGGGCTGGTTTATCGTCCGGGGTGTGCAGTTTTTCTTTTCAGGTTACGGGATTAACTGGCGCTTACCCTTACTGACAGGGCTGGCATTTGCGGTTTGTTATGCGTGGCTGACTGGGCTACAACCTCCAGCATTTCGCACCGCTATCTCGCTTTCTGTATGGGCGTTGCTGCGGCTTTCCGGGCGGTTGTGGTCACCCTGGCAAGTGTGGATTTGTTGCGTTGGGATGATCCTGTTTACCGATCCGCTCGCCGCGCTGTCTTATAGTCTTTGGTTATCGGCGTTTGCCGTTGCCGCACTGCTATTTTGGTATCAATGGCTACCTGTACCAATAAAACCGCGCTCATGGCTGGGGCAGGCCGCGGTAAACCTGCTTCATTTGCAAGCCGGAATGATGCTCCTCTTACTGCCAATACAACTGTCGATTTTTCATGGCATCAGTCTGAGCTCACTGGTGGCGAATATCGTTGCTATTCCGCTGGTGACCTTTGTTACCGTGCCGATAATCTTGCTGGGAATGGTGCTTCACCTAACCGGGCCGGCATTTATGCAGGAAGCCTGCTGGTATCTGGCTGACCAAAGCCTGGCGGGGTTATTCGCGTTCTTGAGTTGGTTACCGCCGGGATGGCTTAACGTAGATACGCGATGGCAAGGGGTGGCCTGGCTGCCTTGGCTGTTACTGATTGCGGCGCGTTTTCGTTTATGGCGCTCGGTACCCGCCGTATGTTTAGCTTGCTTGACGGCTTTGGCTTTTCCGCTTTGGCATACAGAACGCGCTGGCGGATGGTCCGTGCATATGCTGGATGTGGGGCAAGGGCTGGCGATGGTGGTCGAGCGCAATGGCAAAGCAATTTTGTACGATACCGGTATTGGCTGGCCCGGCGGGGACAGTGGGCAGCAATTGATTGCGCCCTGGCTGCGTTGGCATGCATTGCAACCGGAAGGAATCATCCTCAGCCATGAACATCTGGATCATCGCGGTGGCCTGGATTCATTGATGAAAGTATGGCCGAGGTTATGGGTGCGCAGTCCACTTGGCTGGGCGGGGCACGCTCCCTGTTTTCGTGGCGAAAAGTGGCAGTGGCAAGGATTAACCTTCACTGCACATTGGCCACTCCGTGGGACGCAGACGCAGGGTAACAATCGCTCGTGCGTGGTGAAGGTCGATGACGGCCGCTACAGCATGCTGCTAACCGGCGACGTTGAGGCGCAAGGCGAAATGGCGCTGCTCAGCCGATACTGGACACATCTGCAGTCTACACTTGTGCAGGTGCCTCACCACGGCAGCAATACATCGTCGTCATTACCCTTTGTGCAACGGGTTGGCGGGCAGGCGGCGTTGGCCTCTGCTTCTCGGTACAATGCCTGGCGTTTGCCCTCTTCGAAGGTGATAAAGCGCTATAGCGAGCAGGGTTACCAATGGTTTGACACCCCTCATCAAGGGCAAATAACGGTTTCTTTTACGTCCCGGGGCTGGGAAATCCATAGCTTACGAGATCAACTTTTACCGCGTTGGTATCATCAGTGGTTTGGCGTCCCCAGCGATAACGGGTAGAATATGCGGCTATTTCAACAAGTGCTGGTTTTTTGAATGCATAACGATAAAGATCTCTCCACGTGGCAGACATTCCGCCGACTATGGCCAACTATCGCGCCTTTTAAAGCGGGTCTGATTGTCTCGGCGATAGCGTTAATCCTCAACGCAGCCAGCGATACCTTCATGTTGTCGCTGCTCAAACCGTTACTGGACGATGGTTTTGGTAAAACGGATCGCTCAGTGCTGCTGTGGATGCCGCTGGTGGTGATTGGTCTGATGATCCTGCGCGGAATCACCAGTTATATCTCCAGTTACTGCATCTCCTGGGTCTCCGGGAAAGTGGTGATGACCATGCGTCGCCGCCTGTTCAGCCACATGATGGGCATGCCGGTCATGTTCTTCGACAAACAGTCCACCGGCACACTGCTATCGCGTATCACCTACGATTCTGAGCAGGTGGCGTCTTCTTCCTCCAGCGCGTTGATTACCGTGGTGCGTGAAAGCGCATCGATCATTGGCCTGTTCATCATGATGTTCTGGTATAGCTGGCAGCTCTCAGTGATCTTAATTGTGCTGGCACCTATCGTGTCGATCGCCATTCGTGTGGTATCCAAACGTTTCCGCAGTATCAGCAAAAACATGCAAAACACCATGGGGCAGGTGACCACCAGTGCGGAGCAGATGCTGAAAGGGCATAAAGAAGTGCTGATGTTTGGCGGTCAGAACGTGGAAGCCAGCCGTTTTGACAAGGTGAGCAACAGAATGCGTTTGCAGGGAATGAAGATGGTTTCTGCATCGTCTATCTCTGATCCGATTATTCAACTTATCGCTTCGTTGGCGCTGGCATTCGTGTTGTATGCCGCCAGCTTTCCAAGCGTGATGGAAACGCTAACGGCCGGTACCATCACCGTTGTGTTCTCCTCAATGATCGCCCTAATGCGTCCGTTAAAATCCCTGACCAACGTCAATGCGCAGTTTCAGCGCGGGATGGCGGCGTGCCAGACGTTGTTTGCCATTCTGGATAGTGAGCAGGAAAAAGACGAAGGCACCTACGTTGTTGAACGCGCCCGTGGCGATATCGAATTTCGCAATGTCACGTTCACTTATCCTGGGCGTGAAACGCCAGCGCTGCGCAATATCAATCTGACGATCCCCGCGGGTAAAACCGTTGCGCTGGTCGGGCGTTCGGGTTCTGGCAAGACAACCATGGCCAGCCTGATTACGCGTTTTTACGATATTGATGAAGGAGAAATCCTGTTGGATGGCCGCGATTTGCGTGAATACAAACTCACGTCCCTGCGCGATCAGGTCGCGCTGGTCTCGCAAAACGTGCATCTGTTTAACGATACTGTCGCCAACAACATTGCCTACGCGCGTACTGAAAAGTACAGCCGCGAGGAGGTCGAGCAAGCCGCGAAGATGGCTTATGCCCTCGACTTTATCAATAAGATGGATAACGGGCTGGATACGATGATTGGCGAAAACGGCGTGCTGCTTTCCGGTGGGCAACGCCAGCGTATCGCAATTGCCCGTGCACTGTTGCGCGATAGCCCGATCCTGATCCTCGATGAAGCCACCTCGGCGCTGGATACCGAATCAGAACGCGCCATTCAGGCGGCGCTGAACGAGTTGCAGAAGAACCGCACGTCAATGGTCATCGCCCACCGTTTGTCGACCATCGAACAGGCCGATGAAATTGTGGTGGTGGAAGATGGCCGCATCGTTGAGCGCGGCAGCCATGCCGATCTTCTTGCTCAGCGTGGCGCCTATGCGCAACTTCATAAGATGCAGTTTGGCGAATGATCGCACGCATCTGGTCCGGTGAATCTCCGCTGTGGCTGCTGCTACTGCCGCTTTCCTGGCTCTATGGCCTGGTGAGCGGCGCGATTCGTTTCGCTTACCGTATTGGTCTAAAAAAAGCCTGGCGTGCTCCCGTTCCAGTGGTAGTGGTCGGTAACCTGACGGCAGGTGGTAATGGCAAAACGCCGGTAGTTATCTGGCTTGTCGAGCAGTTACAGCAGCGCGGCATTCGTGTTGGTGTGGTGTCCCGTGGTTATGGTGGCAAAGCAAAACGTTACCCGTTGCTGTTAACGTCAGACACTGCAACCGATCAGGCGGGCGATGAACCGGTGCTGATTTACCAGCGCACTGGTGCGCCGGTCGCGGTTTCCCCGGTTAGAAGCGATGCCGTTAGCGCGATCCTGGCGCAACATCCCGTACAGATTATTGTCACCGACGATGGTTTGCAGCATTACCGGCTGGCCCGTGATATGGAAATCGTTGTGGTGGATGGCGTCAGACGTTTTGGCAACGGCTGGTGGTTACCCGCCGGGCCGATGCGTGAACGCGCCTCGCGATTGAAAAGTGTGGATGCAGTTATCACCAACGGCGGCGTAGCCCACGCGGGCGAAATCCCAATGTATCTGCGTCCTGGGCTGGCGGTGAACCTGGTGACAGGTGAGCGTTGCGAAGTACATGAACTGACGAATATTGTCGCCATGGCCGGTATCGGTCATCCGCCGCGTTTTTTCGCAACGCTTGCACAATGCGGCGCAACCTTGCAACGGACCGTTGCGCTTGCCGATCACCAGGCACTCTCGCTGGCGGGCGTCCAAGCCCTGGTGCAACCGGGTCAGACGCTGGTGATGACCGAAAAAGATGCCGTCAAGTGCCGCCCTTTTGCGCAGGATAACTGGTGGTATTTACCTGTGGATGCACAGCTTGAAGGGCCACAGGTGGAAAAACTATTGCAGGAATTGCTCACTCTGGCGCGCTGACGATGGTTGCATCGGCTGCGCCCTGTTCACTTAACAGGAACTCCTATGTCTGTGCCGCAACTTTCATTGACCGCCGCTCGTCATTTACATCTCGCCGCCCAAGGATTACTGCGTAAACCTTCCCGGCGCGCCAAACCAGACGATATCCTGCCGACTATCCGGCGCATGTCGCTGCTGCAAATTGATACCATCAACATTGTCGCACGTAGCCCTTATCTGGTGCTGTTCAGCCGCCTTGGATCATTCGCGCCACACTGGCTGGATGAGGCTTTGCGTCACGGGGATCTGATGGAATACTGGGCGCACGAAGCCTGCTTTCTGCCACGAGATGATTTTGCCCTGGTGCGCCACCGTATGTTGGCGCCGGATAAGATGGGCTGGAAGTATCGCAAAGAGTGGATGCACGAGCATGCCAGTGAGATTGAGCAACTCATTGCCCATATCCAGCAAAACGGTCCGGTACGTTCGGCTGACTTTGAACACCCGCGAAAAGGCGCCAGCGGCTGGTGGGAGTGGAAACCGCATAAACGCCACCTCGAAGGGCTATTTACCGCCGGGAAAGTGATGGTGGTGGAACGTCGCAATTTTCAACGCGTTTATGACCTGATGGACAGGGTGATGCCGCATTGGGATGACGAACGGGATTTATTGTCGCAGGAAGATGCCGAATACCAGATGCTTGCAAACAGCGCCCGCAGTTTAGGGCTTTTTCGCGCCCAATGGCTGGCGGATTACTACCGCCTGCGCCAACTCGCATTGCCGCTCATGCTGGAAAAACTCGAGCAGGCGCAACAGATTTATCCGGTCAATGTTGAGGGGCTCGGCCCGGCCTGGCTGCACGCTTCTCTGCTAACGCTGCTGGAACAAGCGCAGGCAGACAAACTCACCGCGACACACAGCGCTGTGCTTTCTCCGTTTGACCCGGTTGTCTGGGATCGTAAACGGGCGGAGCAGTTGTTTGATTTCAGCTATCGGCTGGAGTGTTATACCCCCGCGCCCAAACGCCAGTTCGGCTATTTCGTTCTTCCCTTATTGCATCGTGGCCGCCTGGTTGGGCGCATGGATGCCAAAATGCATCGTAAAGAGGGTGTGCTGGAAGTGATTGCGCTTTACCTGGAAGAAGGAATCAAGCCGGGGCTTACGCTGGAAAAGGGGCTGCAAAACGCCATCACTGAATTTGCACGCTGGCAGGGCGCGCAGCGCGTCACTTTTTCACGTCTGCCGGATGGCCTGTTTTCCGCCTTCCGTGCCGGGCTGGACATAGACGCGGCGTGAGAAATGAATATGATAAGCAGAACCCGTTCATCGTCGGTGTATCAGGAGGAAAGATGGATCACCGTTTACTCGAAATAATTGCCTGCCCGGTTTGTAACGGCAAACTCAACTTCACCCAGGATAAGCAAGAGCTGATCTGCAAAGTCGACAGCCTTGCCTTTCCCGTGCGGGAAGGCATTCCGGTGTTGCTGGAAACCGAAGCCCGTTCATTAACCGCGGAAGAGAGTCGTCCATGAGCTTTGTTGTCATCATCCCCGCGCGCTACGCCTCTACGCGCTTGCCGGGCAAGCCGTTAGTTGATATCAACGGCAAACCCATGGTGGTGCATGTGCTGGAGCGTGCCCGCGAATCCGGCGCCGATCGCATTATTGTCGCCACGGACAACGAAGAAGTGATGCACGCGGTGCAAGCCGTCGGGGGCGAAGTCTGTATGACTCGCGCCGATCACCAGTCCGGAACGGAACGCCTTGCGGAAGTCGTTGAGAAATGCGGCTTTAGCGATGATACCGTCATCGTAAACGTGCAGGGCGATGAGCCGATGATCCCACCGGCAATCATTCGCCAGGTGGCGGAAAACCTCGCCGCGCGCCGCGATGTCGGCATGGCCACTCTGGCTGTTCCTATCCACAGTGCGGAAGAAGCATTCAACCCGAATGCGGTGAAAGTGGTCATGGATGCCGAAGGTTACGCGCTCTATTTTTCGCGCGCCACCATTCCCTGGGATCGCGATCGTTTTGCGCTTTCCCGCGAGACCATTGGCGAGACGTTCCTGCGCCATATCGGTATTTACGGCTACCGCGCGGGTTTTATCCGCCGCTATGTCAGCTGGCAAACCAGCCCGCTCGAACAAATTGAGATGCTGGAACAACTGCGTGTGTTGTGGTACGGCGAGAAGATCCACGTTGCGGTGGCAAGCGTCGTCCCCGGCACAGGTGTTGACACCCCCGAAGATCTGGAACGCGTCCGCCAGGAACTGCGTTAATTTCCCATCCCCTCCGCCCGGGGGGGATTTGCCATTCAGGCCAAATTATCACGCTGATTTGATCTCATCAGGGTGACATCTGTGAAAGTGGCGCTCATTATAAAAGCAGTCGTCTTTGTAGGGGCAATCTGCTATGGAACAACTGCGCGCCGAGTTAAGTCATCTGCTGGGAGAAAAATTAAGCCGCATGGAGTGCGTCAGCGAAAAACCTGATTCGGCACTCTGGTCTTTGTATGACAGCCACGGAAACCCCATGCCGCTGCTGGCAAGAAGTTTCACTACGCCAGGCCTCGCACGACAGCTGGCATGGAAGATTTCGATGCTGGCGCGAGGCGGCACGGTGCGCATGCCGGTCGTGTATGGCGTAATGACACACGAAGAGCATCCTGGGCCAGATGTGTTGTTGATTGAACGTCTGCGCGGCGTGCCCGTTGAAGCGCCTGCTCGCACGCCAGAGCGTTGGGAACAACTTAAAGATCAAATCGTTGAAGGGCTGCTCTCCTGGCATCGGCAAGACAGCCACGGTTGTGTCGGCACCGTCGACAGCACGCAGGAAAATATCTGGCCTTCCTGGTACCGTCAGCGCGTAGAAGTGCTCTGGACCACGCTTAATCAATATCAAAACACCGGGTTAACGATGCAGGACAAACGCCTGCTGTTTCGTACCCGCGAATGTCTTCCTGCGTTGTTCGATGGTTTTAACGACAACTGCGTGCTGGTACACGGCAGTTTTAATCTGCGCAGTATGCTCAAAGACGCCCGCAGCGATCAGTTACTGGCGATGGTTGGCCCCGGCATAATGTTATGGGCACCGCGTGAATATGAACTGTTTCGCCTGGTGGAAGGGCCACAGGCGGAAGGCCTGCTCTGGCATTACTTGCAGCGCGCGCCCGTCGCGGAATCTTTCCTCTGGCGGCGCTGGCTTTATCTGCTGTGGGATGAAGTGGCGCAGTTAGTCAATACCGGGCGGTTCAACCGCACCAACTTTGATCTGGCTTCGAAATCACTGATCCCCTGGCTGGTCTGAGCTACCTTTTAGCCACTGCCAGATCCGTCCCAATGTTTCATAACCGACCCGGTCGCTGTGCATCAGCCAGACCGGGGACGGGATCACGCGCTCCCACGGGTTGAGCGGCGAGGCGATGGCCAGTTGGTTTGCCGGTGCGGGTAGCGGTTTCAGCCCGGCATGCTGGAAGAAAATCATCGCGCGCGGCAGATGGGACGCCGAGGTCACCAGCAAGAAGGGAGCATCGCCAATTGCTTGTTTCACCGCTATTGCTTCTCGTTCGGTGTCTTTTGGCTGATCCAGCGTAATGATCTCGCTGCGCGGTACGCCCAGGCTTTCCGCGACGCGGGCGCCCGCTTCTGCGGTACTGACCGGGTTGGTAGTCGCCGCCGCGCCCGTAAAGATCAACTTCGCGCCGGGGTTGGCCTGCCACAGACGAATCGCCTCGGTTAAGCGCGGCAAGCTGTTGCTAATCAGATTTGAACTCGGCGCCCAGGCGTCATTCCAGGTATAACCGCCGCCCAGCACCACTATGTATTTCACCTGCTGGGTTCCGCGCCAGGTGGGGTAGGTATCTTCGATGGGTTTTAACAGGCGATCCGCGACGGGTTGCAAGCTCAACAGGAATAAAACCAGCCAGCCGAGGCTGATGAACACCTTGCCGGTTTTTTGCCAACGGCTAAACCAGACCAGCGCAATGCCTAAGCCTATCAACAAAAGCAAAAATGGCAGGGGCAGCATCAAGCCGCCAATGTATTTTTTGAGCGTGAAAAGCACCGTATCCGTCTCCTTTTTGAGCATACAGCAGGCGTTTTCGGCCGATCTTACACCAGATGGGTTCATTATCGGCACGGCTGTGACAAAATAGCGGTTTTGCCAGGAGCGTGGAGCGTCCATGAAGGATCGCAATTTCGACGACATCGCTGAGAAATTCTCGCGCAATATTTACGGCACGACCAAAGGCAAGCTTCGCCAGGCGATCCTGTGGCAGGATCTCGACGCGCTGCTGGCGAAAATGGGCAGCGGCCCGCTGCATGTGCTTGATGCCGGTGGTGGAGAAGGGCAAACGGCGATCCGCATGGCGCAATTGGGTCATAACGTGACGTTATGCGATGTGTCGAAAGAGATGATCGCCCGCGCTCAGGCTGCGGCAAACGAGAAAGGTGTGAGCGGTAACATGCATTTTGTACAATGCGCCGTTCAGGACGTTGCTCAGCATTTGGAATCCCCCGTTGATCTGATATTGTTCCATGCGGTGCTTGAATGGATCGCGGAACCCATCAATGTACTGAATATCTTATGGTCGGTTTTAAGACCGGGCGGTACGTTGTCGTTAATGTTTTACAATGCCGACGGTCTGCTGATGCACAACATGGTGGCGGGGAATTTTGACTACGTACAAGTCGGTATGCCGAAACGTAAAAAACGTACTCTTTCCCCAGATTATCCGCGTGCACCAGCGGACGTTTATGCCTGGCTTGAGCAGATTGGCTGGCGTATCACGGGCAAAACCGGTGTGCGCGTCTTTCACGATTACCTTCGTGAAAAGCACCAGCAGCATGACTGTTTCGACGCGTTACTCGAACTTGAAACGCGTTATTGCCGCCAGGAACCTTATATTAGTCTCGGCCGTTATATTCACGTGACAGCGCTTAAGCCACAAATCGATGGAAGGACAAACGATGAGTGAATTTTCCCAGACAGTCCCCGAACTGGTTGCCTGGGCCAGAAAAAATGATTTCTCCATCTCGCTGCCGGTCGACAGGCTCTCTTTCTTGCTGGCCGTCGCCACGCTCAACGGTGAGCGTCTGGACGGAGAGATGAGCGAAGGTGAACTGGTCGATGCTTTTCGCCACGTCAGTGAAGCGTTTGAGCAAACCAGCGAAACCATCACTCAGCGCGCTAACAATGCCATCAACGATATGGTGCGCCAGCGTTTGTTGAACCGCTTTACCAGCGAACTGACGGAAGGCAATGCCATTTATCGCCTGACACCGCTGGGCATTGGCATCACGGATTACTACATTCGCCAGCGCGAATTTTCCACGCTGCGCCTCTCCATGCAACTGTCGATTGTGGCGGGCGAACTGAAACGCGCCGCCGATGCCGCAGAAGAGGGGGGCGACGAGTTTCACTGGCACCGCAACGTCTACGCACCGTTGAAATATTCCGTCGCGGAGATTTTCGACAGTATCGATCTGACTCAGCGCGTGATGGATGAACAACAGCAACAAGTGAAAGACGATATCGCGCAGTTACTGAATCAGGATTGGCGCGCCGCGATTTCCAGTTGCGAACTGTTATTGTCAGAAACTTCCGGCACGCTGCGCGAATTGCAGGATACGCTGGAAGCCGCCGGGGATAAGCTGCAAACCAATTTGCTGAGCATCCAGGATGCGACAATGGGCCGCGATGATCTGGAGTTCCTCGATCAACTGGTGTTCAACTTGCAAAGCAAGCTGGACCGCATTGTTAGCTGGGGCCAGCAGGCGATTGACCTGTGGATTGGTTACGATCGCCACGTTCACAAATTTATCCGTACCGCGATTGATATGGATAAAAACCGCGTCTTTGCGCAGCGTCTGCGTCAGTCGGTGCAAACCTATTTCGATGCGCCGTGGGCGTTGACCTATGCCAGCGCCGACAGGCTGCTGGATATGCGCGATGAAGAGATGGCGCTGCGTGACGAGGAAGTCACCGGCGAGCTGCCGCCGGATCTGGAGTTCGAGGAATTTAACGAAATTCGCGAGCAACTGGCGGCGTTGATTGAGCAACAACTGGCGATTTACAAAACCAAAGGTGTGCCGCTGGATCTCGGCCTGGTAGCCCGCGAGTATCTGGCGCAATATCCGCGCGTGCGTCATTTCGACATTGCGCGCATCGTGGTTGATCAGGCGGTACGCCTTGGCGTAGCGCAAGCAGATTTCACCGGCCTGCCACCGAAATGGCAGCCGATTAATGATTACGGAGCCAAGGTACAGGCGCATGTCATCGACAAATATTGAACAAGTGATGCCGGTTAAACTGGCACAGGCGTTGGCAAACTCTCTGTTTCCGGCGCTGGACAGCGCATTGCGCTCAGGAAGACATATCGGCCTCGACGAGCTGGATAATCACGCCTTTCTGATGGATTTCCAGGAGTATCTGGAAGAGTTTTACGCGCGCTATAACGTTGAACTTATCCGCGCACCGGAAGGTTTCTTCTACCTGCGTCCACGCTCCACCACCCTCATTCCACGTTCGGTGCTTTCCGAGCTGGACATGATGGTCGGCAAAATTCTCTGTTATCTCTATCTCAGCCCGGAACGCCTGGCCAACGAAGGGATTTTCACCCAGCAAGAGCTGTACGACGAACTGCTGTCGTTGGCAGACGAACCGAAGTTGCTGAAGCTGGTAAACAACCGTTCTACCGGTTCGGATCTCGATAAACAAAAGCTGCAAGAAAAAGTGCGCTCTTCGCTAAACCGCCTGCGCCGTCTTGGCATGATCTGGTTTATAGGCAACGACAGCAGCAAGTTTCGTATCACCGAATCCGTGTTCCGCTTTGGCGCGGATGTGCGTTCGGGCGATGATCCGCGCGAAGCGCAACTGCGTATGATCCGCGACGGTGAAGCGATGCCTGTCGAAAACCATCTGCAGCTCAATGATGAGCCTGAAGACAATCAGCCGGATAGCTCGGAGGAAGAGTAATGATTGATCGCGGTAAATTTCGTTCGCTTACGCTGATTAACTGGAACGGCTTTTTTGCCCGTACCTTTGACCTCGATGAGCTGGTTACCACGCTTTCCGGGGGTAACGGTGCCGGGAAATCCACCACCATGGCGGCGTTTGTTACGGCGCTGATCCCCGATTTGACGTTGCTGCACTTTCGTAACACCACCGAAGCGGGCGCGACCTCTGGCTCTCGTGATAAGGGCCTGCACGGTAAGCTGAAAGCGGGCGTCTGTTATTCCGTGCTGGATGTGATCAACTCCCGCCATCAGCGCGTGCTGGTGGGCGTGCGTTTGCAGCAGGTTGCCGGTCGCGATCGCAAAGTGGATATCAAACCCTTTGCGATTCAGGGGCTGCCAACGTCTGTATTGCCAACACAACTGCTGACGGAAACGCTGAATGAGCGCCAGGCGCGCGTGCTATCGCTGCAAGAAGTGAAAGACAAACTCGACGCCATGGAAGGGGTGCAGTTCAAGCAGTTCAACTCCATCACCGATTACCACGCGCTGATGTTCGATTTGGGCATCGTGGCGCGTCGCCTGCGTTCCGCGTCGGATCGTAGCAAGTTCTACCGCCTGATTGAGGCCTCGCTGTACGGCGGGATCTCCAGCGCCATTACCCGTTCTTTGCGCGACTATTTGTTGCCGGAAAACAGCGGCGTGCGCAAAGCCTTCCAGGATATGGAAGCGGCACTGCGCGAAAACCGCATGACGCTGGAAGCGATCCGCGTCACGCAGTCCGATCGTGACCTGTTTAAGCACTTGATCAGCGAAGCCACCAACTATGTGGCGGCGGATTATATGCGCCACGCCAACGAGCGTCGGGTGCATCTGGACAAAGCGCTGGAGTATCGTCGGGATCTGTTTAGCTCGCGTCAGCAGCTGGCGGCGGAGCAGTATAAACACATCGATATGGCGCGCGAGCTCTCTGAACATGCCGGTGCCGAAGGGGATCTGGAAGCGGATTATCAAGCCGCCAGCGATCACCTGAACCTGGTGCAAACCGCGTTGCGTCAGCAAGAAAAAATCGAGCGTTACGAAACGGATCTTGAAGAGCTACAAATCCGTCTCGAAGAACAGCATGAGGTGGTGGCGGAAGCCGCCGAGCGCCAGGAAGATAACGAAGCCCGCGCCGAAGCCGCCGAGCTGGAAGTGGATGAGCTGAAAAACCAGTTGGCCGATTACCAGCAGGCGCTCGATGTTCAGCAAACTCGCGCGATCCAATACAACCAGGCATTGCAGGCACTGGAGCGGGCGAAAGCGCTTTGCCAATTGCCGGATTTGACGGCGGAAAGCGCCGATGAATGGTTGGAAACCTTCCAGGCTAAAGAGCAAGAAGCAACGGAAAAACTGCTGTCGCTGGATCAAAAAATCAGCGTCGCGCAAACCGCGCACAGCCAGTTTGAGCAGGCCTATCAACTGGTGGCGGCCATTAACGGTCCGTTGGCCCGTAATGACGCCTGGGAAGTGGCGCGCGAATTGCTGCGCGATGGCGTGAACCAGCGCCATTTGGCGGAGCAGGTTCAGCCGCTGCGCATGCGTTTGACCGAGCTGGAACAGCGTCTGCGCGAGCAACAGGATGCCGAGCGTTTGTTGGCTGAGTTCTGCAAACGGCAGGGTAAACAGTTTGACGCCGAAGAGCTGGAAACGCTGCATCAGGAACTGGAAGCGCAAATCGCCGCGCTCTCTGACAACGTCGCCGCCGCAGGCGAACAGCGTATGGCGTTGCGCCAGGAGCTGGAGCAGTTGCAGTCGCGCATTCAGTTGCTAACCAAACGTGCGCCAGTGTGGCTGGCGGCGCAAAGCAGCCTGACACAATTGTGTGAGCAGAGCGGTGAGCAGTTCGAATCCGGTCAGGATGTTACGGAATATATGCAGCAATTGCTGGAGCGTGAGCGCGAAGCCATTGTTGAACGTGACGAAATCGGCGCGCGTAAACGCGTGGTCGATGATGAAATTGAACGCTTAAGTCAGCCAGGCGGTGCGGAAGATCCGCGTCTGAATGCGCTGGCCGAGCGTTTTGGCGGCGTGCTGCTGTCGGAAATTTATGACGATGTTAGCCTCGACGATGCGCCGTATTACTCGGCGCTGTATGGTCCGTCGCGCCATGCGATCGTCGTACCGGATCTGTCCCAGATTTCGGAGATGTTAGAAGGTCTGGAAGATTGCCCGGAAGATCTCTATTTGATCGAAGGGGATCCGCAGTCCTTCGATGACAGCGTGTTTAGTGTCGATGAGATGGAAAAAGCGGTGGTGGTGAAAATCGCCGATCGCCAGTGGCGTTACTCCCGCTTCCCGACGCTGCCGCTGTTTGGCCGCGCCGCGCGCGAAAACCGTATCGAAAGCCTGCATGCAGAGCGCGAAGAATTGGCGGAACGTTTTGCCACGCTCTCTTTTGATGTGCAGAAAACGCAGCGCCTGCATCAGGCGTTCAGCCGTTTTATCGGCAGCCATTTGGCCGTTGCGTTTGAAGACGATCCGGAAGCGGAAATCCGCACGCTGAGCAGCCGCCGTGGCGAGCTGGAACGGGCTATCAGCAATCATGAAAACGACAATCAGCAGAACCGCGTGCAGTTTGAACAGGCGAAAGAGGGCGTTGCCCAGCTTAACCGCCTGTTGCCTCGCGTAAGCCTGCTGGCTGACGATACTCTCGCGGATCGCGTGGACGAAATCCAGGAGCGTCTGGATGAAGCCCAGGAAGCGGCGCGCTTTATTCAGCAGTTTGGTAACCAACTGGCGAAACTCGAACCGATGGTTTCCGTGCTGCAAAGCGATCCGGAGCAGTTTGAACAGTTAAAGGCCGATTATGCGACGTCTCAGCAGGTGCAGCGCGATGCCCGTCAGCAAGCCTTTGCGCTGGCGGAAGTGGTGCAGCGCCGTGCGCACTTCAGCTATTCCGATTCGGCCGAAATGTTTAACGGCAACAACGATCTTAACGAGAAGTTGCGTCAGCGGCTGGAACACGCGGAAGCGGAACGTACCCGAGCACGCGAAGCGATGCGCAGCCATGCCGCGCAGTTCGGTCAGTACAACCAAGTCCTGGCGTCGCTGAAGAGTTCGTTCGATACCAAAAAAGAGCTGCTTAACGATCTGCAAAAAGAGTTGCAGGATATCGGCGTTCGCGCCGACGGCGGCGCGGAAGAGCGCGCGCGCATTCGCCGCGACGAACTGCATGCGCAGCTTTCCTCCAACCGTGCGCGCCGTAACCAGCTGGAGAAAGCAATCACCTTCTGCGAAGCGGAAATGGACAACCTGACGCGGAAATTGCGCCGCCTTGAGCGCGATTACCACGAAATGCGTGAGCAAGTAGTGACCGCCAAAGCGGGCTGGTGCGCGGTGATGCGCATGGTAAAAGACAACGGCGTTGAGCGTCGTTTGCACCGCCGCGAGCTGGCGTATCTCTCCGCCGACGAACTGCGTTCCATGTCGGATAAAGCCCTCGGCGCGTTGCGTCTGGCGGTGGCCGATAACGAGCATCTGCGCGATGTGCTGCGCATGTCGGAAGATCCGAAACGCCCGGAACGTAAGATCCAGTTCTTCGTTGCTGTGTATCAGCATCTGCGCGAGCGTATCCGCCAGGATATTATTCGCACCGACGATCCGGTTGAAGCCATCGAACAGATGGAAATCGAACTGAGTCGTCTGACCGAAGAGCTGACCTCCCGCGAACAGAAACTGGCGATCAGTTCCCGCAGCGTGGCAAATATCATTCGTAAAACCATCCAGCGCGAGCAGAACCGCATTCGCATGCTGAACCAAGGGCTGCAAAGCGTCTCCTTTGGCCAGGTGAACAGTGTGCGCCTCAACGTGAACGTGCGGGAAACCCATGCCACATTGCTGACGGTGCTTTCTGAACAGCACGAGCAGCATCAGGATCTGTTTAATAGCAGCCGCCTGACCTTCTCGGAAGCGCTGGCGAAGCTGTATCAACGCCTGAATCCGCAAATCGATATGGGGCAACGCACGCCGCAAACCATCGGTGAAGAGCTGCTGGACTACCGCAACTATCTGGAGATGGAAGTGGAAGTTAACCGTGGTTCCGACGGTTGGTTGCGTGCGGAATCGGGCGCGTTGTCGACCGGGGAAGCGATCGGTACCGGCATGTCGATTCTGGTAATGGTGGTGCAGAGCTGGGAAGATGAAGCCCGTCGTCTGCGCGGCAAAGATATTTCGCCTTGTCGTCTGCTGTTCCTTGATGAAGCGGCACGTCTTGATGCTCGCTCAATCGCAACGCTGTTTGAATTGTGCGAGCGTCTGGAGATGCAGCTGATTATCGCGGCGCCGGAAAATATCAGCCCGGAAAAAGGCACCACCTATAAACTGGTGCGTAAAGTCGTGCAAAATAACGAGCATGTACACGTTGTCGGGCTGCGCGGGTTCGCCGCACAGCTTCCGGAAACGTTGCCTGGCACGGCGGATGCGTCGTAACGGCATTATTTGATATAAGGGCGGCAGAAATGCCGCCCTTTTTGTTATCTGAAAATCGTTGCCAGCCGATGTTTAATCTTTAAACTTCTTTACACTAGGGAAGGCAAATGCTTTTTTGTCTTTATATACTGAGAGAAAGGTGACGAACCCGTCACATGCAATGTGAGAGAACAGGGGGCAAGGGATGTTGCTTAAGAAGTCGTATGGTCGTCGAATGTCAGCATTAAGTTTGTGTCTGGCATTTGCATTCGCTCCACTGTTTAACGTGCAGGCCGATGAGCCTGAAATAGTCCCGGTGGACACCTCGGCAACGCCGGGTGAACAACCGACGATGCTACCGCAGCCGCTGGAACAATCTCCCGCGACCGCGATGATGATCGGCGTGAAACCTTTCCCTGCCGGTGTTTCCGTTGCTGATGCGCGCGCACAATTGCAATCGCAATTGCCCGCCAACTGGACGCCGGTCTATATGGATCAGCTTGCGGCGCTGTACGCGGCGCGTGGGCAGCAGCTGATGTGGGAAAACCGCGATGCGGTGCAGGCATTCCAACAGCAGCTGGCCGAAGTGGCGATTGCCGGTTTCCAGCCGCAATTCACTACTTGGGTAGAATTGTTGACCGATCCTAGCGTGACGGGTATGGCGCGAGACGTTGTGCTCTCAGACGCGATGATGGGGTACTTGCATTTTGTCGCCGGTATCCAGGCGAAAGGTCAACGCTGGCTCTACAGCGATAAACCTTACACGCTTGCTACGCCGGCTATCTCCGTGATCAATCAGTGGCAATTAGCGCTCGATAACGGTTCGCTGCCGTCATTTATTGACAGCCTTGCGCCGCACCATCCGCAATATACGGCCATGCATCAGTCCTTACTGACGCTGGTGGGAGATTCCCGCCCGTGGCCGCAAATCACCAGTACGACAACGTTACGACCGGGCCAGTGGAGCAAAGATGTGCCTGCGCTGCGCGAGATTCTGCAACGCACCGGCATGCTGGATGGCGGGCCGGACATCGCCTTGCCTGGCGATAACAACGTTGCTGTCAGCCCTTCCGCGCAGACTGAGAAGAAAACGCAGCAAACACGCGCGGCCTATGACCGTACGTTGGTGGACGCGGTTAAACGCTTTCAGTCCTGGCAAGGGCTGCATGCTGACGGCGCGATTGGTCAGGCGACGCGTGACTGGCTGAATGTCAGCCCGGCGCAGCGTGCGGGTTTGCTGGCGCTCAATATCCAGCGTTTGCGTTTGCTTCCGGCCACGCTCTCCACCGGCATTATGGTTAACATTCCGGAATATTCACTGGTCTATTACCTCAACGGTAACCAGGTTCTGGCTTCCCGAGTCATCGTAGGTCGCCCGGATCGTAAAACGCCAATGATGAGCAGTGCGTTGAATAACGTAGTGGTGAACCCGCCGTGGAACGTGCCGCCGACGCTGGCGCGTAAGGACATTTTGCCGAAAGTCTGGAACGACCCGACTTACCTTGAACGCCATGGTTACACAGTGTTGCGTGGCTGGAACAGCAAAGAACCGATTGATCCGGCGATGGTCGACTGGGCCACCATTACGCCATCCAACTTACCGTTCCGCTTCCAGCAGGCGCCGGGCGTGCAGAACTCGTTAGGGCGTTATAAGTTCAACATGCCGAGTTCAGATGCAATCTATTTGCATGACACGCCGAACCATAACTTGTTCCAGAAACAGGCGCGCGCGCTGAGTTCTGGCTGCGTGCGGGTGAATAAGGCCTCTGAATTGGCCAACATGCTCTTGCAGGATGCGGGCTGGAATGACACGCGGATTTCCGATGCGTTAAAGCAGGGGAATACCCGCTACGTTAATATTCGCCATGATATTCCTGTCAATCTGTATTATTTGACGGCGTTTGTCGGTGCTGATGGTCGCACGCAATATCGTACAGATATTTACAATTACGATCTGACAGCGCGATCGGGCGCACAAATCTTGCCAAAAGCTGAACAATTAATCAGGTAAATGAAGCAGTTTGCGACATTCTGTTGTCGTAAAAACAGGCAAATAACGGGCCTTTTAGTCTACAGAGCCCGTATTTGCTGGGAAGAGGCAGCCTTGACGCGGCGTTTTTTGCCCGGTAAGGTGCCTCTCGTGCGCTAAAGAAGTGCATAAATAACGTTCAATTCTGTTTTATCTGTAGACCTGATTATCATGGATAAATTTGACGCTAATCGCCGCAAACTGCTGGCGTTGGGTGGGGCCGCTCTCGGTGCCGCCATGCTACCAACATCGGCATTTGCCACCCTTTCCACGCCGCGCCCGCGTATTCTGACGCTGAATAATCTGCATACCGGGGAATCTATTAAAGCTGAGTTCTTTGATGGTAAAGGCTATATTCAGGAAGAATTAGCAAAGCTTAACCATTTTTTCCGTGATTACCGCGCGAACAAAATTAAAAGCATCGATCCTCAGTTATTCGACCATCTTTTCCGTTTGCAAGGGCTGCTGGGAACAAGCAAACCCGTGCAACTGATCTCGGGTTACCGCTCATTAGGCACCAATAATGATCTTCGCGCGCATAGTCGCGGGGTAGCAAAGCACAGCTATCACACCAAAGGTCAGGCCATGGATTTCCACATCGAAGGGATTTCTCTGAGCAATATTCGCAAAGCTGCGTTATCTCTGCGCGCTGGTGGTGTAGGATACTACCCCAGCAGCAACTTTGTGCATATTGATACCGGGCCGGTAAGGCACTGGTAAAACTCAGGCTGAGCTACAGGAGCAGTATGAACTATCGTATTATTCCGGTTACCGCGTTCTCCCAGAATTGTTCGCTTATCTGGTGTGAACAGACGCAACTCGCTGCCGTGGTTGATCCCGGCGGAGACGCAGAACGCATTATTCAGGAAGTGGACGCTTCCGGTGTGACGCTGACGCAAATCCTGCTTACGCATGGTCACCTCGATCACGTAGGCGCAGCGGCTGCATTAGCGCAGCATTATGGTGTGCCGATTATCGGCCCGGAAAAAGAAGATGAGTTCTGGCTGCAAGGTTTACCCGCTCAGAGCCGTATGTTTGGTTTGGATGAATGCCAGCCGCTGACGCCCGATCGCTGGTTGAATGAAGGCGACAGCGTGACGGTAGGAAAGGTCAACCTGCAAGTGCTGCACTGCCCAGGGCATACGCCGGGGCACATTGTGTTCTTCGACGCGCAGTCGCGTTTGCTGGTTTCCGGCGACGTGGTCTTTAAAGGCGGTGTAGGGCGCAGCGATTTCCCGAAAGGTAACCACGCGCAACTGATTGATTCAATCAAACGTAAGTTGTTGCCGCTGGGCGATGACGTGACCTTTATTCCGGGGCACGGTCCTCTCTCAACGTTGGGGAATGAGCGGTTACACAACCCCTTCCTGCAAGATGAACAACCGGTTTGGTAAATAAAAAAGGGTCGCCCAGGCGACCCTTTCTGTTTTGCGCGGCTTACAGCACAGCGACAATCGCTTCGCATAGCGGAGACATATTGTCCGGCGTCATGCCCGCGACGTTGATACGCCCGGATGCCACGGCGTAGATGCCAAACTCTTCACGCAGACGCAGCACCTGATCTTTGGTCAGGCCGCTGAATGAGAACATCCCATTCTGTCGGGTGATAAAGCTGAAATCACGATTAGCCCCTTTTTCCTGCAATGTGTTCACAAACAGCAGACGCATACGCTGGATGCGTTGGCGCATGTCCGTCAGCTCCTGTTCCCAGATAGCACGCAGTGTCGGATTGCTGAGGATGGTTGCGACCACAGATGCACCGTGGGCCGGCGGGTTGGAATAGTTAGCGCGGATCACCGCTTTCATCTGGCTGAATGCGCGATCGGCGCTTTCTGCATCGGCGCAAACTAGGGTACAGGCACCGACACGCTCGTTATACAAGCCAAAGTTTTTCGAGAATGAGCTGGCGACCAGCAGTTCTTTATGCAGCGCGGCAAACGCCCGTAGACCTTCGGCGTCCTCTTCCAGACCGCGCGCAAAGCCCTGGTAAGCGAAATCGAACAGCGGCAGCCAGCCTTTCTCTACAGAAAGCTTTGCCAGCGTTTCCCACTGCTCAAGCGTAGGATCGATACCCGTCGGGTTATGGCAGCAGCCATGGAACAGCACCACGTCGCCTGCCTGCGCCTTGTTCAGACTGGCCAGCAGGCCGTCGAAGTCCAGTGCGTGATTCTGCGCATCGTAATAAGTGTATTCACACACTTCCAGACCGGCGGAATTAAACACGCCTTTATGGTTCGGCCAGCTTGGGTTGCTGACCCAAATGCGTTTTGCCGTGGTGTTTTTGGCGAGGAAATCTGCTGCGACGCGCAGACCACCGGTACCGCCAGGGGTTTGCGCCGTGCGCGCTCGTTTGTCATTGATAATCGCGCTGCCTTTACCGAACAGCAGTTCCTGCGTGCAACGGCCAAATTCAGGAATACCGTCGATGCCGAGGTAATTTTTGGTGGTTTCATTTTCCAGCAGATAAAGCTCTGCTTTTTTCACACTGGTCAGGACCGGGGTCTTACCGGTTTCGTCTTTATAGACACCAATACCTAAGTTGATTTTATTAGGGCGTTCATCGGCGCGAAACAAATCGGCCAGGCCCAGAATAGGGTCGGCAGGGGCAGCGGTAATATTCTCAAACATGACGAGGTTCCATTTTGATGACAGAAGGGAAATCCGTTATCAGGTTAACGGCTGACACAGGAATTGCCAACCGTTTGCGATAAAAAGCGCGACACTTTTCAAAAGTCTTAAGTCTTTATCTCGCAGACATAAAAAAACAGGGCCGAAGCCCTGTTTGATATGCATATAACAGTCGAGGTTGACTGATTAGAACTGGTAAACGATACCTACAGCAACGGTGTCGTCAGAAGCCAGGCCCAGTTTGTTGTCGTCATCGATCTGGTTGATGATGTAGTCAACATAGGTGGACATGTTTTTGTTGAAGTAGTAAGTCGCACCTACTTCGATATAGTTCAGGTAATCTTCGTTGCCAACATCCTCAACATCTTTCGCTTTGGATTTGTAGTAAGCGATGGACGGACGCAGACCGAAGTCGAACTGGTACTGTGCAACGACAGAGAAATCCTGGGTTTTGTTAGCAAGGCCGCCAGAGATACGAGCTGCGTTGCGCATTTCACCATACAGTGCTGCCAGGTAGATGTTGTTAGCATCATATTTCAGACCAGCGGCCCACTGCTCAGCTTTATCTCCGTGACCACGAACCAGAGGGCTCTGCTGTGCGTCGGTACGGTCTGCTGCACCGTAGCCACCCACGATACCGAAGCCTTCGAAATCGTAGCTCAGAGAGGTCGCCCAGCCGTCGCCGTTAGAGCGCTGGATATCAGAGAGATCATCTGTAACAGCACTTGTTGCGCGCTCGTTTTTACCCAGGTACTGAACACCGAAGTTCAGGCCGTCAACCAAGCCGAAGAAGTTGCTGTTGCGGTAGGTAGCCAGGCCACCGTTACGGCCAGCAAAGAAGTTGTCGCTTGCGCCAGTTTCGCCACCGAACTCTGGCAGCATATCGGTGATGCCGATTGCGTCGTAGACCAGACCGTAGTTACGACCGTAGTCGAAAGAACCTGCATCGCCAAATTTCAGACCAGCAAATGCCAAACGGGTTTTGTTGCCGTTCAGCGCATCAGTACCGCCTTCAGAGTTGCTACCCTGGAAGTGGTATTCCCACTGGCCGTAACCGGTCAGTTGATCGTTGATTTTGGTTTCGCCTTTGAAGCCCAGACGAGCATAAGTCTGATCGCCATCGTTGCCAGCGTTGTCAGAGAAGTAGTGCAGACCAACAGCTTTACCGTAGATATCTACTTTGTTGCCGTCTTTGTTATAAACTTCTGCAGCGTTAGCTGCACCGGCTACCAGCAGGGCAGGGATAACCACTGCCAGGATATTGCGCTTCATCATTATTTATTACCCTCATTGGTTTTTTTTGAACACCTGCCACTGCCGCCAATAAATTCCGTCAATAAATATTTACGGAACTATTGATGAGAGTTTGGTGTCTTTCTGTGTCTGAGAGGCATCTTTCCAAACATGTAAACGTTTCGCTAGCCTGAAAGTGCTACAAATGTCTTAAAGGAGTAACAAAAAGAAATATTGTGTAATATTTTGTGAATTTAACGGAACTTTGTGAACCATCTCAAAATTCCGAACAGACTGCTGGCAAAATGAGCGTTTCCTTTCCTATTTATATGAATTACTTATATTTAATTGAGATAAAGGCTTTCCTTATCCAGGAACGGTTCTCATCTGGGTTTTTCTTATATTTGTGTTTAGCCATCCAGATAGCTGTGTGAATTTTACCCAAATGTGCTAATTATCCGAATGAAACATCCCGCAATATTCGTAGGGGTTATTTTTTGTACACAGGTATTTCAGACGTAAAAACAGGCAAAGAAGCGTAAGCAGCGCGCTAAATGCGAGAGCAATGTCGCAAAGTTGTTAAGGAAAGTTGACAGCGAAGAGAAAGAAAAAAGCCAGCAGAGCTGCTGGCCTTGAGAGTGCATTAGAATGTCGCGTTACGCGGGGTGCGTGGGAAGGGAATAACATCACGCACGTTTTGTACGCCGGTAACGTAGGCGATCAGACGTTCGAAGCCCAGACCGAAGCCAGCGTGCGGTACGGTGCCGTAACGGCGCAGATCGCGATACCACCAGTAGTCTTCTTTGTTCAAACCCATCTCGGCCATACGCGCATCCAGCACATCGAGACGTTCTTCACGCTGGGAACCCCCAATAATTTCACCGATGCCCGGGGCCAGCACGTCCATCGCCGCAACGGTTTTACCGTCGTCGTTAAGGCGCATATAGAACGCTTTGATCTCTTTCGGGTAGTTTTTCACGACAACGGGCGCTTTAAAGTGTTTCTCGGCCAGGTAGCGCTCATGCTCGGAAGCCAGATCCACGCCCCAGTACACCGGGTTCTCGAACTTCTCACCGCATTTTTCAAGGATGGCAACCGCGTCGGTATAATCCACCTGCGCGAAATCTGCTGCGATAAAACGCTCCAGACGGCCAATCGCATCTTTATCCACGCGTTCTGCAAAGAATTGCAGATCGTCCAGACGTTCTTCCAGTGCCGCTTTAAAGGCATATTTCAGCATTGCTTCAGCGAGGCGGGCGTTATCGTCGAGATTAGCAAAGGCAATTTCCGGCTCCAGCATCCAGAACTCAGCCAGGTGGCGGCTGGTGTTGGAGTTTTCCGCGCGGAACGTGGGGCCAAAGGTATAAACCTTAGAAAGTGCGCACGCGTAAGTTTCAGCGTTCAACTGGCCGGAAACCGTCAGAAACGCTTCTTTGCCGAAGAAATCTTTATCGTAATCGACTTTGCCTTGCGCCGTGCGCGGCAGGTTTTCCATATCCAGCGTGGAAACGCGGAACATTTCGCCTGCACCTTCTGTATCCGACGCGGTGATCAGCGGGGAAGAGACCCAGAAGAAACCTTGTTCATCAAAGAAGCGGTGCAGTGCCTGCGCCAGCGTATGACGTACGCGAGCAACAGCGCCGATCAGGTTGGTGCGCGGGCGCAGGTGCGCGACTTCACGCAGATATTCAATGCTGTGGCGTTTTGCCGCCATCGGATAGGTATCCGGATCTTCAACCCAACCGGTCACTTCGACCGACGTTGCCTGAATTTCCAGACTCTGGCCTTCGCCCGGAGAAGCGACGACCTTGCCGGTCACAACCACGGAGCAGCCGGTGGTCAGATGCAGGACTTCATCATTGTAATTGGGCAGAGAATTATTAATAACGGCCTGTACAGGATTAAAGCAGGAGCCGTCATAAACGGCGAGGAAGGAGATGCCAGCTTTAGAATCTCGGCGGGTGCGCACCCATCCGCGTACGGTGACTTCACTGTCAACAGCTACGCGACTATGGAATACGTCGGCTACAGGCACAACGCTCATAATATTCTCTCTATTAATAGTCGGAAAAAATAAACACTTGTCCGCCCGAAACGGGAGGGATGACCTATGTTACCTGGCGAGCGCCATCAGACAAGCAGAATTCGCAGGAAGCATTAAGAATTTGTCGATAAAAAAGGGAGCCGCGTGGCTCCCTGATGATTAACTGGCCTTTCTGACCTGAGGAAGATCGAAAGCTTCACGCAAGGCGCGGACGAATGCTTTGTCGTGGCAAATGGTTTTGCCAGGGCTGTCGGATAATTTCGCCACCGGTTTACCGTTACACTCCACCAGTTTAATAACGATATTCAACGGCTTTACGCCTGGAATATCGCAGGTCAAACGGGTACCGATACCAAAACCAAGATTAACTCTGGCGGCGAAATGCTCGTAAAGATCCAACGCTTTATTCAGATCGAGATTGTCGGAGAAAACTAATGTTTTCGACAATGGATCAATACCCAGTTTTTCATAATGGGCGATGGCTTTTTCGCCCCATTCAACCGGGTCACCGGAGTCATGGCGCAGCCCCTGGTAACGAGTGGCGAATTCCGGCCCGAAGTCGCGTAAAAACGCATCCATGGTAATGCAGTCGGTCAATGCAATACCCAACTGATCCGGATATTCTTCCAGCCAGGCCGCCAGAGCCGCGCGCTGGCTGGTCGCCAGTTCCGGGCTGATTTGCTGGTGCGCCTGGAACCACTCATGGGCCTGCGTCCCCATCGGCGTCAGCGACAGACGGCGCGCCAAATCGTAATTACTGGTGCCGACAAACCACGGTTCTTGTTGAAGGCGCTCGACAATTGCTTGCTGCACTTCAGCGGAGAAACGACGGCGGGTGCCGAAGTCCATCAACCGGAAACCGGACATATCCCGCGAGGCGGTGCGCACAGCGAAATCCGCCAGTTTTTCTTCCAGATGCAGCAGAGCCTGCTCTACGCCGACCCGCGGCGAGCGGCAACGGTGTACCACTTCGCTGATAACCGCCAGCAGCGGCACTTCCCACATAATCACTTCGCGCCATGGGCCGGAAAGCCGAATATGCAGTTTGCCGTTATCGTTGCTGATGGTGACTTGTTGCGGGTCGTAGCGGAAGTTACGTAGCCAGTCGAGGTAATCGGTCTTAAAGAAGGGGAGGCTGGACAGCCAAAGGTACTCGTCATCCTGCAAGCGCAGATGCTGCATCGCATCCACCTGTTCGCGGATGGCGTCGGCATAAATACCGAGCAGATCATCACCGCGACAGCGGAATTCAGCCGTGACGTGCACGTCATAATAATGGTGGAACACCGCTTGCTGCATATGCAGTTTGTAGGCGTCGGTATCCAGCAGCGTTTGCAGACCAGAAAAAGCGTGTTGAGTCATGGCGCGCAGTAGCATCCTCTTACAGGAGCGTTTAGTACAATAAACAAAGCAGGTAAGTCGCTGGAGTATACCTTGTTTACCAATTTATTGAACCCCGATCACAACACATCGTGTTGAAAGGGTCGATGGCATTTCGTGCCGCTTGTTAGAAAAATGTAGCAGACAGAGCTTTTCCCTCTGAAAAGATGAACATTCCGCGTGGCGCGTTTGGGGCAACCGGAATAGACTGGAATCGTAATCAACAGAAGATGCTAAAGGTTTTTTATGACACAACAGCCACAAGCTAAATACCGCCACGATTACCGTGCGCCGGAATACCTGATTAGTGATATTGACTTGACCTTCGACCTTGACGCCGCAAAAACCGTCGTCACCGCGCTGAGTACAGTGTCACGCCATAGCGCCTCTGCTGTGCCGCTGCGCCTGGATGGCGGCGAACTGACCTTGATTTCCATTCATGTAAATGATGAACCCTGGACCAATTATAAAGAAGAAGGCTCCCAGCTGGTTATTGATGGTTTACCAGAGCGGTTTACGCTGCGCATCGTCAATGAAATCAGCCCGGCGGCGAATACCGCGCTGGAAGGGGTGTATCAATCCGGCGAAGCGCTTTGTACGCAGTGTGAAGCCGAAGGGTTCCGTCACATTACCTGGTATCTTGACCGCCCCGACGTGCTGGCGCGTTTTACCACAAAGCTGATTGCCGATAAAACCCGTTATCCGTTCCTGCTTTCCAACGGCAACCGTGTCGATCAGGGCGAGCTGGATAATGGCCGTCACTGGGTGCAGTGGCAGGATCCGTTCCCGAAACCGTGCTACCTGTTTGCGCTGGTCGCCGGTGATTTCGATGTGCTGCGCGATACCTTCACAACCCGCTCCGGGCGTGAAGTGGCGCTGGAGTTGTATGTCGATCGTGGCAACCTGGATCGCGCGCCGTGGGCGATGACCTCTCTGAAAAATTCCATGAAGTGGGATGAACAGCGTTTCGGCCTGGAGTATGACCTCGACATTTATATGATCGTCGCCGTCGACTTCTTCAATATGGGCGCGATGGAAAACAAAGGGTTGAACATCTTCAACTCGAAATATGTTCTTGCCCGCACCGACACCGCAACCGATAAAGATTATCTCGATATTGAACGCGTGATCGGCCATGAATATTTCCACAACTGGACCGGCAACCGTGTGACCTGCCGCGACTGGTTCCAACTAAGCCTGAAAGAGGGGTTGACGGTGTTCCGCGATCAGGAGTTCAGTTCCGATCTCGGTTCCCGCGCGGTTAATCGCATCAACAACGTGCGCACCATGCGCGGCTTGCAGTTCGCCGAAGACGCCAGCCCGATGGCGCACCCGATCCGCCCAGATAAAGTTATTGAAATGAATAACTTCTACACTCTGACGGTGTACGAAAAAGGCGCGGAAGTGATTCGTATGATGCATACGCTGCTGGGCGAAGAAAACTTCCAGAAAGGGATGCAGCTCTATTTCGAACGCCATGACGGTAGTGCCGCCACCTGTGATGATTTCGTGCAGGCGATGGAAGACGCTTCGAATATCGATTTGTCCCATTTCCGCCGCTGGTACAGCCAGGCCGGCACGCCGATTGTCTCGGTGCAGGATGATTACAACCCGAACACCGAACAGTACACGCTGACCATCAGCCAGCGCACGCCGCCGACGGCAGAGCAGCAGGAGAAACAGCCGCTGCATATTCCGTTCGATATCGAACTGTATGACAACGATGGCAAGGTGATCCCGCTGCAAAAAGACGGCCATCCGGTGCACAACGTGTTAAACGTGACGCAAGCGGAGCAGACGTTTGTCTTTGATAATGTCCACTTCCAGCCGGTGCCGTCGCTGCTGCGTGAGTTCTCCGCGCCGGTGAAACTGGAATATAAATGGAGCGATCAGCAACTGACGTTCCTGATGCGCCATGCCAGCAATGACTTCTCTCGCTGGGATGCGGCGCAAAGTCTGCTGGCGACGCACATTAAATTGAACGTGGCCCGCCACCAGCAAGGGCAGCCACTCTCTCTGCCGCTGCATGTCGCGGATGCGTTCCGGGCGATCCTGCTGGATGAGCAGATCGATCCGGCGCTGGCAGCCGAGATCCTGACGCTGCCGTCGGCGAACGAAATTGCCGAGCTGTTCGACATTATCGATCCGATTGCTATCGCCGCCGTAAGAGAAGCACTGACGCGCACGCTCGCCACCGAGCTTGCCGATGAATGCCTGGCGATTTACAACGCGCACAAACTTGATAGTTACCAGGTTGAACACGCTGATATCGGCAAGCGCTCTTTGCGCAACACCTGCCTGCGTTTTCTGGCGTTTGGTGATGCGCAACTGGCCGACAAGCTGATCAGCCAGCAGTATCACGAAGCGGACAACATGACCGATGCGCTGGCCGCACTCTCTGCGGCCGTCGCTGCACAACTGCCATGCCGCGATGCGCTGATGCAGGAATACGATGATAAGTGGCATCACGACGGTCTGGTAATGGACAAATGGTTTATGCTGCAAGCCACTAGCCCGGCGGCCAATGTGCTGGAAACCGTGCGTGGTTTGCTGAAACACCGTTCATTCACGCTCAGCAACCCGAACCGCATTCGCTCGCTGATTGGCGCGTTCGCGGGCAGCAACCCGGCGGCGTTCCATGCGCAGGACGGCAGTGGTTATCAGTTCCTGGCTGAGATGTTGACGGAACTTAACAGCCGCAACCCGCAGGTGGCGTCGCGTTTGATTGAGCCGCTCATTCGCCTCAAACGCTATGACGAAAACCGCCAGGCCCTGATGCGAGCCGCGCTGGAGCAACTGAAAGCGCTGCCGAATCTCTCCGGCGATCTGTACGAGAAGGTTAGCAAAGCGCTGGCGTAATGATGTAATTGCCCGGTGGCGCTGCGATTACCGGGCCTACGTTTGCTTCGTAGGTCGGATAAGGCGCAGCCGCCATCCGGCGATATTCCATCAAGCGTGGCGGGTTTGAGGCAAAACAACGCTTTCTGATTCGCCGCGCTGCATTACCCGGTTCAGCACTTGCTCTTCCAGCTCCGCCAGCCTTACCGATCCCAGGCGGCGCGGGCGCGGCAGGTCGATGGTCAAATCGAGACCGATTTTCCCTTCTTCTATGAGTAAAACGCGATCCGCCATGGCGACCGCTTCGCTGACATCATGCGTCACCAACACCACCGTGAACCCTTGCGCTTGCCACAATTCGGTGATCAGCGCCTGCATCTCCAGCCGGGTCAGCGCATCCAGCGCGCCTAACGGTTCGTCGAGCAGCAGCAAACCTGGTTGATGAACCAGCGCACGCGCCAGCGCGACACGTTGTTTTTGCCCGCCGGAAAGCGCCGCAGGCCACTCCGCTGCCCGTTGCTCTAAGCCTACTGATTGCAGCGCGTTTTGCGCGGCATCACGCCAGCGGCCTTTCAGCCCCAGTCCAACATTATCGATAACCGATTTCCACGGCAGCAGCCGCGCATCCTGAAACATCATGCGTGTGTCGTGCTGAATGGTCGCCAGCCGGGTCGTTCCCGCCAGCAGTTCACCGGCAGTGGGGGATTCCAGCCCGGCTAACAGCCGCAGTAGAGTACTTTTTCCGCCGCCGCTTCGACCCACAACTGCAACAAATTGTCCGGCGGCAATATGCAAATCCAGCGCATTCAGGACCAGATTATCGCCGTAGCGTTTGGTCACCCCGTTTAACAACAGCGGGATCCCTTGATTGAGTCGGGCGGTTTTCATGCCGTTGCCTCCTTCACATGGTAAGCGGGATGCCAGCGCAGCCACAGGCGTTCAAGCAACTGCGCGCTGACGTCAGCCAGTTTGCCGAGCAGGGCGTAGAGAACAATCGCCACCACCACCACATCGGTTTGCAGAAATTCACGGGCGTTCATCGCCAGATAACCGATCCCCGCGTTGGCTGAAATCGTTTCGGCGACAATCAAGGTCAGCCACATCAGACCAAGGGCAAAGCGCACGCCGACCATAATCGACGGCAGCGCGCCGGGCAGAACTACATGGGTGAAAAGGGCAAAGCCAGAAAGCCCATAACTGCGCGCCATCTCCAGCAGGCCTCTGTCGATATTGCGGATCCCGTGCCAGGTATTGATATAAATCGGAAACAGCGTGCCGAGCGCGACAAGGAAAATTTTCGCGCTTTCGTCGATGCCGAACCACAAGATAACCAGCGGGATCAACGCCAGATGCGGTACATTTCGCAGCATCTGAATTGAGGTATCCAGCAGGCGTTCTCCCCAGCGCGACAGGCCGCTAATCAGCCCGAGCGCCAGGCCAATGCTGCCGCCAATTGAAAAGCCAATCAGTGCGCGCCAGGAACTGATCGCCAGGTGTTGCCACAATTCACCGCTGGCGCTCAGTGTCCAGAATGCTTCCACGACGCCTTCTGGTGAAGGAAGAATACGCGTAGATAACCAGCCGACCGAAGAGGCAATCTGCCAGATCACCACAATGACGCTTGGCAACAGCCAGGGCGCCAGGCGCAACAACCATTTGTTCTGTGCAACCATATATGCCTCAGCTTTGTGCCACCTTGCGGGGAATAAACTCGTTCGCCACCGTTTCGCCCTGAAGCTGCAGCGGTTGCGGCTGCGGGATCTCGGGAATGGCGACATCCAGATGCGGGAACAGCAGTTCGCCCACACGATACGCCTCTTCAAGATGCGGGTAGCCAGAAAGAATAAAACTGTCGATGCCGAGCGCCGCATATTCATTAATGCGGGCCGCTACGGTTGGGCCATCGCCTACCAACGCCGTTCCCGCGCCGCCGCGCACCAGCCCGACGCCGGCCCATAAGTTGGGGCTAATCTCCAACTGGTCGCGTCTGCCTCTATGCAACGCCGCCATGCGTTGTTGGCCGATGGAGTCCTGGCGCGCAAAAGCCGCTTGCGCTTTCTCAATAGTGGCATCGTCCAGATGAGAAATCAGGTTGTCCGCTGCCTGCCAGGCTTCGGCATTGGTTTCGCGGACAATCACATGCAGGCGAATACCAAACCGCACTTTGCGCCCGCGCACCGCCGCTTTTTCCCGCACCTGCGCAATCTTCTCTTTTACCTGCTCCGGCGGCTCGCCCCAGGTCAGATAGAGATCCACTTGCTCAGCCGCCAAATCCTGCGCGACATCCGATGAACCCCCGAAATAGAGCGGCGGGCGCGGCTGTTGGATGGGCGGGAAAAAGAGCTTCGCGCCGCGCACATGAATATGTTTGCCTTCGAAATCGACCGTCTCGCCCTCCAGCAAACGCCGCCAGACATGGGTAAATTCTGACGACACTTCATAGCGCTCGGTGTGATCAAGAAACACGCCGTCGCCAGCCAGTTCCTGCGGATCGCTGCCGGTCACCAGGTTAAACAGCGCGCGGCCATTCGACAGCCTGTCCAGCGTGGCCGCCTGACGTGCCGCCACCGTCGGTGAAATAACGCTTGGGCGCAGAGCGACAAGGAATTTCAGCCGCTGGGTTACCGGGATCAGCGATGCTGCCACCAGCCAGGCATCTTCACAGGAACGCCCGGTCGGGATCAGTACACCGCTAAACCCCAGCCGATCGGCAGCCTGCGCGATTTGCTGTAAATATGAATGATCCACCGGTCGCGATCCGTGGTCGGTGCCAAGATAGTGACCATCACCGTGGGTAGGTAAAAACCAGAAAAGATTCAGGCTCATGATTTCGCTCCTTGTGAGGTTGGCTGCCAGATACGGCTACGGATATCGACTTTCTTCGGTACCAGATGGTTGTCGTAAAAGAGATCCGCGGTTTGCTGCTGCAACGCGGCGGTGGCGTCGTTGACCGGTGTGATTTTGGTGGGTGGACGATGATCGAAATAGGTGGCAATAACCGGTTGCGGCAGACCCATGGTTTTCGCCAGTAGCGCAACGCTTTCATCACGCTGGCTAATGGTTAGCGCATCGGCTTCGCTAAAGGTATCCAGCACGCCTTGAATAAAGGCGCCGTTTTGCTCCGCATACGGGCGCGCGGCCAAATAGAAGGATCCGGTCTGCTTCAGGGTTTCGCCGTCTTTCAGCACACGCACGCCGCCTTGCAACAGCGCGGCGGAGTAGTAAGGATCCCAAATGGCCCACGCGTCGACATTGTTTTGCTGAAACGCTGCTCGGGCATCCGCCGGGCTGAGATAAACGGGCTGAATATCGCTGAATGTCAATCCCGCTTGTTGCAGCGCGCGCAGCAATAAATTGTGCGAACTGGAGCCTTTCTGGAAAGCGACTTTTCGTCCTTTCAGGTCGGCGACGGTTTTAATTGGGCTGTTTTGTGCAACAAGGATCACTTCGGCTTTCGGTTTGGCCGGTTCAGCACCGACATACAGCAGGTCGGCGCCTGCAGCCTGTGCAAAGATAGGCGGAATATCACCTGTGCTACCAAGATCAATGCTGCCGACATTCAGTGCTTCCAGCATTTGCGGCCCGGCCGGGAACTCAATCCACGAGATTTTGGTGTTCGGGTAACGTTTTTCCAGCAGCCCGTGGCTTTTCGCCAGCACCATACTGACGCTGCCTTTTTGGTAGCCGATCCGTAACGCATCTGGCGCAGGTTCGGCGGCGTGTGACAAGGCGGAAAAAGCGAATAAACTACTCAGCACGAGCCCGTGCGCTGAGCGTTTGAGATGCTTAAACATGGGCGACTCCTTGCGGGGAATGGAAATCCGGTGCTTGAATATCGCGGCGGTGCAGTGCCTGCCAAAAGGTTTCCAGCGCGTTATCCAGGCGGGTTTGCAAGTTGGAGGTGAGATGGGGTTTGTGCTGATAATCCAGCACCTGGCTGTCATCAGCAAAAACGCCGTGGAGGATCTCTTGCGCTTTGAGCGCGCTCAATACGGGGGTTAATGCATAATCGACCGCGAGCATATGGGCGACGGTACCGCCCGTTGCCAGTGGCAGCACAACTTTGCCTTCCAGCGCCCGTTCGGGCAGCAGATCCAACAGCGTTTTTAGCGCGCCGGTATAAGCGGCTTTATAGATAGGCGTGGCGACAATCAGCCCGTCGGCGCCTTTCAACTGTTCAATAAAGGTTTGCAACGCCGGGCTATCAACGCGCGCGTAGAGCAGGTCTTCCGGTGCGAAGTTTTGCAGATGCCAGTGACACACTTCAACATCCTGCGCATTTAGCCGCTCGCGGGCATACTCCAGTAGTGCGCTGGAGCGGGAAGGGAAGCGTGGGCTTCCGGCCAGGGTGACAACTCGCATAATCGCTCCTTATAACCAATTGTTTGCTTTTAGATAACATTGATAACAATTAGCCGCAGTGTGACAGAGGCGATTTATTCCACTAAATGATTTATTCGAAGAAAAATTGCCGAAATTTGCATAAAGGAAAGCGAAGAAGGTAAACGTTTGCGTCGATTTGTCTTTTTTTGCCGCAGGTCAATTCCTTTTCCGCGCGCTTTCGCTGATAATACGCCCCCGGTTTGCACACCGGGAATCCAGGAGAGTTCATGTACTATCCCTTCGTTCGTAAAGCCCTTTTCCAGTTCGATCCAGAACGCGCTCATGAATTGACGTTTCAACAACTGCGCCGCATTACCGGCACGCCGCTTGAAGCCCTTGTACGCCAACGCGTACCGGAAAAACCCGTTCAATGTATGGGGCTGACCTTTAAAAACCCGTTGGGCCTGGCGGCCGGTCTGGATAAAAACGGCGAATGCATTGATGCACTGGGTGCGATGGGGTTTGGCTCCATCGAAATTGGTACCGTTACGCCACGCCCGCAGCCGGGCAACGACAAGCCGAGGATCTTCCGGCTGGTGGATGCCGAGGGCCTGATCAACCGCATGGGCTTTAACAATCTCGGCGTGGATAACCTGGTCGAGAACGTTAAAAAGTCGCATTTTGACGGTGTGCTGGGGATTAATATTGGCAAGAATAAAGATACGCCGGTAGAGCAAGGTAAAGATGACTACCTGATTTGCATGGAAAAAATCTATGCTTATGCCGGTTATATCGCAATTAATATTTCTTCGCCTAATACCCCGGGGCTGCGCACGCTGCAATATGGCGAAGCGCTGGACGATCTTCTGACGGCAATTAAAAATAAGCAAAACGATCTACAAAAACTCCACCATAAATATGTTCCGGTGGCTGTGAAGATCGCACCGGATCTTTCTGAGGAAGAACTGATCCAGGTTGCCGATAGTTTAGTTCGCCACAATATTGATGGTGTTATTGCCACCAATACAACTCTGGAAAGATCGTTAGTGCAGGGAATGAAACATTGCGAAGAAATGGGTGGTTTAAGTGGCCGTCCTCTGCAATTAAAAAGTACAGAAATAATCCGAAGACTGTCGCAGGAATTAAATGGTCGCTTACCGATTATTGGCGTCGGCGGTATCGACTCGGTGATCGCCGCCCGCGAGAAGATTGCGGCAGGTGCGACACTGGTGCAAATTTATTCTGGTTTTATTTTTAAAGGCCCGCCGCTGATTAAAGAAATCGTTACTCATATCTAATCTTTTTCCCATCCTTTGCATCCAGGGCTTTATTTCCAGCCCTGGTTGTTTTATATTCCGTCACTGTTGCTAATTTAAACATTTTAGTCTTTTATTATTAGATTAATTAACGAGGCGGCAAACAGGATGAAAAAGTTACAGGATGTTTAAAGGAAGGGGAGAGAGAAATGCAAATTAAACCTGACGATAATTGGCGCTGGTATTTCGATGATGAGCATGACCGCATGATGCTCGATTTAGCCAATGGCATGTTATTTCGCTCCCGATTCGCTCGTAAAATGCTGACACCAGATGCTTTCTCGCCATCTGGTTTTTGCGTTGATGACGCCGCACTTTATTTCTCCTTCGATGAAAAATGCCGCGATTTAGAATTATCTAATGAGCAGCGCGCCGAACTGGTGCTCAACGCGCTGGTTGCCATTCGTTTCCTCAAACCGCAAATGCCGAAAAGCTGGCATTTTATGACCCACGAAGCGCTGTGGTCGCCGGTCACCGGTGAAGGTGCTTGTGTCTGGTTAAGCGACACGCAAGAGTGCGTGAATTTGCTGGTGGTTGAACCGGGCGAAAACGCCGCATTGTGCCTGCTGGCGCAACCCGGCGTGGTGATTGCCGGGCGCACAATGCAACTGGGCGATGCCATCAAAATTATGAACGATCGCCTGAAACCGCAGCTTCGCGCCGCGAGTCTCCGTTTCGAGCAGGCCGTTTAAGCTTCAAGCCTCAGCGATGTTTTCGGAATGCAACTGCAACTGAGGATCGTCCCATCCTGCGCAATCGCTGATTTCTTCATTGCATTGACTTCACCTTCCACTAAACGAATCCGGCAACAGCCGCAAATCCCCGCCCGGCAGGAATAAGGCACGCGAATGCCCTGGTTTTCCAGTTGCTCCAGCAACACCTGTTGATTGTTGCCACGAAACTTTTGCCCTTGCCAGTCAATTTCTACGGTATCTGCCGGTTGAATATCCGGTTCAAAGGATTCGGCCACTTCGCCTGCGCCATACACTTTCGCCGGCGCCGTTGCCAGAACGGCAACTTCATCACCCACGCGGATCACGCCGCTGTTACGCGCAATCAAGTTCTGCCCAAAATCAACTTCATCGTTATCCTGCGCGGTACGGAAACTTTGCAGCGTGGTGAGTGGTTCACCTGAAGGGTGTTTCTGCCCGCGTTCCGGGCTAACGGTCGTAAACACACAGCGGCTGCACGGTTTGACGACATCAAACACTACCTCGCCAATGCGCACCACTTTCCAGCTATCTTCTGCCCACGCTGGTGCGCCCGTAACCACCAGATTGGGGCGAAACTGTTCCATCTTCACGCTGGCCGGGCAGCGGTTTTGCAAATCGCGTAGCGAAGCTTCGTTGGTTAATAAATAAGGAAACCCATCGGCGAACGATAATGGCACATCGTCGTGGCGTTTTACGCGGCGGGTCAATTGCGGGCCAACCCAGCGTAACTGCACGTCGCGACCAAAAAAGCCGCTAAGCCAGCGGTTGATCTCTACGGGTGCGATAAGCGCCGTAAAATGGTTGCCCCACACTTCCGTCGGCGCGCCTTCGGGCGCAAAATCCGCAAAGCGAATGACCGCACTGCTACCGTCCGGCGCGGTCAAATGCAAACCGTCGGTTAACGGTGATGGCATAAAGCGCACCATTTGCGGAAACTGGCGTGCAGTAATGAAGGTGCCATCGGGCTGAGTGACCATAAAAACACGGTCGAAGGCGAGGCCGCTAATGTCGGCAAGCGCATGCGTCAGGCCGATACCGCGCATGGATTTCACCGGATGGATATAAAGACGTGAAAGCGTAGGCACGTCTTCCTCCCTGTTAGACGAAAAATGGCCCTCAACTTTATGACATGCACGCCAGATTAGCTATAATGCGCAACAATTTTCGTTGAGTGTAAGTGACATTATGATTTCTCTGTTTGCCAGTACGGCCCGTGGGCTGGAAGAGCTGTTAAAAACTGAACTGGAAAAACTCGGTGCCGTAGAGTGCCGCGTTGTTCAGGGTGGTGTCCATTTTGAAGGTGACACACGGCTCCTGTACCAAAGCCTGATGTGGAGTCGCCTGGCTTCGCGCATTATGCTGCCGCTTGGCGAGTGCAAGGTTTATAGCGATCTTGACCTCTATCTCGGTGTGCAGGCGATCAACTGGACAGAGATTTTCAATCCGGGCGCGACCTTCGCGGTGCATTTCAGCGGTCTGAATGATGAGATCCGCAACAGCCAGTACGGTGCATTGAAAGTAAAAGACGCCATCGTCGACAGCTTCACCCGCAAAAACCTGCCGCGCCCGAACGTCGAGCGCGAATTGCCGGACCTGCGTATTAATGTCTGGTTGAATCAGGATACGGCGAATATCTCCCTTGATTTGAGCGGCGAAGGCCTGCATCTGCGCGGCTACCGCGATCGTGCTGGTCTTGCGCCTATTAAAGAAAACCTTGCTGCGGCGATTGTCATGCGTTCCGGCTGGCAGGCGGGAACACCGCTGCTGGATCCGATGTGTGGTTCCGGCACGCTGCTGATCGAAGCCGCGATGGCGGCAACCGATCGCGCGCCGGGCTTACACCGTGGTCACTGGGGTTTTAGCTGCTGGGCTCAGCACGATGAAGCGCTCTGGCAAGAGGTGAAGGCTGAGGCGCAAACGCGCGCTCGTCAGGGCCTCGCCGGTTATGAATCCCGTTTCTATGGCTCCGACAGCGATGCGCGCGTGATCGATATTGCCCGTAAAAACGCCCGTCGCGCCGGAATTGGCGAACTGATCACCTTCGATGTGAAAGATGTCGCTCAACTCAGCAATCCGTTACCGAGCGGCCCGTACGGTACGGTCATCAGTAACCCCCCTTATGGCGAGCGTCTGGAGAGCGAACCAGCGCTCATCGCCTTACACAGCCTGCTGGGGCGTCTGCTGAAAACGCAGTTTGGCGGCTGGAACCTGTCGCTGTTCAGCGCTTCGGTCGATCTGCTCAACTGCTTGCAACTGCGCGCCGAGCGTCAATTTAAAGCCAAAAACGGCCCGCTGGATTGCGTGCAGAAAAACTACCATTTGGCGGAAAGCACCGGCGAAGCGAAAGTCCCGGCGATGGCGGAAGATTATGCAAACCGCCTGCGCAAAAACGTTAAAAAACTGGAGAAATGGGCGCGTCAGGAAGGTATCGAATGCTACCGTCTGTATGATGCCGATCTGCCGGATTACAATGTCGCCGTCGATCGCTATGCCGATTGGGTGGTCGTGCAGGAGTATGCCGCGCCAAAAACCATCGATGCACAAAAAGCGCGTCAGCGTCTGTTCGACATCATTGCCGCCACCATTCAGGTGCTGGGTATTGCGCCGAACAAACTGGTGCTGAAAACCCGTGAACGTCAAAAGGGCAGTAACCAGTACCAGAAGATGAACGAGAAGGGCGACTTTATGGAAGTGAGCGAATACAACGCTCGTCTGTGGGTCAACCTGACGGATTATCTGGATACGGGTCTGTTCCTTGATCACCGTATCGCCCGCCGTATGCTGGGCCAAATGAGTAAAGGCAAAGATTTTCTCAACCTTTTCTCCTACACCGGTAGCGCCAGTGTGCACGCAGGGCTGGGCGGCGCGCGTTCCACCACCACGGTGGATATGTCACGCACCTATCTGGAATGGGCTGAACGCAACTTGCGCCTGAACGGCTTGAGCGGGCGTGCACATCGGCTGATCCAGGCGGATTGCCTCGGCTGGCTGCGCGAAACTGACGAGCAGTTCGACCTGATCTTTATCGATCCGCCGACCTTCTCCAACTCGAAACGTATGGAAGACTCTTTCGATGTGCAGCGCGATCATATGCGTTTGATGGAAGATCTGAAGCGTCTGCTGCGTAAGGGCGGCACCATCATGTTTTCCAATAACAAACGCGGTTTCCGTATGGATCACGACGGGCTGGCGAAACTGGGTCTGCAGGCACAAGAAATTACTCAAAAAACGCAGTCGCAGGATTTTGCCCGCAACCGTCAAATCCACAACTGCTGGCTGATTACCGCAGCCTGAAAGGATAAATAAATGTCATTAATCAGTATGCATGGCGCATGGCTGTCGTTCAGCGACGCACCGCTTCTCGATAATGCAGAGCTGCATATCGAAGAAAACGAACGCGTCTGTCTGGTCGGACGTAACGGCGCGGGTAAATCGACACTGATGAAGATCCTCAACCGGGAAATTAACCTGGACGATGGTCGCATTGTGTATGAACAAGATTTAGTCGTGGCGCGCCTGCAACAGGATCCGCCTCGTAACGTCAGCGGAAGTGTCTACGATTTCGTTGCCGAAGGTATTGAAGAGCAGGCAGAGTACCTGAAGCGTTATCACGAAGTTTCCCATCTGGTGATGAGCGATCCGAGCGATAAAAACCTCGCCGAGCTGGCGCGGGTGCAGGAAATGCTGGATCACCACGGCCTGTGGCAGCTGGAAAACCGGATTAACGAAGTGCTGGCGCAACTGGGGCTGACGGCAGATATGTCGCTCTCTGCGCTTTCCGGCGGGTGGCTGCGTAAGGCGGCGCTCGGGCGTGCGCTGGTGAGTGGGCCGCGCGTGTTGCTGCTCGACGAACCGACTAACCATCTGGACATCGAAACCATCGACTGGCTGGAAGGTTTCCTGAAGTCGTTTGGCGGCACCATTATCTTTATCTCGCACGACCGTTCGTTTATCCGCAATATGGCGACGCGCATTGTCGATCTCGATCGCGGCAAATTGGTCTCTTATCCGGGCAATTACGATCAGTATTTGCTGGAAAAAGAAGAAATGCTGCGCGTGGAAGAGCTGCAAAATGCCGAGTTCGATCGCAAGCTGGCGCAAGAAGAAGTGTGGATCCGCCAGGGCATTAAGGCACGTCGTACCCGTAACGAAGGGCGCGTTCGCGCACTGAAAGCGATGCGCCACGAGCGAAGCGAACGTCGCGAAGTGATGGGCAGTGCGAAAATGCAGGTCGAAGAAGCGTCCCGCTCCGGCAAGATTGTCTTCGAGATGGAACACGTTAACTACGGCGTTGATGGAAAAGTGCTGGTGCATGATTTCTCTACGCAGGTGCTGCGCGGCGACAAAATTGCTTTGATTGGCCCGAACGGCTGCGGCAAAACCACACTGTTGAAACTGATGCTGGATCAACTGAAAGCAGACAGCGGACGTGTTCACGTCGGTACCAAGCTGGAAGTGGCTTATTTCGATCAGCACCGTGCTGAGCTGGATCCTGATAAAACCGTGATGGATAACCTCGCGGAAGGGAAGCAGGAAGTGCTGGTCAACGGTAAGCCGCGCCACATTTTGGGGTATCTGCAGGACTTCCTGTTCCACCCGAAACGGGCAATGACGCCGGTGCGTGCGCTCTCTGGCGGGGAACGTAACCGTTTGCTGTTGGCGCGTCTGTTCCTCAAACCCAGCAACTTGCTGATTCTCGATGAACCGACCAACGACCTGGACGTCGAAACGTTGGAACTGTTGGAGGAGTTGATCGACAGCTATCAGGGCACCGTGTTGCTGGTGAGCCACGATCGTCAGTTTGTTGATAATACCGTGACCGAATGCTGGATTTTTGAAGGTCAGGGCCGTATCGGCCAGTATGTTGGCGGTTACCATGACGCCCGTGGCCAGCAGAGCGCTTCGCAAGCCTATAAACAGGCCGCTGCGCAAAAAAGCGCGGAAGCGCCTGCTGCCAAAGGCGAAACTGTCAAACGCAACACGAACAAACTAAGCTATAACCTGCAACGTGAGCTGGAACAGTTGCCGCAGAAGCTGGAACAACTGGAAGCACAACTGGAAACGTTGCAGGCACAGGTGGCCGATGCTAACTTTTTCAGCCAGCCTCACGATCATACGCAGAAAGTCTTAGCTGATATGGCTTCGGCGGAGCAGGCGCTGGAAGAAGCGTTTGAACGCTGGGAGTATCTGGAGGCTCTTAAAAACGGCGCATAAAGGGAGCCTGTATGTGTGAACATCACAACGCCACTCGCCATATTCTTTGCTCGCAATGTGACATGCTGGCGGCGTTGCCGCCGTTGCAACATGGACACAAAGCGGCTTGCCCGCGCTGCGGCACAACATTGACAACCGAGTGGGACGCGCCGCGGCAGCGTCCCACCGCGTATGCGATCGTTGCGCTATTTATGTTACTGCTCTCCAACCTTTTTCCCTTCGTGAATATGAAAGTGGCAGGCGTCGCCAGTGAAGTGACGCTGCTGCAAATCCCCGGCGTGATGTTTTCGGAAGACTACGCCAGCCTCGGCACTTTCTTCCTATTATTCGTGCAACTGGTCCCGGCATTCTGCCTGGTCACTATTCTGCTGCTGGTTAATCGTGTGCGGATGGATTTTCGCCTGAAAATCGCGCTGGCGCGGATCTTGTTCCAACTAAAAAGTTGGGGCATGGCCGAGATCTTTCTCGCTGGTGTGCTGGTCAGTTTCGTTAAATTAATGGCGTACGGGGATGTGGGGATCGGCAGCAGTTTTCTCCCCTGGTGCCTGTTTTGCCTGCTGCAATTGCGCGCGTTTCAGTGCGTCGATCGCCACTGGCTGTGGGACGATATCGCGCCCGCGCCGAAGCTTGACCAACATGTTCAAGTTGGTGTGCCGGGGATCCGCCAGGGGCTTCGCTCCTGTCCGTGTTGCACGGCGATCGTCGCCATTGATCAACCGGTTTGCCCGCGCTGCCATACCCGGGGACATGCCCGGCGGCGTAATAGCGTTCAATGGACGCTGGCACTACTGGTGACGGCGATGATGCTTTATCTGCCTGCTAATATCTTGCCGATCATGGTGACCGATTTGCTTGGCGACCGTATGCCTTCGACCATTCTGGCCGGCGTGGTGCTGTTATGGAGCGAAGGGTCTTATCCGGTGGCGTTGGTCATTTTTATCGCCAGTATTATGGTGCCGACACTGAAGATGATCGGTATCGCCTGGCTGTGTATTGATGCGAAAGGTCACGGCAAGCGCGACTGCGAGCGTATGCACTTTATTTATGAAGTGGTGGAGTTCGTCGGGCGCTGGTCGATGATTGATGTCTTTGTTATTGCTGTACTGTCCGCGCTGGTTCGAATGGGCGGACTGATGAATATCTATCCTGCGATGGGTGCGCTTATGTTTGCGCTGGTCGTTATTATTACGATGTTTGCGGCAATGACTTTCGACCCGCGCCTGAGCTGGGATCGTGAGCCACAAACGCACCATGAGGAGCCGTTAGAACATGGGGAATAAAAATGGGGAAGCCAACGTGCAGAAAGTGAGAAACTGGTCGCCGGTGTGGATTTTCCCGATTGTGACTGCGCTGATTGGCGCGTGGATACTTTTCTATCACTACAGCCACCAGGGGCCGGAAGTGACCCTGATTACCAATAATGCGGAAGGTATTGTCGGCGGCAAAACGACGATCAAAAGTCGCAGTGTCGATGTCGGCGTGGTGGAAAGCACGACACTGACGGATGATTTAACCCACGTTGAAATCAAAGCGCGGCTGAATTCCGGCATGGAAAAGCTGTTGCATAACGACTCGGTATTTTGGGTGGTTAAACCGCAGATCGGTCGCGAGGGCGTCAGCGGATTGGGCACACTGCTTTCCGGTGCGTATATCGAACTCCAGCCCGGCGTGAAAGGCAATGCACCTGAACGCTACAATTTGCTCGACTCACCGCCGCTGGCACCGCCAGATGCTAAAGGGATCCGCGTGATCCTCGACAGTAACAAAGCCGGCCAACTGGCTGCGGGCGATCCGGTGCTGTTCCGTGGTTATCGTGTTGGCTCGGTCGAAACCAGTACCTTTGATACGCAAAAACGCACCATGAGCTACCAGCTTTTTATCAATGCGCCAAACGATCGGCTGGTAACCAGCAATGTGCGTTTCTGGAAAGACAGCGGTATTGCGGTCGATCTCACCTCGGCAGGTATGCGGGTAGAGATGGGTTCGTTGACCACATTGTTTGGCGGCGGTGTCAGTTTTGATGTGCCGGATGGCATGGATTTAGGCCAGCCGGTAGCGGAGAAAGCTGCGTTCAAACTGTATGACGATCAGCGCAGCATTCAGGACTCGCTCTATACCGACCATATCGATTACCTGATGTTCTTCAAAGATTCTATCCGTGGGCTGCAACCCGGCGCGCCGGTGGAGTTTCGCGGCATTCGTCTGGGGACAGTGAGCAAAGTGCCGTTCTTTACATCGAGCATGCGGCAGGCGTTGAACGACGATTACCGGATTCCGATCCTCATCCGTATTGAACCGGAACGGCTGGCTAACCAGTTGGGCGAAGATCCGGATATGACCGCACACCTGAATGCGTTGCTCAAACGCGGCCTGCGCGGCTCGCTGAAAACGGGCAACATTGTCACTGGCGCGCTGTATGTGGATCTGGACTTCTACACTAATGCGCCGCCGGTCGACGGAATGCGTGAGTTTGCCGGTTACCCGATTATCCCGACCATGAGCGGCGGGCTGGCGCAAATCCAGCAGAGGCTGATGGACACGCTGGATAAGATCAACAATCTGCCGCTAAACCCTATGATCCAACAGGCGACAAATACACTGTCGGAAAGCCAGCAAACGCTTAAGCGCCTGCAAACAACGCTGGATAATCTGAACAAATTGACAGCTAGCCAGTCGATGCAGCAACTTCCGGCGGATATGCAAACGACACTGCGCGAACTCAACCGCAGTATGCAGGGCTTCCAGCCTGGGTCGGCCGCCTATAACAAGATGGTGGCGGATATGCAGCGTCTGGATCAGGTGCTGCGCGAACTGCAGCCGGTACTGAAAACGCTTAACGATAAGAGCAACGCGCTGGTATTCGAAGCGAAAGGGAAAGACGATCCGCAGCCGAAGAGGGCGAAATAATGAAAAAGTGCGCATTGGCTATGCTTGCGTTGCTGCTGACTGCCTGTAGCAGTGGTGACGATAACAAAAGTTACTATCAACTGCCTTCGCCGCCGCTCACCACGGTGCAGTCTAATACCGGGCAGGAGCAGGGAAATCGCCAACTGTGGGTTGAGCAGGTGTCAGTACCGGATTATCTGGCAGGCAATGGCGTGGTGTATCAAACCAGCGATGTGCAGTATGTTATCGCCAATAACAATCTTTGGGCCAGCCCGCTCGATCAGCAGTTACGTAACACGCTGGTGGCTAATCTCAGCAACCAATTGCCGGGTTGGGTGGTTGCATCGCAGCCGCTGGGCAGTGAGCAAGATACGCTGAATGTTACGGTGACGGGTTTTCACGGGCGCTACGACGGGCGGGTTATTGTCAGCGGTGAATGGCTGCTCAAACATCAGGGACGGCTGATCAAACGACCATTCCATATTGAACTTAAGCAGCAGCAGGATGGTTATGACAATATGGTTAAAATGCTGGCGCAGGGTTGGCAGCAGGAAGCGGTCAGTATCGCGGCTGAGCTAAATCGTCTGCCATAAGTTGATTTTATGAATGAAAAAACCGTCACAGGCAAAAGCTGTGGCGGTTTTTTTTGTCTTTATGCTCAATTCATTACTTGTGCTGGTTCACAGTTTTTGTACAAATGAACTTTCGTGTAGCTCACATTTATGACACTGGCGTGAATTTTGCGCATTGACGGCAAGGTTCATTCAAGGTATTTCTGACCTGTGGCTGCACGTTTAGTGACCACTGTTTTCTTTTCCACCAGATCACATAATGAGGGAAACGAGGCATGAAGAGACAAAAACGAGATCGCCTGGAACGGGCACATCAACGTGGATATCAGGCTGGTATTACCGGACGCCCTAAGGAAATGTGTCCTTACCAAACCCTGAATCAAAGGTCCGAGTGGCTGGGAGGCTGGCGGGAAGCCATGGAAGACAGGGCCGTAATTGCCTGATTCTGTCTCTTTAGGAAAAGAAACCTCCGCATGGCGGAGGTTTCGCGCATATAGCGGGTGTGTGACCCTCTATCAGAAAGTAGAAGTATCCTGGAAAAGACCCACTTTCAGATCGGCTGCAGTGTAGATAACGCGGCCATCGACCAGCACTTCACCATCTGCCAGGCCCATAATCAAACGACGGTTAACAATGCGTTTAAAGTGAATGCGGTAGGTGACTTTTTTCGCCGTTGGCAGAATCTGACCGGTAAATTTCACTTCACCTACGCCCAGCGCACGGCCTTTGCCTTCGCCACCGAGCCAGCCCAGATAGAAACCAACCAGCTGCCACATGGCATCCAGACCGAGGCAGCCCGGCATGACCGGATCGCCAATGAAATGACAGCCAAAGAACCACAGGTCCGGATTGATATCCAGCTCGGCTTCCACATAACCTTTATCGAAGTTACCGCCGGTCTCGGTCATTTTGACCACACGGTCCATCATCAGCATGCTAGGAGCCGGTAATTGCGGGCCCTTTTCGCCAAACAGTTCGCCGCGACCAGAGGCTAGAAGATCTTCTTTTGTATAGGATTCGCGTTTATCTACCATGTTCTCAGTAAGCCTTATTTGTAATTTCGGACGCAGGATAGCTAACACGTGTACGCTGAACAAGTCCGATCAGTTTTACGAAAACCAATTTAACCAGCGCAGCGGCCACGAGAAGCGATGGCGTGCATCCTGCTGCGTTGCCTGCGCGATACGTTCCTGAATGATTTGCTTAAGGTTGTTTTGCCCCTCGGCATCCCATGCCAGGCCCATTAATAAGGGTAGTGCATCCATCACGTCGTCCACTGCCCAAATGAAGAATTGCTGCGCCTGGATAGCATTCAGCAGGTCCTGATGCAGGCATAGATGGCGAACATTTGCCGACGGAATAATGACGCCTTGTTGACCTGTCAATTCGCGCTGCTGGCAAATCGCGAAAAACCCTTCGATCTTCTCGTTCAACCCACCGACGGGCTGCGAGCGACCAAACTGATCCACCGAGCCCGTAATAGCAATGCTTTGATTGATGGGCACTTCTGCCAGCGCACTCATCAATGCGCAGAGTTCAGCCATTGACGCGCTGTCACCATCGACTTCGCTATAGGATTGCTCAAACGTCAGCGAGGCGGAGAAGGGAATCTGCTGTTCCAGCTCCAGTTCTGCCATCAGGAACGCTTGCATGATCATCATGCCTTTGGCGTGAATGTTACCGCCCAGCTCCGCTTTACGTTCGATATCGTTGAATTCACCGTCGCCAACATGCACCACGCAGCTGATGCGCGATGGTTCGCCAAATGCGCGCGGATGGCCAGGAAATTCGATTACCGACAGTGCGTTAATCTGACCGACGCGCTCACCTTCGGTTTCAATCAGGATCTGCTCTAGCAGGATCTCATCCTGCATACGTTCAGCCAGGAACCCTTCGCGCCACTCGCGCTGCGCGAGCATCGCTTGCAACGATTCACTGCTGAACGAAGCGCTGTCAGACAGAGCGGCCACTTCGCGTAGCTGGCGAGACAGCCACAATGGACAAAGAGGCAACGTTTCCTGATCACCGGTATAACGCACGGCTTCACGAATTAATGTCGGCCATGCATCTGCTGCCGGGGAGGGTAATTGCGCCTCGCGTGCGATTTGTTCAACCCATTGACGCCACACGCCCATCGTTTCGCTGTCAGCGATTTGCAGCGTTTCTTCATACTCGCTGTAAATAGCCTGTGAGGCGAGCTCAGGCTCCATCTCCTGGAATTCGGCGAGTGATTCGCGCTCACCGACCAGAATCACTTTAAGATCCAGCGGCATAGATGGCACAATGACCGGTAGCGGACGCGACTCGTCAAAAGAAACCCAGTCGAAACGGCGCTGCGTGACCATGGTTTTCAGGCGCATCCACAGCAGCGGTTGGGCCAACAACGTGCGCAATGAAATAATTAATACGCCGCCGTTAGCCTTGTGAACCAGACCAGGTTGAAGAGTGATCTCCTGATTGAACTGGCGCAGACAGCCGAAGAGCTGCTCAGCTTCAACCCAATCGGCAATAGCAGTGGCTTGTTTGCCCGCGAAGGTAGAATGCGCGTCAGTAGAGGGTTCGAAGTGGATCGTCGAACCGTTGATATGATACTCACCACCCGCGAGTGGGCGGTTTTCAGGGATCAGCTGGGTGGCAGCGTTGGCAATGAGCGCCAGATATTCGGCTTCTTCAGGCGCTTTGGCCAGTAAAAAGCGTGACGTTGCCTGCGGATAGAGCAGTTGCTCCAGCGCGTATTGTAATCGGGGTTGTGTATCGGCCAGTGAGAAGTCCGTTTCGCGCGCTAATGCGGACGATTCAAACACTTCCTGATAACTGTCGGTATCAGGAACCAGGTCGTTCCATTCGAGTTTTGTAATGGTCAAAGTCGTCTTTTTAGTCGGCTGTAAAAGGCGGGATTATACCGTAAACGCACGTGCAGCACACACGGATTACGCGCTTCGGCTTTGGGAAGCGTGGGTAAGGTTCACAGGTGGCGATTTCTTCTGAGCAGAGTTAGAAAAAACTGATATTCTGAACTGAGTTACGCGGTAACGTTGAGAAAGCAATGAAATATCAACAACTGGAAAATCTCGAAAGCGGCTGGAAATGGAAATATCTGGTCAAAAAGCATCGTGAAGGGGAATTAATCACGCGCTATATAGAAGCCAGTGCTGCTAAAGATGCAGTCGATGTATTGTTGACCCTCGAAAATGAACCGGTGCAGGTCAATAGCTGGATTGGGCAACATATGAACCCCGCGTTGGTTAACCGGATGAAGCAAACCATTCGCGCTCGCCGCAAGCGGCATTTTAACGCTGAGCATCAGCATACGCGTAAAAAATCTATCGACCTGGAGTTTGTTGTCTGGCAAAGATTAGCGGGCCTGGCACAGCGGCGAGGTAAAACGCTCTCTGAAACAATTGTGCAGTTGATTGAAGACGCGGAGCATAAAGAAAAGTATGCAACGAAAATGTCGACGCTGAAACACGACTTGCAGGCGTTGCTGGGTAAAGAGAAAGAGTAGGTATTAATTCTCTCAGCCGCCATGGCTCTTCGACACTAAAAACAAGACAACAAAAAACCCCGCGCAATGGCGGGGTTTTTTCTGACGGAGAACTTAAGCCTGCGGCTGAGTTACAACGTCTTTGATACCTTTAACTTCGATCTCTACGCGACGATCCGGTGCCAGGCAATCGATCAGAGCTGCACGAGCCTTCACGTTGTCACAAGTGTTGCCAGTAACCGGGTTGGATTCGCCCATACCACGTGCGGAGATTTTGTTCGCCGGGATACCTTTGGAAACCAGGTAATCAACAACGGACTGAGCACGTTTCTCAGACAGACCTTGGTTGTAAGCGTCGGAACCGATACGGTCGGTGAAGCCCAGAACCACTACGGAGCCGTCTTTCGGATCCAGGTTGCTCAGTTGGCTGTACAGCTGATCCAGCGCCTGCTGACCTTCTGGTTTCAGGGTCGCTTTGTTGAAGGTGAACAGAACGTCAGACTTCAGGGTGAAGTGTTTGGTCTGTACTTCCGGAGCTGGGGCTGGAGCCGGAGCAACTACCGGAGCAGCTTCTTCCTGCTGGCCGAAACGGTAGGAAACACCTACGCTCAGCAGACCGTTGTCCGGACGACCACCAACGGTGTTCGCGTCACCAATGTTATTAGTCCATTGGTATTCCAGACGGGTAGCGATATCGCGGGTAACTGCCCACTCAACACCACCAGCGAAGACCGGGGAAACACCGGTATCGTGATCTTTGAAGCCTTGGTTGTTTTTAGCGTCTGCACGCCAAACCATACCACCCAGACGGGTGTACAGATCCAAGTCATCAGTGATCGGGTAACCCAGTTTAGCGGTCAGTTGAACGCCCTGAGCTTTGAATGCGCCGTTTACATCGCTGCCTTTGTACGGCATACGGCCCAGCCAGTCGTAGCCCAGTTCAAAGCCAACATACGGGTTAACCTGATAACCACCGAACGCACCAGCACCTAACTGGCTTTCGTGAGTCGGGCCATTGTTAGGGATCTGGTTGTTACCAACATCGTGGAACTGAGACCAGCCCAGTTTAGCACCTGTATACCAGGTGTTATCTTTCGGAGCGGCCTGCGCTACGGTAGCGAAGCCAGCCAGTGCCACTGCAATCGCGATAGCTGTCTTTTTCATTTTTTGCGCCTCGTTATCATCCAAAAATCGCCATGGAAATCTCGAAGAGATGCCACGGTTAAATCCTTCACCGGGGGCATTGCTCACTGACAACTCTGCAGATATCTTTACCGATATCTTTGGCTTATGCCGAGCACCCCTGGCGATGTAAAGTCTACAACGTAGTTGGAAACTTACAAGTGTGAACTCCGTCAGGCATATGAAAAAAAAGGCTTTGTGTACACAATATTTAACAATTGTGATGAAGAACTGTACGACACTGATTATCTACAAACCACGCCACACAGGCTTTGCCGCTGTATTTCACTAATAAATTTGAAAAGCCGGTAATAGATAAAAATAATGCCAGGAAAACTCCTAAATTTACTCAATGATACAAATTAGAGTGAATTTTTATCCCGGAAAGCTGTCTCGCAGCCAGAGGATCATGGCGGATGGGACGCATAACGAAGCCAATTGCGTTACCTTCTTCTGCTGCCGCCGCTAATCTCAGATTCTCTTCTTCGGTTAGTTCATCGGCATGCCAGCCTATGACGACGCTGTAATTGCCGGTTCGCAAAGCACGAATCATTGACTCCAGCGTCAAGCCGGGAGAGAGCTGATTGATCTGCATGACTTTGGTAAGGGGCAAGCCAGCGGATTGAACCCATTCGCGGCTCAGTTTTTGCTGGGGTGTAAGCCATAACTGCCAGCGAGATTGCTGGCCAAGCTGCTGTAGCAAAGGTAGTAAAAGTAACTGAGTCATCATGGGCTGGTCTTCTCGATAGACCACTTCGCTAATCAGCCCGGTAGCAATGCTAGTGGATTCAACATGGTTCAATGTGTTGAGTGCGGAAGCGAATGTTGTTGAACGGTTAGCATAGTTTGCAGTGTGCATGATCAATCCAGCCCTGTGGGTTACTGTATAAATGTACAGTAACCTCTGAATGTTCAAAGATCAACCTCATTTTCTGAAACTAACTCGCATTTTTGTTTTATCTCTCACTCGGAATGAAAAATTCGCTTGCCGTCCTGCTCACAGTTGCCTATTTTCCTGATTACTGGATCCGCTCGTAAAAAATCGTACTTTACTTGGTGATTTATATAGGAAAAATCATGGAAGACCTGTCTTATCAACGGATATATCAGTCTCGCGAATACCTCAATTCACTCGGGCAAATTAGCTATCGAGCCCACTTCGGTGGTTATAGCCTGTCAGTGGATAGAATTGTTTTCGCGATGGTAGCAGAGGGGGAACTTTACTTACGCGCCTGTGATGAAAGTGCGCAATATGCTGTAGCCAAACAAGCTCCCTTGTTGATGTTCAACAAGAGGGGCCGTCAGTTATCGTTAAATTACTATTTTGTCAGCGACAGCTTGTGGGGCGATCGCTCGTTGTTGTTGCAACTTTCCACGTTTGCACTTGATGCGGCACGGCGCGAAAAAGCGCAGCGTGAAGCTCAGTTGCGCCTGCGTGATTTACCCAATCTTTCCTGCCAGCTTGAGATTCTCCTTCACGAAGCTGGCATCCAGGATGCGCAGACGCTTCGTATGCTCGGTGCGAAAGTTTGCTGGCTAAGGCTACGGAAAATGAACAAGCAACTGAGTGTGAAAGTGCTCTTTGCGCTTGAAGGAGCCATCGTTGGGGTCCATGAGGCTGCACTCCCGGCAAACCGCCGCCAGGAGTTGATCGATTGGTTCAACGACGTGATGAAGAAAGGGGCTAACCCTTTCTAATTCTTAATAATCTGACTTTTCAGGCGACATACTTCCGGCAATAACGCTATCAACAGACCAATCTGTTGCAGAACTAGCGGTTCTTTGCTGTCAGGGCGCGGATCCAGGTTTTTGATGCGTTGTGACAGATCGATAAGCGCAGCCTGCACACGATCTTGATCGGCTGGTAGATGATGGAGTGCGTCATCTACATAACAAACGGCATCGTCGAGCAGGCGCAAGATGTCCGGTTGGGTTAGCTGTTCGCGATGTGCGCCTAATGCGGAAATATAGCTGATGAAAGTATGGTTTAGACACAATAAACGAAAGGCCGTTTCGCGAAGTTCAGGCGAAGTCCCGGGTTCCGAGGACATATTCGAGACGACAGATGCCAGTTCCGCATCGCGGTTATAAGCGTTGCGACGCGCAATGCGGTATGCCAGCCGGTTATCGCGCCCTTGGTGATACTGCTCAAGTATGGCGTCAAGATAACGGCAGTTGGCATCAAAAGCTTGCTCTGTCACGCGTGGCAGATCCCTGAAGCGCCAGTCTGGCCAAATAAAGCTGACGGCAGCCCAGGCAATAGCGCACCCGATCAAGGTATCAATGATTCGCGGGATAGCCACTTCAAAACCTTCGCCCAGCAAGTTGAAACATAGCAAAACAAGCAGGGTAATGAACATTGTGGCGTGGGCGTATTGCACCGTGCGGAAGGCGAAAAACAAAACACCAGTGATGACAATCAACACCAGTTGTCCCTCATGTGAAGGGACAAAGTACAGCACCGGTAAGCCCACAGCAACGCCGACCAGCGTACCGACAACACGCAAGCTCAGACGATGGCGAGTGGCATTATAGTTTGGCTGGCAGACAAACAAGCTTGTAAGCAAGATCCAGTAGCCATGCTGCAAACCGGTAATCTGAATAAAGGTATAGCCGATACAGAGCACTACTGACATACGAACTGCATGGCGGAAAAGTGCCGACTCTGGCGCAAAATTATTGCGTAGCCGCAGCCAGATATCGTTGAAACCGCTCAAGCTGTCATCAGCGAGCTGATTTTCGGTTTCACTTGGCAACTGGGGCTGTGGTTGCCTCGATTCGATAGTTGCCAGCTGTGCGTCGATAGCACGCAGGTTATCGAGCAGAAAACCAAGCGCCTTTAGATGTTCTGTCTTGGTCGTCCCGCTTACGCGGATGCGATCCAATGCGGCATCAAGATGGACAAAAACGCGTTCGAAGCGGGCGTCATGTTGATACGGCACGCGTAACAAAATGGCGCGGGAAAGTTGAGCACACGCCTGAGACTGCATATATAGCAAGCGCTGGAAGCGGAACATCACATCGCTATAGCGAAAATGTTCTCGCAGCATCTGGTATTGAATATGCGATGAGCTTGCCCGTTCATGAATGTCCTGCGCCGCAAAGTAATAATGCAACGCCTGCCGCGTGCTACGTTGCCCACGGTCTCCTCGCAAGCGGGTGAGCATGGTCGCCTTGGTCTGATTCAGCGTGGCGACCAGTTGACCATTTGCCAGTGCGAGATCGTATAACGGTGCCTGGCTTGCATCTTCTATGTCCGGGTCAAACAAGCGAGATTTCAACTCGAGATAGTGTGCTAACTGCTCATAACAGCGTGCAAGGTTGTCCTGAAGTGCGCGGACCGGAAAGACTAAATGCCCTATTAACGTCAGCAGGTTAAACCACACTGCACCGGCAAGCAGAAGCAGCGGTTGTTGATACCATTGCTCAAAAAGCGAGATACCCAGCATGGTGTAAACCGCTATCAATAGTGCGCCGAAAGCGATGGTTGCATAACGCTGTCCAAGCCCGCCCAGCAGAATGAAACCAATGGTAGAGCTGACAAGACCGAGAGCAAACAGCCACGGCCATGGAAACAGTAGCTCCACCGAAGCTGAGGCGATAAAAAACGAGATCAGTGTGATGATGAGATTTTTTAGCCGCCCGGTCAGGCGATCATCGAGGTCGGCCAGCGCGGCAGCCACGACTCCGAGTGTTAAAGGAATGGTCAGCTTTACCTCGCCGAGCAGCCACGGTAGCGCGGCAGTCCCGCAAAGGGCGATAAAGATCCTGACGTTATAGAGCCAGGCACTGTTCCATGTGTAACGGCGAAGCAGGGGACTTAACATAGGGGCAGAAGATCCCATCACTGAAAGCGGCGGCGGGCGTTGGCTTCTCGTGCCGCACGGGCCGTCTCGACAGAAACCACACGGCGTCCCACTGGCCACAGAGCAATGGCGGCAATTTTAAAATTCGCCACGCCCACGGGGATACCAATAATGGTCAGACACTGAGCTATTCCGGCAACAATATGCATGACGCAAAGCCACCAGCCGAACAGGACAAACCAGATAATGTTCAACAAAGTACCACTTGCGTTGAGTAAACCATTTTTACTCTGCGGTGAGAGCTCATCGACGTGAATTGCCTCATTTCCCCATGGAACAAGCGAAAGTTTAGTTATTTCCCAGCAGGAACGCGTTAGTGGAAGGGTGATAATCAGCAAAATGCTCACCGACGTTGCCAGCAGCCAGCCCAGCGTTGTGGCGAAACCGCCAAGCACAAAGTTCAGTATATTCAAAATGGTACGCATAAAACCTCAGTACAATCCTGTGAGTAGAGAAGCCTGGCAATTGTAACGATTTTTTAGACTGGAGCACCAATTCTCTGACAGGTAAACTGGCATTTATTGTCACAAGCTGAGAACAATAAGTCATGGAACTGAAAGCGACTTCACTGGGAAAACGTCTGGCGCAACACCCTTACGATCGCGCGAGCATACTAAACGCGGGTATCAAAGTGGCAGGCGACCGGCATGAATACCTTATCCCGTTCAATCAGTTGCTGGCAATTGAGTGCAAACGTGGATTGGTTTGGGGAGAAATGGAATTCCAGCTTGCTGATAATAAAGTGGTCCGTCTGCACGGCACGGAATGGAGTGAGACGCAGCGTTTTTATCATCTACTCAATGAGCGCTGGAGCAATTGGAGTGCTGAGATGAGCGAGGTGGCGGCAGGGGTGTTATCCGCACAGTTGGAACTCATTTCCGGGCGCATCGAACAAGCCAAATGGCTAACGCGTAAACAGGTCCTGGGCTTACAACGCCAGTTGCACCAGGCATTCGATGCGCTGCCGATGCCAACCCGTCGCCTGACGGAATTCGATAATTGTCGCGAGCTTTGGCGGCAATGTCAGGCGTGGCTTAACGATGTGGAAGGCCGCCGGGCACAGCACAATCAAACCTACACAGAGATGATGTTGACGCAATACGCTGCCTTTTTTGAGCAGGTTGAAACTTCACCGTTAAATCCTGCACAGGCGCGCGCTGTGGTTAATGGCGAGCAGGCATTATTGGTGCTTGCCGGGGCTGGTAGCGGTAAAACCTCGGTACTTGTTGCCAGAGCGGGATGGTTACTCGCGCGTGGTGAGGCGGCCGCCGATCAAATTCTATTGCTTGCCTTTGGCCGGAAAGCTGCACAGGAGATGGATGAACGCATCCGCGAGCGACTGCATACCGATGAGGTTACTGCCCGTACTTTCCATGCCCTGGCGCTACATATCATCCAGCAAGGTAGCAAAAAAGTGCCCGTGCTAAGCGAGTTGGAAAGCAATACTGCCGTGCGTTTGACGCTGTTAACAGAAACCTGGAGCCAGCAGTGCAGTGAGAAAAAAGCCCAGGCGAAAGGCTGGCGACAGTGGCTTGAAGAGGAGATGGAGTGGAACGTCCCGGAAGGGAATTTCTGGGAGGACGACAAGTTGCAACGGCGAATTGGACCCAGATTAGATCGTTGGATAGGTCTGATGCGTATGCATGGCGGTGCGCAGGCGGAGATGATTGCCAGTGCGCCGGAAGAAGTCCGCGACCTGTTTAGTAAGCGCATAAAGCTGATGGCTCCATTGATGAAAGCCTGGAAAACGGCGCTCAAATCGGAAAATGCCGTGGATTTCTCTGGGCTGATTCATCAGGCGATCAATGTGCTGGAGAAAGGGCGCTTTATTAGTCCCTGGAAACACATTCTGGTGGATGAGTTTCAGGACATCTCGCCACAACGCGCGGCTCTGCTGTCGGCATTGCGCAAGCAGAATTCGCAAACCACTTTGTTTGCCGTGGGCGATGACTGGCAGGCTATTTACCGTTTCAGTGGGGCGCAACTCTCACTAACGACCGCGTTTCATGACTATTTTGGCGAAGGCGATCTCTGTGCGCTTGATACCACTTACCGCTTCAACTCGCGGATTGGGGAGGTTGCCAACCGCTTTATCCAACAAAACCCCTGGCAACTTCCGAAACCCCTTAACAGCCTGACGGCAGGGGATAAAAAAGCCGTGACACTGTTGGCCCAGGGGCAGCTTGATGCATTGCTTGATAAGCTCAGCGGCTATGCGACACCGGAAGACAGGATCCTGGTATTGGCTCGCTATCACCACGGGAAACCCGCCAGCCTGGAAAAAGCCGCTACCCGTTGGCCGAAACTGCAGCTCGATTTTATGACCGTACATGCCAGCAAAGGTCAACAAGCGGAATATGTGATTGTGGTAGGGCTGAAAGAAGGGCAAGACGGTTTTCCTGCGCCGGCGCGTGAATCGATTATGGAACAAGCGCTGCTGCCCCAGGCGGAAGAGTTTCCTGATGCGGAAGAGCGCCGGCTGCTTTACGTCGCGCTAACGCGTGCACGTAAACGTGTCTGGTTACTTTTTGATAAAGAGGAGCCATCGCGCTTTGTCGAAATACTCAAATCGCTGGATGTGCCTGTGGCGAGAAAACCGTGAGTACAGGCGGCTGTGGCCGCCCGTATTTATTTCAGCCGTTCGGCAAGGTAGCGTTGATAATCCGGGATCAGGATGTCGACGCTATTGTTGAATTGTGGGGATTCAATAATGAAATCGGCGGTAGACAAGTTAGTCGCGACCGGAATATTCCAAACTGTGGCCAAACGCAGTAACGCTTTCACGTCAGGATCGTGCGGCACCGCATTTAACGGATCCCAGAAAAAAATCAGGACATCGATTTTACCTTCCGAAATCAGCGCGCCTACCTGCTGATCGCCGCCCATCGGCCCACTCAACATCGCGTTCACATTAAGCCCGGTTGCGCGCTGAATCAAATTACCGGTTGTGCCGGTCGCGTAGAGTTCATGCGCAGCCAGCACGGGCTGATGCCGCTCCACCCACTTCATCAACATCTGCTTACAATGGTCATGTGCGACCAACGCAATATGTTTGCGCACAGGTAAAGTGCGAGTTGTTAATTCCATAATCCGCTTCCATCAGTGATTTTTGCTACAGATTACTGGAAGCGCCTGATGCTGCAAGAGAAGCCGGTAAAAAAAACGGAAAATGGTCGAGTTTGCCCGTTTGATTTACACTTTGTGAAATCGCCCGGAGGAAACCATGAAAGAAACCGATATCGCCGAGATTTTACAATCGACTCAGACAATTGCATTGGTCGGGGCAAGTGACAAACCTGACCGTCCAAGCTATCGCGTAATGAAGTACTTACTGGATCAGGGCTATCATGTGATCCCCGTTTCGCCAAAAGTAGCGGGTGGCACACTGTTGGGACAACAGGGTTATGCAACATTGGCTGATGTGCCGGAAAAAATTGATATGGTCGATGTCTTCCGCAACTCGGAGGCCGCGTGGAGCGTAGCGCAGGAAGCTATCGCTGTAGGCGCGAAAACGCTGTGGATGCAGTTGGGCGTTATTAACGAACAGGCTGCTGTGCTGGCTCGTGAAGCAGGGTTGCAAGTGGTGATGGATCGTTGCCCGGCGATTGAAATCCCACGGCTGGGTTTAGCGAAATAAATATACCCCGCTGATGCGGGGTATATTCAGTTACGCAGGCGTGGAGCCTGAAGTTGTCTGCGAATGGTGCGTGCCAGCTCGTCCATTGAGGGCTGTTCTGGATGTTCATCCGTGACTTCGCTGGTGAGCTGCGCTTCAGCCAGATAAGTGTGGACGGGTTGACCGTCATCATCTTCCATCACCACATGGTACCAGGGTAGTGCGCGCAACTCGTCATTTACCGCCAGCTCATCTGCTGATGGTTCATCAAGAGAATACTCAGGGTCGATATCGACCACTACGCCAAGATACCCCAGCAGTGAGTGGCGAACCTGCTGACCGATACCGAATTTGCTGGCAATCATTGTCACCTCCCGGGAACCTTAGATACCCTCAAATGTGGGGGCGCGGCTCCAAAATTCAAGTTACATGACGCGACAGGCAAACCCTTTCAGATAGAGCCCTTCCGGGTAGGTAGCGATCACCGGATGATCGGCGGCCTGACGGAACTGCTCTATAAATTGTATATCACGACCAGCATCTAATGCGGCATCGGCGATGATTTTCTGAAATAAATCTGTGGTCATCAAACCTGAACAGGAGAAAGTTAACAGCACACCGCCCGGATTCAGCAACTGAATCGCAAGCATGTTGATGTCCTTATAGCCGCGGCATGCGCCCATCAACTGGCTTTTGTTTTCCACAAACTTCGGCGGATCCATCACGATCACATCGAATGTTTCTCCCTGATCGCGGTATTTACGCAGCAGTTTGAATACATCGTCGCGCACAAATTCCGCTTTGTTCAGATCCAGTTTGTTCAGTGTAACGTTCTGTTTTGCGACATCCAGCGCTTCCTGCGAGGTATCCACGCTGACAACCTGGCGACAGCCGCCCATCAATGCGGAAACGGCAAAACCGCCGGTGTAAGAAAAACAGTTCAGAACACGTTTGTCCGCCACGTAGCGGCGAGTCGCCAGCCGGCTATCGCGCTGATCGAGGTAATAACCGGTTTTATGCCCGCCCTGAATATCGACATACAGTTTCATGCCGTTCTCTTCAATCGGGAGCAATGCTGGAGGCAATTCGCCCAGAACCGGACCTTGTGTCAGCTCCAGCCCCTCTTTTTTACGTACCGCGACATCGCTGCGATCATAAATAGCGCATTGTGGGTAGAGCGTTTGTAGCGCGGAAATTATGGCCGGACGCTGGTATTCTGCGCCCGCGCTCAGTAATTGCATTACGAGGAAATCGCCGAAGAGGTCAATTGTTACGCCTGGTAATCCGTCGGATTCACCTGCAATCAGGCGATAACTATCAAGCCCATCACGCTGAGCAAGCCAGTCGCGCCACTGCTGCGCCTGTTGCAAACGGCGCGAAAAGAAGGCGATATCAATGCTTTCATCTTTATCGAAGGTCCAGACGCGGGCACGGATCTGCGATGCGGGTGACAACGCACCCCGCGCCAGCCATTTACCTTGATGATCGACGATATCTACGGTTTCACCGAGACTGGCTTTGCCTTCCATTCGCGCGACGGCGCCGGAGAAGACCCAAGGGTGACGACGCAACAATGACTTCTCGCGCCCTTTGGCTAACACTAAACGTACACTCATATTCGGCTATTCTGAAAACTGAAGAAAATGGGCGCTATTGTCACGGGTTCGCCGGGCAAATGCAATGTGCCCGCATTGAAAGGAGGATAGAGATGACACAAGTTTGCACAATCGCCTGGGTACACGGAGTCGTGCAGGGTGTTGGATTCCGTTATACCACGCAGCATGAAGCACAGCGGTTGGGACTGACAGGCTATGCCCGTAACCTGGATGACGGCAGCGTAGAGGTTGTTGCCTGCGGTGAGGCGGAAAACGTCGATAAATTAATTGAGTGGTTGAAAGCCGGTGGACCTCGCAGTGCTCGGGTTGACAGAGTTCTGAGCGAACCATATCAACCCGATAGAGAATGGCCTGACTTCGGTATCCGCTATTAAATGCATTTCACCGGTTTTGGCAGGCCGGCGATTTTTGTCGCCTGCTTAGCCGGCCCTTTCGGGAACAGGCGATACAGATAACGGCTGTTACCTTTCTCTTCGCCATATTTATTCGCCATGGCTTTCACCAGCATGCGGATGGCGGGGGATGTATTGAATTCCAGGTAAAAGTCACGCACGAATCGCACCACTTCCCAGTGCTCAGCCGAGAGTGAAATACTCTCTTTTGCAGCGATAACTTGCGCCAGTGCTTCGCTCCACAACGAGGTGTCTTTCAAATAACCTTCGCTATCGGTTTCTATTTCTTTGCCTTCAAAGATCAACATAGGTTTTCACAACATCAGTCAATAACGGCGGGAGTGTAGCAAAAAAAAAAGCCCCGCATAAGCGAGGCTTGAGGCGTAGGATTTTTGTTTAATCTCTGCTGGCGAAACCCAGAATGCTCAGCAGGCTCACGAAAATGTTGTATAGCGATACATACAGGCTAACAGTGGCACGAATATAGTTCGTTTCACCGCCGTGAATGATATTGCTGGTTTCAAACAAAATTGCGCCGCTGGAAATCAGGATGAATACCGCGCTAATCGCCAGGTGCAAGGCGGGTAACTGCAGGAAAATGTTCGCTACCATACCGATCAGCACTACGACAACGCCCGCCATCAGCATACCGCCGAGGAATGACATATCTTTGCGCGTTGTTAGTACGTAAGCGGAACAGCAGAAGAACACCAGCGCAGTGCCGCCAAGCGCCAGCCCGATGATGTCGCCCATTCCGGCCGACAGATAAGCATTCAGGATTGGCCCCAGGATATAACCAAGGAAACCAGTAAATGCGAACGCAGCCAGGATGCCGCTCGGTTTGTTCGCCAGTTTATATGTCAGGAACATCAGGCCGTACATACCCACCAGCGTCAGGATTAAACCCGGAGAAGACAGCATGAGCACTGTGCTGGCCGTTGCTGTGATAGCGGAAAATGCCAGTGTTAGACTGAGAAGAAAATAGGTATTGCGAAGGACTTTGTGCGTGCTCAGCAGGGATGCGCGTTCACGCGAAGAAGTAATAAGACGATCCATGAGTCACTCTCTTATGACAGATGTAATTAGCACTGGAGTCTAGGAAAGACTCGCTTACTGACAAAGCTGTTTTACCCATCTTTACTCATACGTCAAGCCCATTGCGACAATGGTTCCAGTATTGAAACTGCCAAAAAATGGCGTAAAGAGGTAAATGTGAGCGAGATCCATATTTGTGTCTTATATGTCACTGAAATTTATTGCCGTCTAACCTTTAGAACGCTAAGAGTGTAAACGCATTGTCATAATATTAATTTCTAAGGCGAAAGGGACATGAAACAACAAACACGAAATCACATTGCTCGCTCTTTATTAACTGTCAGCATCTTGTGCGTTTGTACTGGCACTTATGCAGCGACGGTGCCAGCTGGGACTGAGTTGGCGGATAAACAGGAATTGGTACGTAACAATGGCAGCGAACCCGCATCTCTGGATCCACATAAAGTGGAGAGTGATGTCGAATTCAATATTATCAGCGACATATTCGATGGGCTGGTGGCGGTCAGAAAAGACGGCTCCATTGAGCCTCGGCTGGCAGAAAAATGGGAAAACAAAGACAACACTGTCTGGATATTCCACCTACGCCCCGGTATCACTTGGTCTGATGGTACCGCCATTACCGCGAAAGATGTGGTTTGGAGTTGGCAGCGTCTGGTTGATCCGAAAACCGCATCGCCGTACGCCAGTTATCCTGGCAATATGCATATCGTTAATGCGACCGAGATTGCGCAAGGCAAAATGTCTCCCGATACGCTGGGGGTAAAGGCACTGGATGATTCGACACTGGAAATCACACTAACCCAACCGACAGCCTCTTTTTTGCCGATGCTGGCGCATCCCTCTCTGGTGCCAGTGGATAAAGTGTTGGTTAATCGATTCAGTGAAAAATGGACGAAACCGGAACATATTGTGACTAGCGGCGCCTATAAGGTCACTGGCTGGGTAGTGAATGAACGCATTGTTGCCGAGCGCAACGCGCGTTATTGGAATAACAAAGCAACAGTAATAAACAAAGTCACTTACCTTCCTATCAATGCTGAAACGGCAGATATTAATCGCTATAAAGCCGGTGAGATCGATATTACGAATACTATTCCCGTGAACCAGTTCGTACAGTTGCAAAAAACGTTGGGCGACCAGGTGCATGTTGACCCTCAACTGGCGACCTATTACTACGAGTTCAATACCACAAAGCCGCCATTTAACGATCCGCGAGTGCGCCGCGCACTTAATATGGCTCTGGATAAAAATATCATCGCAGATAAAGTGATGGGGCAGGGGCAGCGTCCGGCATGGGCGATCAGCCAGCCGGAAATCGGTGGTGTGAAAATCGCCTCGCCGGATTACGCCTTCTGGCCACGGGAAAAGCGCCTCGCGGAAGCGAAAAAGCTGCTTAATGAGGCCGGCTTCAATGATGTTCATCCACTCAGTTTCAATCTGCTCTACAACACCATGGAAACCCATCAGCGTATTGCGATTGCAGCCAGCTCAATGTGGAAGAAAAACCTTGGCGTTGAGGCAAAATTGCAGAATCAAGAGTGGAAAACCATGCTCGATACAATGCACACCGGTAACTTTGACGCGGTGCGCTATGCCTGGATTGCCGATTATGATGATGCAGCGACTTTTCTGAATAACTTCCGTACTGGCGATAGCGAAAACACCAGCAAATACAGTAATCCTGCGTACGACGAAGCATTGCACAATGCAGCGAAAGCGAAGGACGTTACTGAACGCGGTAAATACTATCAGCAAGCAGAAGAGATTTTGGGCCAGGATGTACCTGCTATCCCTATCTATCACTATGTGCGTACGCATCTTGTGAAGCCTTGGGTAGGCGGTTTTGATCCTGATAGCTTGGGTTACTTCCTGACAAAGGATATGTACATCAAGAAGCATTGAGTGATTTAGCATCAATTGTGCTGCACAAATGATCATTGTGTTGATATTTCAGGCGAACAACGCGTTTTTGATGATTTTTCAGGCAAATAAACATACTCAAGCTTTACAGGAGACTCAGGGATGTTTATAGTGCGCCTCACACCGGAAGTGTGGCCGAGCGGTTGAAGGCACCGGTCTTGAAAACCGGCGACCCGAAAGGGTTCCAGAGTTCGAATCTCTGCGCTTCCGCCATATTTAACAAGGGGTTACCGAAAGGTAACCCCTTGTTTTTTGGCTTCGTAGAATGTTCGTAGAATATTTTTCACAAATCCGACCGTTCAGTGGTTGGTTGTAGTGTTGGTGTGATCTTTGTTTTACGGTCGTAAACCAGCGCCTGCCCTTCTGTTTTATGCCCGCTGAATAACTGCTTGTCTTTGCTGCTGCCCTCGTAATCCGATATCGATTTTGCTTTTATGTCGTGAAAGGTTCCGGTTATGCTGCAACCCAGCTTCCTCTCTGCTTCTCTTTTCGCGGCTACCCACCATTTGTTAAAGGTCCGTTTATTCATTCGCCCGCCGGTCGGCCCCGGAATGACAAATCCCGTCATGTTTCCGTTTGCCCATTCGCGCGCCATATTGATGCTGACTGCCAGCCGGTCAGTCTACTGTTTAATTTGTTTTTTCCCTGTCTTGTTCTGCTCAATAAAGATCCCTTCTTTTCTGATATCTCCCCATTGAAGATCGAAAATATCACCCTCGCGAACTGCACAAAGATATGAGATCTCCATTGCTATTTTTAGCTTTTTTACTGCTGCCTCATAAATTGCATAATAGTGCTCATCTGAAATATAAACGTCGCGATCAACCTTTGGAAATTTGCTCACGCCTTGGCATGAGTTGCCTTTGACGTAGCCACGCTCATAACCCCAGAGATAAGTGCGTGACATGCTGCTCATCTCGTGGTTGGCCTGAGTTCTGCTTTGCATACCTCGTTTATCCATGAAGGCCCGTACATGCTCTGGTTTAATGTTGTCGGCTTTTACTTTGCCGAACACTGCGATCAGCTTTTTTTCATGCTGATGGTAGTCCGATTGCGTTCTCGCGCTCAGGTCTGCAAATGCCGGGCTGTTGAGAAACTTCCGCCACAGTTTTTCGAACGTCATTACGTCGGACATTTCCAGCAACAAGGCATCGTGTTTGGCCCACAGCTGTGCCATTGTCATTGTTAACTTGCCGAGTGAAATGCTCTCTTTAGACGTCGGCTTGTAGTAATAGCAATATTTCGTTTTATAAACTCTTGGCGGCAGTTTATTGTCGTCAGGGTTTTTTCTTCTTCTGGCCATAATCAAATTGCGTCAAAGTTGGGTTGTTCATCCATTGAGGCTGCCGGTTCTCTTGCGCCTGACAATGTTGCGTTTACATGTGTCCATGTCACTCGCGGGCGTCCGTCCCGGCGCCTGACGAATGAGATACCAGAACGGGCCAGCGCCTCGCACTGCTTAGACGGGAACTGGCACGGTTTTAAGGGGAGGGCGTAACGAGATGCCAAGACCAAACACCCCCGAGGAGCGCGAGGCCTGCATAAACGTAACCATCGACGAAACGCGGTATCGCGGTCGGCTGGTCACCGGTGATGTGATGAATATGTTCAAACTCCACCGGAGCACCGCCGAGAAATACATTCGAGAGGCCGTTCGCAAAGGTAATCTCATACGTCACGGGCCTGATATCGCACCAAATCTTGGAGTATTTACGATTATGACCAATCAACAACTTATCGCTGCCGCTGAGCATGCGGCTCGTTATGTACCGACCGCAACGGCGCAGCTCATAATTACACGCAAGGATAATCGTAAAAAAAAACAATGCATTCATTTTATTATTTGCTGGTTTTTTTATAAAAATAAACATTAATTGATTTGGTTTTTGTTTTAGGGGAGTTTCTTAGATTTCTCATTTTTTTTGTATTTGCAAACTAGTGGTTATGCCAGTCCAGTGTTACTGGATGAATCAAATTGAAATGATCATAACCATTCTTTATCTGCGAAAAAAATGAATCCAAGTGCGGGGGCATGGTTTCTTTCGTCGATTTTAGTTCCTATCCTGATACTATTTCAAATAAACTTTCTGTCCTGAATGCCTATAGGGCGGGCTATACACTCTCCTCAAAGACATATAATTAAAATAATATAGGTAATGTATATTTTATAGAGTATATATAACAATATAGTTGGCTATATTGAAATTGAATGGATGGATTTTGACATAAAAATGCCCAACGAGGTGTATTTGTTTATTCATGATATGCATATAGCTAAGTCGATGCAGAATAACGGAATCGGAACTTTAGTTTTTTATGAGTTGCTTAAGAAGCGAACGCTGTTAAAAATGGTGGTTGCTAATCAAAATGTTGGCATGATAGCACTAGTAAATAAGTTTAATGTTAGAAACCGATTTGTGACAGCTAATGTTACATATTTTGAAGTTGACCCTTGAAATGAACCTGCTGTGATAAGGTGAATTTTCACAAGGTAATTCATTAAGTAACAAAGAAAGAATAAATAAATCCCCCCTAATTTTCTGATTTTATTGAATGATATGATTATTTACATGGTTTATGTATGACGACTTAGTTGATATAGCGATAATAGGCTGCTGTTAACCAAAGCGTATAAATCTATGCCACTAAAAAGGATGAAAGCAAATGAGTTACGATTGTATAGTTTTTTTGTCGGTGAAGATCCACAATTAATACAAGTTAGAGAAGATCAATAAGATGTTCTTTCCTCGTTAATGGTCAGTGGCAAAATCGTCGAGTAGGGCGCTTTTCTTTGACTGAACCCGGTAAAGAAATGGTCTATTTAATTGCTCATGGGTTAGATGCGAGACCGAGGCAATCGGAAATTGAATTGGCTATCGCTACTCATAATCTAAAGCCTTATGAAATCAATGAGTAATATTAGTATTTTTCTTTTCACTCATTAGTTGTTCATAATGTCAGTGTCGGCCTGAACAACTGACGACCTTATGCGCCAGATGGGGACATTATGGCGCAGTTACAACTTATTAAGCACTCTTCAGGAATCCTGATCCCAGCCACGCCGGAGAGCAGCGATTACCTACAATCAAAAATTAAGCTCGGTATCGTGTTGGTGGCTGAGTTTACGAAGGTCCGCGATCCTGCTTTTCACCGCAAATTCTTCGCACTTTAAACCTCGGATTGGAATACTGGGAGCCAATCGGTGAAGCTTGGGGCGCCAAGGGGTTCCCGAGTGGTACATCATTAACCAGAGGACTACACCTGCACGAAGTATGCGAAGGATAAACAAGTGGCCCCCCTGTGGTAATGCAGTGCCGCCGCCATTCACTGAAGCGCTGGTAAGGGCTAATTTGCTAGAAATGTGCATTGAGCAAGATAAAGCAGCTTAAGCGATTACACATCAAAGCTATTATGTTGTTCTTGTAAATTTTGATAAACTTGAACCAAGTGTCGATTCAGTATTTATTCTCATTAACTGGAGATAAACATGAAATTTAGCCGTATAGAGCAAATGCCCAAAAGATCCCAAAAGGAATTATCAGGGATGGTTAGAATAAATCATAAATTAGATTTTTTCCTGGATGTAAATAAAATTGTACCAATTGCCAATATGGATGATGAATCATCTGCGGTTATTAAGTTAAATCTCATTCTAGAGAATTTAATTACAGTAGTTATTGAGTTGCTTCGCCCCGAGAACACTGAACGCTACGTTAAAGTGAAGCGATATTTCTCCGCTAACATTGAGACTGCTGTGGCTTTAGGAATGCCGGTAAGCATAGCCGATTGCATAGTAAGTATGAATAAAATCCGGAACAAATACGCCCATGACCTTGATTTTGTAGCCATGGATGTGATGATAAATGAGGTCACAGATGGAATCAAAAAAGTTAAAATTGAAGAGATAAATCATGGTGGGTTCTTAAATCCGGAACGCGTTCAACCCATGATAAATGATGGTATCGATTCTGTAAGGTTAATGCGAGAACTACCAGCTGGTCTTGAGTTAAATAGAATTAAAATATGTAAATTAACAACAGCCACTTTCTGTTGTACGACGCTGGGTGCGTTCTGGTTGATTAATGAGCTTCATAAGAGAGAAATTTTGGATATCGATCATAATATAGAAATGCCCGAGTCGAATTGATTTTCCAGCAATTGCTGTTCATAATGCCAGTTGTCAGCCTGAACAACTGACAACCTTATGCGCCAAATGGGGACATTATGGCGCAGCTACAACTTATCAAGCATTTCTCAGGGATCCTGATCCCGGCGACGCCGGAGACCAGCGATTTCTTGCATTCTAATTCCCCAAATTGAAAATCAAATTGATTCAAATTGCTTGCCACCTGAAAACACCGCCGATGAATGGAGTTTAAACCCTGATGAATACGGGCTTAACGACATGCAGGCCCGGTTCGTTAGCGAGTACCTCATCGATATGAACCGCGTGGCGGCTTATAAGCGCGCCGGTGGAAAAGGTGAGGGGAACACTGCGTATGTCGCAGCCTCGCGAATGTACAGAAACGATAAGGTGAGCCGGGCGATTCGCGATGCTCAGGCAGCGAGAGAGCTGTGCACTCAAATCACGCAAGACGCCGTGCTGAAAATGTGGTGGAAACTTGCGACAGCAGATGCAACGCAAATCACCGAACATCGTCGATTGTGCTGCCGTCATTGCTGGGGTTTTGGTTTCCAGTATCAGTGGCGCGATGCGGTTGAATTCGAAGAAGCCGGTACAGAGGCAAAGGCAAAGAAAAAAGCCGCTCCGCGCGATGATGGAGGCTACGGGTTCGATGCCACCCTTGATCCGAATCCCGAATGTTCCCGTTGTAACGGGATGGGGGTAAGCAGGGCTTATTTCCACGATACTCGGGATTTACACGGCGCAGCTCGTCGATTGTACGCTGGGGTAAAAGAAGGGCGCTTCGGCTTGGAAGTTCAGATGCGCAATCAGGACGACGCCCTGAAGATGGTTGCCCAGCATTTGGGGATGCTGAAAACCGCACCGAACTGACTGGTGCTGACGGCGGCCCCATCAACCAGGTTAATTATACGCCGGAAGATTACGCCCAAGCGCAGACTGAATTAGAGAAACAATTACCCGACCTGGATTAAATCAGCAGTTGAAGCCTGAAACGTAACCTTTAACTGCTGAGCGGTGAGCAGAATCAAATTGGGGTTATATTGATAATCGGGCTAGCCTCGACCTATACCCTCGAGGTGCGTAACTTTCTCACCACCAGTATCAGAACGTTATACGCAACAACAGCGGCCAGCAATGACGAAATCACATCAGTAAAAAACCAGAGATCGTCGTAGTTCTCCTGGTTCGCATTGCCGTGCAACCATGTGGCAAAGTTATTCGCCGTATCAAGGCTAATAAACTGCGACGCATCGATCATTCTGGCAAACAGGCAAAATAGCGCGATAAACAGAACGGTTTTAGCGAGTCGTCGGGCAAGTGTCGCCATTCGCATAACTTGATACCTCAATTGAGCCACGGGCTTTCAGATTCTTCATGCAGGGAACATCGATGAGCGGTGTCCTGAGTAATTCATTTCGAATCATCGCAAAGTCAGAATTTCGTGAGAGCGTGATACAGCCTTCCGAAATCGTGCCTGGGTGCAACCGAAAATTGCCTCGTTTTACGCTGTTTATCCATGTCCAGTCGTCAATGCTCATATCATCGCGCCACAGAGCAAACCAGTCAGAATGGCCAAACTCCGCACCACGGAATAATTTGTTGTAGATATCTTTCGATGCAGACAGACCCTGTGACAACAGACCACCTTGAGCGCGGTCGACTATCCAGTACTTACCGGTAGGAAGTGGACCTACTGTCGGAACGTGTGCGCAGCCTGCGCGGTTCCGATTGGCTCCATTGCCAGAGAATGCCATGAACGTTCCTATTCCGGGAAAGAAGAGCGGAGCATAATCCGCCCCGTTAAGAACAAACGTGCCATGTAACGCCATGTTATTCCTTATTTATTAAATATCCATTCCGGCTATCGTAACCTGAAAGCGGCAAATGATCTATTTGCTGACCATTACCAGAAATGGAGAGGATTAAGCGCGAAACGAAGCCGGTATGTAGTGGATCGTTGAACGGTGAGTTCATCAGATTCCCGCAACTATCTGAAAATTATAAGGTTGAAAAATGTCACAGCTACTCGAATGGGAAAATCTGGATTTCCCGGCGCGGGTGGCACTGAAATCAAAATCAGAAAAATCGTTCCTGAATTTCACCCGCCTGTGGTTTGAAACACTGCAAAGTGATCGGCTGCTTGTGAACTGGCATCACAAAATGGTGGTCAGCAAAATTGATGATCTGGTCGCGGGTAGACTGCTGCCGCGCAACCTGATTATCAACGTGCCACCGGGCGGGACAAAAACCGAGTTTGTTTCGGTTCATCTGCCTGCGTATATCAATATGCTGGTGCAGACAGGCCAGCTGCGCCGCTTCCGCAATCTGAACATCTCGTTTGCTGACACGCTGGTAAAGCGTAACAGCCGACGCACGCGTGACATTATCGCCAGCGCGAAATACTAGGCGCTGTGGCCGTGTAAATTCGGCGTCAACCAGGCGGAAGAGTGGGAAGTCGTAAACCGCCTCGGGCGCACAGTTGGCTAGACAGTTTCTCGCTCCAGCGGCGGGCAAATCACTGGTGATCGCGCGGGTTATCCCGGTCCTGATTTTTCCGGGTTTGTTTGCCTCGACGATTACAACAAACCCGAGGACATGTTCAGCACAACAAAGCGCGAGAATGCCAACCGCCTGCTGGTGAACACCATACGTTCCCGCCGGGGCGATAAATCGAAAGATCATCCGACGCCGTTTGTCAGCATCCAGCAGCGTTTGCAAACGGACGACGCCACTGGCTTCATGCTGGCGGGCGGCATGGGCATGGATTTCCACTACGTTACGATCCCGGCGCTGGTCAGTGAGGAATATATAGATTCCCTGCCAGAGCCGTGGCGTTCGCTTTCTTTGCTGGTTCGCTGTAAAGAATACTGAAAGCGTGGTGGTCTCCGGCGTTCGTTACTGGTCTTACTGGCCAGAGAATGAGTATATCGGCGACTTGCTACGGCTAACCGCCACAGCCACGATAACGCAACAGGTTTATCTGACATCCATTACGATAGGAGGCGCACCGACTGAACTCCTGGCCGGCAATACCTATTCCGTGCTGGTGACTTACTCCCCGACCGGTTATACCGAGTCGGTCAGCGCGGATACGACCGATTCAAGTGTGGCGTCTCTGGACAAGGACGCCACACTGACCATCAGCGGCGCGGGCACGGTTACGCTGACGTTGACCGGAGTTAGCTCCGGTGTCACGGATTCGATCACGATTACGGCAACGGAAGAGGTTATCCAGGAAACCCGGCTTCTGATTACCAACAACCTGTCCGAAATTGCGGCTGGCGGCGGGGATGCACAGGCGGACGCGCGCGAAAACCTGGGGCTGGGGAGCTGACAACGAAAGATGCCCGGAGGTTGATGCGGTTCCGCAGGACGCGCAATCGCTCGGCACGGCAGATCTGGAACCATTGTTTCTCCGGGGCGTAAATTTCAGTCACTGACGAGCAACGCCACTCCGGCACGCCATTATCCGGTATCGCTGGCTGGTATGCTGGACGTTATCAGAACCACGGAGACCGGCATCCGGCAGATTTACTACCCGTACAACAATACTGATGTTTATCACCGCTACTGTGAGGATGATATGGCGGTTGCGCCGGTATTCAGCGCCTGGTCCCTGAATGGCGCGGGGGATTATCTTGAGGCGGGGAATAACCTCTCTGACGTGGACGACGCCGAAACGGTGCGGCAAAACATTGGGGTGAGTTACACCATTTCATCAGACGTGGCTCCCACTGACGCGAGCGGATACGCTGTTGGTCATATATGGTCTCAGGTTGAGGAGTAGCCATGCCGGTATTTCGTGAATCCGGGGGCATCTTCGTTCCCGTTAACTCAGTGAACGTCAATGACGGTGGGCAATTCAGGTCCGTTACGTCGGCCTGGATTAATGATGGTAAGGTATTTAAGCGTGTATTTCCTAAAGCTGAGCCGGTAAATGCTGAAGACTCGCCACTGTATGATGTCAGTGGCGCAGAGGGCTCCATGAACCCACTCCGCTGGGGTTCAGGAACATATGCGGAGGTGGGGTTCATGGCAGGCAGATACAGTGAAAATTACACCAATGATGTTCCTCCGCCAAGACTGCCGCTGGCCGGTTCGGATATACCCGTCTTACAGAGTAGTGTCTTTCGCCTGCGTGATAATAATGGCATGGTCATCCCCACGGGGAAAGGGTCTGAACTTACAGGCACAGCCGGCACATCATCTGCTGACATCATTCTTCATGGTATTGCCGATGAGCAGTTGAATATCCTCCAGTACGTTGTGGTCAATGGGGTCACTTATATGACAGGAACTTCCAGCAACCCTCCAACAATCCGCCGCAAGGAATATCCACTGGGAATCCTTGTTAAAATGGAATGGGAATGGGTCATTGGTGGGCAACGGTATTATTACAATTTCCCACCGTTTACACTGAAAAAGTCATTATAAGGTCGCTATATTGTCGATTTTATTTATTAAATGTGGTAGCTAAGAGCAGTTTTGTGACGTCGATGGCCTTAAACTCAGTAGAATAGGCATCTTGGGAAGCGCGTAATTCATTGAAATATAAGAGTGTAAAATATAAGTTATATCATATATAATGCTTATGTTGTTTATTTTACAATGAATTAACCCGGTCTTGAAAACCGGCGACCCGAAAGGGTTCCAGAGTTCGAATCTCTGCGCTTCCGCCATATTTGACAAGGGGTTACCGAAAGGTAACCCCTTTGTTTTTTGGATAAACTATCCCTGCCAGGCAAACCGCGCAAAATTCCCTTTAGCCGCTATGGTCTGCCCAGAATACACCCGATTTTTCGTCCTTTAACTAGCGAGCACAAATAAATATCGGGCGTTTGCCGACGGTGAATAAAAAGCCACTATTTCCTTGGGACTTGATAGAGTAGTTAACCCTTTTATTAGGATAAACATAAAAAGCAGGTAAGACAGTCGCTATCACTTCATCAGGTAAAGTTTCAACGTTTTCGATTTTATCTATGTTGGTTGACAAGAGGTGGTAGGTGTTCTTGTTTTCTATCCAACTGTAGGAAATATCTCTTCTGATTGTCCCCTCAGCACGGTTCCGCTGATGGAAACTCCCACTGATTGAGACAATGCCGCTCTGTTTTTTTTTGTTATACATAAAATCCAGAGTGAAATTAGCTTGAACCTCTTTATGAAAAACAACCACCGAGGCTGTACATGTTTCCGTGGTTCTGAATTTTGTCACGATCAACGCGTAGAGGCAGCCAATCGAAAAGCCGATGATTAGAAAAATCAGAATAAGCACAGCCATTCTCTTAGTTATCATCATTCACTCCAGTAATATAAAGTGAAATGCAGCCTGGAGATGACTTCGTTGTATATTCATGCCTGCATACCAATGCAGTTAGCGTTGGTGATGTCAACGATGTAGGAAAATACACCCAAGGATAGTTTTTACAGTTCAAACCAGAATCTAAGATCAATGACTTATATTTCAGATAAGGAGTGTTACTGCTATGGCTATCATCTTTGGTATGAAAATGGCAGCCATTATCACTCTCGACCAACGTATAACTGTCAAAAAAAGCAGACTCTTTGTTCATATTCCAGATAGCGTTTGTTGAAAAAAAACCTGCAAGAAATGAAATAACAATAACAAGCGCAGATATCTGCCAGCTGCGGAATTTTTCGTTACATGTCACTGGAATTTTTTTTGGTACAACTGCAGATGCGGGATGTAACTCATGATGTATGTGTTCATCGGTAGGATCAAATATGCCAGGGATCATATTCTGGACATCATTATTAATGATGTGAATGCTGGTAGGTGTGGGTTGAACAATCTCTTCTTCTATGGCAATTTTTACTCCGCCATCGATTTGAAACCCTTTACGGGGTATCGTTGCGATTAATTTCTGATCAGTTTCGCCAACCGCGCGCAGGCCGCGGCGAACGATAGAAATGTTCTGATATAGCGTATTAGCAGGGACCAGCATCCCTTCTTCTTCCCAGACTTTTTTGAAAAAATCTTGCTGTAATACAACATTGGGCGATGCTTCGAGCAATAAGAGAAGGCAACGACTAGCCGGTGTCGTTAAGGTGACATTAACTTCAGGGTTGTGCGCTGAAGTCAATTTTTTTATTCCCGGCCTGAATTCAATGTTTTCGTTGATAATCCAGTACATATATTTAATAACGCAGCCAGGGGCTGAGTTCCTTATCAGCATTGCGTATTTAAGAAGAACTTTATTTCCTTTAATGATTTCAGCACGTCAGGAAACTAATTTCCATATTTTTTTAAATTTGCAACAAAGATTGATGAAAGCACTCAATGCTGAACAAATATTAATCTTTTTTCTAATGGTGAAGTTTTCCGTGCAATAACTTTTACGATAATGCAAGGGCTGGTTGTTACATATTTTGAATATTACATATCTAAAGTACCAAAAATAAATATTAAGGAATTATTTAGAAGTGAAAGTAAAAAGCATGAATTAACTGCATTCATCATAAATGTTAATGAATCTATCATTATAAATTATGAAAAGTTCCGCAGCCGATTTGAGTGTATTGCGTCGGAGTCTATCTCCTGGACGGATATACCATGAATCACTCTCATCTTCAGTTGAACTACAGCTCGGTTTTAGCAGCAGCTTGAACCATGTATTTCCGCTATTGCTCAATTCGCCTTGTGCGCGATTATAAAACCATTTGAAATTAACATCTCGAGGACGAACGACGAGGATAGTATCCATTACAACAACGGGTATCAGACTCACGGCACTATCCTCAGTACGATTAAGGGTCCTGTTTTGGGGGGGGATCTCTTCAAAAGCAGCTCGATAATAGCGTTCCTTGCCATCTTCCGGTCCTTGGTAAAAAAACTTGAAAAAATCTCCGCTCCCGGGCTGCAGTGTCAACTGGCGCGGAGCAAACAATAACTCGCCGTCGGCTGGTTTTGTATTTATCTCATCTTCACCAGGGCTGTTGATGGCTCTGATTGCCACTCTATAAATACGTGGCTCTTTGTTATTGTTAACGACAAATTTGGCAACCATTCTGCTTTCCGGATCCATGGAAAATGTCTGGTTGCCGACATAAATTGCCTCTGCGTGAAATGGCATCCATAGAGCCAATAAACCACATGTTGTTTTGATAAGTTTATCTAACATTGCGCCATGTCGCCTTTACACGTATTTCACCAGATGCGCTAACGTCTCCATACCAGGACGTCTGGTTTGTTGTGTTCAAAGATTGCTCAGCATTCATAGGTATGGAGAAACGAACCGTGGACTTATTCATTACGCCGTTAGTGCCATTTGTATCTATCCAGGGTGTTGTTATCCAAAATGCGTCAGTCATATCGCGCCATTGGCCATCACAGCCAACATCATAAGTTTTATTAACGCCATTTTGTGTCTTAAAGCTCAGCAATGCCGGGAAGGGCACTTGGATCAAGCCATCTGATGATGCAAATATGCACCACGCGCGCCCCTGGATTGTTTGCGTTGGGCCAGTCACACTTACCAAAACTTCATCAGCGGCAGTTTTGCCATTTGCTGTCACGATGTAGTCGAAATCTAGCGAGGGACTTTTCTTACCGATTTTCCCCGTTCGAGTAGGGTTTCGCTGATGATCTGTGGAAATAATACTTACGCTGAAATCGCGTGGTTTAATGATCAATTTGCTTGATGCTGAAAATTCGTACCATCCGGATTCTGGTGCGAGAATATTGTACATACGGAAATTGAACAAATCGTGAGTATTGTTATCGCTAATGCCCAACTTCACCATTTGTTTAAAAAAGTTACTCGACAAAAAAATGTAAATATTACTTTTGCTTTTTAGGTCATTGAAAGTGTAGTAATGAGCCTTACCATTCACTGTCTTCCAGGATGCACCATCAAGACTAAATTGCATATCATCGGTGTCTATAGCTGATTCGAGAGCAGCGTGATTCATTGCCGGGAAAACTTTAATGGTCGAATTGCTCAATCCATTATCACTTAGATTGTAACTTACCATTTTACAAGCCAAGCCCGAGCGTTGACCTCTCACCAGAGGATAACAGTCTGAATTTCCCTCACCAAGCGTAGGTATGCCATCACTGTTAATGAAAACTTCAGACATTGCATTAATATTTTGGAATTTCAGATGTGCGCCTTTAGTAAATGATACTTTACGCACATCCCAATTCCCGGATCCCATATAACGGCACCGCTGGCCATGCTGAGCACTATAGTATTCCGTGGTCTCACAAGTATTAATTGTCATTGTGAAATTACTGCCAACAGGGGCGCTATTCAGATACTGATAAAAATGATTCGACATCATTCCGTGCATCCATTTCGCGCCGCCTGCGGGAACCGTTACACCATAAAATCCATGCATATCGATTGCGGCAGGTAGGATCAGACTTGTCGCCATATCGCAACCCTTGTACCAGTTGATACAACGTAGACCCTTAATAGGATATGATGCTGGCGCATTCTCCAGCCACATATCAAATCTTCGATTGCTCGATAAAAGGGTGTTGCGGCCATTATCGATATACCCGAGGCTTTGCTGGTAGATAGAACCTGATCCTGTGTATTTGAGGCCAGTCCAGCGATTAGTTCCTGTCATTCTTGGATTCAGGTCATCACCCGGGGTTACGAAAAAGTTGTCATCATTACTGTTTTCGACGAAGACATATTCTCGTGTTGGAGCATCAGGATATACTGTTTTATTAACGACAGCGCTAACGGGTTCGGTTAAGAAAGATAATAGGATGAAAAGAAGAAAAGAATAGTCATTAAATTTCATTGTTCACTCCATCAGACATCACATTGGCGAATGTCTTCAGTCCCTGACAAATAATGTCACCAAGCCATACCGCGCCGCGAGCTTTACTAATGTCAAATTCGGCCGCACAAACTTTATTTTCATCGTAATTAAAATCGATAGTTGGAAACTTTTTATCAACATCCATGACAAATTCACCATTGCTATCTGTTCGGGTTCTGCCGATATGGTTGTTTATGCGTGCATTGGTAAGCAACGTGCCATTTTCAGCACGAATCCTTCCGGATACTGTTACCATCTGTTTTATTTCTGGGCTAATCAGGACAACATTGCCTGGATAAAGTGTGAGATGGTTTTTCCTGCCGCCAGAAATGTTATAGCTGTCGAGTGAATTCTTGCTATTGAGGATCTCGATCTCATAACGACCGTACGGATCCAATGGCAAGTAGTTGCGCTTACCTTTCAATGGAAAAACACGCCCGTTAATCTTGGCTGTTAACTGTCCATCATCTTCCACATCAGTACGCAAAATTACACCTGCGTTACCTTCACTATTCCCGCTGATACCGAACTCTTTTCCTTGCCAGCCGAGGCTACCACTGGATGTCAGATTGGTACTGACGTAGCCATCAACACCGCTATTGATGCTTAGCGTACCAGCAGAATAGCGCGTTTCGTATTGCGTCCATGCACCCGCATTCAAACTCTTGTTGCTGCCTGTTACACCCGAAATGGCACGAGAAATGTCCGCACCCACAGCGTGAATGGCTCCATCATTAAATTGATTTTGTGCAGAAAGATTAGCCATTGAATAGCCATTTTGCTGCGTTAGCCCCGCACGAAACAGACTTCCAAGCGGGAGCATAAAATCAAGTGCAATGTACTTTTGCATAGTACTTACATTGGAACTAAAGCTGTTCTGATAACGCTGCAAACCTGCGCGCAATCCAACTGAACCATACCCTCCGCTGTATAACGTCTGGGTATAATCGGCAGTGTAATAATGAGAATTATGTTGGCGATCTTCATTATAACTTGCGCTTAGCGTGCCCAGCTTTGACCACAGTGGTCTTAAGTTGAGTGATGAGCCAACAGCAACATTGCTGGCATCGCTGCGACGAAGTTTGTTGCCAGCGGACGTTTTTTCTTGGCTTAGCCAAATAGAACTAAAGTTCCCCGGCAGAGTAGCATTTAGACTATTAATGGCGCTCCATGAACCGTCAGTTGCTAACATATTTTGTGTATTAATCTGGAGATAATCGGCAATTGGCCACGAAAAATGGAATTCACCTACGGCAGTGGAGTTGTACCCATACGTTGAAGCCATCCAGCCTACAGATTGGATCCCACCTGACGCCGAAATACCCATGAGGAGGCTATCTTCAGACCGTTGGATTTTCCCATAACCAGGATCCCAACTCTCTATATGCATATTGCCACCCCAAATCTGCCATCTCAATGGCAGACCTGCTGACCCCTCACGCGCAAATAATTTATTTATGCGCTGGACCGTTTTGCTTACTGTTTGTCCATTAACAACGACATCAACATTGACGTCATAAATGCCATACGGTAATTCAGTGGTATCCACTTCATGGCTACCCATGCCGAAGTTTTGTACGCTAAGTAATTTGCCATCGCGTGAAAGGTGTATCTCTCCCGCTGAGGGCAAGAAAACAACAACAGGGATGACCGAATGGGAATTATTGAATATTGTCGATTGAGCCTGATTTCCCCATGAGAAGCCATAAATTTTTCCTGAGGGTAGCGCTGTTACCGGACCAAGAGATTGCAAATTCCAGGTATCTAACATCCCTCCCGCAAAGCGATAACCAGCAAAATCACGCTCATAAATAGCCCTATACAGTTCTGTTTGCTGATTATTTGAACCGATGCCGTAGAGTGTTCCGTCCAATATGGCATGATGTTCTCGCAACGCCGTTACCGAATCCAGGGAGAGATAGCTGGAGGTATTGTTATTACCACCACGCATTTTGTTGTTATAAACGCCAAGGTTATAACCCAGAGTGCTACTAAGATTATTCACGCTTGATACGCCAATATCTTCGCCCCTCGAACGGAGAAGTGTCGTGAGTGCTTGCGGATTAACAACCAGCTGCAATGCGAGTTGCTGGAAATTTAAATGAAGCCAAGCATGTTGCGTGAGTGGGATTTTAAAATCACGGTCGAAAGCAGTATCAGCAAGCTCAACTATTTTTGAACGAGTATTATCATTAAGTGATGCATTGCCATCTTGATCTTGTAATTGTAAAAGCCGAACTCTAAGCGTATTGCTATCTAACCAAATTGAAGCGTTGCCTATACGTTGATCGTCCTGCGTGCCCTTTGTTCCGTTTAAATGAATATAAAGCGGAATATTCATACCATCACGTAATGCATTCCTAAAGGCATCAGGGAGCATGATCCCACCGATATGTAGGGTTTCTATCCTGGCCGCAGCAACATTATTTACTCCAGTAAATAAAATTGCACCATAAGCAATGCATGCTTGCAGGGTTTTATTGTCCAAGATACGCACAATATTGAACTCCACAGTGAGATGTTATTTAACAGAAACAAAATGATTTGCTTGCCAGAAAGAGACCCGGCCATTTTTATTTTCAACGTCGACTTGTGAGAAAGTGCGTGATTTTCCCGGCATGAGATAATAGTTCTCTTTGCATGATTTTCCGTCAGCGAGTCTTAAGCATGGCCCATAAGCGATTATTCTTAGTGTTGCATTACCTGTATTTTCCAGCGTGCCGTTGGTATATTTATAGTCATATTTAACTTTACGTGGAGCAACGACCAGAATGGTACTGATAACCGCAGATGCTGTAGCCAGAGCGTGCCGTGTGGCACTGTTTTTCTGTACTTCACTCAATGCCTGATCAGACCAAATAATGCGGTAGTATCTTTCAATATGATCATCCGGTCCCTTGTAATAAAAACGAATAACTTCATTACTTTCAGCAGGGAGCAATACGCTTTCGGGGCTAAGTAGTAACTCATCTTTCCTTTGCATAGGAATGATTTTTCCACCCTCTAGTGGATTCGTAATTTTTTCGATACGTATATTCACTAGACGTCCAGTGGCCGTCGCGTTTCTAATTTCTTTGCTGAGTATGGTGCTGTCGCTATATATGAACGAAGAGATATCCCCGACATCTAATGCCCATGTCGGCATAGCACTACATAATAAAAAGTTAAACGCCAGGATAAGTTTTTTCATTGTGTTATCGCCAATAATAAATACAGGAGCAGTCCCTCGCTCCTGTTCATTTAGGTATGTGATTTAGCTGGTCCAGGTTGCGTCAAATTGAACGCTGACATCACCGCTCCAGATACCTTCCGGCAGAACACTCAAATCTTTTGCCGGAGTCGAACCATCAGTCGTTGCGTTTACAACGGAGAAGGTGAATGCGTCTTGAGCAGTAACACGTCCGCTCTGTGCATAATTATTTGCCAGTGCGCCCAACCCGACATTTTTCCCATTTGCAGTGTCAATCATGACTAAATCAGATGCCTTACCAACCGCTTCACCCATGTAATTGACGCCAACTTCCAAAGTTGAGCCAGAACCATCCAGTTGAGTTAAGGTGCTGCTCACCAGGCGAGATGTCAGCTTGAATGATGTTGCGGAAGTTTCCCCCTCGATTGCGACATCAAATAAGCCTTTTTGTGTGTTAAAGCCTCGAACACCTTCAGCATACTGGAAAGACAGGCTACCTAGCGGAGTAACGATTAATTTACTGGTGGTATCTTTTTTAGCGGTAGCAGCCCAGGTTGCTACCGCACTGGCGGTGATATCTGCAGCCTGAGTGACACCCATGCCAAAAGAAGTGATTAATGCAAGTATTAATAAATTACGCTTCATTAATAGTACCTATTTTAGAAAACTATTTATCCTGATAAATCCTTGCGCTTGCAAGGGTACTTTATTCACTGGGTTTATTTTTCACATAAACTCAGCTTCAAACGAGAGATAGCTACAAGCGGAACAAGAATCGATAAAGCATTCATGAAAATTCATGCTTATCACATAGCTGATAATAAACCTGGTCATTGCTCGGCTCATCGCTGCTATAACCTACATGCTTTGTTTCGCCACAGAATAGTAGTCATGGTAAATATTATCGGTTAGTAAAAAAATATTATTCTCTGATTAAATAATAAATGTAAAAACTTCAGCATTTGCAGTTAGGCTGTATCCTGCGGTTGTGAGACGATTTTATCACATTAATTTAACTTTAAACGTATGTGGCAAAGCGACTTATTATTATCATTTAAGATTTTCGGCGAGTAGATGATAGCGAGTATTTTATATTTTGTTATGTTCTGAGTATGGCCTTTGGGGGGATTGCGTAGAGGGTATTTAGCGATCATGAAGGATGCAAATAGAGAGTGAAGCAATTATTGTAGCCTTAGTATTCAGCGGTTCTCTCTTTTTCAAGAATCTTTTCAGGGGAGTAATGCAATACAGTAAGTTTGTAACATCACGACAGACGCATAGTTATTAGGAAAAAATGTTTCAGCATAGATTGCATATAGTTCATCGGTTGCGTTTGACAATATTTAAAAAGAGACAGAACGTGTTAATTAAGATCTATTTCATGAATTTAAATACGTATCCTACTGAATCTAAAGGAATAAATTCGTGTATCTTAAAGCGTGATAATGGCGTTGAATTTGTTTTTTAAGAAAAATTCACTTGTTTTTGTTGGTTTGCTAGTAATAATTGAAAAATTCTTAGCGACACCTGCATTATTGAAAATGAATGGTTATTTGTGTTTTTTTAATCCTATAACCTTCCGATTTTTTTGAAGAATGCTCGTGTTATTACATAATGCCAATACCAATTTATTCGCTTTCGGAGTCTGTAGTTATAAGAACAAACGCTTATGCGTTATAAGCCAGCAACATTAGTGGTTGAAATTATCGGTAATATATATAGTTATAGTGCATATATTGACAATACATCTAAATAAATGATGAGAATTAATGGCCTGAAAACCATTAACATGGCCGGCATGTTATGGCTCGTGCATAACAACAACTTTGCTGTCATATGAGCGAACCTCCTTGCCAGAACTTAAAACATAACCGTAATTGGTAGGTAATAATGAAGAGTAAAAAAAATGCGCGTGCGCTAATGAAGTTTAATCCAGTGGCCGCTTCAATTTTGCTGTCTCTGCCCTTCATGGCACAAGCCGCTAACCTGAATATCAAAAATGGAACAACCCTGAACGCAAATGGTGTTCCAGTCATTAATATCACCACGCCTAATGGTAATGGTATTTCCCATAATATCTACGACGATTTTAATGTCGATAAAAACGGCGTGATTTTCAACAACAGTACTTCGGGAGCCAAGACTATCCTTGGCGGAGACATTGCAGGTAACAGTAACCTTACAGCGGGTACAGCAAAAGTTATTCTGAACGAAGTCACTTCCAATAAAAAAAGTACCCTCAACGGCATGATGGAAGTTGCTGGTGATAAAGCACATCTGATTATCGCAAACCCGAATGGCATATCAACGCAAGGGAGTGGCTTCATCAATACAGAGAAGGCAACGATTACTACCGCTAAGCCGGATATGCAGAATGGCGAGCTCAAAGGATATTCCGTGGGTGGCGGAATTGTGACAGTTGGTGGGCTGCAAAGCGCCTCACCAACAGAAATCCTCGCTCGTTCTGTAGTAATTAATGGCCAAATTAACACAGACGAACTCGCTGTTGTCGCGGGTAATAACTACATTGACACCGATGCTAAAGTATTAGGCTCAGCGCCTGCGCAAGGGCTAAGAAATACGTACGGCATTGATGTTTCCCAACTGGGTGGAATGTACGCTAACCGCATTAGCCTGTTGAGTACTGAAAGTGGCATTGGTGTGCGAAATGCTGGTGTTATCGCTGGTGGCGCTAAAGGTATCTTTATCGATAGCCATGGTAAGTTCATTAACAACAACGGCCAAGTCAAAGCAGTTGGCGATACCCGAATCCAAACGAACGGTGTAATGGAAAACATTACCGGGAGCATCGCAGGTAAAGGCAAAATCTACATCAATACGACCAAAAATACGCTCACCAACACCAATGCAGGTAATATCTCGGCAGAGTCTGATATTTATGTCGACAGTGGCGCATTTAATAATACAAATGGCAAAGTTTCCTCTGGCGGTTTGCTTGCATTGAATACTAACAACAATACGCTGACGAATACTGGTAAAGGCAAGACTGCTGGTATTGAAGCCGGCATCGTCGCATTGCAAATGGGCAAGCTGAATAATCGTAATGGTCAAATCCATGGCAGCTATGTTGGCGTGCAATCTTCTGAGATCGACACCGTTAGCGGTATTATTGAGTCTATTGCTGATATCGATTTAAACAGCACGGGCAATATTGATAACAGTAAAGGGCTGATCCGTTCACAAATTGGAGGCATTCATATTGAAACTGCTAAGACATTTATCAATAAGGAAAATATTACAGCTGATGCCGCCAGTTCAGACTCATTAGGTGTATTGGCGGGTGTCGGCGGGATTAAAGTCAAAGCTGCAACAGTAAACAACCGTACTGGTAAACTTGGTTCTTCTGGCACTATTTCCGTAGAAAGCGCTACCACGATTGATAACCATACCGGGAAAATCTCAGCCAATAAAGATGTGTCATTGTCTAGCACAGGCAATATTGAGAACTCAAGTGGCAGGATCTGGTCTGAAGGCACTGTCTCCATTAAAGGCGGAGCATTGAGCAATAGCTTATATGTAGGTCAAGTACTGGGAGATCAGGGTGTCAAAATTGATCTTACTGGTGCTCTCAATAACCATATTGGCGTTATCCGCTCAGAGTATGGTGATATTGAGATTAAAGCGAAGGGTGTTAATAACGACGGCGGCATGATGTTAGGTGAAAATATTGATATTACTTCATCTTCCAATCTCGTTAACAGCTTCGGGCTGATGGTGGCTAATAAGTATTTAACTATCGACGCTCTCACGGATATTAATAATACTTACGGCGATGAATTCGGTAACTGGTACGGGAAATACTTTGGTATGCAAGGCCAGTTAGGTGGCATGATTGGACGCACCGGTATTTCAATCACTGCTAATAAGGTGGATAACACCTATAGTCGCATTGTTTCTGAGAAAGGCGCACTCGACATGAACGTCGCCGGGACAATTTATAATAACCATGCTTTGATGGTCAGTGGTGGTGATTCTAGTATCAAAGCGGATACCTTAAGTAATAACTACTCCACAATTTATAGTGCTGGTAATGTCGATATCGATGTAACCAATTTATCCAACCGGAGTTCCGGTTCAGTTGAGAACAATAACGCCACAGGCATTATTGCCGCAGATAAAGATCTGTCTCTAATTGTGGGCAGCAGTTTCACCAATTATGGTTGGATTAGCAGCAAAGCAAATGGTCTCGTGCGTGTAGCAGGTTCACTCTACAACCATAATTCCATCACTGCGGATGGTGCATTAAATATGGATACCAAAAAGACATTAACCAACTATAAAGATATTGTTTCGGGTGGGGCTTTGACTATTAAGTCTGACGATGATATCTACAATGGCGGTAGCAGCAATATGGTGGGTAAATCAACCTATATCGAAGCAGATTATGATGTGACTAACCACGGCAATATGGTTGCTGATGACTTCTTATCAGTCAGCGCCGATCGTAATATCTATAACTACAAAAATATGTATACCAAAGGGAATGCAGTTATTAATGCAAAATCCGTCACTAATAGCGGCAGCAACGCAGTATTAGGTGGTGTGGAGGGGCTTGAACTTAATGCTGATAAAGCAAGCGGTACAGGAACCATTGTAGGCTTGTAATTAAATCCCACTCTTAAAGCAGCAGCGTTGCTGCTGCTTTATTTCTCTGAGAGAGATTATGAAATCGCGATTTTCTTTAATAACTTTTATTTTTTTATTTTTTAGCGTAAATGCATTTTCAGAAGCGCAATTTGATCGTCTGGTAAAAGACCAGCAGCGAAATGATAATAATACTCTTCGAGAAAATAGAGTTGAAAGAAAAGACGTCTTCTCTAGTAAGCAAGATGTTTTTATCGAGAATATTAAAATACCCAATGATGAGGTCTGCTACAAAATAGATGAGTTATCTATTAAGGATGATTTTTTAGATGATCAGACTTTAACCGAAATAAAAAAGAAAGTCGCAAAGACTTGTCTTGGTGTAAATGGAATTCAACGCGTTGCAACGCTCGTTCAGGACTATTATATCAATGCTGGCTACGTGACGACGCGCATTGAAACGCCTACGCAAAACTTAGCGTCGGGTAAACTGCTACTGCAAGTCATTCCTGGGCGAATTGAAAAGGTCTTGATTGGCAATGATGATGTAAGAAAAATAATATTACCTTTTATCGAAGGCGAAATACTTAACTTGAGAGACATCGAGCAAGGGCTTGAAAATTTACAGAAAACCCCCAATTCTGATGTAAAGATCAATATTGTTCCAGGGAGTAAGAGCGGTTACAGCAATATTGTCATTAATACTAATCGCACGAAAGCTTGGAACGTTAGAACGGCATACAATAACTGGGGAGATAAAAGTACTGGGCAATTTTTGGCGGGCGGTGCCGGATATTTATATAATGTTGCGGGCTTAAACGATGTTTTCTATTTATCGGGTACTAGCAGTACCACCGGAGCATATAAAAATGTCAGTGCCTGGTACAATTTCCCATTTGGCTTTTGGGATTATGAGGTTTTGTACAGCAATAGTGAATCGCGACAAGGTATTGCAATAGGTCATTGGAATTATGACTATATAGGTATAAATGAATATCTCAGCCTAAAAGGTTCACGAACGCTTTATCGTGATATGGATAAAAAGATCACGGGTAGCCTCGAAATGTTGAGGCGCAAATCCGCCTATGAACTTGACGGTATTGAGCTGGCACTACAAAAACGCGATATGGGCAATCTGCGGTTAGCATTAAACTATAAGCAAAATTTCAGTGATGCAACCCTGGATTCAACAATCAGTTGGCAGCGTTTTATAACGTGGTTTGGCGGAAGCAAAACGCCAGATATGTTATCGGGCGACGCAGATAGCGCCAGTCATTTATTCAACCTGAATCTGACATATACAAAATGGTTGAATGCATTGCCTGTTCAATCCTGGTATGAAATAAATTTAGGTGCACAATACACCCAAGCCGCGCTGACATTACAAGATCAATTTACGATAGGTAATCGGTGGAGTGTAAGAGGTTTTGAGAACAGCACAGGTCTTGACGGAAATAAAGGCTTTTATATGCAAAATACGCTTAATTTCGCCACTAATTACGACAGCATGACTGCTTATCTTGGTGCAGATTATGGTTTGATAAATAATAGTGGATATTCGCAAGGAGCATATGGGTGTGAAAACCTCTTGGGCGCAGTATCAGGAATAAAAGGCACTTTTCAATCTCTGGGGTATGATTTTTCGCTCTCCGTACCACTTATTTACCCGTCTAACCTGAGTGTTGATAAGGTGACGACAAGCTTTAATATTTCCTATCAACTTTGAATGGCAAGGTAAATGTAATGATCTGTATTGGTACGGATATTGTTGAAGTAGAACGAATTGCCAGGGCGATAGAAAATGGAAAAGCGCTATTTTTACATCGTGTGTTTACGGAAAAAGAAATTATCTTAATTGACGCAGTGAACCCAAATTATGAACGGGCCTCCGGATTTTGGGCCGCTAAAGAATCCATAGTTAAAGCTGTCGGACTGGGTTTTCGTGATGGAATCAGTTTCCAAGATATTGAAATTCGACATGACTTAATGGGGTGCCCATATTTTGTCTTTTCAGGGCGCTTAAAAGAGATTATCACTGAGCGAAGTATTACAGAAATATCACTCAGTATTTCGCACTGCCGCACCTATGCTATTGCGGTCACCATTATTTCCTAATTAACTACGTGAAGTGGATATGTATAAATACGATGATTTGAATGAAAGAAATGTCCTGGTTTCTGGTGCGAGTGGCGATATTGGTATCGCGATTTGTGAAAAATTCCTTGAGCAGGGTTGTCATGTCTATGCTCTTTATAATACGAACAACACGGCGCTCGAAGAATTAAAGGCGCAGCACGCGCAGGGACAGTGTTTAAGTATTTTGCATTGTGATCTCGCAGACTCGGACAGCGTCAATGAGTTAGGCCTTTATTTGGCGCGTAAAATTCGTCAGCTCGATGTCTTGGTTAATAATGCGGGCATCGTTAAAGATAATCTTTTTGCTTCGATGAATTTTGATGATTTTAGTACGGTCATTAATACAAATATGCTCAGTACCTTCAGGCTCACAAAAGAGGTGTTGAAATTACTCCGGTGTGCTGAGAGTTCAACCATTGTTAACGTCGCCTCCATCGCTGCCATTATTCCCAGCGTGGGACAAGCAAATTACAGTGCTTCCAAGGGGGCATTGCTCGGCTTTACCCGGACATTGGCAGCAGAACTGGCCCCGCGCGGGGTACGTGTCAATGCGGTAGCTCCGGGGATGATTGCATCGAAGATGGTCAAGAAGGTATCGAGAACCGTGGTGCGGGATGTGACGAATTCGATTCCGCTCAAGCGTCTGGGAAATTGCCAGGAAGTTGCAAATACCATTGTTTATTTAAGTTCTTCTGCGTCCAGTTACATTGTTGGCCAGACCATCGTCATCGATGGCGGCCTGGTCATGCGGTGATTTATGTCCAAATATGCTATTCCTTCAAAAATATTTCTTGAAATGGGCGGCTGGCGTCAGCCCTTATTAATGGTCGATAGAATCGAAGACTATAAATATGGTGAAAATGGTTTTGTCCATGTCATCAAGCATGTGACCTACAATGAACCTTATCTCCTCGGACACTTCCCAGAGGATCCAATAATGCCAGGGGTCATTATTGCGGAAATATTCGGTCAAGCGAGTGAATATCTCTCTTTTCTAACAGATGTTTGCGATATTTATTTTGAGCGTTTTGGTACAGAACTAAAAACATTGCGTGACATTTTTGCGCGAATCCATGAGCCGGAATTACTTAATATTATCCGTACGCGTCGCGCGCAGGTGCGTGGTGTTCTGGCCGCTCAGAATTTGAAATTCAAAGATATCGCTTACCCAGGCGATACCATTGAAGTGGTAAGCAAATTGGCTTTTTCTGATCCAGGCGGATTTAAACATTATTCAGTAACGGCAAATGTAGGTAAAAAGCTCATTAGTCAGGGAACGATAGTTAATTTTCGCGAAAGTAAATAAACCATAAAGGAAAAAACATATGTCATTAATGCATGAACGAATCAATGAACGTAAAGACGTTCTCTTTACTATTAAAACTGAAATTATCCAGCGTTTGAATATTCAACGTGAACCCTCGCAAATTGATGATGATACCCCGTTATTTGGCAATGGCCTTAAATTAGATTCGGTTGACGCTACAGAAATTGTCGTCCTGCTCGATAAAGTCTTCGGCATTCAAGTCAGTGAAAGTGATGACCCTTCTTATATGCGCAGTGTCAATAATTTGGCCTCATTTGTTATCACGAAACGACAGGCATAATTTCTGCTAACTAGCTTTGGATAAGGATTATTATGAAATCTCTACATGATTTGCATTTATCGCATAACGCCCAAATGGGTGTCTATAACAATCGGACCGTTCCCGCCGTTTATAACGATGCTATCGTTGAATACAAAGCTGTTCGCGAAAATGCATTACTCGTTGATTATTCTCACATGTCGATTATTAGCGTGATGGGGGACGATGCATGGGCATTAGTTAACCATATGGCCTCCGCAGATATTTCCATTATTCGTGATGAGCAAGGGATGTATTCTTTAGTATTACGCGAAGATGGTTCAATCCGTGGCGATATTTATACATTATGCACACCGGACGGTTACTACATCATTTCCGAAAACATTCCAGCATCAGAAATTATTGCATGCCTCAGTGAAATATTAGAGCGTGCTGAAGAAATGGATATTTTAGAAATCCCTGAAATTAAATCTATGGAGCACGATGATTGGGGTGCCATCATGTTGGAAGGTCCTTATTCATGGGAGATTCTGGCTGAAGTCTATGGCTTCGATATTATCGGCTTGCCCTACCATGAATATATTAATCAAGACGATGGATTGCTTGTTTTTCGTTGCGGTAAACATGGCGAATTCGCCTATATGGTGTTGGGCCAGCAAACAGCACTTGTTGAGCTATGGGCGAATCTTCTGGATAAAGGCGAAAAATTTCTTCTTAAAACCGGTGGCCTTGAATATCAAAATACCGTTCGTATAGAAAATACGAGTTGGGACGAAACTATTTATGCCAACTATAGCCGTAACCCCGTTGAATTGCAGATGCAATGGGCCGTGCAGTACGACAAAGAGGACTTTATCGGGAAATCCATGATAACTGAACTTTCTCAAGAAAATGCGAAGCGCAAACTTATTGGGATCCGTCCGCTTGTTGAATGCGCCGGCATTGCTCCAGATGACCAAGTTTTGGTCGGCGACAAAGAGGTTGGGATTATCGTCAAATCGGTCTATTCCCCGGCTTTGCAATCATTCATCGCACTGGCGTTAATTGAACAGGATTATGCCTGGTCCGATATTGAAGGTTTCGATATTCACACCGCTGCCGGTAATGTTTCAGCGAAAACGCAGAGTGTCCCGTTTCTTTATAACTTAAGCATGTTAGTTAGTCCTACTGAGCATAGTTATATTGATTGTTCTAAGGCCCGCCATGCCTCATAAATGGCAATAGTAAAGTACGTATCGGCATCATCATTCAATTTATTACGTGCTTGCAGTTTGTGTATCGCTATAGCTCAGAGAATAATTATGAAGACCAATAGAAAGAGAGTGGTTATTACAGGGATGGGGATATTGTCATCTCTGGCTGAAAACCTTCAAGACTTTAAGCAGGCGTTATTAGATAAAAAATGTGGTGTCGCTGACAGCCAACGTTTTAATACATGGTTTGAGAATGCTCGCGCCGCAGAGATATTGCACGACATCGATTATTCAGAACTCCCCGACGAGATCGTGCAATCTTTAGATAATGCTGCGCTGTGGGCTTATAAAGTCGGCAAGGATGCGCTGAGTCAGGCGGGCTTATTTAACAATAAAACGTGTCTCAAAGATACCGGCTTAATTGTCGGCGTATCGTCTGCTGGCACCGAAGCTTTTCTGCCTCTTTTTGAGCAGCGCATGGAGGATTTCTCGCTGCGCAAGGCCATCTATTCCGGGGGATTCTCATCCTGTTGCTCCAGTGTGTCCACCTTACTTGGCCTTAAAGGCGGCGTTGAATTAGTCGCGACAGCCTGCACAGCAAGTCCAAATGCCATCGGTATGGCATTTGATTATCTGCAAAACGGCAAGAGCAAAACGATGTTGGCGGTTGGGACTGAGCCCATCTACCTACCGACGTTCGCCGGGTTTTATGCGCTCAATGTCATGCATCCCGATTCCTGTACGCCGTTCTCTGGTCAACCCGGAATGTCAATCGGTGAGGGCGCCGGCGCGTTGGTGCTGGAAGAGTATGAACATGCTGTTGCACGCGGCGCCACAATTTACGGCGAAATCCTCTCCTATGCGACCTCATGTGACGCTTACCATGAAACTGGGCCTGATCCGCGTGCGAGCGGTGCGGTTCAGGTCATGCTGAAAGCCATGAAAAACGCAGGCGTGACGCCTGAGCAGATTGATTATGTCAACGCGCATGGTACCGGTACCGAAGCCAACGACAGAATCGAAACGATGGCGATGAACAAGGTCTTCGCACATCGTGAAGACCTGCTTGTCAGCTCAACGAAATCTTATTTTGGCCACAACATTGGCGCCGCGGGAATTGTCGAATTGATCGCCTGCCTGGTGACGCTGCCGGATAATAAGATTCTGCCTACGCTTAATTTTTCTGTCGCGCGCCCGAATTGCGATCTGGACTATGTTGCAAACGAGTTCAGAGAAAAAGACATTAATCTCTTCATGAAAAACAATTATGCGTTTGGCGGTAATAACTGCTGCATGATTGTGAGTACTAAGCCTGCTTCTGTTCCAGTCAGCACCTATATCCGAAAACGTGTTGCAATTACCGGGCATGGAGCGGTTACGGCTATTGGTCATAGCCTCTCGGACATTTTGCAAAATATCTGGCAAAACAATACCGCTGCCACGCTCGGCAATGTGACATTCCCTGCCGATACATTGGCGGAAGCCAGAGAGTTGCTGGCGGTATTGGTGCAAACGAACCAGCTAACGGAGATGTTCGGCAGCCATTATGCGGGCGACACGGGAAAATTGCCGGAATATGAAGAGTACTTCAAAACCTTTCAAGTGATGAACCTTGACCCGCGAAAATATCTGCGCCGGTTTGATTCACGTAAAGCGACCCGCGGTGGCACCCTTGCTTTGGTGGCGTTATCCGAAGCGCTGAACACGGCGAAGCGCAAAATCAAGCGTGACGGCGAGGATCTTGGCATGGTGATGGGAATGTCGCGTGGACCGCAGGAAACAACTTACAAATATCTGCAAAGCCTGAAACCGGACCCACGCAAAGTTCGCACTTCAGAATTCCCCGGTTCGTTGATGAACGCTATTGCGACATTTTGCGGCATTTCTGAAGGCATTAAAGGCTATACGACAACGCTGGCAACAGGCGAAAACTCCGCACTCGGCGCGCTGACTTATGGTTATGAGATAGTTCGTCAAAATGTGCAGCCGCAGGTCATTGTTGGCGGCGCGGACGAATTCTTCCCATCAATGTCGCTCTATATGGACGCCGTCACGCAAAAAATTCACATGACGTCTGATGCCCGCGATTACCAAATTTATGGCAAAGAAGCGAAAGGTTTTGTTCCAGGAGAAGGTGCGTGCATGTTGCTGCTCGAAGATCCCGAAGCCGCAAGCGAACGCGGGGCCGAGGTGTTAGCTGAAATCGCAGGTTACGGTAAATCTTGTAGCAACAGCTATTTTGACGCAACGCAGTTGGGTGAAAAATCCTCCTCCATGTCGTTGGCCATTGAACGAGCCCTGGCCGATGCAGGTATTAGCGCGCAAGAGATCGATCTGGTCTGCGGCAGCAGTAATGGCGGCCGAGAAAATTCGCAAATCGAAATAGACGCGCTCTGTGAAATTTTTGCAAAAGAAAATCCCCAGGTTCCGGTTGTGAACTATAACGCCTGTTTTGGCTTTGTCGCGTCGGTTGCCGGGTTGCTAAATCTGCTGGTTCTTATTGAGTGCATCAAAACACAGTCGGTTCCGGCTATTCCTTATACTGGCGAATTTTTTGATTCTCGTGTGAATTTTGTCCGCCAACCGCTGAATATCACCGTCAAGCATGCGCTGTTGATTGGCGCGACAGAAGGTGGAAACTATTATGCCGTGGTAATTAAGGGATAATGCCGTGGACAATGCGACAATTATTTCCGGCTATAATCTTTTTTTACCGTACGCGAAAAATCCTGCGCAGTTAATTGAAAATCTGAAGCAGGGCGTTCGCGTCAAAAAAAACGCCTGGTTTTCCTCGGATGAAGAAGCCATTAAATGCGGGTTTAAGGGCAACACATTCGTGGCCAGGCTTGAGCCTGGCCCAGACAATGCATTTGATCTGATATACAAATTGATCGATGAAACGCTCGCGCAAGCAATGCTGAATAAAAATTGTCTGCGCGGCGATAATGTTCGTGTCTATTTAACGGGGTTAGGTCCGCGCGTTGACGGCATGGATTATAAGTCGTTTTACGACCATAACGACATCGAAGATATTACGCTAACAACTTCTGTCAGTAATCTGCATATCAGAAATATGTCTCAGGATAATCTGGCTTTTAATATTGCGCGTAAATACGGCCTCAATTATTTTCCGCCGAATATGCATTGCACCAGTAACTCTTCACTGACCGCTGTGCATCTTGGCTGTCAGGCGATAGAACAAGGTGGTATTGATCTGGTGTGCATTATTAATTGCTCGAAAATCAAAACCCAGGATATTTGGTATCTCGAAAATCAGTCGATGCTTGACAGCGAACAGGTACAGCCGTTTGGTAAAAACAGCAGAGCGGTTTTATTTGCCGAGGGTTTTGCCGTCATGCTGCTTGAGCGTAGTGGGCATCGCCGCGCCAGAAAAATGCGCGGCGGTGTTCGTCTGAAATCTTCTTATACGCAAATTAGCGCTAACAGAAGCAATGACAGCGCATGGCTTAGCACCAATATGCTCAAAGTCATGCGTAACGTCTTAAAAGACGCTGATATTACGCTGGACGATTTAAGCGGCATTATTCCACACGGTAATGGTTCATCAATCAGTGACAAAGCCGAGGCAAAAGCCATCAGTATGTTGGCGGGAAATCAATCCCTTCCTGTGCTCGCCTATAAAGGGCAACTGGGTTACACCTCGACCGGCTCTGGTATTGTTGATTTGATCATTGGCGATTATTCCGTTCGCCATCGTGAATTAATTACCCCTGTCGGTAATGACGAAATTATTGATGACCTCGCGAATTACATTCTTCTCGACCGAGGCGTTATTTCACACGACAAACAACATTTACTTAAAATGGGGTTGGGCGTAGATGGTTCTATTATCGGTATCGTCATGTCAGATATAGGCGCTGCAGGAACAGTGATATGAATAATGGAATGTACTTAACCTCATATTCCATTACGGAACCGGATGAAACGTTTTATCTTTATTATCCGGGTTGGTTAAATGCCTGGGAGTCTCATTTATACAACCAGGCATTGAAATCAACATCCAAAAGTGGCTGGGGTTTTAAGCGCTTTGGGACAACCAAAGATATCTACGCGCGGGAAATGGTGCGCAAGCCTGATTACATTAATTACATTGAAGCGCTGGAGCAGGCATCTGATAGGGCATTACAAGAGATGCCCACCAAAGAAAGAATGCTGTTATTAAAATCGCGCACGGCATTTATTTATGTTGACGCATGGGGGGAGTCTGCTGTTTTTGAAAATATAACCAGCGCCTTGCATACATCAACAATTGATACTCTACCTAAGAATTTGCTGAAAAAGTTTTCAGTGAAAGAGGTGAGTTGCAAAATGCGCGGCGAAAAAATGTCGCTCCTCGAAGCAATGCAATGGGCACAAGATTATCTTCAATGGGATGTTTTTGACTATGTGGTGATCTGCGCTGCTTATCGCGCGATCCCTACGCTGGTTTTCTCAGATGAAGATTTTTCTGCTGAGGTACAAAATAAAAAACCAGCGCATAAAGGTGGTATCAATCTCACGGTTGAACGCACAGGATGCTTTATCTTTAGCCGTCGGCCGGGTGAGTTTAAAGTGCGCTGTGGGCATTATCTTATTCCACAAAATGGTGTGCATGCGTATGGCGATATCTTCCTCAATGCGCCAAATATTGAACTTTTTTCAGATGCTGGCGAAGCGTATAAGCGACATCCTATTGATCCCGAATTCGCCGCAAGGACGATTAATCTCGCGGATATTTTTGGTGCAAGCGGTTTTCTGACCCCGGCATTGAGCTGGGAGTATCTCAAGCAGCAGCCTCTCTCAGCGGCAGCGATGCGCACCATAGTTCCAGATAATTTTGGTGGTTGCAGTTATTTCGACACCTGGTATGAGACTGGGGAGAAACTGGTATGAAAAACAGAGTAAAACCTCTGCCAGCAATACTTTTAAGCGATATCTCAAAAAGCTTTGGCGCAGGTGAAAACCGCGTTGACGCGTTGAAAAATATCAACATCGAGATTGCTAAAGGGGAGTTCCTTGCATTATGCGGTCCCTCTGGTAGCGGCAAAAGTACGCTGCTGAATATACTTTCTGGTATTGATAAACCTTCTGCTGGAACGGTTATTTTTTTGAATAATGCGCTTAATGACCTGTCGGAGAACAAGCTGGCGCACATCCGTAGCAAACATCTCGGGTTTATCTTTCAATTTTTTAATCTGATCCCTGTGTTAAGTGTGTTTGATAATGTTTTTTATCCGCTCGTACTCAATGGGCACTGCGATAGAAAAGAGGCAAAAGCGCGGGCATTGCATTTTCTCGACAGCGTCGGCTTAGCTCATTTGGTGGACCGCAAACCCGGTCAGTTGTCTGGCGGCCAGCAGCAACGCGTGGCGATCGCGCGCGCACTCGCGCATGAGCCAAGTGTGGTTGTTGCCGATGAGCCGACAGGCAATCTCGATTTGGCGACCGGGGAAGCCATTTTGGATCTGTTGTTAAAGACAAATCAGCAAACCAAAGCAACATTTATTATTTCCACACATTCAAGCCAGCTCAAGGATCGGGCACAGCGGGTTATTGAAATCACGGATGGAGAATTAGCTTATGACTCAGCCAGGTAAATGGCGATGGCTTTACGTTTTGTCTCTGTTGCTGGCCATGATGGTTAACTCGGCTCATGCCACAATAACGCCGGAGGTCGACAAGGTATTACAACAGGGTTTTCCGCAGCAGCCAGAAGCGCTAGCTAATACCACGACGGCATTGTTTGCCGAATATACCCGCAAGAAAACAGTCGCTTCACTCATTTTTTATTCCTATGGATTGTTGCGCCAGGCAAAATCCTTCTCGACGGTAAATGATTTTATTCACGCCGCGGAATATGCCAAAACCGGTTTGTTCTATCTTGATGAAGCCGTGGATGCAAACGAAGACAATCTGCGGGTTCGCTATTTGCGTGCGCGCATCGATGCTTATTTATCTGCCGATATGGGACGTTGTGTTGTTACGTTACAAGATACCGAACAGTTATTAGCAAAATCGCAGCTTTTTGATAATGACCTGGTGAATCATATTCGTTATATGCGTTACCGCGCATTAATGAATTGTAATGAGCATCATCGGGCGAATCTGTTACTAGAGAAAATTAAGGTACAGGGAACTCTCGCAGCAAAATATCTCACATTAGATTCAACATCAGCGCCGGATTGGAATATGCACGAAGTGATGCAGATTGTGATGCCGCTATTAAAAGGTGAGTAAATGACCCGTGATTTGTTATTGATTAATTTTGCCATGGTCATCATTTTGGCATTTGTACTTTTTTGCCTGGTGTTTAAATTCCAGGATGCGAAATTTTCTTTCCTGAACCTTTTTCGCCATCGAAGACGTTCGTTCTCGACTATTGCCGCCATTATATTAGGTGGTGTATCGATTTTTCTGTATGGCGGTTTTATTGATTACTCTTTCTGGATATTAAAAGAGCAAACCATTCGCACCAATATTGGCCATGTGCAAATTTATAATCCGGACTATTTTGAAACGTCTAATAAGAGTCAAAGTCTTATTGATGATTACGCATCGCTGAAAAATGAGATGCTTGCAGATAAATCATTGTCTGAACATATTGCAACTATTTCCGGGCAACTTGAGTTTAGCGGTGTACTTTCACAATATGAAAAAGAGACATCCAGCTATTTTTCAGGGCTGGGTGTCGAACCTTTACCTGCATTGAAGTTGGGCTCCTTCGATAAACTTATTACCGGCAGCGACCTCTCACGTATTAAAACTGATCAGGTGACGATGGGAAGTGGGCTGGCAAAAACGCTGAATGCCCAATATGGCGATTGGCTGGATATTATGGTTGTCAATGCACACGGTGGACAGGGGGCGATCTCACTGAAACTGCGGGGTGTTTTTTCCTCTGGTATCAAAGATTATGACGATGCAGCTATGAAAATGCCATTGGCGACGGCCCAACAGTTAATGGGGACTGAGGGCGTTAGTAAAATATTAGTTCTATTAAAAACCGACGATGTCGCTGCTTTTACCACTAAGCTTCGGAAATTTATTGCTGATAAAAAATTGCCTCTTATTGTTAAAGAGTGGAAAGAGGTGTCACCGTTTTATCAACAGGTTGAAGATTTATTATCAGGGATTTATTTCTTTATTAAACTGCTGGTCGCAGTCATTGTTGTGTTTATGATCGGTAATTCATTGACGATGAATATCGTGGAACGTACTCGTGAAATTACCACCTTGCGAGCGATTGGGCTTAAATCAAGACATGTGACGCGACTATTTCTTCTCGAAGGTATTTTTATTGGCGTTATTGGTGCGGTGGGAAGTCTGGCAATGGGTTTGGCTTTTTCATATATCATCAATTTACATGGCATTGCGATGCCACCTTCGCCTGGCCAGTCGCAAGGTTATACTGCATTTATTAAAACATCGAATCCCAACATTATCTGGATAACGTTTGTATTGCCTGTATTAACGGCTTCGGTTGCTTCTATCCTTCCGTCGCTACGGGCAGCAAAACTTAATTTATCCGATGCATTTAAATTCTCATAATTACAGGTTGTGAATATGCCTTTCTCTTCTTTTTATCTCTTAATATTGACAGTGTTCGGAGCAATAATGCCAATGGCCGCAAATGCCAGCCAGGCGCAAGATATTATTCGCCGCGCAGATGAAATTCGTTCCCCCAATCAGCCTTTTCGCTATACCGTGACAGTTCGCGAATATAAAGAGGACACAACACAGGAAGTGAATAAGCAGATTTTCGACATCTCTATGCGTTTTATGAAACCGGAAAATGGCAAGCCCGCAGACGCTCGTTCAATTGCTCGCTTTATTTATCCACCACGGGATAAAGGTAAAGTCATGCTGTCAGATTGGTACGCGTTGTGGTTTTACTCGCCAGATCTGCGGCGACCAATGCCGATCTCCAGGGAACAACGGCTCGTCGGGCAAATATCCAATAGCGATGTCATTGTGACGAATTTTGATTATTCCTATAACGCAACATTACTCGGTGAAGTGCCTTGTGGCGAAAAGATCTGCCACGAATTATCTCTGGAGCGAAAATCCGAAGAGGTCACTTATCCGAAAATTGTTTACCAGGTTGAAAAGAATGATTACCGACCTTATCAGGCTCGCTACTACGCGCAGGATGGGAAATTACTGAAAGACGTACTGTATCAAAACTATCAATACGTACTGGGAAAAGAGAGACCAATGAAAATTATTGTGAAGGATCTCCGATATAGCAAAGGGTTTACCGTAATGGATTACAGTGACGTCAGATTAGAATCTTTACCAGAATCGCGATTTACCCGGGAATCTATTCAGCGAGGTATAAAATGAAAACTCGTCTGATGTTTCTGGTCATCCCTTTTTCTCTATTTTCATTAAACCTCCAGGCTTCTTGTCTCTCTGGCGATGAGGTTATTGAGAATCGGGATGCGGCTTTATTCTTACAAACTTCCTATATCAACCGGACACCATCGGTATGGAAAATTGCGGGTGAAAATGCCTATACAGCAAAAAATGTTCTTCATGATGCTGGCGTAAAATTTAACAGCCGGTGTGCTGTTATCGAAAATAAGCTGGACCTGGATTTTTCTCTCTATGGCCTGACATATTACTCGTGGCAGATGCCAGGCTGGTTTGAAAAAGATAACCATCGCTCGCGCATACTGCTCGATCAGCTACAACTTGAGTACACCCTTTCAGACGATCTTCGGTTGGAAGGCGGGAAACTTCAGCCCAAAACGGGCATGTTCTTTTTGAAATCTCCCTCATCACTGCTAAGTAATTACTACGCTGGGTTTAAAGAGAGTCGCCTGTACGATCCGGCTATGAAGTCTGCCTATTCAGAGTCGCTGTGGGGCACGAGGCTGATTAAAGACAGCCGCGATTACACACTGTCTTTGACCGTTGCACCGCAGTTAGCGCAGATTCGCCAACGCTATGAATCTTCCAGCAACTGGTCCTCGAACCAGCGTGCTAACGCGAGCGAACGTTATCTGTTGAGCTATACGGATTATCGTTTGGCTGGCCATACGCCATCCGTCAATCTGTTGTTGGGCGATTCACGCTCCATCGCGCTTTCAGATAGCTTCAATGCTACGCCGCAGTTCGTGATTAATGCTGAGTTAGCTTTACATAGTACGCAGCAATGGCGGCATTTTTCGCCAGAAAAGGCTGCTGAAGTTGAGGGCTACGCCTTTCCTTCATCACTCTATGGCACGCAGGATAAAGAGGGCGTCGAGCTGGCCATTGGCGGCCAATATACGACTGACCGTTTTGATGTATTGGGTGTGGAATATTATTTCCAGAGCGAAGGTTATTCACGCGCGCAGTGGCAACAACACGCTGATTTTGTGCGTTATCTGAATACCGAAACGCCATATAGTTCGCTCAATGACGCTTTTGACGCCTATAAATATCTGATGGCCGCCGAAATAAGCAATGCCGCCAACAGAGGAAACCTGCAAGGGAAGCACTACCTTAATACCTACGCCAGCCTGCGGTATGAAAATGGTGCGACGGTTCAACCCTTTATGGTGCTGAATATGGTCGATTACAGCACCATGCTCGGCCTGCATTATTCCACGCCGCTGGAACGTTTTGATGAAAACCTTGAGCTCTATGCCGGGAGCTGGGCTGCGCTGGGCAGGGATGACGCGGAGTTTTCTCTTTTTGGTAAAACCCTGGGCGTCTATTTCGGGTTTAAATATCTTTTATAAGGACATTACAGATGAATAAAAATAAAGAAGAGCAACCTGTCGCATTGCTATTTGCGGGGCAGGGCAACCCGGTCATTGGGATGGGGGCTGATCTATGGGATTTGAATCAAGCCACAAAGCGTATTTGGGATTGTGCCAGCGATATTTCGGGTATGGATATTCGCCGGTTGTGTTTGAAAGGGCCAATGAATCGTCTGATACAAACCACGGTGCAACAGGTGGCGGTTACGGCAATCAATGTGACGCTTTTTACGCTGTGTCGCGAAAAACTTCACTCGTTTGAAATCGTCGGATCCTGTGGCCACAGTGTCGGCGAATACAGCGCGTTGTACGCAGCTGGCGCGATCTCTCTGGAAACGTTATTTCAAATGATTCATTTTCGCGCCAATGTGATGAATGACCTTAGCCACAGTAATAAAGGCCATATGCTGGCGGTAAAAGGCATCGATCACCAGCGTCTGCAAAATCTGATTACGTATAGCGGAATGGCGATAGATATCAGTTGCGATAATAGCCGCCATCAACAGGTAGTGGGTGGCGAGAGTGATGCGCTTGGCGCATTCTCACGGGTGTTGCTTGATACGGGTTATGAATCGGTCAAGTTAGGGGTGAGCGGTGCCTGGCATACCCGGTTGATGGCCGACGGCGTGCCATTGATGAGAGATTATCTCGCCAGTGTGGATATTGATTGTCCGCAGCATGCTGTGTTGATGAATGTCACAGGCAAGGCGGAACAAGATCCTGAATGCATCAAAGAGAACTTGTCTTTGCATCTGACACACACCGTGAAATGGACCGATTCGATGGATCAATTCTTGATAAACGAACCACCGGTATTGTTTGTCGAAATAAGCAACAAAGCATATCTGGGGCAAATGCTTAATGATTTCATTGGCTTCAGTCCGGACAAAATCGCGCATTGCAAAACGCTTTTATCGAATTGAGGTCGCTGTTGTGATACCCGATTATTTAACATTCATTCGTTTTCAGGACAGGAAGATTATTCCGTTCTTCTTTTTCATTGTTTTTATCCTGCTGGGCTTCTACTGGAAAAATGCCGGATATACCTTCACCGCGCGTGATGCCGGGTTTATCAGCGGCATACTGGTGATTGTGTTGTTCACGTTTATATATGAGTTGAAAGCTTACTGGGCCTATAAATGTGTCGTTAAAAATATTGATTTTTCTTGTTTCGCCGGAAAGCAGGCCGGGCGAAAAGAGTTGCTGTTAACCCATCCAGCCATTACCAGCCTCCTGTTTGGGCTGGTCTTTTGGGCAGCGGCAACAGTCTGTTTTTTGTTTACCTCACCTGTCTATGCCCTGGCTTGTCTGGGGGCGATTTCGCCACTCTTTCTATATTTTGTGTTTCGGTTCATCCGGGCCAGTTACATAAAACAAGTGGGCAGTGCGTCCGTTGAGCAAGTTCGCTACAAGCATCTCTATCGCTATGTGGCTTCTTATCTTTTGCTGAGCGTTTGTTTGAATATGCTGACCGTTTCCCCGCTGAAATATCATGCGGACTTCTCGCTGCAAGAAGGCTTCTTCTCAGCGCCATTAATGGTTGCCATGCTGGTGTTGTGCGCCATTGTGCTGGTAATGAATCTGTTATTTGTGCGCTTATCCCGGCGGTATATTTTTCTTGGGCGCTTGTTTTTAAACGAGATCGACTTCTATTTTTCACCTTCGCTACCGGGCAGAGTACTGCTTGAAATGCCGCTCTGGCTGAGGATGGTTCTGTTACTGGTTGTGGAAGTTGTGTGGATCTTATTGGTCAGCATGCTGCTGTCGCTGCCGGCCTGGCCGGTTGTTTTCGAAATGTACTTTTTACTCTGCCTGTTGCCCTGTCTTGCCTACAGTTACCTGCATATTTATAGGTTGTGGCACGGTGATTTTTTAATGGCGTGTGATATGTACTTTCGCTGGGGAGAGATCAACAAGCAAATGAGCTTCTGGTAACCCTAATCCGTCTGTAGTTGAAAATACTACAGACGGAATCAGTGAGCGTTTGCATTATTTATAAGCCGCGATCGGGTGTTTTATTGTTGTAGGAATATGTCATTGCAGGGTTTGATCTTTCCAGTAAATTATCTTTTATCAGTAGTAAATCGTTTATCTTTTTACCGCCCATTTTTTTACATGCTTTATTTCGGTAAGCATATACGCGCTTGGGTGTGATACTTAATAACTTTGCTATTAGATGAATGTTTTTTCCTTTCAGTGATTCATTCAAAATAATCCTTTCGATATCACTCAATACATTCTCTTTATGGATGATTTCCTTTTTCATCATTACCAGTTGCGTAATGGCTTGGCCTATTTCGCAAAGTGAGTCTTGCGCTTTTATAACAATGTCTGCGTCATCAATAATGATATTTCTGGTGGCGCCGGAAATGACTAATAGCTTGCATGTTTTATTGAGGAAGGAAATGGCTTTTGCATATGCCATGTTTTTCTTGTCGAGATGGAGAATAACCACGTCTTCTAATGTTAATGTGTCGAGCTGGAAGGTGTTTAATTCATGCGCTTCAATATCCCAGCTTTTCGCATCGGCCAATGAAATAATTCCTTTTTGGAAATAAATATCGTCGCTTATCGTATAGATCTTCATTTTTTTGATTAACCATATTGGATAATACGTTGGAAGTGAGCCTGAATTGTAAGTTGAACATTATGGAACCTGTAATTAAATAGTCTTAAATAAGATCTTAATTCTTACATTGGATATGATTTCGGAATGTTGTGATTACGATTGAACGAACTATACTTTATCTCGGTGCGTTTCTGATAAATGCGTAACTGTGGGGTTTGATTCAATTTTAACTCGTTAATTTTTCTAAATTTTGAAGTCTTATAGTTTATGACGCTATTCGGAGCTTTCTATTTAGAAGGGGAGGCGGCCAAAACTATCATTTTTCGCTGCGTGGATTTGCATCGAAGATTTGCCGCTTCGAATAATCATTAGCGGAAAATGCGTTAACCACTGTAAGGATTTGAATGATGGAAACTTATCTTAAATCGATGAAAAGTGAATGGCTCGGCCTGCTTGAAAAAACAGATCCGTCCATTCGTCTTCTCGCTGCGGACATGGCGAAAAATCATGCCTATATGCTGAGTGAGGAGTTCTATCGTATCGTTCTTACCGATCCGCATGCCGAGGAATTTCTCTCCAACGAGCAAGTTGAAAGACATTTGAAATCCGCGCTCGAACGCTGGGTCAAAGAAGTTCTCTCATGCCAGGCTGATGATATTGACCGTCTTATTGAGGAACAACATGCAGTTGCCGAAGTCCATGCGCGCATCGGCATCTCCGTTGAACTGGTGGAAATGGGCTTTCGCGTACTAAAAAAATTACTCTACCCGGTTATTATCGCCGCGCCTTATGAACCTACCGAAAAACTACAAATGTATCATTACGCCATTAACAGTATTGATTTAGCAATGGAAGTGATGTCGCGCGCGTTCTCATTCAATGAGCACAGCTCGGCGAAAGAGGATGAAAACTATCGTATTTTCTCTTTGTTGGAAAATGCCGAGGAAGAGAAGGAACGGCAAATTTCCGCACTGCTGAGCTGGGAAATCAACCTTATCTACAAAATTATTATGGATGCGGATATAGGGAATAGCCTGTCCATGAGTCAATCCGACTTTGGGCTGTGGTTTAACCATAAAGGTCGGCATTATTTTAGTGGTATTGCCGAGGTAGGTCATATTTCTCGCCTGGTTCAGGAATTGGATGAGCTTTTCCGTTCAACCCGCAATACCCCTCGGGCATTAAGTAACCGAACATTGCGCGTGAAATTTTTAATAGAGGTGAGGAATACCGTTTCGCAAATTATTACTTTATTACGCGAATTGTTTGAAGAAGTCTCTCGCCATGAAGTCGGTATGGACGTATTAACAAAACTCCTGAATAGACGATTTATGCCGACCATTTTTAAACGCGAAATTGCCCAGGCGCATCGAGCCGGAACCCCTCTTTCGGTATTAATTATCGATGTGGATAAATTCAAAAAAATTAATGATACCTGGGGTCATCATATGGGTGACGAAATATTGCGTAAAGTTTCCGGTGCTTTTTATGACAATGTGCGTAGCAGTGATTATGTATTCCGTTATGGCGGTGATGAGTTCGTCATCATATTAACCGAGGCCACGGAGTTCGACACATTACGAATTGCTGAACGTATCCGCTCGCGGGTCGAAAAAATCAGTGTTCAGTCAGCAACAGGTGAAAATATTCAGCTTTCACTATCCATTGGTGCCGCTATGTTTAGTGGCCATCCCGATTACGAGCGATTGATCCAGATGGCGGACGAAGCGCTTTATATCGCGAAGAAAAGAGGGCGTAATTGCGTGGAATTATGGAAAGCGCTGCTGTAATTCAGACCGGGGGAAACAACGAAAACGCCGCCTTCATCTCTTTGGCTTCCTCACCCGGGCTACGGCCAAACAAACGGCGAAATTCCCGATTAAATTGTGATGGGCTTTCATAACCGACGCGAAACGCCGCGCCAGCCGCGGTCACGTTATCGCGGATCATCAGCAGCCGCGCCTGGTTCAGCCGCACCGATTTAATGTATTGCAACGGCGACGTCCCGGTGACGGATTTAAAATGCTTATGGAAAGCCGGCACGCTCAATCCCACGTCACTCGCCAATGTGGTTACCTGGAGCGGTTGCGAAAAGTGGCGATGAATACGCTGTAATACCCTGGAAATCGTGGCAAATTGCCCCTGATTCACCAGCGCTGCGCGCAGGGCGTCGCCGCGTTCACCGACTAGCACCCGGTAATACAGCTCGCGCACCACTTGCGGTCCGAGGATTTTCGCTTCCTGAGGCGACGAAAGCGCCTGCAAAAGCCGCAGCGTCGTCTGCGCCAGCGCAGGCGCTAGCGGCGTCGACATAATCCCTTCCGGTGCCGCATTCGCGCGGCCTGGCGGGTAATCCAGCTCCAACACCAGTTCCGACAACACCGTCATATCCAGTCCGATAGAGATAGCCAGCAATGGCTCCTCGGCGCTGGCTTCCGTCTCGGTTGAAAAGGGAAGCGGTACCGATAACACCAGATAGTGCTGCTTGTCGTAATGGTAGACGCGGTTTGCGAGATAACCCCGTTTATGCCCCTGACAGACAATTACAATGCAAGGTTCATACACCACTGGTGTGCGTCCCAGCGGGCGATCCGAGCGCATAAAGCGCACGGTTTCCAGCAATGAGCGGGTGTAACCCTCGTTGGGCGCCAGCTCACGCAGCAGCGCGACCATCTCATCTGTCATTTCACTCTCCATTTGGCGATGTTTGAGCAAACATTCTGCCCATTTACGCTTAACAAGTGAACAAGATAAATAGGAACAGGCAATCATCGGATAAGAATGCGCCTATTTTGCCAGCACGCTGCTGTTTAACCTGTTTGCGTGACCAACACAGGAGGCACGCAATGAACAACGGCAAAATTATTCTACTTACCGGCGCCAGCAGCGGCATTGGTGAAGCCACCGTCCGGCGGCTGGTACGCGATGGGCATCAACTGATTCTGGGCGCCCGGCGGATGGATCGCCTGGTTGCGCTGAGCGAAGAGTTAGGCAGCATCGACTGTTTACCTGTAGATGTGACGCAGGAGCAAGATTTGCGGCAGATGGCCATGTTCGCTTTGTCACACTATGGGCGCATTGACGTGCTGATCAACAACGCGGGCGTCATGCCACTCTCGCCGCTGGCGGCGCTGAAAACAGAGGAGTGGCGACAGACTATCGACGTCAACATTCATGGTGTTTTAAACGGCATTGCTGCGGTATTACCGGCCATGCAACAGCAGGGCGCAGGGCAGATTATCAACATTGCGTCTATCGGCGCGCATGTCATCTATCCCCTGGCGGCGGTCTATTGCGCCAGCAAATTCGCCGTTCGCGTTATCTCGGATGCGTTACGTCAGGAAACAGATTGCATACGTGTAACGGTCATCACGCCGGGTACCGTGGAATCTGAACTGGCCGATCACATTACCGACGAAACCGCGATCGAGGCGATGCGTGATTTCCGACGCATCACGTTACCGGCAGACGCTATCGCTGAGGCCATCGCCTGGTCCATCGCCCAGCCGGATAGTGTTGATGTCAGCGAGATCATCGTTCGCCATATCAAAAGCCCGCACTGAGGAGATCATCATGGAAAAACGTAAAATTTGGTTTATCACCGGCGCCGCGCGTGGGCTGGGGTTGTCGCTGGCGCGCCATGTGCTGGCGCAAGGGGATGCGGTCGCAGCGACATCGCGCACCCGCGAAAGCTTACATCAGGCATTCGGCACGGACAGCGATCGCTTTCTGGCGCTGGAGGTCGATCTCGTGTCGCAAGCCAGCGTCAAAGAGGCTATCGATGCGACTGTCGCCACATTTGGCCGAATCGATGTGGTCGTGAACAACGCCGGTTATGCACAATTTGGCACTATCGAATCGCTTTCCGATGCGGAACTGCGCAGCAATTTTGATGTAAACGTGTTCGCGCCGTTACATGTGCTGCGCCACGCACTGCCGCATCTGCGCAAGCAGCGGAGTGGGCATATTATCAATATTGCGTCGATCACCGGTTTTCAGGGCGGCTATGCGGGGTGGGGCAGCTACGTGGCCAGCAAATTTGCGCTGGCGGGGCTGACGGAATCACTGGCGGCGGAAGTCGCGGAGTTGGGGATTCGTGCGACGGTGGTTTATCCCGGCCCGACGCGTACCGGTTTTCTGTCAAAACAGTCTTTGTTGACCGCGCAAAATACGCCGACGGATTACGGCGCGGCGCGGGCGTCACTGGAGCTGCATCTCAATGAGCTTGATGGACGGCAGGCAGGAAATCCCGATAAGTTGGCATTGCTGATTATTCAGGCAGCAAATGTGGATAACCCCCCGCTTCATCTGTTCTGCGGTACCATCGCTAATCAATTGGCGCAGGAAAAAATGGCCGCTGTTAACGACGATCTCGAATGCTGGAAAGGCACCGCCGAGTCGACGGATTATTGAATTGTAAAGGAGCTGGAAACGGCTCCTTTTGCCCATTGGTCACCCGCTGGCTGAATGGATGCGCAGCCATGGCGGTGAATTAAAACGTTAATGCTGTCCGGCACGTTTACCGACGAATTGTCATAACTGTGTCACAATTCATCTTCGGGCACAGAGACAAGGAAAACGGATGAAAACCTTATTATGGCTGGGCGCGATGGCCGCCACCCTGGCAACGCCGATGGCATTCGCGCAATCAACCCCGCAGGGCTACACGTTACAACAAGTTCTGATTTTGAGCCGACATGGTGTGCGCGCGCCGCTCGCCAATAACGGCAGCGTGCTGCAACAATCAACCTCAAAGTCGTGGCCAACGTGGGATGTCGCCGGTGGCGAGTTGACCAACAGAGGCGGCGTCATTGAAGTCTATCTTGCGAACAACCTGCGCAAGTGGATGGTAAAAGAGAAGGTGTTATCGACCGATGAATGCCCCACGCAGGCACAGTTTTATGCATGGGCCAACAGCCTGCAACGCACCTACGAAACCGCCCGGTTTTTTGTCGGCAACACGTTTATCGCCTGTGATGTTCCCGTCTTTCACCAGCGTGAAATGGGCAAAATGGACCCGCTTTTTAACCCGGTTATTACGGAAAACTCCTCTGAGTTTCGCCAGAAAGCGGTCAGCGACATGGAAGCCGAGCGGCAAAAATACGCCCTTGACGACAGTTTTAAACTGCTGGAAAGCATTGTTGATTACCGCAATTCACCTGCCTGCAAAGAGAAACAACAATGTTCGCTCACGCAAGGCAAAGATACCTTTAGCGCCAATTATCGGCTGGAGCCGAATGTATCCGGGCCGTTAAAAGCGGGCAATTCGCTGGTGGATGCGTTCACGATGCAGTATTACCAGGGGTTGCCAATGGATCAGGTGGCCTGGGGCGGGATTAAGAGCGACAAACAATGGCAACTGCTGGAGAAGCTGAAGAACAGCTATCAGCAAATTCTGTTCACCACACCGGATGTGGCGCGCAACGTGGCGAAACCGCTGCTGCAATATCTCAACAACACGCTGGTGAAGAAGGCGGCGAGCGCGCCGAAAGTCACTTTGCTGGTAGGGCATGATTCAAATATCGCTTCACTGCTCTCGGCGCTTGATGTGCAACCGTATCAGTTGCCTGGCCAGTTCGAACTGACGCCGATTAGCGGCAAAGTGATGTTTCAGCGCTGGCATGATGCGCAAAGCAACCGCGATTTGATGAAGATTGAATATCTTTACTACACAGCTGAACAGATGCGCGATTTTGACAAACTCGGCTTCGATTCGCCCGTGCAGCGCTTTACGCTTTCGCTGAAAGGTTGCCCGACGGACAGCAATGGTTTCTGCCCAATAGATAAATTCAATACGCTGTTGGGCGAGGCGGCGAAATAAAAAAAGTCCCCCGCGAAAGCGGGGGAGCAGGGGAGTCACACGTTTTGCCGCTCTATGGTTTGTTCACCCCAAAAGAGCGCGTCTTTGTCGGTTTTCTCGAAGGCGCGTAGCAGCACTTCATCGCTGCCTTCCTCCCAAATTTTTTCCGCGAGAACCTCGTCGTAGTCGGCAAGTTCGAAAATAGCCTCTGCGATTTCCGGTGACGTGTTGCGTAAACTTGCCCATTCACCCACGCGATGAGCTTTCGCTTCCTGAGTTGGCATCTGCGTCCTCCTGTAGAAGTTAGCCGTTTAATTTCACTGCCAGGCCGGCGACGTATTCGCCCTGATAACGGGCAATCGCCAGCTCTTCAGCACTTGGCTGGCGTGAACCATCCCCCCCGGCGATAGTCGTCGCGCCATAAGGTGTGCCGCCGCGAACCTGAGACACATCAAACAGTTCTTGTGCGCCATAACCAATGGGAACAATGACCATCCCATGATGTGCAAGCGTAGTCCATGTTGAGGTAATTGTATGTTCCTGGCCGCCGCCGGTGCCGGTTGAACTAAAGACGCTCGCCAGTTTTCCGTACAATCCGCCTGAGGCCCATAACCCTCCGGTCTGGTCGAGGAAGGTGCGCATTTGTCCGCTCATGTTGCCAAAGCGAGTCGGCGTGCCAAAAATAATGGCGTCGTAGTCAACCAGCTCTTGCGGCGTGGCAACCGGTGCGTTTTGTGTCTTGCCGCCGGATTTCAAAAACAGTTCGGCAGGCATGGTTTCCGGCACGCGTTTAATTACCACTTCAGCGCCGTCCACTTTCTGCGCACCTTCCGCGATTGCGTGCGCCATCGTTTCAATGTGTCCATACATCGAATAGTAAAGCACCAACACTTTTGCCATTTTTGCATCACTCCTGTTTTGCGATTTGCACAGCGATTCGCTGCGCCATCTATTAAGCGTATGACGTGATAGCCAGAGTGCAAATGAGTGCGCCAGATAGCTGATAAATAAGCATTAAAATTCAAAGGCGTTTCTGTTGCAATTTGACACATTTTTGCGGGTGCGTATTTTTAAAGACATAAGAGAGGCTTATCGGTTTCGCTTAGGGAATATGCGATATCAGGCGCGCAACCTGTTGCAGAATATTAATGGCCGCTGGCTGATTAGCCGCATTTTACTAAGATTAGTGTCACGCGGCGCAGATAAAGGCCCGGCCTTTACGTCGTGAGGTGAAAGAATCCTCTTTTACTGAATGCAGTAGGATGTCTGATATTTCACTTAGCTGGAGGTGAGGCATGGCAAATCATCGTGGTGGTTCAGGTAACTTCGCTGAAGACCGTGAAAGAGCATCAGCCGCAGGCCGTAAAGGTGGTCAACAAAGCGGGGGTAATTTTAAAAACGATCCTCAGCGCGCCTCGGAAGCCGGTAAAAAAGGGGGCAAAAATAGCCACGGTAGCCGCAACAGCTAGCGCGGATGGCAGGCAACGTTAATGGTTGTCGCCTAAGCCCACCGCCGGGGAAACCCGGCGGTTTTTTGTGCCTGCGTTTTAACCAGCCGGGCGCGACAGGGCGTGATAACGGCGGTCAAACCACACTAATCCTTCTGGCGTGGCATGCCGGGTGATGTCGATAATCTCGCAGAATAAAATATCATGCGTGCCAACGCTCACCACCTGGCTTACCCGGCAATCAAACGAGGCCAGCGCATCAACCAGCCGCGGGCAGCCGGTTTCGCCTTGTTGCCAGTCGGCGGCGGAAAAGCGTTCAACCATCGCTGTTTTGCCACCAAAGATATTTGATAAGGCTTCCTGTCCCGCCGTCAGCGTGTTCACACACAGCGCCTGGTTTTGGCTGAAGACCGGCCAGACCGACGCGCTACGATTCAGGCACACCAGTAACGTCGGTGGCGAATCAGTCACACTACAAACCGCGCTGGCGGTAAAGCCCGCGCGTCCCGCCGGGCCATCAGTGGTAATGATATTCACTGCCGCGCCCACGCAGGCCATGGCGTCGCGGAACGTTTGTGTATCAATGCTCATCACAGACCTCACACTAGCTGGCAGGCGTCGGAAAACGAGAGACGCGGCAAGCGGCCAAACAACTTGCTGCTGTCGCCATACCCAATATTCACCAATAAATTACTGTGCCATGTCGTCCCGGCAAAAAACGCCGCATCGACTTTTTCGCGATCAAACCCTGACATCGGCCCGGTATCCAGCCCCAGCGCGCGGCAGGCGTAAATCAGGTAGGCCGCCTGCATCGAACTGTTACGAAACGCTGTCTCGTGCGCTAATTGCGGGCTGGAAGTAAACCAACTGCGCGCGTCGCCGTGAGGAAACAGCGCCGGAAGCTGCTCATAAAATTCGCTATCCCACGCAACAATGGCGGTGACCGGCGCGCTGAGGGTTTTCGCCAGATTGCCGCCGGATAACGCCGGGCTCAGTTTCTCTTTGCCCGCGGGAGTGCGAATAAACACAAACCGCGCCGGGCTACAGTTAGCTGATGTTGGCCCCATTTTCAGCAGGTCGTAAACCTGCTGAAGGGTGTGATCGCTGACCGGGCGAGCCTGCCAGCCATTGTGGGTGCGCGCCCCGGTGAACAGGGCGTCCAGTGCCGCAGGGGTAACGGCTTCGCTCATACCTTCTCCTTCAATGCCGGGGCCAATGCGGGCTGCATCGCGCCAGGCCCGTCGAGTAAAAGATGATTAAACGTGCTGCTTTCTGTCACGTTGCAGGCGTGCGCGCCACGTTCCATCACGCAAAGCTGGCTACCGGCAATGGCGTCATGCAATTGCTGAGAGCACGCCGAAGGCACCAGCAAATCGTCGCGCGAACAGATAATCTGCGTCGGGCAGCGGATCTGCGCGGCGCGCGCGGTGAAATCAGCGTTTTTCAGCGCGCTCAGGCGACGCAGCAAATTGTGCGTGCCCTGAAAATGCGCCAGCCCGAGTGCTTCCTCGGCCTCCATGCGCGGCGCATTGGCCGCCATCCAGTCGGCAGGGTAGAGAAACAGCGGCTGTGCCTGCACCCAGGCCTCCGCGCCGCCGGCTTCCAGTAAACGCTCGCGAACCTGGAAACAGCGGAGGGTGTGATCGTGAAGCTGAAGCCAGCCATTCACCAGCACCAGGCCGCTCACCGCCAGCGGGAAGTCCAGCGCCAGTTGCATGCCAATCAGTGCGCCCAGCGCGTGACCCATCACGTAAAATCGCGTGATGCCTGCCGCCTGGAGCGCGTGATACAGCTCCGCCGCCATATCCTGCATGGCGTAGCCGTCCGGCAGCGCGTCGGGGTTATTGCCGGTGCCACGCTGGTCGTAACGCACCACCTGGTAATGGGCTTCCAGCGTGGTCAGTTGCGGCAGCCAGTAATTGCCCGCGCCGCCAAGCCCGGCGCTCAGCACGACCACCGGTGCGTTGGCGAACGGTGGCTCGCTCACAGTTAGCTTCATGGCGACCTCACTTACCGATATGCGCAACGCTTGCGATTTCGACTAGCGCATCCGGTTTGACCAGACCGCATTGAATGCAGAAACGCGCCGGTTTATCGCCAGGAAAGAACTCGGCATAGACTTCGTTAATCGCGGCGTAATTTTGCCAGTCGGTGATAAAGATACTGTTGAATGTCACATCCGCCATCGTGCCGCCCGCCGTCTCGATAACACGCTGAATGGTCTGTAGCACGTGGCGTGTTTGCGCCTTTGGGTCGCCGACATGCACCACGTTATTTTGCTTATCGAAAGGTAGCGTGCCGGAGACATACACCACGCCGTCTGCCAGCGTTCCGGGGACAAATGGGGCGATTGGGGTGGTGGTGCCCGGTGGAATAATGACCTGCTTTGGCATCGTGAAGCTCCTTATGCAACGTTGACCATTTTTTGCGGTGACAGGGCGGTACAGAAGGTCTGCACATCGCTCACCCAGCCGAAAAAGGTTTCGATATTGAATAACGCGGCCTGCTGGGCGAACGCCGGGCCAGCCTGATGAGTGGCGTCTTCCAGCACGATGCCGAAATATTCCAGAAAGAAGCCGTCACGCAGCGTCGACTCCACGCAGACATTGGTGGCAATCCCGGTAAACACCAGGTGGCGAATGCCGCGGCTGCGCAGAATGCTGTCGAGCGGCGTATTAAAGAAACCGCTGTACCGGGGTTTCGGCAGCACAATATCGCCCGGCTGCGGTTGCAGTTCATCGACCAGTTCATAATCCCAGCCGCCTTTCGCCAGCAGCTTGCCCTGCAATTCCGGGCGTTTGCGCATGGTTTTAAGCGCGTTGGATTTATGGTAATTCGGCGAGCCTGGCCCACCGGCTTCAACATACTGGTCATCCCAGCCGTTCTGGAACCAAATAATCAACATGCCAGCGGCGCGTGCGGCGGTGACGGCGGTGTTGATATTTTCAATCACGGGTTTGGTGGCAGAGACATCAAACCCCGCTAAATCAAGATAACCGCCCACTGTGGCGTAGGCATTTTGCATATCCACCACAATCAGCGCGCTTTGCTCAGGGGAAAAATCAAGCGCTTCCGGGCGTGCATTCAACGTAATCATCAGGCGACCTCGCGGGTGGGAGCAGGAATATGGCTGCGGCATTGCATCAGCGGCTGGATGCGTTCGCCGAAGGTTTCGACCCCTTGCAGGAAATCATCAAACGTCAACAACACGCCGTCGGCACCTGGTACGCTGGCGACTTCATCCAGCAGACGTGCGACGGTGGCATAGGATCCGACCAGCGTGCCCATATTGATATTCACCGCGGAGGTGGGATCGGCCATCTGGCGCACGTTGGTGTCGGCACCGGAGCGGGTATCTTTCTGGCTTTGCTCGGTCAGCCATGAAAGCGCTTCTTCATCGGCCCCGGCTTTGTAGTGTTCCCATTTTTCCCGCGCTGCTTCGTCGGTTTCATCGGCGATCACCATAAACAGCACATAAGAACCGACATCGCGGCCGGTGGCGCTGGCGGCTTCCTGCATGCGTTTTGCGGTGGGCGCGAAGGCCGTTGGCGTGTTGACGCCTTTGCCGAAACAGAAGTTGTAATCCGCATATTTTGCCGAGAAGGCCATTCCCGCATCGCTCTGCCCGGCGCAAATCACTTTCATGGGGCCGCTGGGCTGCGGGCTGACGCGGCAATCGTTCATAGTGAAGAAGTCACCTTTGAAATCGCTTTTGCCGGTGCCCCAGAGATCGCGCAGCACTTGCACATATTCGGTTAAGTAGTCGTAACGGCGGGAGAAATAGTCATCGCCGGGCCACAGGCCCATCTGTTCATATTCCGGCTTCTGCCAACCGGTCACCAGGTTCACCCCAAAACGTCCGTTGGAGATCGAATCAATGGTCGATGCCATGCGCGCCACAATCGCCGGGGGCAATGTCAGCGTGGCGGCGGTGGCGTAAATCTGGATGCGCGACGTGACGGCAGCCAGTCCAGCCATCAGCGTAAAGGACTCCAGGTTATGGTCCCAGAATTCGGTTTTGCCGCCAAAACCACGCAGCTTAATCATCGAGAGCGCAAAGTCGAAGTGGTAATGCTCCGCCTTCTGCACAATCGCTTTATTCAGCTCAAAAGTCGGTTTGTACTGGGGCGCATGGGTCGAAATAAGCCAGCCGTTGTTGCCAATCGGCACGAAAACGCCAATTTTCATCGCATACCTCGCATCGTCAGGTGAATGTCTGGCGGGGCGGTGCATCCTGCACTCTCCTTTTTCAGCCTCGCAATCAACGAGTTGCAAGGGGAGTGCCAGTTTTGAAAAAGTCAGTGTTATTAATGTGTTAACGAAAAGTTTGCAAAATGAAATTCAAAAAGTGGACTAAATGGTCAAAAACAGTGCACAAAAAACAGGCGTTGATGCGCAATCAGGGTGCACAGGGTCGAGTCCGTCAGCGCCATTTGCTATGCTGCAGCGAACCAAAAGGAGAGCAAACATGGCACAGGGTACGGGGAAGGGTGCAGGTAAGCGCACACGGGCGGTCAGTGAAAAACGTCAGGCAATTTTAACGGCAGCGCTGGAAGTCTTTTCCCGCCTCGGTTTTCATGGCGCACGCCTGGAGCAGGTGGCGGAGCAGGCGGGCGTGTCGAAAACCAATTTGCTCTATTACTTCCCGTCGAAAGAAGCGCTGTATGTCGACGTGCTGCGCCAAATCCTTGATATCTGGCTGGCACCGCTGAAAGCGTTTCGCGCGGACTTTACGCCGCTGGTGGCGATCAAAGAGTACATCCGCCTGAAACTGGAGGTCTCGCGCGATAATCCGCAGGCATCGAAACTGTTTTGTCAGGAGATGCTGCAAGGCGCGCCGCTGCTGAAAGCCGAGTTAACCGGTGATCTTAAGGTGCTGGTGGATGAGAAGTCGGCGATTATTGCGGGCTGGATCGAAGACGGCAAACTGGCCGCCGTCGATCCGCATCATTTGATCTTTATGATTTGGGCCGCTACTCAGCATTACGCCGATTTCGCCACCCAGGTGGAAGCAGTGACCGGCGCGACATTACAGGACGAGGCCTTTTTTCAGCGCACCGTTGATAATGTGCAACGCATGATTATTGAAGGCATCCGCGTGCGTTAGTTGCCTGGCGGCAACGGGCAGCTTAAATCGCCTTCTTCACACTGCAACAGCGAGGCGAGCCAGGCTTCGCGCTCGCTGGTTTTATCTGCCAGACACTGGTTTTGCACCATCGGCTGCACGCTGCCGCCTTCCACACCCGAACTGACAAAGGCGCAGTCCGTATCGCGCAGGGTAATCCAGGTTTGCTGCGCTTTCTTCAACAGCGCCGCCTGCGGCGGGGTTGAGCGCTTAATCGCTTCCTGGTAAGTCTGGTTGAGTTTCTTATCCGCAGCCTGATACTGCCCGGCGGTGCAACTGTTCAGTTGCGACTGCGTGGAGGCGTTATCACACTCATCGGCTAACAGCGGGCTACTGAGCAAGAGCGCAGACAGCGCCAGCAGAGTTCGTTTCATTCGCTTCCCCTTTTTACCAAGGTTTTATTCAGCGGATTTATTAACATAGCCCTGGTCGAAAGTCACTTAATAGGAAAAATCACGTTTTCGCGGTTTTGCCTTGCTCGTTTCAGTTCTCAAATTTGAAAACATTTTTCCGCAGGCAAATTACGAAAAGGACACAACAGCGACATCTAAAAGCCACAAATGATAAATATTTGTTAAATAAATGTATAGATTAGCGAATTATTTAACAGTTACTAATGGGTATTGATTTATCTTATGGTTGTTTTTAACTAAAAATTAACCAGTATTTTCCTGTAAATTAACATTTGTGGGCATTGATCACATTTTTAAAAAGCCTGCTGTTTTGCCTCTTCCAATCGTTGTTAACTTCTTTTCGCGACTTTCCTCTGTCTACAAGAAAGGTACAACTATGAAATTCAAACTCGCCTTACTCAGCGCCGCTCTGATTTCTGCCAGCATGGTGTCCGGTTCGGCTTTTGCCGCCGAAAAGTATGAAATTGCTGTCGTTGCGAAAGTCACCGGTATTCCGTGGTTCAACCGTATGGAAACCGGCGTTAACGAAGCCGCGAAAAAACTGGACGTCAATGCTTACCAGACCGGGCCTTCAACGCCGGATCCGGCGCAGCAGGTGAAAGTGATTGAAGATCTGATCGCCAAAAACGTCAACGCCATCATTGTGGTGCCGAACGATGCGAAAGTGCTGGAGCCGGTGTTGAAAAAAGCCCGCGACAAAGGCATTGTCGTTCTGACCCACGAATCTCCGGATCAGCAAATTGGTCAGTGGGATATTGAAACCATCGACAGCGAAAAATACGCGCAAGCGAACGTCGATGAGCTGGCGAAAGATATGGGCGGCAAAGGCGGTTATGCCATTTACGTGGGCTCATTGACCGTGCCGTTACATAACGCATGGGCCGATTACGCTATCAAATACCAGAAAGAAAAATACCCGGATATGTTTGAAGTCACCTCGCGTTTGCCGGTGGCGGAAAGCATTGATAAATCCTACGCCACCACCCTCGACCTGATGAAAACCTATCCGCAGATGAAAGGCGTGATTGGTTTTGGTTCGCTCGGGCCGATTGGCGCGGGTCAGGCAGTGCAGAAGAAACGTGCGAAAGACAAACTGGCTGTGGTCGGTATCGCCATGCCGGGCCAGGCTGCGCCGTATCTGATGCGCGGCGACATCAAAAAAGCCCTGCTGTGGGACCCGCGTGATGCCGGTTACGCACTGGTGACCGTCGCCGATCAGCTGTTGCAAGGAAAAGAAGTCACGTCCGATCTCTCCATTGAGGGGTTGGGCAAAGCCGATGTTGATATGGATAAGAAAGTGATCCGCTTTAATAAGATCCTCGAAGTTACAAAAGAAAACGCACAATCACTCGGTTTCTGAGCCTTTCAGGCCACACCAGGGAACCGGAACGCCGGCCGTCAGGCCGGCTCTTCCGCCGCAGATTTTAACCTCGCGTCCATCACAGGCGCTGGCAGAGGTATTGTCGATGACCGACACCACCGCATTTATCACTCTTGAGAATATCAGCAAGCAATTCCCGGGCGTGCTGGCGCTGGATAACGTGAATCTCACGCTGAAAAAAGGCGAAGTTCACTGTCTGGCAGGGCAAAACGGCTGCGGAAAAAGCACGATTATCAAGGTCATTTCCGGCGTTTATCACCCGGAAAAGGGCGCCAGTATTGCACTGGACGGCAAGCTGTTTCACCACCTGACGCCGCCGCTTTCCGCCCATTACGGCATCCAGGTGATTTACCAGGATCTGTCGTTATTCCCCAATTTCAGCGTGGCAGAAAATATTGCTCTGCACCGCTATCTGCCCGGCGGCGACATTTGGGTGCGCCGTGGCGCAATGCGCGCGCAAGCGCTGGCGGCGATGGCGCGCATTGGCGTGCGCCTCGACCCCGATAAAAAAGTCGAAAAACTCTCGATTGCCGACCGCCAACTGGTGGCGATTTGCCGCGCCATCGCCGCCGATGCCCGGCTGGTGATTATGGACGAACCGACGGCGTCGCTGACCCGTCAGGAAGTGAATGGTTTGCTGCGCGTGGTCAACGAACTGAAAGCAGCCGGTATTTGCGTGGTGTTTGTCAGCCACCGCCTCGACGAAGTGATGGAAGTGGCGGATCGCATCAGCGTAATGCGCGACGGCAAACTGATCGGCACCTGGCCGGCGAGTGAACTCGATAGCCACGAGCTGGCGTATCTGATGACCGGGCAGCGCTTTCACTACAGCCCACTGCCGGAAAAACCGCCGGTGGAACAAACGCCGATGCTTGAGCTGCGCCATTTGAGCCGCAAAGGCAAGTACCGCGACATCAACCTTGCGCTGCGCAGCGGTGAAATCGTATCAATTGTCGGTCTGCTGGGTTCCGGGCGCACCGAGTTGTGCATGAGCTTGTTTGGCATGACGAGGCCGGAAGATGGCGAAATACGCATCAATGATAAGCCCGTCAAACTGCGCAACAACCATGACGCCATCCGTCACGGTATCGGTTATGTCTCGGAAGACCGTCTGACACAGGGGCTGATCATGGAGCAATCGATCTATGACAACACCATCGTCACCGTCTTCGACAAATTACACACCCGCAGCGGCTTGCTTGATCACGCCAAAGCCGGGCAACTGGTCAATGACCTGATTCGCAATCTGAATATCAAAGTGTCCGATCCGCAGTTGCCGGTTAAAACCCTTTCCGGTGGTAATGCACAGCGTATCGCTATCGCCAAATGGGTCGCCACACAGCCGCGAATTTTGATCCTCGATTCGCCCACCGTTGGCGTCGACATCGCCAACAAAGAGGGTATTTATCAGATTGCCCGCCAGTTGGCGGAGCAGGGGATGGCGGTGCTGATGATTTGCGATGAAATCCCGGAAGCCTATTACAACAGCCATCGCGTGCTGGTGATGCGCCAGGGGGAATTGGTGGCGGAGTTTAACCCGCACCGTTGTACAGAACAGGAGATCGCGGAGGTGGTCAATGCGTAACGCCTCGCTTGCCCGTTTGGTAGGGCAACACGAATTCTGGCTGGGCCTGCTGGTGATTGCGCTGGCGGTTGGCCTCAGCATCCGTACCGATGAGTTTTTAACCCTCGGCAACCTGACCGATGTCGCCACCAGTTACGCCATTCTCGGCATTCTGGCCTGCGGATTGTTTGTGGTGTTGATCTCCGGTGGGATCGACATCTCATTCCCGGCGATGACAGCGATTGCACAATACGCCATGGCCAGTTGGGTCATTGCCCACGGCGGCAACTTCGCGCTGGCGCTGGCTTTGTCGATGGCGGTCGGGCTGCTGCTCGGTTTGATCAACGGTTTTCTGGTCTACTGGCTGCGCGTTCCGGCGATCATCATCACCATCGCCACGTTGAACGTCTATTACGGCCTGCTGGTGTACGCCACCAAAGGCACCTGGCTGTATGGCTTCCCGGACTGGTTTATGAACGGCATTAACTGGTTCTCCTTTACCGGATCCGATGGCTACGACTACGGCTTAACGCTGCCGTTGCTGTGCCTTGCCGCGACCATTATTTTCACCGCCGTATTGATGAATTATACCCGCCTGGGCCGCCAGATTTATGCCATGGGCGGCAACCGTGACGCGGCGTCGCGCCTCGGGCTGAACCTGCTGAAGCTGCATTTTTACGTCTACGGCTATATGGGCATTCTCGCCGGTGTGGCGGCGGTGGTGCAGGCGCAAATTACCCAGTCGGTCGCGCCGAACTCGCTGCTCGGTTTTGAACTGACGGTGTTAGCGGCGGTGGTGCTTGGCGGCACGAGCATGTCCGGCGGCCGCGGAACCTTAACCGGCACGTTACTCGGGGTTATTCTGCTGGCCTTCTTACAAAATGGGTTAACGCTGCTCGGCGTTTCGTCCTACTGGCACATGGTATTTAGCGGCGCGATTATTCTGGTGAGCATCAGCGCGACCGCGTGGCATGAAAAACGCAAACTCGCAAGGGAGCTTTAAGATGAAATCCATCGTCCGAATTCTGCCCGGTGATGCCATCATCCGCTTGCAATGCGTGATTATCATCGTCGTTGCCGTGGTGTTTTCCGCGTTGCTTGGCGGGCGCTTTTTCAGCGTCGCCAACTTCCAGTCCATCGGTTCACAACTGCCGATCCTCGGCATGCTGGCGCTCGGCATGGGCATCACCATGCTAACCGGCGGCATTAACTTATCGATCATTGCGGGCGCTAACGCCTGTTCGCTGGTGATGGCGGCGGTGATTGTCAGCCACCCGGATAACCCGCTGTTTCTCGGCCTGGCGCTGCTCGCCGGGTTGCTGGTGGCGGTGGCGATTGGTGCGCTGAATGGCGCGCTGGTGGCGTGGGTCGGTGTCTCGCCGATTCTTGCGACGCTTGGCACCATGACGCTGATTTCCGGCCTGAATATTTTGCTCTCCAACGGCACGGTGATTTCCGGTTTTCCGGCGGCTATTCAATATCTGGGAAATGCCACGATTGCCGGCATTCCGGTGGCGCTGCTGCTGTTTCTGCTGGTGGCGCTGTTGCTGTGGGTGCTGCTGGAACACACCACGCTGGGGCGCAGCCTCTATCTGGTGGGTTCCAACGAGCAGGCCACGCGCTACAGCGGTGTGAACACCGTACGCGTGCAAATCGCGGTGTATGTCATTTCGGCGATTCTCGGCTGGGTGGCCGCCATTTTGATGATGGCGAAGTTCAACTCGGCGAAAGCGGGCTATGGCGAGTCCTATCTTCTGGTGACCATTCTGGCCTCGGTGCTCGGCGGCATTAACCCGGACGGCGGCTTTGGTCGCGTACTCGGTCTGGTGCTGGCGCTGGTGGTACTGCAGATGCTGGAAAGCGGCTTTAACTTGTTGGGTATCAGCAGTTATCTGACGATGGCGCTCTGGGGCGCGGTGCTGATCCTCTTTATCGCATTACAGAATCGTAAAGCCTGATTGCAGGAGTAAAAGAATGGCGAGCTATTTTATTGGTGTGGATGTGGGGACCGGCAGTGCGCGCGCAGGCGTCTTTGATTTGACTGGCCGGATGGTCAGCCAGGCGAGCCGGGCCATTGAGATTTACCGTCCGCAGGCGGATTTTGTCGAGCAATCGTCCGACAACATCTGGCAGGCGGTGTGCAACGCCGTGCGTGACGCGGTGAACCAGGCGGATATCAACCCGATTCAGGTCAAAGGGCTGGGTTTTGACGCGACCTGTTCGCTGGTGGTGCTTGATAAAGAGGGCAACCCGCTGACCATTAGCCCGTCCGGGCGCAGCGAGCAGAACATCATTGTGTGGATGGACCACCGGGCGATTTCGCAGGCCGATCGCATCAATGCCACCCATCACCGGGTGCTGGATTATGTCGGCGGGATCATCTCGCCAGAGATGCAAACGCCAAAACTGCTGTGGCTGAAACAGCATATGCCGAACACGTGGGCGAACGCGGGTTATTATTTTGATCTGCCGGATTTCCTCACCTGGCGCGCGACGGGCGATGATACGCGCTCGCTGTGTTCGACGGTGTGTAAGTGGACGTATATGGGCCACGAAGATAAGTGGGACACCAGTTATTTCCGCCAGATTGGCCTTGAAGATCTGCTGGAACACGATGCGGAAAAAATTGGTCGCTATGTGAAAACCATGGGCGAACCGCTGGGGCGCGGCCTGACGCAGCGCGCCGCGACGGAGATGGGCTTGATGGCAGGCACGGCGGTGAGTGTGTCGATTATTGATGCTCACGCGGGCACGCTCGGCACGCTTGGCGCCAGCGGACCTTCCGGCGAAGTGGCGGATTTTGACCGCCGCGTCGCGCTGATTGGCGGCACGTCAACCGGGCATATGGCGATTTCACCGCAGGCGCGTTTTATCAGCGGCGTGTGGGGGCCCTATTACTCGGCGGTGCTGCCGGGCAGTTGGCTGAATGAAGGCGGGCAGTCGGCCACCGGGGCGCTTATCGATCATATTATTCAGTCCCATCCTTGTTATGAAACGCTGCTCGGCCAGGCGAAAGCGCAGGGGCAAACCATTTATGAAGTGCTGAACGCGCTGCTACGTAAGATGGCGGGCGAGCCGGAGAATATCGCTTTCCTGACCCGCGATATTCATATTTTGCCGTACTTCCACGGCAACCGTTCGCCACGCGCGAACCCGACATTGACCGGGGTGATCAGCGGCCTGAAGCTGTCGCGCACGCCGGAAGATATGGCGCTGCAGTATCTGGCGACGATTCAGGCAATCGCTCTGGGAACGCGGCATATCATCGAAACCATGAATCAAAGTGGTTACAGCATCGATACGGTGATGGCGAGCGGCGGCGGCACCAAAAATCCGATCTTTGTGCAGGAGCACGCTAATGCCACCGGCTGCGCCATGTTGCTGCCGGAAGAGAGTGAAGCGATGTTGCTCGGCGGGGCGATGATGGGCACCGTGGCGGCGGGCGTGTTCGACAGTTTCCCGGAAGCGATGTCGGCAATGAGCCGGATTGGTAAAACCGTGACCCCGCAGACCAATCGTATTAAGCAGTATTACGATCGCAAATACACCGTGTTCCACGAGATGTATCAGGATCATATGAAGTACCGCAAATTGATGCAGGAGGAGGCATGACCGACAGTTGGCGTCAGGCCTGTGGTGCCTGGCAGATTTACAGCGAAGAGTTGGCAGCGCTCAGCCAGCATCTTAACGAGGAAACGTGGGCGGCGCTGATGGCGGAACTGCGCGGCTGCAAAGGGAAGATTGCGGTGACGGGTGTCGGCACTTCCGGCATTGCGGCACGTAAAATTGCCCATATGCTGGCCTGCGTCGAGCGCCCGGCGATTTATCTCAATGCCACCGATGCGGCGCACGGCGATTTAGGGTTTCTCGATGAGCATGATCTGGTGATCATGCTGTCGCGCGGCGGCAATTCCGAAGAGTTGACGCGCCTGCTGCCCGGTCTGGCGGTAAAAGATATCCCGATTATTTGCGTAACGGAAAACCACGCTTCGGCGATTGCGCTGGCGTCGCGGCTGGTTATCTCTACTGGCGTGCAGCGGGAGATCGATCCGCTGAATATGCTGGCCACCACCTCGATTGTGCTGGCGCTCGCCATTTTCGACGCCGCCTGCGGCTGCCTGATGAGCGAAAGCGGTTATTCGAAAGAGACATTGCTCGCCGTGCACCCCGGCGGCGATGTCGGCTTAACATTACGAACCAAAGCGCCGTAAAAACACAACGCCGGGTGGCGGCTTCGCCTTACCCGGCCTACACAATCATCACTACATGAGCTTGTTGGGCGTGAATCTATAACTCTCAATAAAACGCATCCTCGACTATTCAGATATGGATTAATCGAGGTTTATTTTTTTATCGCCAAGCTGAATATCAACACCACCACTTTTATTATTTTTAATTCGCATAATAAGATCTTTGTCTATGCATTTTTCGCTGTCATTATTAAAACACATCATATCTTGCGTGTCTGAGTTGAAAACTTTAATGTCCCCTTTGGGCTTCGCCTTAAAACCATCACCGTAGTTCCATATACTGATATACCAATCACCATCTTTTGCCGGGGCAGGGATATTGAATTTTTTTTGCAATGTTGCTTTGTTTATTTTCCACCACTCTATTTTTCCTTTCTCGGTTAATGGGAAGTTTTTCACCGCAACGTTGGAAAAATTCAAATTTTGATCGGTTATCATAATCTCAGTTTGCCTGGAAAAATTTATATAGATGATGGAAGCCACTAATACAGAGATTGTGAAAATTAGCACTTTAGTTTTAATCATTTTTTGATCCTTTTATTTCTAAACACGTTTCCATGTTGGTAAAAAAAGGTTTGAATCCATAATTTCTTGAACGTTGTAATATAAACCAAGTTTTAAAGAAATAGAACTGGTTAAATTTCCAGTTTTTAATATCAATCTGGTCTAATCCAAAGTGATCCTGAACTCTGTATCTTATCAATGCCTTGTACTCATTTTTGTTAATATCAAGGTCACTAAGATAAATCTCTGTGCTGTAGGTATCATGCACAGCTAAACCTAATCCATTGAAATTATCTTGAATCCTCGTAAATTTCGGCAGTATACCGCCTTTTATATTTAATGTTATTTGAGGAATAGCGTCTCCAGGCAATATCTTTTTTTGTAGTCGATATTTTTATCAAGAATTTCTTTGATTCTTATAATGGAGTTGTTGGATGACTTATCTGAAACAATAGTGTGATTAAGTGCTGCATTTAAAGTCGCATTACTGAAACTTTGCCCGTTCATGGTCTGCATATGCGTAAATAGTTGCTTAATAATCCCACTATAAGAACCGTAAAATGAGAATGGTAACGTCAGTTTTCTTAAATCATTGAACATCAATTCTATGCACTCTTTTTTGCTGATTTTCTTTCCTGCTATTGGTGAATAGAAACGGCTTTGCGGATGGTTGAAAGGTGAAATCAGTTGCATTGTATATGGGTTGACTACTGTAGATACATCACGAAGATTTAGATGGTCTTGCAGAAATGAGTCCGAAAGATCCCCGTATTTCATATCATCAGAGCTGCTGTCGTTGAATTTTCTCTGCGTTGAATAGACGAGTAAAGGTTCCATGTCATTAATCTCCTTAATTACTCATCGCAGAAGTCTAAACCATCACATACAAAAAAGGCACCCACAGGATGCCCATAGCAGCAATGTAAAAGAATCTGGAATGGCTCCCGATCCGGTGCCATTCCAAAGAAGCTTTATTATCGATACTGCTTTAACCAATCGTCATCAAGCTGGCGTTGCCGCCTGCGGCAGCGGTGTTAACGCTGAGTGAACGTTCCAGCCACAGGCGTTCCAGCAGGATATTGGTTTCGCCGCGTGCGAAGCCTTGCACCGAAACGATCGCGCCATCGCGCGCGGCGACGCTTTCGCACAGGCGGACAAGCTGGTCGGAGTCGCCGTGGAAAATCACCGCCTCGAACGCTTGCGCCATCAATGCCTCGGCTTTGGCGAACTGAATGCGTTTGCTGACCGCTTCCGGCAACTGCTTCGCCAGATCCCTGAACAGCGCTTCATCCGGCCACAACACCTGGCTGCCGCATGCCATCACCGCCGCCAGTTGCGCCAGCGCATCCTGCTCGTTATCGGCTACGCACAGCACACGTTCGCGCGGTACCAGCGTCCAACTGTTGCGCTCGCCGGTTGGGCCTGGCAACAGGCGTTGCGTACCCGCTTGCGCCAGCTCGCCATACTGGCGGCACAGCTGTTGCAGCGCCGGGCGGCTGTCTGCCCACGCGGTTAGTGCTTCCAGCGGCTGTGTCAGCACAGACTTCAACTGCATATCCACCGGGCGCTGCGCATCCTGGCGCGCCAGCGTTTTCTGCACCGCGTTTTCCGGACGGCTGCCTAACAGGCGATAGAGATAGAGTGGCCCACCGGCTTTCGGCCCGGTACCGGACAAACCTTCACCGCCAAACGGCTGTACACCCACCACGGCGCCGACCATATTGCGGTTCACATACAGGTTGCCGACGTGCGCATTGCCCGTCACCTGGGCGATGGTTTCATCGATACGCGTATGCACGCCGAGCGTCAGACCGTAACCGGAGGCATTGATCTGCTCGACCAGCTTATCAAGCTGATTCCGGCGGTAGCGCACAACATGCAGCACCGGCCCGAAGACCTCTTTTTGCAGTTCGTCAAAACTCTCCAGTTCAATCAGCGTCGGGGCGACAAAGGTGCCGGTGCGCCATTCGCGGGCATCTTCGCCGTTTTCATTCACCGCCTGGAAGACAGTGCGGCCTTTCGCCCGCATCGCCTGAATATGGTTCTCGATATTGCCTTTCGCTTCACTGTCGATAACCGGGCCGATGTCCGTGGTCAGACGTCCTGGATTCCCCATTCGGCATTCGGCCATCGCGCCGCGCAGCATGGTCAGTGTGTGGTCGGCGATATCATCTTGCAGGCAGAGCACGCGCAGCGCCGAACAGCGTTGCCCGGCACTGTCGAACGCTGAAGCCAGCACATCAATCACCACCTGTTCGGTCAGCGCGGAAGAGTCGACAATCATCGCGTTCATACCGCCGGTTTCGGCGATAAGCGGTGTCGGCCGACCTTGCGCATCCAGGCGCGTGGCGATATTGCGTTGCAGCAGCGTCGCCACATCGGTGGAACCGGTAAACATCACGCCGCGCACGCGCGCATCGGACGTTAACTGTGCGCCGACGGTTTCACCGCGCCCCGGCAGCAGTTGCAGCACGCCAGCAGGTACGCCCGCTTCGAGCAGAATTTCCACGCCCTGAGCGGCAATCAGCGGCGTTTGCTCTGCCGGTTTTGCCAGCACGCTATTGCCTGCCGCCAGCGCGGCGGCAATCTGCCCGGTAAAGATCGCCAGCGGGAAGTTCCACGGGCTGATACACACTACCGGCCCGAGCGGGCGATGGGTTTCGTTATCAAAATCGGCGCTCACCTGGCCCGCGTAGTAGCGCAGGAAATCGACCGCTTCACGCACTTCGGCAATGGCGTTGCTGAAGGTTTTGCCTGCTTCACGCACCAGAATGCCGATCAGCGTCTGCATGTTATCTTCCATCAGCACGGCGGCGCGTTGCAGGATCGCCGCACGCTCTTGCGGTGGTGTGGCAAACCAGATTGGCGCGTGGTTCACCGCGTTATCCAGCGCTTTGTTGACGTTGGCTTCACTGGCTTCAATCACATACCCGACGGTATCTTTTGGTTCGGCAGGGTTTACCACCGGTGCGGCTTCGCCTTCCATCACCGTTTGTTCAAGGATCGGGCGGGCATACCATTTTTGCGCCGCGCTATTCAGCAATGCCGACGAGAGCGAGGCCAGCCGGTGTTCGTTCGCCAGATCCAGCCCGGCGGCGTTAATGCGTCCTTCGCCATACAGCGCGCGGGGCAGGGCGATTTTCGGATGCGGTAGACCCACTTGGCCTTCCTGGGCGGCGAGTTTCTCGGCTTCGGCGACCGGATCGGCGACCAGCTCATCAAGCGGCAGGGTGTTGTCGGCAATGCGATTCACGAACGAGGTGTTGGCGCCGTTTTCCAACAGACGGCGCACCAGGTAAGCCAGCAGCGTTTCATGGGTTCCGACCGGGGCGTAAATACGGCATGGGCGGTTCAGCTTGCCGTCGGCAACTTTACCGACCACCTCCTCGTACAGCGGTTCACCCATGCCGTGCAGACACTGGAACTCATACTGACCCGGATAGTAATTCTGCCCGGCCAGTTGATAAATCGCCGCCAGCGTGTGGGCGTTATGGGTGGCGAATTGCGGGTAAATCAGATTCGGTACAGCCAGCAATTTTTTCGCGCAGGCGAGGTAGGAAACATCGGTGTACACCTTGCGGGTGTAAACCGGATAACCTTCCAGGCCTTCCATCTGCGCGCGCTTGATTTCGCTATCCCAATAAGCGCCTTTCACCAGGCGGATCATCAGACGGCGACGGCTGCGGGTAGCCAGATTGATCAGGTAATCAATGACAAACGGACAGCGCTTTTGGTACGCCTGAATCACAAAACCGATGCCGTTCCAGCCTTCGAGTTCCGGTTCGAAACAGAGTTTTTCCAGCAGATCGAGGGAGATCTCCAGGCGGTCGGCTTCTTCCGCATCAATGTTAATGCCGATGTCGTACTGACGGGCCAGCAGGGTTAACGATTTCAGGCGCGGATAAAGCTCTTCCATGACGCGATCGTACTGCGCACGGCTGTAACGCGGATGCAGGGCAGAAAGCTTGATGGAAATGCCCGGCCCTTCGTAAATCCCGCGGCCATTCGATGCTTTGCCGATGGCGTTGATCGCCTGCTGATAAGAGACCATATAGGCCTGCGCGTCGGCGGCGGTCAGTGCGGCTTCACCGAGCATATCGTAAGAGTAGCGGAACCCTTTCTCTTCCAGTTTGCGGGCGTTTGCCAGCGCTTCGGCGATGGTTTCACCCGTCACAAACTGCTCGCCCATCAGGCGCATCGCCATATCCACGCCTTTGCGGATCAGCGGTTCGCCGCTTTTCCCGATAATGCGGTTCAAGGCGTGGGAGAGGTTGGCTTCGTTGTGCGTCGACACCAGGCGGCCGGTAAACAGCAGCCCCCAGGTGGCGGCATTAACAAACAACGACGGGCTGCGGCCAATGTGCGACTGCCAGTTGCCGTTGCTGATTTTGTCGCGGATCAGTGCATCACGCGTGGCTTTATCGGGAATACGCAGCAGCGCTTCCGCAAGGCACATCAGCGCCACGCCTTCCTGCGATGACAGGGAGAATTCCTGCAACAGGCTTTGCACCATACCCGCGCGACCGGACGCCGTTTTTTGATTACGTAATTTTTCGGCTAACTGGTAGGCCAGTTTATGGGCGCTTTCCGCCACCGGCTGCGGCAGACGTGCTTGTTCAAGCAGCATTGGCACGGCATCGGTTTCCGCCCAGCGCCAGGCGCTGGTGATTGCGGCGCGGGAAACGGACTGCGGCAGGATCTGTTCGGCAAATTCAAGAAACGGCTGATGGCTCTCTTCGATAATGGCGCTGCTTTCTTCTTCCGGCGCGGCGGAGGATTGCGCGCCCGCCAGTTCCGGTAACCCCTCACTGCTTTCCAGTTTTTCAAGGAAGTTAAAAATAGCCTGTTTAATCAACCAGTGTGGCGTGCGGTCGATGGTGGCAGCGGCGGCTTTGATCCTTTCGCGTGTGGCGTCATCAAGCTTGACCCCCATGGTCGTGGTGCCCATGCGTTGCTCCTGTTTTTTACGTTGTTTTGCAGTTAGGCAGAAATATCTACCATGTTGCAACTTTGTGCAACCTTGTTAAGCGTGACCGGGTTGGCAAGGTGGGAAATGAATGAAATGTTAATTACTGGTAACGGTAAGCAGCGCAGCCCATTGCGCTGGTAAGGCCGTAAATATGCGGTGGATAACACTTTTCAAAGGTGCAACCGTCAAAAGTGTGACACAGTGCAACCTATGGCGTGTCGAGATCAAAGTCTGGATGAATTTGATGTAAATGCTGTGTTAAATCAATTGTGAATAAGTGAGGCTTCCGGCAGGATACGGTCGCTTCTAATAATACATACGCACCATCGCTACGTTCCGGCGGTGGATAAAAGCGGCGAATAGATATTTGCCGACGAAGGATCCTGGAGACTGCTTTATGGCAATTAGCACACCGATGCTGGTGACATTTCTTATTTATATCTTTGGCATGATTCTGATTGGTTTTGTCGCGTGGCGATCGACGAAAAACTTTGACGATTATATTCTCGGTGGCCGCAGTCTTGGCCCATTTGTCACGGCACTTTCGGCGGGTGCATCCGATATGAGCGGCTGGCTATTAATGGGGTTGCCTGGCGCGATTTTTATTTCCGGCATTTCCGAAAGTTGGATTGCCATTGGCCTGACGCTCGGCGCGTGGATTAACTGGAAACTGGTGGCAGGCCGTTTGCGCGTGCACACCGAGGCGAACAATAACGCCCTGACGTTACCGGATTATTTCACCGGGCGTTTTGAAGATAACAGCCGCCTGCTGCGGATTATCTCGGCGGTGGTCATTTTGGTGTTCTTCACCATTTATTGTGCGTCCGGCATTGTTGCCGGGGCGCGCCTGTTCGAAAGCACCTTCGGCATGAGCTATGAAACCGCGCTGTGGGCCGGGGCAGCGGCCACCATCATTTACACCTTTATCGGCGGCTTCCTGGCGATCAGCTGGACCGACACGGTGCAGGCGAGCCTGATGATTTTCGCGCTGATCCTGACGCCGGTGATTGTCATCATCTCCGTTGGTGGTTTTGGTGATTCGCTGGACGTCATCAAGCAGAAAAGTATTGAAAACGTCGACATGCTGAAAGGCCTCAATTTCGTCGCCATTGTTTCGCTGATGGGGTGGGGGCTGGGCTACTTTGGTCAACCGCATATTCTGGCGCGCTTTATGGCGGCGGATTCTCACCACACTATCGTGCATGCGCGTCGTATCAGCATGACCTGGATGATCCTCTGCCTTGCTGGCGCGGTGGCCGTGGGTTTCTTCGGTATTGCTTACTTCAACAACAACCCATCACTCGCTGGTGCAGTGAACCAGAACTCTGAGCGCGTGTTCATTGAACTGGCGCAAGTGCTGTTTAACCCATGGATTGCCGGAATATTGCTGTCGGCGATTCTGGCGGCGGTAATGTCAACGCTGAGCTGCCAGTTGCTGGTGTGTTCCAGCGCAATTACGGAAGATTTCTACAAAGCGTTTCTGCGTAAAGGCGCAAGCCAGACCGAACTGGTGTGGGTGGGTCGTGCGATGGTGCTGCTGGTGGCGCTGATTGCCATTGCGCTGGCGGCAAACCCGGAAAACCGCGTGCTGGGCCTGGTGAGCTACGCGTGGGCAGGCTTCGGCGCGGCGTTTGGCCCGGTGGTGCTGTTCTCTGTTATGTGGTCGCGCATGACCCGCAACGGCGCACTGGCCGGGATGATCATTGGTGCGGTCACCGTGATTGTCTGGAAACATTACGCCTGGCTGGATCTGTATGAAATCATTCCGGGCTTCGTGTTTGGCAGCCTCGGTATTGTGGTGTTCAGCCTGTTTGGTAAAGCGCCGTCTGCGGCAATGCAGCAGCGTTTCGCCGAAGCCGACTCGCATTACCGTTCTGCGCCGCCATCCCGCGTAACGGTTGAATAATCTGCAAGAGAAACCCGCTGCGGCGGGTTTTTTATGGCTCCCTCCTTTTATTTTGCACTTCCGCGATTAACCCCTTGATTAGCCTGCTACCCAGTTACATCCAGTTATCATTCTCAACATATTTCGCTTGAGTTTCTTTTTTGCGTAATGATAATCACTATCACTGCAATTTACTTTTCTTTGCACCTTTTGACTGCGCATGACATTAAGGGCGTTCTCCATGTTTGTTCCATTTCTCATTATGTTACGTGAAGGCCTTGAAGCGGCGCTGATCGTCAGCCTCATCGCCAGCTACCTGAAACGCACGCAGCGCGGGCGTTGGATTGGCGTGATGTGGGTTGGCGTGTTCCTTGCCGCCGCACTTTGCCTGGGGTTGGGCGTTGCCATTAACGAAACTACCGGCGAATTCCCGCAAAAAGAGCAGGAGTTGTTCGAAGGGATTGTCGCGGTGATTGCCGTTGTCATCCTCACCTGGATGGTGTTCTGGATGCGTAAAGTGTCGCGCAACGTCAAAGTCCAACTCGAACAGGCGGTGGATAACGCGCTGGCCGGCAACAATAACCACGGTTGGGCGTTGATTCTGATGGTCTTTTTCGCCGTGGCGCGCGAAGGACTGGAATCGGTGTTCTTCCTGTTGGCGGCATTCCAGCAGGACGTTGGCATCTGGCCACCGCTTGGCGCGGTGCTCGGTTTAACCACCGCCGTAGTGCTCGGTTTTCTGCTCTATTGGGGCGGCGTGCGGCTTAATCTTGGCGCATTTTTCAAATGGACAAGTCTGTTTATTTTGTTTGTCGCCGCCGGGCTGGCCGCAGGTGCAATCCGCGCCTTCCATGAAGCCGGGCTGTGGAATCTTTTCCAGGATGTGGCGTTTGATTTAAGCAACGTGCTAACCACGCATTCGCTCACCGGCACCTTACTGGAAGGGATTTTGGGATACCAGGAAACGCCGAGCGTCAGCGAAGTGTTCGTCTATTTCGCTTATTTGATCCCGGCGCTGGTGCTGTTTGTCATACCGCCACGCGCCGGTGCGCAGCCTTCACGGGCGGCACCGTAATCACTTTATAGTTACAACACACTTAGTAAGGGAAGGGTCATGGCTATTCATTTTCGTCGTAGTGCATTACAGCTTGGGATTGCGGCGTTGATTTCTTGCGCTTTCGGGGTTCAGGCTGCGGATGTTCCGCAGGTGAAAGTTACAGTAACGGACAAACAGTGTGAGCCGATGAACCTGACGGTCAACGCCGGTAAAACACAATTTATTATCCTCAACCACAGCCAGAAAGCGCTCGAATGGGAAATCCTCAAAGGCGTGATGGTGGTGGAAGAGCGCGAAAACATCGCCCCTGGTTTTAGCCAGAAGCTGACCGCCAACCTGCAACCGGGCGAATATGATATGACTTGCGGTCTGCTCACCAACCCGAAAGGAAAGTTGATTGTTAAAGGCGAAGCCACGGCAGACGCGGCAAAAGGCGATGCGCTGCTGAGCCTGAGCGGGGCAATTACTGACTATAAAGCCTATGTTGTTGCTGAAACCGCGCAGTTGGTTTCCGGTACCAAAGCCTTTACCGATGCGGTGAAAGCGGGCGATATCGACAAAGCGAAAGCGCTGTATGCGCCAACGCGCCAGCACTACGAACGTATAGAACCGATTGCCGAACTCTTCTCCGATCTGGATGGCAGTATCGACGCCCGCGAAGATGATTACGAGCAAAAAGCCGCCGATCCGAAATTCACCGGTTTCCACCGTCTTGAAAAAGCGCTGTTTGGCGACAACAGCGTTAAAGACATGAGCCACTATGCCGATCAGCTCAACAGTGATGTGCTGGATCTGCAAACCCGCATTAACGAACTGGCTTTCCCGCCGTCAAAAGTGGTGGGTGGCGCCGCCGGTCTGATTGAAGAAGTGGCGGCGAGCAAAATCAGCGGCGAAGAAGATCGCTATAGCCACACCGATCTGTGGGACTTCCAGGCGAATGTCGATGGCGCCCAGAAAATCGTTGATTTACTGCGTCCGCAATTACAGAAAGAGAATGCTGAACTGCTGGCGAAAGTGGATGCCAACTTCAAGAAAGTGGATGCCATTCTGGCGAAATACCGCACCAAAGAGGGCTATGAAACTTACGACAAGTTGACCGATGCCGATCGCAATGCGTTAAAAGGGCCGATTACCACCCTGGCTGAAGACCTGGCTCAGCTGCGTGGTGTGCTGGGACTGGACTAATACCATGAAACAACATGATGACAACGGCGTCAGTGAGCCTTCCCGGCGCCGTTTATTAAAAAGTATGGGCGCGCTGGGAGGCGCGCTTGCGCTGACTGGCGGTTGCCCTGTCGCACACGCGGCAAAACCGCAAAGCGCACCGGGCACGCTCTCGCCGGATTCCCGCATGGAAAAACAGCCTTTTTTGGGCGAGCACCAGAGCGGCATTTTGACGCCGCAACAGGCGTCGATGATGCTGGTGGCCTTTGATGTACTGGCGGCGAATAAAACCGACCTTGAACGTTTATTTCGCTTACTGACACAGCGCATTACGTTTCTCACCGCCGGCGGCCCGGCGCCGGATACGCCAAACCCGCGCCTGCCGCCAATGGATTCCGGCATCCTCGGGCCGTTTATCGCGCCGGATAACCTGACCATCACGGTTTCTGTCGGCCAGTCGCTGTTCGACGAACGCTTTGGGTTAAGCGCACTGAAACCGAAAAAGCTGCAAAAGATGGAGCGTTTCCCCAACGACTCCCTCGATGCGGCGCTGTGTCATGGCGATCTGCTGTTGCAGATTTGCGCCAACACGCAGGACACGGTGATTCACGCGCTGCGCGATCTGATCAAACACACGCCGGATTTGCTCAGCGTGCGCTGGAAGCGGGAAGGGTTTATTTCCGATCACGCGGCGCGCAGCCAGGGTAAAGAGACGCCGGTTAATCTGCTGGGTTTTAAAGACGGCACCGCCAACCCGGACAGCAGCGATAACGCGCTGATGGACAACGTGGTGTGGGTGACCGGCGAACAGGGAGAACCAGCTTGGGCGGTGGGCGGTAGCTATCAGGCGGTGCGCATTGTCCAGTTCCATGTCGAGTTCTGGGATCGTACCCCGTTGAAAGAGCAGCAGACGATTTTCGGGCGCGATAAACATTCTGGCGCACCGCTTGGTATGCAGAATGAACACGATGTCCCGGATTACACCAAAGATCCCGACGGCGATGTGATTGCCCTCGACAGCCATATCCGCCTGGCGAACCCGCGTACGCAGGAGACGCAATCCAGCCTGATGATGCGCCGGGGTTATAGTTATTCGCTCGGCGTGACCAATTCTGGGCAACTGGATATGGGCCTGCTGTTTGTCTGCTATCAGCACGACCTGGAAAAAGGTTTTTTGACCGTGCAAAAGCGCCTGAACGGAGAGGCGCTGGAGGAGTACATTCGCCCGATCGGCGGTGGGTACTTCTTTGTGCTGCCTGGCGTGAAAGAGAACAGCCACTATCTTGCTCAGCCATTACTCGATGCGTAAAGATCCTATCCTGCTCGCTCCGGGCAGGATGTTCTGTTATCCGTTGTTCCAGAACATCTCTTTTCTGCCATCCAGATATCATTTTTTCGTATTAGAAAGTATCTGTTATTTTACTGTAATATTCCTGAACGAAACTCTGTACAGCGACGCAGAGGTCATGCACGTTATCTTTAAGTAAAAATAATGTTGCAATGATGCTACGCTTTAAGGTAATTAGTAAAAGCGGTTATCCCCTGCGGTGATGAAGTTTATCTGGAGATCGCGGATGGTAAAGTCCTGTAGCGGACACACAAAAAGACCACGCAAGACCCGGCACGAAGGTGTGACCTTCGGCAGTGACTTCTTCACCCCTGAATTTTCCTTCTCTTATTCCTTATCTCCTTCCAGCGATGTGACAGACGATAATGCTGTCCGTTCTGCCACGTCATTTTCAAAGGCAAGCAAAGGCTTACAAGGAAGCCAACCCTCAGACGTTTGTGCGCATAATGGCGTCGATTTCGACGCGCGTGATGTAAACCAACAACTCAAGGTGCTATCCATGGGAAGACAGAAAGCAGTGATCAAAGCTCGTCGTGAAGCGAAACGCGTGCTGAGACGTGATTCACGCAGTCATAAACAACGTGAAGAAGAGTCGGTCACCTCGCTTGTGCAGATGAGTGGCGTTGAAGCAATTGGCATGGCGCGGGACAGCCGTGATACATCTCCAATTGCCGCGCGTAATGAAGCTCAGGAGCACTACCTGAATGCTATTGAGAGTAAGCAACTGATTTTCGCAACGGGCGAAGCGGGATGCGGAAAAACGTGGATCAGCGCGGCAAAAGCTGCCGAGGCCCTGATCCATAAGGACGTGGAGAGGATTATTGTCACCCGACCGGTTCTGCAAGCCGATGAAGATCTCGGCTTCTTACCCGGTGATATTTCGGAGAAGTTCGCGCCTTACTTCCGGCCCGTTTATGACGTGCTGTTGAAACGCCTGGGCGCGTCCTTTATGCAATACTGCCTGCGACCTGAGATTGGTAAGGTGGAAATCGCGCCGTTCGCCTATATGCGCGGACGTACCTTTGAAAATGCAGTGGTCATTCTCGACGAGGCTCAGAATGTCACTGCTGCGCAAATGAAGATGTTTTTGACGCGCCTCGGGGAGAACGTGACCGTGATTGTTAACGGTGATATCACCCAGTGTGATTTGCCCGCGGGTGTGAAATCCGGCTTGAGCGATGCGCTGGCGCGTTTTGAGGAAGATGAGATGATCGGCGTGGTGCGTTTTAACAAAGATGACTGCGTACGCTCCGCACTCTGTCAACGTACGTTAAAAGCGTACGATTGAGGTGGTTGGTGCTTAAGAATAAAACCCGGGAAACCGGGTTTTATTTTTTTATCGCCAGCAAAATTGCCTGATGGCGGCTGCGCCTTATCAGGCCTACTCAGGCTTGTAGGCCGGATAAGCGTAAGCGCCATCCGGCGAAATGTTGGCGTGGGGATTGACTCGCTTCGCTCGCCCTTCGGGCAGATTCCTCGCGGGCTCGTCATCTGTCCAACGGGCAGTTGCCCGTTGTCGAACCCCGGTCGGGGATTCTCATCCCCCCCTGGCGGAAGAATATAAAAGAAAAAAGCCCGTACTTTCGTACAGGCTCTCATCTGAAATAATGGCGGTGAGGGGGGGATTGACTCGCTTCGCTCGCCCTTCGGGCAGACTCCTCGCGGGCTCGTCATCTGTCCAACGGGCAGTTGCCCGTTGTCGAACCCCGGTCGGGGATTCTCATCCCCCCGGCATATTGCAATATGCGAAAAAAAAGCCCGCATTTGCATGCGAGCTCTTCTTTAAATAATGGCGGTGAGGGGGGGATTCGAACCCCCGATACGTTGCCGTATACACACTTTCCAGGCGTGCTCCTTCAGCCACTCGGACACCTCACCACATTGTATTGCTACCCGCCACTTAGGTGGGCAACGGGGCGCTACTATAGGGAGTTGCGCTGAAGCGGTCAAGCAGATTTTCAGCTTTCATAATTGTTCGCTTAAGGTGTGAGCAATGGCGGGATTTGGCGTGGATTATGCGGGGATTTGCGGGGTTCAAGCAGTGTCGGATGGCGCTAATGCTTATCCGACCTACAGGCCCGAGTAGGCCTGATAAGGCGCAGCCGCCATCAGGCGTTGGACACAGATGCTGAAGAGGGGATCGGGGGGATTGACTCGCTTCGCTCGCCCGTTGTCGAACCCCGGTCGGGGGGCTCATCCCCCCGGCATATTGCAATATGCGAAAAAAAAGCCCGCATTTGCATGCGAGCTCTTCTTTAAATAATGGCGGTGAGGGGGGGATTCGAACCCCCGATACGTTGCCGTATACACACTTTCCAGGCGTGCTCCTTCAGCCACTCGGACACCTCACCACATTGTCTTCCCGATGTTGCCGGGACGGGCGCTAATGTAGGGAAAACCCGTAACGCCGTCAATCTTCTTTTTCAATAAATTGGCGCGTTTAGGCAAACTTCAAACAACCTGCTTCTTAAACGTTCTGAAATCGCTTTTTTTCTCGTCACGGCACTTTCTGCGCGTGACGCTGAATATATTTGTTATGCTAATCAGCCGCATAAAAAATCGCCAACAACACAACATTCGCTGGAGTTGACATGGACATAATCTTTTATCACCCCTCATTTGATAACCACTACTGGGTTAATGCGCTGAGCCGCGCGTTACCGCAGGCTAACATTCGTATTTGGACGCGTGGCGATAACGCACCCGCCGATTATGCACTGGTGTGGCATCCGCCTGTTGAAATGCTTAAAGGGCGCACGCTGAAGGGCGTCTTTGCGCTGGGCGCCGGTGTCGACGCCATTCTCAGCCAGTTAAAAAACAACCCGGATATGCTCGGTGAATCCATCCCGCTGTTTCGCCTTGAAGACACCGGTATGGCGCTGCAAATGCAGGAATATGCCGTAAGCCAGGTGCTGCACTGGTTTCGTCGTTTCGATGATTACCAGACCTTAAAACAGCAGGCGAAATGGCAGCCGCTCGATGAATATGAACGCGAAGATTTCACCATCGGCATTCTCGGCGCGGGTGTGTTGGGCGCGAAAGTTGCCGAAAGCCTCCACGCGTGGGGGTTCCCGCTGCGCTGCTGGAGCCGCAGCCGCAAATCGCTGCCTGGCGTAACCAGTTTCGCCGGAAGCAATGAATTGAGCGATTTCCTGCATGGCACCCGCGTGCTGATCAACCTGTTGCCGAACACGCCTGAAACTGCGGGCATCATCAACCATTCGCTGCTCGAGCAACTGGCGGATAACAGCTATGTGATGAACCTGGCGCGCGGTGTTCATGTGGTGGAGAGCGATCTGTTACAGGCGCTGGACAGCGGCAAAGTGAAGGGCGCGATGCTGGATGTGTTTAATCAGGAGCCGCTGCCTGCGAACAATCCGCTGTGGGCGCATCCGTGCGTAGCCATTACGCCGCATGTGGCGGCCGTGACCCGGCCTGCTGAAGCCATCGCTTTTATTAGCCGTACCATCGGGCAACTGGAGCGGGGCGAGCAAGTAAGCGGACGCGTGGACAGGCAACGCGGCTATTAATTGGAACCCGGCGTGGCCGGGTTTTCATTAAACTGTATAACGATAACTGCTATTCTTGCCGAAAATAACTACCGGAGTGAGCCATGTATCCCGTTGACCTGCATATGCATACCGTCGCCAGCACCCACGCTTACAGTACGCTTCACGACTATATTGCCGAGGCGAAACGCAAGGGCATCAAGCTTTTCGCGATTACCGATCACGGTCCGGATATGGCGGATGCCCCGCACTACTGGCACTTCGTCAATATGCGTATCTGGCCGCGCCTTATCGATGGCGTCGGCATTTTGCGCGGTATCGAAGCCAATATTAAAAACACCGACGGTGAGATTGACTGCACCGGCCCGATGTTAACGTCCCTGGATTTGATCATCGCCGGTTTCCACGAACCGGTTTTTGCGCCGCAAGACAAAGCCACGCATACCGAAGCGATGATCGCGACGATGGCCAGCGGCAATGTCCACATTATCAGCCACCCTGGCAACCCAAAATTTGAAGTCGATATTCCGGCGATTGCCGCGGCGGCGGCGAAATATGACGTGGCGCTGGAGATCAATAACTCTTCCTTTATTCACTCGCGCAAAGGCAGTGAAGCCAACTGCCGCGCAATTGCCGCCGCGGTACGCGATGCCGGCGGCTGGGTGGCGCTGGGGTCGGATTCTCATACCGCCTTCAGCCTGGGCGATTTTACCGAATGCCGTAAAGTGCTCGACGAGGTAGGATTCCCGGAAGATCGTATCCTTAATGTGTCGCCGCGCCGCCTGCTTAGCTTCCTGGAATCACGCGGCATGGCACCGATTAGCGAATTTGCTGAACTTTAATACTGACTGGAACAACAGAATGAACGAATTTTCTATCCTCTGCCGCGTGTTAGGCTCGCTGTTTTACCGCCAACCGCAAGATCCGCTGCTGGTGCCGCTGTACACCATGATCCGCGAGGGGAAGCTGGCGGCAAGCTGGCCGCTTGAGCAGGATGACCTGCTTGAACGCTTGCAGAAAAACTGCGATGCGCAGACGCTGGCCGCGGATTACAACGCGCTGTTTGTCGGTGAAGAGTGTCGTGTGTCGCCGTTTCGTAGCGCGTGGGTAGAAGGGGCAACGGAAGCCGAAGTGCGTTCCTTCTTATCCAGCCGTGGCATGCCGCTCACCAATGCGCCTGCCGATCATATCGGTACGTTATTGCTGGCGGCATCGTGGCTGGAAGATCACGCTGCCGAAGATGAAAGTGAAGCGCTGGAAACCCTGTTTGCCGACTATCTGCTGCCTTGGTGCGGCACCTTCTTTGGTAAGGTCGAAGCGCATGCGACTACGCCGTTTTGGCGCACCCTGGCGCCGCTGTCGCGCGATGCCATCTCGGCGATGTGGGACGAGTTGCAGGAAGAATCAGATGAATAAATGTGATTTTTATCACATATAAAATGTAACGCTTATTTTTAAGCTTCAATTAGTGTGCTGAATATCACATTGCACCGGTGCGCATCTGCTATGATGCGCGCCATGAACATTCTCCTTTCAATTGCGTTGACGACGGGCATTCTCTCTGGCCTTTGGGGCTGGGTGGCCGTCTCCCTCGGTTTATTAAGCTGGGCGGGTTTTCTCGGTTGTACGGCCTATTTCGCGTGCCCGCAAGGCGGCGTGAAAGGGCTGATTATTTCTGCCTGCACGGTCATGAGTGGCGTGGCATGGGCGCAAGTGATCATTCACGGTGCGGCGCTGGCTCCACATCTGGAGATCTTCGGTTATGTGATGACCGGCGTAGTGGCTTTTCTGATGTGCCTGCAAGCGAAAAACCTGCTGTTGTCATTTGTTCCCGGCACTTTTATTGGTGCCTGCGCGACGTTTGCCGGGCAGGGCGATTGGCGGTTGGTGGTGCCTTCGCTGGCGGTCGGTTTGCTGTTTGGCTATGCCATGAAAAACAGCGGGCTGTGGCTGGCATCGCGCCGCACGGTTCCTCTCTTGAAAGAACACGAAAAAGCGTGACCGAAGGGCCACGCTTTATTTGGCATCAGGATGTCGGCGGTGTTGCCATCTCGCGGTATTTGGTGAGTATTGCGTTATTACGCTCCGCTCTGTTTTGCAAATCCCATAACCCTCTGTCAATGCCGTCATTAATCAGCAGAATAACGCCCGTTTCGATGGCTGACATCAGGCACAACATCACCGGCTCGTTAGCGGTAAAACCCACTTCTCCTTCCAGCAGACGCTGGTAATCAATAAACCGGAACACGCCCGCCTGTACCTCGTAGGAGAGAATGGTTTTGCTGGTGTTCACCGAAGAGAGAATTTCGCCGGTGCTGACATTAATCACCCGCAAGTTGACGGCAATTTGATCCAGCTGATACTGCGTGTCACCGCCAATACCGAAGTAGCGCGCGCCGATACCGCCCGATTTGACATTGCTCTCATAACCAATAATCGATCCTTCCACCATCACATTCGCGGCGGTCAGTGATTGCAGCGGGTTGCGGTTATTTACCGCCACGGTGCCGTTTTCCTGCGCGGCGCGGATGATCTTGCGCTCATTAAGCAAGTTCTGCAGACCCTGGCGCTCCAGCGGCACGAACCAGCGGGAATCTTTCAGCGCAGTGACCAGCATCGCCGTGGCACTTTGCGGCACAGCAGTGGAGAAGTTACTTGCTGGATACGGCTTAAACTGCCCAGTCTCATCCTGAATGTTGTAGACCGAGACGAAAATCCTGCCGGTTGGCATCGGTAAATGCGTCAGATCGTTATAACTCTGCGCGCGTGGTAACAGCGTCGGTTTCGCGGCTTCTTTCGGCGGTGCGGTCAAACAACCGCTTAATAAGCACATGGCGAATAAAATCAATAAACGCGGCATAAGGGTTGTCCTTAAAAGTCGGTGGAACCGCTCTGCAAGCCCGATACCTGAATGGTGGATGTCTTGCCCGTTTTCCGGTCGGTGACATTTAATTGCAATTGCCCGTCTTTATTCGAAATATCGACGATAAAATCGCTGGTCACCATGCGCCCTGGTTTCCCCGTATTAATATTGGTGAGCAAGCCACCGAGTATTTGCGACTGAATGGCCTGGGTGAAGTTATCCAGTGCCGAGGTGGTTTCCACACCATAGTCGTCATAATTCGGATCGGTATAGGAATTTTGCGCCTGGGCGCTATTTAATAAAAAAGAACCGTTATTAGGATTGCCGCCGAAATTAGGATTGCGAAACTGAAATGTCATATTTCCGGCCCAACTTGCAGGGACAATGAGTAAAAAAGAAATTACGGCATATGCGATACGCATAATCGCCTCCGGGTAAGCATTACATTTTTAAAATTCGTCGCTCGCCATATCACCAATGCTGAGCAATGCCTGGTTTATTTGCTGGCGTTCGAGTGCTTGCTGGGTTTGCGCCAGCGCGATATCGACATTCGTTGCAAAGTCGCGTCGGGTCGGGAAAAGAAAGGTCTGGTAAACCACCTGCTGATTAATCGCGATGGTTATCCAGCTTCCCCAGCGGGCGCTTGGTCTTTCATTAATGGTTAAGTTGCCTGTCCAGCGGCTTTCCCATTTATCACTGAATGCACGGTAAAAATCATGTCCCACCGAGGAGACCGTGTGATCGGTTAATAAACCGGGAACCTCCACCTCGACAGCCCGTAAGGTTCCGGCGACAAGCAGTAAACAGCCTGTCGCAACAGCACAAAGCGCGCGTTTCATGGTGTTAACGCCTGAGGTTATCGTTCGCCCATGAGACGGCCTGCGTGCGGTTTTTAACTGCTATCTTCCTGAAAAGATTATAAAGATGGGTCTTTACGGTATTTTCACTAATAAACAGTGCGCGAGCGATTTCGATATTCGACGCGCCAACCCGCAGCTTATTGAGGATCTCTTTTTCCCGGTGCGTGAGCAATGCGGATTCAGTGCTGTAGTAGCGGTAATTGCCGGCGTGGGTGATCAGATAACTGGCCAGTTTTTGCGAGAAATAACACTCCCCGCGTTGAATACCCTGTAATCCATCAATCAGTTGAGTCTGATCGTCCGATGCGTAAAAGACACCGGTAATATTTGGCCAGCTTTCAATATCATGGAATGGATATTCAGTAGGTGTATTTAATAACAGTAATTTCAAATTCTTGTTTTTACGGGCTAATGTACTTTGCCAGTGATGAATAACCTTTTTATCCGCGTCCATCATATCGAATAAAACAACGCTCTGCGGCGGAATATCGTCGAGAGATCGTTGAATATTTTGCAGTTTTCCTGTTAACGACAGCGCATGTTTTAAATGCTGTAACAGGGCCGCGGCCTGCAATGACGGTTTGGTAATTAACAATAATATTGGAGTGGCTGAACTCTGGACTTCATTAAACATGATGAAACCCCGCTTATTTTTTATCGGCAGCTATCCCTATGTATTACGAGGGAAACCAGAAGCACTGACAGATGCTGTTAGCTTATGTAGGAATAAGTACTCAGCCCATAAAGGGGAAGGTAAGAAGAATTGATGAATACTGCTGGTTCAATCTAACCATTACCAACGTTAAAGCAAGTGTGAATGGTGTAACAGAATGTAAAAATAAATATTAAAATGTTATTTAAAATTCTGCTGGCCGCGAATATCGCCCCTTTCAGCTCGTTGAGATGATTCTCGTTATGATAAAAATATGACGAATAAGCCTGATCATACGGAAGTCTCAATAAGGTCAATAAAATCCTACTTGCGCGTGAGATATTTTATTTTTATCCCGCTCATACTCATTTTCGTAACGCGTAATTAACAGACTGCGGCGGTGACAGCATGAAAAATAAAATCGTTTTTATGATGTTAACCATGCTGGCGGGGCCAGGCATGGCAACCGCAGCAGGTTATGACCTGGCAAGTTCTGAATATAATCTGGCTTTCAATGAATTAAATCAGGCGGCAAATATTGATCAGCGCGGCTTAAATAATAATGCGCAAATTAATCAGAGCGGTTCGAAATTATTAGGCGTTATTTCTCAGCATGGCGGACGGAATTCCGCGCAGATTAATCAATCCGGGAATGAAAACGTGGCGTATATCGCTCAGGCCGGGAATGCCAACGATGCGAGCATTACGCAAGGCGCTTACGGAAACACCGCCGTGATTTTGCAAAAAGGCGCGGGTAACCGGGCGGCGATTACGCAGTTTGGTACACAAAAAACGGCAGTTGTTGTGCAGAGACAGTCGCAGATGGCCATCCGCGTTATTCAACGCTGAACGTCCGGCGGCTTAATATCAATCCGATGGGGGTTTACCATGAAACTTTTCAAAGTGACGGCATTAGCAGTAGTGGTTGTTTCAGCCAGCGCATTCGCAGGCAGCGTTCCGCAATATGGCCACGGCGGTGGCAGTAGCGGCCCGAATTCCGAATTGAGCATTTATCAATACGGTAGCGCCAATGCGGCGCTGGCATTGCAAACCGATGCGCGCAACTCAGATCTCACTATCACGCAGCATGGCTCTGCCAACGGTGCCGATGTGGGGCAGGGGTCTGATGATAGCAGCATCGATTTATTGCAAAGTGGTTCGCGTAATAATGCCACTATCGATCAGTGGAACAGCCGCGACTCGGAAGTTTCTGTGAGCCAGTATGGCGGCGGTAACGCGGCGCTGGTGAACCAGACAGCGTCGGCCTCCTCTGTTACGGTGCAGCAAACCGGCTTCGGTAATAACGCCACCGCGAATCAGTACTGATCTTCTGCCAGAGATAATAAACAGGGCTGCGGCCCTGTTTTTTTGGAGGCATTATGCACAATTTGCTGTTGCTGGCAGCGCTATCCAGCCAAATCACCTTTACCACTGCTCATCATGGCGATGTCTATACCGTCACTCCGCTGGTGCAGGTGGCGCAGGATTGCGTCTGCCAGATACAAATCATTACCGAACGACAAAGCGGCGGCGGCATGAGCCAAAGCAGGCAACGTAATTTGATGTCGCTGATTGCAAACCAACCCACCGCGCTTTCGCACTTAACAATGAATATCCCGCCGGATGCGGATGTGCGCATTACAGTGACGGTTTCCGATGGGCAGTCGCTGCAACTGGTGCAGCAGTGGTCGCCAGATAAATAAGCCTGGCCTCTACACTGTCATTCACTTCGCACTGCATGTTGCCCGCGCCATTTCTTTCCATGCCAGGGTACACTTACTCCATTAAATCGGTAATGGGTCGAAAGGGGGCAACGATGGAACAACGTATGCAGGTACTTCAGGGGGATATCACCACCCTCGATGTTGATGTCATTGTGAATGCGGCAAACTCATCATTACTCGGCGGTGGCGGTGTGGATGGCGCAATCCATCGCGCGGCAGGGCCAGCGCTACTGGAAGCATGCCGGCAAGTGCGCCAACAACAAGGCGAGTGCCCGCCAGGCCATGCGGTGATCACCACCGCAGGAAATTTAAAAGCGAAAGCGGTGATCCACACGGTCGGCCCGGTCTGGCGCGGCGGTGAGGAAAATGAAGCCCGCTTGTTGGAAGATGCCTATCGCAATAGCCTTAAACTTGCCGATGCGAATGGTTATGCGACTCTCGCGTTTCCGGCCATCAGTACCGGTGTTTATGGATACCCGAAAGCGGCAGCGGCGGAAATTGCCGTTAACACCGTTTCGGATTATCTAACCCACCATTCTCTGTTACGGCAGATATACTTTGTCTGCTATGACGATGAAACTGCACGGCTCTATCAACGATTACTCACCCAGCAAGGTGATGACCCCGCAAACTGATTCTCGGCTCGGGCGCGCGATTGCGCCCGTTTGCGAGGCGCATGTTGGATTATGCGGTTTGCATGTGCTGGATGACAGCCTGGACGCGTTTGTCGCCCGTTACCGACTGGCGGAAATGGCAGAACGGACGCTGGATGTGCAGTATTACATCTGGGAAGACGACACCGCGGGCCGCTTGTTGATGCTAGCGCTACTGGCGGCGGCCGATCGCGGTGTGCAGGTTCGGCTGCTGCTGGACGATAACAACACCATTGGCATGGATGAGATTTTACGCCAGCTCGATAACCACCCGAATATTCAGGTGCGTCTGTTTAACCCTTTCTCCTTTCGTACGCTGCGGGCGTTGGGCTACCTGACGGATTTCGCCAGGCTGAACCGGCGCATGCATAACAAAAGCTTTACGGTCGATGACGTAGTGACGCTGGTAGGCGGGCGTAATATCGGCGATGCCTATTTTGGTATCGGCGAAGAGCCGCTGTTTACGGATCTGGATGTGATGGCGATTGGGCCAGTTGTGGAGGATGTCGCCGATGATTTTGCGCGCTACTGGGATTGCGAATCTGTCTCGCCCTTAAGCAGCGTGCTGGATCTTTCCCCCGAAGAAATTGCTGAGCGAATCCGCTTGCCGGACAGCTGGCGTCAGGATGTCACGGCGGTGCGTTACCAGGAGAAACTGGCGTCGACGCAATTTGCCGCACATCTGGAAAACGGCAATTTGCCACTGTTATGGGCGAAAACGCGTTTGCTGAGTGACGACCCGCGCAAAGGGCAGGGGAAAGCGCACGACCACACGTTGTTGCCGCAGCGCCTGCTTAACGTGATGGGCAAACCGGACAAACAGATCGACATCATCTCTTCCTATTTTGTCCCGGGGCGAGCGGGCGTGGCGCTGTTGCTGCAACTGGCGCGCAAAGGGGTAAAAATCGCCATTCTCACCAATTCCCTGGCGGCCAACGACGTCGCGGTGGTGCATGCCGGTTATGCACGCTGGCGCAAAAAGTTGCTGCGTCACGGCATTGAACTTTATGAACTAAAACCGACCCGCGACGGCGGACGCCCGCACCCGGTTCACGATCGCGGGTTAACAGGGAATTCCGGTTCCAGCTTGCATGCCAAAACCTTCAGCATTGACGGTGAAAAAGTGTTTATCGGCTCGTTTAATTTCGACCCGCGCTCGGCCATGCTGAACACCGAAATGGGTTTTGTGATCGACAGCGAAACGCTGGCGCAGCGCATTCACCACCGTTTTTTGCGCAGCCAGCGCGACATCACCTGGCAACTGCGGCTCGATCATTTCGGGCGAATTAACTGGGTTGAAAAGCAGGACGGTAAAGAGATTGTGTTGAAGAAGGAACCGCAAACCCGTTTCTGGCAGCGCGTGCTGGTGCGGCTGGTTTATTGGCTGCCGGTGGAGTGGCTGCTCTGATGCCAGAGCAGCCATAAAGATTAGCGCGCAGGCGCGTGGTCTTTCGCGGTTTTTTCCTGCGGTTTACCGGAGAAGAGAAAACGCAGCAGCGGAATGCGCAAATGGATTTCATACAGCGCCACCGCGATGCCAATCACGAACACCAACCCGGCGATGAATCCCAGCAAATTCGACTGAATATGTGGTGTGATCCACGCGCCGAATAACAGCGTCAGCGGGTGGTGCACCAGGTAGATAAACAGCGACGCGTTCACGAAATAACTCACCCGTGCGGACTGGAAATTCAATAACCGATGACCCAGCGAGAAGACAACATTCACCATCCAGAAGCCCAGCAACATGGTGATCACCGCTTCTGTTTCATACATCCAGGCATCGCCACTGCCATAACGCTGATTCAGCAGATAAGCGACAAACGCCAGTGCGGAACCCACCATGCACCACGGCGATGGCGTGATAAACAGCGATTTCAGCCGTGGGCTAATGAACGCCAATGCGCCCAGCATGAAAAAGGGAATGTAAAACAGGGTTTGCATGACGGCGTAATTAAACAGCGCATCGCGCAATATATCCGGATAGAGCAAAAACACCAGACGGCGAAAAGCGGCCCAGGCGATGCCCAGCAGCAGGAACCACAGGGAAAGTTTGCCGAGCGAAATAGTGCCAAGCAAGGTTTCGGCGCTGTTTTTGATTTTTTTAAATAACCCTATGCTGACTGTCGTTAATACAACAAGTACCAACAGAAACCATAAATGGGAAATCAGCTCCCATGCCAGCGTGTTGAATTTGTCGTAAGTCGACAGCGTGTGCCAGTTAACGGCGTTATTCTTCACATATTGCAACATAATAAATTGCGGCAACGTCAGCAGCGGAATAGCGGTCAGCATCGGAATACCGACGCGCTCAACGCGCACTTTCCACCAGCGTTTCAGCGGGTAGCGTAAGTACAACATGTAGGAAAAATAACCAGAAATAACGAAGAACACCTGCATACGAAACGCATGAATAGCATCATTAAACAGTGTTAACCACCATGAAGGGTAGGTACTATTCACATGCCACATATGACTGGAGTAAATCAATGAAATGTGGAATGGGATCCCAAGCAGCATTAACCACGCGCGGATGGAATCAAGGAAATATTCTCGTTGTGCGGGGGATTTGATCATATATCTCCGTGCATTCTCAGACTTTTCGTCTTATCCATAAGACAAATAATGATTACATTCGAAACCAACCCTACACTATGTCAGATAACCTGTCTCCAGGATAAGCCTGCAAAACGATAAAGGGTTAGTTTCATTTGCTTATTCAATGAACCGGCATGCAGAACAAAGCGGGGATTTGGTTGTCGGATTGCCTGAGTTTCCATTAAAATAGATCGGATCGATTTAAGCACACAAAGGGGGAAGTGCTTAGTTATTATGAAACCTAAATTACGAATGATGAAAATGCGTTGGGTAGGTGCGGCAGTACTGTTGTCACTTTATACGTCATCAGGCTGGGCCTTTTCTATTGACGATGTCGCAAAACAGGCTCAATCCTTGGCCGGCAAAGGTTACGAAGCGCCCAAAAGCAATTTGCCCTCAGTGTTCCGCGAGATGAAATATGCGGACTATCAGCAGATCCAGTTCAACCACGATAAAGCCTACTGGAACAACATCAACACCCCATTCAAGCTTGAGTTTTACCATCAAGGCATGTACTTCGACACGCCGGTGACCATCAATGAAGTGACCGCCACCGCCGTTCGCAAAATCAAATACAGCCCGGATTTCTTCAATTTCGGCAATGTCCAGCACGATAAAGATACCGTGAAAGACCTTGGCTTTGCCGGTTTCAAAGTGCTTTACCCCATCAATAGCAAAGATAAAAACGACGAAATCGTCAGCATGCTTGGCGCAAGTTATTTCCGCGTGATTGGCGCGGGCCAGGTCTATGGCCTTTCCGCCCGCGGTCTGGCTATCGACACGGCGTTGCCATCGGGTGAAGAGTTTCCGCGCTTTCGCGAGTTTTGGATTGAGCGTCCAAAACCGACCGACAAACGCCTGACCATTTACGCGCTGCTGGATTCTCCGCGTGCAACGGGCGCGTACCGTTTTGTCATCATCCCTGGCCGCGACAGCGTGGTGGATGTGCAATCCAAAGTTTACCTGCGCGATAAAGTGGGCAAACTCGGCGTTGCGCCGCTGACCAGTATGTTCCTGTTCGGGCCTGCGCAGCCGTCTCCGGCGACGAACTATCGCCCTGAATTGCATGATTCCAATGGTCTTTCCATGCTGGCCGGTAACGGCGAGTGGATCTGGCGTCCGCTGAATAACCCGAAACACCTGGCTGTCAGCAGCTACGCGATGGAAAACCCGCAGGGCTTCGGCCTGTTGCAGCGTGGCCGTCAGTTCTCGCGCTTTGAAGATATCGATGACCGTTACGATCTGCGCCCGAGCGCGTGGGTCACGCCGAAAGGCGAGTGGGGTAAAGGTAAAGTCGAGCTGGTTGAAATCCCAACCAACGATGAAACCAACGACAACGTCGTCGCGTACTGGACGCCGGATCAGTTGCCGGAAGCCGGGAAGGAGATGAACTTTAAATACACCATCACCTTCAGCCGCGACGAAGATAAGCTGCATGCGCCGGACAATGCCTGGGTTCTGCAAACTCGCCGTTCTACCGGTGATGTGAAACAGTCGAACCTGATCCGTCAACCTGACGGTACGCTGGCCTTCGTGGTGGATTTCACCGGCCAGGATATGAAAAAACTGCCGAAGGACACTCCGATTACGGCACAAGCCAGTATTGGCGATAACGGCGAGATTGTTGAAAACACCGTTCGCTATAATCCAGTGACGCAAGGTTGGCGTTTGATGCTGCGCGTGAAGGTCAAAGATCCGAAGAAAACCACGGATATGCGCGCCGCGTTGGTCAATGCCGATCAGACCCTGAGTGAAACCTGGAGCTATCAGCTACCTGCCAATGAATAAGACAACTGAGTATATCGACGCGCTGCCGCTCCCGGATGACCGGAAGGCGGCGCTGCCGACGGAAAGTATTCGCGGCGTGCATGAAGCACTGGATGCGGAGCACAGGGACTGGAAGCGTGAAGACGATACGCCGCTGGGTTCAGTTACTGCGCGTCTGGAAAATAGCTGGCCGGATTCGCTGGCGGAAGGGCAGCTCATCAAAGACGATGAAGGCCGTGCGCAGCTGCAAGCGATGCCGAAAGCAAAACGTTCCTCCATGTTTCCCGATCCCTGGCGCACCAACCCCCTTGGTCGTTTCTGGGATCGTCTGCGTGGTCGTGAAGTCCCGCCGCGCTACCTTGCGCGGCTGACTAAAGAACAGCAGGCTCAGGAGCAGAAATGGCGTACTGTCGGCTCTATTCGCCGATACATCCTGCTGCTGTTGACGTTGGCGCAAACCGTCGTTGCCACCTGGTACATGAAAACCATCCTGCCTTATCAAGGCTGGGCGCTGATCAACCCAACGGATATGGCGGGCCAGGATGTATGGGTTTCCGTCATGCAACTCCTGCCGTATGTGCTGCAAACCGGCATTCTGATCCTCTTTGCGGTGCTGTTCTGTTGGGTTTCCGCCGGTTTCTGGACCGCGTTAATGGGTTTCCTGCAACTGTTGATTGGCCGCGATAAATACAGCATTTCGGCCTCAACGGTTGGCGATGAACCGCTTAACCCGGAACATCGCACGGCGCTGATCATGCCTATCTGTAACGAAGACGTGGATCGCGTTTTCGCCGGTCTGCGCGCGACATGGGAGTCGGTGAAAGCCACCGGGCAACAGCAGCATTTCGATGTTTATATCCTGAGTGATAGTTACAACCCGGATATCTGCGTTGCTGAGCAAAAAGCCTGGATGGAACTGATTGCCGAAGTACAGGGTGAAGGGCAGATCTTCTACCGTCGCCGTCGCCGTCGCGTAAAACGCAAAAGCGGTAACATCGATGACTTCTGCCGTCGCTGGGGCAGCCAGTACAGCTACATGGTGGTGCTGGATGCGGACTCGGTGATGAGCGGCGACTGTCTGACCGGCCTGGTGCGTCTGATGGAAGCGAACCCGAATGCCGGGATCATCCAGTCTTCGCCACGCGCGTCCGGTATGGACACGCTGTATGCGCGTTGCCAGCAGTTTGCCACCCGCGTTTACGGGCCGCTGTTCACCGCCGGTCTGCACTTTTGGCAGTTAGGTGAATCGCATTATTGGGGCCATAACGCCATTATCCGCGTGCAACCGTTTATCGAGCACTGTGCGTTAGCACCGCTGCCGGGTGAAGGCTCCTTCGCCGGTTCCATTCTGTCTCATGACTTTGTGGAAGCTGCGTTGATGCGCCGCGCCGGCTGGGGCGTGTGGATCGCGTACGATCTGCCTGGCTCTTATGAAGAATTGCCGCCGAACCTGCTCGATGAGCTGAAACGCGACCGCCGCTGGTGTCACGGAAACTTGATGAACTTCCGCCTGTTCCTGGTGAAAGGCATGCACCCGGTGCATCGCGCGGTGTTCCTGACCGGTGTGATGTCCTATCTTTCCGCGCCACTATGGTTTATGTTCCTCGCGCTTTCCACTGCCTTGCAGGTAGTGCACGCATTGACGGAACCGCAGTACTTCCTGCAACCGCGCCAGTTGTTCCCGGTGTGGCCACAGTGGCGTCCTGAGCTGGCTATCGCGCTGTTCGCCTCGACCATGGTGCTGTTGTTCCTGCCGAAACTGCTGAGTATTATTCTGGTCTGGTGCAAAGGGCCAAAAGAGTACGGCGGCTTTATCCGCGTCACGCTGTCGTTACTGCTGGAAGTGCTGTTCTCTGTGCTGCTGGCGCCGGTGCGTATGCTGTTCCACACCGTGTTCGTTGTGAGCGCTTTCCTCGGTTGGGAAGTGGTGTGGAATTCGCCGCAGCGTGATGATGACTCCACGCCGTGGGGGGAAGCGTTTATGCGCCACGGTTCGCAGCTGCTGCTGGGGCTGGTGTGGGCGGTTGGCATGGCCTGGCTGGATCTGCGTTTCCTGTTCTGGCTGGCGCCGATTGTCTTTTCGCTAATCCTGTCACCGTTCGTGTCGGTTATCTCCAGCCGTTCAACGGTTGGCCTGCGCACCAAACGTTGGAAGTTGTTCCTGATCCCGGAAGAGTATTCTCCGCCGAAAGTGCTGGTGGATACCGATCACTACTTGGAACTGAACCGCTCGCGTTCGCTGGAAGACGGTTTTATGCATGCAGTGTTTAACCCGTCCTTCAACGCACTGGCCACCGCCATGGCAACTGCGCGTCACCGTGCAAGCCACGTGCTGGAAATTGCCCGCGACCGTCATGTTGAGCAGGCGCTGAACGAAACGCCAGAGAAGCTGAACCGCGATCGTCGCCTGGTGCTGTTAAGCGATCCTGTGACGCTTTCCCGGTTGCATTATCGCGTTTGGGCGGCCCCGGAAAGGTATTTGTCCTGGGTGAGTTATTACGAAACGCTGAAGATGAACCCGCTGGCGTTAAAGGCGAAATAAGCCGACATAAAGAAAAATACCGGCCTGTGCGCCGGTATTTTTTTACCTGCCTGAATGAAGAAGAGGTGGCATGTGAGAGTGATTCTGGTGGTGGTTATGGCGTTGCTGCTGAGCGGTTGCGGCAGCATTATCAGCCGGGCAATCCCTGGCCAGGGCCATGGCAATCAGTACTATCCCGGTGTGCAATGGGATGTCCGCGATTCCTCATGGCGCTACATTACCGTCCTTGATTTGCCCTTTTCGCTGGTGTTCGACACTCTGCTGCTACCGTTGGATGCGCATCACGGCCCGTATGAGTGATCAGCGCTCTTCCCACTCGTCGGCCGCCGTTTGACCCTCTTCGGTGTCCAGCGGCGGTTCCAGTTGGAATTCACCTTCGTCCCACTCATGCAGCGTGTTCTCTTCTAACCACTCCTGGCTGATTTCGATTTCGTCGAAGTCGCCATCAAACACACTTTGCGCTGCTTCACCGCTGAGCATCGGCAGACATTCACCGGGTTGCTCTTCGTCCGCAAAAAATTCTGCCTGCCATGCGATATCGCCATCCTGCAGCACATACTTCTGTACATTGAACTGTTGTACGTTGAGGTCGTCTTCATCGACATCGGGGTTGTTAGCGAGAAACGCTTCGCGGGCTGCGTCAATCGCTTCTGCCAGTGTTGAGTAATAGTTCAGTTCAGAGTCGGCCATCTCAAAGCTCCTTGGGTCACAGAAAAAGCACATGCAGAAATCTATAGACGCTCGTGTTATGAGCGTCAAATTCCACCTTCACTTTCTTACTGGCATTCGCACTCTGCCAGCACTTCAGCCGAACAGATGAGGTTATATCTCTGCAAATGATCGGGTAATTTGCAGGGGGGATGTTTCATCACAAACGCTTTTCTACGCGCTGAAAAATGCATATCGTCAGCGAAAAAGTTTGCGTGCATTTTTTTCAACTCGTTCTGGCGATACTCAGCCGATGCGCGTTCATGGCGCATGCCGTGGCGATTCAGGTATTTTTCCTGCTGGTTGGTGGGTAGTTGCGCAGGTGAAATCATCTCAGAAACCTGAGCGATAACCGTTTCAAGGAAAGCTGAGCGAGAGGTATCGATAACGCCATCGACCAGGCCAATGGATGCTGCTTTGCTGGCGCTAACCGGCATGCAATCTTCGGTCAATGCGAGGGCGGTCTCCGTCCCTACTCGCCACGGCAAAGTGAGCGTCCAGAGTTCGGAACCAAACAGCCCCATCGTTTTATAATGCGGGTTAATCACAACGCCAGAACGCATGATGACCCGATCGGCAGCCAGCATAAGCATGGCACCGCCTGCGCCAGCGTTGGCATTGACCGCACTGATGACTAATTTGTTCTGGCAGGTGAGGATTGCCTCGGCGAGATCGTCAATTGCGTTGATGGATGCCCAACCTTCTTCGGCAGGATTATCCGCCACGTGAATGGAATTAAGCTCAATACCGTTTGACCAGAAATCGTTTCCTCCCGCAAGAACAATGGCGTCCAGTTGCTCATCCTGCGTGGCTTGCTTGAATAGCTTGCATAATGCCAGCGAATCATGGGTGGTGAATGCGCCGTTGAGCAGCGGAAAATGCAGGATGCCGATTCGGTCACGGCGCTCCAGCCACGCACTGTCAGGATGCGTGACATGTAACGTTGCCAGCGGTTCAAGCGCGGGAAGCGCTTCAGCGAGTGCAACGGCGGCCGGTAGTTTGACATGGGCTTTCGCATGCTCATCTGTGCGGCGCAAATGGCCGATCCACAGCGCGCCATCGACCGTTGCCACGCAAACGGCATCCCCGGAGCGGGCAAAAATATCGCCCGAACGTCCGCGCAGTTTTGTCACATCAGCATCCGCTTGCCAGACATTAAACACACGTACCGGTACGCCAGCCAGCACTGTGGATGCGCCGGGCAGGCTGTCGCTGGCCCAAATTTTACGCAGAAGTGTGGTGGTATTATCGGTGTTCCAGTCGAGGGTACGCGCGGTAGCAGGCAGGGGCTTTCTCTCCCGTCCGCGCGTGCTGGCATTGGCATAATCCAGCGGCTTGCCTTTCTGCTGCCCGTTGTGCAGTTTGTCGATGAGCTCCCATAAACAGGCAACGGCGGCGTCGGTAACGAAGTGTCGATAAATCTGGCTCTTTGCCATTGGCAAGAGGGGGAAGGTACGAGTGGCCCAGATGTCGCCTGCATCCATCTCCGCATTAGCTTCAAGCAACGTGACGCCCCATTCATTCCATCCTTCAATAATTGCCCAGTCGAGCGAGCTTGGGCCACGATCGCCAACAATACCGGGATGTACGATAAAGCATTTGAATTGCTGCCAGATATGATCGGGGATGGCGCGTTTCAGGAACGGGGCGATGATAATGTCGGGCGGATCGTCTTTCAGCCTCTGTTCAAGATCCTCATTATTGACGAAAACAATAACAGCCACCTGGTGTCCGGCATCGGTAAGTTCAACGAAAAAACGTTGCGATAAACCATTAAACGCACTGCAAAGTAAAAGAATTTTCATAGCGTTTCCATCCTGGAAAAACAGTTTTATCTCGGAATTATGTGGTCGCTATTATTTCCGACAGGTGAGAAACGACAAGTAGACAGAGGGCTTCTGTGAGTGGGGGAGTTCTTATTGGAACTTGAAAAATCTTAATTTCGCGAAGATTAAGGCGGATGCCGAACAAAAGCCCGCATGCGGATGCGGGCTATTCACAAGATTAATAGCGGGAGGGGACGCCTTCGGGACGCGTTTTAAAGCGGCGATGCAGCCACATATATTGCTCCGGGGCCATCATAATGCAGTGTTCGACCACTTTGTTCATCCAGGTCGCGGTGGTTTGCGCATCGTCCAGCGGCGGTGAACATTCTGGTTCCAGCATGATCAATTCATAACCTTGACCATTCGGTTTACGACGCGGCACAAAAGGAACGATACAAGCTTGCGACATGCGCGCCAGCATCCAGGTGCCAGAAGTCGATGCGGCATCTTTCACGGCAAAAAAGGGCGCGAAGACGCTGGCTCGCGGGCCATAATCATGATCCGGCGCATACCAGACCACATCGCCGGCTTTCAGCGCGCGGATCATACCTTTGAGATCTTTCCTGTCGATCATGCTTTTATTGGAGCGCATGCGGCCCCAGGTTTGCAGCAAATCGATCACCGGGTTGTCATTGGGGCGGTAAACACCAATGCCGGGTTCATTCAGGCCAAACATGCGTGCGCCGATTTCCAGCGTTAAGAAATGCACGCCAATCAGTAAAATACCGCGCCCTTGCGCCTGCACATTACGGACATGTTCAAAACCCGAAACGTCCATCCAGCGGGTCATGCGACGATCGGACCAAAACCAGGCCATACCGGTTTCCATCAGGCCCATGCCAACCGATTCGAAATTTTTCACCACCATTTTCTGGCGTTCGGCTTCACTCATTTGCGGGAAACAGAGCTCCAGATTGCGATGCGCGATTTGCGCACGGCGCTTCATCAGGCGCTGAGCCAGGTAACCAAGCCCGCAACCGAGGCGGTAAATAATGGGATAAGGAAGTTGAACAACTAACCACAGCATGCCAATCCCGAACCAAAGCGCCCAGTAGCGTGGGTGCAGTAGCGATGCCGAAAATTTAGGTAAATGCGTCATGACCGTCCTGTAAAAAGCTACAATTGCCTGTATTTTTGCATTTTTCTTAGGGTTAACCAAAACCCGGGCGCACAGAATGCCTGTTTTGTCAGGAATTGTCGTGTCGTAGTTATCTGAATGAGTGAAAATGTAGCGCAAAATGTGTGGATGTAAATTATCAACATTTGCTTTATGATGCCGCCGTTTTTCACTCTTTACTCTTGCAGGACACGTACACCATGCCAGTGTTACACAACCGCATCTCCAATGATGAATTGAAAGCGCGCATGCTCGCCGAAACCGAGCCACGCGTTACCGTCTCGTTTTATAAGTATTTTTCGATCGTGAATCCGCAGACTACCCGCGATGCGCTTTACCAGGCATTGACGAAGCTGAGTGTCTTTGGGCGAATCTATCTTGCGCATGAAGGGATCAACGCGCAGGTCAGCGTGCCACAAAGCAAGTTTGATGCGTTCCGCGAGGTACTTTATGCCTTCGATTCGGCGCTTAACGGGCTGCGTTTGAATATCGCGATTGATGACGACGGCAAATCTTTCTGGGTGCTGCGCATGAAAGTACGCGATCGGATTGTGGCAGATGGCATTGACGATGAAAGCTTTGACGCCAGCGATGTCGGCGATTACCTGAAAGCGGCAGAAGTGAACGCGATGCTCGACGATCCTGACGCCATCTTTATTGATATGCGTAACCACTACGAATATGAAGTGGGCCATTTTGACGGTGCGCTGGAGATCCCCGCCGATACGTTCCGCGAGCAGTTACCGAAAGCGGTCGAAATGATGCAGGAGCATAGAGATAAAAAAATCGTGATGTATTGCACCGGCGGTATTCGCTGCGAAAAAGCGAGCGCCTGGATGAAACATAACGGCTTCAACAAAGTGTGGCATATCGAAGGTGGGATCATTGAGTACGCTCGCCGCGCCCGCGAACAGGGGCTGCCGGTGCGTTTTATCGGTAAAAACTTTGTTTTCGACGAACGTATGGGCGAGCGCATCTCCAATGATGTGATTGCGCACTGCCACCAGTGCGGCACACCGTGCGATGCGCACACCAATTGCCTCAATGACGGCTGTCATCTGCTGTTTATTCAGTGTCCGACCTGCGCCGAGAAATTTGATGGATGTTGCAGCGAGTTGTGTAAAGAAGAGCGTGCGTTGCCGGAAGAAGAGCAGCGTAAACGCCGCGCCGGACGGGAAAACGGTAATAAGATTTTCAACAAATCCCGCGGTCGCCTGAATACCAAACTGGGCATTCCTGACCCGGAATAAAACAGCAAGGAGAGGGGCGATCCTCTCCTTTTTCGTTACTTCTGACGCACACCTTCAACCGAGATAATCAGCTCAACGTCTTGCGATGCCGGGCCAAGATCGGTGGTGATATTAAAGTCTTTCAGCTTGATCTTGCCTGACGCTTCAAAGCCCGCACGCACGCCACCCCACGGGTCATCGCCCTGACCGATCAGCTTCGCTTCTAGCTCTACCGGTTTGGTCACGCCGTTCAGCGTCAGGTTGCCGGTAATATCCAGCTCATCACCGTCTTTTTTCACCGCCGTCGAGGTAAATGTCGCCTGCGGGAATTTCGCCACGTTCAGGAAATCCGCGCTGCGCAGGTGCTTGTCGCGCTCGGCGTGATTGGTGTCAAGGCTGTTGGTATTGATCGTCACATTCACCTTATCGGCGGACGGGTTCGCTTCGTCGAACGTAAAAGTCCCGTCGAAATCTTTAAACGTACCGTACAACCAGCTATAGCCCAGGTGCTGGATACGGAAATTGACGAAAGCGTGTTGGCCTTCTTTATCAATTTTGTAGTCCGCCGCTACGGCATAACCGGTGGTGAACAGCAGCGAGGCGAGAGCGAGTCCCGGCAGGATTTTCTTCATATTATGCTCCAGAGTCAGATGACGATTTTCCCAGCATGCGCGTGAGAGTGGCGTCTTTATCGATGAAATGGTGTTTAAAAGCGGCAAGGCCGTGCAATACGGAGAGCACAACCACACTCCATGCCAGCCACAGATGAACGGTGCCTGCCAGATCTGCCTGCGAACCGGCATCGGCGAGGGTCGCGGGAATATCAAACAGGCCGAAGACGCTAATCGGTTTGCCGTCGGCGGTCGAAATCAAATAGCCGCTAAAAACAATGCCGAACAGCAACAGATAGAGCGCGATATGGGCAACCACTGCACCAATGCGCGTCAGCCGGGAATAGCTGCTGAGCGGCGGCGGTGGCGGCGAGACAAAACGCCAGATGACGCGAATAACCAGCCCGAGCATTAACAGGATGCCGATACTTTTATGCAACTCAGGTGCCTGGTGATACCAGCCATCGTAATAGCTGAGGGTTACCATCCACAGACCTAAGGCAAACATGCCATAAACCACGATGGCAACCAGCCAATGGAGCGTCACGGAAACCGCGCCATAGCGTGCCGGAGAATTATGTAATTGCATAATTGTTAATCACGGTTAATCAAAAGTTAATTTAAAATGACGGGAGCGAAATAATAATGCAACTCAAAAAATGCGAATTGAATTGTTATTTTTTCTATATCACATTATTTGAATAAGTTTGGCTTTATGTATTCAGTCTATTAGAGGAAAAAATGACAAATTAGGTGTTTATCAAGGAAATTACGGAGGTTGTGACGTGTTGGTAATATTCAAAAATATTGTCTATATGTTGTATTTATTTAAATAAATGTCAACTTTTGTCAGTATTCATTATTTTGACCATACAATATAAATAATATCGATCACCGCAATCAGTAACCAAATGGCAATATATGCCATCAAATGTTCACGCACGTTATTAACTAAATAATGAAATAGACGAATCATATTCTCTCCGCGATTTTGACGGCGGCCTGGCAACCAGGCCGCCGATGGATTATCCGGCAAAACGGGAGAGGGCGAAGGGTTGCAAATCAACGTCTGTGCGTTTGTCCTGCGCGAACTGGCTCGCGATTTCACCCAGCACCGGCGCGAATTTGAAACCGTGACCGCTTAAACCGGTGATCACCAGCGTATCCGGGTAATCGGGCAGAGTATCGATAATAAAATCTTCATCCGGTGAGTTGTCGTAGGTGCAGGATGCACCATAGAGACAGCCGCCAATGCCTGGCAGGAACTGGCGCAGAAAACCGAAACACTCGGATCCATCGCCTGGCTCTTCGCCAAACGGTGTTCGCTGTTGAGCGTCATTGATCAATTGACCGCCATTATGACGACCGATTTTCAGTTCATTCTCTTCTGCCGGGAAACCGTAATACTGATCGCCATTGGGCATTTCGCCGGTAAACGCCGGGAAATTATTTTTGGTGCTGTAGCGGCCATCGGCCTGGAACCAGGCGAAGACTTTACGTACTGGTTGAATGGGCAGCGCTGGCAGCAGCTTTTGCACCCAGGTTCCCGCGCTGACCAGTATCTTTTTGCCGTGGAAAGTCCCTTCCGGCGTGTCAATGCTGACGCCGTCTTCACCATGATGCAGGGCGGTGACCGGGCAATTAAACAGTTGCGCGCAACCAGCTTGTTCTGCGAGGCGGATCCAGGTTTTGATCGCCAGCTCGCTGCGTAACACGCCTGAATCGGTTTCAAACAGGCCGATATAATCGTCAGGAACGCGAATTTCCGGCCAGCGGGCCATCAGAGAAGGTGCATCAAGTTTTTCTACCGTCAGTTTCCACTGCTCTGCGCTGTGGGCAACGTTGGCAAGGAAAGCGGAATCGGCGGGACCGAGGTTGATCACGCCCGTGCGTTCGAATACCGCTTCGCCACTTTCGGCGGCCAGTTCTTCCCAAAGCGTCTGGGCACGCAAGACCAACGGAACATATTTTTCACCTTCGCCGTAAGCGTGACGTATTAAACGCGTATCGCCGTGATGGCTTCCTTCCTGGTGCGGCGGTAAATGCGCATCTGTCATCAGCACATTTAGCCCGGCGCGGGTGGCATAATAGCCAGCCGCCGCGCCGACGGAACCGCTGCCGATAATAATCAGGTCGTATTTCATGGTGTTCTCCAGGCAAATGCGTTTTCAGGAGGGTAATTAAGCTGGAGGCGTTATACAAGGGCAGAAATAATTAAGGCACCGCGAGGGTGCCTTTTAGAGGTATGTAAAGCATTAATGCTAATGCCTGCGATACTCATCTTCCTGATAGTCGCCAGATTCAATCTTGGCAATGCCCGCTTCGAGAATCGATATAAACTGACGGGCGACATCGGTCGTTAACCACAACGTCTGGCCGACTTCGGTCTCTTCCTGAGCGGCTCTGTTTGGGGTCTGGTAATGCAACCGGAGCATCAGTGCGTCGTAACTATCCACGGTGCTGATGTCCCATCCGACCAGTGGATGGGTCTGGATGACTTCATTATTCTTTACCATCACAACCCCCTTATTGGCGTGTTTAATAAGACAACGGCTTTCGAGGTTCAATGCGTGTTTTAATTTGAAGCTTTTTCAGTATATCAACAACTGAGGGCTTTGATCGAAAAAATAAACACCTTGCAACATGTTTTTTGCGTTTATTGGTTTTTTTGAATAAGACAGCGCAAGGTTAACCACATATTTTCGTTAAAGACTTCGCTAATAATGATTTGCTGAAAAAAAAGACAAAAAAGCCGGGGCGACCCGGCAATAAGAACAATCTTTAAAGTAAATTAATCGGTGATAAACCAGTCATCAGCGCTTTCCCATGTCTCTTGCAGAATTTCGCTGATACGGTCTTTATCTTCTTTTGCGCCACCGAGAACGGAGAGATTATTTGCTGCGGCATAGCGAACCGAAATTTTATTTTCGCGATCGGGATAGTAGTTATTCAGACGGCGGGATAACTCGCCAGCCAGCGCGTCGATAGCGCCAGGCGGTAAGGATGTGGTTTTGGCAATTGTCACTTCAATGCGCATAACAGCCCCCTGTGTAATGTGCTGTATATTTATACAGTTAAATGAAACCCATTACAACAGGGGGCCAAAACTTTTTTAACCCTTAACGCGCCAGCGCACAGTTTCGCCCGCGAGGAACGGCACCAGCGTATCTTCCGGCAGGGCGATAGTTTCAGGTACCACGCTCTCTTCGCGCAGCAGTTCAATAAAGGTGTCGTTCACTGGCAAACCATAGAAACGCGGCCCGTTCAGGGAGCAGAAAGCTTCGAAGTGCTGCAACGCGTTCATCTCTTCAAACACCGTTGCGTAGCTGCCAAGCGCTGTCGGCGCGTTGAAACAACCGGCGCAGCCGCAACTGGCTTCTTTGCGATGACGCGCGTGCGGTGCGGAATCCGTTCCCAGAAACGCGCGATCAAACCCGCTGGCAACCAGTTCACGCAACGCCTGCTGGTGAATATTACGCTTAAGGATCGGCAGGCAGTAGAGATGCGGGCGCACGCCGCCCACCAGCATATGGTTACGGTTAAACATCAAGTGCTGCGGTGTGATGGTTGCCGCCAGCAGTTCATTACCGTCGCGCACATATTCGGCGGCATCTTTGGTGGTGATGTGTTCGAACACCACTTTCAAGCCCGGTAAACGCTGGCGCAATGGCTCCATCACCGTTTCAATAAATCGCGCTTCGCGATCGAAAATATCGATCTCCGCATGGGTCACTTCGCCGTGTACCAGCAGCGGCATTCCCAGTTTTTCCATACGCTCCAGTACGGGCATGATGGCGTCAATACTGGTCACGCCATGGCTGGAGTTGGTCGTGGCATTGGCCGGGTAAAGTTTGGCGGCCATGAAGACGTTTTCGTTGAAACCGCGCTCGACTTCATCAGCGCTCAGGCTGTCAGTCAGGTAGCAGGTCATCAGTGGGGTGAAATTTTGCCCGGCAGGCACCGCATCGAGAATGCGCTGACGGTAGGCAATCGCGGCATCAACGGTGGTCACAGGGGGAGCAAGATTGGGCATGACAATGGCGCGGGCGTAGGTTTCGCTGGTCCACGGCACCACGGTTTTCAACATGTCGCCATCACGCAAATGGACGTGCCAGTCGTCAGGACGGCGGATTTTCAAAACCTGGGATTGTGTCATTGGAAGGCTCCGGCTGGGTGAGAAACAGGTGTTTTTGCCGGAGACCAAGCATAAGGGGAAACGTTTTCGTTTGCATCCTTTTCCTGAAAAAAGGGCGCTCGCAGCGCCCTGAGGGATTTTAGTCGGTAAGGGGAATAATGATTTCGCCCGGTTTCACCTCAATCCCTTTGGCATATTTCTTCGCCAGCGCTTCGCCTTTACTGCTGTCCTCTTTCAGAACATAGGCGGGGCGTTGATTAAAGTAATTGCGCAGTGACTGGTTCAGGTAAGGCATGACGGTTTGCACAATGGTCTGCATTTTTTCCGGCGTGACTTTCGCATCCACTACTTCCATCTCTTGCAAATAAATCGCGCCTTTCTCTTTATCGAACACCGGCAGTGCTTTCAGCTTCAGTTTGATGATGGCTTTCTGGTTACCGAAGAGGGAAGTCATGTCCAGGTTCGCATCGCCCGTCAATGTCACCTTGTTAGGCTCTTCGCGCCCAATCTCGCTGGCGAGATTGTTCAGGACGATGTGGGCATCCGCTACGCCTGGCACACCGATATCTTTAGCGAAGTCATTGCGTTTTTGCAGCGCCTGGTTAATTTCCTGTTCACTGATGGAATATTGGGTCAACTGGTTACATCCTACCAGCACGCCGCTCACCAATAATGCAGCGGCCAAAATCATCTTCTTCATGAATTCCTCAACGTGTTCCTGATACTTCGATCCGGCGTAGCATGCGTCACGCGCCGCATAAAGGCCAGCGGAAAAAACCTAATAGGATGGCGGAAGCAAGGCGCCTCCGCCATAAGCGGGTTAAATGGCCATGGAGGACAGCAGGTTAACCTGCGTCTGTTTCGCCATGTTATCGCGGTAATCGGCAACCCGGGTGGGCCAGGTGATGCCGCTGACAAGGGTGAGGTTACGCAGCAGCGGGAAGAGATGAATGTCGTCGTCAGAGAGTTCGCCATTGACGGCGTTGGGTTGCACAATCAGCTTTTCCAGCGCACGGAGGTCGTCGCTGATATTTTTGACAAGCCCCGCGGAGTGCGAAAGGTGCTCGGCGAAATTACCGATTGCCGCCTCTTTTTTCGCCACAAAGTAGGCGCGCGCCTGCGGGGTTGAGAATTCATCGAATGCGGATTTGGCAATACGCGGGATCAGCAACTTGTTCGCGTAGCCATTTACCTTGCGCAGCCACTCTTCCACCTTCGGGTTTTGCTTACCGGTGAGCAGCGGTTTGCCGTCGAGTTTATCGACATAATGCACAATATCCATGCTTTCAGGCAGGTAACGGCTGTCATCCTTTTGCAGAATAGGCGCCATTTTTTGACCAATCATTTTGGTCGGCGTGGCCTCATCGTCGCTTAGCAGCACATTGAGTTCAACCGGGACGTTCTTCAGGCCAAAAATCATGCGGGCTTTTACACAGAAAGGGCAGTGATCATAAATGTAGAGTTTCACGTTTCTCCTCCATACTGGCTTATCCATCAACTACCAGTATGGTTGAGAGAAAACTGACGCGCAAATCAAGCGCCTGGCTCAAGCATCGGCGGATGAATGCGTTTCTGACCAAACTGCCACAGCAGTGCCATCGATGTTATCAGGCCGATAACGCCCAGCATCATCCACGGCAGTTCCGGTTGGTTAAAGGCTTTACCGGCGTCAAACAGCCAGCCGCCACCGGCATAACCGAGCGCGCCGCCGAACGCCAGGCCCAAACGGCTAAAGCCCATATAACTGCCGCGCGCACGGGCATCGGCCAACTGCGCGCTTAACGTTTCCCGCGCCGGTTCGGCGATAATCGAGCCGATATAAAACGTGCAGATAAGCGTAAACAACTGTTGCAGTGTGCCCACCATACCGATCGGCATCAGGCTGAAGGACATCACCAGCAGCCCGGCCATCAGGCGGTGCTCCAGGCGAAAACGTTTTTCGCTCCAGCGGGCAATCGGGTAGAGCAGCGACAGCGACAAACAGGCTTCAATGGCGTACATCCATTTCACAGGGGCGGGTGATCCAGCAATGTCATTGACCATAATGGGCAGCATCAACATTACCTGCACCGCCAGCATGTAATAGCCAGTCAGCGTCAGAACATAGGTGACGAATTTTTTGTCGCGCAACACGCGCGCCATGCCTTCGCGCACCGGCGCTTTTACCGTCGACAGTTTCCACGCGGGTAAAAACAAGGCGTTAAACGCCGCGCACAGCACAAACATCACCGCGCCTGCCGCGCACACCAAACGAAAATCATATTGCAATAACCAGCTGCCGAGCAGCGCGCCAATCACCGCGCCCGCGCTGTCTTGCATCATCAACAGGGAGAAAAACCGGCCGCGTTGATTCGGACGCACCAGTTTCACGACCAGGGCGGAGCGCGGCGGATCAAATAACGTACCGCTAAGCCCGGAAAGAATGCAGGAGAGCCATAGCAGCCAGGGTTCGTGTGCAACCCCCATTGCCATAAAGCTTCCCGCGCGCATCAGCATACCGGTGACGATCAGCGGTTTGGCACCGAAACGGTCGGCAATCGCGCCGCCGAAAATCCCCAAACCTTGCTGGATCAACTGGCGCAAACCGAGCGCAATGCCGACCATTAATGCGGCCCAGCCAAGTTGATCAACAAAACGAATGGATATCAGGGGAAAGACAACAAAAAAGCCGAGTACTACCAGCATATTATCGACAAGCAGGAAATATTTACCCAGGCTCCTTGCCTGCGATATGCGCACCATTTCCCCTCCGGGGAATTGAGAAAGATAAGACGTTCTTATTCTGCGGCTTCGCCAGTCTTTTTCACATATTCACGGTGACAATATTTTTTTATCAAAATCAGGCTTTGATTGAGAATTTTCATCGGAAATGGCGTTTAACGCAGAAAATGCCATGTTGCTGTTTTCACAGAGCGGCAGAGCAACTGTATAGTTAAGGCAAGGGGTTAAAAAGAGTCGCGAAACGAAGGAGTGGTAAGACATGTTTGGCTATCGCAGTAATGTGCCGAAAGTACGCTTAGTGACAGACAGATTAGTGGTTCGCTTGGTTCACGAGCGCGATGCCTGGCGGCTTGCGGATTATTACGCGGAAAATCGCCAGTTTTTAAAACCCTGGGAACCCGTACGCGACGAAAGCCATTGTTATCCTTCCGGCTGGCAGGCGCGTCTCGGCATGATCAATGAATTCCATAAGCAGGGATCGGCCTTCTACTTTGCGCTGTTGGATCCCGACGAGAAAGAAATCATTGGCGTGGCAAATTTTTCAAATGTGGTTCGTGGCTCATTTCACGCCTGTTATTTGGGGTATTCCATCGGGCAAAAATGGCAGGGAACGGGATTAATGTTCGAAGCGCTGACGGCGGCCATTCGCTATATGCAACGCACGCAACATATGCATCGCATAATGGCAAACTATATGCCGCACAATAAACGCAGTGGTGATTTACTCGCACGGCTGGGTTTTGAAAAAGAAGGTTATGCCAAATCCTATTTATTAATTGATGGGCAGTGGCGCGATCACGTACTCACTGCATTAACCGCGCAAGAATGGACCCCCGGTCGTTAAGGAAGGAGCAAAGATGAAGTATCAATTAACCGCCGTGGAAGCACGGGTGATTGGCTGTCTGCTGGAAAAACAGGTCACGACGCCGGAGCAGTATCCGCTTTCTATTAATGGCGTTGTCACCGCCTGTAATCAAAAAACCAACCGCGAACCGGTGATGAACCTCAGCGAGCATGAAGCCCAGGATGTGCTGGATGAACTGGTTAAACGCCACTATTTACGCACCGTCAGCGGTTTTGGTAACCGGGTAACGAAATACGAGCAGCGTTTTTGCAATTCTGAATTTGGCGATTTAAAACTGAGCGCGGCGGAAGTGGCGCTGATCACCACCCTGCTGTTGCGCGGGCCGCAAACGCCGGGTGAATTGCGCGGTCGCGCGGAACGCATGTACAAATTCGCCGATATGGCGGAAGTGGAAAACGCCCTTGAACACCTGACAACCCGCGAAGATGGCCCTTATACCGTGCGTCTGCCGCGCGAACCGGGCAAACGTGAAAGCCGTTATATGCATCTGTTCAGCGGCGATGTGCAGACGCTGGTCAATGTTGTGGAAGCGGTAAGCCCGCCAGAAGATTCGCTGGCCGTGCGCGTCGCCGCGCTGGAAGACGAGGTTGCAGAACTGAAGCAGCGTCTGGATTCGCTGCTCGCACATTTGGGAGATTAACCGTGACAACATTACGTATTGGCGTTGTAGGGCTTGGCGGCATCGCGCAAAAAGCCTGGTTACCGGTTCTGGGCGCGGCAACGGGCTGGACGCTGGCGGCGGCCTGGTCGCCAACGCGGGAAAAAGCGCTGCGCGTGTGTGAAACCTGGCGCATACCTTATGCCGATTCGCTGGCTTCGCTGGCGGCGCAGTGCGATGCGGTGTTCGTGCATACGTCTACGGCGTCGCACTATTCGGTGGTCAGCGAACTGCTCAATCTGGGCGTTCATGTTTGTGTCGACAAACCGCTGGCGGAAAATCTGCAAGATGCAGAGCGGTTAATCGAACTCGCGGCGCGTAAAAAACTCACGCTGATGGTCGGTTTTAACCGCCGTTTTTCGCCGCTTTACCGCGAGTTGAAACAGCAGATGCCGCAGGCGTCCTCATTGCGCATGGATAAACATCGCGCCGATAGCGTGGGGCCGCACGATCTTCGCTTTACACTCCTTGATGATTACCTGCATGTGGTGGATACCGCGCTCTGGCTGGCGGGCGGCGCCGCGCAACTGAAAAGCGGCACGCTGTTAACCAATGACGATGGCGCGATGATCTACGCTGAGCACCATTTCGGCGTCGAACATCTGCAAATCACCACCAGCATGCATCGCCGGGCGGGCAGCCAGCGCGAGTGGGTCCAGGCGGTGACCGACGGCGGGCTGTTCGATATCACCGATATGCGCGAATGGCGCGAAGAGCGCGGGCAGGGCGTTGTGTCTCGCCCGGTCGCCGGCTGGCAAAGCGTGCTTGAGCAGCGCGGTTTCGCCGGATGCGCGCGACATTTTATTGAATGCGTGCAAAATCAGACGGTTCCTGAAACCGCCGGTGAACAGGCGATCCTCGCCCAGCGGGTAGTGGAAAAGCTGTGGCGCGAGGCGATGAGTGAATAATTCCTGTAACATCTGGCGATAGTAATTCGCCTTTTTCTCTGTAGACTAAGCGCTTCGCTGTATACCAACGCCTGCCATGCAGGCGTTGTGTCTTATGGAAACCAGAATGAACTTATTAAAATCGCTGGCGGCAGTCAGCTCCATGACGATGTTTTCACGCGTGCTGGGTTTTGCGCGCGACGCCATTGTGGCAAGGGTTTTTGGCGCGGGCATGGCAACCGACGCCTTCTTTGTGGCGTTTAAACTGCCCAACTTGTTGCGGCGCATCTTTGCCGAGGGGGCATTTTCCCAGGCATTTGTGCCGATCCTCGCGGAATATAAAAGTAAGCAAGGCGAAGACGCGACGCGGGTGTTTGTCGCTTACGTCTCGGGGCTGTTAACGCTGGCGCTGGCGATTGTCACGATCCTTGGGATGCTGGCCGCGCCGTGGGTCATCCTCGTCACCGCGCCCGGCTTTGCCGATACGGCAGACAAATTCAACTTAACCTCGCAGCTTCTGCGTATCACCTTTCCTTATATTCTACTGATCTCGCTGGCTTCGCTGGCGGGGGCGATTCTTAATACCTGGAACCGTTTTTCTGTTCCGGCATTCGCCCCGACTTTTTTGAATATCAGCATGATTGGCTTCGCGCTGTTTGCCGCGCCGTATTTCCACCCGCCGGTGCTGGCGCTGGCCTGGGCGGTGACGGTAGGGGGCGTGCTGCAACTGATCTACCAACTGCCGCATCTGAAGAAAATTGGCATGCTGGTGTTACCGCGCATTAGCTTCCGCGATGCCGGTGCCATGCGGGTGATCAAACAGATGGGGCCGGCGATCCTCGGCGTATCCGTCAGCCAGATTTCACTGATCATCAACACCATTTTCGCCTCGTTTTTGGTTTCTGGCTCGGTGTCGTGGATGTATTACGCCGACCGTTTAATGGAGTTTCCGTCGGGCGTATTGGGCGTCGCGCTGGGGACGATTCTGCTGCCGTCGCTGTCGAAAAGTTTTGCCAGCGGCAACCATGATGAATATTGCCGGTTGATGGACTGGGGGCTGCGGCTCTGTTTCCTGCTGGCGCTGCCGAGCGCTGTAGCGCTGGGCATTCTGGCAAAACCGTTAACCGTGTCGCTGTTCCAGTACGGTAAATTCACCGCCTTTGACGCTGCGATGACGCAGCGTGCGCTGATCGCTTATTCGGTCGGTCTGATGGGGCTGATTGTGGTGAAAGTGCTGGCGCCGGGTTTCTATTCGCGCCAGGACATTAAGACGCCGGTCAAAATCGCCATCGTCACGCTGCTGCTGACGCAGGTGATGAACCTCGCGTTTATCGGCCCGCTGAAACACGCCGGGCTGTCGCTGTCGATTGGTCTGGCGGCCTGTCTTAACGCTGGTCTGCTTTACTGGCAGTTGCGCAAACAAGATATTTTTACGCCGCAACCGGGCTGGCAACGCTTTTTGCTGCGTTTGATTATTGCGGTGCTGGTAATGGCGGCGGCATTAGTCGGCATGCTGCATGTGATGCCGGACTGGTCGCAGGGAACCATGCCGTATCGCTTGCTACGCCTGATGGTGGTTGTGCTGGTGGGGGTGGTGGCTTACTTCGCCACGCTGGCAGTATTGGGCTTTAAAGTGAAGGAATTCGCGCGCCGGACGGCGTAAAAGCAAATTTGCCAGGGGGAAGCCCCTGGCAAAAAAATGTGTGGTTAAATCGAGATTTTCTTGCCGCCACGGTTGGCGGAGGCGGTCTGGCCATTCGCACCGTACAGGCTTGGCTCCTGATGGGGCTTCAGGACTTCCAGCGCCTGCTGATTACGCGCGATTTGCCCTTCAAGCAGCCATCCGTTGTGCTTGTTAAGGTCGCGCAAATGCTGCGTTTTCTGCGTAATGTTTTGCCAACGATCCGCGATATCGTCGTTCGCGCTATGTTGCGCTTTCTGGGTGCTACGACGTTGTTGCTCAAGGTAATCCAGTGTCGCGAGCAAGGAGCTTTTTTCTTCCGTGATACGCTGCAATGCGCTGCCGTTAATATGACCCACGGAAAGCTGTTTTTGCTCAGCATCCATCACGTCTTTCAGAGCGCTCAGGATAACTGTCATTTGATCGAGAATGTCTGACAGTCGATTCATACTGTTATTTACTCTGCAAGTCACTCTGCGCTTCGTTAATCAGGGCATCGGCGATTTTGCCAGTGTCCATTTTCAGTTCACCATTACGAATCGCGGTTTTCAGCTGTTCCACGCGTTCCATATTGATGTCATTCGCACCCGCTTGCATCAGCTTCGTTTGAGAACCGCTGAGCGTAACGCTAGTGCTGTTTGCCGTTGCGGCTTTTTCCAGGCGCGTTTTTTGCGTCTGGGTCTCGTTAGTTTCGCGCTGTTGAACGGTGTTAACCGGCTTCAGGGGCGATGTACGATCAATGCTCATAGTGTTGTCCTCATTGAGGTTTCGCGGCGTTTCGGGCCTGATATCTTTAGTCGTTGCTTATTTATCGGCAGGCAACATGAATTCTTTAAGAAGATTATAGGTTAATCAGAATATTCCCATCAGCGTTCACCGTACCGCTGACAATCTGCCCTGAAGACATGCGTACGCGGGCGTTTTGCGCGACCGCCGCATTGTTCATTGCCTGACCTTCGCCGTTCACACTAAAGCCATCGCCTGATGCCACAACCTGCACACGCTGACCTGCTTTAATCCGCCACGCCTGACGCAGCATTGACAGCTGAATCGGCTGTCCGGGCGCGAGATCGCGCAAACTCACCGCATCCTGCGCCTGGGTAATATCCAGCATTGCTCGCGGCGGTAACTGATCGAGGCGGCCGCGCTTTAACGCCACGCTGCCAGGCTGCAATGTGCTGCCACGGGCAACGGGCTGTGCCGCCACAACATAGTTACCGGTCGCCTGAACTTCCACCTGCAAAAAGCGCTTCGCACCCGCGCAGTTGGCCATGACATTCAGGTTCCCCCACAACTTCGCATTGCCAACCACGCTCAGCGCAGGCTGGTCGCAGGTGGGGAGCAGGTTTTGCGGGGTGCGTATATTTACCACCACCTCGTCACTAAAGCCAGCAAGACGTTGCGCAAAAAGTGACGTCAATTGCGCTTGTAAATCAGCCGCCTGAGAAAAGGGGCTTAATAACAGTAAGGTCGCGGCTAAACCGCCTTTCAACGTGTTCATCGCAGATTCCTGCCTGTTGATCAGATGAAGAGATTTTAACCGCATGGCAAATCTATCAACGCAATAAATAGCGACGCATTTTGCCCTTATTCCGGCGATAAGTTTGCCTGCGGAGATTTAAGCTGTTGGCTAAATAATTGTCATCAGTGAGGGAGCCATGCTCGATAAACTTGATGCCGCACTGCGTTTTCAACAAGAAGCGCTAAACCTGAGTGCCCAGCGCCAGGAAATTCTGGCGGCCAACATCGCCAACGCCGACACCCCTGGGTTTCAGGCGCGCGATATTGATTTCTCCAGCGAATTAAAAAAAGTCATGGAGCGTGGTCGTGCTGAAACCAGCGGCGTTTCGTTAGCACTGACTTCTTCGCGCCATATTCCGGCGCAGGCGATGGCGACACCGTCTGCCGATCTGCTGTACCGCATCCCCGATCAGCCTTCTATGGATGGCAACACCGTCGATATGGATCGTGAGCGCACGCAGTTCGCCGACAACAGCGTCAAATACCAGACCGGTCTGACGGTGCTGGGCGGGCAGATCAAAAGCATGATGAGCGTTCTGCAACAGGGGAACTAATTAAATGGCATTACTGAATATCTTTGATGTCGCAGGCTCCGCGCTGACCGCGCAGTCCAAACGCTTGAACGTCGCCGCCAGTAACCTGGCGAACGCCGACAGCGTGACCGGGCCAGATGGTCAGCCGTATCGCGCCAAGCAGGTGGTCTTTCAGGTTGACGCAGCGCCTGGTCAGGCGACCGGCGGCGTAAAAGTGTCGGATGTGATTGAAAGCCAGGCGCCGGACAAACTGGTCTACGAACCGGGTAACCCGCTGGCTGACGCAAGCGGCTACGTCAAAATGCCCAACGTGGATGTGGTCGGTGAAATGGTCAACAGCATGTCAGCCTCGCGCAGCTACCAGGCCAACGTTGAAGTGCTTAACACCGTTAAGAGCATGATGCTCAAAACCCTCACACTCGGTCAGTAAGGAGACCCGCATGTCTATTAGCGTAAACGTGAATGACCCGACGAACAGCGGTGTCTCATCGACCGGCGGTACCACAACCACCGGGACTAACAGCGCGTCCGACCTCCAGAGCAGCTTTTTGACGCTGCTGGTTGCACAGCTGAAAAACCAGGATCCGACCAACCCGCTGCAAAACAACGAACTGACCACGCAGCTTGCGCAGATCAGCACCGTGAGCGGGATTGAAAAATTGAACACCACCCTCGGTTCGATTTCCGGGCAGATCGACAACAGCCAGTCGCTACAGGCAGCAACCCTGATTGGCCACGGCGTGATGATCCCAGGACAGACCGTACTGGTGGGTAATGAAACGACAACGCCGTTTGGTGTTGAACTGACTCAGGCTGCTGACAAAGTGACCGCAACCGTGACCGACAAAAACGGAACCGTGGTGCGTACCATTGAGATCGGCAGCTTGACAGCTGGCGTCCACACCTTCAGTTGGGACGGCACGCAGACAGATGGAAGCGCGGCACCAGATGGCTCTTACAAAGTGTCCATCTCCGCCAGCTCCGGCACGACGCAGTTGGTTGCTCAACCGCTGCAATTCGCGCTGGTACAGGGTGTCACCCGCGGTGACAGCGGTAGCACATTAGATTTGGGTACTTACGGTACCACCACACTCGACGAAGTACGGCAGATTATTTAAGCCTTAATACTTATCAGGAGTAAGTCATGGCCTTTTCACAAGCGGTCAGCGGCCTGAATGCTGCGGCCACCAACCTCGATGTCATTGGTAACAACATCGCCAACTCCGCCACCTATGGCTTTAAATCCGGATCTGCGTCCTTCGCCGATATGTTTGCCGGTTCTAAAGTTGGCCTCGGCGTTAAAGTTGCGGGGATTACGCAGGACTTTACCGACGGTACTACCACCAGCACCGGTCGTGGTCTGGACGTGGCGCTGAGCGGCAACGGTTTCTTCCGTCTGGTCGACAGCAATGGTTCGGTTTACTACAGCCGTAACGGTCAGTTCAAACTGGACGAAAACCGCAATCTGGTGAACATGCAGGGTATGCAGGTCACAGGTTACCCGGTTGCCGGTACGCCGCCGACCGTGCAGACCGGTGCGAACCCGACTGCTATCACCATCCCGAACACGCTGATGGCGGCAAAAGCCACCACCACCGCGTCAATGCAGATGAACCTGAACTCCACGGATTCTGCCCCGACGGTAAGCCCGTTCGATCCGACGAATTCAGATACCTACAACAAAAAAGGCACAGTCACCACCTATGACAGCCTGGGTAACTCCCACGCTATCGACGTTTACTACGTCAAAACCGGTGATAACTCATGGGATGTTTACACTCAGGATTCCAGCGTTTCCGGCGCGAATTATGAGAAAGCCGCCCAGATGAGCTTCGGCAGCAACGGCACGCTCTCTTCCGTGACCAACTACACCGAAGTGCTGCCGGCGACCACGCCGCGCACCTGGACACTGGACGCGACGGCAAACGCCCAGCCGCAGATCGACATCAACCTCGCCAGCCTGAATGGTTCAGCCGCCAGCACCTTTAGCCTGAGCTTCCTGAACTCTATGCAGCAGAACACCGGCACCAGCAGCACCGTGGCTATCAATCAGGATGGTTACGCGCCGGGTTCGCTGGTGAGCTACGCCATTAACGACGACGGCACCGTGGTCGGTAGCTACTCCAACGAAAAAACGCAGCTTCTGGGTCAGATCGTGCTGGCGAACTTCGCCAACAGCGAAGGTCTGCAATCCGAAGGTGACAACGTTTGGTCTGCGACCAGCTCCTCCGGCGTTGCGCTGCTCGGCACCGCAGGCACCGGCAACTTCGGTTCGCTGACCAACGGTGCGCTGGAAGCCTCAAACGTGGATCTGAGTAAAGAACTGGTCAACATGATCGTCGCGCAACGTAACTATCAGTCGAACGCGCAGACCATCAAAACCCAGGATCAGATCCTTAACACGCTGGTTAACCTGCGTTAATCGCCTGACGGGATGGCCTAATGGATCACGCAATATATACCGCGATGGGCGCAGCCAGCCAGACGCTGAATCAGCAGGCTGTGACCGCAAGCAATCTCGCGAACGCCTCCACGCCGGGCTTTCGCGCGCAGCTCAACGCATTGCGCGCGGTGCCGGTAGAAGGGCTTTCGCTGCCCACCCGTACGCTGGTGGTGGCTTCAACGCCTGGCGCCGATATGACGCCAGGACAACTGGACTACACCTCGCGCCCGCTCGACGTGGCGTTGCAGCAGGACGGCTGGCTGGCGGTACAAACGGCGGACGGTTCAGAAGGGTACACCCGTAACGGGAATATCCAGGTGAGCCCGACCGGTCAGTTGACCATTCAGGGCCATCCGGTGATTGGCGAAGGCGGCCCGATTGCCGTGCCGGAAGGCGCGCAAGTCACTATCGCCGCCGACGGGACAATTTCAGCCCTTAACCCAGGCGACGCGGCGAACACTATCGCGCCGGTCGGCAAGCTGAAGCTGGTGAAAGCGAACGCGCAAGAAGTGGTGCGTGGCGACGACGGGATGTTCCGTCTGAGCCAGGCGGCACAAGCGACGCGCGGCCAGACGTTGCAAGCCGATCCGACCATTCGCGTGCAGTCGGGCGTGCTGGAAGGCAGTAACGTCAAGCCGGTCGAAGCGATGACCGACATGATCGCCAGCGCACGTCGTTTCGAAATGCAGATGAAAATTATCAGCAACGTCGATGACAACGCGCAGCGTGCCAACCAGTTGCTGTCACTGGGCTAATAAACAGGATTACCTATGATCAGTTCATTATGGATCGCGAAAACCGGCCTCGACGCCCAGCAAACCAATATGGATGTCATCGCCAACAACCTGGCGAACGTCAGCACCAATGGTTTTAAGCGTCAGCGTGCAGTATTTGAAGATTTGATGTACCAGACAATTCGTCAGCCTGGCGCACAGTCTTCTGAACAGACGACGCTGCCTTCCGGCTTGCAGATTGGTACCGGTGTTCGTCCGGTTGCCACCGAACGTCTGCACAGTCAGGGCAACCTGTCTCAGACTAACAACAGTAAAGATGTCGCCATCAAAGGCCAGGGCTTCTTTGAAGTTCTGCTGCCGGACGGGACGTCCGCCTATACCCGCGACGGTTCCTTCCAGGTTGACCAGAACGGTCAGTTGGTAACGGCAGGGGGGTTCCAGGTTCAGCCTGCCATCACCATTCCGGCGAACAGCTTGAGCATCACCATCGGTCGCGACGGTGTGGTCAGCGTCACGCAACAAGGCGCTGCGGCGCCGGTTCAGGTTGGCCAGTTAAACCTGACCACCTTTATGAACGACACCGGTCTGGAAAGCATCGGTGAAAACCTGTACGCCGAAACCCAGTCTTCTGGCGCGCCGAACGGCACCACGCCTGGGCTGAACGGAGCAGGTTTGCTGTATCAGGGGTATGTGGAAACCTCAAACGTGAACGTAGCGGAAGAACTGGTGAACATGATCCAGGTTCAGCGCGCTTACGAAATTAACAGTAAAGCAGTCTCGACCACCGATCAGATGCTGCAAAAACTGACGCAACTCTAAGGCGTTATCCGGTGCGGTAATCGCCGCACCGGAACCCTGATTTCGAAGATGAATGCAATGCAAAAATACGCCGTGCGCAGCTACCCAATTATGGCTTTAGTGGCATTAACCCTGACAGGTTGTGCCTGGGTTCCATCCACACCGCTGGTTCAGGGAGCCACCACAGCTCAACCGATGCCAGGCCCCGTACCGTTGGTGAATGGATCGATTTATCAGACTGCGCAGCCGATCAACTACGGCTATCAGCCCCTGTTTGAAGACCGCCGTCCGCGCAATGTTGGCGATACGCTGACGCTCGTACTGCAAGAAAACGTGAGCGCAAGTAAAAGCTCATCGGCCAATGCCAGCCGTGATGGCAAAACCAGCTTCGGCGTGGATACCACTCCGCGTTACCTCGAAGGCCTGTTTGGCAACGCACGTGCTGACCTGAGTTCTTCCGGCAGCAACTCGTTCGAAGGTAAAGGCGGCGCCAACGCCAGCAACACATTTAGCGGCACGTTGACCGTGACGGTCGATCAGGTGCTGATCAATGGCAATTTACATGTCGTGGGTGAAAAACAGATAGCCATTAACCAGGGCACTGAGTTCATCCGCTTCTCGGGTGTCGTGAACCCACGCACCATCAGCGGGACCAACACCGTTCCGTCCACCCAAGTGGCGGACGCGCGCATCGAGTATGTCGGCAATGGCTACATCAACGAAGCGCAGAATATGGGCTGGCTGCAACGTTTCTTCCTCAACTTATCGCCGATGTAACCGGGGTGAATTATGTTTAGATATCTGACTGGTATCGTGTTAGCGCTGGTGGCGACTTTCGCCCAGGCTGACCGTATCCGGGACCTCACCAGTGTACAGGGCGTACGTGAAAACTCATTAATTGGCTACGGTCTGGTCGTGGGACTGGATGGCACAGGCGACCAGACAACGCAGACACCCTTTACCACACAGACACTGAACAACATGTTGTCGCAAATGGGCATTACCGTGCCGACCGGCACCAACATGCAGTTGAAAAACGTGGCAGCGGTGATGGTTACCGCACAATTCCCGGCGTTTGCGCGCCAGGGGCAAACCATCGACGTGGTGGTTTCCTCCATGGGTAACGCGAAAAGCTTGCGCGGCGGTACGCTGCTGATGACCCCGCTGAAGGGTGTCGACAGCCAGGTTTACGCGCTGGCGCAAGGTAACATTTTGGTCGGCGGCGCAGGCGCTTCTGCCGGCGGCAGCAGCGTGCAAGTCAACCAGCTTAACGGTGGTCGCATCACCAACGGCGCGGTCATCGAACGCGAATTGCCGACCCAGTTCGGTGCGGGAAATACCATTAACCTGCAACTGAACCAGGAAGACTTCAGCATGGCACAGCAAATTGCCGACACTATCAATCGTAGCCGCGGCTATGGCAGCGCAACGGCGCTGGATGCGCGCACCGTGCAGATTCGTGTCTCTTCCGGCAACAGCAACCAGGTGCGTTTACTGGCGGACATCCAGAATATGGAAGTCGGCGTGACGCAGCAGGACGCGAAAGTGATCATCAACTCGCGTACGGGTTCTGTGGTCATGAACCGTGAAGTCTCGCTGGATAACTGTGCTATCGCGCAGGGCAACCTGTCCGTGACGGTGAACCAGCAGAACACCGTCAGTCAGCCGAACACGCCGTTTGGCGGCGGTCAGACCGTGGTCACACCGCAAACGCAGATTGACTTGCGCCAGAGTGGCGGCTCGCTGCAAAGCGTACGCTCCAGCGCCAACCTGAACAGCGTCGTGCGCGCACTTAACGCGCTGGGCGCTTCCCCGATGGAACTGATGTCCATTCTGCAAGCGATGCAGAGTGCTGGTTGCCTGCGTGCGAAACTGGAGATCATCTAATGCTGACTGACAGCCGATTGTTGACGAGCGCGGCATGGGACGCGCAATCACTGAACGACCTGAAGTCGAAAGCCGGGCAGGATCCGAGCGCAAACTTACGCCCGGTCGCACGCCAGGTGGAAGGGATGTTCGTGCAAATGATGCTGAAAAGCATGCGCGAAGCCCTGCCGAAAGACGGCATTTTCAGCAGTGATTCAACGCGGCTGTACACCAGCATGTATGACCAACAAATCGCCCAGCAGATGACCGCCGGTAAAGGTCTTGGGCTGGCGGATATGATGGTGAAACAGATGGCGGGCGACCAGGCACCTGTCGATCCGGCGGATCAAATGCAGCAAGTGCCGATGAAGTTCCCGCTGGAAACGGTGACCACCTATCAAAACCAGGCGCTGACGCAACTGGTGCGTAAAGCGATACCGAAAGTGCCGGACGAAAACAGCGATGAGCCGTTAACCGGCGACAGCAAAGATTTCCTGGCGCAGCTTTCGTTGCCGGCGCGTCTCGCCAGCCAGCAGAGCGGGGTTCCGCATCACTTGATTCTGGCGCAGGCTGCGCTGGAATCCGGCTGGGGCCAGCGCCAAATTCCGCGTGAAAATGGTGAACCGAGTTTCAACATTTTCGGCGTGAAAGCGACCTCAGACTGGAAAGGGCCAACCACGGAAATTACCACCACGGAATATGAAAATGGCGAGGCGGTGAAAGTCAAAGCCAAGTTCCGTGTTTATAGCTCGTATCTGGAAGCGTTGTCCGATTACGTTGGCATGCTGACGCGTAACAAGCGTTATGCGGCGGTCACCTCGGCGGCGACGGCGGAGCAGGGTGCGCAGGCGTTGCAGAATGCGGGCTACGCCACCGATCCGCACTATGCCCGTAAGCTGACCAGCATGATCCAGCAGCTGAAATCAATGGGTGAAAAAGTGAGTAAAGCCTACAGCACAGATACACAAAATCTGTTCTGAAAACTCTCAAGTTTCCACCAGGGTTGCCGATAATCGTCAACAGGACTCATGTCTGAAAGTTTATTAAGGAACCTCCATGTCCAGTTTGATTAACAGCGCCATGAGCGGGCTCAGCGCAGCCCAGGCCGCGCTGAATACCGCCAGCAATAACATTGCGAGTTATAACGTGGCGGGTTACACCCGTCAGACGACGGTGTTGACCACGGCGAACAGCACGCTGACCGGTAGCGGTTACGTGGGCAATGGTGTCATTGTTTCTGGCGTTCAGCGTGAGTATGACGCCTTTATTACCAATCAGCTGCGTGCGGCGGAAAACCAGAACAGCGGTTTGACCACGCGCTACCAGCAGATGTCAAAAATCGATGACGTGCTGTCGGATACCACTAACTCGCTGTCAACCAGCTTGCAGAGTTTCTTCTCCAGCCTGCAAACCCTGGTGAGCAACGCGTCGGATCCGTCGTCTCGTCAGGCGCTGCTGGGGAAAGCGGACGGGCTGGTAAACCAGTTCAAAGTCGCTGACCAGTATCTGCGTGACCAGGATAAACAGGTCAACCTGTCCATCTCGACAAGCGTTGATCAGATCAACAACTATGCGACGCAGATCGCCAGCCTCAACCAGCAGATTTCCAAACTGACTGCGGTGGGCGCGGGTTCATCCCCGAACGATCTGCTTGATCAGCGCGACCAACTGGTGAGCGAGCTGAACAAGGTTGTCGGTGTGGAAGTCAGCACCCAGGACGGCAGCTACAACGTCAGCATGGCGAACGGCGTCACGCTGGTGCAGGGTAGCGAAGCCCGCCAGTTAGCGGCGGTGCAGTCCAGCGCTGATCCTTCACGCACCACCATCGCCTATGTGGATAAAACCGCAGGCACCATTGAAATCCCCGAGAAGCAGGTGACTACCGGTTCTCTGGGCGGTCTGTTGGCCTTCCGTTCGCAGGATTTGGATCAGGCGCGTAACACGCTGGGCCAGCTGGCGCTCTCCTTCGCCGATGCGTTTAACGAGCAGCATGCGCAGGGTTACGATGCCAACGGCGATCAGGGCGGCGATTTCTTCACCATCGGTTTGCCGTCAACGACCTCGAATACCAAAAACACCGGCGATGCGACGCTGACTGCGTCCGTGACCGACAGTTCCGCGGTACAAGCGACAGACTATAAAGTGGCGTTCGACGGCACCAACTGGAATGTGACGCGTCTGTCCAACAACACCACCTTTACGGTGACGCCGGATTCAACGGACGGTTCGCTGAATTTCGACGGTCTGAAAGTGAGCATCAATGCGACGACAGGCGCGAAAGCCAACGACAGCTTTACTGTGCGCCCGGTCAGCAACGCCATCGTGAATATGAGCGTGGCGGTGACTGACGAATCGAAGATTGCCATGGCCTCTGTGGCCGGTGATGGTGCGAGCGATAACCGTAACGGCCAGGCGATGCTGGATCTGCAAAGCGCGAAAGTCGTCGGCGGTAATAAAACCTTTAACGATGCGTATGCCACGCTGGTCAGCGATGTGGGTAACAAAACCTCGACGCTGAAAACCAGCAGCACAACGCAGACTAACGTGGTAACGCAGCTGAGCAACCAGCAGCAGTCGATCTCCGGGGTTAACCTCGATGAAGAGTACGGCAACTTGCAGCGTTACCAGCAATATTATCTGGCAAACGCCCAGGTTCTGCAGACCGCAAGCACGCTGTTTAACGCGTTGCTTGAAATTCGCTAAGTAAGGGGTGAGTCATGCGTATCAGCACGCAAATGATGTACGAACAAAACATGCGCGGCGTGACCAATGCACAGAGCAAGTGGTTGGCGTACGGCGAGCAGATGTCTACCGGCCAGCGTGTCAATCGCCCGTCTGATGACCCGATTGCCGCGTCTCAGGCGGTGGTGATCTCCCAGGCGCAGGCGCAGAACAGCCAGTATGCAACGGCGCGTACTTTCGCCACGCAGAAAGTGTCGCTGGAAGAGAGTGTTCTCAGCCAGGTGACAACGGCGATTACCGGCGCGCAGAGCGTGATCGTCGAAGCGGGCAGCGGCTCGCTCAGTGATGACGACCGTGCCTCCATTGCCACAAAATTGCAGGGCTACCGCGATCAGTTGCTGAACCTGGCGAACAGCACCGACGGTAATGGCCGCTATATTTTTGGCGGCTACAAAACCGAAAGTCAGCCGTATGATTCGACCGGCACGTACAGCGGCGGCTCGCAGGAAATTACCCAGCAGGTTGACGCCTCCCGTAGCATGGTCATTGCTCACACTGGCGATCAGGTATTTAACAGCATCACCAGTAACGCAACCAAAGAACCGATTGATCCCGCGACCGGCTTGCCGGGCACGCAGGAAACGGACGTCTTCAAGATGCTGGACTCCGCCATCGCCGCGCTGAACACGCCGGTAGCCGGTGATGAAACAGCGAAAGATGCAGCGCAGGCGATCGTTGATAAAACCAGCCGTGGTTTGGGTAACTCCCTGAACAACGTGCTGAGCGTGCGTTCTGAATTGGGGACGCAGCTTGATGAGCTGGATACGTTGGATTCGCTGGGCGACGACCGTTCGTTGGCGCTGACTCAGCAGAAAAGCGACTTGATTGATGTGGACTGGAACTCGGTGATTTCCTCCTACACCATGCAACAAGCTGCGTTGCAGGCGTCTTATAAAGCCTTCACCGATATGCAAGGTTTGTCGCTGTTCCAGATGAACAGCTAATACTGTTTTAATTTTGGGCATGTTCGGAAACTGGGACATGTTCGGTATGCCCGCTCCATCACCCCGGAGTGGGCATTTTTTTTACTTAGGCTTTCTGCGCGGCTTGCTGAACTTGCCGGGCATCGAACAGACGAATCACCAGCGCCACCAGACCTGAAACGGTGGCCAGCACCACCACACCCTGCCATGAGGCGATGGAATAGAGTTTGCTGCCCAGCGCAGAACCGACCGCCATACCAATAAACACCCCGGTAAACAGCAGCGCATTCAACCGACCGCGCGCCTGCGGTTCCAGACCGTAAACCAGGTTCTGGTGCGCCACGAGGCTCGATTGCAGACCGAGGTCAAAACCGACCGCTGACAGGGCGATCAACACCAGTTGGCCGTGCGGCGGCAACACCGGCAGTAAGAACATCAGCGCGAACGAAACGGTGACCAGGCCTGCGCCAAGCTGCGTCACTTTTTCAGCGCCGACTTTATCCGCCAGGCCACCTGCCAGCGGCGCCGCCAACGCACCCGCCGCACCGGCAATACCGAATGTGCCGGCAATCGCACTGCCCAGTTGATATTTCTCCAGCAGCATCAGCGCCAGTGTCGACCAGAACGCGCTAAAGGCGATGGATAAAAAACCTTGTGCCATTGCCGCGCGGCGCAGCGCCGGATAACGCTGCCAGAGGTGCGCGACCGATTTCATCAACGCCGGGTAGCTCAGGGTGGAGTGGGTGGCAAAACGCGGCAAGACTGACCACATCAACAGGCCAATCAGCGCAATGCTGACGGCGGCAAACTGGTACATCACGCGCCAGCCAAAGGCCGCGCCCACAAAACCACTCACCGTCCGCGAAAGCAGGATCCCCATCAACAGGCCGGTCATCACCGTCCCGACCATTTTCCCTTGTTTGCCTTCCGGCGCGAGGATGGCAGCCGCCGGGACAATATCCTGCGCCATGGTGGCGGCCATACCGAGTAACAAACTGACAATCAATAACGACGGCAGATGGCTGGTCAGGCTACAGGCCAGCAGCAACAGCGCCAATGCCGCGCTTTTCAGCAGGATCAAGCGGCGGCGATCGTAGCGGTCACCGAGCGGCAGCAGAAAGAGAATACCCAGCGCATAACCCGCCTGGGTAAGTGTAGGAACCAGCCCCATGCCGTTGACCGTCAGGTGCAGGTCGTTGCCCATTAACGGTAACAGCGGTTGTGAATAGTAGATGGAGGCAACGCTAAACCCGGCACCGAGTGCCAGGGCGAAAATGACCCAGCCAACTGCACCTTGCGAAAGAGAATGACGGTTCATAGTAAATTTTCCTGGAGATATTGAGTTTATGAATAAGTGGAGGGCATTTTTGCGCAGCGCGGCATGGCACGGTAGCCAGCGCAGTGGTAAAACGGTTATACGCGAAACGTATAGGCAAATAATTTATGAAACGGCAAGAGCGTATAGACAGGGTGGATTTGATGCGTACCTATATTCGCATCGTGGAGGCGGGATCGCTCTCGGCAGCGGCGCGTCAGCTAGAAACGACACAGGCAACCGTCAGCCGCCGTTTGCAGTCGCTGGAAACGCTGTTGGGCGTAAAGCTTCTGCTGCGCACTACGCACGCAATGAAGCTCACCGATGATGGCGAACGCTGCTATCAGCATGCGAAACGGGTGACGGACGCGTGGGTGGCGCTGGAAGATGAATTGAGCCAGTCCGATGATGAGCCGGTGGGCATTTTGCGCGTGCGTGCGCCACATGCATTTGGTCAGGAGCAATTGCTTGGGCCGTTAACGCGGTTTCTTGAGCGCCACCCGCAACTTTCCGTGGAGTGGATGCTGAATGATAAGACGGTGGATTTTCTTAGCGCCAATATCGATTGCGCGATCCGCGTTGGCGCCGAAGTGGATCCGGCAACGGTTTCGGTGCTGTTAGCAGAAGTCCCGCGTAGCCTGGTTGCTTCACCAGAACTGCTGGCGCGTTTTCCGGCTATCGACACGCCGCAGCAACTTTCTGCGTTGCCATGGATAGCCCTGAGCACGTTTTATCAGCATGAAATTCATCTGCAACACCAGCAGACGGGTGAAGCGGAGCAGGTGGCGATTTCGCCGAGGCTGTTTACCGACAGCCTGTACGCTGCGCGCAATACGGCCATTGCTGGTCTGGGCGTTACGCTTATCTCCAGTTGGGCGGTGGAAGAGGAGATTCAATCCGGGAGACTGGTGGCGTTGTTGCCGCACTGGCAGGCCGCGCCGTTACCGGTACATCTGGTTTACCCGTGGGCGCGCTATTATCCCGCGCGGTTACGCAAGTTTTTACAACTGATGCGCGAAGTGATGCCGGGGCTGGGCGGCATGCGGTTGCCCGGCAAAGAAGCATAAAAAAAGCCGACCCAAAGGTCGGCTTTTTCGTCGTCGGCGTATTACTCGGCTGCCGGCGGCTTGGTCGCTGGCGCGGTAGCGGAATGCGTAGCGCTGTGACCGCCCGCAGAACCCTTACCTTCGAAGTTAAACGTCGGGCGAACCCAGTCGCTGTGACGCGGCGCGTCCTGCACATACGCTGGCGCAGGTGCTTTGGTCATCGGCGCGGTGGCATGGGTGTGGATCGCGACCGGCGCTTCAACCGGCTCGGCAACGGAAGGGGTGACCGGAGCGACCTCTTCAACAACTGCCGGCGTTTGCGCTTGTACAACCGGGGCGGCAACGTCTTCTTCCTGTGCCGGTTCGACTTCTTCTGCAACTTCTGCAGCCACTGTACGATCTTCCTCGGCAATCAGCTGCGGTTGTTCGTCTACAGGCGTTGCGATCGCTTCCGGATGGGTCGTTTTTACCGCAACAGGTTCTGGCTCAGCAACCGGTGCCTGCGGTTCAACCACTGCTGGTTCAGCGCTTTCTACCGGAGCTTGCGGTTCAACCATTGCTGGTTCGCTGCTCTCCACCGGCGCTTGCGGTTCAATCACATCGGCCTGCGGATTGTTGATCAGCTGTGCTTCAGCCACTGCCGGTGCGAGCTCTTGCTCAGGCGCGGCCTTCTGTTCAGCGGTGAACGGCTGAACATCCTGCTGCTCTTCCAGGGCGCGCGGAACCGGGTAACGAACCCACACTTTACCGGACGCCATTTCCGGCGATGCACTGGCGGCGGCCAGCGGCATAGCGGATTGCAGCGGGTAACGCTCGTCACGGTAACGGCGACGGCGCTGACCGCTTACACGGAGGTGACGCGGGGAACGGCGTGAACGGCGCGGCATGGCGTTTTCACGCGCTTCACCGTTTTCATCCTGTTCCTGAACCGGGGCGTTTTCCACCACGGCTGGCAGATCAACTTTCGCCAGTTGTGTATTTTGCGTCGGAGCAACAGCTTCGACTTCTTCAATCTGCGTTTCCGCGCGGTTATCACCGATGCGGACTTTCTGAGTCAGTTGGCGCTGTTTACGACGCGGCATCACCTGGACGCGCTCTTCCTGCTCAGTCTCCTGCACAGGTTGCTCATCACGGTTCAGCTCTTTTACTTCTTGCTGTGCCTGACGTTTGTCATCGCCACGGCGACGGTTGCGTTCGCGGCGGGATGGCTGCTGCTCATCACGCGTTTTCGCTTTATCCGCTGACTCTTCTGTCGCTGTGGACTGACGCAGTTCGCGGTTTTCTGCATTCTGCTGCGGTTTTTCACGGCGGTTGCGACGGTTATCTTCGCGACCTTCGCGGTTATCACGGCCTTCACGCGCTTCATTACCTTCACCGCGAGAATCACGACGTTCGTTGCGATCGCGACGGTTGCTCTGACGCGGTTTGCGACGATCCTGCTGACGCTCTGGTTTTTCAGCTTTCTTCTCTTCTTTCACTTCAACCGGCGCCGGGGTTTCTTCCCCTGCGAACAGGCCTTTCAGTGCAGAGACGAAACGGCTCAACAGACCCGGTGCGGTAGGTTGCGCAGCGGCAGGCTGTTTTTGTGCAGGTGCGGTAGCAGCCGGTGCCGCTGTTTGCGGAGTAGGCGGAACTTCTGGCATGACGAAGGTGGCAAGCGCGGGTTGTTCTGGCAGCTTACGCTCGGCAAACTCTTCTTCAGACGGCATCGCCATCTCTTCTTCATGCAGCTTCGGCAGCAGGTAGCTGAGAGTCGGGGTCTCTTCACCTTTACGGACGCGCAGCACGGAGTAGTGCGGCGTTTCCATTTGGTCGTTCGGTACGATCACGCAGCGCACGCCACCCTGACGGGCTTCGATGGCGCTGACCGCCGCACGTTTTTCGTTCAGCAGGTAAGACGCGACCGGCACAGGGACGATGGCGTGGACTTCCTGGGTGTTCTCTTTCAGCGCTTCTTCTTCAATCAGGCGCAGAATCGACAGCGACAGGGATTCGTTATCACGGATGGTGCCGGTGCCGCTACAGCGCGGGCAGACGTGATGGCTGGATTCGCCGAGCGATGGGCTCAGGCGCTGGCGGGACATCTCCAGCAGACCGAAGCGGGAAATGTGACTAATCTGGATGCGCGCACGATCCTGACGCACCGCTTCACGCAGGCGGTTTTCCACCGCGCGCTGGTGGCGTACCGGGGTCATATCGATAAAGTCGATAACGATCAGGCCGCCGAGGTCGCGCAGACGCAATTGGCGAGCGATTTCATCTGCCGCTTCCAGGTTGGTGTTAAACGCGGTCTCTTCGATATCGCCACCGCGCGTTGCCCGTGCGGAGTTGATATCAATAGCGGTCAAGGCTTCGGTGCTATCGATAACGATAGAGCCACCCGACGGCAGACGGACTTCACGCTGGAAGGCGGATTCGATCTGCGACTCGATCTGGTAGTGGCTGAACAGCGGAATTTCACCGGTGTAAAGTTTGATTTTGCTGCTGAAATCCGGACGGCCCAGCGCGGCGATATGCTGGCGAGCCAGCTCCAGCACTTTCGGGTTATCAATCAGGATTTCGCCAATGTCCTGGCGCAGGTAGTCGCGGAATGCGCGAACGATAACGTTACTTTCCTGATGGATCAGGAAAGGAGCAGGGCGGCTTTCGGCGGCTTTCTGGATGGCTTCCCAGTGTTTCAGGCGGAAGCTCAGATCCCATTGCAGCGCTTCGGCGGATTTACCCACGCCCGCGGTGCGGACGATAAGGCCCATGCCGTCTGGCAATTCGAGGCTCGACAGCGCTTCTTTCAACTCGGTGCGGTCGTCGCCTTCAATACGACGGGAAATGCCACCCGCGCGCGGGTTGTTCGGCATCAATACCAGGTAGCTGCCCGCGAGGCTGATAAAGGTGGTCAGTGCCGCGCCTTTATTGCCACGCTCTTCTTTATCAATCTGGACGATGACTTCCTGACCTTCACGCAGCACATCCTTGATGTTCGGGCGACCGTGTGAGTTGTAATTCGCTGGGAAGTATTCGCGAGCAATTTCTTTGAGGGGGAGGAAACCGTGACGTTCAGCGCCGTAATCAACGAATGCTGCTTCAAGACTCGGTTCAATGCGGGTGATTTTACCTTTGTAGATGTTGGCTTTTTTCTGTTCGTGGCCCGGGCTTTCAATATCCAGGTCGTACAGACGCTGCCCATCAACAAGTGCGACACGCAACTCTTCTTGCTGAGTTGCGTTGATTAACATTCTTTTCATCGTAACTTACTCATTATTCTTACATTGACGACTAAGCTGCGGGCAAGATAACGCCTTTCCGGGGGAGAACCGATGGCCTCGAGACTATTTCACGTCGCCAACCTCACGGTTGTCGCTCGCTTAAGAGGCGCAGTGTGTCGGTTGCCTGTGTTTCCTGTGGAAAACACAGCGCAATTATCAGGGGAACAGCCTGGGAAAAACTCTCCAGAGAAGATTCCATCTACCGGTAAGGACTGCAACCCGCAGCCCGCTAACTGCCTGAAAGTTCAATACGTCTTACGCCATTGCTGCGTGTATGATCGGACAGGCAAAACTGGTCATTCCGCTCATTTACTTGTTTTAACAAGATTCAACACGGAAAACGGCAACATTATTCCTTGCGAACCCTGTTATAGCAAGCTGACTTTTACCATTTATCACCCGGTTACTCACAGTTTTTTCACCTTTGAACGACGATTGGTTTAATAACCGCCGAATCAACCGTGTCAAACGGTAATGACCAAGTGCAACTGTAAATATAAGCATAGAAAAATGAGTGGCGCTAATCATCGCGGCTATTTAGAATCGCCACCCATGAAAACTGAGACACTATCCGTAAAATTTGTTGCTATCACTGCTGACGAAGCGGGGCAACGCATCGATAATTTCCTGCGCACGCAGCTAAAAGGCGTGCCCAAAAGCATGATCTACCGCATTTTGCGTAAAGGCGAAGTGCGCGTGAATAAAAAACGCGTAAAACCAGAGTATAAACTGGAAGACGGGGATGAAATTCGTATCCCGCCGGTGCGTGTCGCGGAAAGAGAAGAAGACGCGGTTTCGCCGCACCTACAAAAAGTCGCCCAATTAAGCGACGTTATTTTGTACGAAGACGATCATATCCTGGTGCTGAACAAACCGTCCGGCACGGCAGTGCACGGCGGCAGTGGCCTGAGTTTTGGCGTGATTGAAGGCCTGCGCGCGTTACGCCCTGAAGCTCGTTTCCTTGAATTGGTGCATCGCCTCGATCGCGATACGTCTGGCGTGTTGTTAGTGGCGAAAAAACGCTCGGCACTGCGCTCGCTGCATGAACAACTGCGCGGCAAAGAGATGCAGAAAGATTACCTGGCTCTGGTGCGCGGGCAGTGGCAGTCCCACGTAAAAGTGGTTCAGGCGCCACTGCTGAAAAATATCCTGCAAAGCGGTGAACGCATTGTGCGGGTTAACAGCGAAGGCAAGCCGTCAGAAACGCGGTTCAAAGTGGAAGAGCGCTATGAATTCGCGACGCTGGTGCGTTGCAGCCCGGTGACCGGACGCACGCATCAGATCCGCGTGCATACACAGCACGCCGGGCATCCGATTGCTTTTGACGATCGCTACGGTGATCGTGAATTCGATAAGCAACTGGCTCCAACTGGGTTGTCACGCCTGTTTCTGCATGCGGCAGCGCTGAAATTTACCCATCCCAACACCGGCGAGACGCTGCGCATTGAAGCACCGCTCGACAACGCGCTGAAACACTGTTTGCAGGTGTTGCGTAACGCCAAATAAGCGTTAATTCCTCCCTTTCAGGAGGGATTTTCTTTTAGGGCTTGAGCCATTTATCCAGCCACGGAAAAACGTCATCCTGCTGTTGTTGATAAAAAACATGCCCCAGCTCTGGCCAACTCTTTGTCACTAACTTGTCATCCGCCTGCTGCGATGCCCAAACCCGGTGCACTTTATCAAAGGCTTCTTTTACCGCATCCGCCGGGAAGAGTTTGTCCCGACCGCCGCTGAAAATCAGCATTGGTTTCGGTGCGGCAATACTGGCGATGTCCGGAATATCCATATGCGCAGGCATGCCGGGGTGCAACATATAAAACGCGGACTGACCGCGCAGCACGTTATTGCCTGGCTGCATCAACCCATTGTAAGTACCGAACCAGGCGATCACGGCCGTCGCGGCGACTTTATCGCTCAGTGCTGCCAGTTGCCAGGCGCGAAACCCGCCCATTGAAAAGCCAAGCACGCCGATGCGTTTGCTGTCTACGCCCGCATGTGCCGCGATGAAATCCACAGTGCGCATATCTTCATAAGCCACTTCACCGGCCAGCGAACGCCCGAGATTGAAATAGTTACTGGCCAGCGCCTGCTGTTGCTCATAAACCATCGACCCACGATCGCCCCAACCTGGGCTATCAATGGCGATCACCGCATATCCTCGCTGCGCCAGTTCATCGCCAATAAATTTACCGCTGAAAAATTTGTCAGCCCAGGCCTGTGCGCTGGCGAGTTTTCCCGCATCGCCCCAGGGGCGGATCAGCTTCTCTTTACCGATATCAAATTTCGAACCGTGATCGTGCAGCAGCACAACCGCCGGGTGCGGGCCTGGGGATTTCGGCATCAGTAACAAGGCGGAGATGCGATTATCATCGGTGATGTTGAGCGCGATTTTTTCGGCACTGTAACTGCCGCGATCCTCTTTGCTGATGGTTTCTGGCGCAAAAAGTTTGGTGGAATCAGGTGTGAGCAGGGCGGCACGAAACAGCTGGCGGCTGTTCGTTTGCCACTGTATGAAATCGGTGTAGTTTCCGGACAGCCAGGAATCGGGATAATACATTTGCGCTTTCAGGGCCTGCCAGCTCGCCGGAAGGTTGGCTTCGACAACCCCCTCGGTTTGCCACTTGCCTTGCACACTGGCACCGGTAGAAACCAATAGCGCGAGTACCAGCGCAAGATTGCGGGACATCTTCATCACCTCTCCTTAAATTAAAACGGAGTTTTAATATTGGTGACGAATGTAGTATTTGCGCGAAAAAGAATCTGTGATCGTTAAAGCATTAGCTTAACAACGGGTTACAGTGCTCGCGTCTGAGCATCTGGCACAGCGCAATAAGTGGTAAGCCAACCAGCGTGTTGGGATCACGCCCCTCAAGGCGTTCAAACAGCGCAATGCCTAAGCCTTCGCTCTTGAAACTGCCAGCACAATTTAGCGGGCGCTCCTTACGGACATAATCGTCAATTTCTTGCTCATTTAAATGACGAAAATGCACATCAAACGGTTCGCACTCCGTTTGTAAATGACCTGTTGCAGAATTAAACAGCGCCAGACCGGTATAAAAAGTCACAATATTCCCGCTTGCTTTCATCAATTGCTGGCGTGCATTTTCTTCCGTATGCGGTTTGCCGGTAATTTCTCCGCCCAGCACGCAGACCTGATCAGAACCGATAATCAAATGGTGTGGATATTTTTGCGCCAGTGATTGCGCTTTCTCCTGAGCAAGGCGCAGCACAAGGTGACGCGGTGCTTCGCCTGCATGAGGCGTTTCATCCGTTTGTGGGGCGGCGCATTCAAAAGATAAGCCGAGCTTTTCCAGCAAAGCGCGACGATAAGGTGAGGTAGAAGCAAGAATAATAGGCGACATATTTTTTCCACCAAATATGGCTTAACCATGACAGGCAATTTAAACTATAGGCCGCAATGTGTGCGAATTATTGGCAAAAGGCAACCGTAGGCTGCCTTTTTCTTTGACTCTATGACGTTACAAAGTTAATATGCGCGCCCTATGCAAAAGGTAAAATTACCCCTGACTCTTGACCCGGTTCGTACGGCTCAAAAACGCCTTGATTACGAGGGTATTTATACTCCCGATCAGGCTGAGCGCGTCGCCGAGTCTGTTGTCAGTGTAGACAGTGATGTGGAGTGCTCCATGTCGTTCGCTATCGATAACCAACGCCTCGCGGTTTTAACCGGTGATGCGAAGGTCACGGTATCGCTCGAATGTCAGCGCTGCGGGAAACCGTTCACTCATCAGGTTTACACAACGTATTGTTTTAGCCCTGTGCGTTCTGACGAACAGGCTGAAGCACTGCCGGAAGCGTATGAGCCGATTGAGGTTAACGAATTCGGCGAAATCGACCTGCTGGCGTTGGTCGAGGATGAAATCATTCTCTCCTTGCCTGTAGTTCCGGTGCATGATTCTGAACACTGTGAAGTGTCCGAGGCGGACATGGTCTTTGGTGAACTGCCTGATGAAGCGCAGAAACCAAATCCATTTGCCGTATTAGCCAGCTTAAAGCGTAAGTAATTGAGGAGTAAGGTCCATGGCCGTACAACAGAATAAACCAACCCGTTCCAAACGTGGCATGCGTCGTTCCCATGACGCGCTGACCGCAGTCACCAGCCTGTCTGTAGACAAAACTTCTGGTGAAACCCACCTGCGTCACCACATCACCGCCGACGGTTTTTACCGCGGTCGCAAGGTTATCACTAAGTAATCACGCGCAAGCGTGGTGAAGCTTAGTGAGGATTTCCCCGCGTAAGCGGGGGAAAACCGAACCAGGCTGCGACGATACCTTGACACGCCTAACCCTGGCGTTAGATGTCATGGGGGGGGATTTTGGCCCCTCCGTGACAGTGCCTGCAGCTTTGCAGGCACTGAATTCTAATCCGCAACTCAGCCTTCTTTTAGTCGGCGATCCCGACGCTATCACGCCATTACTCGCCAAAGCTGATTTTGAGCAACGCTCCCGCTTGCTTATTGTTCCTGCACAGTCAGTTATTGCCAGTGATGTACGCGCTGCCCAGGCGATCCGTAATAGCCGCGGCACATCGATGCGAATAGCGCTGGAGCTGGTCAAAGAAGGGCGCGCTCAGGCCTGTGTCAGTGCAGGAAATACGGGTGCGCTGATGGGGCTTGCGAAAATGCTGCTCAAGCCGATTGATGGCATTGAGCGTCCTGCGCTGGTGACGGTATTGCCGCATCAGCAGAAGGGCAAAACCGTGGTGCTGGATCTCGGCGCGAATGTAGATTGCGATAGCACGATGTTGGCGCAATTCGCCGTGATGGGCGCAGTGATGGCGGAAGAGATCCTCGAGATAGCCAATCCACGTGTGGCATTGCTCAATATTGGTGAAGAAGAGACCAAAGGCCACGATAACATCCGCGATGCCGCGGCGCTGTTACGGTCGGTTTCCTCGATGAACTACATTGGTTATCTGGAAGCGAATGAATTGTTGACTGGTAAAACGGATGTATTGGTTTGTGACGGATTTACGGGAAACGTCACATTAAAAACAATGGAAGGTGTTGTCAGGATGTTCCTTTCACTGCTGAAATCACAGAGTGAAGGGAAAAAAAGGTCTTGGTGGCTGATTTTATTGAAGCGCTGGTTGCAAAAAAGTCTGATAAGGCGATTCAGTCACCTCAACCCCGACCAGTATAATGGCGCCTGTCTGTTAGGATTGCGCGGCACTGTGATTAAGAGCCATGGTGCAGCCAATCAGCGAGCATTTAGCGTCGCGATTGAACAGGCAGTGCAGGCGGTGCAGCGGCAGGTTCCACAACGGATTGCCGCTCGCCTGGAATCTGTGTACATACATTCTGCTTCGTCTGCGCAGGCCGACGAACACGAGAATGTATGTACATTACCCGAGAGTGACTGAGCGCACATGTATACAAAGATTATTGGTACCGGCAGTTATCTGCCAGAGCAGGTTCGTACAAACGCTGATTTAGAAAAAATGGTCGACACCTCTGACGAGTGGATTGTCACCCGCACAGGGATTCGTGAGCGTCGTATTGCTGCGGCAAACGAAACTGTCTCGACCATGGGCTTTGAAGCCGCTAAACGCGCGCTGGAAATGGCCGGCATCGATAACGATCAAATTGGCTTAATCATTGTTGCGACGACATCCGCAACCCACGCTTTTCCGAGCGCGGCATGCCAAATCCAGAGCATGCTCGATATCAAAGGCTGCCCGGCATTTGATGTTGCCGCTGCCTGCGCGGGCTTTACTTATGCGCTGAGCATTGCTGATCAATACGTTAAATCCGGCGCGGTAAAATACGCGCTGGTGATTGGTTCCGATGTGCTGGCACGCACATTAGATCCCGACGATCGCGGTACTATTATTCTGTTTGGCGATGGAGCAGGTGCTGCGGTGCTGGGCGCATCTAAAGAGCCAGGCATCATCTCAACGCATATGCACGCTGACGGTAGCTACGGTGAACTGTTAACGCTGCCAAACCTCGATCGCACAAACCCGAATAACCCAACCTATCTCACGATGGCCGGTAACGAAGTGTTTAAAGTTGCGGTCACCGAACTGGCGCGTATCGTCGATGAAACTTTAACGGCCAATAATCTCGAGCGTAGCGAACTGGACTGGCTGGTGCCGCACCAGGCTAACCTGCGCATCATCAGTGCAACGGCGAAAAAACTTGGTATGTCGATGGATAATGTGGTGGTGACGTTGGATCGCCATGGCAATACCTCTGCGGCATCTGTTCCAAGCGCACTGGATGAGGCCGTACGCGACGGGCGCATTAAACCAGGGCAACTGGTCCTGCTTGAAGCATTCGGCGGCGGGTTTACCTGGGGCTCCGCGCTGGTTCGTTTCTAAGTATTAAGGATAAGAAGATGACGCAATTCGCTTTTGTGTTCCCGGGACAAGGTTCCCAAGCCGTTGGCATGTTGGCCGATATGGCTGCAACCTATCCGGTTATTGAAGAGACTTTCCGTGAAGCCTCAGCTGCGCTGAGCTATGATCTCTGGACGCTGGTGCAACAAGGCCCGGCAGAAGAACTCAACAAAACCTGGCAGACCCAACCGGCGCTGTTGACCGCGTCTGTTGCGTTGTGGCGCATATGGCAGCAGCAGGGCGGTAAAACGCCTGCGCTGATGGCAGGGCACAGCTTGGGTGAATATTCAGCACTGGTTTGCGCGGGCGTGATCGCGTTTGCGGATGCTGTGCGTTTAGTTGAACTGCGCGGGAAATTTATGCAAGAAGCGGTACCAGCAGGTACCGGCGCGATGTCGGCTATTATTGGCCTTGATGACGCCTCAATTGCGAAAGCTTGTGAAGAGTCTGCCGAAGGGCAAGTGGTTTCTCCGGTAAACTACAATTCACCGGGCCAGGTCGTTATTGCTGGTCATAAAGAGGCCGTTGAACGTGCGGGCGCGGCTTGTAAAGCTGCTGGTGCGAAACGCGCTCTGCCGCTGCCGGTGAGCGTACCATCTCACTGCGCACTGATGAAGCCTGCGGCGGAAAAATTGGCCGCTGAACTGAACAATATCACTTTCAACGCACCGCAGATTCCCGTTATTAATAACGTGGATGTGATGTGCGAAACGACGCCAGAAGCGATTCGCGATGCGCTGGTACGCCAGCTTTATAGCCCGGTGCAGTGGACGAAGAGTGTGGAATTTATGGCGTCACAGGGCGTTGAGCACCTGTATGAAGTTGGTCCGGGTAAAGTCCTCACCGGTCTGACAAAACGTATTGTTGACACCCTGACAGCATCGGCTCTGAATGAGCCGGCGGCTATGTCAGAGGCACTTGCGCAATAAAAGAGGAAAACCATGAGTTTTGAAGGAAAAGTCGCGCTGGTTACCGGTGCAAGCCGCGGTATTGGCCGCGCAATTGCTGAAACTCTCGCAGCCCGTGGCGCGAAGGTTATCGGCACTGCGACCAGCGACAGTGGCGCGCAGGCGATCAGTGAGTATTTAGGTGCGAATGGCAAAGGTCTGCAGTTGAATGTGACCGATGCAGCATCTATCGAATCCGTTCTGGAAAACATTCGCGCTGAATTTGGCGAGGTTGATATTCTGGTTAATAACGCCGGGATCACCCGTGACAACCTGCTGATGCGCATGAAAGATGATGAGTGGACCGATATTATCGACACTAATCTTTCATCTGTTTTCCGTCTGTCAAAAGCGGTAATGCGGGCTATGATGAAAAAACGTCATGGTCGTATTATCACTATCGGTTCTGTGGTTGGTACCATGGGAAATGCTGGTCAGGCCAACTACGCTGCGGCGAAAGCGGGTCTTATCGGTTTCAGTAAATCGCTGGCGCGTGAAGTCGCGTCGCGCGGTATTACTGTAAACGTTGTTGCTCCGGGTTTTATTGAAACGGACATGACGCGTGCGCTGTCTGATGATCAGCGTGCGGGTATTCTGGCGCAGGTTCCTGCGGGTCGTCTTGGCGGCGTTCAGGAAATCGCCAGCGCGGTTGCATTTTTAGCCTCTGACGAAGCGGGTTACATCACTGGTGAGACCCTGAACGTCAATGGCGGAATGTATATGGTTTAACCACGATGAAATTTATTTGCGTTATTAGGGTGAAAAGCCTCAAAATAGCGTAAAATCGTGGTACGAACTGCCGGGATTTAGTTGCAAATTTTTCAACATTTTATACACTACGAAAACCATCGCGAAAGCGAGTTTTGATAGGAAATTTAAGAGTATGAGCACTATCGAAGAACGCGTTAAGAAAATTATCGGCGAACAGCTGGGCGTTAAGCAGGAAGAGGTTACCAACAATGCTTCCTTCGTTGAAGACCTGGGCGCTGATTCTCTTGACACCGTTGAGCTGGTAATGGCTCTGGAAGAAGAGTTTGATACTGAGATTCCGGACGAAGAAGCTGAGAAAATCACCACCGTTCAGGCTGCCATTGATTATATCAACGGCCACCAGGCGTAAGTGAACATCTCCAGGCGGTCACTCGACCGCCTGAGTTTTATCTAAAGCTACCCCAAGAACCTCTTTTTTCATCCCTCCCTGGAGGACAAACGTGTCTAAGCGTCGTGTAGTTGTGACCGGACTTGGCATGTTGTCTCCTGTCGGCAATACCGTAGAGTCTACCTGGAAAGCTCTCCTTGCCGGTCAGAGTGGCATCAGCCTGATCGACCATTTCGATACTAGCGCCTATGCAACCAAATTTGCTGGCTTAGTAAAGGATTTTAATTGTGAAGACATCATCTCGCGCAAAGAACAGCGCAAGATGGATGATTTCATCCAATATGGAATTGTAGCTGGCGTTCAGGCTATGCATGATTCCGGCCTTGAAGTGACAGAAGAAAACGCGTCTCGTATCGGCGCAGCGATTGGTTCTGGCATCGGCGGTCTCGGCCTGATCGAAGAAAACCACAGCTCCCTCGTCAAGGGTGGGCCGCGTAAAATCAGCCCGTTCTTCGTACCTTCAACCATTGTCAACATGGTGGCGGGTCATCTGACTATCATGTTTGGTCTGCAAGGCCCCAGCATTTCGATTGCCACTGCCTGTACGTCCGGCGTGCACAATATCGGTCACGCGGCGCGTATCATTGCCTATGGCGATGCAGACGCAATGCTGGCAGGCGGTGCAGAAAAAGCCAGTACCCCATTGGGTGTTGGTGGTTTTGGCGCTGCGCGCGCACTTTCCAGCCGTAACGATAATCCGCAGGCCGCGAGCCGTCCGTGGGATAAAGACCGAGATGGTTTTGTTCTCGGCGATGGTGCAGGCATCATTATGCTGGAAGAGTACGAGCATGCGAAAAAACGTGGCGCGAAGATTTACGCTGAAATCGTCGGCTTTGGTATGAGCAGCGATGCTTACCATATGACCTCTCCGCCGGAAAACGGCGCAGGCGCTGCGAAGGCCATGGTCAACGCACTGCGTGACGCGGGGATTACGCCGGGTCAAATCGGCTACGTCAACGCGCACGGCACCTCCACTCCGGCAGGTGATAAAGCGGAAGCGCAAGCGGTTAAATCCGTGTTTGGTGAAGCTGCTTACAGCGTCATGGTCAGTTCGACCAAATCAATGACCGGCCACTTGTTAGGTGCGGCGGGTGCAGTAGAGTCAATCTACTCCATCCTTGCACTGCGCGACCAGGCTGTTCCGCCAACCATCAACTTGGATAACCCGGATGAAGGTTGCGATCTGGATTTCGTGCCGCACGAGGCGCGCCAGGTCAGCGGTATGGAGTACGCTCTGTGTAACTCCTTCGGCTTCGGTGGTACCAACGGCTCGTTGATCTTCAAGAAAGTCTGATCATCCTGCTGCATAAAGGCCCGCTCGTCGGGCCTTTTCTATTCGGTTTTATCCCTCTTGTTCTCTGCTTTTCATCCTGCCAAACTGTCAGGTCATGCATAAGGAGCCGCTATGTTCTTGATAAATGGCACAGAGCAGCAATATCTTGCGGTCAATGACCGGGCGATGCAATTTGGCGATGGTTGTTTTACCACCGCGCGAATCATCGACGGGCAAATTCAGTTTGCATCCGCCCATTTGCGACGCCTGCAACTCGCCTGCGAACGTTTGTTCATTCCATTCACCGACTGGCAACTGCTGGCCCAGGAAATGGCTTCGCTGTCGCAGGGGCGAAAGGATGGCGTGGTCAAAGCGATCATCACGCGCGGTGCAGGTGGCCGTGGCTACAGCGCCGCAAACTGTGTTACGCCAACGCGTATTGTGTCTGTTGCTGCCAAACCTGCGCATTATGCGCGCTGGCAGCAGGAGGGCGTTACGCTGGCGTTGAGTGAAATCCGCCTTGGTCGTAACCCCGCGCTTGCGGGTATCAAACATCTTAATCGCCTTGAGCAAGTGCTGATCCGCGCCGGGCTTGAGCAAACCACCGCTGATGAAGCGCTGGTCCTCGACAGTGACGGCTGGGTCATTGAATGTTGTGCCGCCAATATCTTCTGGCGGCAGGGCAATAATGTGTATACCCCTCGTCTCGATCAGGCGGGTGTTGATGGCATTATGCGGCAGTATTGTTTACGCCAGTTGGCATCTTCCAGCTTTGATGTTGTCGAAGTGAATGCGCGGCAGGACGCGCTGGAACAGGCGGATGAAGTCATTATTTGTAACGCGTTGATGCCGGTTGTTCCGGTTCGCCAGTGGGCGGAACAGCACTGGGCTGCGCGTGATTTGTACCACTTTTTAGCCCCCCTTTGTGAGCACATAAATTAGTCATGAAAAGAATGTTACGCGTTGTTCTCCTTCTGTTAGTTGTGCTGGTCATTGCAGCTGGCGTGGGAGCCTGGAAGGTTCGCCAGTTGGCCGACAGCCAGATACTGATTAAAGATGAGACCATTTTTTCTCTGCCGGCAGGGACCGGCCGTGTCGCACTGGGTGAACTCCTGTATCGCGACAACGTGATTAACCGCCCCCGTGTTTTCCAGTGGTTGCTCCGCCTGGAGCCAGAACTCGCGCATTTCAAAGCGGGGACTTATCGTTTCACCCCCAAAATGACCGTGCGTGAAATGCTGCAACTGCTCGAAAGCGGCAAAGAAGCGCAGTTTCCGTTACGTTTGGTGGAAGGGATGCGCTTAAGCGACTATCTCAAACAGTTGCGCGACGCACCTTATCTCAAACACACCCTCAAAAATGATGATTACGCCACAGTGGCAGAAGCCCTGAAAATGGAACATCCGCAATGGGTTGAAGGCTGGTTCTGGCCGGACACCTGGATGTACACCGCTAATACCACGGATGTTGCACTCCTTAAACGCGCACATCTGAAAATGGTGCAAGCCGTTGAACATGCCTGGGAAGGGCGGGTGGAAGGCCTGCCATACAAAGATCAAAATCAACTGGTAACGATGGCCTCGATTGTTGAAAAAGAAACGGCCGTTGCCAGCGAACGCGATCAGGTGGCCTCGGTGTTTATTAACCGGCTGCGCGTTGGCATGCGGTTGCAGACCGATCCGACGGTGATCTACGGGATGGGCGCACGTTATAATGGTAAGCTGTCGCGCGCCGACCTGGAAACGCCGACCGATTACAACACTTATGTGATTAGCGGTCTGCCGCCAGGGCCGATTGCTACGCCGGGCGAGGCTTCACTGAAAGCCGCGGCGCATCCGGCGAAAACGCCGTATCTCTATTTTGTGGCTGATGGCAAAGGTGGGCATACGTTTAATACCAATCTCGCCAGCCATAACCGGTCAGTGCAGGACTACCTGAAAGTACTTAAGGAAAAAAATGGGCAGTAAATACATCGTAATTGAAGGGCTTGAAGGCGCGGGGAAAACCACGGCGCGTGATGTCATCGTTGAGACGCTGAAAGATCTTGGCGTCGGTGAGATGGTGTTTACGCGTGAGCCGGGCGGTACGCTGCTGGCTGAAAAACTGCGCAGTCTGGTGCTGGATATCCGCTCCGTCGGCGATGAAGTGATCACCGATAAAGCCGAAGTTCTGATGTTTTACGCCGCCCGTGTGCAATTGGTGGAAACCGTAATTAAACCCGCGCTGGCTCGTGGTTGCTGGGTGATTGGCGATCGCCACGATCTCTCAACGCAGGCGTATCAGGGCGGTGGGCGCGGCATCGACCAAAACATGCTGACGACCTTGCGCGACGCCGTACTCGGCGATTTTCGACCGGATCTAACGCTGTATCTTGATGTGACGCCGGAAGTGGGCCTGAAACGTGCCCGCGCGCGCGGTGAGCTGGATCGCATCGAGCAGGAATCGCTGGATTTCTTCAACCGTACCCGCGCTCGCTACCTGGAACTGGCCGCACAAGATAAGCGCATTCGCACGATTGATGCCACACAATCGCTGGAAAAAGTGATTGCTGATATCCGCCAGACCGTGGCTGCATGGGTGCAGGAGCAAGGCGCATGAAATGGTATCCGTGGCTGCGACCTGACTTTGAGCAACTGGTCGCCAGTTATCAGAGCGGACGCGGGCACCACGCGTTACTGATCCATGCATTGCCGGGCATGGGTGAAGATGCGCTGATGTATGCCATTAGCCGTTTTTTGCTGTGCCAGTCACCGGAAGGGCACAAAAGTTGCGGTCACTGCCGTGGCTGCCAGCTTATGCAGGCTGGTACGCATCCTGATTATTACGTTCTGGCGCCTGAGAAAGGTAAATCGACACTCGGCATCGACGCGGTGCGTGAAGTAAGCGAAAAGCTTTACGAGCACGCGCGCCTCGGTGGGGCGAAAGTAGTGTGCATTCAGGACGCGGCGCTATTGACCGATGCGGCCGCCAATGCGTTGCTCAAAACGTTAGAAGAACCGCCCGCGCAAACCTGGTTTTTCCTTGCCTGCCGGGAACCGGCGCGATTGCTGGCAACCTTGCGCAGCCGCTGTCGCTTGCATCATCTTGCGCCTCCTGCTGAAAACTATGCTTGTAGCTGGCTTGCGCGGGAAGTGACAATGTCACAAGAGGCGATCCTCACGGCATTGCGCCTGTGTGCAGGTTCGCCGGGTGCTGCACAAAACTTGCTCCAGGATGAACATTGGGTACAGCGGCAAGCGTTGTGTCAGGCTACCGGCGCAGCGCTGAACAGTGGTGACTGGTTTGCCATGCTTTCTGTACTGAACCACGATCGCGTCGCCGAGCGCCTGCAATGGCTCTCCTCGCTGTTTTTGGACGCGCTGAAAATGCAGCAAGGTGCGACGTTGCTCAGCAATGTGGACTCCCCGGCGCTGATCCAAAGCCTTGCACAACAACTGAGAAGCGACATCTTACATTCGCTGCTGCACGTGGTATTTACTTGCCGCGAGCAACTGCTGAGCGTTGTCGGTGTGAACCGCGAGTTACTGCTGACCGATCTATTATTAAATGTGGAACGTTACCTGCAACCCGGCGTGACGCTGCCTGTATCCCATCTTTAAGAGAAACATTATGTTTTTAGTCGACTCGCACTGCCACCTTGATGGCCTGGATTACCAGTCTTTGCATAAAGACGTTGATGACGTGCTGGCGAAAGCTGCCGCGCGCGATGTGAAGTTTTGCCTGGCCGTTGCCACCACGCTGCCGGGCTATCGTTCAATGCGCGAGCTCGTCGGCGAGCGCGACAATGTGGTCTTTTCCTGCGGTGTGCATCCGCTGAACCAGGATGAAGAGTACGACGTCGAAACCCTGCGCCAACTGGCGGCGGAAGAGGGCGTTGTGGCAATGGGTGAAACCGGTCTGGACTATTTTTATACGCCGGAAACCAAGCCGCGTCAGCAAGCGTCTTTCCGCAACCATATCCGCATCGGGCGTGAACTGAATAAACCGGTGATCGTGCATACCCGCGATGCGCGCGCCGACACGCTGGCGATCCTGCAAGAAGAGAAGGTGACGGATTGCGGTGGCGTGCTGCACTGCTTTACGGAGGATCGCGAAACAGCGGGTAAGCTGTTGGATATGGGCTTTTATATCTCGTTTTCCGGCATTGTGACCTTCCGTAACGCCGAGCAACTGCGTGATGCAGCGCGCTATGTACCGCTCGACCGGCTGCTGGTGGAAACCGACTCACCTTATCTCGCACCGGTCCCGCACCGCGGTAAAGAGAATCAGCCTGCTATGACGCGCGATGTGGCGGAATATATGGCCGTTTTGAAAGGCGTATCTATTGAAGAACTTGCGCAACAGACCACGCAAAACTTCGCCCGTTTGTTCCATATCGCACCGTCTCGCCTGCAATCTGCCTGATCTGTCAGCTTATTTTAGTACTCGTAATTAATAACCGATCAGAGTAAAGTTCACCGCCATAAAACGGGCGGTGACGGTTGTTTTTTATCCGAAACGAAGCGGTTTTTGTAAGGCAATGTGAGTTTTGTGACTGACGCTAGCTGAAACGTGATAACCATCAAACAAACCCGAGCCGATTTATTTTACTCTGTGTAATAAATAAGGGGCACTTAGATGCCCTTCCCACGGCGCGGTTCTCCCCCCGCGCCAATGCGCGAAAGCGTAGAAAAAAGCACTAATACTCAGGAGCACTCTCAATTATGTTTAAGAATGCATTTGCTAACCTGCAGAAGGTCGGTAAATCGCTGATGCTGCCAGTTTCCGTACTGCCTATCGCAGGTATCCTGCTGGGCGTCGGTTCTGCAAACTTCAGCTGGCTGCCAGAAGTGGTTTCCCATGTGATGGCCGAAGCGGGCGGTTCCGTTTTTGCCAACATGCCGCTGATCTTCGCTATCGGTGTTGCGCTTGGCTTCACCAATAACGACGGCGTTTCGGCTCTGGCTGCAGTTGTTGCCTACGGCATTATGGTGAAAACCATGGCCGTGGTTGCGCCTCTGGTTCTGCATTTACCTGCTGAAGAAATCACGGCGAAACACCTGGCGGATACCGGTGTTCTGGGCGGGATCATCTCCGGTGCGATTGCAGCGTATATGTTTAACCGCTTCTATCGCATTAAGCTGCCTGAGTATCTGGGCTTCTTCGCGGGCAAGCGCTTTGTCCCCATCATTTCTGGCCTGGCGGCGATTTTCACTGGCGTGATCCTCTCCTTCATTTGGCCGCCGATTGGTACCGCTATCCAGACATTCTCCCAGTGGGCTGCTTACCAGAACCCGGTTGTCGCGTTCGGTATTTACGGCTTCATTGAACGCTGCCTGGTGCCGTTTGGTCTGCACCACATCTGGAACGTACCTTTCCAGATGCAGATTGGTGAATTCACCAACGCTGCGGGCCAGGTGTTCCACGGCGACATTCCGCGTTACATGGCAGGCGACCCGACCGCAGGTAAACTGTCCGGCGGCTTCCTGTTCAAAATGTACGGTCTGCCGGCTGCCGCTATTGCTATCTGGCACTCTGCTAAACCGGAAAACCGCGCCAAAGTGGGCGGTATCATGATCTCCGCAGCACTGACCTCGTTCCTGACCGGTATTACCGAGCCAATCGAGTTCTCTTTCATGTTCGTTGCGCCGATCCTGTACATCATCCACGCGATTCTGGCTGGTCTGGCATTCCCGATCTGTATCCTGCTGGGTATGCGTGACGGTACGTCGTTCTCGCACGGTCTGATCGACTTCGTCGTGCTGAGCGGCAACAGCAGCAAGCTGTGGTTGTTCCCGATTATCGGTATTTGCTACGCGGTGATTTACTACACCGTGTTCCGTGTGCTGATTAAAGCACTGGATCTGAAAACCCCAGGCCGCGAAGAGACCACTGAAGAGAGCAAAGCTGGTGTAACCAGCGAAATGGCTCCGGCTCTGGTTTCCGCGTTTGGCGGTAAAGAAAACATCACCAACCTGGATGCGTGTATTACGCGTCTGCGTGTCAGCGTGGCTGACGTAGCGAAAGTGGATCAGGCTGGCCTGAAGAAGCTGGGTGCTGCGGGTGTGGTTGTTGCTGGTTCCGGTGTTCAGGCCATTTTCGGTACGAAATCCGATAACCTGAAAACCGAAATGGATGAATACATCCGCAACAACTAAGCCATAGTCTGGGGAGACTGAGGGAGCCTTGATGGCTCCCTTTTTTATTGCCTGCGGTTGTGCGCGCCGCGCGCCTCGCCGGATGGCGGCTTCGCCTTATCCGGCCTACCAAAAACCGCCACCGGGTGTTATTTCCACCGCACAACACTCATAAAAAAGGAGCCATCAGGCTCCTTTAAGGGGGTCATAGCGACTTATCAGAAGCTGTAGTTCGCGCTGACAGAGAAGTTACGCGGCTCGCCGAATACATACGTGCGGCTATCGACGTTAGTGTCATAAGTTTTATCGAACAGATTATCGACGTTCGCCTGTACGGAGAGTTGTTTCGTAACCTGATAACGGGCAAACAGATCAACCAGCGCGTAGCTACCCTGCTCGGAACGCAGCGTACCGTTTGCGGTGCTGACATTCGCCCAGACACGGTTTTGCCAGTTTACGCCGCCGCCAACTGTCAGGTCTTGCAGCATCGGCAGGCGGTAGCTGGTAAACACTTTCACCGACGTACGCGGCAGATTCGGGTTCACTGCATTGCCATCGCTGTCTTCCGCCACGTAACGGGTCGCGCCGAAAGTCATCTGCCAGTTATCGGTCAAGGCACCGTTAACTTCCAGTTCAACGCCTTTGCTCACTGCGCCATCAACGGCTTCGTACGCGCTTTCACCGTTAGAGCCAGGCACCACGCCGCCGGTCGTTTGGCCAAGATTGTCTTGTTCGATACGGAACACCGCCATGGATGCGGTCAGGCGGCTGTTCATCCAGTCGGATTTCACACCCAGTTCGTAGTTCTTACCGGTAACCGGTGAGAGGTATTTCCCCTCCTCATCACGATAAGCCTGCGGTTTAAAGATGGAGGTATAGCTGGCGTAAGTTGACCAGGTATCGTTGATGTCATACACCAGGCCCGCATAAGGCGTGATGTTGTTCTTCTCCATATTCTGCGTCAGCGTATCCAGTTTGTACTTGGTGTAACGCGCGCCAACGATCAGATGTAGCGGATCGGCAAGTGAAATGCGCGTTGCCATATAAGCGGACTGCTGACGCACCGTATCTTCCTGCGCCAGGCTTAGCGGGTTCCAGTTGGTTTCCGGGTAGTTGCCATTGAAATCGCTGTAATTACCTAAATCGGTATCAAGCACGTTTTCCCAGGCACTAAAGTAACGGTTATTTTGCTTGCTCAGGTTACCGCCAATCATCAACTCATGCTGACGACCAAACAGTTCGTAAGAGCCGTTGGCGAAGGTGTCGAGGGAGTCAACTTTACGCACGCCGGTGTTATAACCCGTGCCGCCGACATACGGGTAAGACGCGCCGTAAGGGCTCACCATCAAGCCGGTTGTTTTATCGATAGTGCCGTCAACATACATCGTCCGGCTATCGAGCTGCATTTCAGTGTGCGTGCCGTTAACCGTCAGCAGCCAGTCGCTGCCCAGATTCTGTTTCAGCGTGGCGAAGGTACGTTTGGAGACTTTATTGTTATACGCCCAGTCTGGCGCGGTGCTGTCACTGCGGCTCGGATTCGTTTTGGTCCCGTCGGTGTACCAACGCGGCAGGCCGCCCCAGGTTGGGCTATCGACATCGGTTTCCTGATAATCGTAACCCACAGAGAACGCAGTCGATTCAGTCAGATCCACATCTAACACGCCATAGAAGAATCGCTTCTCTTGGCTATAACGATCGAGCCAGCTATCGTTGTGCTGGTAACCGGCCACGACGCGACCACGAATATTGCCATTTTCAGTCAGCGGGGAAGAGACGTCAGCAACATAGCGTTGCTTGTTCCAGCTACCATATTCCGCAGAAACATTCGATTTGAACTCTCGGCTATCGGCATGTTTACGCACCATGTTCACGGAAGCCGAAGGGTTGCCGGATCCGGTCATCAGCCCGGTCGCGCCACGAACCACTTCAATACGCTCATACATTGCGGTGTCAGACAGCGCATCGCCCAGGTTCCAGCGAGCTTCAAACATGGTCGGAATGCCGTCAACCATGTAGTTATCAATCATAAAACCGCGAGAATAGAAGGTGCTGCGGTCGGAATCCGCTACGCTTTCAAACACACCCGTGGTGTTTTTCAACACGTCGCCGAGGGTTTCCAGCTTCTGATCTTTCATCCGCTGTTGGGTGGTGATACTGACGGATTGCGGAATATCGCGCTGAACCAGCGTCATTTTCGTCCCCGCAGCGGTCGTTTGCGCGTTGTAATCTTGTTCTGTCATGGCGCTGGTGTCGGCTGCGCTGGTTCCTTCAACAACTACCGTTTCTTCAGTATTGGTGGTTGCAGCGAAGCTGGCGGCGGGAGTTAACGCAAAGGCAATGCAAACAGCAAGCAGGGAAGGGGCAGCGGCAAACGCGCGCGCTCCGTCCTGAGCGTGTTCCGTGAAAGACATGATAAACCCTCAATGGTGTGTGAATGTGATGGCCCACTTGCGATACGTTGTCGTGGCGGGCCTGGTTTTCATTTGTTAGGCAATAATTGCGCATGGAAATGCAAATGCGAAATATACGCATTCACTCCATTGATGTAAACAGATGTAATATTCATTGGTGAAATGCTATTTCAGAACAGGGATGCGCAAGGGTTGGCTATTCGGGCATCGGCATCGCCCGAAAGGTGAAAGAAAAACAGCGTTATAGTTGAAACAACAAGAGAATCTCGATCATACTCTAGGGCACGTAATTGACGACGGCTGCGGGCTGGCCCGCGCATATAAAAGGAAAACGTCATGGCCGAAGAAACGATTTTCAGCAAAATCATCCGCCGAGAAATTCCCGCGGATATCGTGTACCAGGACGAACTGGTCACCGCGTTTCGCGATATCTCCCCACAAGCACCCACACATGTACTTATCGTACCCAATATCCTGATCCCAACCGTCAATGACGTCACCGAAGCGCATGAACAAGCGATGGGACGTATGCTGACTGTCGCGGCGAAAATTGCCCGTGACGAAGGGATTGCCGAAGATGGCTACCGTTTGATCATGAACTGTAATCGTCACGGCGGGCAGGAGGTTTACCATATCCATATGCACCTGCTGGGCGGGCGCGCACTGGGGCCAATGCTGGCTCATAAAGGTCCTTAGATGACAAGTGGGCGTGTCGCTTTATTACTGGCGGCGTTGACGCTGGTGGGATGCAGTTCGCGTCCGGCGATCCCGGTCGCCAGCGATCAAACGTTAGTGATGGAGTCCAGCATACTGGCAGCAGGCATTATCGCCCAGCCGCCGACATTCAGTACGCAGGAGATCCAACCTTCAGCGTCCTCCCGGCTGTTTAACGAAAGGCAACAGCCCGTAACCCTGCATTATCGTTTTTACTGGTATGACGCCAGAGGTCTGGAAATGCACCCCCTGGAAGAGCCGCGCAGCGTGACGATCCAGGGTAATTCCGGCGTGACGCTTTACGGCAGCGCCAATTATCTGGGTGCACACAGCGTCAGACTTTATCTCTACCTGTAAGAGGTGACACTTGATTAAAACTATTGGACGCTACGCGTTATTGACCACACTTGCCGTGCTCCTTGCGGGCTGTATCAGCGATCAGCAACCGGCTCCGGTTGAATCGGCCGGCGGTACGGAACAACCGGCGCAACCACAGCAGCCGCAACAACCGGTCCCGACGGTGCCTTCTGTTCCCACATTGCCACAGCAGCCAGGGCCGATTGAACATCAGGATCAAAATGGCCAGCCCGTGCCGCGCGAACGTCATTATGACTGGAATGGCGCAGTGCAGCCGATGGTGGGCAAAATGCTGCAAGCCAGCGGCGCGGACGCAGGCAGTGTTCTGCTGGTGGATAGCGTAAACAACCGTACTAACGGCTCCATTAACACCAGCGAAGCGACGGAAGTGGTACGCAACGCGTTGGTGAATAACGGCAAGTTCACGCTGATTACCGCGCAACAATTGGCGGTTGCCAAACAACAACTGGGGCTTTCCCCGCAAGACAGCCTGGGAACCCGCAGTAAAGCTATCGGTATCGCCCGCAATGTCGGGGCGCAATACGTGCTGTACTCCAATGCCACCGGCAATGCCAACGCACCGGCGCTGCAAATGCAATTAATGCTGGTGCAGACCGGCGAGATTATCTGGTCGGGTAAAGGTGCGGTTCAGCAACAATAAACAGACGCGTGACGACATACTGTCACGCTACTTTCCGCACTACACTCCTGCTGCCAGCCAGAACGTCGGGCTAAGCGGCGGGAGCTGTCTTATTAGCGACGGGCAACATACGCTGGTGTTGCGTGAGCGGCACCAGGCAACATCGTCACCGTTCTTGCGCCAATACCGTTTACTTCGTCATTTGCCTGCGACTCTCGCACCGCAGCCGCGTTTCTATACGCGCGGCTGGATGGCGATTGATTATTTACCCGGCGAGACGAAAACCGCGCTGCCGCAGGCCGACGTGCTGGCGGCATTGCTGTATGATTTGCACCGCCAAACGCTGTTTGGCTGGCGCATCACGCTGCTGCCTTTGCTTGAACGCTACTGGCAGCAAAGCGCGCCCGCGCGGCGAACGCCGTTCTGGCTGCGGCAGCTTAAACGGTTGCGGCGGCTGGGTGAACCCGCGCCATTGCGGCTTGCGCCATTACATATGGATGTCCACGCGGGCAATATTGTGTATGGCGCGTCGGGGTTGCGGCTGATCGACTGGGAATATGCCGGGGATGGCGATGTCGCGCTCGAACTGGCCGCCATCTGGGCGGAAGACGAAACGCAACGGCGGCAAGTGGTCAACAGCTATGCGCGCCAGGCAGCCATCGAGCCGGTGCGGTTATGGCAGCATGTCAATCGCTGGCGCCCCTGGGTGCTGATGCTCATGGCGGGTTGGTATGAGTGCCGCTGGCAGCAAACCGGCGATCAACAATTTATTACGCTGGCGAATGAAATATGGCGTCAGCTTCAGTCTGAAGGATAAGAGAGGTGAGTGTGGGTCCCGTCATGTTGGATGTAGAAGGGTACGAACTGGATGCGGAAGAGCGCGAGATTCTGGCGCATCCGCTGGTCGGCGGCTTGATCCTCTTTACCCGTAATTATCACGATCCTGAGCAGTTGCGCGAACTGGTGCGTCAAATCCGCAGCGCGTCGCATCACCGTCTGGTGGTGGCGGTTGATCAGGAAGGCGGACGCGTGCAGCGTTTTCGTGAAGGCTTTACCCGCCTGCCGGCGGCGCAATCTTTCGCTGCACTGCATGGGCTGGAAGAGGGCGGCCGCCTGGCGCAAGATGCGGGCTGGTTAATGGCCAGCGAAATGATTGCGATGGATATTGATATCAGCTTCGCGCCGGTGCTGGATGTCGGGCATATCAGCGCCGCGATTGGCGAGCGCTCTTACCATGCCGATGCGCAAAAAGCGTTAGCGATGGCGACGCATTTTATCGATGGCATGCACAGCGCGGGCATGAAAACGACGGGCAAACATTTTCCCGGCCACGGCGCGGTAACCGCCGATTCCCACAAAGAAACGCCGCGCGACCCGCGCCCGCTGGCAGAAATTCGTGAGAAAGATATGCGCGTCTTTCGCACGCTTATCGAGCAGAACAAGCTCGACGCGATCATGCCCGCCCATGTGATTTACACCAATGCCGATCCGCGCCCGGCAAGCGGTTCACCGTGGTGGCTGAAAACCGTGTTGCGCGAGGAACTCGGTTTCGATGGCGTGATTTTTTCTGATGATTTGTCGATGGAAGGCGCAGCAATCATGGGCAGTTATGCCGAGCGCGGGCAAGCGTCGCTGGATGCCGGTTGCGATATGATCCTGGTCTGTAATAATCGTAAAGGCGCGGTAAGTGTGTTGGATAACCTGTCGCCGATCAATGCAGAACGTGTTACGAATTTGTATCATAAAGGTTCATATTCTCGTCAGGAATTGATAAGTTCGGCGCGCTGGAAAGCTGTCAATCAACAGCTCGAACAGCTGCACGAACGCTGGCAGGAACACAAAGCCGCTCATTAATTCCTGCGGACGCGGCGTCGAAGTGGTGAGGATACAATGATTATCTATTTACACGGTTTTGACTCAACGAGCCCCGGCAACCATGAAAAAGTGTTGCAGTTACAGTTTATCGATCCAGATGTTCGGCTGATCAGTTACAGCACGCTGCATCCGAAGCATGACATGCAGCACTTGCTGAAAGAAGTGGACAAGATGTTGCAACTCAACGTGGATGAACGTCCGCTGATTTGCGGCGTTGGTCTTGGCGGCTACTGGGCCGAGCGTATCGGTTTTCTGTGCGACGTCCGCCAGGTGATCCTCAACCCGAATCTTTTCCCGTATGAAAATATGGAAGGCAAGATCGACAGGCCGGAAGAGTATGAGGATATCGCCACCAAATGCGTTTCAAATTTTCGCGAGAAAAATCGCGATCGCTGCCTGGTGATTTTGTCGCGCAACGATGAAGCGCTGGACAACCAGCGCGCGTCAGATGAGTTGCATCACTATTACGAGATTGTCTGGGATGAAGAACAATCCCATAAATTCAAGAACATCTCGCCGCATCTTCAGCGCATTAAAGCCTTTAAAACCCTCGGTTAACGCCCTCACCGGCAGGTGCTAAACCTGCCGGATTTCCCGATTTTTTTACACCCTCCGCCAGGCATTTTTCCCCGGCGCGACTACACTTGCTCAACTTTTAAGCATCAAAACTTGATGCATATCAATTTTGGTATGACCATTGAACCGTTCGTGATATTCTCGTCGTCAATGTCAGGTTGCAAGCGCGTAAACCATTGTTAATTAAGGGCTATTTTTATAACTTTTAGTTAACAATTGGTTAATATTTTAGGGGGTCACGTTGACTACACCATTGAAAAAAATTGTCATTGTAGGCGGTGGTGCTGGCGGTCTGGAACTTGCTACGCAGTTAGGCAAAAAGCTCGGACGCGGTAAAAAGGCGAAAATCACGCTGGTCGATCGTAACCACAGCCATTTATGGAAACCGTTGCTGCATGAAGTGGCAACCGGCTCGCTGGATGAAGGCGTCGACGCCCTGAGCTATCTGGCACATGCACGTAATCATCATTTCCAGTTCCAGCTCGGTTCCGTGGTCGACATCAACCGTGAAAGCAAAACCCTGACGCTCGCCGAGTTGCGCGATGAGAAGGGCGATCTGCTGGTTCCAGAACGCAAACTGGCGTACGACACACTGATCATGGCGCTGGGCAGTACCTCCAACGATTTCAATACCCCGGGCGTTAAAGAGCACTGCATTTTCCTCGACAACCCGCATCAAGCGCGTCGTTTCCACCAGGAAATGCTCAACCTGTTCCTCAAGTACTCCGCTAACCTCGGCGCAAACGGCAAAGTGAATATCGCGATTGTCGGTGGCGGAGCAACCGGTGTGGAACTCTCTGCTGAGCTGCATAACGCGGTGAAACAGCTGCACAGCTACGGTTACAAAGGGCTGACGAACGAAGCGCTGAACGTCACGCTGGTGGAAGCGGGCGAACGTATTCTGCCTGCGCTGCCGCCACGCATTTCCGGTGCTGCGCATAACGAGCTGACCAAAATGGGCGTGCGCGTGCTGACCCAGACAATGGTGACCAGCGCTGATGAAGGCGGCCTGCACACGAAAGAAGGCGAATACATTAACGCTGATTTGATGGTCTGGGCGGCGGGTATCAAAGCGCCGGACTTTATGAAAGAGATCGGCGGGCTGGAAACCAACCGTATCAATCAGCTGGTGGTTGAACCGACATTGCAAACCACGCGCGATGCCGATATCTACGCAATTGGCGACTGCGCGTCCTGCGCACGTCCGGAAGGCGGCTTTGTGCCACCGCGCGCCCAGGCGGCGCACCAGATGGCGACTCTCGCCCTGCACAACATCCTGGCGCAGATCAAAGGCAAGCCGCTGAAGGCTTACGTCTATAAAGATCATGGCTCGCTGGTGTCGCTGTCGAATTACTCAACCGTGGGTAGCCTGATGGGTAACCTGATGCGCGGTTCAATGATGATCGAAGGCCGTATCGCGCGCTTCGTGTACATCTCGCTGTACCGTATGCACCAGATTGCGCTGCACGGTTACTTCAAAACCGGCTTGATGATGCTGGTCGGACGCATTAACCGCATTATTCGTCCGCGTCTGAAACTGCACTGATCGGTATTCTGCTCCCTGCTTGTTTTATCGTCAGGGAGCAGAATATCTCTCTGCCTGTGGCGGTATTAGGGCTAAGATAACTCTGAATGTTGCCATTTTACCACCCTGAATCCCCTTTTTTACTCTCTTTCCGATTGGCTTAATTACTTCTGAAGTTGCAGAATTGTTACCAATAGCAAACCAGGGAGAGAATCCTGTGAATAAATCAATGTTAGCGGGTATCGGTATTGGCGTGGCCGCTGCACTGGGCGTTGCCGCAGTTGCCAGCCTGAATGTATTTGAGCGCGGTCCTCAGTACGCGCAGGTGGTTTCCGCGACGCCAATCAAGGAAACCGTCAAAACACCGCGTCAGGCGTGTCGAAATGTAACACTGACGCACCGTCGTCCGGTTCAGGATGAAAACCGTATTACCGGTTCCGTTCTCGGCGCGGTTGCCGGTGGGGTTCTGGGTCATCAGTTCGGTGGCGGGCGAGGGAAGGATGTGGCTACCGTGGTCGGCGCATTAGGCGGCGGCTACGCCGGGAACCAAATTCAGGGTGGGATGCAGGAAAGGGACACCTACACCACAACCCAGCAGCGTTGTAGCACAGTGTATGACAAATCTGAAAAGATGCTTGGCTATGACGTGACGTACAAAATTGGCGACCAACAGGGAAAAATCCGCATGGATAAAGACCCAGGAACGCAAATTCCGCTGGATGGCAATGGTCAGCTCGTTTTGAATAACAAAGCGTAAAAAAGTAGTACTCTGCATGTTGGCTCCTCATCGCTCAGGCTGGGGAGCCTTTTTTTATTAAAAAAGCCTCACATCTCTGCGAGGCTTTTACAGGGTCAAATGAAATCGTGTTGGCGTACCACAAGCAGTCCGGTAATCAGGATAGAGACAAACGCGAACAGTACTGAACCACCCAACAAAACCCACAGACCAAATAACAATGTTATTACTATTAACACTTTGATGAATGGTAATAGCAAAATCATTTTCATTTTCCTTCTGCATGTGATCAGTCAGTGAAGTACCCTTTTCCGCAAAAAATGATTCAATACAGCTCAGCGCGTAGGGGAAGTCATTACTCACGCGTCATCGTGACGCTTATTTTTTTATATCGACCCGCTGAATGATTAGCAGAGCAATAATCACAATTAAGGATAGCAAAGCGGGAAAGATGGCTGATAGATTTTACCTATTATTGAATTATGTAATCTCTATCACAGAGACAGGATGAGACAGTTTCCCGTCTCATCCATTTCTCAGGGCTTGATCAAATCCGGCCACAACCGCAGCGTCGTGTGGGTAATTTGCAGCAATTTGTCGAAACTCGCGCCTTCACGCGCACTGATCGACATGCCTTGCAAAATACAGCCGAGAAACTGCGACAATGCCGCAATATCAACGCCAGCGGGAATTTCCCCGCCTTGCTGGCGCTGGCTAAGGAAGCGATGCAGTGTCTCTTCCTGCTGCGCATGCCGCGATTTAATGGTCTTTGCAATCGCCTGCGAAGAGGCCGCCAGCGTCGCGGAAGTGTTGATCATAAAGCAACCGGCGGGCGTCTCGGTGCTGGTAAAGCACTTCGCCACGGCGGAGAAGTAATCAAATAGCGCGTCCTTTATTGGCTTATCTTCGCAATGCAACAGCGCTTCATGCTTGTTAGCGAACCGCGCGATATAACGATCAAGCACGGCGCGGAACAACCCTTCTTTGTTGGTGAACTCAGCGTACAACGTTGGTGCTTTCGCGCCTGTTGCTTCCACCAGGTCGGATAATGATGTGGCTTCGTAGCCATGCTGCCAAAACAGCGTCATGGCTTTATCGAGCGCCGCTTCCCTGTCGAACACTTTCGGTCGGCCACGGCTTTTTTTAGTACAACTGCTGACTTCATTGGTCATAGTGCCGCTTATTGGTTGTTGGTTTGTTGAACAATCATTATAAAAATAAATGCGGTGAATGACCAGTGGCAAAACAGCACATATTACTAAATCATATGCTTATGATATTTAAGCAATAACTATTTTTCCTAACGATCATTACAAAAAGACGTTGACCGGTGACATTGATCACACTTATGATTTGCCTATCGATCGTTAACTAAATCGCTAACGACATATTTCATCTGCAAACAGGTAAATCATCATGAAAAACGTAACCACACTTTTAGCTGCAGCCGTACTGAGTACTCTTTCTTTCGCAAGCTTCGCCGCTGTTGAAGTGCAATCTGCCCCTGCCGGGCAGCAGGAACTGGCAACCGTGGGTGTGACCGCGGGCACCAACCTCTCTTCTGTTGAAGATCAGGTAGCGAAAAAAGCCGAACAGATGGGCGCATCTTCTTACCGCATCACCTCGGTGACCGGCGACGATAAACTGCACGGTACTGCTGTTCTGTATAAATAAAGTCAGTCACCCTCTGACGTTATGCCACTGCTATAAAAAAGGCCTGCGAATACCGCAGGCCTTTTTCGTTTGCGCAAACCGTTACATCGTCTGCATGGCATTTCCTTCGTGACGAGTGACATCCACTGGCATACCCGAGCGCACTTCCATCACATGGTTCATCACTTCGGCGTCACTGCGCGCATCCTCTTTGAAGGCTTGCATCGCGGCATTGAGCACAATCGGCAGTGTTTTCGGGTCATCATTAATCGATTTTGATAATGGCTGATGCACTTCTACCAGCCGTGAGCCGTCCGGCTCGACAGAAACTTTTATCGGCGTATTGATGATGTTCACCGGTGTGCCGGGGGAGACCTGCGCAAAGAGGCTGGAAATATCGCTATCGCGCAGGCGAATACAGCCCGAACTGACACGCATACCGATACCAAAATCGGCGTTCGTGCCGTGCAGCAAATAGACACCGCCAAACGCGGCAAGACGAATGGCGTGATGACCCATCGGATTATCCGGCCCGGCGGGCATCACGGCGGGCAAATCAATGCCCTGCGCTTTATAGCGCGCACGGATATTCGCCGTCGGCGTCCAGGTAGGGTTTGCGCGTTTATCGGAGACGGTGGTCACCATGGTGGGTGTCAACGTGTCGCCGCCCAGTTGACCAATGCCGATCGGGTAAACGGTGACTTCATTTTTACCCGGCGGATAGTAATAAAGGCGCAGCTCGGCCAGGTTAATCACGATGCCTTTGCGCGGAACATCCGGCAGCAAGGTTTGCAGCGGAATAGTCAGCACGCTGCCTGCGCGCGGGACATAGGGATCAACACCGGGATTGGCCTGGAGCAGCGCGAGGAACCCGACATTGTATTTTTTTGCGATGGCTTCCAGCGAACCGCCGTCATTTTGCACAACGTGAAAACGGTTCTCGCCGACCAGCTTGCTTCCCGCAGGTGGCAGTGGCCAGGTATTTGCCCGAGCGGGCAGGGTGAGGGCGACAGTAGCGACGACGGCGAACAGCGCCATCCAGTGAATGAAACGCGACGTTTTTATCATTACCATAATCCATGTAAATCATAAGGCCATTGCTATAAATCTGTGTGATGGAATTATGGTCGTCAGGCACGTCGAATAACCCTGGGCATTGCAAAGTATTTGTAAATGTTGCGAAATCAAAATGTAGGCCGGATAAGCGGTTACGCGAACAGGTGCGGCAACCAACGCCTGATGGCGGCTTCGCCTTATCAGGCCTACAAACCCCACCGCAGGCAGGAGGCAAAATGTAGGCCGGATAAGCGGTTACGCGCCATCCAGCAAACAGAGCGCCGGAACCAAAAACGCCGTCAGGCGACGGCGTTTTCGGCAAGTTGTTGCATAAAGTTACGCACCCATTCCATGCGGGCTTTGCGCTCGGCAAGTTCCTGCATAAACTTCAACCGCGTCGGGCCATCCAGGCGGAAATGTTGCGGTTGTTTCTGCAACAGCCCAATCAGCCACGCCGGGTTAACGTTGTTTTTCTCGTTAAACTCAATGATGCCACCTTTGTCATTCCCCTCCAGCTTACGGATGCCGAGTCTTTGCGCCTGTTGGCGCAGCCGGGCGATATCCAGCAGGTTGCGGGCCGCATCGGGCAGCAGACCGAAGCGATCAATCAGCTCCACTTTGATTTCATCCAGCGCGTTTTCGTCTTTCGCGCTGGCGATGCGCTTATAAAACGACAAGCGGGTATTAACGTCAGGAATGAAATCTTCTGGCAGCAGCGACGGCATACGCAGTTCAACTTCTGTTTGCTGGCTGGTGAGATCTTCGAGCGACGGCTCACGCCCCTCTTTCAGCGCATCCACGGCATTTTCCAGCAGCTCCATATACAGCGAGAAACCAATGGTTTCCATCTGCCCGCTCTGATCTTCACCGAGCAGTTCGCCCGCGCCACGGATCTCCAGATCGTGTGTCGCCAGCGCAAAACCCGCGCCCAAATCTTCCAGCGAGGCGATGGCTTCCAGGCGTTTTTGCGCATCGGTGGTCATCGCTTTTGGATGCGGCGTCAGCAGCCAGGCATAGGCCTGATGGTGCGAACGGCCAACGCGGCCGCGCAACTGATGCAACTGCGCCAGACCAAAGTGATCGGCACGTTCGATGATGATGGTATTCGCCGTCGGAATATCAATACCGGTTTCAATAATCGTGGTGCAGACCAGCACATTAAAACGTTGATGGTGGAAATCATTCATCACCCGTTCCAGCTCGCGCTCGCGCATCTGTCCGTGACCGATGGCAATCCGCGCTTCCGGCACCAGTTCCGCCAGCCTGTCTGCCGCTTTTTGAATATTTTCCACGTCGTTATACAGGTAATACACCTGGCCGCCGCGCAACACTTCACGCAGGATAGCCTCGCGCACCACCAGGCTATCGTATTCACGCACAAAGGTTTTCACCGCCAGGCGGCGCGCCGGCGGCGTGGCGATAATCGACAGATCACGCATGCCGCTCATCGCCATATTCAGCGTGCGCGGGATCGGCGTGGCGGTGAGCGTCAGAATATCGACATCCGCGCGCATCGCTTTGATGCGCTCTTTATGGCGCACACCGAAACGGTGCTCTTCATCGACAATCAGCAAGCCCAGATCTTTAAGTTTCACATCGCTTTGCAGCAGTTTGTGCGTGCCGATAAGAATGTCGATTTTGCCTTCGGCGGCCTGTTCCATGATTTGCGCTTGCTCTTTGGCGCTGCGAAAACGCGACAGCATCTCAATGCGCACCGGCCAATTGGCAAAACGATCGCGGAAATTATCAAAGTGCTGCTGGGCGAGCAGGGTCGTTGGCACCAGCACTGCCACCTGCTTGTTATTTTCCACGGCGAGGAAGGCGGCGCGCATCGCCACTTCGGTTTTACCGAAGCCAACATCCCCGCACACCAGCCTGTCCATGGCCAGCGGTTGGCACATATCGCTGAGCACCGCGTTGATGGCTTGCGCCTGGTCCGGCGTGGTTTCAAACGGGAAACCATCACAGAACAACTGGTATTGTTCGCGATCATGCTTAAAGGCGAAACCGGCTTTCGCCGCGCGCTGGGCGTAAATATCCAGCAGTTCCGCCGCCACATCGCGGACTTTTTCCGCCGCTTTTTGCCGCGCGCGCGTCCAGGCATCGCTGCCCAGTTTATGCAGCGGCGCGTTATCTTCCGCGCCCCCGGCATAGCGGCTGATCAAATGCAAAGAGGAAACTGGCACATACAGTTTTGCGTCATTGGCATACAGCAACATCAGGTATTCCGCCGTAATGCCGCCCGCTTCCAGAGTGGTCATCCCGGCATAACGCCCGACGCCATGCTCCAGATGCACCACCGGCTGGCCGTCATGCAGTTCTGCCAGGTTGCGAATCAAGGTTTCCGGGTTGATAGTGCGCCGCGTGTCCTGGCGACGGCGGGCGACGCGCTCGCCGAGCAAATCACTTTCGCAAATCAATGCCCGGTTACGCAGCGAATCGATAAAACCGTGCTCCGCCGAACCAATCATCAGGTAGGCACCCGGCTGGCTGGCATCATCGAGACGCATAATGCGTTTTGGCGCCACTTTGATGCGCGCCAGCAGTTCGATCAGCGCTTCACGGCGGCCTTCACTCTCAACGGAGAACACCACCGGCCCGCTAAAGGATTCGAGGAATTTACGCAGGTTATCGAGCGGCGATTTCTGCTGCGCCTGCACCGCCAGTTCCGGCAAGTTCTGGTAACCCAGGTTGACCTGTCCGGCTTTATCAGCCACTTGCTCGGTTTTCAGTTGAATGCGCGGCCACTTTTTCAACTCGCTGAACAGTTCGTCCACGCGCAGCCAGAGCGCCTCAGGTGGTAACAACGGGCGCATCGGATCGACGCCGCGATTTTCAAAACGTGCTTGTGTTTCTTGCTGGAAACGTTCTGCGCTGGCTTCCAGATCGCCGGTATTGACCAGCAATGTGTTCGCCGGGAAATAGCTAAACAACGGCGGCAGCGGTTCGCTAAAGAACAGCGGTTGCCAGTACTCGATCCCGGCGGGCAGGGTGCCTTTACTCACTTGCTGGTAGATATGTTCCGCGTCGCGTTTCACTTCAAACTTGTCGCGCCACTGGCTGCGGAACAGTTCAATCGCGGTTTTGTCGGTCGGGAATTCATGCGCGGGCAATAAATTAATGGCCTCGACTTCTTCCAGCGTGCGCTGGGTATCAGCGTCGAACAGCCGCAAACTGTCGATTTCATCATCGAAAAAGTCAAGACGAAAAGGCTGCGAGCTGCCCATCGGAAAGAGATCGAGCAACGCGCCGCGCGTTGCGTACTCGCCATGCTCCATCACCTGGTCAACGTGGCGATACCCGGCGCTATCCAGTTGCGCGCGCAATTGATCGCGCGAGAGACGCTGGCCTTTTTTCATCACCAGCGCGTGTCCGTGCAAATAGGTGTGCGGGCAAACCCGTTGCATCAGCGTGTTGACCGGCACAATCAACACGCCGCGCTGCATGGCGGGCAGTTGATATAAGGTCGACAGGCGCGAAGAGATGATCTCCTGGTGTGGCGAAAAGCTGTCGTAAGGCAGGGTTTCCCAGTCGGCGAGGTTCATCACGAGGTTATCGGTAAATTGCCCAATCTCATCCTGCAAACGCAGCGCGTTTTGCATATCCGGGGCGATGAGGACGACAGGACCGGTGTGACGCTCAATGATTTCCGCAACTTCGGTGGCGCAGGCCGCACCGGTGAGTTCACCAAACTGGCGCTGGTCACCTGCTTTGCTGGGCAGGGAATAACGGTATTGTTCAGGCATGGGGATAGTCAGATCTCTATAAAATATACCCCCGTTATGGGGGCATATCACTGATACGCAATACCAATATTATCTGTGATTACGCTTTTTTAGCCAATACGACGCGCCGGATCAGCGCGCTTGCACTGCTGCAAGGTGCTTGGTAGGCGGGGTAAAAAAGAGATCGCCAAACAGCGCGGACGAGAGTTTGCGCACCATCAGGCCAACCAGCGTACAGATCAGTAACGAGGCGAACGGATAGACCAGCAGCAGCGCCAGTTCCGCCAGCGGCGGCCATGCGCCCGCGTTCAGTGGTTTAATCAGCGCCAGGCTAAAGCCCTCCACCAGGATACGGTGAGTGGTGTAAATCGCCAGCGTATTCGACCCCACCACATTAAGCAGGCTGTTTTCACTGGGCGGAAAACGCTGCTCCATCTCCCAGAACAACCGCATAATGCCGACAATCGACAGCAGGCACAGCGGCAGGGGCATGTTAAACATCCACAGCCCGAATGCCACAATCACCGCCAGCGCAAACAGCAGCCCGTAACGACGCAGCGAGACGGTTTTTACCCACTCCATCACGCTCACGCCGTACCAGGCGCCAAGCGAGTAGAAAATCATGTTGCGCACGACGCTGTTCATTCCCCACCACGGCAGCGGCAAGTAGTTGATCGCCAGGCTTGCCAGAATCATCAGCGCCAGCATCGGCACTTTCCAGCGGCTCAGCAATTTGCACAGCGTGAAATACACCACCAACGCGTAGAGATACCAAAGGCTGGTGGTGGCGGTGATCATGCCGTGCAGAAATTCGCCCCAGCCATCGGCATATGCCGCATTCGACGAGTTACTCAGGTCGCGTTCCGGGGCCAGCCAATCATTGATGTGGCTTAACCCGACCCACTGCAACACGCCCCACAGCGCCAGCACATAAGCAATGCTCCAGATGCGCTTGTCGATGGAGTCTTTCCACGGCACATCATCGATGTAACGGCGAATCAAATATCCCGAGATAAAAAAGAACACCGGCATGCGAAAAGGCGCGAGATAAAGGTTGAAGTAAACCCAGCACTTAGAGAGTGTTTGTGACCACGGGTGCTGGAAGGCGGAAAGGTGCGGGTAAAACGTAATGACTGAGTGATAAATCACCACCAGGCAAATACATAACCCCTTAATCTGGTTAATCCATAGTGCTTTCTGTTTCATGCGTTTGTGCCTGTTTGCCATAATCCCGGTGAATGATTCTGGTCAGACAAGCCGCGGATGTTAAGGCGGAAGTGTCTGTATTTATTCATTTTCGGATTAGGAGCAGGCTTGCGGCTACGCTGTGTGCAAATGCGCTTCAGCTCACAGAATTGATTGCGAGGTATAGTAAATTGATTTTCCGACACTTTTTGGCATTGTGCTGACGAATAGTTACCGTTTCACTCATTTACGCTCTTGGTTTTCGCTTATATACTCCTGACTCTGCTTACAGCCACCAGATGGATCTCATGTACCAGCCTGTCACTCTATTCATAGGTCTGCGCTATATGCGTGGACGCGCAGCGGACCGCTTCGGCCGCTTTGTCTCCTGGCTGTCGACCATTGGCATCACCCTGGGTGTTATGGCGCTGGTAACGGTGTTATCAGTGATGAATGGCTTCGAACGCGAGCTGCAAAACAACATCCTGGGGCTGATGCCGCAGGCCACACTCACCACGGAAAAGGGTTCGCTGAATCCCCAACAACTTCCCGCCAGCGCCTTAGCATTGCAGGGCGTGTCGCGCATTGCGCCGCTGACCTCCGGCGATGTGGTGCTGCAAAGCGCGCGCAGCGTCGCGGTGGGCGTCATGTTAGGTATCGACCCCGCGCAAAACGATCCGCTCACACCTTTCCTGGTTAACGTTAAGCAACGTGATTTGCAAGCCGGGAAATACAACATCATTCTTGGCGAGCAACTGGCAGGCCAGTTGGGCGTTAACCGTGGCGATCAAATTCGCCTGATGGTGCCATCCGCCAGTCAATTCACCCCAATGGGACGTCTGCCGAGCCAGCGCCTGTTTACCGTCATCGGTACCTTTGCCGCCAACAGTGAAGTCGACGAATACCAGATGCTGGTGAACATTGACGATGCCTCGCGCCTGATGCGCTACCCGGCGGGCAATATCACCGGCTGGCGTTTATGGCTTAACGAGCCGTTAACCGTCGATGTTCTCAGCCAGCAAAAACTGCCGGAAGGCACGCAATGGCACGACTGGCGTGACCGCAAAGGCGAGCTGTTCCAGGCGGTGCGCATGGAAAAAAATATGATGGGGCTGCTCTTAAGCCTGATCGTCGCCGTGGCGGCGTTTAACATCATTACCTCCCTCGGCCTGATGGTGATGGAAAAACAGGGCGAAGTGGCGATTTTGCAAACCCAGGGCTTAACGCCGCGCCAGATTATGGCGGTGTTTATGGTGCAAGGCGCCAGCGCCGGGATCATCGGCGCGCTGCTGGGCGCCGCGCTGGGCGCGCTGCTCGCCAGTCAATTGAATAATTTGATGCCGATTATCGGCGCGCTGCTCGACGGCGCGGCCTTGCCGGTGGCGATTGAGCCGCTGCAAGTGATCGGCATTGCGCTGGTGGCGATGGCCATCGCGCTGCTCTCTACGCTTTACCCTTCCTGGCGCGCCGCCGCCACTCAACCCGCTGAGGCATTACGTTATGAATAAGATCCTGTTGCAATGCGACAACCTGTGCAAACGCTATCAGGAAGGCAGTGTGCAAACCGACGTGCTGCACAATGTCAGCTTTAGCATGCTGGAAGGGGAATTGATGGCGATTGTCGGCAGCTCCGGCTCCGGTAAAAGTACGCTGCTGCATCTGCTTGGCGGGCTGGATACGCCAACCTCCGGCGATGTGATTTTTGGCGATCGGTCGATGAGCAAACTGTCGTCGACGGCAAAAGCCGAGCTGCGTAACCGCGAACTGGGCTTTATCTACCAGTTCCACCATCTGTTGCCCGATTTTACCGCGCTGGAAAACGTCGCCATGCCGCTGCTGATTGGCAAAAAGAAACCGGCGGAAATTGATACCCGCGCACGCGAAATGCTGCGCGCCGTTGGCCTTGAACACCGCGCCAGCCATCGTCCTTCTGAACTTTCCGGCGGTGAGCGCCAGCGTGTGGCTATCGCCCGTGCGCTGGTGAACAACCCGCGTCTGGTGCTGGCCGATGAACCGACCGGTAACCTCGATGCCCGCAATGCCGACAGCATTTTTGAACTGCTGGGCGAATTGAACAAATCGCAGGGCACCGCTTTCCTGGTGGTGACGCACGATTTACAACTGGCGAAGCGTATGAACCGGCAGTTGGAAATGCGCGATGGTTATCTCAACACTGAAGTGACCCTGATGGGGGCAGACTAATGGCTTCGCCGCTATCGTTATTGATTGGTCTGCGCTTTAGTCGGGGCCGCCGCCGTGGCGGCATGGTGTCGCTGATTTCGGTGATCTCGACCGTCGGTATCGCATTAGGCGTGGCGGTCTTGATCGTCGGTTTAAGCGCGATGAACGGTTTTGAGCGCGAGCTGAATAACCGCATTCTGGCGGTGGTGCCGCACGGTGAAATCGAGCCGGTGAACCAGCCGTGGAACAACTGGAATTCCGCCCTTGAGAAGGTGAAAAAGGTGCAGGGCATTGCCGCCGCCGCACCGTATATCAACTTTACCGGGCTGGTGGAAAGCGGGGCCAATTTGCGCGCCATCCAGGTGAAAGGCGTCGATCCGGCGCAGGAAACAGACCTGAGTGCGCTGCCGAAGTTTGTGCAGGGCGATGCCTGGCAGCAATTTAGCGCCGGTTCGCAGCAAATCATTCTCGGCAAAGGCGTGGCGGATGCGCTGAAAGTGAAGCAGGGCGATTGGGTGTCGATCATGATCCCGAACTCCGACGACGCGCACAAATTGTTGCAACCGAAACGCGTACGACTGCATGTCACCGGTATTCTGCAACTGAGCGGTCAGCTCGATCACAACTACGCGATGATCCCGCTTGCCGACGCGCAGCAATATCTTGATATGGGCAGTAGCGTCACCGGTATTGCCATCAAAGTGAAAGATGTATTCAATGCCAATAAGCTGGTGCGCGACGCGGGCTCCGTCACCGACAGCTATGTTTATATCAAAAGCTGGATCGGCAAATATGGCTACATGTACCGCGACATTCAGATGATCCGCGCCATTATGTACCTGGCGATGGTGCTGGTGATTGGCGTCGCCTGTTTTAACATCGTGTCGACGCTGGTAATGGCGGTGAAAGATAAAAGCGGCGATATCGCCGTGCTGCGGACATTGGGGGCGAAAGATGGCCTGATCCGCGCCATTTTCGTCTGGTACGGTCTGCTGGCGGGGTTGCTTGGCAGCCTTTGCGGCGTGGTGATTGGCGTGGTGGTGTCGCTGCAACTGACGCCCATTATCAATGTGATTGAAAAAATTATCGGCCATCAGTTCCTGTCAGGGGATATCTACTTTATTGATTTCCTGCCGTCGGAATTACACCCGCTGGATGTGGTGTATGTGCTGGTGACCGCGTTGTTATTAAGCCTGCTGGCAAGCTGGTATCCGGCGCGTCGGGCGAGCAATATTGATCCGGCAAGAGTGTTGAGCGGGCAGTAATCCCGCGCATGACAAGGCCACAATCAAGGAGTGGCGATGAATTACGGGTTTGATATCGGCGGCAGTAAAATCGCGTTGGGCGTCTTTGATGCCGGGCGGCGTTTGCAGTGGGAAAAACGCATCGCCACGCCGCATGAGAGTTACGACGCGTTTCTGCACGCCATCGCCGGGCTGGTCGACGAGGCCGATGCCCGCTTCGGCGTCAAAGGCAGCGTCGGCGTTGGCATTCCCGGCATGCCTGAAACCGCCGACGGCACCTTATATGCCGCCAATCTTCCTGCTGCCAGCGGCCAGCCACTGCGCCGCGATCTCAGCGTCCTGCTGGCGCGCGATGTGCGCATGGACAATGACGCCAACTGTTTTACCCTTTCTGAAGCCTGGGATGACGAGTTCCGCCAGTATCCGCTGGTGATGGGGCTGATCCTCGGCACCGGCGTCGGCGGCGGGCTGGTGGTCAACGGCAAATCGATTCATGGACGCCGCTTTATCACCGGCGAATTCGGTCATACCCGTTTACCGGTCGATGCGCTGGGATTGATGGGTTTTGATTTTCCGCTGACCCGCTGCGGCTGCGGCAAAATCGGCTGTATCGAGAATTACCTCTCCGGGCGCGGTTTTGCGTGGTTGTACCGACACTTCTATCATCAATCATTGTCAGCGCCGGAGATCATCACGCGCTGGGAGCAAGGCGACGCAAAAGCGCTGGCGCACGTTGAGCGCTACGCGGATTTGCTGGCGGTGTGTCTGGGCAATATCCTGACCATTATCGACCCGGATCTGCTGGTGATTGGCGGCGGTTTGTCGAATTTCAGCGCGCTAACCCGGCTGCTGCCGGAGCGGATTGCGCCATACTTATTACCTGCGGGTGACGTTCCACGTATTGAACGCGCCCGACACGGTGACGCAGGCGGCATGCGCGGTGCCGCCTTCCTTCACCTTACTGACTGATTCTGTGAGGATGCCATGCAATCGCGACGTTCACATCGTCTCAGCCGTTTTCGCCGTAACAAGCGCCGTTTGCGCGAGCGGTTACGGCAGCGCATTTTTTTCCGCGACATCGACAAAATGGTACCTGACGTGATGGAAAAACCGAGAGTCGTAGTGCTGACAGGGGCGGGGATTTCCGCCGAGTCCGGTATTCGTACCTTCCGCGCGGCGGATGGGCTGTGGGAAGAGCATCATGTGGAAGATGTGGCGACGCCGGAAGGTTTTGCCCGTAATCCGCAACTGGTGCAAAAATTTTACAACGAGCGCCGCCGGCAACTTCAGCAGCCGGAAATCGTGCCGAACGCCGCACATCTGGCGCTGGCGAAGCTGGAGGAGGCGTTGGGCGATCGCTTTCTGTTGATCACGCAAAATATCGACAACCTGCATGAACGCGCCGGGAATCAGCACATCATTCATATGCATGGTGAATTGCTGAAAGTGCGGTGTTCGCAGAGCGGGCAAGTGCTGGAGTGGACGGAAGATGTCCTGCATGACGATAAATGCCACTGCTGCCAGTTTCCCTCCGCGCTGCGCCCGCATGTGGTGTGGTTTGGCGAAATGCCGCTCGGCATGGACGAGATTTACAGTGCGCTGGCGATGGCGGATGTGTTTATCGCTATTGGCACCTCCGGGCATGTTTACCCCGCTGCCGGGTTTGTACACGAAGCGAAACTGCACGGCGCGCACACCGTTGAGCTGAACCTGGAACCGAGCCAGGTCGGCAGCGAGTTTGAAGAGAAACATTACGGGCTGGCAAGCGCGGTGGTGCCGGAGTTTGTCGAAAAGTTGCTGAAAGGGCTGTAAAACGAAAACGCCTTCTCTCCGGCAGGAGAGAAGGACGCTTACAGGGCTTTTTGCAGGTTGATCACCGTGCGGGCGTTCGAGGCGCTGGTCGCCAGAACGTCAATCACACCGGTGCGCAACGCGCCGAGAATGGCGGTGGCCTTGGTGCTTTCCGAGGCAATCGCAATTACGCAGGGAATGGTGCGAAGCTGCTCAAGGCTTAAGCCGATCACCCGATCGTTCATCACCGTGTCTACCGGCGTGCCCTGGATATTAAAAAAGCTGTAACCGGCGAGGTCGCCGACCACACCCTGTTCCTGGCGGGCGGTGATAATTTCCTGTGGCGTAAACCAGCCCAGTTGCACCATAAAGCTGTTTTCGTTCATATCTCCCAGGCCAATCAGCGCCACATCCGCTTTACTCGCCTGTTCGAGCGTCGCTTTGATCAACCGGTTCTGAATAAACGCTTCGCGCAGCGCCGGGGTTTCAACATACGCCGGGGCGTACAACGTTTCGCTAAAACCATTGAACTTGCGCGCCAGGTTACGGCTGATGTGGTCGGCGTCAATCAATTGACCATCGCGTTTAGTGCCGCCAATTCCGCAAATAAACCGGCAGGCGCGTTCCGGGAAAATGCCGACATGATTGGCGACCGCCGCGACATTGCGCCCTTGACCAACGGTTACCGTCATATCGCTTTTCAGGATCGTGGCAAGGTAGTTGCTGACCAGCGCGGCAACCTGCTGGCGTTGCTCATCTTCATCGTGGTGATCGAGGGCAATCAATGCCCGTTTGATCCCAAAATGCTGGATGAACTGTTGTTCAATCTGCGAACTAAAGACCGGGTGATATTTGACGTTGATTTCAACGATCCCCTCATGGCGGGCTTTTTTCAGCAGCCTGCCGACTTTAATGCGCGAGATACCAAACCGTTGCGCGATCTCTTCTTGGGTCTGTTCCTGCTCGTAATACGCCACAGCGATTTCCGTTAGCAGTTCATAATCAGAGTCTTGTTCAGCCATCGCAGTCTTTTTCCATTGCTGATAACGCCCACATACTACTGTGCTTTGCCGATAAAATCCTGCGCTACGCGTTGCACAATTGCGCAATACCCCGCGGCGTCCCAGGCGGCACGCCCAATAAATAAACCATCAATATTGGGCTGTGCGGCGAGTTCCGCGCAATTTTGCAGATTAACGCTGCCGCCATACAACAGCGGGATTTTTGCGCCATCTTCCGCGCCATACAACTCCGTTAACGCGGTGCGCAGCGCCCGATGAATGTCACCCGCTTGTGCAGGTGTGGCAGGCGTGCCGTTTTCACCAATCGCCCAAATCGGCTCGTAGGCAATTAATGTTTGCTGTGCCTGCGCGGCGCTCAACCCAAACAGCGCGATTTTCATCTGGCGAAACACCGTTTCCTCCGACACGCCCCAGCGCTTTTCATCGGCGCTGTCGCCAATACAGACCAGCGGGCGCAAGTTGTGGCGCAGGGCGGTGTGCACTTTGGTATTGATTGCCGCGTCGGTTTCATTAAAGGCGCCGCGCCGCTCGGAATGGCCCATTTCCACCAGCGTCGCGCCGGTTTCTTTAATCATGCTGGCGGAGATTTCGCCAGTCCAGGCACCATTTTCCGCCTGATGCATATTCTGTGCGCCGGTCAAACAAGGTAGGTTATGGGCGCGGAAGAATTCACTCACCGGATGAATCGCGGTAAACGGCGGGATAAAAAAGGGTTGAATGGCCGGGTGCAAAACCGCCGGTAATTGGTCGGCGAGCGCCTCGCAATAGGCCATCGCTTGCGATAACGGTTTATTCATTTTCCAGCTAGTGCCAATCATCAGGCGTTTCATCTGTTTCTCCATTTCTTTGCTAATCAGTCAGTTGTCTGATCAGGTATGCCGCACATTGTGCAATTTGAACATTTATTCATTAACTGAGCATATGTTAGATCACACTTTTGCGATTAAAAATCAGCCGCGATTTTTAATGTGATCTTCATCACTCCTCATTGGCGATTCTTCGGTTAACGTTATGTTCATATGATTTAGTAGTGAACATATGAACGAACAGCGTTTCAATTACCGAGAGGTCCGACGATGTCTGTAGAGAAAAAACCCGTTGTAGCCGTCACTATTGGCGATCCCGCTGGGATCGGCCCGGAAATCACCGTTGCCACGTTGATGGACAAAAGCGTCTACGACGAGTGCAAACCGTTTCTTATTGGCTCTGTGCCGATTATTGAACGGGCGATGAAAATCCAGGGTTGCGACTACCCGATCAACAAAATCACCCACCCGGATCAGGCGAAGTTCAGCTGGGGCACGCTGGATGTGCTGGAAACCGGCGATTACGACTACGGCAGTATTGCCTGGGGCAAAGTGCAGCAACTGGCGGGCAAAATGTCACTGGATTACGTGATGAAATCCATCGAACTGGGCATGGCGGGGCTGATTGATGTGGTGTCCACCGCGCCGATTCATAAAGAAGCCATCAAGCTGGCGGGCTGCAAATTGCCGGGGCACACTGAAATTTACCAGGTCGAAACCCGCTCCGATTACGGCCTGACCATGTTCCACGTGCATAACCTGCGCGTCTTCTTTGTGAGCCGCCATATGGCGCTGAAAGATGCCTGTGACTACGCCAACAAAGAGCGCGTACTGGCCTGTGTTCAGCAAATCAACCATGAATTTACCGCCCTGAATATCAAGAACCCGCGCATTGCGGTAGCCGCGCTGAACCCGCATGGTTCCGATAACGGTCTGTTTGGTCATGAAGAGGCGGATAACCTGATCCCGGCGGTGAAAGCGGCGCAAGCGGAAGGTATTAATGCTATTGGCCCGGTTCCGGCGGATTCCGTGTTCCACCTCGGCAAGCTTGGCAAGTACGACGCCATTCTTTCGCTCTACCACGATCAGGGGCATATCGCCTGTAAAACCCTCGATTTTGAACGCTCGATCACCATTACCTTCGGCCTGCCGTTTATGCGCAGCTCCGTGGATCACGGTACGGCGTTTGATATTGCGGGTACCGGTAAAGCAGGCACTGTCAGCATGCTGGAATCCACGCTGGTCGCGGCGCGTTACTGGAAAATGAAACAGCACTAAGGCGTGATGACTACTGAGGGACAGAGAATGGAAAACTATCTGTTAATTAGTAAAGGCAGTAAAGGCTGGGGCGGCCCGTTAAAGGTGTCGCTCAGCCAGCCGAAAAAAATCGCCTATATCACCGGGGGCATTCGCCCGCCGGTGGTTGACCGGTTGTGTGAACTGACCGGCTGGCCGTCGGTGGATGTGTTCAAACACGGTGAACCGGATGATATCGGCGTGATGGTGATCGACTGCGGCGGCACGCTGCGCTGCGGGTTGTACCCGAAGCGCGGTATTCCGACCATTAACTTGCACCACACCGGGAAAAGCGGCCCGCTGGCCGAATACATTCATGAAGATATTTACGTCTCCGGCGTAACACCGGCGTGTATCGAACGGGTTTACCCGGCCGGGGAAGGCGGCAAACTGGGGATCGTCGCCGACGATCTGACGGGCGCCACCACGGTTGGCGTGCTGCTGGCGCGCAGCGGGCTGAAAACCGCGGCGTTTTTCGACACCGACTCCTTTGCCCGCAATGAAGTGGACTACCCGGCAATGGTGGTGAGCAGCGACAGCCGCCCGTTACCGAAAGCCGAAGCGCAACAGCGCGTCAGTGCGGCGGTGGAACAACTGAAAGCGCGCGGCGCGCACTACTTCACCAAACGGATCGATACGACCCTGCGCGGCGGAATTGGCTACGAAATCGACGCCATGTTAGCGCTGTTGCCGCAGGAAACGGTGGCAGTGGTGGTGCCGGCGATGCCGCAATCGCGGCGTATTCTGGTCGGCGGTTATTCGGTTATCGATTCGGTGGCGCTCTCTTGTACCGATGTGGCGCGCGATGTGCGCACGCCAGTCACCGAATCCTGGGTGCCGGGCTTGCTGGCCAATCAAACGCAACACCATGTCGGCCATATCGCGCTGGCGCAGGTGATGCAGGGCGACGGGCAGATCCAGCAGCAGTTACAAGATCGCCAGCAGGACGGGGCGCGCGTGATTGTGGTGGACGCGATTACCCTTGATGACGTAGACGCGATCGCTCGTGCGGTGGTGGCGCTGAACTGGAATGTGCTGGCGGTCGATCCCGGCCCGTTTACCGAACGGCTGGCGGTGCATCGCGGATTAATGCGTGAGGACAAACGCCTGGCGCAGCAGCCTTTGCCCCGCAGCGACCAGCGCGGTTCTGTGGTGATTGTCGCGGGCAGCGCGACGCCGGTCACCAAAAAGCAGCTTGGGCATTTGATTGCTCACGACGATCGCGTTTGCCATATTCCGGTGGATGCCGAACTGCTGGTGGACAGGAAGAACGCCGCAGAAATCGAAATCAGCCGTATCGTGCGCCAGGCGCACCAGTGCGTGACCACCCATAAAAACGCGCTGTTTGTGTTTGAATCGGCGCTCACTGGCCGGTTATTGGATCTGCGTGAAGAGGAGCAACGCTTTAATCTCGATCACGGCCAGGCGGCGGATAATATCAATAAAGGACTCGGCAGCATCGTCAAAGAAATATTGAATTGCGCCCCGGATGAGATCAAAGGGTTATATATGACCGGCGGCGATACGATGGTTAATGTGCTGAAGGAATTAGGCGCGACCGGGATTGAAATGATCGACTACGTTATTCCGCAAACCGATATGGTGCGCATTATCGGTGGACAATATGCCGGGCTGGTGTGCGTGGGGAAAGGGGGATTAACCGGGCCGGAAGATATTATCAGCACCATCGTTGAACATATTTATAAAGAATCACTGCAATAAAAATTATAAAAACAGGCGACGCGAACATCGTTCGGGCAGTGCGTCGTAAATTAATCACTCTTATACCCTGTATGCGAGTTACCCTATGAACATTAATATTTTAGACAAAATGAATAAGGTGCCCGGCGGTCTCATTATTATTCCGCTGGTGGTCGCTATTCTGCTTAATACCTTTGCGCCGCAAGTTCTCACTATCGGTGGGCCGACAACGGCATTATTTAAAGTCGGATCCAGCGCCATGATGGGCATATTTCTGCTGATCTGCGGCACGTCGATCAATATTCGCCAGGCCGGTTTGCCGCTCTATAAAGGTGCCGTACTGCTTGTCCTCAAATGTATCGCCGGGGCGTTGGCGGTGTGGTTAGTCGGCTCGATGTTTGGCCCGGCCGGGTTTCTGGGCATTTCCACGCTGGCTTTTGTCGCCTGCCTGACCAGCTCCAACAGCTCGCTCTACATTGCACTGTGCAGCAACTACGGCGATGCCAGCGACGCCGGGGCGATCTCGGTGTTCTGCGTCAAAGACGGCCCGTTTGTCACCATGATGGTGCTTGGCGTGAGCGGGCTGGCGAACATTCCTTTCGCTGCGCTGCTCTCAATGCTGATCCCGCTGTTGATCGGCATGTTATGGGGCAACCTGGATGAGCGCTTTAAGCAGCTTTGCGCCGCGGCGCAGCCGCTGATTATCATCATTATGTCGTTCGCCATCGGCGCGAATTCCAGCATCAACACGGTGTTTACTGCCGGGCTGTCGGGCATTGTGCTTGGCCTGATTTCGGCCTGTACCGGCATCATGTTCTACTTCCTCTACAACTTGTTTTTGAAGAAGAAAACGGCGCTCGGCGCAGCGCTTGGCACCACGGCGGCCAGCTCCGCGCTGACCCCGGCAATGGTAGCGCAAGCGGACCCGTCGCTGGCGGTGTATGTCGATGCCGCCACCGCGCAACTGGCGACCGCCAGCATCATCACCATGTTAACGGCGCCGGTACTGGTGGCCTGGTTTGATAAGCGACTGAAAGCGCGCGCGCCGGTGGTGGTGGAAGAAAACACCGCGCCGGAGAAAAAAACGCTGCCGCTGTCGTCGCAGGTCAGTAAAGGGAATAAATAAGATGTCCGCGCCGTTGTACCAGTTAGTGATTACGCAAGTCGGGGATTTTGTCGCCGCGTATTTACGGCAAGATAAATTAATTCTGTTTGCGGAACCGGTCCCCACGGATATTGCCGACTATTGCGCAATACACCAACCGGGTAAATTCAACGGCGTGTTATTACCCGGCCAGCGCCTGACGATTAACGCCATAAATTATCGCATTACCGCCGTTGGCTCAGTGGCAACGGCAAATTTAAAACAGCTTGGCCATATTACCCTTAATTTTGACGGCGCCATTGACGCTGAATTACCCGGCACGGTCCACCTTTGTGGGGTGACGCCCGAGATTATTCTCCCTGGGAATCAAATCTGTATTTACTGTGAATAATTTGAGGACACTGTTATGAAAACAATCGCCATTGGTGCAGATGATGCAGCCTATGCGTTTCGCGATGCCATTGTGAATTATCTGACGCAGCAAAATATTACTGTTGTCGATTACAGTAGCGATAAACGAAAAGGCGCGAATTATTATCCGGATGTTGCCCATGACGTTGCGATGGCTATTAAACAAGGTGAGCACGACCGGGGAATTCTGATTTGCGGTACCGGGATTGGCATGAGCATTGTCGCGAATAAAGTGCCGGGCATCCGTGCCGCACAATGCCACGACACGTTCTCCGCCGAACGGGCGCGCAAAAGTAATAACGCGCAAATCATCACCCTCGGCGCACGCGTGATTGGCGCGGAACTGGGCAAAACAATTATCCAGGCGTGGCTGGAAGCGGAATATGAAGGGGGCGGCTCTGCGGCAAAAGTGGAACGCATTGATTACTACCAAAACCAGCATGCCAGAGATTGACGGAGCCTGTGATGAACCAATTAAACGCGTTAAAAGAGATGACCGTCGTCGTTGCGGATACCGGGGATATCGAGTCGATTAAAAAATTCGCCCCGCAGGACGCCACCACCAACCCGTCGCTGGTGCTCAAAGCCGCGCAATTGCCGCAATATCAGGCGCTGATCGCCGACGCCATCGGCAAAGCGCGTCGGCAGGGCGGCAGCGCTGAAACGCAACTGATCAACGCCTGCGATCAGGTCGCGGTGGATATCGGCAGCGAAGTGCTGCGCCATGTGCCGGGGCGTATCTCCACCGAAGTGGATGCCCGTTTCGCCTGGGATCGCGGCATGTGCGTGACCCGTGCGCGCAAACTGATTCAGCTTTATCAGGAAAACGGCATTGCGCCGTCGCGCATTCTGATCAAACTGGCCGCCACCTGGGAAGGGATCCGCGCGGCAGAAGAGTTAGAGCGCAGCGGGATCAACTGTAACCTGACGCTGCTGTTCTCCTTCGCCCAGGCCCGCGCCTGCGCCGAAGCCGGCGCGTTTTTGATTTCGCCGTTTGTCGGGCGCATTTACGACTGGTATCAAAAAAATGACCCGCAAACGCCGTACCGCGCTGAAAGCGATCCGGGCGTGAAATCAGTGCGCGACATTTACCAGTATTACAAAGCCCACGGCTATGAAACGGTGGTGATGGGCGCGAGCTTCCGCCGCATTGAGCAGATTCAGGCGCTGGCCGGCTGCGATCGCCTCACGATTTCTCCGGCCCTGCTGGATGAACTGGCCGCCTGCGACGCGCCGCTGACCCGCCAGCTTACCCCTGGCTGCGTGAGCGAAACGCGCCCCAGCCCGATGAGCCAGTCGGAATTCCTCTGGCAACATCACCAGGACGCGATGGCGGTGGAGAAGCTGGCCGAAGGGATCCGCTTGTTTGCCGTTGACCAGTTGAAGCTGGAAAACCTGATTCGCCAGATGCTCTGAACGGCGCGCGAGGATAAACAATGAACACAGCAAATGCACGGCGCCAGCGCGCCAACGCGCTTCGTGCGCTCTCGATGGACGCGGTACAGAAAGCCAAATCCGGTCACCCGGGTGCCCCGATGGGCATGGCTGACATCGCCGAAGTCCTGTGGCGTGATTTCCTGAACCACAACCCGACAAACCCGGCCTGGGCTGACCGCGACCGCTTTGTGCTGTCCAACGGCCACGGCTCAATGCTGATTTACAGCCTGCTGCACCTCACCGGCTACGACCTGCCCGTTGAAGAGCTGAAAAACTTCCGCCAGCTGCACTCAAAAACCCCGGGCCACCCGGAAGTCGGTTACACCGCGGGCGTGGAAACCACCACCGGTCCGCTGGGGCAGGGCATTGCCAACGCCGTGGGCATGGCGATTGCCGAAAAGACCCTGGCCGCGCAGTTCAACCGCCCGGGCCACGACATTGTTGACCACTTCACCTATGCCTTTATGGGCGACGGCTGCATGATGGAAGGCATCTCCCATGAAGTCTGCTCGCTGGCCGGGACGCTGAAGCTCGGCAAACTGGTGGCGTTCTATGACGACAACGGCATCTCCATCGACGGCCACGTGGAAGGCTGGTTCACCGACGACACCGCAAAACGCTTTGAAGCCTACGGCTGGCACGTGGTGCGCGGCGTGGACGGTCATGACGCGGACGCCATCAAACGCGCGGTGGAAGAGGCGCGCAGCGTGACCGACAGACCGTCGCTGCTGATGTGCAAAACCATCATCGGTTTCGGCTCGCCGAACAAGGCCGGCACCCACGACGCCCACGGTGCGCCGCTGGGCGACGCGGAAATCGCGCTGACCCGTGAACAGCTTGGCTGGCAGCACGCGCCGTTTGAGATTCCGTCTGAAATCTACGCGCAGTGGGATGCGAAGGAAGCCGGTCAGGCGAAAGAGTCCGCCTGGAACGAAAAATTCGCTGCTTACGCGAAAGCCTTCCCGCAGGAAGCCGCTGAGTTCACCCGCCGCATGAAGGGTGAGATGCCGGAAGACTTCGCCGCGAAGGCGAACGACTTCATTGCGAAACTGCAGGCGAACCCGGCGAAAATCGCCAGCCGCAAGGCCTCGCAGAACGCCATCGAAGCCTTCGGCCCGCTGCTGCCGGAGTTCCTCGGCGGCTCTGCTGACCTGGCGCCGAGCAACCTGACCCTGTGGTCCGGTTCGAAAGCGATTAATGAAGACACCGCAGGCAACTACATTCACTACGGCGTGCGCGAATTCGGCATGACGGCGATTGCCAACGGCATCGCCCTGCACGGCGGTTTCCTGCCGTACACCTCCACCTTCCTGATGTTTGTTGAATACGCGCGTAACGCGGTGCGTATGGCGGCGCTGATGAAACAGCGCCAGGTGCTGGTCTACACCCATGACTCCATCGGTCTGGGCGAGGACGGCCCGACGCACCAGCCGGTGGAGCAGGTGGCGTCCCTGCGCCTGACCCCGAACGTCAGCACCTGGCGTCCGTGCGACCAGGTGGAATCGGCGGTGGCGTGGAAATCTGGTGTGGAGCGCCACGACGGCCCGACCGCGCTGATTCTGTCGCGCCAGAACCTGGCCCAGCAGGCGCGTACCGGACAGCAGCTGGCGGATATCGCCCGCGGCGGGTACGTGCTGAAGGACTGCGACGGTCAGCCGCAGGTGATTTTCATCGCCACCGGTTCAGAAGTGGAACTGGCGGTGGCCGCCGGGGAGCGTCTGTCCGGCGAAGGTGTGAAAGTGCGCGTGGTTTCCATGCCGTCCACCGACACGTTCGATAAGCAGGATGCGGCGTACCGTGAATCCGTGCTGCCGAAAGCGGTGAGCGCACGCGTTGCCATCGAAGCCGGCATCGCTGATTTCTGGTACAAGTACACCGGCCTGAACGGCGCGGTGGTCGGCATGACCACCTTCGGTGAATCGGCGCCGGCAGAGCAGTTGTTTGATTTGTACGGCTTCCGTGTCGGCAACATTGTCGATACCGCCAAAACGTTGTTGTAATCTTTATCGCCGGATGGCGCTTAAACGCTTATCCGGCCTACGGGACTGCGCATTCTCCAGGCGTCAGTTCTGTTGTCGAACCCTTCGAAGTGAAAGTGGAACCCGGCATCATGGTTCTCAGTTGTACGCCTGTCATGTACGATTCAAACGTACATTTCAGGAGGTCATATGCGAACTTATACCACTATCTAATGGCGTCTTCCTTCCTCTGGGTAAGCGAGTGATAAACGTTGGGCTAATGAGGAAAGAGCAGCCAGAAACGTGTTTGGCGCTGTTCGCATTTTACGCCGCAGCGTCCCTGGTGGAGCTGCATAATACTGCGAACGATAGAAAGACCCAGCCCGCTGCTGCTTTGCGAGGCGTGGCGCGCGCTATCGGCACGCCAGAAGCGGTCAAACAATCTTTCTTGCTGTTCTGTGGGAATTGGATCTTCCAGATTCGTCACCGTAAGCAGTACGCCATCGGGCTGGTGGCGAGCATCAATTTGGACTTCGCTGTGGCTATCCGCGTAGCGGATAGCGTTAGCTAACAGATTGGCGATGGCACGTTGCAGCAGGTCGGCATCGGCCATGATTGTTCCTGCGGCCGAAAAGCGTAACGTGATGTGCCGCTCTTCTGCCGGGCCTTCAAAATAGTCAGCCAGCGGATCCAAAACGTGTTCCAGCGCCAGCGGGACTTTGTTAATCGCCTGGCTGGCATTCTCTGCCCTGGCGAGGAACAACATTTTGTCGATCATCGTGGACAGGCGCACCAGCTCTTCAAAATTGGAACCCAGCAGCGCGATGTAATAGGGTTCAGTCCGTTTTTGCGTCAGCGCGATCTCAGTTTGCCCCAGCAGATTGCTGATCGGTGTGCGAAGATCGTGGGCCATATCCGCGCTGACCTGGCTCAGTTGCTGAAAGCTGTTTTCCAGCCTGTCCAGCATTTCGTTAAACGCGCCACTCAGTGGCTGTAATTCATAAGGCGTGCTGTGCAATGTGATGCGATGTCCCAGATGGCGCACGTCGATGGCAGACGCTTCTCTGGCCAGGCGCTGCAAAGGCCGCAGGCTGCGCCGGGCTAACAATGCGCTCAGTACGATCACCGCCAGCGCGGCGCACAGCGTGACCAGCACAATCTGGCGCAGGTAGCTTTCCTGAATTTGCGTCCGCTCAGTCATCAGCCTGCCGGTAATAATTTCGAGTTCACGCGGAGGGTTGCCGGTCATCGCCAACGTGGCCGCTGAGATAAAGGGCACACCATTTTGCGCGGGCTGATGATGTACATCCGCAGGGGTGAGGGGTTTGCTGGCGACCACCGGAACAATTTCTGGCAATGGGCGCTTAGCGGAGTTCACTTCAATCAACGGCGGTTGGCCAGGAAAACGCAGCACCAGCAATGATTCGGTATTGCCCAGCATATTGGTAAACAAGTGGGGCTTTTTGCTGAGCATCTGTTGGACATCTTCGTCAAGCACCAGCGTGCGGATTTGATCCAGACGGTTGATTAGCGCGATGTCGTCACGATTGCTGAGTTGTTGACAGAGAGAGCGATAGAGCGCTGTACCCACGCCGATCAACACGATCAGCACCGCTGTGCCCATCATCAGCGATAACCGGGTGCTGATGGCCAGATTTCTCATGACTTTTCCTCACAGCAATAGCCCACGCCGTGCACGGTATGGATCAGCGGATAGGCAAACGGCGCATCCACTTTTTGCCTCAGGCGACGAACGGCCACATCAACCACATTGGTATCGCTGTCAAAATTCATATCCCAAACGCGTGAGGCGATCAGGGTGCGGGTCAGCACCTGGCCGGCGTTGAGCATAAACAGCTGTAATAAATTGAATTCTTTGTTGGTCAGATCCAGCCGCACGCCTGCGCGTTCCACCCGGCGTGTCGCGATATTCATGCGCAGATCGCCGACCTCCAGTTGTTCTTCCCGCTTTGCCAGCCCGCCACGGCGCAAAGCGGTGCGGATGCGCGCCAGCAGTTCAGCAAAAGAGAAAGGTTTCACCAGATAATCATCCGCGCCTAACTCCAGCCCTTTGATTTTGTCCTCTACGGTGCTTTTGGCGGTGAGAAAAATCACCGGCGTGTCGAGCTGTTTATCCAGTTGCCCCATCACCTCCCAGCCATTCACCTGAGGCATCATTACATCCAGCAGAATAAGGTCGTAATAATATTCCCTGGCCATAAACAACCCTTCCTGACCGTCTGCCGCGACATCAACCACATAGCCGGACTCGGTTAATCCGCTGCGCATGTACTCACGCGCTTTGGGTTCGTCTTCTATCACCAATATTTTCATTCATGGCTCCCGGACGTGTTTCCCTGCGCAGCGGCGGTCACTCATTGATGCGTGCCGTTGGCCGCTTGCTCGATCAGCGCGGCGACTTCCCTGGGGTGAGATTGATAAACAGAATGGCTGCCATCCACTTCCACCGTGTGACTTTTGGCGCGTTTGGCATACATCCGTTCCAGATCTGGATTAATAATTTTGTCGGATTTGGCCACCATATACCAACTCGGTTTGGTTCTCCATGCGGCCTCTGTCACAACAGCAGCCAGCGAGGTCGGCGAGGTGGGGATTTGCGCCTGCGCCTGATACTGAGCCAGATCAGGTTTCAGGTCAGCGGCAAAATCGCCCGGAAAATACTGTGGATCGAGCATGACATAGCCATCCGATGTTTTGATAAAAGGATGCGCAGTGTTGGGGTATTTTTTGCTGACTTCTGCCCGGTTTTCGCCAGCATCCAACGCATGGGCGGCGATATAAACCAGCCCAGTCACTTTCGGATCATTACCGGCTTGCGTAATGATCGCGCCGCCGTAACTGTGGCCGACCAAAATAACCGGCCCCTCCTGGCGGTCCAAAATCCGCTTAGTGGCCGCGACATCGTCGGCAAACGACGTTAATGGTTCCTGAACCAGCGTGACCTTGTAGCCATCACGATGAAGAATGTCATAGACCGGTTTCCACCCCGAGCCATCCACAAAGGCACCGTGCACCAGCACGATATTTTTCACCGGCGCAGCCTGCGCTGCGAAGCTGGCGCCGGTCATCATCAGGGCTGCGACGACAACACTCATTACCGCTTTGATTTTCACGTTCATGCTTTTTTCTCCTCACAGGGTTTTACTTTCGATGTGGGAGTGAGTGTAGCGAGCAGGTTCTGACAAGAGGGTGAGCCAGTTATGACAAAAAAATGACGAACCGGCGCGGGTTTAGCTGTCATCCGGCAAGCCCAGTAAGTTCCCTGTAAGCGAACCATCCTGATAATGCGACTTTATCGCAAAAAGGAGCGTCATCATGGTCGCTGTGCCACGCCGCGTTATTGTCGCGAGTCTGTTGTCTGTTTCATTTGCCGCCGGAGCTGAAGAGGCCACCGCCTGGGGATTAGGCGTGGGGGTTGCCAGCACGCAAAAGCCCTACACCGATATCGATCGCAAATATACCCCGCTGCCGTTGCTCTATTTCAAAAACGACTGGTTCCGTTTTGCCGGCACCCAGGCGGAGATCATCTTGCCGCAACTGCAACTGAGTGAAACTCAGCAGCTCAATTTCGGTCTTATTGCCAACTACGACGGCTCGGGCTATGACGAGGATGATTCCTGGATCTTTGACGGCATGGACAAACGTAAGGGTGGGTTCTGGGCCGGGGCGAAAATAGAGTGGCAAAATGAGGTGGTCAATATTTTCACCGACTGGACGCACGATATCTCCGGCAACAGTAGCGGGCAGCGTATTCGCCTCGGCGCAGAAAGAAGCTGGCAGTGGGGCGAGGTCACGCTGACACCGCGCATTGTCGCTAATCGCTACAACCGTAATTATGTGGATTACTACTACGGCGTGCGCGATGATGAAGCCCGCTCGTGGCGGCCTGCTTACCAGGGCGACGCCAGTGTTAACACCGAATTTGGCTTGAACAGCGTTTATCGATTTAATCAACATCACGCGTTGACGCTGGATGTTGAAGTCACGCTGCTGGGATCAGAAATTAAGGACAGCCCGCTGGTGGACAGGACAAACGAAAACCGCATCTTTGCGAGCTACATATATCATTTCTAATGAGCCGAATACTGTTAATTGAAGATCACGAACACCTGGCGTGGCTGATCGCCAAGGGGCTGATGGGCGCGGGTATCGCGGTGGACATTGTCGATCGCGGTAGCGCCGCCTGGTCGGCCATTGCCCAGGTGGAATATCAGGGGATGGTGCTGGATCGCGGTTTGCCGGACGGCGATGGCCTGCAGCTATTGCAGCGCCTGCGCCAGGCGGATATCGGCATTCCGTGCCTGATCCTCACCGCCCGCGATGCGTTGCACGATCGGGTACAAGGGCTGGAAGCGGGGGCGGATGATTATCTCGCTAAACCGTTTGCCATGGAGGAGCTGGTCGCGCGCACCCGCGCGTTATTGCGCCGACCCGCCGCCAGCCAGCCGTTGCAACCGGCCTGCGGCGATCTTACTTTATCGCCGGAATCCTCGGTGATGCACTGCGGGCAGCAAAGTATTGCGCTGGCGCCGGCGGAGCTGCAAATCATGCTGGCGCTGGTGCAAAAACAGGGCAACGTGGTGCGCCGCAGCCAGATGGAAGCCGCCGGGTGGGGGCTAAGCGACGCGGTGACGCCGAACGCGCTGGATGTGGCGTTGCATCGCCTGCGCCGCAAACTGGCGACCATCGGTTCACATATGCAGATTGTTAATATCAGGGGGCTGGGCTATGCCATCCGTGAAGACGAACTGGCTGAATAGTCTGGCAATGAAGATCCTGTTGGCGTTTATCGCTGGCGTGTTATTAACCATCGCGTTTCTGGTCTCATTTAGCCTGATCGTCAAAGAGCGCCTGCCGGGGATGGATCTCTCTGACTACACGCGTGCGTTAGCCAGAGAGCTGCAATTTGACCGCAATGGTCAGCCGGTCGGCTTCAGCCATGGCGACAAATATCCGGTGTGGATTTACACCGGTTTGTCGAACGATGTCGCCTACCGGGTGCTGGATGAAAATGGCCGGGTGGTGCTGATGTCGCCCGGCGCGCAACACTGGCCGCCGCTGTTGCAAATCACCACGCCTTTTACCGGCGACTTTGGTTTTACCGTCAACGGCATTGCCTATGATGGCGTGACCAAAGCCTACAACCGCGATGGCAAAACCTGGTATATCCAGATGACCGCCAGTTTTCGCATTATCGATTTTCTGCATCGCGGGTTTGCGCTGCCCTTTATCCGCTATGGCATTGAGTCATTTAGCCTGGTGCTATTAGTGGTGTTTGGTTTCTGCGCGTGGGTCACGCTGACTTACTCGCTACGACCGTTACGCAAAGTGTCTGCGGAAGCGGCAATTATCTCGCCTCGATCGCTGAATGCGCGGTTGCAAACCGAAGGCGTGCCCACCGAAATATTCCCGCTGATCGACAGTTTTAACCAGGCGCTGGCGCGGCTGGAGAAAGGTTACCAGACGCAGCAGGATTTCCTGGCTAAAGCGGCTCATGAACTCAAAACGCCGCTGACGGTGATCCGCGCGGAAGTGGAGTTGATGGAAGACAACAACGAAGTGCGCCCGTCGCTGTTGTTGCAGGTCGAACATCTGGCGCGCCAGGTGCAGCAGTTGTTGCTGCTGGCCGAAGCCAGCGAGATGCTCAGCTACCATTTTGCCCGCGTCGATGCGGTGGCGGTCGCGCGTGATTGCGTGCAGTTTTTACAGCGTATCGCCGATGATGCACAGGTGAATTTGACGCTGCGGGTGCCGAATGGGCCCGCGTTCTGGCTCGCGGATCGCGGGGCGCTTTTCACGCTGTTAAAGAACCTGATGGAGAACGCGATCCAGCATGCGCCGGTGGATTCCGATGTGCGTACCGAAATCACTGCCGAGCGCATTACGGTGCGGGATTTTGGGCCTGGCGTGGCGGAAGACGAGTTGCCAATGCTTTTCTCCCGCTTCTGGCGCGGCGCGCACCGCCAGGACATTGGCGCAGGGCTGGGGCTGGCGATCTGCCAGGAAATCGCCGTCGCCCACGGTTGGACACTGACGGTCGAAAACCGCAAGCCAGGATTACAGCTCACGCTCACTAAGTAGGCCGGATAAGCGCAAACGCCATCCGGCAATGTCTCGATCTCCACGAAGGGAAGACCGGGCAGGGACTTAGCGACCAGCTTTCAGCTTCTGGTAATACTCTTCGTAAATGGCGCTGGCGCTGCCAACGTCATTTTGCCACTCGCCTTGATTGATGGTTTCAGCATCCGGGTAAAGGGATTTGTCGTTGGCGATTTCCGGTTTCAGCAGCTTACGCGCGGCCAGGTTCGGCGTCGGGTAACCGATGGTTTCCGCCACTTGTTTAGCGATTTCCGGGCGCAGCAGGAAGTTAATCAGCTTCAGCGCGCCGTCGACGTTTTTGGCGTTCGCTGGAATTGACAGGCTGTCCATCCAGAAAATGCCGCCTTCTTTTGGCCACACCACCTCCAGCGGCGTGCCCGCCTCGCGGGCGACAAACGCGGAACCGTTCCACACCATGCCCAGGTTCACTTCGCCTTCCATATACGGGTTCGCCGGGTTATCGGAGTTGAACGCCGCGACGTTTGGCATCAGTTTTTGCAGCTCTTTATATGCCGCTTCAATCTCTTTCGGGTCGGTCGTGTTGCCGGAGTAGCCCAGTTTACGCAGCGCCATCTGGAACACTTCGCGCGCATCATCGGTCAGCAGCAGGCTGCCTTTGTACTCCGGTTTCCACAGGTCGGCCCAACTGGTCACGGTTTTCGGATCGATAGCTTCGCTGTTCACGCCAATGGCGGTGGCGCCCCAGATGTAGGGAATCGAGTAATCATTACTCGGGTCAAACGGCTTGTTGAGCATCTGCGGATCGAGGTTGTGAAAGTTGGTCAGCTTCGTTCTATCGATCTTCTGGATCATGCCTTCTTTGCGCATTTTGTCGACGAAGTAGGTCGACGGCACCACCAGATCGTAAGCGCCTTCTTTGTAGGTTTTGAGCTTGGCGTACATGGTTTCATTCGACTCGTAAGTGGAATAAATCACCTTGATGCCCGTCTCTTTGGTGAACTGCTCAAGCAGGCCTGGCGGCACGTACTCGGTCCAGTTATAGAAATAGAGCGTTTTGTTGTCGTCCGCGTGCGCGGCGCTCATGCCGATGGCGAGCGCGCCGGCGGCGAGCAGGTGGCGTGACCAGTTTTTCTTCATCTATCCGTCCCCTGAGTTTTTGTTTTATCACGAGCAATAAGCTGGCTGGCGATCACCAGGACCAGCGACAGAACCAACAGAATGGTGGTGAGCGCATTCACTTCGGGTGATACGCCGACCTTCACCATTGAATAGATCTTCAATGGCAGAATTTCATACCCCGGCCCGGTAACGAAGGAGGAAACCACCACGTCATCCATCGACAGGGTAAAACTGAGTAACCAGCCCGCCGCGACCGCAGGCATCGCCAGCGGCAGAATGATTTTGCGCAGAATGGTTATCTCGCTGGCGCCGAGATCTTTTGCTGCTTCCAGCATCCGCACATCAAAGCCTTTCAACCGCGAGAAAACGGTGACCACCACAAACGGCAGACAGAAGGTGATATGGGAAAACAGCAGCGACCAGAAGCCAAGCTGCACGCCAAGCAACATAAACAGCACCAGCAGCGAAATCGCCATCACGATATCCGGCGACATCATCACCACAAACAGCATGCCGCTGACAAACGGTTTGCCGCGAAAACGGTAGCGATAAAGGGCCACGGCGGTCAGCGAACCGATAAGCGTGGCGAATGTCGCCGACAGCACCGCCATGGTTAATGAATGCTGTGCGGCCTGCAACAGGCTGTCGTTATTCATCAACAAGCTGTACCACTGAGTGGAAAAGCCCTGCCAGTTAATGCCGAAGCGCGAACGGTTAAACGAATTCACGATCAAGATAATGATCGGGATATAAAGATAGGCGTAAATGGCGGTCATAAAACCGCCGCGAAGCAGTCGACCGATCATTCCAGTTCCACCCTTTTATTCAGCAAACGCGCGGCGCGCCAGTACACCAGCAGCATCAGCCCCATCACAATCGTCAGAGTAATGCTGGTGGCGGAACCAAACGGCCAGTCGCGAATATTCAGGAACTGGCTTTTGATGACGTTACCGATCAGCAAGTTTTTCGCGCCGCCCATCAAATCTGACACATAAAACAGCCCCATTGCCGGCAGCATCACCAGCAGGCAACCGGCAATAATCCCCGGCATGGTCAGCGGAATAATAATGCGTGTAAAAGTTTGCAGCTTACTGGCGCCGAGATCTCTTGCCGCTTCCAACAGCGGTTTATCGAGCTTTTCGATGCTGGAGTAGAGCGGCATCACCATAAACGGCAGCAGAATGTAAACCAGCCCGATGATCACCGCGCTTGGCGTAAACATAATGCGAATTGGCGTGTCGATGACCCCCAGCCACAGCAAAAACGCATTGAGATAGCCTTTGGTGCTGAGGAAAATCTTCAGCCCGTAAATGCGAATCAACGAGTTGGTCCAGAAGGGGACAATCAGCAAGAACAGCAGCAGCGGGCGCACTTTCGCCGGCAATTTCGCCAGAAACCAGGCGAACGGATAACCGAGCACCAGGCAGGCGATTGTCGCGATGACGGCCATATTCAACGAATGCAGCAGCACGTCGAAATAGAGCGGATCGAGCAGACGCGCGTAGTTATCCAGCGTGAAGACCAGCTTGACGAAATTGGCGTCGTCGCGGGTCAAAAAGCTGGTGGCGATGATCATCAGGTTGGGCAGAAAGACAAACAGCACAAGCCAACCGACGATTGTGGCGATTACCACATTCTGGAATTTACTTGTGCTCTTCATCAGCCAGTACGACCTCCCAGCTTTCGACCCAGTTAATGGCCATTTTTTGATCCAGCGAGTGGTCAAAATCCGGATCGTCTTCGTTGAAGAATTCGCTGACCATCACCATCTTGCCGTTTTCCAGCTCAACCATGGATTCCAGCGTCATGCCTTTATAGTTACGTTCGCGCACGTAGCCTATCAGGCCCTCTACTTCGCTGATGTCGTGGATTTCTTCGACGCGCAAATCTTCCGGGCGCAGCAGGACGTTAAGCTGTTGGCCTTTTTCCACTGCGAAATTGACGTAAATATTGCACTCGCGGCCTTCAACGCTGGCGCGCACGCGGCTGTCGTCAAGGCGTTCGATGACGGTGGCGTTGAAGATATTGATTTCGCCAATAAAGCTGGCGACAAACAGGTTTTTCGGCTCTTCGTAGATTTCTCGCGGCGTACCGTCTTGCTCAATGCGGCCATCGCGCATCACCACGATGCGATCGGACATGGTCAGCGCTTCTTCCTGATCGTGGGTCACAAAGACAAAGGTAATGCCTAATTTACGTTGCAGCGCTTTCAGTTCGTTTTGCATCTGCTTGCGCAGCTTGTAATCAAGCGCGGAGAGGGACTCATCGAGCAGCAGTAAACGGGGTTTATTGACCACCGCGCGGGCAATGGCGACGCGCTGTTGCTGGCCACCGGAGAGTTGATGCGGTTTACGCTGGGCGAATTCGTCGAGTTGCACCATGCGCAGCGCGTCGGTCACGCGCGGGGTGATTTCTGCCGCCGGGGTTTTTTGCATCCGCAGACCAAATGCCACGTTTTCGAACACGGTCATATGCGGGAAGAGGGCATAACTTTGAAAAACGGTATTCACATGGCGGTGTTCCGCCGGGACGTGCGTAATATCCTGGGCGTCCAACTGGATATGGCCGACATCGACGTTTTCCAGCCCGGCAATCAAACGCAGGACCGTGGTTTTACCGCAGCCAGACGGGCCAAGCAGTGTCAGAAATTCGCCGTTATTGATGGTGAGATTAAAATCAGAAATGACATTTTTGCCATCAAAGCTTTTGCGAATACCGGCCAGTTGCACCAGCGGTGAACGCGAACGCGATTGTGTGTTCAATTTTTTTACTCTGTCCCGTGTTTGCGCATCGGAAGGCTGACCAGATGCGGGGTTTGTGATGAACCACCTTCAGGGTTGTGCACGATTTAAGGGCTGGCATTCTACGGCAAACCCATGAAATCGCCAATCGTTGATGCATTTTCGCCGCTCATTCAGTCACTTTCTCAGCTACTTTTACTGGGCAGAGCGCAATTTTGAAAATATTGCCGTTTACGGGGTAAAGGTGACCTGACGCAATATTTGTCTTTTCACGCTTACTGATAATGTTGAGACATTTTGTTGGGGGGCTTTATGGACAAATTATTAGAACGTTTTTTGCAGTACGTTTCTCTGGATACTCAATCAAAGCCCGGCGTTCGCCAGGTGCCAAGCACTGAAGGTCAGTGGAAGCTCCTGCATTTACTGCAAGACCAGCTCAACGAGATGGGGCTGGAAAATGTGACGTTAAGTGATAAAGGCACGGTCATGGCGAAACTGCCGTCGAATGTGCAAGCTGACGTCCCCGCGATTGGTTTTATTTCCCACGTTGATACCTCGCCTGATTGCAGTGGCAAAAACGTTAATCCGCAAATCCTTGAAAACTACCGTGGTGGCGACATCGCGCTGGGCGTTGGCGATGAGATCCTCTCGCCTGTGATGTTCCCGGTGCTGCATCAGTTGCTGGGGCAAACCCTGATTACCACCGACGGCAAAACGCTGCTCGGCGCGGATGATAAAGCCGGTGTAGCCGAAATCATGACCGCGCTGGCGGTGCTCAAAAAGAAAAATATTCCCCACGGTGATATTTGCGTGGCCTTTACGCCGGATGAAGAGGTGGGCAAAGGCGCGAAGCATTTTGATGTCGAGGCGTTCGGCGCGAAATGGGCGTATACCGTGGATGGCGGCGGCGTCGGCGAGCTGGAGTTTGAGAACTTCAACGCTGCGTCGGTGACCATCAAAATTGTCGGTAATAATGTGCACCCTGGCACGGCGAAAGGCGTGATGGTCAACGCGTTGACGCTCGCCAGCAAAATTCACGCGCAGGTGCCGGAAGAGGAGAGCCCGGAGCAGACCGAGGGCTACGAAGGTTTTTACCATCTCACCAGTATTAAAGGCACGGTTGAACGCGCCGAGATGCACTACATCATCCGCGATTTTGACCGTAAAGCGTTTGAAGCCCGCAAACGTAAGATGATGGAGATCGCCAAGAAAGTGGGTAAGGGTTTGCACCCGGATTGTTATATCGAACTGGTGATCGAAGACAGTTATTACAACATGCGTGAGAAAGTGGCGGAGTTCCCGCACATTATCGAGATTGCGCAGCAGGCCATGCGCGATTGCGATATCGAGCCGGATATGAAACCGATTCGCGGCGGCACCGACGGCGCACAGCTCTCCTTTATGGGGCTGCCGTGCCCGAACATTTTCACCGGTGGGTATAACTACCACGGCAAGCATGAGTTTGTGACCCTCGACGGCATGGAAAAAGCGGTGCAGGTGATTGTGCGTATCGCGGAATTGACGGCCAAAGGGGAGTGATTGCAGCACGTTAATTGCCGGATGGCGGCATAAATGCCTTATCCGGCCTACAAAATCCAGCGCGTAGGCCTGATAAGCGAAGCGCCATCAGGCAAAATATATCAACCCACGGAAAAGGAGTTTCCGGGTGTCAAATTATCGTCGTCACTATGTGCAGGGCGGCACATGGTTTTTTACAGTCAACCTTCGCGACAGGCGAAGCGAGCTCCTTACCTGCCATATCAACACGCTACGCCTTGCCACCTTAACGGTAAAACGCCGCAAACCGTTTCATATTGATGCCTGGGTCATCCTTCCTGAACATATGCATTGCATCTGGACGTTGCCAGAAGACGATGAGGATTTTTCCGCGCGTTGGCGCGAGATTAAAAAAGCTTTCAGCAAATCCTTGTCGCTCGATAACGTATGGCAGCCGCGCTTTTGGGAGCACACAATCCGCAATCAGGAGGATTACCGCCGCCACATGGATTACGTGTATATCAATCCGGTTAAACATGGATGGGTGAAATGCGTGGCGCAATGGCCATTTTCAACATTTCATCGTGATGTCCGTGCCGGGTTATATCCGTCAGATTGGGCGGGCGAGGTTGGGGAATTGAATGCCGGAGAGCGAATTGCTCTGGACTAATGATACTTTGGTCGCCGGATGACGGCTGCGCCTTATCCGGACTACAAAAACCATCGCAACAGGTAACGCATAGCGCGTAGGCCTGATAAGCGAAGCGCCATCAGGCGTTTGCCCGGCGGCGCTTCGATGCCGGATGGCGGCATAAATGCCTTATCCGGCCTACAGATCAGTCTTCAAAAAACCAATAACCGCTGTTGACCAGCGCGGCGAGCATGGCGAGGAAGGAGGGGTCTTCCAGCGCGTCGCCGAACATCTCACCGCTTAACACTATATGGCTTGCCAGCGCTTCCAGCGCCGGGCGGTGCGGGGAGTTGATCTTCTCACCGTTGGCATAAACGTCTTCGCCGATGCGCAGCACGCGCAGGCCGCCGAGACGCGCCAGTTTATCGCCCTGTTTTAACGCATCGTAGATTTCATCCGGCTGATACGGCGGCTCCGGTGGTGCGACATCCAACTCGTGGCGCGACTGGGAGATAAACTCGCCAAGCCACTCTTTAAACTGTTCCGGCTGGCTAATCAGGCCGAGCATCATTTCGCGCAGCTTATCCACTTCTTGCGGCAAAATATCTGCCGGATGTTCGCGCTGCGGCACGTCCGGGTCACTATAGCGCTGGCTGCCCAGTTCGCGTTGCAGAACATAATCCGCAAAACCACTGATCATCTCGCGCCCGCTTGGCGCGCGAAAACCAACGGAATAGTTCAGCGAATTCTCCAGCGAATACCCTTCGTGCGGGAATCCCGGCGGAATGTAGAGAATATCGCCCGGCTCCAGTTCTTCATCGATAATCGCCTCGAACGGATCAACTTGCAGCAGATCCGGATGCGGGCAATGTTGCTTCAGCGTTGTTTTCTCGCCGACACGCCAGCGACGACGGCCCGTGCCCTGAATAATAAACACATCATATTGATCGAGATGCGGGCCAACGCCGCCGCCCGGCACCGAGAAAGAGATCATCAGATCGTCGGTGCGCCAGTCCGGCAGGGCGCGAAACGGGCGCATCAGCGCGGCGGCCGGTTGGTGCCAGTGGTTCACCGCCTGTACCAGCAGCGACCAGTTACTTTCGCTCAGGTGATCGTAGCTCTGGAAAGGACCGTGGCTGACCTGCCATTTACCGTCAAGATGGCTGACCAGGCGGCTGTCCACTTCATTTTCCATTGCCAGACCTGCCAGTTCATCCGGGCTGATGGGGTCGACGAAATCTTTAATTCCACGTTTCAGCACCACCGGGCGTTTTTGCCAGTAGCGTTGAATAAAGTCTGGCCAATTTATATCTGCATGATATTCCATATACGTTTCCGGCAATTAATCAGTGGCTGAATAAAAGATTATAGTAATGCTGATAGCGTTCAGTCGCCAGTTATCCCCGTTTGCTGGCGACCAAAGATCACTTCCATCCTGGCTCCGCCGAGCAGGCTTTCGCCGGTGAGGATCTGCCCGCCATACTGTTCGACGATTTCGCGCGCAACGGAAAGCCCGACGCCCTGGCCTGGGCGCAGCGTGTCGGCGCGCTGGCCGCGATCAAACACCATCTCGCGTTTCGCGGCGGGAATACCGGGGCCGTCGTCTTCAACCACAATATGCAGCTTCTCGTCGGTCTGGTTTACTGAAACTTCTACAAATTCAAGGCAATACTTGCAGGCGTTATCCAGCACGTTGCCCATCACTTCCATAAAGTCATTTTGCTCACCGACAAAACTGATTTCCGGTGAAATATCGAGCGTGATGTTGACGCCTTTGCGCTGATAAACCTTGTTCAGCGCCGAGGTCAAACTGTCGAGCAGCGGAGCGACCGGGTGCAATTCGCGGCTGAGCATGCTGCTGCCGCGCATCGTTGCGCGATGCAGGTAGTAACCAATTTGCTGCGAAATGCGGCTAATTTGCTCAAGCATTATCGGTTCGGCAGCGCGGACGCTCATTTTCTCGCTGCGTAACGAGCGCAGGGTGCTTTGCAACACTGCCAGCGGTGTTTTCAAACTGTGGGTGAGATCGGTCAGCGTCGTGCGGTATTTGTCATAACGCTCGCGTTCGCTTTTCAGCAAACGGTTGAGGTTGCGCACCAGGCTGGTCAGTTCGCGGGTGGTTTCCGGGTTAAGCTGTTCGCGGTGATGCTCTTCCAGTTCGCGCACTTCCCGCGCCAGATCTTCAATGGGTCGCAAGCTCCACCAGGCGGCCAGCCACAGCAGCGGCACCACCAGCAACAGGTTGGCCGCCAGCACATAGAAAAACCAACTCCACACCATATAAGAGCGGTTCAGTTCGATAGGGATAGTATCGACGACGACAATAGTCAGCTGCGGCATTCGCGCGGTCGCAGGATAGACATTGACTGCCACCGAGTGCGTCATTTCAGAATCGCTGTCATCTTTGCGGATCCTTTTCAGCTCCTGCGCGACAGAGTGATCGTCATCAATAAGCGTGCTACTGGCGTCGGCATCCGCTTCGATTTCATGAAAACCATTGGTCGTCAGCCAACCGGGTTCAATACGTTTTTGCAGCCACGGCACATCGCGCTGCGACCAGATAAGCTGCCCGCGCTTGTCGTAGATAAGCGTCATGGTCGGGCTTTGCTGGTCGAGATTGTCGGGCAGGTCAACACGCAGCGTATTATTTTCCCAGTGCGCGAGGGTGTAGAACAGGTTGCTCTCGCCGCGCAGCAGGCGGAAGGTGGTTTTGTCGAAGCTGACGCTGTAACCCACCAGGGCGACGACGCCATAGGCGAGGGAAAGCACCATCACCACCGCAGCGGTGGCGAGTAAAAAGCGAACTCGCAGTGAAAGCGGCAAAATATGCCGCAACAGGCGTCTCATTTTGGCAGTTCGAACAGATAGCCCTGGCCGCGCACTGTCGTGATCACCTCGTCGGGAAATTGTGCCTGGATTTTTTTACGCAGCCGCCCCATCAGCACATCAATGGTGTGGCTTTCGCGCAACTCTGCGTCGGGGTAGAGCTGTAGCATCAGCGAATCTTTGCTCACCACTTTGCCGCTATTGCGGATCAGGGTTTCCATGATGGTGTATTCAAACGCGGTTAATTTGACGACATCATCATGAATGGAGAGTTCGCGGCGGGAGAGATCGACCTGGAACGGCGGCATGGAAATCAGCTGCGAAGCGAGGCCGCTGTTGCGGCGCATCAAAACCTGAATGCGCGCGACCACTTCTTCAATGTGGAACGGCTTGGTGACGTAATCATCGGCACCAGCGCTGAGCACTTCAACTTTGTCCTGCCAGCTTTCGCGCGCGGTCAATACCAGCACCGGCAGCGTGACATCATGGCTGCGCCAGCGGCGAATCAGCGACAGGCCATCTTCATCCGGCAAGCCGAGATCGACAATGGCGATATCGGGAAGGTGTTCGTTCAGAAAGTAATCGGCTTCCTTGGCATCTTCGGCGGCGTCGACCTGGTGTCCCAGTTCCTGCAACTGAACTTTCAAATGGTGACGTAACAGAGCATTGTCTTCCACAACGAGTACGCGCATCGTCAGAACTCTCCATATATTTTTGACACAAATAGTTTAACGCTGATTTTGAGACAGAAGGGATAAACATTTACTCAACCGCGGCGGGAAGAAACCCTCTTTCCGGGGAAAGAGGGGTAGGCAAGCAAGCGTGGGGGATTACTTCAATTCATCAACCATGGTGATGGCACGACCAATGTAGTTGGCCGGGGTCATCGCTTTCAGGCGCGCTTTTTCATCGTCCGGCAGCGCCAGGCTGTCGATAAACTGTTTCATGCCTTCGGCATCAACGCGTTTGCCGCGGGTTAGTTCTTTCAGTTTTTCGTACGGCTTCTCAATGCCGTAACGGCGCATCACCGTCTGGATCGGCTCCGCCAGCACTTCCCAGTTGTGATCCAGTTCGTCCAGCAGACGATCGCGGTTCACTTCCAGTTTGCTCATCCCTTTCAGCGTTGATTGGTAGGCGATCAGCGCATAGCCGACGCCGACACCGAGGTTACGCAGCACGGTGGAATCCGTCAGATCGCGCTGCCAGCGTGAAACCGGCAATTTGCTGGCCAGGTGCTGCAACACGGCGTTTGACAGGCCGAGGTTGCCTTCGGAGTTTTCAAAATCAATCGGGTTGACTTTGTGCGGCATGGTGGACGAACCGATTTCACCGGCAATGGTTTTCTGCTTGAAGTGGTTCAGCGCTACATAACCCCAGATATCGCGGTCGAAATCGATAAGGATGGTGTTGAAACGCGCCATGCAGTCAAACAGTTCGGCGATGTAATCGTGCGGTTCGATCTGCGTGGTGTACGGGTTCCACTGAATGCCCAGCGAGGTGACAAACTCTTCGCTGAACTGGTGCCAGTCCACTTCCGGGTAAGCGGCAATGTGCGCGTTATAGTTGCCCACGGCGCCGTTGATTTTGCCGAGAATTTCCACCTGATTCAGTTGGCGGAACTGGCGCTCCATACGGTAAGCGACGTTCGCCATCTCTTTGCCTATCGTCGACGGCGTTGCCGGTTGGCCGTGAGTACGCGAAAGCAGCGGGATATCGCGGTACTGAATAGCCAGATCTTTTACCGAATCGATGAGCTTGCGCCAGTACGGCAGGATCACTTCATCGCGTGCGGTTTTCAGCATCAGCGCATGGGAAAGGTTGTTGATATCTTCGGAGGTGCAGGCGAAGTGGATAAACTCAGAAACCGCGTGCAGTTCCGGCAGATCGGCCACTTTCTCTTTCAGAAAATATTCCACCGCTTTCACATCGTGGTTGGTGGTGCGCTCAATGGTTTTGATACGCGCCGCGTCTTCTTCGTTGAAGTCTTCGACGATTTTATCGAGGTAACCGTTTGCGTGGGCAGCAAAAGCAGGAACTTCCTTGATCGCTACGTGTGCCGCCAGTTTTTGCAGCCAGCGTACTTCAACCTGAACACGAAATTTCAGCAAACCGTATTCGCTGAAGATCCCGCGCAGTGCGCTGACTTTATCGCCGTAGCGTCCATCGACAGGGGAAACGGCGGTCAGTGAGGATAATTCCATAAGTCCAACTCCGGAGGTTAACAATGAGCGAGAATTTGTTTGGCCTGTGTCGACAGGCGATTTCGGGAAAACATTAACTGTAGTCGACCACCGCCAACCTGGTGCCACAGCACCGCGGCGCGGATCCCGGCGAGCAGGGTGGCGCGTACTTTCGCCTGCACCTGCGAGCTTTGCAGCACGGCGGGGGAACCGGTGACCTGAATACGCGGCCCGAGCGGGCTAATCACGTCAACATAGATGGCGGCCATGGCGCTTTGCAGCGTTTCCGATTCGAGATCGAAATGTTCAAGCTGGCGCTGTAAGCCGTTGATGCGATTACCGAGGGTGTCCATCGCGCCTTTATTGGCGGCGAGTTTACGCTCCAGCACCATCATGCTCAGGGTGTAACGGGTTAATTCGCCATTCAGCCCCTGGCGGTTGCTGGCATTCAGCACACCGAGCAGCGTTTCGAGGCCGCTGCGCAGATTGGCTTCGCTGCCGCCAAACACGCTCAGCGTCGAGCTCGGGTTCTGATCGATAACGCTATTCAATGAAACATGCAGCGCGTCTGCGTCACAATGCCCCTGGTGCGCCAGTTGCTGCACCAGCCGCGCGGACTGGCAGATGCCTGCCAGCGCCAGGGTAATGTCGTAATAGTTCTTCGCCACACTTACTCCTTTTTATGCCCGCGTGTTGTACCGCAATCGCGGGCTTTCGCCAGTCCGGTATTGCTTAAGAGGGTGTCAAACAGGCAGCGGCAGACGCTGCTCAATAATACCGCCGCCGAGGCACACGTCGCCGAGGTAAAACACGGCGGATTGGCCCGGCGTGACGGCGGCAACCGGCTCGTCGAAACGCACCTCAATGCGATCGTCGTCCAGTACGGTCACTGTGCAAGGGATATCTTCCTGACGGTAACGGGTTTTCACCGTACAGCGCAGCGTGCCGGTTAATGGCTCGCGATCGACCCAATGCAGTTGCTGAGCAATCAGCCCGACAGACATCAGGCGCGGGTGTTCGTGGCCCTGCGCGACGATCAGGATATTGTTTTCCACGTCTTTATCGACCACATACCACGGCTCTTCGCTGCCTTCTTTGGTGCCGCCAATGCCCAACCCTTTGCGCTGGCCGAGCGTGTGGTACATCAGACCCTGGTGTTCGCCAATTTCTTCACCGTCGACAGTGAAGATTTTGCCCGGCTGGGCAGGCAGATAACGACCGAGGAATTCGCGGAATTTGCGCTCGCCGATAAAACAGATGCCGGTAGAGTCTTTTTTCTTCGCGGTGGCGAGACCCAGTTCTTCGGCGATTTTACGCACCTGGGGTTTTTCCAGTTCGCCAACCGGGAACAGACTCTGGGCGATTTGCTCATGGCCCAGCGTATAAAGGAAGTAGCTCTGATCCTTGTTGCCGTCGAGACCGCGCAGCAGGCGGCTTTTTCCATCGACATCGGCGCGGCGTACATAGTGGCCGGTGGCAATATAGTCCGCGCCAAGATCTTCGGCGGCGAACTCAAGGAAGGCTTTAAATTTGATCTCTTTGTTGCACAGAATATCCGGGTTCGGCGTGCGTCCGGCTTTGTATTCCGCCAGGAAATGCTCGAACACGTTGTCCCAATATTCTGCGGCAAAATTGACCGTGTGAAGCTCAATGCCGAGCTTATCGCAAACGGCTTGCGCGTCGGCAAGATCCGCCGCCGCGGTGCAGTATTCCTCGCCGTCATCCTCTTCCCAGTTCTTCATGAACAGACCTTCCACCTTATAGCCTTGTTGCAGCAACAAGTAAGCGGAAACAGAAGAGTCGACACCGCCGGACATGCCGACGATCACTTTTTTTGGGCTATCAGACATAAGAATACTCACAACGAAGAACTTCAGGGCGGCGTATTCTAGCACGGGCTGACGGCTCAGGCATCCCCTGTAAATGGCCAGTTAAATTCTGCGATGATTTCCAGCGGCAGGCGCTGGCCCGTCTGGTAGCAGCGAATACTCTCCGCAACCAGCGGCGAGCGCAGATTGGGCGCGTTGAGGATTTCCTCAGCGCTGACCCACAAGCAGCGATCGATGTCGCTATCGTGCGGCTCAGTGGCGCACATTTCGTTAAGCTCAATGGCAAATAAGAAGCGCAAAAAAGGCGTTTTGTCCGGCGCGATCCACTGATGCATGCGAATTAGATGCTGCGGCTCGGCGCGAATGCCTGTCTCTTCCCACAGTTCACGTTTGGCGGCCTGCACCAGCGTTTCGTCCGCTTCAAGGTGACCGGCAGGCTGATTCCACAGCGCTTTGCCATTGATCGTCTCTTCAACGACCAGGAATTTCCCCTGCGCATGAACCACGCAGGCAACGGTGACATGGGGTTTAAACATCAATTTCTCCCTGAGATTAAGCGTCACGCCATTCGCCGTTGGCGAGATTATCCAGCGTGTAGTTTCCCATAGCGTAGCGGATGAGGCGCAAAGTAGGGAAGCCGACGTGGGCGGTCATGCGCCGTACCTGGCGGTTACGGCCTTCATAAAGAGTGATTTTCAGCCAGCTTGCGGGAATGGATTTGCGCTCGCGAATTGGCGGATTGCGTGGCCACAGCCAACTGGGTTCGTCAACGCGCTCAACATCGGCGGGCAGGGTGGGGCCATCGTTTAATGTCACGCCGTTGCGCAGAGCGTCAATTGCCTCAACAGTCGGCTCGCCTTCGACCTGCACATAATAGATTTTACCGGTGCGTTTTCCCGGCTGCGTAAGGCTTGCCTGTAAGGCGCCATCATTGGTGAGTACCAGCAACCCTTCGCTGTCGCGATCGAGCCGCCCGGCAGCGTAAACGCCTTGTACTTGAATAAAATCTTTTAAGGTGCTGCGCCCGGCTTCGTCCGTAAATTGCGGCAAAACATCGTAGGGTTTATTGAACAAAATTACCCTTTTTGGCTGGTTTTGCCGTGCGGGCTTAGTGGCTTGTCGTGAGCTGAATCGCTCAAGGCGGTGATTTCTAAAAGAAGTTTTCTTCATGGTATTTTCAGTAGTTATCAATTGCCGCATTATAGCCGAATCATGATTGCCTTTCATGGAACCCAACTATCGGTTAGTATTGATGGGCTCATTACAATTCATTAACAAAAAACGGTTTGCTCTGTGTGATTCACGTAACAGGTGAGCGGACGCAGTCTGAGCGCCCCGGCATGAAGTCAGCGAGCAAAACAACCAGAAGCGCTCGAAGGAGAGGTGAATGGAAAGCAAAGTAGTTGTTCCGGCGGAAGGTAACAAGATCACCCTGCAAAATGGCAAACTCAACGTTCCGAATAACCCGATTATCCCGTTTATTGAAGGTGATGGTATTGGTGTTGATGTCACGCCAGCAATGCTGAAAGTGGTTGATGCCGCTGTGGAGAAAGCCTACAAAGGTGAGCGTAAAATTTCCTGGATGGAAATTTATACCGGCGAGAAATCGACCCAAGTTTACGGCCAGGACGTCTGGCTTCCGCCTGAAACTCTTGATCTGATTCGTGATTACCGCGTTGCGATTAAAGGCCCTCTGACCACGCCAGTCGGCGGCGGCATTCGTTCCCTGAACGTTGCGCTACGCCAGGAGCTGGATCTCTACGTTTGCCTGCGTCCGGTACGTTACTACCAGGGCACTCCGAGCCCGGTTAAACACCCTGAACTGACCGATATGGTCATCTTCCGTGAGAACTCCGAAGACATCTACGCCGGTATCGAATGGAAAGCCGATTCCGCCGACGCGGAAAAAGTGATCAAATTCCTGCGCGAAGAGATGGGCGTGAAGAAAATCCGCTTCCCGGAACATTGCGGTATCGGCATTAAGCCGTGTTCTGAAGAAGGGACCAAACGTCTGGTGCGCGCGGCGATTGAATACGCGATCACTAACGACCGCGATTCTGTGACGCTGGTTCATAAAGGCAACATCATGAAGTTCACCGAAGGCGCGTTCAAAGACTGGGGCTACCAGTTGGCACGCGAAGAGTTCGGCGGTGAGTTGATCGATGGCGGCCCGTGGCAGAAAATCAAAAACCCGAAAACCGGCAAAGAGATCATCGTTAAAGATGTGATTGCTGATGCGTTCCTGCAACAGATCCTGCTGCGCCCGGCTGAATATGATGTTATCGCGTGTATGAACCTGAACGGTGACTACATTTCCGACGCCCTGGCCGCACAGGTTGGCGGTATCGGTATCGCGCCTGGCGCGAACATCGGTGATGAATGCGCGCTGTTCGAAGCGACTCACGGTACTGCGCCGAAATACGCCGGCCAGGACAAAGTGAACCCGGGTTCTATCATCCTGTCCGCAGAAATGATGCTGCGCCACATGGAATGGTTCGAAGCCGCAGACCTGATCGTCAAAGGCACCGAAGGCGCAATCGCGGCCAAAACGGTGACCTACGATTTCGAACGTCTGATGGAAGGCGCTAAACTGCTGAAATGCTCAGAGTTTGGCGACGCGATCATCGAGAACATGTAATCCAGAATCTGGGTTAAACAAGAACGGGAGCCGGTGGGTTCCCGTTTTTTATGGCTTTATCAACGCGAGGTCATTCAAACCTGAGCGATAAGATGGAAAAACTGCGGTGCATTCTCTGACTCCCTACGTAGGATCTCCAACTCAACCGTGCTGAAACCGGCAGCGAAGCAGTACGATCGCCATGTTTGCGCGTCGTGAAGATGGAAACCATACTCGGCCCGCGCAAAGGGAGGCGTATTCTCGGGACCAAGACACCCCATCACCATTCTGGCACCTGGGCGCATTACGCGGAAAATTTCGCTGAAAGATTTTATAGGATCTGACCAGAAATGGATTACGCCAATGGAAAATACATCGGTGAAGCTCGCATCGACGAAGGGCATCTGTTCGGCATAGGCATGGTGGAAGCTAGCTAGCCCTTGCGCAATCAAACCCGAGTTCTGTTCACGTGCTGCGGATATTACCGTGTCCGAACTATCAATACCGGTATAAATGATATTTTCAGCCTGTTCTATGACCACTTTAGCCATGCTGCCTGTGCTACAGCCAATCTCAAGCACGCTGGCATTCGGCATCAGTTGTAATTGCTTAATGGCGAGAAGGTTACCTTCACCATTGGTTTCGTTAAGCATTTCGGCCACGGCAAGACCGGTCTTACCAGTAGGATTTCGCAACTGACGGGCATACTCTTCAGGGCCAAGTTCTTCTGCAATAGACATGATGTATACCTTATTTGCTAAGTCACACTGTCTGAACCAACTTGCCTCTGCTCGGTGTGTCAGCGTTAACGGCAATCGGCTCGGTTGCTAAAACAGAGAAGGCTTACCATAAATTATTTTCTCGGCACTTTCTTGGCATTTACCGCCACCCACAAGGGCTTATCTGTGCGACTGCAATAATGCTTTCTGCTAATGGATTACGAGCGTAATCTCAAATTTGCAACTTCACTGAGGAATTCATCATGGAACACGAAATGAAAATTGAGTTCTCCGGCGGGATTACCTACCGGGAATGGCTTGCAGGGCAGGCGTTACAAGGGTTGTTAGCCAGTGATGGCGAGAATAAATTCTCAGTAAAAGATAGTGTTAGCACGGCGATTGCCTATGCTGATGAGGTTATCAGGCAACTCAGAAGCGACAACAATAGCCAGCAGTAATGAATACGATTGTTTTATCAGGCCACTGGCTTTGCCGGTGGCTTTTTACTGCCCCCACCGGCCTTTGCAGGCATTGGCAGAGCGTCTGTGCTAATGTTGCTGTTCTGTTAATTAATTGAGTTAAAAAGAAATGATCTCAAGCCTCGAAGAGTTAAAAACTCGCTATCCCGGCGCGCATATTTGGGCGTTTGGCGATAGCGCAGAAATGGCCAATGATTTATCGCAATTGGTGATTGCCGGGCAGAAAACCGCGACGTGCAGCACGCTTGAATCTCATCTTCAGTTGGAAGATAAAGTGACGGTTGGCGATTTTCATATTGTGCTGAACGGCAATGGCGCACCCGCTTGCGTTATTCGAACAACGTCCCTAAAAATTATCCGTTTTAATGAAGTCACTGAGAGCATGGCCGCGCTTGAAGGGGAAGGGGATAAAAGCCTGAGCTGGTGGCGTAAAGAGCATCAGGCTTTCTTCACCCGCGGCGGAAGTTTCAGTGATGAGATGGAACTTGTTTTTGAGGAGTTTCAACTGCTTGCGTTTTAGCCGCGGCGGCGGCTTTCTGTCGTTGCATCAAATCATACGTCACGCAGAACAGGCCGACCATAAAGGGGATTTCATACAACTCCTCAATGAGATCCTGGTAGGCCGGCTTGTGCAGGAAAAAGTGTGCAATCATCCGGTGGTGTTCCACACTGTCTGAAATCAGAAAAGTCAAAACCACCAAAGCGAAAGTCCAGATAAGCAGCGTTTCGTTACGCAGTCGGCTGATAATTTCTTTTCGTAACGATGAAGAGAAGAAAACGGAGAGCACCAGCGCGCCAATTAGCAATACGGATATCAAGCGGAAGAGAAGGTGCGGCTCTTCTGGAAAGTAGACCCGTCCCCAGCTCGTGCTGCGGCCCAGTAAAACGAGCCACCACAACGCTGCCCACAGCCAAAAAGACTTCGGCCCCGCGCTTAATTGCTCTTTATAGGCAAAGCGTAAGGTGAAGATAAAACCGAAAAACAACCATAACGCCTGCGCATTTTCGATGCAGAGAACGGAAACGCCGTGGTCGAGTGGAAAAGAGAAATCAGCAAAAAAAGGGATCAGGACGGAGAACACCGCCAGAACAATGGTCGCTGGAGTCAGGCGTTTATCAAATTTCATAGTATTGCCACAATGAATATAATTAGCGCGCTAACATACCCGATGCTCCCCATGCCTTCTTTGCGTTTAGTGGCTTAAAGGCGCTGCTTGTGACGGGGTGATCACATTTTACGCAAGCAACAAGCCGGCTAATGAGCCGGCTTTGTCCAGCGAAGATCAGTTCTTGCTAGCGAGCTTCTGATGCGTCAACGGTACGGATAATTTTACCGAGGCGTTGTTTGAATCGCTGAATTGATCTGTTTATTTTCCGGCGATGCAGGAACCTGAAATAAGAAGTCAGCGGAACAAACTCGGCCTCGCCAATATTATCAATGACAACTAATGAACATTCCCTCGGTGCCGTTTTACGCACAAGGACATTATATTCTTTCAACGTCATGGTAGAGATGCCGTGCTCAATGAGCATATTGTGAAGCTCGGCAAGTTTCGCTTCTATTACCGATAATGGAATACGTTTATGCCGAATATAAAAATCCAGGCTTTTTGATATTGTTCCATCATAATCCGTCACCAGATCGAAAACATAACCCGGACCCAAATTCGTTTGAACCGTCCCGTAATAATTCGGAATAGCCCGGCATGCCTGAATCGACTCTGTTTTTTTCAGGTAATAGGCGGTTTCCCTCTGCACTTCTTTAAGCCCACCATCATCAGGGTTATAGAGGGTCTTGATGCATTTGCGATTATCGGATGGGTGCTGGTAACACCGTCTATGCCTGCCGCTGCCTATATTGTCTTTAAGTATTAACACAATGAAACCTCCTTGTTGGACACTATGAATATTGGCAGTTAAATATTTCCTAAACGAGAAATGTTATTTGTCTTGATAAACGGTCAGAGGATTTATAAAAGCACGAGATGCAAAGAGAGTGGGGGGTAATAAGCGTAAGCGGCGATTTATCCGATATGGCTATTTCGCTTTTGCTGCGTAACCTTGTTGTATTACACTCATTTTTTATCGAACTGAGCGAGCGTTAAATGAAATCCGTCAACTTAGAAAGCCTTTACGCGACGACGAACGAAAAGACACACGCTATATGGCTGGAAAATAGCGGCAGTGGAAAGCAACGGGAAGAGGATTATTATGATCCGCAAAAGCTGGCGCTGGCGGCGGGTATACGGCCATTGATGCCGCATCCGGTTAACCATCTGCTTGATGAATTAAACGAACTCGCCAGGCATGATCCGCTGGCGGATGTTCTGCCGAAGGCAGGGTTTCATTTTACGTTTTTGCCCCTGACGTTGCCGCTGTATCAACAGCGTGGCCGACTGCCGGAAAAGTCTCGCCAACTGGCAAACATTTGGGCGGATTATGAGGGAAAGACGCTCAGCATTCACCATCTGCGGCTGGTGGCATTGCCGAGCCAGCTTTTGCTGGCTGGGATCCCGGACGAACCGGCGGTCGCAATGCGTCATGCTTTTTGCGAACAGATTTTGAATTCCCCCTGGAAAGAAGAACTGCTCGCTCGCCACGCACAAACGCCGTTGCCTGCGCCATTCTGGCACAGCACGTTGTTACGTTACCGGGCTGCGTTTTTGCCAGAGGTGCTACGTGAATTTTTCCGCGATCGCCAGTCGCTGTTCTTCGGTGATGTGTCTGGGCAACTGACGCTGGCGAGAATCAATTATAACTGGACGAAATGTTATCCATTATCGATGCAGCACCTTGATGCTTCTGTTGCGCCTCGTCGCGACACTTAATCCTGAACCATCCACATATCAGATTCTTCAAACATCTCTTCCAGCATGCGGTTGAGCTTTTCACGATCGCTTTTGCTGGCGTCGCTGTTCAGGCCATTAGCCTGCATCGGTTTTACGCGCACATCGGCGTCAGGAAAGATACGGTGCACGCGCTTCGTCAACTCGCAAAGGATTATCTCTTTCGCGCCCGGTAAACCTTCAACGTTACGCTTGTCATAAACCAGTTCAACAAACACAAAGTACTCCTGATCACTCTGATTTTTAGTGCAGCATTTATACTGGATAAAAAATCAGTATTCAAGGGGGGATACTATTAGCGGCTTACCTCTCATCATGTGGGGGCATTATCCAGCATGGAAGAATTCTGAGTTATGAGGTCGCTATTGACTCTCATGTCAGCGCCAGGCCTAATCTGAACGAGCCTGGTGCGAGGGGATTTTCCCCTTGCACAATCACTTCGGAGGTCACTCATGAAGTATGTTGATGGTTTTGTGATTGCTGTGCCAGCAGATAAGAAAGAGGCATATCGCGCACGCGCGGCTGAATTCATACCGTTTTTTAAAGAGTTCGGTGCCATACGGATTGTCGAGTGCTGGGCTGAAGATTTGCCTGACGGGAATGTCACTGATTTTCGCGCAGCAGTCAAAGCAGAAGAACACGAAGAAGTGGTTTTTAGATGGATTGAATATCCGTCCAAAGCGGTTCGCGATAGCGCAAACCATAAATTGATGACCGACCCACGCATACGTGGATTGGGTGGCGAGAAGTCATTCGATGGCAAACGTATGCTCTACGGCGGTTTTGTGACGATCCTGGACGAGTAAAGCTTCAAATCAATTCCTTGATCTGGAGCGTTACACTAACAACATAAAATTCCCCGCCGGATATTGCAGCTTTTACCGCTAACCGGTGGGGACGCTTGTCTGTGTTACTTCCTTCGAATTATGTCCCCGCGCATCAGTTTCAGTCGTCAACGTTCATCATTATCCCAAAAAGATATCGCTTGAAGGTTTTATCGAGCTTCTGCGGCCACTTGGGGGATCGGTCAAAACCACGCCCTGGTTCAAGCCCGTGCGCCACACCCGCACCTATGCTACTGTACCGGCCACATGTTGTAAGCGTGGTCTCTACAGGAGTGGATGTGTTTGCCGAGTACGGAGTTCTCAGTTACTGGTCCTATTTTATCGGGGCGATTTTCATCATTTTAGTACCAGGTCCGAATACCTTTTTTGTCCTCAAAACCAGCGTCGCGGGTGGCTTAAGAAATGGCTATGTCGCCGCAAGCGCGGTCTTTATCGGTGATGCGGTATTGATGTTTCTGGCCTATGCGGGTGTCGCGACCCTAATTAAAACAACGCCGGTGTTATTCAATATTGTTCGCTATCTTGGCGCGTTTTATCTGCTCTGGCTTGGTTTCAAAATGTTGTACAGCACGTTGGTGCAGGGCGCGAGGGAAGAGGGCGAGCATGATGTGCACAAGGGCGATATCTTTAAGCGCGCGCTGGTGCTCAGCCTGACCAACCCGAAAGCGATTCTGTTTTACGTCTCATTCTTTGTGCAATTTATCGACATCCATTATGCAAAACCGGGTATGTCGTTCTTTATTCTCGCCAGCACGCTTGAGCTGATCAGCTTTTGTTATTTTAGCTTCCTGATCGTTTCAGGTTCTTACGTGACGCAATGGGTGAGAACGAAGAAGAAATTAACCAAACTGGGCAACTCGCTGATCGGTTTGATTTTCGTCGGTTTTGCCGCGCGTCTGGCTACGCTGCAATCCTGAATAATGGATAAAACCACGCCCGCAGGCGTGGTTTTTCTCATCGCTACTCCGTGAATTCCGGCATTCTTTCCATCACAAACTTCAATACCTTCTCACCATCCATTGATGCAAAAGGATAGCTTTCGATAATGGCGATGGGTGCCGTTTCGCCAACGGCGGCTTTCAGTTCGTCGAGCTTGTATTGAATATGCGGTGCGACCAAATAGCAGTTAAACGCCGGCGCAACGCTGGCGAAATTCTCCAGGCCGACGCCACTGACTAAGATCGGATAACCCTGTTCATTTGCCGCTTTTTGCATCTTTTTCGCCAATGAATTGGCGGTATTGCCGAAAAGACAACATATCAGTAACTTTTTCATGGATTTGTCCTCCTGGAAGATGTGTTTACACTATGCCCGCCAGCGGCGAGAAAATGCGCGCTAGCGCCAAATTTGCGCAGCTTCATACCCAGGTTTGAACAAAGATGATTTACAGCAATTTATTCATGTTAAAGCCGGTGACCTGGTAACCATTCGCTTCATACACTTTTTTGGCATGGGCATTTTCCGCTGCCACGCGCAATTTGATTTGTTTAATCCCCGAGGCGGCCAGATCCGCTTCCAGGCAGTGCATTGCCTGGCTACCCAACCCTTGCTTGCGAAATTTATAAAACAGATAAAAATCATAGATATAGGCGGATTTATCAATAATGTTCGCCTTGTACCACAGATATCCAATGTGCTGTTCAGTCCCATTTTCGGCAAAAATAATGGCTGTTAATGTCTGGCCTGGCGTCTTTTCTGCTGCTGGCAGGCTTGATTCAAGTTCACGTTTGGCCTGGGCCAGCGCCTCGTCATCGGACAAACGATAATTTGCGGCAATGTCGCGGGTATAATCTTCAATAAAGTAAGTTGCAAAACCGACGAATTCGTCTGCGGACATTGGGCGTAGCGAAACCATTTTTTTCCCTTAATTTGGATAGCAAAAGTTTCTCTACTGTACAGCGAAAGCCGGAGGAGGGTAAAAATTTGGAGGAGTTGAATTGGGTGTCGCCTGAGAAGCGAAGAAAAGGAAGAAAAAACAGAGCCGTAGCGAAGAGGAAATAAAAGATGGCAGTTTCGACATCAAAACTGCCAGCGAAGAATTTGGAACATGTTAAATCGTATATCCGTCACATGCGCACTTTATAACCTGCGGCCCCGTTGCGCGCAAACGCAAATTTTTCGGCGGACGGATTGATAAAATTGATGATCAGCATATTAATCATCATTGCTCATAATTGAACCGAGTCAGCATCCCGTCACGCCGGGCTCTGCTGTTGTAATTTGAAAATACGCACCATCTCCAACAACTGCTCTGCTTGCTGCTGCATCGCCTGCGCGGCAGTAGAAGATTCTTGCGACAGCATGGCGTTTTGCTGCGTGGTTTCATCCATATGCGTGATCGCGACATGCACTTGCTCAATCCCGACACTTTGCTCTGTGCTGGCTTGCGAGATAGTTTCCACAAGTTGGCTAACACGCTCCACGCTTTGTACGATTTCGTCCATCGCGTTCCCGGCGTTTTTCACCAATTTGTCGCCCTCATCAATGCGCGTGACCGAACGTTGGATCAAATCGCTGATCTCTTTCGCAGCTTTCGCGGAACGCTGTGCGAGCGCGCGAACTTCTGAGGCAACCACCGCAAAACCACGGCCTTCGGTGCCGGCGCGTGCCGCTTCTACCGCGGCGTTCAGCGCAAGGATATTGGTCTGGAAAGCGATACTGTCGATGACGTCAATAATGCTGCTGATCTCGGTCGAGAGCTGATTAATTTCACTCATGGTGGTAACGACGCGTTCCACCACTTCGCCGCCCTGGTTTGCCACGCGCATTGCTTCACGGGTGATATCGCTGGCGATACGCGAGTTTTCGGCGTTGTTTTTCACAACCGACGTCAGTTCTTCCATCGATGCGGCGGTTTCTTCAATGGCGCTGGCCTGCGCTTCATTACGTGAAGAGAGTTCGCTGCTGCCGCTGGCAATCTGCTGCGACGCACCGGCGATGTTTTCCGTACTGGAACGCACACCGGTCACAATGTGGGCCAGGTTGCCGTTCATCTCCTGCAATGCGCGCATCAGTTCAGCTGTTTCATCGCGACCTGAAATGGCAAAGGAAGATCGCAAATCGCCCGAGGCGACATTGCGGGCAATCGACACCGCCTGCGCCAGCGGCTGGGTGATGCTGCGCACTAACCACCAGGTGATCAGTAGGCTGGCAATTAACGTCAGCGCCATTACCAGCATCAGCATCAAACGAGTTTGCTGATACAACTCGTTATTGCGCGTTTCGGTCTGCATACGAATTAAATCCGCCCGTTTCAGGGTGCTGGCAACCATTTCGTCGATCATGCGCGTTGGTTCGCGATCGATACCGGTCACCAGGTGATCAACACGTTGTGCGCTGGTGGCATCCGTAATGCTGTATTGCTGCAACGCGTGCAGATAGTTCGCTTCCAGCCCGGCGTGCAGGTTGAGGGTTTTAATCGCTTCGGTATTCGCCAGGCCAATCTGCGGCAGCAGTTCGCTCAAGGTTTTTAACAGCGCCTGGGTTTTTTGGCTCTGATCAACAAACGCATTTTTGTATTTGTCGAAAGTTTCCTGATTTTCATTACCGCGCAGCAGGGTGTTTTTCCACTCTTGTACCTGAATTTTAAACTGCACCTGCGCGTTGCGAGCAGTATCAATACTGTACGCAACCACCTTTCCCGTAGCCATAATATGTTCGTTTTGCGCTAAGGCACTGGCATTAATCGACAACCCACGAATGCCAATAAACAGCGTTGCCAGTAAAAGAATGGCCGCCAGAAAACCGAGCCGTTGCCCGATGGTGAGGTGATTGAGTTTCATCAAACAATGTTTCCCATAGTCAATAAAGGCGCACGAGCAGCGAGCGCACTCCAATATTATCGACTCTGGTTAAAAAGGACTTTAACCGACGGGAGGCCAAAAAGTAGACAGAATTGTCGTTAAGTCACTGAGAAAATTTAAGATATATCATTTATGACATTTTTGTGACGCTTAACGACTGCTGTGAAAAACAGCAGTCAGGCTAATTTTCCGGCGTTACGAACCGTACTGATGCTGTTGCTGCGATTCAGCATTGATCTTTGCCAACAGGCGATAAGGTTTGCTGTCCGCCAGCCACGCCGGAATTTCGTCCGGTGACAGCGGGCGCGAGAACAAGTAACCCTGCGCCTCGTCGCAGCCGTACTCTTCGAGCATGCGCGCCGTTTCCAGATCTTCAATCCCTTCCGCCAGCACCACATAATCCAGCTCTTTCAGCATGGTGATGACGTTACGCGCAATAATGCGGCTGCCGGTATCGGTGGTCACTTGGCTCACCAGCGAGCGGTCGAGTTTGATAATGTCGATCGGAATACGTCGCAAGTAGCTGATGTTGCTGTAACCCGCGCCGAAGTCATCCAGCAAAATGGTAAAGCCCAGCAGTTTCAGCCGATCCAACTCTTCAAGAGCCGGATCGCTCTCCAGCATCTTCTCGGTTTCCAGGCATTCGATACGAATATCCGACGTATACAGCCCGGCGGCTAACACGTTTCGCGCCAGCTCATCAGCGAAACCCGGGTGTGAAAAATCACTGACCGTCACGTTAATCGACACTGGCAGTGACACACCATGCTGTTTCCAGGCTTTAAGCTGGGCGATCACCGTTTTGATGACCCATTGCGTAATATCCGACATCAGGGTGGTTTTTTCCGCCAGCGCGACAATCACCGCCGGGGAAACCTGCCCCAATTGCGGATGTTTCCAGCGCAGTAACGCCTCCACGCCTTCGGTTTTACCTGAGCGCAGGGAAACCTTCGGCTGATACACCAGGTAAAGCTGATCGCCTGACTTGATCGCCTCGCTGAGGTCATACAGCAGCTTGAAGTCGTTATTCCGTTTGTGATCGAGGATCGGATTGAATTGAAACACCGGAATCCCCTGGCGGATGGATTCGTGCAGTGCGCTAATGCCCTGGCGCACAATCTCCTGCACGTTATCTTCCAGGGGGGAGAATTTGACGTAGCCGGCGTGGATCGTCAGGTTGATATCAATATCACCGGCAATCTTCGCCTGCATGCCGGGGAGTTTTTCCGCCCGCTTAACCAGCGCCAGCGCATAATCCATCTCCGCCAAAACGGCGAAACGCCCGGTGGCGAATGCGTAAAGCGTGGTTTCCTCTTTCAGCTTCAACCGCAGTTGCAGCAATGGGCCAAAACTGCGCAGCAGTTTCTCCAGCGCTTCCACACCCAGATAGCGGGACAATTCATAAGCGCGGGGCATATCAATACAATCGAAAATCACTAGCGCGTAACTGCCACTCGCTTTTTCCAGCGACAGACGCGCCATCTCTTTCATCAAAAACTGGCGGTTGGGCAAAGCGGTTAACGCATCGACAAGCCCAATGGTGTAACAAGATTCGAGATAGACCGTGGCGAGAGCCGCAACACGGTGGAAGTTGGTAATTTGCCGGGAGGTGGGAACATAGGTTTCAGGATGGGTTACGCATAATGTGCCGAGCACCGTGCCATCTTTATTAATCATTGGGGCGGAAGCGTAAAAAAGAATATCGCCGTTTTTTACCAGGGGTTGATGATTAAAGCGTTCATCAAGGCGTGTATCGGAACTCATAACCGTTTGTCTGGCATCGAGCGAATATTGGCACATTGTCTGTTCAATGCGTATTTGCGCGTGCTTAATCGGGATGTCTTTAACATATTTGATATATTGGAAATCATCATCAAATGTGGTGATAAAGCACCCTTCGACACCCATCACTTCGCATGCCAGACGAGCAAATTCGGCCAGCGCTGCATCACGTGTTTTATCTTCCCTGCGCAGCAGCTCCAGAGCGGCAAGCCGTTTGCTTTCGCTTTTTTTTAGTCCAGTGAACATTGCGAGCTCCCGCCCAAATAAATGAGACTATGGTGTTCTGTTCAGATGACGCCATCCTATGTTCGGGAGTTCGCTGCTTAATAAAACCTGGCCCGGCTCGCTGTTATTACCACCAGCCGAATTGGGTTCCGGCAACGGCGACAATCGCCACGATCAGCATAATGATGGTTGTCTTTCTCACGAAAACTCCTTCGCTGGCGATAAACGCCAAAATTAATTGTATATGAAATAGTGGAAAATGAGATTTTTCTCAAGCTACTAACTACGGCAGATGCGTTTAATTGAGCAGGATAAAGGTTTTTTTCTCTTTATTCTTTTTCACCCGGTACATCACTTCATCGGCCGCGCGCAGTGCGCCATCCGCATCATACAGCTCCGGGTTGATTTCGATAACGCCAACGCTGGCACCAGGGTAGTCGATATGCTGTTCGCCAAGCTGGTATTCGCCGGTGAGCCGTTTATCGAGGCTCTTTTTCAATGAGACGAGATGGATACCTTGCGGCTGCACCAGCGGCCCGCCAGGACAGGCAATGAGAAATTCATCGCCGCCGAGTCGGCCAAAAATATCATCTTTGCCGCGATCTTTCGCCAGCCGTTTGCCGACTTCAATCAGGAACTGATCGCCTGCTTCATGACCCAACTGATCGTTGATGCCTTTGAAATTATCCAGATCGATAAAGGCGATAATCACGTGGATTTCCAGATGACGGGCGAGGGAAAACAGCGTCGACAAGTTTTCGAAAATGGCCCGGCGGTTGGGCAGGCCAGTCAACACATCGGTGTAGGAATGGGCGATCAGCGCGGCATTGGCTTCGCGAAGCTGGTTCACCAGGTGCTCTTTCTCAATTGACTGCGCAATCAAACCGGCAAACAGATGCAGCACTTGTTCACCGCGCACGCTCAGGGATTTCTTCTCGTTACTGGCCGCGCACAACGTGCCGTAGAGTGAACCGTCGGCCAGATGCACTGGCGTGCTCAAATAGGTAGTAATACCCAGCGCTTGCGCTGCTTCACACTCACTCCAGTGGTTGGCAACGTCATCGTTAAACAGGCAACCGTCATCCAGCGCGCGTTTACAGAGGCTATCGCCCCACGGCACGGAAAACCCTTCCGGGATATCGAGTTGTTTGCTATTGCGGGAATAAACGATGTGTTGCAGGCGGGCGTCGTCGCTGATTTTGGTTAAGTAGGTCGATTCCATATCGGTCACCATCTCCAGCATTTCCAGTAGCTGGCGAACCAAACTTTCAAGGGATTGCTCTTTCGAAAGGGTTTCAGAGACGCGGGTGAGAATGAAATCGGACATGACTTTTTAACTCCTGTGCTCTGGTTACACTATGGCAGTGCACATTAATGCTGAAAATTTCGACTGCGCGCCATTAAAGCATGAACGAAGAAAATTTGATATATCGGGGCGGGGTAACACTCAGATTTAGCAGGGCAATGAAAAAAAGCCCCGTTGATGAAGCGGGGCAAAAAACTCATTGATTACGGAATGATGTTCTCTGGTCATGGGTGAGAACGAGGCAGACTATAACCAGAAAAAGTGCAGTAAGGATGGAGAAATCATGGAGATATCCCCGCGGCAGGGCTATTCTCGTAAACGTTTTTCGCCAATTGAAGGATAAAAAAGATGCGCTATTGGTTGCTGGTTTTCCCCCTGATTGTTGCCGGGTGTTCTGCTGCAAAACCTGACTCTCCGCAACATCCGCAAATCGGCCAGGCAAACCCGGCGGCAATGTATTGCCAACAACGCGGCGGCGTGCGCGTACCGGTTCAAAGCCCGCAAGGCGTGCGCACCGAGTGCAAATTACCGGGCGGCGAGGTGATTGACGAATGGGCGCTATGGCGTCGCGATCACCCCTCATCGGGATCGTGACAGCGCAAAAAAAGCCCGGTAAACTCCGCTTTCGGAATTATCTCATTTCAGGTTTATTCGGGAGCGCACGAGAGAAGTATGTTTCAGTTACGAGCGGGCAGCCAGGCGTTGATCATTGGTGCCCAAACCGCCACCGGGCGAAGCAATATTGGTAAATCTGTTGAACTGTTCGGGCTGTGCCAGCCAGGTGAACGGTTCCTGAACCCGGTGAACGGGGTAGTGACGGAAATGCCGCGTACCGCTCTGCGCGCGCTGTGGCTGGTCACCGGGGATGTCTCCTCGTTTGACGGTCAGCACGGTTTTGCTTTTGTGCGCGGCGAACATTTAATGCCGCTACAACCCGACAGCGAGCCGCAGGACGTGCGCGAACGCGCAATCGGCTAAGCCAGCGTGCGCAGCCAGTCTGCAAGTACAATCGCGTGATTCTGTTCGGTGTTCTTCGCAGCGAATAACAGCGTGACGGCGCTTTCCTTTCCCCGCGCCGCCAGCTTTTTCCCTTCCTCTTTTTGTGCGTCCAACTCCTGTCGATAGCTTTCGCTAAAGGCAGCAAAATCGATCGCTTCGCCGTGAAACGCCTTACGTAGTTCCGTTGAAGGCGCCAACGTTTTGCACCACTCATCATAGTGAAGGTCGGTTTTTTTCACCCCGCGCGGCCACAATCTGTCGACCAGAACCCGGTAGCCATCCTCTTTCGTTGGCGATTCATACACGCGTTTGCATTGGATCATCTCTCTGCCTCCCTTTCGTTAACCCAGGCGATCAGCGCCGGAAGTTGTTGTTCGGAGAAAACGCGGATGCCGTGTTGTTCGAGCAGCGCGGCAGCAACGCCCATTCCCGGCTGGCGCGTGGCGCTGAAGGTGCCGTTATAGATAAACTGGCTGCCGCACGTTGGGCTGCCATCGGTAAGAAGTGCCGCATGGCAGCCGCTTTGCTGCGCAGCTTGCAACGCGAGCCAGGCCGCCAGTTGATAATGCGCGGTCACATCCTGGCCGTTATCTTCGACAATCCGCGCGGTGTCACGCATCACATCCGCACCGCTTCCGGCGACGATCTCCGCCGGGCGGCGCGGCACCGGTAATCCGGCGGCCAGTTCCGGGCAATGCACGACTAAGCGCTTTTCCTGCTGCCAGCGTTCCAGTGTTGCCTGCAATGCGGCTTTCTCGCTGCCGTTGTAACGCACTTTAAAGCCCATCAGGCAGGCGCTGACGAGGATTTTAGTCTGCTGCATAAGTTTCGCCATCGTGGTTTACTCCAGAGCCAGCCATTTTTTCATAATTTGGCGTGATAACACTCTGCCGATTTTAAGGTGTTGTGATTACATTAAAAGACCGCTATCGTCATGTTCCTTATGTTATTCGTTAACTACCACGGCATAAGGACACTTTTCATGCAGCATATCCCCCCGAAAAAAACACTTCGCATCGCGCTGGTGGGTGATTACAACCACGACATTGTTGCGCATCAGGCTATTCCACTCGCGATTGACGATGCCGCCGCCGTACTGGAGGTAACCGCCGATTACGATTGGCTGGCGACCAGTGAAATCACCAGCAATGAAGATCTGGTTGGCTATGACGCTATCTGGGTCGTGCCAGGAAGCCCCTATAAAAATGCCCGTGGCGCGTTTACCGCGATCAAGTACGCGCGAGAAAACGCCGTGCCGTTCCTCGGCACCTGCGGCGGGTTCCAGCATGCGCTGATTGAATATGCCCGTAATGTGCTGGGCTGGGAGGATGCGGCGCACGCCGAAACAGAAAACGAAGGGCGGATGGTGATTTCACCGTTGGCCTGCGCGCTGGTGGATCAAACGGGGCCGATTGAGCTGCGCCCAAATACCCTGATCGCCCGTGCTTATGGGCGCAATGAAATTGAAGAAGCGTACCGCTGTAGCTTTGGTGTTTCGCCAGATTTCGCCCGCGAACTGGAAAGCGGCGATTTGCGGGTAACGGGCTGGGATGAAGAGGGCGAAATCCGCGCCGTGGAACTGGTGACGCATCCGTTCTTTGTCGCCACGCTGTTCCAACATGAGCGCGGCGCGCTGGCCGGACGCCCGGTACCGCTGGTGCAAGCGATGCTTCGCGCGGCGGGGGAGTAACGCGTGATTGCCTGATGGCGCTTCGCTTATCAGGCCTACTCGCTACCAAATGCATCGCGGTTTGTAGGCCGGATAAGGTATTTATACCGCCATCCGGCAATAAAGGCGCCCTTGTTAACGCCTGATGGCGGCTTCGCTTATCAGGCCTACTTGCTACCAAATGCATCGCGGTTTGTAGGCCGGATAAGGTATTTATACCGCCATCCGGCAATAAAGGCGCCCTTGTTAACGCCTGATGGCGGTTTCGCCTTATCAGGCCTACTTGCTACCAAATGCATCGCGGTTTGTAGGCCGGATAAGGTATTTATACCGCCATCCGGCAATAAAGGCGCCCTTGTTAACGCCTGATGGCGGCTTCGCCTTATCAGGTCTACGCGCTACCAAATGCATTGGGATTTGTAGGCCCAGTAAGCGAAGCGCCACCGGGCAAAATACTACTTCGCGACCATCTCTCTGTCGCGCCCGGCATACGCGCCGAACACCGCCATCACCACCGACAACACCCCGCAGGCTAACAGCGGAATATGCCAACTCCCGCTGGCGTCGTGGATTTTACCCATCAGCGGCGGTCCACAGGCGGCCAATAAATACCCCACCGATTGCGCCATACCGGAGAGCGCAGCGGCCTGATGCGCGGAACTGGCGCGCAGCCCGATAAAGGTCAAACCGAGGATCATCGTCGCGCCGGAACCAAAACCAAAAATCAGCGTCCACAGCACCGCATGTTCCGACGCTAACCATAAGCCCAGCGAACCGACGGCGCACATCAATGCCACCAATGCTGCGATCCCGCGCTGATCCTTAAGCCGGTGCAGCACTAGCGGTACCAGCAAACCGGGCGCGGCGGTCGCCAGTTGTAACGCGCCATGCAGAGAACCCGCCTGCGCCTCGCTAAAGCCATGGCTAATCAAAATCGACGGCAGCCAGCCGATCACGATGTAATAAATCAACGAGTTGATGCCGAGAAACAGCGTCACTTGCCAGGCGAGCGCGGAGCGCCAAATCACCCGGCTATGCAATGCACCGGCGTTGCTGAGCGGCGCCGGCGCACCATGGCGCAACCGCGGTAGCCACAGCACTAACGCCAGCAGCGGGAAAACCATCAGCGCCAGTAATGCGCCTTGCCAGCCGGCACCGCTTTGCGCAATCGGCACGACCGCGGCCGATCCCAGCGCCGCCGAAGCGCCCATCGTCAGGGAATAGGCACCGGTCAGTTTTGCCACATGGCCGGGAAAATCGCGTTTCAGCATCCCCGGCAGCAGCACATTACCCAGGGCTATCCCGCAGCCAATCACCGCCGTGCCCATAAACAGCAATACCGGTGAAGGCAGGGAACGAATAGCGATGCCTAAGCAGATAAGCACCAGCGCCGCAAACAGGCTGCGTTCCATGCCAATACGGCGGGCAACGCCAGCCGCTAAAGGGGAAATCAACGCGAAAGCCAGCAGCGGCAGCGTGGTGAGCATGCCGGTTTGCGCGGTGGTTAAACCGTATTGCGCGCGAATCGCATCAAGCAGAGGGGCGGCACCGGTAAAGGTGACGCGTAGCGTCGTCGCAATCATCAGGATCCCGGCAATCAGCAGTATCCCTTGTTTGCCGCGAGAAGAAGAGCAAGTGGTCATCGTATTCTCATCATTGAAAACAGGGCACTACGATACCGTTTTTGCGACGTGGATGTATCAAGTTAAAATGACATTTTATCGCTGAATTCGGACAAATTAATGCACGGACTTGGGTTGAATGGCTACGATCCCGATGGCCAACAAGAAGCGGCGGTGGCGTTTAGCATCACGGTGGAGGCGAGCGAGCAATTGATTCCTGAGCATCATCACCGCAAAGGGCAACTTATTCTGGCGCTGAAAGGGGCGATCACCTGCGAAGTGGAAAATGCGCGCTGGATGGTGCCGCCGCATCACGCCATGTGGTTGCCGGGCTTTGTGCCACACAGCAACCGCGCCACGCCAAACGCGCACCTCTACTTTTTGTTTCTCGAAGAGTGGGCGGTGGTGATGCCGGAATATTGCTGTACGCTGAAGATCTCCCCGCTGGTGCGCGAATTGATCATGAGCCTGGCGTCGCGCACGCCGGCACAGCGGCGTCAGCCGGCTACGCAGCGGCTGGTGCAGGTGCTGTTTGATGAACTGCCGGATCAACCGCAAATGCAGTTACAACTGCCGGTTTCTGCACACCCGAAAATTCGCCAGATGGTCGACAGTATGGAAACCTGCCCGGCACAAAGGCAGACGCTGGCGCAGTGGGCACAGGTGTTTGCCATGAGCGAGCGCAACCTGGCGCGGCTGGTGGTGAAAGAGACAGGTTTAAGCTTTCGCCGCTGGCGACACCAGATGCAGCTGATCCTCGCGCTGCGGCTGTTGATTGGCGGGAAATCCGTACAACGCATCGCCCAGACGCTCGGTTACGACTCGACCACGGCGTTTATCACCATGTTTAAAAAGGGGCTTGGGCAAACGCCGGGGCGCTATTTGGCGGCACTTGGCGACAGGTAATATTTTCTGCTCTCAATCCCTTTTCTTTTTTGTGGATTAACCGGGATTGTTCTGGGTAAGGCAGGAAGATAAGTGATTAGTATGGGGTCTTTGTTTTTAATAACTTTTTCAGATATTCAATGCACTTTTTGATATTTGTCTGCCGAAAGGCGGTGTGTGAATTTAGCCCTCAATTGAACACAATAACAGGGCATAAGGAAAAGCATGGCAACCTCATTACACACCCCAAAAATCACTGCGCTCAGCGCACTGGCGCTGCTTTCAGCGCTCTCTTTCTCTGCTCACGCCGACAAACTGGCCGATATCAAAGCCGCAGGCGTGGTCAAAGTCGCGACTTTTGATGCCAACCCGCCGTTTGGCGCCATTGATCCGAAATCGCACGATATCGTTGGGTATGACGTTGATTTTGCGAAAGCGCTGGCCAAAAGCCTCGGCGTGAAGCTGGAGCTGGTCGCCACCAACCCGGCGAACCGTATTCCGCTGCTGCAATCCGGCAAAGTCGATCTGATTGTCGCCGATATCACCATCACCCCGGAACGTGCGCAGGTCATTGATTTCTCGACACCTTACTTTGTCACCGGCCAGCAGTTCCTTGTTCCGGCCAGCGCCCCAGACAAGTTGGACGCTTACAGCAAAGCGCGTATCGGCGCGGTGAAAGGCACCACCGGCGAACAAGCATTGCATCAACGTTTCCCGCAATCCCGCGTGCTGGCGTATGACGATATCCCGCTGGCATTGACCGCGCTGCGTAACGGTAACGTGCAAGCCATCACCCAGGACAGCACCATTCTTGCCGGTTTGCTGGCGGAAGCGCCGGACAAAGCGAAGTTCAAAATCCTGCCGGATCTGCTGTCGAAAGAGGAGATTGGCGTGGGCGTGAGCAAAGGTGAAACCGCCTTGCTGAACGCGGTGAACGACGAGCTGGTGGCGCTTGAGAAAAATGGCGACGCGGCAAAAATCTACGACACCTGGTTTGGCCCGCAAACCAAAACACCGGCTCCGCGCAGCTTTACCATAGAAGCGAAATAACGATGTTGGCAGGTCTGTTTTCCGCCTCTGTGGCTGATGCCACGGAGGCGTTGCCCGTGCAAAAAGGCACGGTAGAGTTTCGCCAGGCGAGTAAACGTTATGGCGACAACGTGGTGCTTAACGCTATCGATTTGCAGGTTGCCGCCGGGGAAGTGCTGGCGGTGTGCGGGCCGTCCGGTTCCGGCAAATCCACACTTATCCGCCTGATAAACCAGCTTGAAACCCTCAGCGGCGGGGAAATTTTCGTTGATGGCCAGCCGACCAGCCAGCGAAAAGGGCGGGCGCTGCGCGCATTACGCCGCCACGTCGGCTTCGTCTTTCAGCAATTCAACCTCTATGCGCACCTTAACGCGCTGGACAATATCACCCTCGCGCTGCGGCGCATTCATGGCAAATCCGCCGCCGAAGCACAAAAAATCGGCCTTACGCTGCTGGCGCGTGTGGGCTTGCAGGACAAAGCGCATCACTATCCTTCCCAGCTTTCCGGCGGGCAACAGCAACGGGTAGCGATTGCCCGCACGCTGGCGGCCGATCCACACATCATTCTGTTTGATGAGCCAACGTCGGCGCTGGACCCGGAAATGATTGGCGAAGTGCTGCAAGTGATGAAATCGCTGGCGCACAGCGGCATTACGCTGATTGTTGTCACCCACGAAATGCAGTTCGCCCGTGAAATCGCCGATCGTGTTGTCTTTATCGACGGTGGCGAGATCCTCGAACAAGCCGACCCGGCGCAATTTTTCACCGCGCCGCAGCACCCGCGAGCACAGCGCTTTCTGCAAAAAGTGCTTAACCCGCTGCACGCGGATAACAAGGAGTTGTAATGGTGCTGCATCTCGACTGGGCGGGTGTGCTCACCGGGCAGCCCGCGCAATGGATAGTGTCCGGATTTCTCACCACCATTTGGGTCACCGTTGCGGGCACGCTGCTGGCAACGGTGCTGACGGTGTTGTTGCTGGCGCTGCGCCTGGCGGGCGGCAAAGCGGGCAGGGGCGTTGTCGCCGTGTGGGTGTCGCTGTTTCGCAATACGCCGCTGCTGGTGCAATTGCTGTTCTGGTATTTCGCCGCCTGGAATTTGCTGCCGCAGGGCTTTCGTCAGTATGTGAATGACGACCATGCTTTTAGCATTCTGCCGGGCGATGTCTGGTGGTTCACGCCGGAATTTCTCTCGTCGGCCTGGGCGCTGGGGCTGTTTACCGCTGCTTTCCTCGTCGAAGAGATTCAGGCGGGTTTACACGCCGTGCCGCGCGGCCAGGTTGAAGCGGCGCAGTCGCAGGGCTTTAGCCCACTGGCGCTGTTTCGCTGGGTGCTGTTGCCGCAAGGGTTACAAAACGCGTGGCAACCGGTAGTCGGCCAGTATCTCAATTTGATGAAACTCTCGTCGCTGGCGACCGGCATTGGACTGGGGGAATTGACGTACCAAACCCGGCAGATCGAAAGTTTTAACGCCCATGCGCTGGAAGCTTTCGCTATCGGCAGCGCGCTCTATCTGCTGCTCGGGCTGGTGATGAGCGTGCTGTTCAATCTGCCGCGCAACTGGCAGGCGCAGCGCCGCGCGACGGAGGTGCAACGTGATCGCTAATATCACCGTCATTACCGATAACCTCGACTATTTGCTGTGGGGGCGGGCGGCGCAGGGCGAACCTGGCGGTGTGTTGTTATCGCTGTTGATGACGCTCGGCGCGGCGGTGTTGGCGTTTCCTGGCGGCGCGTTGCTGGCCTGTTGCGCCTGGCGTTTTCGCGGCTGGCCGCGCAAGGTGCTGTTTCTGTGGGCGGAGCTGATTCGCGGCATTCCGCTGATTTTCGTCATCTTCTGGCTGTGGTTTCTGCTTCCCTGGCTGACGGGCGCGGATCTGCCCGGCGCGGTGACCGTCACGCTGGCGCTGGCATGGTTTACCTCGGCGTCGGTGATGTACTCGACGCTGGCGGCGCTGGGCGCATTACCGAAAGGGCAGTATGAAGCCGCGCTGAGCAGCGGGTTTGGCAGTGTGCAGATCCTGCAACTGGTGCTGTTGCCGCAGGCGTTACGCAATGCATTGCCGTCTTACATCGGGCTACTTATCGCGCTTTTGAAAGACACTTCGCTGGCGTTTATCGTTAACGTGCCGGAGCTGACCACCGTGGCCGGGCAGGTGAATAACCGGGTGCAGGTTTACCCGGCGGCGTTATTTATCTTTTGCGGCCTTGTGTATTACCTGCTGTGCAGCGCGCTGGAATTTGGCGTTAAGCGCTGGCAGCGGCGCTACTCACTGCCGGCCAATTAAGAGCGACACCAGCCCTGCGGCAATCAGTGGCCCGACCGGAACGCCCCGGAACAGGGCCACACCTAACACCGTTCCCACCAGCAAACCGGCGACCAGCGACGGTTGCGCGCTCATTAATGTCACCCCGCGACCGCCCAGCCACGAAACAAAGACCCCAACTGCAATGGCGAGCAGCGATTTCCAGTTCACAAACGAGTGCAGCAATGTTGAGGGCGGCAGCGATCCGCTGGCGATCGGCGCCATCACGCCAATGGTCAGAATGATAATGCCGATGGTGAGCCCCTGTTTTTCAATCCACGGGAAGAAAGTATTCAGCGGCGTGATGCGCACGATGATCAGCACCAGGATCGAGATCGCCACGGTGGTGTTGTGGCTGGCAAATCCCAGCGCGACGAGCGCCAGTAAAATAAACAGCGTGGTATCGAACATTCAGAGGTTCCTTGCCAAAAATGAAACCTTTTTACTCTACGCATAAATGCGTGATGGAACAGGCTTTTTTCATCTGTGCGGTGAATTTCAGGCAGTTGCCAGAAACGGCATGAAAAAAAGCCATACTGCAACCGTCGAAAGCAGTATGGCTGAATGGGGAACCTGTCCCCATTGCTTCAGGATTTATGTAATACGGCGTCCACCGCAGGCGTGCCCGGCGCGGCGTCGAGGGTCAGACGTTCCAGTTTGCCGACGATAAACAGGTAAGAAATCACGCCAATCAGCCCCATTGAACCGATGTAGATAATCGCCCAATCGAAGGAACCGGTGGCCTGAATAATAAAGCCGATCACCAGCGGCGTGAGGATGCCCGCGACATTACCGAAGGTATTAAAAATACCGCCCGCCAACCCCAGCGCCTCTTTTGGCGAGGTATCGCTTAACACGCACCAGCCCAGGTTGCTGAAGCCTTTGGCAAAGAAGGCCAGACTCATCACAAAAATCACCAGCGGCGCGGATTGCGTATAGTTGGCAATGATGATGGAGCAAGAGAGCAACATGCCCAGCACAATCGGCAGCTTGCGCGAGAAGGTCAGGCTGTAGCCTTTACGCAGCAGGTAATCCGACAACATGCCGCCGACAATCCCACCCACAAACCCCGCGATAGCCGGGATCGCTGCGGCCAGCCCCACTTTGATGATCGACATGCCTTTGTCCTGGTAGAGGTAAGTCGGGAACCAGGTAAAAAAGAACCAGGTGATCGAGGTTAGGCAAAACTGGCCGATATAGACGCCGACCATCATGCGATTGGCGCACATATTTTTGACCTGCTGCCAGCTAATCGCCTGTTTTTGCTGCGTCGCCGAACCCAGCTCCGGGATGCCGCCACCGTTACGGATATACGCCAGTTCTTCGTTGTTGATCGATTTGTGTTTCAGCGGATCGCGCACAAAGCCGAGCCAGAACAGGCCAAACACAATGCCCAACAGACCGGCGCTGAAAAAGACGTAATGCCAGCTAAACAGCGTGATCACATACGACAGGATCGGTGTAAACACGCCCAGCGCGACGTAAGGCGCAGTCTGGTAAATCGAGGTGGCGAAACCGCGTTCGTTATTGGGAAACCACTGCACCGACAGGCGGCTACTGGCCGGTGTCGCAGGGGATTCCGCCATGCCCATCAAAAAACGGAAAACGAATAACATCACAAACGCCGAAGGGAAGAGGTACACCGCGCCCTGCAAAAAGGTAAACACCGACCAGACGATCATCGCCAGACCGTAGACTAACCGGGAGCCAAACTTATCCAGCAATATACCGCCGGGAATTTGGCACAGCATGTACGCCCAGCCAAACGCGGAAAACGCCCAGCCCATGTCGGCGGCGCTAAAACCCAACTCTTTACTCATCACCGGGGCGGCGACGGAGAGCGTCGCGCGATCGATAAAATTGACCAACATCGCCGCGCCCATAAACCCCAGCATCACGTAACGCACGTTGCTTTTTTTGCCTGATGTGTTCATTGCTTACACTCCAGAAATAAATGGCTTATTGCCCGATAACCGAACCGTACGCCGCAAGCAGACGCGAGCGGATATCTGAAGAAAGCGCGCACAACGGCGGGCGCATCGTTTCCCAGCTTGCATCCTGCGTTTTGTAAGCCAGCAAGGTTTTCACTGCCGGAATGGTGTCTGCCATCCCCACGACTTGCCGCAGGCGGCTCAGTTGCTCCTGCGCAGCCAGCCCGTCGGCATTGTCATAGTTACGATAGATAAACGCCGTCAAAGACGAGGCGATGTTGGTGGTCGCGGTGATACAACCCGCCGCACCGGCTTGCATCACCTGCGCGAAGGTGGCGTCGGCGCCGGAGTAAACCTCGAAGCCCTCGGTGGAAAAACGCTCGATGTAAGCCACGGTATTGGCGAAATTGCCGCTGCTGTCTTTAATGCCCTGAAAAACGCCAGGATGGCGCGTTCTCAAGCGGTCAATCAGATCCAGCGTGATGGGAATCGTGCTCTGCTGCGGGAAGTGATAAAAATAGAGTTTCACGTCACCACCGACTGCCTCGGCAACCGCGCTGTAAAAGGCGAACAACCCCTCTTGCGACGGCGCTTTGTAGTAAAAAGGCGGCAGCAGCAAAACACCGGGGCTGCCTAATTTTGCGGCGTGGCGCGTTAAACGAATGGTGGTCGGCAGGTCGCAGGCGCTGGTGCCCGGCAACATTTTTCCCGGAGAAATGCCGCTGTTGACCAACTGCTCCAGCAGTGTTTCCCGCTCGTCGGCGCTCAGCGAGTGGGTTTCGGACGTGGTGCCGAGCACTGCAAGGCTGTCGCAGCCGTTGTTCAGTAAAAAGTGACAATGGGCGATCGTTTTATCGTAATTGAGCGTGAAATCGGCATTGTAAGAGGTGACAGCCGCCGCGTTCACCCCGGCGTAAAGTGCGTTTTGCATGTTCTTTTCCTTACCGCCAGCCGTCTGCTCGGTTGGCGGAATCGGGTTTGTGTAGGGTAGCCCGTCGAGTTTTATTTTTTGCCAAACACGAAACGGTTGGTGGCGTGGTAATTCAGCCAATCCCAGTCGTAAGTGACGCCGAGGCCCGGGCCGTCCGGCACAGTGACGCAGCCGTTTTCGTCAATCGAGTCCAGCTCATCCTGGTAACCACAGGCGTAGCACGGCGGCAGGATGTTTTTCAGTTTCGGCCCGACTTCCGCCATTTCGTAGAAATTGGTATTGCGGATGCTGGCCATCAACTGGCGATGTGCCGGGCCTGGCGCGTGGATTTCCACATCCAGCCCGAAGGCTTCCGCCATGTGCGCGGTTTTCAGCGCGCCAGTGATGCCCATGTCATATTCCGGATCGACACGCACAAAGTCGGTGCCGCCCGCCATAATAAAGTCGCACTTCGCTTCCAGCGCACGCACATGCTCGGTGATGAGCAGCGGCGTTTTGATCATCGAGCGCAGTTTTTTGTGCGAGAAGGCGGAAAGCGAGTTATCGCGATAGGGATCTTCGTACCAGAAGAAGTTGGCGTCATCGCAGGCGCGGCCGACATACAGCGCGTCGGCAAAGGTTTTCAGATCGGAGGCGGCGTCGTACATCAGTTTCATCTTGTCGCTCAGCGCATCGCCGAGTGCCAGTACCAGTGACGCTTCTTTGCGCGCATCGCCGTCGAACCAGCCGTGATGTTTAAACGCGCGATAGCCCATGTCGTAACAGTGCTTCGCAAAGTCCACGAAGGCTTCATTGCTGTTGAGCATGCCGTCATCGCCGTGGTAGGTGCTGGCATAAGTCGGCAATTTATTGCGGTACTGACCAATCATTTTTGAGATGGATTTGCCCGCCTGTTTCCCGGCCAGATCCCACAGCACGATGTCCACCGGGCCTTGCCCCATGTGATCCATATGACACAAGCGGCGGTTCCACTCGGTGTAGAACGCTTCGCGCTGATCGGAATCGCGGCCTGGCAGATCGCTTGCCAGCATCAATGTTTGCGCCAGTGCCGGGCGGGTACCGCCCCACAGCGCGATATATTCGCCGCGCGAACCGTCGTCACACTCCACAACGATGGCGTATTTGGATAGGGAAAGCGTTGAACCTTCAACATAACCCACATGGTTATGCGCATGGGTAAATGAAGATCCCATGTCTTTCACATCGTATTTAAAGTCAATCACTTCTACACGTTCAATAATCGGCATTCTCTCTCTCCTGGAAATAAACGTTATTCACTTTTTGGGGCTGAATAACATGACGCAACGGATGACATGTAGAATGAGTTTGTTCTTATCGGGCGTCCATTTTAGAGAGAGTATTGCCTGATACCTAAAAGGTATCAGGCGCGGTGCGCTTTTTTTACAGAGTTAACGCTAGCCCACAGAATGGAAAGTTTCCAGTAAAATGAAAGTTAATTAATTTGTTGATAATTAATGATTTTTAAGTGATTTTGTACCCAATTCAAAACCTGCGTAAAGCAGCGAATTTTTATGATATCTATCACATAAATACTGATACCTTTTTGCCAGCTGGAAAAAGTTTATGCACAGTCTGGGGAGTTCATCACATTATTAAGCGCCCATTGCCGATGTTGAATATTAATCAGGTGAGATGTTTTATCGCCGTGGCGACAGAGTTAAGTTTTCGCCGCGCTGCGCAGTCATTAAATATGAGTCAGCCGCCATTAACGCGGCAAATACAACTGCTGGAGCAGCATTTAAATATTACGTTGCTTAATCGGGATAAACGCAGCGTGACATTGACCACCGCGGGCAAAGCGTTTTATCAGGAAGCGTCGGATTTGATGAAGCATATTCACCAAATCGAGCAATACACCCGCCGTGTCGCCAGCGGGGAAGTGGGTTCTGTGGCGATCGGTTTTGTGCCGAACGCCTTCTATCAATATTTACCGGAAATATTGGTGCGGCTGCGCGATGAGTTTCCATTTATTAATATTTCCCTGCAACAAACCAACACGTTTCAGCAAGTGGAAGCGGTAATTAATCATCAAATTGATTTGGGGATCGTGCGGATTATTCCCGAGAATAACGCGCTGGAAAGCGCGTTGTGCATTGATGAAACCTTTGTGGCGGCGGTGCCGCGCCAGCATGCGCTGGCAAACCGTGAGGCATTAACGCTGGAAGATTTCGATAATCAACCGGTGATTATGTATTCCATCTCCTGGAAACCATTTTTCGATTTGCTGACCCATGCGTTTGATGTCGCCGGCGCCAAGCCGAATTACGTGCAGTATGAATCCAACACGGTGAATATTCTTTCGCTGGTCAATGTCGGTTTGGGCGCGGCCATTGTGCCGCAAAGCGCCGCGACCTTTAAATTCGACAATGTGGTTTATCTGCCGCTGATGACCGCACAACGCTTAGCCAATCGCATGTATTTTATCTGGCGCAAAGATAATGAGAATGAAGCTTTTCATCTGGTTAAAAACCGCATTCTCAACTAATCAGGGCCGGTTATAAACGGCGGAAATCAACGAATTCAGGCTGCGCAATCCGCAAATAGTCGCGGGTGTTCATGATGACGGATTTCTCCAGCAGCCCGGCGTTAAAGGCGATATCGTCAAAACGCTGAAACAGCACCGGGTCGGCAACCAGTTGCAATTCTGGATGGAAGCTAAAAGGCGGGATCGCGCCGAAGACGCAGGCGGTTAGGTTTTCCACTTCCGCCGGGCTTGCCAGCGAGGCTTTCAGCCCGCCAAAGTGCTGGGCTAAGCGGGTGAGATCGGCTTGTAAATCGGCGGCGAGGATCGCCAGCACATGCTTTTTCACGCCGTTTCCTTTGATCTTACAAACCAGCGCTTTCGCACCCTGGCCGAGCGCGGTGCCGCGAATTTCACTCACTTCTTCACATTTGCCGATGGGCTCATGTTCCACCACGCGAAAATGCGCGTCTTGTTGTTCAAGCAGGGTTAACAGATGCTGGTGGATATTGCGGCTGGCAATTTCAGACATGTTCTCTCCCGATGCATTATTGAACATTAAGAATAATCCACACAGCAGAGGATGAACATAAAAAAGCCGCCCGATTGGGCGGCGAAAAAATACAAGCACTACAAACAACGTTTTTGTGTGTACTGTTATCTTTTTTGCAAAAGGTAGCTGTTTTCAAAGCCCGGAACGCTACCAATGACATCGAACCCGTTAAAGAAGCCGCCTGCACGCAGCAGATCGACTGCGGGACCGACTTCCGGAGAGTAGGTAAAGTCTCGATAGTCATCAAATACGATAAACCCACCGCTGACCACGGTCGGTGAATAAAGCAGGAAGTCTGCCAGAACATGCTGTTTCAGGTGGCCGCCATCGATATGCAGCAGAATGGTTTTCGGCTCAAGCGCCATGACGCGCTCAATGCTGCGCTCGGAATAACCACGCACCAGCGTCACTTCCGGGAAAATATGTTGGTGATAAAACTCAAGTTCCAGTTGCTGGTTCGCCAGCTCCATCGGATCGATGCTGATAATGCGACGTTTGCGCTCGCAAATGTTATTCATAAAGGCGCTGGATTTTCCTTTCCAGACACCAATTTCAATAATATCGCCCGCCGCATTGGCGTTATTCACTAACCAGCACAGGTAGCCCAACAGTTTCACATGGTCATGAAAGGAGATTTCGCGGCGCGGCATCGCTTTTTCAGGCGGTAAAATGGCCTGCGTCTGGATAAAGGTTTCTCCCAAATCGTCCCAGACTTTATCGATTATTTGGTTCATGTCCGGATCTTGAAGAAATACTTTTAAGTCATTGAGGTCGATCATGCTGCGTGTTCCTGCCCCGGTCTCTTAATGCGGCGTCATGGTTGGTATGTCTTCACTGTGCCACATTAATTTTCAGGCTAGGCGCGAAATAGCCGCGTTTTTGTGGGGTAATTCGCTGCTTAGCAAAGCCAGTTGGGGAAGGGGATAAAGCAGCCGGGAAGAGGGTTCCCGGCTGCAGAAGGTTAGCTGTTGGAGGTGGCACTCTGCTTGTGGAACAGCTCGCGGAATACCGGGTAAATATCTTCCTGGTCTCGAATGTGCTGAATAGCGAAATTATCGAACATCGTTTGCAGATGCTCGTACTCGCGCCAAAGCGTTTGATGCGCCCGGCGGGTTATCTCGATATAGCTGTAATAACGCACCACTGGCAGGATTTTCTTCGCCAGGATCTCGTGACACAGCGGTGAGTCGTCCGCCCAGTTATCACCATCTGACGCCTGCGCCGCGTAAATATTCCACTGCGCCGGGTCATAACGCTCTTTCACCACTTCATCCATCAGTTTCAGGGCGCTGGAAACAATCGTGCCGCCGGTTTCCTGCGAGTAGAAGAACTCATGTTCATCCACTTCTTTTGCCTGGGTGTGATGGCGAATATAAACCACCTCGACGTTTTTATAGGTCCGGCTCAGGAACAGGTAAAGCAGGATGTAAAAACGTTTGGCCATATCTTTGGTGGCCTGGTCCATGGAACCGGAGACGTCCATCAGGCAGAACATCACCGCCTGGCTGGAGGGTTCCGGGCGTTTCTCATAATTTTTGTAGCGTAAGTCAAAGGTGTCGATAAACGGTACACGCTCGATTTTCGCACGCAGTTCCGCAATCTCTTTGCGTAAACGCTCCTCTTCAAGTAGCTGCGCGGGTTCACTTTTGACAACCGTTTCGAGGCTGCTTTCCAGTTCGCGCAGTTCGCGGCGTTTACCGGCCGTCATGGCGGTGCGGCGCGCGAGTGAATTTTGCAATGAACGGACAACGCTGATGTTCGCCGGTACGCCGTTGGCGGTGTAACCGGCGCGGTGCGTTTTAAATTCATTCATCTGCCGTTGCTGATTTTTCTTCAGGTTGGGCAGTGCCAAATCCTCGAAAAGCAAATCGAGATATTCATCTTTGGAGATCTGGAAAACGAACTCATCCTGGCCTTCGCCGTCAGGGCTGGCTTCGCCCTGGCCGCTGCCTCCGCCGCCACCGCCGCCTTGCGGGCGTTCGATACGGTCGTTTTGCACAAAATGGTCATTCCCCGGATGAACACGATGGCGCAAACCGCCGCGCCCCTGATGAAACATCGGTTCGCTGATATCTTCCGAAGGGATAGAGACGGACTCGCCGTTCTCCACGTCGGTGACCGATCGTTTATTGATCGCCTCGGAAATGGACTGCTTAATTTGCGCTTTATAACGGCGTAAAAATCGCTGGCGGTTAACCGTGCTTTTATTTTTGCCGTTCAGACGCCGGTCAATGAACCAGGTCATAGTTCCCTCCCGCTGCGTATGCCAACTTTACAACAGGCCGCGCATGAGGCGCGGCCAGCGTGTTGTTATGATGATTTACGGACACGCAGATACCATTCGCACAGCAGGCGAACCTGCTTGCGGGTGTAGCCTTTCTCCATCATACGATCCACAAAGTCGTCATGCTTTTTCTGCTCGTCGGTAGAGGTTTTGGCGTTAAACGAAATAACCGGCAACAACTCTTCAGTGTTCGAGAACATTTTCTTCTCGATAACCGTGCGCAGTTTTTCGTAGCTGGTCCAGTTCGGGTTGCGGCCGTTGTTGTTAGCGCGGGCGCGCAGCACGAAGTTGACGATTTCATTTCGGAAATCTTTCGGGTTACTGATCCCGGCCGGTTTCTCGATTTTTTCCAGTTCCGCGTTCAGGGATTCACGGTCAAACAGCTGGCCGGTATCCGGGTCGCGGTACTCTTGATCCTGAATCCAGAAATCCGCATAGGTGACATAACGATCGAAGATGTTTTGCCCATATTCGGAATAGGATTCCAGATACGCCGTCTGGATCTCTTTGCCGATAAATTCGGCGTATTTCGGAATCAAATAGCCTTTGAGGAATTCCAGGTAACGTTCTGCCAGTTCCTGTGGGAACTGTTCGCGCTCAATTTGCTGCTCCAGTACATAGAAGAGGTGCACCGGGTTAGCCGCCACTTCAACATGGTCGAAGTTGAACACACGCGAGAGGATCTTAAAGGCGAAACGCGTCGACAGCCCGTTCATCCCTTCGTCAACACCGGCGTAATCGCGATACTCCTGATAGGACTTCGCTTTCGGATCGGTATCTTTCAGGCTTTCACCGTCGTAAACGCGCATTTTTGAGTACACGCTGGAGTTTTCCGGCTCTTTCAGGCGCGACAAAATGGAGAAACGTGCCAGCGTTTCCAGGGTGCCAGGCGCGCATGGCGCGTGGGACAGCTCGGAGTGGTTAAGCAGTTTTTCGTAAATTTTCATCTCTTCCGAGATGCGTAAGCAATAAGGCACCTTGACGATATAAACACGGTCGAGAAACGCCTCATTGTTTTTGTTATTGCGGAACTGTACCCATTCCGATTCGTTCGAGTGGGCAAGAATAATGCCGTTAAAAGGCAGGGCGGAGATCCCTTCGGTCCCGTTGTAGTTCCCTTCCTGCGTGGCGGTCAGCAGGGGGTGCAGCACCTTAATCGGCGCTTTGAACATTTCGACGAACTCCATGACACCCTGGTTGGCGCGGCACAGTGCGCCGGAGTAACCGTAAGCGTCAGGATCGTTTTGCGCGTGGTTTTCCAGTTTGCGGATGTCCACTTTCCCGACCAGCGCGGAAATGTCCTGGTTGTTCTCATCGCCTGGTTCGGTTTTGGCAATCGCGATTTGTTCGAGAATCGACGGCCAGACTTTCACCACGCGGAATTTGCTGATGTCGCCGCCGAAGTCATGCAGACGTTTTGCGGCCCACGGCGACATAATGGTGCCGAGATAGCGGCGCGGAACGTTGTATTCCTTTTCAAGGATCTGCGCATCTTCCTGCGGGTTGAACAGGCACAGCGGATGATCGTTGACCGGGCTGCGTTCGCCATTGGCGCTCAGCACATAAATAGGCACCCGCTGCATTAATGATTTCAGCCGTTCAGCGAGGGAGGATTTACCGCCGCCGACCGGGCCGAGTAAATAAAGGATCTGTTTCTTTTCTTCAAGACCCTGCGCGGCGTGCTTGAGATAAGAGACGATCTGTTCGATAGCCTCCTCCATACCATAGAATTCTTCAAACGCCGGATAGCGTCCGATAACACGGTTCGAAAAGAGACGGGAAAGCCGTGGCTCCTGGGCAGTGTCGACCATCACTGGTTCACCGATGGCCATTAATAGCCTTTCTGCCGCGTTAGCATAGGCACTGCGATCTTGCTTACAAATAGCAAGAAACTCCTGCAGTGTGAACTCTTCGTCCTTGGCAGCTTCGTAGCGCTGGCGATAGTGATCGAATATATTCATGGCATGCCGTCCTTTCGTTTTTTAGCACAGGTTAAGAGCCGTTCATATGAATAGTGGAGGCTCCCGGAAGCGTTCACTGAACGGCGCTAAAACTCATACAGCAACCCTCATGCCAGGTTGCATGTCGAAAATCACGCGCGGGTCAGAAAAATCATCTTCTTAATTTAAGCGTAGATGGCTTTGCAAAACTTGCATGCTGGCAAAAACCAATTTCAATGACATATCAATAACTCATCCAAAAATTCCTGCTTTTGAGATAAGGCTTTGGCTGCGTTGTCTTCTGTCGGTCATCGAAACGTAAGCTGCCTGTCATTTAACGCACGTAATGTGAAAGGTTTAATTTTGTAATGCTTAGGTAAAAAAATTTGGGTAGGATGCGGAGGACGGTTAAACTTCATGCGCCAATTATTTGACTACAGGAAAGAAAGGACTGTGACCAAATTCAAACTCCTGGCACTGGGCGTGCTAACTGCGACTTCCGCCTTTGCGGCCAATGCAGAAAATACCTTTTCTCTCGGCGCAGGTGTCGGTGTCGTAGAGTCCCCCTATAAAGAGTACGACACGCGTGTTCTGCCGATCCCGGTCGTGACCTATGAAAGCGATAACTTCTGGTTTCGCGGCATAGGCGGTGGTTACTACCTGTGGAATGACGAAGCAGACAAGTTATCCATCACCGCGTTCTACTCCCCGTGGCAGTTCAAACCGAAAGACAGCGATGACAATCAACTTCGCCAACTGGATCGCCGCAAAGCGACCGCGATGGCAGGTCTGAGCTACATCCATAATACGGCGCAGTATGGTTTTCTGCGTACCACCCTCGCGGGTGACGTGCTGGACAACAGCAACGGTGTCATGTGGGATATCGCATGGCTTTACAACTACATCAACGGCGGGCTGAGCGTAACGCCTGGCCTCGGCGTTGAATGGAGCAGCGACAACCAGAACGAATATTACTATGGCGTGTCGGGTAAGGAATCTCGCCGCAGTGGCTTGCGCACCTACGATCCGGATAGCAGCTGGAACCCGTATCTGGAATTGAGCGTCAGCTACCGTTTGACCAGCAACTGGAGCGTTTACGGCACGGGCCGTTATACGCGTCTGTCGGATGAAGTTAAAGACAGCCCGATGGTGGATAAATCCTGGTCAGGTCTGCTCTCTACCGGTGTGACTTACCGCTTCTGATTGGGCACTTGAATAGTGCAATCTGTGCAATAAAACAGGGCCGTTGGCCCTGTTTTGCTTTACGGTGGTGCATTTAGCTCGGGAGGAAGAGATGGCAGACAAACACGTAGTCTTTGCAGGTCAGGCAAAACAGCCTGCTATCGGCCAGGGCACCTGGTACATGGGTGAAAACGCGCGGACGCGGCAAAAAGAGGTGGATGCACTACGCGCGGGCATTGAGCTTGGGCTGACCCTGATCGATACCGCAGAAATGTATGCCGATGGCGGAGCGGAAGAAGTTGTCGGTGAGGCGTTACAGGGCGGGTTTCGCGATAAAGCGTTTCTCGTTTCCAAAGTTTACCCGTGGAATGCCGGGGGCAAAAAGGCCATCGCCGCGTGCGAAGCCAGCCTGCGCCGCCTGAAAACCGATGTTCTCGATCTCTATTTATTGCACTGGCGTGGTAACTTTTCGCTCGCCGAAACCGTGGATGTGATGGAAACGCTGATCCAGCAGGGCAAAATCCGCCGCTGGGGAGTGTCGAATCTCGATCTCAGCGATATGCAGGAGCTGATGCATGTCAGCGGCGGTGAAGCCTGTGCCACCGACCAGGTGCTGTACCATCTTGCCTCGCGCGGTATTGAATACGATCTCTTGCCGTGGTGCCAACAACAGGCAATGCCAGTAATGGCGTATTGCCCGCTGGCGCAGGCGGGCCGTTTGCGCGATGGCTTGCTGGAAAATAGCGTTGTGCAGGATATCGCCAATGCCCACGGCGCCAGCGCGGCGCAGATTTTACTGGCTTGGGTGATTCGTCAACAGGGTGTGATGGCGATTCCAAAAGCCTCGAGCGTGGCGCATGTGCAGGAAAACGCGGCGGCGCTGAACATTATGCTCAGCAGCGAGGATTTAGCACGGCTGGATAGCGCCTGGCCGGCACCGAACCGTAAAATACCGCTCGATATGCAGTAATGCGCGGTGAAACCCTCTCCCGGCGGGAGAGGGCAGGCGGGACAATCAGCGTTTCACGACGCGGATGGTCTGAGCCAGGCGGGACGGTTTCTCTGCGCTGGCTTTTTGCGGCACGGTCGCGTTGACCGATTCGACACATACAAACGTTTTGTACCCGTCATCCGGCATGTCAGCCATGCTGACGGAAAGCGCCGGGCCGGGGTTCCAGGCCACGACGTTCGCGTTATGGCTGTGGATCACTTCAATTGCGCGGTGCAAATCCGCGTCATGGATCAGGCTGCATGCTTCTGCGTTCAGATAGACGCGATCGGTGCGATCCGGGAAGGTCTGCACGCCATCGGCCAGCACATCTTCTTTCGCATCGTTTACTTTATCGATAAAGCGATCGCCCAGGCCGCTCACTTTCACCGCGGCAATATCACCAACGTTGAAATAGGTATGCAGCGCAGAAGTGGTTTCAAATTCGCCGTGCGCTTCCAGTTCCATTTCGCAAGTTGCGCCCAGTTTGTAACGCGCATACAGCGTGAAATCATGCGGCCAGTACTGGCGTGATGCCTCGCTGCTTTGCAGTTCAAAGGTCAACACAACGCCATTCACATCTTCATTATGCGCTTTCAGCGTCCATGGCAGATTACGGGCAAAACCATGCGCCGGCAGGCCTTGCTGTTTCGCCGGGCCAAACCACGGCCAGCAAACCGGCACGCCGCCGCGCAGCGCGACACCGTCTTTAAACGGCGTATTGCCGCTGAGCCACAGAACCTCTTCTTCACCCTGCGGTTTCCAGGAGAGCAGGTGCGCGCCCTGGAAAGCGAATGACGCTTTAACCTGCGGATGGTCAACGACCAGCAGATCCAGCTCATCCAGTTTGCGGCGGGAGAGTGTGGGAGTAATTTGTTCGACTACCGGAAGTGCAAAAATTTTCTTAATCATTAACGCAATCCTCTGTCTTCAAAACAAAAAAAAGAGCGACCGAAGTCGCTCTTATAGATCATGTTCTCATCTCAACTTATTTGGAGATGTGAGCGATCAGGTCCAGAACTTTGTTGGAGTAACCCGTTTCGTTGTCGTACCAGGAAACCAGTTTCACGAAGTTGTCGTTCAGTGCGATACCTGCTTTAGCATCGAACACGGAAGTGCAAACTTCACCGTTGAAATCGGTAGAAACAACGTCGTCTTCGGTGTAACCCAGAACGCCTTTCATCGCGCCTTCAGAAGCGGCTTTGATGGCTTTCTTGATCTCTTCGTAGGACGCTGCTTTTTCCAGACGTACGGTCAGGTCAACAACAGATACGTTCGGAGTCGGAACGCGGAACGCCATACCAGTCAGTTTGCCGTTCAGTTCCGGCAGTACTTTACCTACAGCTTTAGCTGCACCGGTAGAGGACGGGATGATGTTCTGAGCTGCGCCGCGGCCGCCGCGCCAGTCTTTGTGAGACGGGCCATCAACGGTTTTCTGAGTAGCGGTGGTTGCGTGAACAGTGGTCATCAGACCTTCGATGATACCGAAGTTGTCGTTGATAACTTTAGCCAGCGGAGCCAGGCAGTTGGTGGTGCAGGAAGCGTTGGAAACGATGTCCTGGCCAGCATATTTTTCGAAGTTAGCGCCACGCACGAACATCGGGGTGTTGTCTTTGGACGGACCAGTCAGAACCACTTTTTTCGCGCCAGCGGTGATGTGCTTACGAGCGGTTTCGTCGGTCAGGAAGATACCGGTAGCTTCAGCAACAACGTCAACACCGATTTCGTTCCATTTCAGGTTAGCCGGGTCTTTCTCAGCAGTAACACGGATGGTTTTGCCGTTAACAACCAGGTGGCCGTCTTTCACTTCTACGGTACCGTTGAAACGGCCGTGAGTGGAGTCATACTTCAGCATGTACGCCATGTAATCAGCGTCTAACAGATCGTTGATACCAACGATTTCGATGTCAGAACGTTCCTGAGCAGCACGGAAAACAATGCGACCGATACGGCCAAAACCGTTGATACCTACTTTGATAGTCATATATTCCACCAGCTATTTGTTAGTGAATAAAAGGTTGGCTGTAAAATTACAAAAACCTTACGCAGCGTCAAGCGGAATCGTGTCAATCATTGCGACAAATCAATCCTACGCATATCCATTGTCCGACTGATAAGTCTCACTTTCCTTTTGAGCATGCTCCCCATATCGGGGCGCCGCCCGGAATTTTAAAGGTCGGGCAGGATAAAAATGTGAGACGCATCACAATTCCCCAGCGGGTTAACCGCAACTATTAAGTTTAGAACAAAAGTTCCTCCCTGCGTGTTAATGTTTTGTTAGAATCAGGCTGATAAGTTGTCGAATTTTTACCGCGAGACGTGAGCAAATGGCGAATAATTCCTCTGAAGACGACCTGAAAAAAGATCTGACCGAAATGCAGTTTTACGTGACACAGAATCACGGCACGGAACCGCCTTTCACCGGGCGTCTGCTGCACAACAAGCGTGATGGCGTTTACCACTGCCTGGTGTGTGATGCCGCACTGTTCCATTCACAAACGAAGTATGATTCTGGCTGCGGATGGCCGAGCTTTTTCGAGCCGGTTGGCGAAGACGCGATCCGTTATATCAACGATTATTCTCATGGCATGCAGCGCGTTGAAATCCGCTGCGGGAACTGCGATGCGCATCTCGGACATGTTTTCCCCGACGGCCCGCAACCGACCGGTGAGCGTTATTGCGTCAATTCCGCCTCTCTGAGCTTCACTGATGATGAAAACGGCGATCAGACTCGCGGTTGAAAAATCGATTCAGCTATTATTCCATGGAGTTGAGTAAGATGAATCTTGATCAAATCGTTAACAGCATGACGCCGGAAATTTACCAGCGTCTGGCAACTGCGGTTGAATTAGGAAAATGGCCAGATGGCGTGGCGCTGACGGCAGAGCAAAAAGAGAACAGCTTGCAATTGGTGATGTTGTGGCAGGCGCGCAATAACGAGCAGGCGCAGCATATGACCATCGACACCAACGGCCAGATGGTGATGAAGAGTAAACAGCAGTTGAAGGAAGATTTTGGCATCACGCCAAAACCGATTGCGACGTTTAAATCATAATCATAGAGCCGTAAATGAGCCTGATGGCGGCTTCGCCTTATCAGGCCTACGGTTTTGTAGGCCGGATAAGCGTCAGCGCCATCCGGCAATTCTTGCGACTACACCTGCGTTTCCAGCCAGTCCGCCAGCGTATACAGCGTAGCGCCTGCGGCGGCCATCTCCATAAACGCTTGCGCGCTGTCCTGCGCGTGCAGGTTGACACCGCGGCAACCATCAGTAACCACATTGACCTCGTAGCCCAACTGCAACGCGTCAAGTACGGTGAATTTCACACAATAATCGGTGGCTAAACCCATCACCATTAACTCCCGAACGCCATGCTGCTGCAACCAACCGTTCAGCGCGGTTTCCTGCCGATGGTCGTTATCAAAAAACGCGCTGTAGCTGTCTATCCGCGGGTTTTCGCCTTTGTGAAAAACCGCGTCGATAGCTTGTTGATTCAGTAGCGGATGCAACTGCGCGCCTTCACTATTTTGTATGCAGTGATTCGGCCAAAAGGTCTGCGCCAAGCCGTCCAGCTCGCCGATGACAAACGGTGCGACACCATGCTGGCTGGCGAAGCTGCCGTGATTCGCCGGGTGCCAGTCCTGGCTTGCCAGCACGGCTTCTCCGCGCGTTTTACACCACGCAATCAGGGTATTGGCGACATCAACAGTGCTGTCGCCCTCAGCGACAGCCAGCGCGCCGCCCGCGCAAAAATCATTTTGAATATCAACCAGCAGCAGGGCACGTTGTTTCATGTGCGTTTCCTCATTCATCCGGCGTCAGTTCGCCGCGCAGGTTTTGCGTCATCGCACTGCGAATGGCGTTCGCATCAAGATTCTGGCTTAACAGGTAATGAAGTTTAGTCAGCGTCGCTTCGACCGTCATATCCGCGCCGCCAATCACACCGGCGTGGGCGAGGGCGTTACCGGTGGCATAACCGCCCATATTCACTTTGCCGGACATACACTGCGTCAGGTTGACAACGACGATGCCGCGCGAACTGGCTTCCTGTAACTCTTTGAGAAACTCGCCGTTTTGCGGCGCATTCCCCACACCATACGAGCGCAAAATCAACGCTTTTACCGGCTGGCGCAAGAAGTTGCGTACCACATCGGCGGAAATCCCCGGATAGATAGTCACCACGCCAATCGGCTGCGGTGTGATTGGGTGCACGATCAGTTCGCCCACCGTATGCGGTGCAGGCGGCGTAGCGAGGCGGCGAATATGAATACCGGCTTCCAGCAGCGGCGCAAGATTCGGCGAAGCAAACGCATCGAAACCATCGGCGTGCGCTTTAGTGGTGCGGTTGCCGCGATACAGGCGATTGTTGAAGAACAGCGTGACTTCGTTAATCGGGAAATTCGCCGCCACATACAGCGCATTGAGCAGGTTAATCTGCCCATCAGAACGCAGTTCGGCGAGGGGGATTTGCGAGCCGGTCACAATCACCGGTTTGCCAAGGTTTTCCAGCATAAACGAGAGCGCGGACGCGGTGTACGCCATGGTGTCAGTGCCGTGCAGAATCACAAACCCGTCGTACTCATCGTAATGCGCTTTCACATCATCGGCGATGTGCTGCCAGTCTTCTGGCGTCATATCCGACGAGTCCATCAACGGCGCGTATTCGTGAATGGTGAAGTCAGGCATCTCCGGACGATGGAACTCTGGCATCAGCGCCAACTGGCGTTGCAGATGACCGGAAACCGGCACATAGCCGTGTTCTGAGCGCTGCATACCGATGGTACCGCCGGTGTAGGCAACGTAAATGGATTTCTTTTGCATGGTGTTGTGTTCTGGCTTAATCAAAAAAATCCCCTCCGGTGGAGGGGATACGTAATGATGATGTTAGCGGATATTGGCGCAATTCAGGCATAGTGCGTAACGATTTTGTGGATCGTTAAACACCGCCAGTTTGTCGGTTTCGGCTTTTACTTCCTGCGCCGCGCTCGCCAGCGGAGCAGGCAGATAAGCCTGCAACGCCTGCGGCAACATCGCTTGCACCGAACCAGTCATGCTGTCCATTACACGGTCAAATAAGCTCGGTTCTTCTTCGTAATAATCGATATGCCACTGTTTCAGCTTCGCAAGTTCCGCCGCTTTTGTTACGGCATCGTCGAAATCACCCAGCGCATCGACCAGACCGTTAGTTTTCGCATCCTGCCCGGTCCAGACATGGCCCTGGGCAATCTTATCTACTTGCTCCGGCGTGCTATTGCGAGACTGCGCGACCAACGTGATAAAGCGTTTGTAGCCGTTTTCAATGCTCAGTTGCATCATTTGCTGCACTTCCGTTGGCAGCGCTTTGGTCATGCTGACATCCGCCAGCGGCGACGTTGCAACGCCATCGGTATGCACGCCGATGCTATCAAGGCTGTTTTCCAGCGTATTGATCACGCCGAAAATACCAATTGAACCGGTCAATGTGCCGGCATTGGCGACGATGTAGTTAGCCGGTGTGGAGATCCAGTAACCGCCGGATGCCGCCATGCCACCCATTGATACCACAACCGGTTTGCCTGCCGCTCTGGCCGCCGCCAGTTCGGAGCGGATGATTTCCGACGCGCTGACACTGCCGCCAGGGCTGTTGACGCGCAGCACAATGGCTTTCACTTTATCGTCAAGACGCGCATCGCGGATCTGCGCGGCGGTGGTATCGCCGCCCACATTCCCCGGCGTTTCTTCGCCGTCCATAATCGCGCCGTTGGCGAAGATCACCGCGACAGTGCCGCCGACATCGCTCGGTTTCTTGGTCTGATAATCATAGAAACTGATGGCGCGGAAGTTTTTGTCTTCGTTGCTCCAGCCAAACTGTTTCACCATCGCTTTTTCAGCATCTGCGGCGGAGCCAAGCTCATCGACCAGCTTGTTATCCAGCGCATATTTGGCGGTGTCGCCGTCCACTTTGCGCAGGCCATCGAGCATCGCTTGTGCGCCAGGGAAGACTTGCTGGGCGGTGATCTGGCGGTTAGCGGCGACGGTATTAAGGTAGTTTTGCCACAGCTCGCCAATCCAGCGGCTGTCCGCATCGCGCGCGGCCGGGGACATATCATCGCGGATAAACGGTTCAACGGCGGATTTGTACGTCCCGACGCGGAACACATGGGTGGTGACTTTCAGCTTGTCGAGCAGCGCTTTGTAATACAAACCATTGGTCGCAAAGCCGTGTAGATCGACCACGCCCTGCGGCGACAGCCAAATTTTATTGGCGAAGCTGGCAAGGTAATACTGGCCCTGGCTGTAGTTATCGCCCACGGCATATACCGGTTTGCCGCTGTCGCGGAACTCGCGCAACGCTTTGCCGATGTACTGCATTGACGGTTGATCGGCCCCGGCGAAGTTTTTCAGATCCATCACAATCCCAGTGATATTGCGATCGGCCTGCGCCTGGCGAATGGTTTCGACGATGTCGAACAGTGAGTTTTCCTGTAAGCGGTCAGAACTGGCGCCAAACAGTTGGCGACCCAGCACGCCCAAACGGCCGCTGGTGGAGGTTTTATCGACAACCACACCGGAAATATCCAGCAGCAGCGCGCCGCGACTGTTGTGTTCGGCTTTTCCGTCGCTCAATTGCATCCATACACCGGCCACAACCAGCACCAGCAGGATAAAGAACAGATTTAGCACCAGATTGCGGATGAAGTTCAGCAATCGCCAGCTCCACTTAAAAAAACCGGCAATAATACGCCAAAGGGTTCGCATGTATTCTCCCTGGTAGTTAACGCCCACCGCTGCCCGAGCGGCAAAGTGTGGTTATCCTAATTACCCCGCCGTCACTTGTCAGCAGGAATCGGCTCCGGCGCTGTAACAATTTCTACGCCCGTGTTAATTTTATGAACAAATTCCAATACAGGAGGTTAACTAATGGACGCACTTGAACTGCTCGTCAACCGCCGAAGTGCTTCCCGCCTGGCCGATCCGGCTCCGGCAGGAGAACAACTGGATAACATTTTGCATGCCGGCATGCGTGCGCCGGACCATGGTACCTTGCAGCCGTGGCATTTTTTCGTGATCGAGGGGGAAGGGCGCGAACGTTTTAGCCAGGCGCTGGAGCAAGCTGCTATCGCTGCCGGTCAGGATGAGAAAGGGATTGAGAAAGCGCGGACCTCGCCGTTTCGCGCGCCGCTGATCATCACCGTGGTGGCGAAATGCGAAGAACACCACAAAGTTCCACAATGGGAACAGTTGCTCTCCGCAGGTTGCGCGGTGATGGCGATGCAGATGGCCGCGCTGGCGCAAGGATTTAACGGCATCTGGCGCACTGGCCCGCTGACCAATTCCCCGGCTGTCCGCCAGGCCTTCAACTGCCGCGAGCAGGACCAAATCGTCGGTTTCCTTTACCTCGGCACGCCGCAGTTGAAAGCGTCCACCACCGTCACCGTGCCGGATATCGCGCCGTTCGTGACACGTTTCTGATATCGACATTCAACGCCGCCATCGGGTCATTCACCGGATGGCGACGTTGTCTTATCCCTCAGATTATTTATGCCGTGCGGCGAACTCGTCTTTCGCTTTCTGCAATTGCTGCTGGAACGCAGGATTGGTATGCAGCGTGGCAACCACAGCAGAGCCCACAATGCGCGCGGCGTCCACGTCGCTCTGCCAGTGGTAGCCGCAAATCACCCGGCTTTGGCCGAGATCGAAACCACGTTTGAGGATCTGATCCTGACGCTGCGGATTGATTTCTGCCAGCACCAGCGCGGTGGCCCAGCCGATGGACGTGTGGCCTGACGGATAGGAACCGTTTTTCGCCAGTTCATCCTGCTCTTTGGTATTGCAGGTTGGTACGCCATAAAAGGCGAACGGACGAATGCGCATGTATTTCTGTTTTGCGCCGCGCGTCGCCAGATCGCCCGCATCCTCAATCATATTGGTTAGCAGTTTGTGCAATTGCGGCGCGTCTTTCTCGGTGATCGGCGTACCAAACGCGCTGGAGAACGCATTCGCCACACCGCCGCTGCTCAGGTTGGCGTCTTCGGCGGCCTGCTTGCCACGTTCGGTATTACGCAACATGCGGCCCTGCTCATACATCGCCTGATCATTCAAAAACGCGATGCTGCCCACTTCCGGTGGAGGCGGCAGCAGCGCCAGGCTATCAATGGCCTGAGCGTTTTTCAGGTAGTAGAGATCCGGTTTGGTGGTGGCGTCATTCCCGGCCGGGACAAGGGCAAAAGCGCCCGTGGAGAGCAAGCTGGCAACACAAAATGCGATGAGGCGTTTTTTCATGGAGTTTCCTTAAAGTGTTATGGCGTCCGTAGCCATGATTGGCTGCTGTCATATTCCTGTCATAAATACGTCATGATTACATTGCGGTGAGTCGCAAATTATCCGAAAGGAGTGTTTGTCGGACCAACGCACAGAAATATAACCGCCAGTGATGGGTGTTTCGTTCGCTTAATGAGCAACAGCACGCGAAATCAGATTGTCAGACTTACCACCTCGCGGTTTGGGCGCTACCATAGCGGGATTGCAATGACAGGAGATGTCCATGAGCGAGCAAGCTATTCGTTTAACGCAATACAGCCACGGAGCTGGTTGCGGTTGTAAAATTTCCCCCAAAGTGTTGGATACCATTCTACACAGCGAGCAGGCGAAGTTTCTCGACCCGAACCTGCTTGTCGGCAACGAAACGCGTGATGACGCCGCCGTTTACGATCTCGGTAACGGCACCTGTATTATCAGTACCACCGATTTTTTCATGCCGATTGTCGATAATCCCTTCGATTTTGGTCGTATCGCAGCAACCAACGCCATCAGCGATGTTTTCGCCATGGGCGGTAAACCGATTATGGCGATCGCGATCCTCGGCTGGCCGCTCGACAAATTAGCGCCGGAAATTGCCCGCGACGTGATCGACGGTGGGCGTTTTGCCTGCCAGCAGGCGGGTATTGCGCTGGCTGGCGGCCACTCGATTGACGCGCCGGAGCCGATTTTTGGCCTCGCGGTCACCGGCGTGGTGCCGACCGATCGCGTGAAGAAAAACAGCACCGCACAGGCGGGCTGCAAGCTATTCCTCACCAAGCCGCTCGGTATTGGCGTGTTAACCACCGCAGAGAAAAAATCGCTGCTCAAGCCGGAACACATTGGGCTGGCGACCGAAGTGATGTGCCGGATGAACCTTGCTGGCGCGGCTTTTGCGGGTATTGATGGCGTAAAAGCGATGACCGATGTCACCGGTTTTGGCCTGCTTGGCCATCTTAGCGAGATGTGCCAGGGCGCAGGCGTGCAGGCGCAAATCAGCTATCAGGATGTGCCGAAATTACCGGGCGTCGAAGAGTACATTGCGCAGGGCGCGGTGCCGGGCGGTACGCAGCGTAACTTTGCCAGCTACGGTCACCTGATGGGCGACATGCCGGCGGCCGTGCGCGATCTGCTGTGCGATCCGCAAACCTCTGGCGGCTTGCTGCTGGCGGTGACGCCAGAGGCGGAAACCGAAGTGAAAGCGACGGCGGCGCAATTCGATATCGAACTGAGCGCGATTGGTGAATTGGTCACCGCGCGCGGCGGTCGCCCGATGATCGAGATCCGTTAATTCGATGCGGTTATTTATTGCCGAAAAGCCCAGTCTGGCGCGCGCCATTGCCGATGTGTTGCCGAAACCGCATCGCAGAGGCGATGGCTATATTGAGTGCGGGAATGGCCAGGTGGTGACCTGGTGCATTGGCCACTTGCTGGAACAGGCGCAGCCGGATGCCTATGACAGCCGCTATGCGCGCTGGAATTTGGCGGATTTGCCGATTGTGCCGGAAAAATGGCAATTGCAGCCGCGCCCGTCGGTGCTCAAGCAGATCAACGTCATTAAACGCCTGCTCGCCGACGCGGAGCAGGTGGTGCACGCCGGTGACCCGGATCGCGAAGGGCAGCTATTGGTAGATGAAGTGATCGACTATCTACAACTGCCTGCGGAAAAGCGCCAGCAGGTGCAACGCTGCCTGATTAACGATCTCAACCCGCAGGCGGTCGAACGGGCGATTGAACGTCTGCGCGCCAACAGCGAGTTTATTCCACTCTGCGTGTCGGCGCTGGCGCGCGCCCGCGCTGACTGGCTATACGGCATCAATATGACCCGCGCGTACACCTTGCTTGGGCGCAACGCCGGGTATCAAGGCGTGCTCTCCGTTGGCCGCGTTCAGACGCCGGTGTTGGGGCTGGTGGTGCGTCGCGACGAAGAAATTGAGAACTTCGTGTCGAAGGATTTCTTCGAAGTTAAAGCGCATATCGTGACCCCGGCCGGAGAGCGTTTCACCGCGCTGTGGCAGCCGAGCGATGCGTGCGAACCGTATCAGGATGAAGAAGGGCGTTTGTTGCATCGCCCGCTGGCGGAGCATGTGGTTAACCGCATCAGCGGTCAGCCCGCCATCGTCACGGCGTATAACGATAAACGGGAATCAGAACTGGCGCCGCTGCCGTTTTCGCTCTCTTCATTGCAAATCGAGGCGGCAAAGCGGTTTGGCCTTAGCGCGCAGAACGTGCTGGATATCTGCCAGAAGCTCTATGAAACCCACAAACTGATTACCTATCCGCGTTCGGATTGTCGCTATCTGCCGGAAGAGCACTTCGCCGGGCGACATGCGGTGTTGAACGCCATTAGCGCACACGCGGCGGATTTACTGCCGCAGCCGGTGGTCAATCCGGATACGCGCAACCGCTGCTGGGATGATAAAAAAGTCGATGCGCATCACGCCATTATCCCGACCGCGCGCGCTTCGAAAGTGAATCTCACCGACAACGAAGCCAAAGTGTATAACCTCATTGCTCGCCAATATCTGATGCAATTCTGCCCGGATGCGGTTTTCCGTAAATGCCAGATCGATCTGGATATCGCCAACGGCAAGTTTATCGCCAAAGCGCGTTTTCTGGCGGAAGCGGGCTGGCGCACGTTGTTAGGTTCGAAAGAACGCGATGAAGATAACGATGGCACGCCGCTGCCGGTGGTGGCGAAAGATGACGAGTTACTGTGCGAGAAAGGCGAAGTAGTTGCGCGGCAAACCCAGCCGCCGCGCTATTTCACCGATGCCACGCTGCTGTCCGCGATGACCGGTATCGCGCGGTTTGTGCAGGATAAAGATCTGAAAAAGATCCTGCGCGCCACCGACGGCCTGGGAACGGAAGCGACCCGCGCCGGGATTATCGAACTGCTGTTTAAACGCGGTTTTCTGGTCAAGAAGGGGCGCTATATCCACTCGACGGATCCCGGACGTGCATTGATCCACTCGCTGCCGGAAATGGCGGCGCGACCGGATATGACCGCGCACTGGGAATCGGTGCTGACACAAATCAGCGAAAAGGAGTGTCGTTATCAGGACTTTATGCAGCCGCTGGTCGGCACGCTGCATGAGTTGATCCACCAGGCGCGCAACACGCCGGTGCGGCAGTTCCGCGGGCTGGTGGCACCGGGTGGCGACAAGAAAAAAACATTCGCTAAAGGCCGGGGCAAAAAACGCCCGCCTTCCGCGGAAGCCGCAGCCACGTAGTTTTCGTAGGCCTGATAAGCGAAGCGCCATCAGGCATTGCCGGGGGGCGGCATAAATGCCTTATCCTGCCTACGTTTTACGGTAACGATTTAAATCACGCCTTGGGCCATCATCGCGTCGGCGACTTTGACGAAGCCTGCGATGTTGGCGCCGCGCACATAGTGCGTCTGTTTGCTTTCACCGCCGTATTCGACACAGGCCTGGTGAATATCCAGCATGATGTGGTGCAAACGCGCATCGACTTTTTCCGCTTTCCAGCCCATCCGCGCGGCATTTTGCGCCATCTCCAGCCCGGAGGTTGCTACACCGCCCGCGTTGGCGGCTTTTCCCGGCGCGAACAGCACACCGGCGTCGAGGAACAGTTCCGTCGCCGCAATCGTCGCCGGCATATTCGCGCCTTCGGCAACCGCTTTCACGCCATTGGCGATAAGCACTTGCGCCGCGTCTACATCCAGCTCATTTTGCGTGGCGCACGGCAGGGCGATATCCACCGGCACTGACCACGGCTGCTTGCCTTCCAGATAGGTCAGACCGAATTCGCGGGCGTAGTCGGCCACGCGACCGTCGCGGCTGGCCTTGATTTCGCACAGACGCGCGAGTTTCTCGGCGGTGAAACCGACCTCATCGACCACGGTTCCGCCAGAGTCGGATGCGGTGACTACGCGCGCGCCAAACGCCATCGCTTTTTCAATCGCGTACTGCGCCACATTCCCCGAACCGGAAACCGCAACGCGCATCCCTTCGAAACCGAGGCCATGGCGTTTAAGCATTGCTTCGGTGAAATAGACCAGGCCATAGCCGGTCGCTTCCGGGCGAATCAGGCTGCCGCCAAACGACAACCCTTTACCGGTAAAGACGCAGGCAGTGTTATTGGAGAGTTTTTTCATCATTCCGGCCATAAAGCCCACTTCCCGTGCGCCGACACCGATATCCCCGGCCGGGACGTCCGTGTCTGCACCCAGATGACGGTAAAGTTCGGTGATCAGCGCCTGGCAGAAGCGCATCACTTCGCCATCGCTTTTGCCTTTCGGATCGAAATCGCTGCCGCCTTTGCCACCGCCCATCGGCAGTGTGGTCAGCGCGTTTTTAAAAGTTTGCTCAAAACCGAGGAATTTCAGAATCGATAAATTCACCGACGGGTGAAAACGCATGCCGCCTTTGTACGGGCCAATCGCGGAGCTGAACTGCACGCGCCAGGCGCGGTTAACCTGCACTTGATTGCGGTCATCGACCCAGGCGACGCGAAACTGAATCACGCGCTCCGGTTCGATCAGCCGTTCAAGCAGTGAAAGCTGGCGATAACGCGGGTTGGCTTCAAGAAACGGCCAGAGGGTGGTCATCACCTCACGAACGGCCTGGGAGAACTCCGGCTGGTGCGGATCGCGTTGTTGAACATACGCGAGAAATGCTGCAAGAGAGTGGGTCTGATCCATAGATATAAGTGTCTCTTATTGTGTTGGTGAGTTTTTTTGTGTTTGCAGTGCGCGAAAAACGGGCGCTTCGCGACTATAACATTCGTAATGTGGCTTGCCGCAAGGAGAAATTTCCCTCACCAGGAGAATTAATGATCTGTAATTTGTCATAACGAAAAACGATGACGAGGGAAATTAAAGTCCCGGAAAATAGATCCGTTATAGTAATAAGTGGAGTCAATCAGAAAGGACAGGTTATGACCCGTTTAAAGTGGATAGCAGCCGCGTTTTTGCTGGCAATGTCAGGTAATGCGCTGGCTGAGCGCTACCCGTCGCCGAATGTCGAAGTGAATGTGCCCCCGGAAGTGTTTAGTTCCGGCGGGCAAACGCAAACCACGCAACCCTGCATGCAGTGCTGCGTGTACAACAATCAAAATTACAGTGAAGGCGCAGTGATCAAAACCGAAGGCGTGTTGCTGCAATGCCAACGCGATGAACGGACGATTTCCACTAATCCGCTGGTCTGGCGGCGCGTGAAGCCATAAACGCTTTCAGCAGGGGAATATCCGCTGGCGCCAGCGCGTAACTGAGCGCGTCGGCGGGTGAACACCACACCAGCGCGCTGTGATAATGGCGCGTGGGTTCGCCGTGAAATGTCTGCACATGCCAGGCGTGTAAATGGATGATGCGCCCGGAAACTTCCCGCTGGTGGCTGGCAACATAGCGAGCGGGGACAACCTCAATCCCCAACTCTTCTTGTAGCTCGCGCACCAACGCCTGCGGTTGTGTTTCACCGGCTTCCACCTTGCCACCGGCAAACTCCCACAGGCCAGGCTGGTCGGCATGCGGTGGGCGCTGCGCGAGTAAAATGTTGCCCTCGCGCTCAATAATCGCTGCGACCACATCAATTGTTTTCAGCGTCACGGGACATCAGACCTTAAATTTGGCCCACACCGGCGCGTGATCGGACGGTTTTTCCATGCTGCGAATGTCGTAATCGATGCCGGTTTCGATACAGCGTTCCGCCAGTGGTTGGCTTGCCAGCAGCAGGTCAATACGCAGCCCGCGGTTGTCATCGAAACCTTTTGAGCGGTAATCAAACCAGGAGAAACGATCCTGCGTTTGTGGGTTAGCTTCGCGGAAGGTATCCACCAGACCCCAGCCTTTTAGGCGCTCCATCCATTCACGCTCTTCCGGCAGGAACGAACATTTACCGGTGCGCAGCCAGCGCTTGCGGTTCTCTTCACCGATACCGATATCCAGATCTGTCGGGCTGATATTCATATCGCCCATAATTAAGACCGGGTTCTCTTTTTTCAGCTCGCTATCAAGGAAGTGCTGCAAATCCTGGTAAAACTTCTCTTTGGCCGGGAATTTCAGCGGATGGTCGCGGCTTTCGCCCTGCGGGAAGTAGCCGTTGATCACGGTGATCGTGCCAATGGGCGAGGGGATTTCCGCCATGATAATGCGACGCTGTGCCTCTTCGCCGTCGTCCGGGAAGCCGCGACGCACCAGAATTGGCGTCTCTTTGGTCAGCAGTGCGACGCCGTAATGGCCTTTTTGCCCATGATAAAAGACGTTGTAACCAAGACGCGCCACGTCTTCGAGCGGGAACATATCGTCGTGGACTTTAGTTTCCTGGAGGCCAATCACATCAGGCTGATGTTGCTCCACAAGGGCTTCAAGCTGATGAGGGCGAGCACGCAGGCCATTGATATTAAACGAGACAAATTTCATAGTCGCAGCCACTGAGTAGAGTGAAAGATGCAGGAATGTTAGCAGAATTTACATTCGAGCACTGCCACTTATTCACAGTACTGTTTCTGATGAGCAAAAAACGCGCCACTCGCCTCGTTTTGGTGCGTCATGCGCCAAAATAGGGCGTTCAGGCAAAATTAATTTCGCGGACGATCACAGTTCCAGAATTATATTTTACAGATGCATAAATTTTCTTACTTTCCAGCCCATTCCCGGTCATTGATATAAAATTATTCACTTTTTATGCATTATTTGTGAATAGCGACAGGTTGTAAGTTATTGAAATAACGTTAGCGCAGGCCGTTTATGCATTTTTCTCGCTGGCTGGCACGAACCGTGCAATCTACATTAACAGCGAAAACGTTCACATTATTTAACATTTATTCAACCATTTATTTACCGGTGAGGTCGCTATGTCTTTGTCAATTACGCGTGAAAATTTCGATCAATGGATGTTGCCGGTCTACGCGCCAGCGCCTTTTATTCCGGTACGCGGCGAAGGGTCGCGCCTGTGGGATCAGCAGGGCAATGAGTACATCGACTTTGCGGGTGGGATTGCGGTCAACGCGCTGGGTCATGCAAACCCGGCACTGTGCAAGGCGTTAAGCGAGCAGGCGGCGAAGTTTTGGCATACCGGAAACGGCTACACCAATGAACCGGCACTGAAGCTGGCGAAACGGCTGATTGATGCCACCTTTGCCGATCGCGTGTTCTTTTGTAACTCCGGCGCAGAAGCCAACGAAGCCGCGCTGAAGTTGGCGCGTAAATACGCCCATGACACCTTCGGGCCACAGAAAAGCGGCATTGTGGCGTTCAAAAATGCCTTTCATGGCCGCACACTGTTCACCGTCAGTGCGGGCGGGCAACCTGCCTATTCACAAGATTTCGCGCCATTGCCGCCGCAAATCCAGCACGCAGCCTACAACGATCTCGCTTCCGCCAGTGAACTGATTAATGACGACACTTGCGCGGTGATTGTCGAGCCAATGCAGGGTGAAGGCGGTGTTGTTCCAGCCAGCCCGGCGTTTTTACAGGGGCTGCGCGAATTGTGTACCCGCCACAATGCGGTGCTGATTTTTGATGAAGTGCAAACCGGCGTTGGCCGTACCGGCGAACTTTACGCCTACATGCATTACGGCGTGACGCCGGATGTGTTGTCCACCGCGAAAGCGCTGGGCGGCGGTTTTCCGATTGGCGCGATGCTCACCACTGAACAATTTGGTAACGTGATGAATGTCGGCACGCACGGCACCACCTATGGCGGCAACCCATTGGCGACGGCGGTGGCGGGCGCGGTGCTCGATATCGTCAACACGCCGGAAACCCTCGCAGGCGTAAAACAGCGTCACCAGTGGATCACCGAGCAACTGGCGGCATTGAACGCGCGTCATCCGCTGTTTAGCGAAATTCGCGGCTTAGGGCTGCTGATCGGTTGCCAGTTAACGCCAGAATATGCCGGGAAAGCAAAGCTGATTTCCCAGCTTGCCGCGGCTGAAGGGGTGATGGTGATGATTGCCGGTGGCAACGTTATGCGTTTCGCTCCGGCGCTGAATATCAGCGAAGAGGAGATCCGTACCGGGCTTGCGCGCTTTGCCCGCGCCTGTGAAAAATTCCTTACGGAGAACGCATCATGATGGTTATCCGTCCGGTCGCGGCGAGCGATCTCACGGCCTTGTTGGCCCTTGCCGGGAAAACCGGCGGCGGCCTGACGTCATTGCCTGCGGACGAGGCCACGCTGGCCGCCCGCATTGAGCGCGCGCGTCTCACCTGGTTGGATGAATTGCCAAAAGGCGAGCAGGGTTATGTGTTTGTACTGGAAGAGACGCAAAGCGGCGAAGTGGCGGGGATTTGCGCCATCGAAGTGGCTGTGGGGCTGAACGATCCCTGGTACAACTACCGCGTAGGCACGCAGGTGCATGCGTCGAAAGAACTGAATGTCTACAACGCGTTACCCACGTTATTTCTCAGTAATGATCACACTGGCAGTAGCGAACTGTGTACCTTATTTCTCGATCCGGCCTGGCGCAAAGAGGGTAACGGCTATCTGCTGTCAAAATCGCGCTTTCTGTTTATGGCGGCGTTTCGCGAGCGTTTTAACGAAAAAGTGGTCGCCGAGATGCGCGGCGTGATCGACGAACATGGCTATTCGCCGTTCTGGGAAAGCCTCGGCAAGCGCTTCTTCTCCATGGAGTTTAGCCGTGCGGATTACCTGTGTGGCACCGGGCAAAAAGCTTTTATCGCCGAACTGATGCCCAAACACCCGATCTATACCCATTTTCTGGCCGAGGAAGCCCAGGCGGTGATCGGCCATGTCCACCCGCAAACCGCGCCCGCGCGTGCAGTGCTGGAAAAAGAGGGGTTTCGCTATCGCAACTATGTCGACATTTTCGATGGTGGGCCGACGCTGGAGTGCGATATCGACCGGGTTCGCGCCATCCGCAAAAGCCGCTTAGTCGACATTGGCGAGGGCCAGCGTGCACCGGGCGAGTGGCCGGCGTGTATGGTGTCGAATGAGCAGTATCACGAATTTCGGGCCATGCTTATACACGCCGATCCGCAGACCGAGCGGCTGCTATTAACGGCGGAAGAACTGGATACGCTGAAATGTCAGCCGGGCGATAAAGTGCGACTGGTGCGACTTTGTGCTGAGGAAAAAAGTGCTGAGGAGAAAACAAAATGAGTTTATGGATTAACGGCGATTGGGTGACAGGCCAGGGTGAACGCCGCGTTAAAACCAACCCGGTGACGAACGAAGCGCTGTGGCACGGGTTCGATGCCGACAGCGCGCAAGTCGAGCAGGCCTACCAGGCGGCGCGGGCTGCATTTCCACAATGGGCGCGCCAGCCCTTTATTACGCGCCAGACCATCGTTGAAAAATTTGCCGCCTTGCTGGAGAGCAACAAAGCCGGGCTGACAGAAATTATTGCCCGCGAAACAGGGAAACCGCGTTGGGAAGCGGCGACCGAAATCACCGCGATGATCAACAAAGCTACCATTTCCGTAAAGGCCTACCACGCGCGCACCGGCGAGCAACAAACCGAGATGGCTGACGGTGCGGCAACGCTGCGCCATCGCCCGCATGGTGTGCTGGCAGTCTTTGGACCGTACAACTTCCCCGGTCATTTGCCCAATGGGCACATCATTCCGGCACTGCTGGCGGGCAACACGCTGCTGTTTAAACCCAGCGAGCTGACACCGTGGATCGGCGAAGCGGTGGCGAAGCTGTGGGAACAAGCGGGCTTGCCCGCGGGCGTGCTCAATTTAGTGCAGGGCGGGCGTGAAACCGGTCAGGCGTTGAGCGCGTTGCCGGGGCTGGACGGGCTACTGTTTACTGGCAGCGCCAATACCGGTTATCAACTGCATCGCCAGCTCGCCGGGCAACCGCAAAAGATTCTTGCGCTGGAGATGGGCGGCAATAACCCGCTGATTGTTGAAGATCCTGATGACACCGATGCCGCCGTTCACCTGGCTATTCAGTCGGCGTTTATCACCGCCGGTCAGCGTTGTACCTGCGCCCGCCGCTTGCTGGTCAAACGCTCGGACGCTGGAGATGCATTCCTGGCGCGTCTGGTCGAGGTCACCGCGCGTTTGACGCCGCAGGCGTGGGATGCTGAACCCGCGTCGTTCTTCGGGGGGTTGATCTCCGCCGAGGCGGCGCAACAGGTTTATCACGCCTGGCAGGCACATGAAGCGCGCGGCGGAAAAACCCTGCTGGCGCCGCGTTTGCTGGCAGAGGGGACGTCATTGCTAACGCCGGGCATTATCGACATGACCGACGCGAAAGCGGTGCCGGATGAAGAGGTGTTCGGGCCGCTGCTCTGCGTCTGGCGTTATGACGAGTTTGACGAGGCCATTGCGCTGGCGAACGACACCCGTTACGGGCTGGCGTGTGGCTTGATTTCGCCCGAGCGGCAGAAATTTGACAGACTGCTGCTGGAAGCGCGCGCCGGGATCGTCAACTGGAACAAACCGTTAACGGGTGCCGCCAGTACCGCGCCGTTTGGTGGCATTGGCGCGTCCGGCAACCATCGCCCCAGCGCCTGGTATGCGGCGGATTATTGCGCCTGGCCAATGGCAAGCCTCGAAACTGCTGAACTGACGCTCCCGCAAACCCTCAGTCCGGGGCTGAATTTTTCCCGTGAGGAGCAGCCATGAAAGCCCGCGAAGTCAACTTTGATGGCCTCGTCGGTTTGACGCATCACTACGCCGGGCTGTCGTTTGGCAATGAGGCGTCCACCAAACACCGCTTTCAGCGCTCAAACCCAAAACTGGCGGCGAAACAGGGATTGCTAAAAATGAAGGCGCTGGCGGATGCCGGCTTTCCGCAGGCAGTGATTCCGCCCCATGAACGTCCCAATGTTGCGGCTTTGCGCCAGCTTGGGTTTACCGGCAGCGATGAGCACGTGGTGGAAAAAGCGGCTTCACAGGCTCCGCAACTGCTTTCCGCCGTCAGTTCCGCGTCGGCCATGTGGGTCGCTAATGCCGCCACGGTGTGCCCGTCGGCGGATTCGCAGGATGGCAAAGTCCACCTGACCGTGGCGAACCTCAACAACAAATTCCACCGCGCGATGGAAGCGCCGACCACCGAAGCGTTGCTGCGCGCTATCTTTCGTGATGAAAAGACCTTCGCCGTGCATTCCGCGCTGCCGCAGGTGGCGATGTTTGGCGATGAAGGTGCCGCTAACCATAACCGCTTCGGCGGCGAGTACGGCGAAACAGGCGTGCAACTGTTTGTGTATGGGCGCGAAGATGGCAGCCAGCTTGCCCCCGCGCGTTACCCGGCGCGTCAGACTCTGGAAGCCAGCCAGGCGGTGGCGCGCCTCAATCAGGTTCGCCCGCAGCAGGTGGTTTATGCTCAGCAAAACCCGGACGTTATCGATCTTGGCGTGTTTCATAATGATGTGATTGCCGTGTCCAACCGCCAGGTGTTGTTTTGCCACGAACAGGCGTTTGCCGATCAACCGCGCTTGCTCGGTGAGCTGGCGGCAAAAGTGCCAGGGTTTATGGCTATCGAAGTGCCGCAACAGGCGGTATCGGTGGCCGATGCGGTGGCGACCTACCTGTTTAACAGCCAGTTATTGAGCCACGACGATGGGCGCATGGTGCTGGTGTTGCCGCAGGAGTCGCAGGAGCATGCCGGTGTCTGGCGTTATCTGCATGAACTGCTGGCGCAGGACAACCCGATGAGTGAATTGAAGGTGTTCGACTTGCGCGAAAGTATGGCGAACGGCGGCGGGCCGGCTTGCCTGCGCCTGCGTGTGGTACTGAGTGAAGCCGAGCAGCGAGCCGTCAACCCGGCGGTCATGATGAATGATGCGCTATTTAACACCCTGAATATGTGGGTGGATAAGCACTATCGCGATCGTCTGACGCAGGCGGATTTGGCCGATCCCCAGTTGCTGCGCGAAGGGCGGGAAGCGCTCGACCAATTGACGCAATTATTGAACCTTGGATCTGTTTATCCTTTCCAGCGCTAAACCGGAGGTCGTATGGATAACTTTCTTGCTGCAACGCTTGCGGGCGATATTCCGCGCAAAATGTCCGGCGATGCGGGCGGTATTCATTGGTTGTGGCACGAGCAAGGGATCCTTGAATTGGTGCCGCCTCAACCGACCGGGCGCTCGCTGGTTATCTCTTGTGCTATTCATGGCAACGAAACCGCGCCGGTCGAAATGCTCGATATGCTGCTCCAAAACCTGTTTGCCGGTAGCCAGCCACTGACCTGGCGCCTATTGGTGATTTTCGGTAACCCGCAGGCGTTGGCACAGGGTAAGCGTTATGTGAAAAACGACCTTAATCGTATGTTTGGCGGGCGCTGGCAGCAGCTGCCGCCGAGTGATGAAACGATCCGCGCCGCCCAGCTTGAGCGGGCGATAACCCATTTTTTCGCCGGAGGGGATGACGTTCGCTGGCATCTTGATTTGCATACCGCCATTCGTGGTTCGCACCATATTCGCTTTGGCGTGTTGCCCGCGCGCGAGGAGCCGTGGGATGTGCAGTTCCTGGAGTGGCTTGGTGCCGCCGGGCTTGAGGCGTTGGTTTTTCATCAGGCGCCTGGCGGGACATTTACCCATTACAGTTGCGAACAATTTGGCGCGCTGGCCTGCACGCTGGAGCTGGGTAAAGCGCTGCCGTTTGGCGCGAATGATTTAAGCCAGTTCCAGCGTACGGCCTGGGCGTTGGCGGCGTTACTGGCCGGGGAGCCTGCGCCGGATACGGAAAACGCGCCGGTGCATTACCGGGTGGTGCAGCAACTGACGCGCCATAGCGAGGAGTTCAAGCTTTATATGTCTGCCGATACGCTCAATTTCACCGCATTCAGCGCCGGAACGTTGCTGGCTGAAGATCGTGGCGAGCGCTATGTCGTTCAACATCCACAAGAATATGTATTATTTCCCAACCCGCAGGTCGCTATTGGATTACGTGCGGGTTTAATGCTGGAAAAAATAAATTAACCATCGGCCCTGTTATTTACAGGGCTTATTTATCTTAACGCTAAGAATAAATTACAGAATTATCTTACTTTACGGGTTTATTAATAATCGGCTTTATTTTATGATTCTTCACAATTCCTTATTAATCAATGCATTGAATATTTAATTTTCGACTCTCCACGGTTTATCCTTATTTCCTTCATATTTGACGTAAAAAGGCTATTTACACTTTCATTGTTTTACCGTCGCTCTGATTAATTGACGATAAAGACAGTAAAGTGATTAGCGTCAACACGGCAACCGCCGTAAGTAAAACCGAAGTAAGGAATAAAATTATGCGTAAACTGACTGCTCTGTTTGTTGCCTCTACCCTGGCTTTCGGCGCTGCAAATCTTGCCCACGCCGCCGACACGACCGCCGCACCTGCTGATAGCAAACCAATGATGCATCATAAAGGTAAAGGGCCACACGACATGATGTTCAAAGGTCTGAACCTGACCGATGCGCAGAAACAGCAAATCCGCGACATTATGAAAAGCCAGCGTGAAGAGATGAAACGCCCGCCAGTTGAAGAGATGCGCGCGATGCATGACATCGTGACCAGCGACAGCTTCGATAAAGCCAAAGCTGAAGCGCAAATCACCAAGATGGAAGAGCAGCATAAAGCCGGTATGCTGAAACACATGGAAACGCAGAACAAAATTTATAACATTCTGACGCCTGAGCAGAAAAAGCAATTCAACGCCAATTTTGAGAAGCGTCTGACAGAACGTCCGGCAGCAGAAGGTAAAATGCCTCCTGCACCTGCTGAGTAATTCAGCATCCCCCATCAAGACCGCCGGTTTTGCCCATCGCATGTTGTACGTGATGGGCAGAACCGGCGGTTTTTTCTTGCTTACCCCCTTGCCAGCCGCTACCGGCGCGGTATTCTCGTTCAGCCTGTTCTTCACAGGTATGTTACTTATCTGAAATTTATACTTTTTTACATGTCAGGTTACGCCGTGATCTAAGGCAAATCCGCCCAACTGCCGATAATACCGACACAGCGAATAAGACGATGACAAGCAGGTACGCTGCCCGCAGAAGCAGCGGCTCAGGCGACACGCTACGCCATTCAGGAGTGATGATGAAATTCTTTGATATTCGTAAGATGCCGGTAAACCTCTGGCGCAATGGTGCGGGCGAAACCCGCGAGATTTGTTGTTTTCCACCAGCCACCCGAGATTTCAACTGGCGTGCGAGTATTGCTTCTTTGGCAAGTAACGGTGAATTTCCCCAATTTCCTGGCGTCGATCGCGTGATAACGCTGATTGAGGGCGGGGAAGTGACGCTGGATGGCGGCAAGGCGTTTTGCCATACCCTGAAACGCCATCAGCCATTTACCTTTGCCGGTGAACAACCGGTGAAAGCGGAGCTTTCCGCCGGGCAGATGTCGATGGATTTCAACATCATGACGCGCCGCGACCGTTGCCGGGCCAAAGTGCGCATTGCCGATCGTACTTTCACCACGTTTGGCGCCCGCGGCGGCGTGGTTTTTGTGCTGAGCGGCGCGTGGCAACTTGGTGACAAATTGCTGACGGCGGATCAGGGCGCGTGCTGGCAAGAGGGGAGACATACCCTGCGGTTGCTCCGATCCGAAGGGCGGTTGTTATTCAGCGAGATTTCCTGGCTGGCCGGGCACTAATTGAGCTCGATGATTTCGTGGTTCCCCGACAGCAATGGCTTGCAGAGAATTTTGTAGCCGTCGTGATCGAAACCGGCGGGTGTGCGCAGCAGTGCCGCTGCGTCGTCCGGTGTTTCAACCGAACCCAGCCACAACCAATTATGGATGATATGGTATTGCGTCAGCGTACCGGTGCTCTCTTTCAGGCCAATCGGGCCAAGCCATGGCCAACACACCAGTTGCATCCGCGCCATTGCTGAAAGAAAACGGCTGTGATGCGCCTCCAGCGGCTCTTTGCCGCAACACGCTCCGGCACAGCGATGTAGCGCCGAGCGAAAACAGGCGCGGCCCCGGCTTAGAGGTTCCAGCCCCAGCAGACCGTAGCAGAGCTTTTCTTCGTCGGCGAGGGTCTGCAGCGCTTGCAGTGCGGCGCGCCGGTTGGCGAACAGCCCATACAGATCCGGCGAAGAAGAGAAATCCACTTCCCGCGCATAGACCACTTGCGGCTTATTCCCGTCAAAACGCAATGAACAGAGCTGGCGATTGCGGCGCAAACGCTTGTTGAACAAAGGCTGTTGCTCTTTGATAAGCCTTGCTTCCAGTAGCAGCGCGCCTAACTCGCCCGCAGTGCAGATCCAGGTGATCCGCCGCGACTGACGCAGCATTGCCGCTTCGTCCGGGGTACGTAAATGGGACATCACGCGGCTGCGGATATTGACGCTTTTGCCGATATAAAGCGGCATCGCTTCGCTGTCACCATGGAAAATATAGACGCCGGGCTGTTTGGGCATTGCCTCAAGCCACGGGCGTAGGTGTTCGGGGTATTCATAGATTGCCGCCGCTTCAAATTCGAGACGCGGGGCGGATTGACGCCTGACCACAACGGACTCCTGATACTGGTTACCCGTACAGTGTAGCAGGGCGTATCAGGTTAAAAAAGCGGCATTCATTGATTTAGTGAATGAATTACGTAATGACACTGATTGTCTGATGGCGCTGCGCTTACCGGGCCTACAGATTCAGACCGCGAAACCTGTAGGCCGGATAAGGCGCCAGCCGCCATCCGGCGAAATACGGCGTTACTGCTGTTTCCAGAAATCGTCGAAAACGGTGATCGGCGGGCGACGTTTGTGCTCGGTTTTCAGATACCAGCCCTCAATGATCTGGGCGGTAGCCGCATCCAGCGTTTTGCCTTCCAGATAATCATCGATATTTTCATAAGTCACACCCAGCGCGGCTTCATCCGGCAAAGAAGGGCGATCGTCTTCCAGATCCGCCGTCGGCGCTTTTTTGTAGAGATGCTCTGGGCAACCCAAATAAGCCAGCAACTGTTTGCCCTGACGCTTGTTAAGGCGGAATAACGGATTGATATCCGTACCGCCATCGCCATATTTGGTGAAGAAGCCGGTCACCGCTTCGGCTGCGTGATCGGTGCCGACCACCACGCCTTTGCTCATTCCGGCGATGCTGTACTGGGCTTTCATACGTTCGCGCGCTTTCTCGTTGCCGCGCACAAAATCGCTCAGCTCAATACCCGCATCGCGCAGCGCCTGCTCGCTCGCCAGCACCGAAGCTTTGATGTTTACGGTCAGCACGCGATCCGGCTTGATAAAGTTAATAGCGTCCTGGCAATCTTGCTCATCGGCTTGCGCGCCGTAAGGCAGACGGACGGCGATAAACTGATAAGCCGTGTCGCCGCTCTCTTCGCGCAGCTCGCTGATGGCCGTCTGGCAAATTTTGCCCGCCAGTGTGGAATCTTGACCGCCGCTAATGCCAAGGATCAGGGATTTTAAAAAGGGATAGGTTTTCAGATAGGTTTTCAGAAAATCCACGCTACGGCGAACTTCTTCCTCGGCATTGATCGTAGGCTTGACGCCCAGTGCCTCAATAATCTCTTGTTGCAGAGCCATTTACCCCTCCGTTGAGAATCCTGCGTTACAGGTTGCAAATAGATAATGGATAAAACTAACCCCTTGGCGGTAAAACGACAAGGATCACAGACTTGAGTGTCGCAATTTGCGGCGTTTTAGCAGCTTATCGCACTTTTATTAGATTTCTCCGAAAGTTATGCCATCTCGGGTCGATAGTTGAAAAAAGTAATTTTATATTCCAGGCTTAGATAACACGCTGATACAGAAGCGGATACTAAAGAGGATGGAATATGAATAAGAACATCGCAGGAATTCTGGGCGCCGCGGCGGTACTGACAATGCTGGCAGGTTGTACTGCTTATGATCGCGCCAAAGATCAGGTTAGCCAACCCGTCGTGAAAGATGTGAAAAAAGGCATGAGTCGCCAGCAGGTGATGCAGATTGCGGGTCGTCCTTCTTCTGAAGTGACCATGATCCACGCGCGTGGTACCTGCCAGACTTATATCCTGGGCCAGCGTGACGGTAAAACCGAAACGTATTTTGTGGCACTGGATGACACCGGTCACGTAATGAACTCGGGCTACCAGAGCTGTGCCGAATACGACACGGATCCGCAAACTAAGCAGTAATTTTTTTCTTAAGCCTGAGCAAATAAAAACCGGCCAACTGGCCGGTTTTTTTATCTGCGCTCTTCACACTAGGCTGGCACGCTGTCGATTTTACTGATGCGTGACCAAACACGGTGCGCCGCAAGCTGGGTGATAAAATCATCCACCAGCGTGGTTGAAGCGCTATCACCTTCCACAATGCCTTCTTCACCTTGCGCATCCACATTGAGAAGCGCTTTAAACTGACGCGCGTCACCGGCAAGCGCGATGGTTTTCAGGTGCTTGTAGGCTTCCAAAAGGTAATATTTCGCATCGCCATTTTGCAAAAGTGTACTGACATCGCCGCCCGGCACGAACACGCCATCAACGGTGAGCGACGGTGAACCGGCAAACGTTGCTGCTACCGGCAGTTTGGAACCGTCATCCGCCGTGACTTCGCCCATACGCGAATACAACAATTTGGCATGAACCCCTTTGGCTTTTAACCCTTGCAACAGGGTAAGCACATCCGAAGCGCTGACATTATCGTGCAGCAGAACGGCCACCACGCGGCCTTTCACATCGCCATCGGGAATAGCGTAAAGGCTCAAGGCAGGATCTTTTTGCAGGCCGTTCACATCCGGCGGCGGGGCGATGTTGCGCTGGTCATCGGTCAGCGTGAGACCCAGGTTTTTCGCGACCGCTTGCGCCAGTTGCACATCAATGTGCGCCAGTTGATCGACAACGCGCTCACGAATGTAAGGGCGCGCCACTTTGCTGAGTTCGAAGCTGAACGCATCGACAATATGGCGTTGCTCAAACGGCGTCTGACTCAGCCAGAACAGGCGCGGATGCGAATAATATTCGCCAAAAGAGGGGCTGCGCTCGCGGACTTTTTGCCCCTCGACGCGCTCCTGATAGCTTTCAAAACCACCGCGTTTCGGGCCTGGAGGTGTTTCACGAGGCCAGTTATCGTTAATCGAGTTCGGTTCGTAGTTTGCCGGGTTAGTGTCGATATCCATCCGGTGCATACCGTCGCGTTGCAAATTGTGATACGGGCAAGTCGGACGGTTAATCGGGATTTCGTGGAAATTCGGCCCGCCGAGACGGCTAATTTGCGTGTCGGTGTAGGAGAAAAGCCGACCCTGCAACAGCGGATCGTTGGTGAAATCCAGCCCCGGAACAATATGCCCTGGGTGGAAAGCCACCTGTTCATTTTCGGCAAAAAAGTTATCCGGGTTGCGATTGAGCACCATTTTGCCCACGCGCTGCACGGGAACCAGCTCTTCCGGGATAAGTTTGGTGGGATCTAGCAGGTCGAAATCAAACTTGAATTCATCTTCTTCCGGGATCAATTGCAAACCTAATTCGTATTCCGGGTAATCACCAGCTTCGATGGCTTCCCACAATTCGCGGCGATGGAAATCCGGATCGCGCCCGGTCAACTTCTGCGACTCATCCCAGACCAGCGAGGCTTTGCCCGCCAGCGGTTTCCAGTGAAAGCGCACGAACGTTGCTTTACCGTCGGCGTTGATCAGCCGGAAGGTGTGAATGCCAAACCCTTCCATGGTGCGATAGCTGCGCGGAATGCCGCGATCGGACATCGCCCAGATAACGTTGTGCAGCGTTTCAGGTTGCAGGGAAACATAATCCCAGAAGGTATCGTGAGCGCTCCCACCTTGTGGAATCGCCCAGTGCGGCTCGGGTTTCACCGCGTGCACAAAATCCGGGAACTTGTGCGCATCCTGAATAAAAAAGACCGGTGTGTTGTTACCGACCAGGTCGAAAATACCCTCTTCTGTGTAAAACTTGGTGGCGAAACCGCGGATATCACGCACGGTATCCGCCGAACCCGCGCCACCCTGTACGGTAGAGAAACGCACAAACACCGGCGTTATCTTGTCCGGGTCAGAGAGAAAATCGGCTTTGGTTATGTCTTTCAAGCTGCGGTACGGCTGAAAGTAGCCGTGTGCCGCGGAACCGCGCGCATGCACGATGCGTTCCGGGATGCGTTCATGGTCGAAGTGGGTGATTTTCTCGCGCAGGATAAAATCTTCCAGTAGCGTAGGGCCGCGCGTGCCTGCTCGCAGAGAATTTTGATCATCACTGATTCGTACGCCCTGATTGGTGGTCAGGGGAAAGTTTTCACTGCCTTTGCGGAAAGTCTCAAGGGCACTCAGTTTGTCGTTGGACGTATCCGGCGCTTTCAGGCTCCCCGGCGCCGTAGGTTGCTCGCCAGGCGCGGTAGGTTGAGGAGAAGGGCGGTGAGAATTGTCTTCGGGCGCAAGTGAGTCCAGTCCGGGGCGGGATTCACTGGCATCGTGCACCGGGGATTGCGGCTTGTGAGTGTCTTTCTCATTATGCGACATTGAACTCGTCTCCTGTTTTCATTGCTGAAAAATGGGCGTTATTAGAATTAAACCCTCATAACTATAGAACAATGTTCTGGCTTCAACTGTACGAAGCGGGAGAAGGGAACTGTACGGAAAATAAGAGAAAGTCACGCCAGACGCGACGCGCAGGGCAACAATCGGCTATGATAGCTGTTTCATGTGTGTAGAATTTGTCTTTAGTGAATGCATCGCTTATGAAACCTTTTCGTCAACAAAACCGAGTCGTTATTAGCTATGTCCCGCGTGTCGAACCGGCACCGCCCGATCACGCATCGAAAGTTGAAGGCTATCGCGATGTCTGGTTGTTACGTGGCAAATATGTGGCGTTTGTGTTGATGGGCGCACGTTTTCGCCGCTCACCCGTTTTTAGTGTGCCGGAAGCGGCGCAGCGCTGGGCAATGCAAATGCGCCAGGAGGGCGAAATCGACGAAGAAGAGTAATGGCTTATCTGAGCGTTGTGACCAGGTAATCGACAAACGCTCTGACTCTTGCCGATAAGTGCCGGTTTTGCGGGTAAAGGATGTAAAAAGGGCGCACACGACCGCCCATCTCTTGCATCACCTCTTCGAGCCGTCCTTGTGCGACAGCATCAGCCGCCACAAAGTGATAAATCTGAAATAATCCCCCGCCCGCAATGGCCCAACCCACGCCCGCCAGCACATCTTCATGCACCCGGCGACGGCTGCTGAAACTAAAATCCATCTCTTCACCTTCTTCATCGCGAAAAATCCACGATACCGGGCGCCCGGTGCTGGGCAGAATAAACTGGATCAGATCATGTTGGTGCAGGGTTTCGAGACAGGTTGGGCGCCCGTGCTGGCGCAAATAATCAGGCGCGCCAAACACGCCGACGCTGGCATCTTCGAGTTTACGTGCCACTACGCGCGAATCCCGGGGCTCGCCCATGCGGATCGCCAGATCGTAGCCATCATCAATAAAATCAATGTTGCGGTTCGAGATATTCAGCTCGATATCGATATCCGGGTATTTCGCCATAAAAGCGGGCAGCAGTGGCACCAAACGATGATGACCATACACTGTGCCAACACTGACGCGCAGTAACCCTTTCGCGTGGCTTTGCTGCCCGGTCAGCACACGTTCGGCATTGGCGATTTGATCCAGCGCCTGCTGGCACTGAGCACGATACAACTCGCCATCGCTGGTCAGTTTTACGTTACGCGTGGTGCGATTAAACAGCCGCACACCGAGCCGGGATTCCAGCCTGTGGATGGTACGGCTGACAGAAGCAGGCGTAATGCCCAGCGCCTCTGCGGCGGCGGTGAAACTGCCGGCCTCAGCAGCCTTGCAAAAAAGCTCAATACTGCCCAGTTGCACAGATTCGAAGGCGCGCGACATTTGTTCTCTCGTGTAATTAATGAAGTTCGGTCAGATTAATTTATTTACAACAAGTGAACCAGTACATTTGTCGCACATTAATTGAACAGGTACTGAAACATGAAAAAGTTGCTCCAGGGTTTGCTGGCGTCCATTGTGCTGGTCTCCACCGTCAACGCGCAGCCCGCCCCGAAAGGAAACGTGCTGGTGTTACTCTCCAGCGCAACGACATTGCCGCTTAAAGACGGGAAAAGTTACGCTTCCGGTTTTTACCTTAACGAGTTTGGCGTGCCGACTGACGCGTTGTTGAAAGCGGGTTATGCAGTCACGATTGTCACGCCGAAAGGTAACCAGCCGCTGCCGGATGAACACTCAGTTGATCCGATGTACTTCAATAACAATTCTGCTGAGATGCAGCGAATCAAAACGGTGTCAGAAACGCTGACCGCCGCCGACAAGGTGAAATCCATCAAGCAAGTATTGCAGGAAGGAACCCAACGCTATGCTGGTATCTTTATTCCCGGCGGTCATGCGCCGCTGATTGATTTACCCGGCAACGCTGAGGTTGGCAAACTGCTGCGCCATTTCCATCAAGATGGAAAACCGACCGCAGCGATTTGTCATGGTCCGATTGCGTTGCTTGCCGCACAGGACCAACCGCAGGCGTTCGAATCAAATGTGATTGCGGGGAAATCCGCCAGTGCGAAAAACTGGATCTACGCCGGTTATAAGATGACGATTTTTTCCGATGCCGAAGAACAAGCATTTGAAGAATCGTTAAAAGGCGACAAGCTGCGTTACTACCCGGCGAAAGCCATGGCGCAAGCGGGCGGGAAAATGGCGTTTGTTCCGGCCTGGCAGCCGAATGTTGTGAGCGATCGGGAACTGATCACCGGTCAGAATCCTTTCTCGGATCATGCCTTGGCGAAAGCGCTCATTGCGGCGCTGGATAAAAGCGTGGGGAATTCGAAAAACTGATGTGACAAAGGCGGGGAGCGATCCCCGCCTTAAGCGATGGCGAGCTTAGCGATGCGCCAGTTCAGCGCTCTCTTCACTGTCCATAATGGTTTTATCGGTCTGCTTCAGCCACTGGCTGGTCAGCGTACCGGCGGTCATGGAGCCACTGACGTTGAGCGCGGTACGGCCCATGTCGATCAGCGGTTCAACGGAGATCAGCAAGGCAACCAGCGTGACCGGCAAGCCCAGGGCTGGCAGCACGATCAGCGCGGCGAAAGTCGCACCACCACCGACACCGGCCACACCTGCGGAACTCACTGTAACAATACCGACCAGAGTGGCAATCCAGACGGGATCCAACGGGTTAATGCCGACGGTTGGCGCAACCATTACCGCCAGCATCGCCGGGTAAAGCCCTGCGCAACCGTTTTGCCCGATGGTCGCACCAAACGAGGCAGAGAAGCTGGCGATGGATTCCGGCACACCCAGGCGGCGGGTTTGCGCTTCCACGTTCAGCGGAATAGATGCGGCGCTGGAGCGGCTGGTAAAGGCGAAGGTCAGCACTGGCCAAACTTTGCGGAAGAATTTCAGCGGGCTAACGCCATTAACACCCAGCAGCAGCGCGTGTACCACGAACATGATGCCAAGGCCGAGGTAAGAGGCGATGACAAAGCTGCCCAGCTTGATGATGTCCTGAATGTTGGAACCGGCCACCACTTTGGTCATCAGCGCCAGTACACCGTACGGCGTCAATTGCATGACCAGGCGCACCAGCTTCATCACCCAGCTTTGCAGGGTGTCGATGGCGGTCAACACGCGCTGGCCCTTCGGCGCATCATCTTTCAAAAGCTTAAGTGCAGCGACACCGAGGAAAGCAGCAAAGATAACGATGCTGATAATTGACGTCGGGTTCGCGCCGGTCAGATCGGCAAACGGATTTTTCGGTACAAACGACAGGATCAGCTGCGGTACGGTTAAATCAGCGAGTTTACCGACGTAGTTGCTCTGAATCGCATTCAGACGCGCGGTTTCTGCCGAACCTTGCACCAGCCCTTCGGCGCTCAGACCGAACAAATTGGTGACCAGTACCCCCACCAGTGCGGCGATAAGCGTGGTGAAAAGCAACGTCCCGATGGTTAAGAAACTGATTTTGCCGAGCTGCGACGCATTATGCAGACGCGCAACGGCACTGAGAATAGAGGCAAAAACCAGCGGCATGACAATCATTTGCAGCAGTTGCACATAGCCATTCCCGACCACGTTGAACCACTGAATAGACTCTTTCAGAACCGGGTTATCGGAACCGTAAATCGCCTGCAATGCCAGGCCGAAAACGACACCAAGGCCCAAACCGACCAGTACTTTTTTTGCCAGACTCCACTGCTTGTGGCGAGCCTGCGCCAGCAAAAACAGCAGTGCCACGAACACCACAACGTTCGCGATTAGTGGAAAATTCATTCCGTTCTCCTGAGATCATTATTCGGTCAGCCTGCCCGGCCAAACCTCTGGCGCAAGGTTAGCAGAAGTGCGGGAGTGACCTTATATCCAAATGGAATGGATTATGCCAAATGCTGAAAAATCGACGAATTAACGCTCAGATTGAGGATGAATAAAGCGATTAAACTGATTTTGTAGCGTATTTATCATTTGTGCCGACCAGCGAACTGCACCATTTTCGGGCAAAGTTTGTGGCATCCACACCGCCCACGCGAAAAACGCCATGCACAGCGCGCGCTCCAGTTGATTGCCTTTTTGCGGCATTAATAGCGGCAAACGAAAACGCCAGCGGCAGGGCCACAACAGCGGTACGCCAGCGGGGGTAATCATATCGGCCACGATGTGGCTTAAATAGCCCACTACCATGCCTTGCAGGGCATCGGCGGGCACAATCCAGCTTTCTGGGACTTTTAAATAGAACAGAGCGAGTGCGAGAAAAACGGCCAACAGACTGTGGGTAAAACCCCGGTGGCCGAATGCACGCGCCACCGGTTTTGAGATCCACTTAAGACGTTGACCGAGGAAGGATTTAGGATGGTCAATATCCGGCAGCAAGCAGGTAAGAATGGCAGAAGGCACGATATGCCACCAATCGCCCTGAGCCAGGACGGGGGTCAATTCGGCATTTTTGGTAAACACCGCGCACGCAATGGAGAAAAGCAGGTGTCCTTCCGCCGTCATGATCAAACTCGCTAAACTGTCGATGCATACAGTATAGGATGTTTGTACAGTAGGTGAAAGAGGTGACGGTGTAACTCTTTGTCATAATTGTGTCAGATTAGCGCGCCAGCCAACCGCCATCGACGGCAATCGTGTAACCGTGAATATACTCGGACGCTTTCGACGCCAAAAACACCACTGCACCTTGTAAATCAGCAGGTTCGCCCCAGCGTCCGACAGGAATGCGCTCAAGGATCTCTTGGCTGCGCTCCGCATCTTCCCGCAATTGTTGCGTGTTGTTCGTCGTCATATAACCCGGCGCGATGCCGTTAACATTAATGTTATGCGTAGCCCATTCATTGGCCATCAAGCGCGTTAGCCCCATAACGCCACTTTTCGACGCAGTATATGAAGGCACGCGGATCCCGCCCTGATAGGAAAGCATTGATGCGATATTGATAATTTTGCCGCCGCTGCCCTGGGCGATAAATTGCCGGGCGACCGCTTGCGAAAGAAAGAACAACGTTTTCAGGTTCAGGTTCATCACGTCATCCCAATCCTGTTCGTTGAAATCAATCGCGTCATAGCGACGAATGGTACCTGCGTTGTTCACCAGAATATCGATGCGTCCCATCTTTTCTACCGCCTCGTTGACGATATCGCTCAACCCTTGCTGGTGGCGCAGATCGGCCTGAATGGCATGAAAACGACGGCCGAGCGCTTCGACACGCTGTGCGGTTTCATGGGGAATTTTGCGGTTAACGCCGACAATATCGCAGCCCGCTTCGGCAAGCCCAATCGTCATACCCTGGCCCAGGCCAGTATCGCACCCGGTAACAAGGGCCACCTTACCCGTAAGCTTGAAAGCATCCAGTATCATATTTACTCCGGTGTTATGAGGGGTTGTTATGCTGGGCGTCAGCGCCTGAGGATCAGAATAGAAGGTGAGCGATGAAAACACAAATTAATGAAATGATGTTTCAATATTGCGATTTTGCAGGAGCAGCAAAGCGCTGCTCCTGCGATTGTTAGCCCAGCAGATGGGCGAGGGTAAGCTGCTGCAAGCTGTCGAGTTTAACGTTTGCCAGCACATAGCGTGGGTCGGCGCGATGTTCTTCATCCGGTACCACAATGGAGCGCATTCGCGCGGCTTTACTGGCGATCATGCCGTTGACGGAATCTTCCAGCGCGACGCAAGTGAGCGGGTCGACACCGAGTTTCGCGGCGCAATCCAGGTAAACCTGCGGATGCGGTTTGCTGTAGGGCAATTTCTCCGCTGAAGCCAATGCATCGAAGCTGTCACGCAATTCGAACATTGTCAGCACTTTTTCCAGCATATGGAGTGGAGAAGCAGAAGCCAGGCCAACCACCAAACCATTGGCTTTACAGAGCGTCAGCGCTTCACGCACACCAGGCAGTAACGGGCGTTCCTCTTCAACCAGCGAGATAGCGCGCTGAATGATCCGCTCGGTCACTTCCTGACGACTCGGACCATTCCACGGTTGCTGCGCATACCACAGCTCGACGACCATATCGATGCGCAGACCCAATGTATCGGGCAGCTCGTTGCGCCGCGTGATATCGACCCCGAGGCCTGCCACGACTTCAAGTTCGGCGCGATCCCAGAGTGGTTCTGAGTCGATGAGTAAGCCATCCATGTCAAAAATGGCAGCAAAAATTTGGCGCGAAGCAGACATAACACCTCTTTTATTGACGGAATTTTGCAGGGAGAAAGTACAAAGTATGGTAAAGGGCTCATCATACCGCCTTTAAAAATCAGGCGAAAATGATTATCAGCAGGTAGACTAAGGCGGAAACAGTGCGTCACAAACAAGGGGAATCCATGACGTATCAACAAGCTGGACGCATCGCCGTGCTGAAACGCGTTCTGGGTTGGGTGGTTTTTATTCCAGCCGTCATTTCGACCATCATTTCTGTACTGAAATTTATGTACGATCACAGTGAAAAACAGCCCGGCATCAATGCCGTGATGCTTGATTTTGCCCACGTGATGATTGAGATGATGCGTTTCAATACGCCGTTTCTTAACCTTTTCTGGTACAACTCGCCGACGCCGAATTTCCAGCAAAGCCTGAATATTATGTTCTGGATTATTTTTGTCCTGATCTTTGTTGGCCTTGCTTTACAGGCATCCGGCGCACGCATGAGCCGCCAGGCGCGCTTTCTGCGTGAAGGGGTGGAAAACCAGATGATCCTTGAAAAGGCAAAAGGTGAAGAAGGGTTAACGCGCGAGCAAATCGAAGCGCGCATTGTCGTCCCGCATCACACCATCTTCCTGCAAATCTTTCCGCTCTATGTTTTACCAGTGATTGTTATTGTCGCAGGCTACTTCTTCTTTAAGCTGCTTGGCTTTTTGTAACAATGACATTGCCCGGTAGCACTTCGCTTGCCGGGCTCATGTTTTGCACTCACGCGGCTAAAACACGATCCAGTGCCTTCTGCGCATTCATCAAATGCTCGCCACCGAACAAGATGGCCCGGTTGAACAGGGTATAGAGTTGATAAAGTGGCTGACGATCGAGGAAATCGGCAGGTAAGGGGGAGACACTCTGGTAACCATCGTAAATCTGCGGCGGTTGATCTGGGTGCAGCGGCAACATCGCCAGATCGCACTCCCGATCGCCCCAGTAACAGGCCGGATCATAGATGTAAGGTCCGTCCGGCCCTAGCGCGCAGTTGGCCGACCATAAATCACCATGCAGCAGAGAAGGCTGCGGTTGATGCGAGCTTAACCGCTGCTGAACATGTTCGACAATCGCGTCGATATTGCCAAACTCCAGCCCTTTTTCCGCCGCCAATTCCAACTGCCAGCCGATGCGCTGCTCGGCAAAAAACGTTGCCCAGCGGCGTTGCCATGCATTGGGTTGCGGAGTCGTGGAAAGATCGTTATCGAAATCGAGGCCGAACTGCGGTTGGTCGCTCCATTGATGCAGGTGCGCCAATTGCTGACCGAGAAGAAACGCGCTATGCGCATCTAACGGGCGAGCGGGGAGGTATTCCATCACTAAAAAGCTGTAGTCCCGATCGCTGCCAACCGCCCAGACTTTCGGCACGCGCACCGTATGGCTGCGGGCCAGAAGTTCGAGTTGATCGGCTTCTGCGGTAAAGATGGGTAACAGTTCGCGATCATCGCACTTCACAAAGAGATCGTGACCGGCATATTGCAGGTGCCATGCTGCATGGATTTCGCCGCCCGGTAGCTCGTCGCGCTGCTCAATCTCGCCTTCACCCAGTTGTTCGCTTAACAGACCACTTATCGCTTGCCACATGATGTTTCTCCCATGTAATCAGCCAGATCAGAAGGTTAGCGCACTAAAGCTGTGGAAATATACGACTCAACGCACACCAGACGTACGGACGGCGCAGGATGGCATTCATGGCTCTTCGTGTTGCCATGCCTCCCAGGTACTCACCGTAATGTCGGTTTTTTGATGGACGGCGCTTTCGGCTAAACCCTCCGCCAGCGCGTGCACTTCTTGCTCGCTGAGCGCACTGATAAACCCGAAAGTATTGGTGCCGAGATCGTGCACTTTGCCATCATCGTCCGTCATGGTGATGAGAAAACCCGCTCGTGTAAAGTGGTTATTCAGCTCATTTATATCTGTCAGGGTCTGATCGTGAAATTTGACCGTGACTACATAGCGTGTGATGCCATCGCTGCTCATATTTCACCTCATTGTTATCCCAAAGTTTTTTTAGCATAGTCGGCGGGTGATATTTGTCGACTATTGCGGCGTATTTGCGCTTTCCCGCCGCCCGACTAGGCAGCGGGACCTATTCAGGTGTTGCATAGGTAGTCGTAAATTTTTTGCGTGTCTTCCAGTGCACATAGACGCGTACCCTGGTTGATGGTGGCCGCGCTCCCGGCGGCGACGCCGAAACGCACCATATCGTCGAGCGGCGCGTTTTGCGCCAGCTTAAGCGTCATTGCGCCGACCATGCTGTCGCCCGCACCGACGGTGCTCTGACTTTTCATCGGCGGCGGTACAACCTGCACGCAGTTTTGCGCATCAACAGCCAGCGCGCCTTGCGGCCCGAGGGAAACGACGACGCGTAATGCCTTTCCGCTATTAACAATTTCCTGCGCCGCCATGCGCACATCGTCAGGTTGATTGAGTTCCCGGCCAACCAGTGCGCTCAACTCTTTCTGGTTGGGTTTTACCAGTTCGATGTTACCGATGGCGAGCGCGGCGGTAAGCGCATCACCGGAACTGTCGACAATGCAGCGGATACCCTGCTTTTGCGCTGCGGTAATCAACTGCGTTAGCTTGCCAACCTGGACGCCAGGCGGAAGGCTGCCGCTAACCACCAGTATTGCGCCGCGTTCGATGGTCAGGACTTTCTCTTCCAGTTGGCGAAACTCATCTTCGCTCAACGCGGCGCCCGGCATAACGAAACGGTATTGCTCACCGCTCGACTCAACATGGACATGCAGGTTTTGCCGTGTCCAATCTGCGGTCTGCACGCTGATGGTGGGCACATTTTCATCGGTCAATAATGTGGTGAGATGTTCACCGGTTGCGCCACCCGCCGGGAAGATGGCGGTGGCTTTTCCTCCCAGGTGTGCAATCGCGCGGGCGACGTTGATACCGCCGCCACCGGGTTCAAAAACCGGGGAGGTGCAGCGAAGCTTACCTTCCGGATAAATTTGCGGTGTCAATGTTGCGCTATCGAGCGATGGCGCGAGCGTCAATGTATAGACAGATACCATGATGACCTCCGTTTACTCAGGTTGCATTAAGCCTGGCACCGATTGTGCGGGAGTGAAAGTAAATAACCATATGATTTTAAGAATGATATTGAGTTAATCGGTTGGGGTGATTAATAACCGTTTACTCATTTTTGAGATCCCTCTTATTCAAAAAATCAAATAAGATTTCATTGATCTGTTTAAGCGGGCTTTTTATAATTTGTTACCTTTCTGTGGACCGTTGGTCGTTGATCCTACTGAAAGTTTCCGGGACCTTGTTGGTCTCTTTTTTTGCTGTACGGACTCTTAAAAAATGAAGCTTTTGAAGACAGTACCCGCGCTGGTAATGGCTGCGGGCGTGCTTGCGTCGATGAATGCTGCCGCAGATGATACCGTTTTTACTGTCATGGATGACCCTTCCACAGCCAAACAACCGTTCGAAGGTAGCGTGAACGGTGGTTATCTTGGCCAGTCCGGCAACACAAAGAGTTCATCTTTGACTGCCGATTCCACCCTGACCTGGTATGGCAACACTACCGCCTGGTCTTTGTGGGGAAATGCCAGCAACACCTCATCAAACGATGAACGTTCGTCTGAGAAATACGCTGTAGGTGGTCGTAGCCGTTACAATATGACGGATTATGATTACCTGTTTGGCCAGGCGAGCTGGTTGAGTGACCGCTACAACGGCTACCGCGATCGTGATGTACTTACCGCGGGTTATGGTCGCCAGTTCCTGAATGGTCCGGTTCACAGCCTGCGCTTTGAATTCGGTCCGGGTGTCCGTTACGACAAGTACACCAACGGCGACACGAAAACCACCGCGCTGGGTTACGCTTCCGGTACGTACGCGTGGCAAATGACCGACACCACGAAATTCACGCAGGGCGTTTCTGTATTTGGCGCGGACGATACAACCGTCAACTCCGAAACAGCACTGAACGTGGCTATCAACACACATTTCGCGCTGAAGGTCGCTTATAACCTGACCTGGAACTCCCAACCGCCGTCAACTGCGCCGGATCATACCGATCGCAGAACGTCGATTACGTTAGGCTATAAAATGTAATTCGCTGGGCCGAAAATATCGGCCCAGTTTTTCATTTGTTAATTCGTGCTATTTTCCGCGACCAATTATCCAGTTTTATTTAAGTAATTTTCCTCTCCATAATCTCTTCATAATTAATTATCGTGTAACATATTCAGTTTATTTGACACGAATGGATAAATAAATTGACTGTGCAAAAGTGTGATCCAGATCTACACTAGATTTATGGGCTAAATGTATCGCCCAGCAAGTAATGTATTAATTCAAGAAAGAGAGTTAATTATGAAAAAAATCAAAACTGCAGCCGCTGCCGTAGTGCTTTCTGCACTTTCATTTGGCGCATTCGCTGCTCAACCTGCAACTTCTGCCAGCCAGTCCAATACTAACATCACCAACATTGAAGCGGGTTCCAATATGGTTCCGGTCGCAAACGCTACTCGGGGTTCTAATGCCGCTGCGTTTGATGCGCATACCCTGGTTGCCGGTGAGTGGGATTAAGTACATTCTTAGTTAATTCATTAACTTCGATAAAACCGGATTATGTGGTACCGGTTTTCGTGTTTATTCTTTAATGTAAATAACTTAATGCAAGCCTTATTATTTATTGACGAAAGTTGACCTTAATATTACACGAGAGTCATAACAACGAACTGTTAATTTGTTAACTCCGCAGTAGTGAAAGAATATTTTCTGCCGACTGGTTAGCGACTTTCAGTACGGCATCTTGGCCTTGTTGTAATATTTGCGCTTTGGCCATTTTGCTCGTTTCCATGGCGTAATCCGCATCTTCAATACGACTCTTTGCCGCCTGAGTGGCAACGTTTTGCTGTGCCAACACCGATTTAGTCGATTCGAAGCGGTTGATAAACGCGCCGTATTGCGCGCGGTAGCTGCTGACTTTATCCAGCGCTCTGTCGAGTACGCCCATCGCATTGCTGGCCGTCGGCATTGAAAGTAGGTCGGTATTTGTCAGGCCCAGCGATTTCAAATCCGCAGGCGTTGTCTGCATGGTGAGTGATTCGACATCATCCCCGAAACTGGCGCTTGTCACTACTTCCCATGGTCGGCTCTGTTTTGGTAGTACCGTTGGCGTGATAGTTGGCTCAGGAAGATCGCCCCAGGTCAGATTACTGGTAAATGAACCGCTGCCCACCACCATCACCACCAGGTCTTCGGTCACATTATCGATCTTCAACCGTTCTATTCGGTTGGAGCCGTTGCTACCGTCATTAAAAGCCGCTCCCGGTTCGTAACGATCGCCATCGCCACTGTAGCTGATGTTCATGCCGTTATAATCGAGGGTTTCACTGCCATCCAGCGCCCAAGATGCGCCCCCTTCGATAAGCTGTGAATCATCATAAGTTGCGCCATTCTCAAAGCCGTTCGCTTCGCTCAACACGCGGCTGGTTGCTTTTGCTGAATCAGTGATTCCGCGGCTACTCCATGTGTAATCAGGATCGGTGCCGTTAATCGGTGTGCCCGCCAGATGTTTACCATCGCGAGTAAAGAGCTGAATGTCGTCGTCCAGGCCTAACGAGTCGATAGTAATCGTAATATTTTTCGAACCGGCCGGGATGTACGCCAGAGAAACAATTCCTGAGCTGAATGAATAATTGGTACCTTGTACCGGGAATTTCACATTCAGTGGCGGAACATTGCCAATCAATTCAGGCGGCAGTTCCGGAGAGTCGGTAGCCAATGGGTAGCTGCCAAAAATTTCCGTCGTTTCCGAAATTGACTGAATATTATTGAGAATACTTTGATATTCGTCCTGAATGCTTTGTCGATCGCTATCTGAAAGCGTGCTGTTGCCCGATTGAATAGCGAGACCTTTGGCGCGGATCAGTAGCTCACCAATGGTGTTGAGGCTACCATCGGCGGTTTGCGCCATACTGATGGCGTCATCCAGTCCACGGGAAACCACGGTATCCGCATTGATATTTGAACGCATGCGGTTAGCAATAGCCTGGCCCGCGGCATCATCTTTGGCACCATTGATTCGCAAGCCTGATGACAGACGTTCAATGGATTCTTGCAATGTTGATTCGGTTGTTTTTCTGACCGTCAGGTTCAGACCAGTCATTTCGTTGTAGTTGATTGCTTGCATCGTTGTGTTTAATTCATTCAAGCCCTAATGATTCATTAATCGGCAGACTTTGCGGGCAACTTTAAGGTAAATCGACGGAGAAATTTAACTTTGTGCAAATGTCCTGGAAGGGAGAGTCTTGCATATTAAGGCCGCTATCACGCTAACATATGGAAAATTAACCACAATAACCGGAGGAGTGATGAGCAAGTCAAAAGATGTCGAACTGTACGAGGAAATGTGCCGGGTTGTGGGGAAAGTCGTGCTGGAAATGCGCGATCTTGGGCAAGAACCGAAGCATATCGTTATTGCCGGTGTGGTCAGAACCATGCTTGCAAATCAGCGAATTAAACGTTCGGAACTGACGCAAGCCGCGATGGAAGAGGTTATTCGCGCTTTGGGTTATGAGGCCTGATAAACAATAAATAAAGGCACGCAGAAGCGTGCCATTTGAAAGGAGTAATGCTGTTAACGTCGCTTCTTGTTTGGGATGGGAAGGGTTCTTGCTGACTTCATGCTGTAGTGCTTATAAAACGAAAAAATAGCAACTATCATAAGTGCGACAATAGCAACTGAATAAACTATTACCATGCTTTATCAATGTGTTAGATGTTAATGGGTAGCCAAATAGACTGCCTGGAGTGTATTCCTGTCAAGGTCGAGATGAAAAATCAGATTAAACTCAGGTTAACAAGCACATTCAGTAGCGCACGTTCACTACGCGATTTACCTCGCAATCGCCCGTCGGGTTTGACCTCCGTCACACAAATACTTTCAACAACTCTTTCATATGTGTACTATTGCCGGGTACTTAACAGTGATGGGTAAGGGCACATGGCGGCTAAATACCGTGCGATGCATATTCCGCAGAGTGAAGCGAGAAAACTTATCTTAGTTGCTGTTATATCTTTGAAATCTCATTTTGTATGTGCTCTTTCGTGTGGGGCACCACTGCAAATAAGGAAATGAAATGCCTGTAATTACTCTTCCTGATGGCAGTCAACGCCAATATGACCATGCTGTTAGCCCAATGGATGTTGCGCTGGATATTGGTCCGGGACTGGCGAAAGCCTGTATCGCTGGACGTGTCAACGGTGAACTGGTCGATGCTTCTGATGTTATCGACAGCGATGCCAACTTGGCTATCATCACCGCAAAAGATGAAGATGGTCTGGAAATTATCCGCCACTCCTGCGCGCACTTGTTAGGTCATGCAATTAAGCAATTGTGGCCTAATACTAAAATGGCGATCGGCCCGGTTATCGATAATGGCTTTTATTATGACGTTGACCTTGACCACACGCTGACCCAGGAAGATATCGACGCGCTCGAAAAACGTATGCATGAGCTCGCCGAAACTAACTACGATGTCATCAAGAAAAAAGTGAGCTGGCAGGAAGCTCGCGAAACATTTGTCTCACGTGGTGAGAATTACAAAGTTTCTATTCTTGATGAAAACATTGCGCATAATGATAAGCCTGGCTTGTATCATCACGAAGAATACATCGACATGTGCCGTGGACCGCACGTGCCGAATATGCGTTTTTGCCATCATTTCAAACTGATGAAAACAGCGGGTGCTTACTGGCGCGGCGATAGCAACAACAAGATGTTGCAGCGTATTTACGGTACAGCATGGGCAGATAAAAAGGCGCTGAATGCCTATCTGCAACGCCTGGAAGAAGCAGCGAAACGCGATCACCGTAAAATCGGTAAGCAGCTCGATTTGTATCACATGCAGGAAGAAGCGCCGGGCATGGTGTTCTGGCATAACGATGGCTGGACTATCTTCCGTGAACTGGAAACTTTCGTACGCTCTAAACTGAAAGAGTATCAGTACCAGGAAGTGAAAGGCCCGTTCATGATGGACCGTGTGCTGTGGGAAAAAACCGGCCACTGGGATAACTATAAAGATGCGATGTTTACGACGTCTTCCGAGAACCGTGAATACTGCATTAAGCCGATGAACTGCCCGGGTCACGTACAGATTTTCAACCAAGGGTTGAAATCTTACCGCGATCTGCCGCTGCGTATGGCCGAGTTCGGAAGCTGCCACCGTAACGAGCCATCAGGCGCGTTGCACGGGCTGATGCGTGTTCGCGGCTTCACTCAGGACGATGCTCATATCTTCTGTACAGAAGAGCAGGTTCGCGATGAAGTGAACGCTTGTATTCGTTTAGTCTACGATATGTACAGCACCTTTGGCTTCGAGAAGATCGTCGTCAAGCTCTCAACTCGTCCGGACAAACGTATCGGTAGCGACGAGATGTGGGATCGTGCTGAGGCGGATTTGGCAGTTGCGCTGGAAGAAAACAATATCCCATTTGAATATCAACTGGGTGAAGGCGCTTTCTACGGTCCGAAAATTGAATTTACCCTTTATGACTGCCTCGATCGTGCATGGCAGTGCGGTACTGTACAGCTGGACTTCTCCCTGCCAGCTCGCCTGAACGCTTCTTACGTAGGCGAAAGCAACGAGCGACAGGTTCCAGTAATGATTCACCGCGCGATTCTTGGGTCTCTGGAGCGCTTTATCGGCATCCTGACTGAAGAGTTCGCAGGCTTCTTCCCAACCTGGCTTGCGCCAGTGCAGGTAGTTGTGATGAACATCACTGATTCTCAGTCTGAATACGTCAACGAATTGACCCGTAAACTGCAAAATGCGGGCATTCGAGTAAAAGCAGACTTGAGAAACGAGAAGATAGGCTTTAAAATCCGCGAGCACACTTTACGTCGTGTCCCTTATATGCTGGTTTGTGGTGACAAAGAGGTTGAAGCCGGCAAAGTTGCTGTGCGTACCCGTCGTGGTAAAGACTTGGGTAGCCTGGACGTAAATGAAGTTATCGAGAAGCTGCAACAAGAGATTCGCAGCCGCAGTCTTCAACAACTGGAGGAATAAGGTATTAAAGGCGGAAAACGAGTTCAAACGGCGCGTCCCAATCGTATTAATGGCGAGATTCGCGCCACGGAAGTTCGCTTAACAGGTCTGGAAGGCGAGCAGCTTGGTATTGTGAGTCTGAGAGAAGCTCTGGAAAAAGCTGAAGAAGCCGGGGTTGATTTAGTCGAAATTAGCCCTAACGCCGAGCCGCCCGTATGCCGTATAATGGACTACGGCAAGTTCCTCTATGAAAAGAGCAAATCTTCTAAGGAACAGAAGAAGAAGCAAAAAGTTATTCAGGTTAAGGAAATTAAATTCCGACCTGGTACAGATGAAGGCGACTATCAGGTAAAACTCCGCAGCCTGATTCGCTTTCTCGAAGAGGGCGATAAGGCCAAGATCACACTGCGTTTCCGCGGTCGTGAGATGGCCCACCAACAGATCGGTATGGAAGTGCTTAATCGCGTGAAAGAAGATCTGGGTGAACTGGCAGTGGTCGAATCCTTCCCAACGAAGATCGAAGGCCGCCAGATGATCATGGTGCTTGCTCCTAAGAAGAAACAGTAAGGCCATCAAGTAATTAAACCTGTGGGCCACAAGCTCACGGGTTTAATTCGCCTTTGTTTCGTTTATTAACAATGCGAAGTGGAAGTTAAAAAATGCCAAAAATTAAGACCGTACGCGGTGCTGCTAAGCGCTTCAAAAAAACCGGTAAAGGTGGTTTTAAGCACAAGCACGCTAACCTGCGTCATATTCTGACCAAAAAAGCTACCAAGCGTAAACGTCACCTGCGCCCGAAAGCCATGGTTTCCAAAGGCGATCTGGGTCTGGTAATTGCGTGCCTGCCGTACGCATAAGTCGTTAACCTTTTAACTTTTTTAAGAATATAGATACAGGAGAGAGCATATGGCTCGCGTAAAACGTGGTGTGATTGCACGTGCACGTCATAAGAAAATTTTGAAACAAGCTAAAGGTTACTACGGCGCGCGTTCACGCGTTTACCGTGTTGCCTTCCAGGCTGTTATCAAAGCTGGTCAGTACGCTTATCGTGACCGTCGTCAGAAAAAGCGTCAGTTCCGTCAACTGTGGATTGCACGTATCAACGCAGCAGCACGTCAGAACGGTATTTCTTACAGCAAATTCATCAATGGCCTGAAAAAAGCCTCTGTTGAAATCGACCGTAAGATCCTGGCTGACATCGCCGTATTCGACAAAGTGGCATTCTCTGCCCTGGTTGAAAAAGCGAAAGCAGCTCTGGCATAAGCCAGTTTAAAAGAGGGAGCTTGGCTCCCTCTTTTGCTTTAACATCATCAATACATTGACTTTTTGCAGTGATGCGTTTTCAATAACCCATCGCCGCCACTTACCCGATTAAGGTAACGCAAGCATGAATGCTGCTATTTTCCGCTTCTTTTTTTACTTTAGCACCTGAACCCGGGAGGCTAGCGCGTGAAAGAAGAAACGGAAAACAGCGCCAGAAAGCCTCCCTTGTGGAGGCTTTTTTTGTATTTGCCGCTTGTAAATATCGCCATATAACGAGGAAAACCATGTCACATCTCGCAGAGCTGGTTGCCAGTGCGAAGGCAGCCATTAACGATGCCTCAGATGTCGCCGCGCTGGACAACGTACGCGTCGAATACCTGGGTAAGAAAGGGCACCTGACCCTTCAAATGACCACCCTGCGTGAGCTGCCGCCAGAAGAGCGCCCGGCTGCCGGGGCGGTAATCAACGAAGCAAAAGAACAGGTTCAGCAAGCGCTGAACGCCCGCAAAGCCGATTTGGAAAACGCAGCGCTGAACGCACGTCTGGCCGCTGAAACCATTGATGTTTCCCTGCCGGGGCGTCGTGTTGAAAACGGTGGTTTGCATCCGGTTACCCGCACTATCGATCGTATCGAAAGCTTCTTTGGCGAGCTGGGTTTCACCGTCGCAACCGGGCCGGAAATTGAAGATGATTATCATAATTTCGACGCGCTGAATATTCCGGGTCATCACCCGGCACGCGCCGATCACGACACCTTCTGGTTCGATGCAACCCGCCTGCTGCGCACCCAGACTTCTGGCGTGCAGATCCGTACCATGGAAAACCAGCAGCCGCCAATTCGTATCATCGCCCCAGGCCGTGTTTATCGTAACGATTACGATCAGACGCACACGCCAATGTTTCATCAAATGGAAGGGCTGATCGTTGATAAAAATATCAGCTTCACCAACCTGAAAGGTACGCTGCACGACTTCCTGCGTAACTTCTTTGAAGAAGATCTGCAAATCCGCTTCCGCCCGTCCTACTTCCCGTTTACAGAACCGTCTGCTGAAGTGGATGTGATGGGGAAGAATGGCAAATGGCTGGAAGTCCTCGGCTGTGGGATGGTGCATCCGAACGTATTGCGTAATGTCGGTATCGACCCGGAAATTTACTCCGGTTTCGCATTCGGTATGGGGATGGAGCGCCTGACCATGCTGCGTTACGGTGTCACAGATTTGCGCGCATTCTTCGAAAACGATTTGCGTTTCCTCAAACAGTTTAAATAAAGGCAGGCAAGACAATGAAATTCAGTGAACTGTGGTTACGCGAATGGGTCAATCCGGCCATTGATAGCGAAGCACTGTCCGGACAAATCACCATGGCGGGCCTGGAAGTGGATGGCGTTGAGCCAGTCGCTGGCGTGTTTCATGGCGTCGTCGTCGGTGAAGTGATGGAGTGCGCACAGCACCCGAACGCTGACAAGCTGCGCGTGACAAAAGTTAATGTTGGTGGCGATCGTCTGCTGGACATCGTCTGCGGCGCACCGAACTGCCGCCTGGGCCTGAAAGTCGCTGTGGCGACTGTCGGTGCTGTGCTGCCGGGTGATTTCAAAATCAAAGCGGCAAAACTGCGCGGTGAGCCGTCCGAAGGCATGCTGTGTTCCTTCTCCGAGCTGGGTATTTCCGACGATCATAACGGTATTATCGAGCTGCCAGCAGATGCGCCGATTGGCACCGATATCCGCGAATACCTGAAACTTGATGACAACACCATCGAAATCAGCGTGACGCCGAACCGCGCCGATTGCTTGGGCATCATCGGTGTGGCCCGTGATGTTGCGGTGCTGAACAAGTCGCCGCTGACCGCACCAGAAATTATGCCGGTTACTGCAACCATCAATGACACTCTGCCGATCATCGTTGAAGCTGCCGATGCTTGCCCACGTTACCTTGGTCGTATGGTTAAAGGCATCAATGTTAAAGCACCGACTCCGCTATGGATGAAAGAAAAACTGCGCCGCTGCGGCATCCGTTCTATTGATGCAGTAGTTGACGTAACCAACTACGTTCTGCTGGAACTGGGTCAGCCGATGCACGCTTTCGACAGCGATCGTCTTGATGGCGGCATCATAGTGCGTATGGCAAAAGAGGGCGAAACGCTGGTTCTGCTGGACGGTAGCGAAGCCAAACTCAACGCTGACACGCTGGTCATTGCAGACCATAACAAAGCGCTGGCGATGGGTGGTATTTTCGGTGGCGAACACTCAGGTGTGAACGGCGATACGCAAAATGTGCTGTTGGAGTGCGCGTTCTTCAGCCCGCTTTCCATTACCGGTCGCGCGCGCCGTCACGGCCTGCATACTGACGCTTCCCACCGTTACGAGCGCGGTGTTGATCCGCAACTGCAATATAAAGCAATAGAGCGCGCAACCCGCCTGCTGCTGGATATTTGTGGTGGTGAAGCCGGTCCGGTTATCGATGTGACCAACGAATCGACGTTGCCGAAGCGTGCGACTATTCGCCTACGCCGCAGCAAGTTGGATCGCCTGATTGGTCATCACATTGGCGATGAACAGGTGAGCGATATCCTGAAACGTCTGGGTTGCGAAGTGACCGAAGGCCAGGATGAGTGGCTGGCTGTTGCGCCGAGCTGGCGTTTCGATATGGAAATCGAAGAAGACCTGGTGGAAGAAGTGGCGCGTATTTACGGCTACAACAATATTCCAGATGAGCCGGTGCAGGCAGGTCTGGTGATGGGCGAGCATCGCGAAGCCAACTTGTCGCTTAAGCGTGTGAAAACTATGCTTAACGATAAAGGCTATCAGGAAGTGATCACCTACAGCTTCGTTGATCCGAAACTGCAGCAGCTGATCCATCCGGGCGAGGAGGCATTAATTCTGCCAAGCCCAATCTCAAGCGAAATGTCAGCAATGCGTCTTTCTCTGTGGACTGGCCTGCTGGGTACTATCGTTTACAACCAGAACCGTCAGCAGAGCCGCGTACGCATTTTCGAAACCGGTCTGCGTTTTGTGCCGGATACCCAGGCAAACCTTGGTATTCGCCAGGATGTGATGCTGGCGGGCGCAATCTGTGGCAACCGCTATGAAGAGCATTGGGATCTGGCTAAAAGCAGCGTCGATTTCTTCGATCTGAAAGGCGATCTGGAGTCTGTACTGGAGCTGACGGGTAAATTATCAGCCATTGAATTCCGCGCCGAGACGAATCCGGCGTTGCATCCAGGGCAATCCGCAGCGATTTATCTGAAAGATAAGCGTATTGGTTTCATCGGTGTTGTCCATCCGGAGCTTGAACGTAAGCTCGATCTGAACGGCCGTACACTGGTATTTGAGCTGGTATGGGATGCGCTTGCAGACCGCGTGGTTCCTCAAGCTCAGGAAATTTCTCGCTTCCCAGCGAACCGCCGCGACATCGCTGTTGTGGTCGATGAAAGTGTGCCCGCAGCAGATGTTTTGGCTGAGTGTAAGAAAGTTGGCGTAAATCAGGTAGTTGGCGTAAACTTATTTGACGTGTACCGCGGTAAGGGCGTCGTGGAAGGGTCTAAGAGCCTTGCCATCAGTCTGATCCTTCAGGATACCAGCCGTACACTCGAAGAAGAGGAGATTGCCGCTACCGTTGCCAAATGTGTAGAGGCATTAAAAGAGCGATTCCAGGCATCATTGAGGGATTGAACCTATGGCGCTTACAAAAGCTGAAATGTCAGAATATCTGTTTGATAAGCTAGGGCTTAGCAAGCGGGACGCAAAAGAGCTGGTAGAGCTGTTTTTCGAAGAGATCCGTCGTGCTCTGGAGAACGGTGAACAGGTTAAACTCTCCGGCTTTGGCAATTTCGATTTGCGCGACAAAAATCAACGCCCGGGCCGTAACCCGAAAACGGGCGAAGATATTCCCATTACAGCTCGGCGCGTGGTGACCTTCAGACCCGGCCAGAAGTTGAAAAGCCGCGTCGAAAACGCTTCGCCCAAAGCTGAATGATCTGAACTAATTAAAAAGGCCGCATCGCGGCCTTTTTTCTTTTCAGCGTCCGGCATCAATCTTAGAATCAGTCACCTGACTGACGGGTAAAACGGATAACATGCTGGCATACGCTCATCTTAAACAGCAACGTAACCGCCGCTGGCTTGGCGGGTTGCTGCTACTTTTACTGCTCGCGCTATTTATTAGCCTTTGCGCGGGCGATCAATGGATTGCTCCCAACGCCTGGTTCACCCCTAAAGGCCAACTTTTTGTCTGGCAGATTCGCCTGCCGCGCACGCTGGCGGTGTTACTGGTCGGGGCGGCGCTGGCGTTATGCGGGGCCATCATGCAAGCACTGTTTGAAAATCCGCTGGCGGAACCCGGCCTGTTGGGGGTTTCGAGTGGCGCAGGTGTCGGGTTAATTGCGGCGGTCTTGCTCGGTGGAGGCATGCTTCCCGGCTGGGCGCTGGGTATTTGCGCCATCGCCGGGGCGCTGGTTGTCACGTTGATTCTGCTGCGCTTCGCCCGCCGCCATCTCTCAACCAGCCGCCTTTTGCTTGCAGGCGTGGCGCTGGGCATCATCTGTACTGCGCTTATGACCTGGGCGGTCTATTTCTCGACCTCTTTCGATTTACGCCAGCTAATGTACTGGATGATGGGAGGTTTTGGTGGTGTCGACTGGCAACAAAGCTGGCTGATGGTCGCGCTATTGCCGGTTATGGTCTGGATCTGTTTTCAGTCTCAGCCACTCAATGTACTGGCGCTGGGGGAAATATCGGCTCGCCAGTTGGGACTACCGTTGTGGTTTTGGCGTAATTTATTAGTTGCAGCAACCGGCTGGATGGTGGGCGTCAGCGTGGCGCTAGCCGGAGCAATTGGCTTTATTGGTTTAGTTATCCCGCATATTTTACGTTTATGTGGTTTGACGGATCACCGGGTGCTTCTGCCGGGCTGCGCATTGGCGGGCGCGGTGGCACTGCTGTTTGCCGATGTGATCGCTCGCCTGGCGTTGAGCGCCGCTGAACTGCCGATCGGTGTCGTAACGGCAACGCTAGGTGCGCCAGTATTTATCTGGCTATTATTGAGGGTCGGGCGCTAAGCCCGGAAACCGTAACATCAATGAAGGGTACGCTATGCAACAGGATATTCTTGATACAGAAGTGACGACAATTGATGGTGAACGCACGACACTCGCGGATTATCGCGGCGATGTGTTGCTGGTGGTCAATGTGGCGTCCAAATGCGGCCTGACACCGCAATACGAACAGTTGGAAAGCCTGCACAAGGCATGGGAAAAAGAGGGCTTCAAGGTGCTCGGTTTTCCGTGTAACCAGTTTCTTGGCCAGGAACCTGGCTCGGAAGAAGAAATCAAAACATTTTGCAGCACCACCTATGGTGTGACATTCCCGATGTTCAGCAAAATCGAGGTCAACGGTGACGCGCGCCACCCGTTATATAAAAAACTGATCGCGGCGGCCCCAACGGCAGTCGCGCCGGCGGACAGCGGCTTTTACGAGCGTATGGCCAGCAAAGGCCGCGCGCCGAAAGAGCCGGGCGATATTCTGTGGAATTTCGAAAAATTCCTGATTGGCCGTGATGGTCATGTCATTCAGCGTTTCTCGCCGGATATGACGCCGGAGGATCCGATTCTTGTCGCCGCCGTTAAACAGGCGCTGGCGAAGTAATGTCGATGCTGTTGCAACTTCAGAATGTGGGCGAACCTGGCAGGCTTGGGCCGATCACCGCATCGGTAGAACGCGCGCAGATTTTGCATCTGGTGGGGCCGAACGGCGCAGGGAAAAGTACGTTGCTGACCCGCATTGCCGGGTTATCCAGTGGGCAGGGCGCGGTGTCGTTCAATGGCCAACCGATGGAACAATGGCAAGCTATGCGGTTGGCACAGCATCGCGCTTTTCTTGCGCAGCAGCAAACGCCGCCGTTTGCCATGCCAGTTTGGCACTACCTGTCGTTGCATCAGCACCACAATACGCAAAACGCTTTACTGGCAGAGATTGCCGGTAAGCTCGGGTTAGGTGATAAGCTTGAGCGCGCGGTCAATCATCTTTCCGGCGGTGAGTGGCAGCGTGTGCGCCTGGCGGCGGTCATTCTTCAGGTTCATCCGCAGGGCAATCCCGATGGGCAGCTTTTACTGTTGGATGAACCGATGAACAGCCTGGATGTGGCCCAACAAGCGGCGCTGGATAAATTAATCAGCGAACTGGTAAGCGCGGGTATTACAGTGGTGATGAGTAGCCATGATCTCAACCACACACTGCGTCATGCGCATCAGGCGTGGTTATTAAGCGGCGGAAAATTGCTGATGAGCGGCCCAAAAGAGACGGTGCTGACACCGTCTCATCTTGCCACCGCTTACGGCTTGCCATTTCGCCAGTTGGATATTGAAGGCCATAGCATGTTGATCCCGGCGACGTGACGAAAACGTGACTTGCCACGCATTGGATTCCCACTGTAGATTATTCCGAGAAAAAAGAGATAAGAGGCTCGATCCAGAATGCGTATCTGGTTTCTGCTGGCAGCGGCGCTTTTCCTTGCAGGATGTAGCTCTCACCGCGCACCGCCGCCTAACCCAAGATTGTCAGACTCCATCACCGTGATCGCGAATCTGAACGATCAGTTAAACCAATGGCGCGGTACACCGTATCGCTACGGCGGGATGACGCGTTCAGGGGTGGATTGCTCAGGCTTCGTGATGATGACCTTCCGCGATAAGTTTGCTCTCCAGTTGCCGCGGGAAACGCGCCAGCAGGCTGAAATGGGCACCAAAATCGACAAAGACGATTTACTGCCGGGCGATCTGGTGTTCTTTAAAACTGGCTCCGGTGAAAACGGTCTGCACGTCGGGATTTACGACACCGATAATGCGTTTATCCACGCCTCAACCAGCCGGGGAGTGATACGTTCTTCTCTCGATAATGTTTATTGGCGTAAAAACTTCTGGCAGGCGCGACGCATCTGACAGACATAAATAGTGTAAGAAAAAAAGAGGGTTCTCAGGCAGTAGGAAATGACCCTCTTTTTTGTTTGTCTGGCGAATGCGTTTTTTATTAAACCAGGATGTTTCTACTAATTCATATTTATAAGATTAATTATGATTGGCCTACACTAGCAGTGAGGGGATTAGGGTAATTAGTGATCAAGCTAATAAAAGTGAAGGGGAAAGCAAAAATAAACTGGGAAAAAATGAAATTAATCTCATTGAAATCAGCCGTTTTGGCATCTCTTCATTTGCGTTTGCTAATGCCGGATTTCACCCTTAATGCGGGGCTGGCGTAATGATTATTTCACTTGATGATACCTATCGCTCTGAGCTTTTTTTGCTACCTGCAAGAAATGGTAACCGAATGCTTCAGGGGGTGGAAGTTATTGTTAACTTTGTGGGAATCGACAGTAATGTCCGCGCCCCCACAGAGCTGGTTGTCCCGCGCCTGACGTCAGACGAGACGCTGGCTTTGTTTGCAGAGCAACTGGCGCTTATAGAAACCTGCCAACTCTTTTTAATCCAGCATCAATTGACCGCCTGGATTAATATTTCCCCTTATATTGTTGACGCTTTACTGGCTGATGAAACACTGGCTGCAGATGTCAGAAAATTTCCTTTTCTGGAATTTACTATCAATGAGAATTATCCAGATCTAAATAAAGGCAGTGATAATCAGTCACTGTTTCTATTGGCGAAACAACATGCGCTGGTGCTGGCAAATTTCGGTACGGGAACAGCATCGACAAAAGCTATTTTCGATGGTTTGTTCAAACGCGTCATGTTAGATAAAAATTTCGTTCAGCAGCGATTAGCATCTCCCTCTTTCGAACCCTTTATGCGCGCGATTATTTCGCAAGTTGAACCTTATTGCCGCTCAGTCATGATTGCCGGTATTGATGATGAGCAAGCCCTGAAACGGGCGTCGGCTTTTCAGTTCAGCGCGATGCAAGGGGCGCTCTGGCCAGCCGTGGCTGCTGAGCAACTCACCACACTGGTTCATCCATAGCCCTTGTTTTGCCCGGTGTTTAAACACCGAAGAAGGCACTACACTAAAAGGCTGGAGGATCTATGACCCTGTCTTTTACCACTCGCTGGCGTGATGAATTGCCAGAATTTTACACTGCTTTATCCCCAACACCGTTGCTCAATGCCCGACTGCTGTGGCGCAATACGCCGCTGGCAGAGACATTGGGTGTGCCGGAAACGCTTTTCCACCCCGATTCAGGGGCGGGCGTTTGGGGCGGCGAAACCTTGCTGCCTGGCATGTCGCCGCTGGCGCAAGTCTACAGCGGGCATCAATTTGGTGTCTGGGCCGGGCAACTGGGCGACGGGCGCGGGATTTTACTCGGGGAGCAAAAAATGCCGGATGGCTCCACGCGCGACTGGCATTTAAAAGGCGCGGGCCTCACGCCCTATTCGCGTATGGGCGATGGTCGTGCGGTTTTACGCTCGACCATCCGCGAAAGCCTGGCGTCGGAAGCGATGCATTATCTGGGAATCCCAACCACCCGCGCGTTAAGCATTGTGACCAGCGATACACCCGTCATGCGGGAAACCCGCGAGCAGGGCGCGATGCTGATGCGCATTGCCGAAAGCCATGTCCGTTTCGGCCATTTTGAGCATTTCTACTACCGCCGCGAACCGCAAAAGGTTCGTCAGTTGGCCGATTTTGTGATTCGCCATCACTGGCCGGAATTGCAGGAAGAGAGCGATAAATACATCGCCTGGTTCCGCGATGTGGTGCGGCGTACTGCGTTACTGATTGCCCGCTGGCAATCCGTGGGTTTTGCGCACGGTGTGATGAACACTGACAACATGTCGATTCTCGGCCTGACCATCGATTATGGGCCGTTTGGTTTCCTGGATGATTACCAGCCTGGCTTTATCTGCAATCACTCCGACTACCAGGGGCGCTACAGCTTCGAAAACCAACCGGTGGTCGCGCTCTGGAATCTACAGCGTCTGGCGCAATCGCTGTCACCCTTTATTGCTGTCGACGCCTTAAACGCCGCGTTGGACGAGTATCAGCAATTATTGCTGACCGAATACGGCGTACTGATGCGCGGCAAGCTGGGCTTCTTCACTCGTCAGCAGGGTGATAATGTTCTGCTGGATAACCTGTTTGCATTGATGGTGCGGGAAGGGAGCGATTACACGCGCACATTCCGTCTGTTAAGTGTCACTGAGCAACATCGTGCTGACTCGCCGCTGCGTGATGAGTTTATCGATCGCGGCGCGTTTGATAGCTGGTTTGTGCAGTATCGCGCGCGTTTGCAGCAGGAAAATATTGACGATACGCAGCGCCAGCAACATATGCAGGGCGTTAACCCGGCGGTTGTGCTACGAAACTGGCTGGCACAGCGCGCCATTGATGCAGCGGAAAAAGGCGAAACCGAAGAACTGGAACGGCTGCACGAGATTTTACGTCAGCCGTTTGCCGATCGTAGCGATGACTACGCCCGTCGCCCGCCGGACTGGGGAAAACGGCTGGAAGTCAGCTGCTCAAGTTAAGGGCTATTTTGTCAGGATCAGCTTACCGGCTTGCGTCTGGCGCAATAAATATTGCTGCCCTTTATGCTCAATAACGACGCGTCCTTCATCGCCCAACAGCGTCTGGCTGTTGATACGACGGTCAGAAAGGGAAATGTGGGTAGGTTTTTCCTTAGAAGTAACGGGTAATGCAGTTGTGCTATCCATAAGCAGCATCGTGGCCTAAACGCAAATCAACAATGATAATCATTATCAATAGTCTACTGGCGCGAGGCAAGGGTGTTTCATAACATTTGGTCGATTTCCCCCCAGAATCAGTAGGGGGGAAGGCTCCCGCCGCTCGCGGCGGGAGTGATTCAGAAGCGGGTGGCGACGGCCGTGGCCAGCTTTTCCAACAGCAGTTCGCTGTCATCCCAGCTCAGGCAAGGGTCGGTAATGGATTGCCCGTAAACCAGCGGCTGACCATTCACTATTTTTTGTGTCCCTTCTTGCAAGAAACTTTCCACCATCACACCGGCTATGGCGGTCGAGCCGCTGCGAATCTGTGTGCAGATATCGTCACAAACGTCCAACTGACGGCGATGTTGCTTTTGGCAATTGCCATGGCTGAAGTCCACTACCAGGTATTCCGGCAGGTTGAACTCCCGCAGCGTGTCGCAGGCACTGGCGATATCTTCCGCGTGGTAATTGGGCTTTTTACCACCGCGCATAATGACATGACCGTACGGGTTACCGCTGGTTTGATAAATCGTCATTTGCCCGGTTTTGTCCGGCGAAAGAAACATATGGCTGGCGCGCGAGGCGCGGATCGCATCAACCGCAATATGCGTATTGCCATCGGTTCCGTTTTTGAAACCGACCGGGCAGGAGAGCGCCGAGGCCATTTCACGGTGGATTTGGCTTTCGGTCGTCCGTGCGCCAATCGCTCCCCAACTGATCAGATCGGCAATAAACTGGCCGGTCACCATGTCGAGGAATTCGGTCGCGGTCGGCACGCCCAGTTCGTTGACTTGCAGCAGCAATTTACGCGCCAGTTCAATGCCGTGGTTGACCCGATAGCTGCCATTGAGATCGGGATCGGAAATTAACCCTTTCCAGCCGACCACGGTTCGCGGTTTTTCGAAGTAGGTACGCATCACGATTTCCAACTGCGCGTGATGCTTATCGCGCAGCGTCTGCAAGCGGCGGGCATAATCGATTGCCGCATCCAGATCGTGAATCGAGCAGGGGCCAATAACAACGAGCAGGCGGCGGTCTTCGCCATTAAGGATTTTTTCGATCCGTCGACGGGAGGCAGTTACGCGCTCCGCAACCTCCGGGCTAACCGGGTAGCGCTGCGCCAGCTCGGCAGGCGTCACCAGGCTATCAATGCGCGCAGTGCGAAGTTCATCAGTTTTGTTCATTGATCGTCTCAAAAATTAGGTGCTTCGGCGGCAGGAATGCCGGAAGTGATGCGCAACACCATAAACCAATCATCGCTGATTACAAGCATGGCTGTGACGCGCATCACATCAGTGGGCGGCATAATAGCGCAGATGGCATTCATGTACTAGCTTGTTAGTACATGCGGCGATTGAGCCCCATAATATCGAGCATTTTGGTGGCGATTTCTTCGACAGAGTAATTAGTACTGTTCAGGCAGGGGATCTGATTTTTGCGGTAAAGCGCTTCCACTTCCGCCACTTCCATGCGGCACTGGCGTAACGACGCATAGCGGCTGTTCTCCCGGCGCTCTTCACGGATGGCGGCAAGACGTTCCGGGTTAATGGTCAGACCAAAAAGTTTATGCTGCAACGGTTTCAACGCAGCGGGAAGAATGAGGTTATCCATATCATCGGCAATAAAGGGATAATTCGCCGCGCGAATACCAAATTGCATTGCCAGATAGAGGCTGGTGGGGGTTTTACCGCAGCGCGACACGCCCAGTAAAATCACCTGCGCCTGATCAAGATTACGCAAAGAAATACCGTCATCGTGGGCCAGCGTGTAATCAATTGCCGCTATGCGTGCATCATATTTGGTTAAATTTCCAGGATTAAGGCCATGAGTACGGTGGGCAATCGGTGTGGGATCGAGTTTTAATTCTTCCTGGAGTGGGGCAACCAGCGCCTGCACGATATCCTGACAAAACCCTTCGCTTTGCAAAATAATGGTGCGAATCTCCGGGATCACAATGGAGTAAAACACCAGCGGCCGATTGCCGGTTTGTTGATAGATAGCGTCTATTTGTTCCTTGACTGCGCGGGCGCGGCTTTCGTTTTCCACGAATGGCAGCGTGATACTGCTGACGGCGACCGGGAATTGTGACATTACCGCATGGCCTAATACTTCAGCGGTGATAGCGGTTCCATCGGAAATATAAAAAACGTGGCGATCTACAGAACTGTCCATTAAACCCATCCTGAATGTCATGCGCAATTATCTGAAAGCATAAATTAAATCCTCCAGCGTGCGTATATCCTTTTTCTCATTTTAAATTGAAATGGTGTTTTTATTTTTAATGAAATGTAGAGTTCAATTTTTTCAATGCCATATAAAAAAGAAGGACATAGGGAAACAAGAATTATCCAGGGTGCGATTTATTGATGGGAAACTGTCCGAAAAACCAGAAAACGTAATTGCTTACACGATTCACCGTTTTTTCAACGGAATTAATTATGCCAGGATTAAAACGCAGTCAGACGTTTTATACCCATTCATATATCACAAAAGGATTGTTTCGATGTCCAACAATGGCTCGTCTCCGCTGGTGCTTTGGTATGACCAACTCGGCATGAATGATGTAGACAGAGTTGGGGGCAAAAATGCCTCCCTGGGTGAAATGATTACCAATCTGTCCGGTATGGGTGTCTCCGTGCCGAATGGGTTTGCGACCACGGCGGATGCGTTTAATCAGTTCCTCGAACAAAGCGGATTGAATCAGCGAATCTATGAATTGCTGGATAAAACCGACATCGACGACGTTTCCGAACTGGCGAAAGCCGGGACGCAGATCCGCCAGTGGATTGTGGACACGCCTTTCCAGCCGGAACTGGAAAAAGCGGTGCATGAGGCTTATGCCAAACTGTCGGAAGATGATAAGCAGGCTTCTTTTGCCGTGCGTTCATCGGCCACGGCAGAAGATATGCCGGATGCCTCCTTTGCCGGGCAGCAAGAGACATTCCTTAACGTACAAGGGTATGATGCCGTGCTGGTGGCGGTGAAACACGTTTTCGCGTCGCTGTTCAACGACCGCGCTATCTCTTATCGCGTACACCAGGGCTACGATCATCGCGGTGTCGCGCTTTCTGCGGGCGTGCAGCGCATGGTGCGTTCTGATATCGCCTCCTCTGGCGTGATGTTCTCTATCGATACCGAATCCGGTTTTGACCAGGTGGTGTTTATCACTTCCGCCTGGGGGCTGGGCGAAATGGTGGTGCAGGGCGCGGTTAACCCGGATGAATTCTATGTCCATAAACCGACGCTGGCAGCCGATCGTCCATCAATCGTACGCCGTACGATGGGCTCGAAAAAAATCCGCATGATCTACGCGCCGACGCAAGAGCACGGTAAGCAGGTGCAGATTGAAGATGTGCCGCAGGCTGACCGCGACCGATTCTCCCTGAGCGATGAAGAAGTCCAGGCGCTGGCGAAACAGGCCGTACAGATTGAAAAACATTATGGTCGTCCGATGGATATTGAATGGGCGAAAGACGGCCATACCGGCAAACTGTTTATTGTGCAGGCGCGCCCGGAAACCGTGCGTTCCCGCGGCCAGGTGATGGAGCGCTACACACTGCATGCGCAGGGCCGGATTATCTCCGAAGGCCGTGCAATCGGTCACCGCATCGGCGCGGGTACTGTAAAAGTCATCCACGATATCAGTGAAATGAACCTTATCCAGCCGGGTGATGTGTTGGTTACCGACATGACTGACCCGGATTGGGAACCGATCATGAAAAAAGCGGCGGCGATCGTCACTAATCGCGGCGGGCGTACCTGCCACGCGGCGATTATCGCCCGTGAACTGGGGATCCCAGCGGTGGTTGGCTGTGGCGATGCCACCGAGCGTATTAAAACCGGCGAGAAAGTCACCGTTTCCTGCGCGGAAGGCGATACCGGGTATGTTTACGCTGACTTGCTCGATTTCAGCGTGAAAAGCTCCAGCGTGGATACCATGCCGGATCTGCCGCTGAAAATCATGATGAACGTCGGTAACCCGGATCGCGCCTTTGATTTTGCTTGCCTGCCGAACGAAGGGGTTGGGCTGGCGCGCCTGGAATTTATCATCAACCGCATGATTGGCGTGCATCCGCGCGCGCTACTGGAGTTTGATGACCAGGAACCGAAACTGCAAAGTGAAATCCGCGAGATGATGAAAGGCTTTGACTCGCCGGTTGAGTTTTACGTTGGCCGTCTGACGGAAGGGATCTCGACCCTTGGCGCGGCATTCTGGCCGAAACGCGTGATTGTGCGTCTGTCCGATTTTAAATCGAACGAATACGCCAATCTGGTCGGTGGTGAACGCTACGAACCAGAAGAAGAGAACCCGATGCTCGGTTTCCGCGGTGCTGGCCGTTACGTTGCAGACAGCTTCCGTGACTGCTTTGCCCTCGAATGTGAAGCAGTGAAACGCGTACGTAACGACATGGGGCTGACCAACGTTGAGATAATGATCCCCTTTGTACGCACCGTAGAGCAGGCGAAAGCGGTGGTGGATGAGCTGGCGCGTCAGGGGCTGAAACGCGGCGAAAACGGGCTGAAGATCATCATGATGTGTGAAATTCCGTCGAACGCGCTGTTAGCAGAGCAGTTCCTCGAACATTTCGATGGCTTCTCCATTGGCTCCAACGATATGACGCAGCTGGCGCTCGGCCTTGATCGTGACTCCGGTGTGGTCTCCGAACTGTTTGATGAGCGCAACGACGCGGTGAAAGCGCTGCTGGCAATGGCGATCCGCGCGGCGAAAAAACAGGGCAAATATGTCGGCATTTGCGGGCAGGGGCCGTCGGATCATGAGGATTTTGCCGCGTGGCTGATGGAAGAGGGAATCGATAGCCTTTCCCTGAACCCTGACAGCGTCGTGCAAACCTGGTTGAGCCTCGCCGAACTGAAGAAATAATCGTTAACGTGAAATCCCCGGCATAATGTCGGGGATTTTTTATTTCAGCCGCTTCTTCGTGCTCGATCACAATAACTAAAAAACGTAAAAAGCCTGGCAATTATTGCAATTGTTACCCCCACACCTTCTTCTAATACTTGAGCCTGTAGTGAGCGACGCGTTAAGAATCTTCGCGTCAGGTTGAAATACGTTTTCACCTCACAAGGCTAATAAAAATGACAATTTCCTCTGTCCTGCGTACTCAAGACAAAATAGGCTACGGCCTGGGTGATATGGCAAGCGCCCTGGTCTGGCAAACTGCGACGTTATTTCTCGCCTATTTCTATACCGATGTGTTTGGTTTACCCGCCGCTATTATGGGCACCATGTTTTTAGTGGTGCGCGTGATTGATGCGTTTGTCGATCCCTGCATCGGCGCGCTGGTGGATCGCACGCAAACCCGGCATGGGCGCTTTCGTCCGTGGTTGCTGTGGTTCGCCATTCCTTTCGGCGTCAGCTGCGTGATTACGTTTTACGTCCCGGATGCTGGCGCGACAGCCAAAATGATTTATGCCTGCGTGACTTACGCCATTCTCAGTTTTATTTATTCCGCCATTAACGTGCCTTACTGTGCGATGCCTGGTGCATTGACCATGGATCCCCATGAGCGGCACTCGCTGCAATCCTGGCGCTTCGGTTTGTCGTTCATCGGCGGGCTCATTGTCACTGTTATCGCGCTGCCGCTAGTGGCGCACTTGGGCGAAGGCAACGTCCAGAAAGGCTATTTCTATGCCATGAGCATGATGGGCGTGCTGGGTATTCTCCTTTTCTTCGGCTGCTTTTTTATGACTCGTGAGCGGTTTACGCCGCGCAATGACAGTTCGGGATCGATATTCAGCGATCTGAAATTGCTGGCGGCAAATAGCCAGTGGCGCATTGTTTTCCTGTTTAATATTTTGCTATTAACCGCCGTGGTTACTCGTGGCTCAGCAACCATGTACTACGTCAAATATGTATTACAGCGCCCGGAAATGGTGTTTACCTTTATTGTCTCCGGAATGGTTGCCGCGCTTACCGGCGCATTATTATCAGCACGCTTATTGGGGAAATTCGATCGCGTGCGCGCTTATCAATGGACAATTATTACGTTCGTCATTTTTGCAGCGCTCATTTTTATCATTCCTCCCACCCAGATATGGCTTATTTTTGGCCTTAACATTGTGTTCAGTTTTATTCAAAACCTGACGACGCCATTGCAATGGACCATGTTCTCTGACGTGGTGGATTATGAAGAACACCGCAGCGGCCGACGCCTTGACGGACTGGTCTTTTCCACGGCCTTATTCGCCATCAAATTTGGCCTCGCGCTCGGTGGTGCCGTGGTGGGGTGGATCCTCGGCGCTGTCGATTACATCCCCAACCAGGCACAGCAAGCCCCGGTTGTTTTGACCACCATCAATGCGCTGTTCACCCTGATCCCTTGCCTGCTGTTTATCTGCATGGTGCTGTTGCTGACCCGTTACAAACTCAACAGCCGCGTGGCTGATGACATCGCTCAGGCGTTAATGCGTAAACGCGGCGACAACGGCGCAACCCCAGAGTCACAGGCTTCCCCGGATCCCAGTAACACAGGAGTAACCCGATGACCGCAATTTATAAAGACGCCAACCGCCCCGTAGCCGAACGCGTGGCGGATCTGCTTGCCCGCATGACGCCCGAAGAAAAATTCGCGCAGATGCATGCTTTATGGCTGGTACTTTCTGAGGATGGCGAGCACCGTGAACGTACCGATCTCAGTGATGAGTTTGCTGGCGTGAGCGCACAACAAGCGCTTACGCAGCGGCTAAAACTGGGTATCGGGCAGATAACGCGCCCGCTGGGTACGCATATTGTTGATGCGAAAAGTGGCGTGTGCGCCGCGAATCGGTTGCAAAAAACGCTGGTGGAAGAGACGCGGCTCGGTATCCCTGCGCTGTTTCATGAAGAGTGCCTGGTGGGTTTGCTGTGCAAAGACGCCACGCTGTTTCCGTCATCGCTGAACTACGGTTCAACCTGGGATCCGCAATTGATCAAACGCGCGGCGCAGCAGATCGGTGAAGAGGCGCGTTCTACCGGCTGCAAGCAGGGGCTGGCGCCGGTGCTGGATGTTTCCCGCGATGTCCGCTGGGGGCGCACGGAAGAGACGTTTGGCGAAGATCCGTGGCTGGTCGGGGTGATGGCTTGTGCCTATGTCGAAGGTTTACAGGGTGAACGGCGCGATATGCTGGCTACCCTCAAACATTACGTCGGTCACTCGTTTAGCGAAGGCGCGCGTAACCACGCGCCAGTGCACCTCGGTTTTTGCGAACTGAACGACACCTTCTTATTGCCATTTGAGATGGCGGTGAAACTGGCGAAAGCCGGTTCGGTGATGCCGGCCTATCACGACATTGATAATCAGCCGGGTCATAGCGATCATTTTCTGCTTACCACGCTGCTGCGTGAGCAGTGGGGTTTTGATGGCATCATCGTTGCCGATTACGGCGGCGTCAGTTTGCTGCATCAACATCACGGCGTGACGCACGATGCCGCAGAATCCGCAGCGTTGGCCTTTAACGCCGGGCTGGATGTGGAACTGCCAAAAGATGACTGCGCACGCCATCTGGCGCAAGCGGTGGAGCGCGGGCTGATTTCAATGCACAAAGTGGATGAGATTGTCGCCCGCCTATTGGCGGTGAAATTCCAGCTCGGTCTGTTTGAACAGCCCTACAGCGACGGGCAGCGCATCACATTGCAATCGGATGAAACGCGGCAGGTGGCGCGCGAAGTGGCAACTCGCTCCCTGACATTACTGGAAAACAACGGTATTTTGCCGTTAAACGGTACGCCGAAAGTGGCGGTGATTGGCCCGACTGCGGACGATCCGCTGGCATTGCTAAGCGGTTACAGTTTTCCGGTGCACCTGATCATCAGCGATATGCTGGAAGAGACATCGCAAGTCACCACGCCGCTGGCTGCGCTGCGCCAGACCCTGGGCGAAGGGAATATCCACTATGCGAAAGGTTGCCACATCATCGAAAAACGCATGGCCGGTGCGCCGGTCTTTCCGGGAGATGCCTCGGGTAAACCGATGCAGCAATCGCCCGTTTCCACTGACTTGAGTTTGATCCCGGAAGCGGTGCGAGTGGCGCAGGAGAGCGACGTCATCATCGCCTGCGTTGGCGATCTCGCCGGGCTATTCCAGAGCGGAACGGTAGGGGAAGGTTCCGACACCGATAGCCTGACGCTACCGGGTGTGCAGCAGCAATTACTGGAAGCGTTAGTGAAAACCGGTAAGCCGGTAGTTGTGGTGATGACAGGTGGTCGCCCGTATAACCTGCAAGGGCTGGAAAGCCGCATCGCCGCCTGGTTAGTGGCATGGGCGCCGGGCCAGGAGGGCGGCTGGGCAATTGCCGATGTGTTAACCGGGCGGGCGGAACCGCAAGGGCGGCTGGTGGTAAGTGTGCCGAAAAGCGCGGGCGCGATGCCCTATTACTACAACCACAAACTGAAAAGCGGTGGTACGCCTTTTGCGTTCCATTTCGGCTCGCGTTACCCCTTCGGTTATGGAAAAAGCTGGACGCAGTTCGACTACGCTTCGCCTGTTTTGCTGACGCCGGAGGTGGCAATCGATGGCGAGATCGTGGTGCAAGTTCAGGTAACAAACAGCGGCGAGCGCAGCGGCAGCGATGTGGTGCAACTGTATGTGCGCGATAAAGTGGCGTCAATGGTGCGGCCAGTACATGAACTGAAAGCCTTCCAGCGCGTGATGCTGAACCCCGGGGAAACGGCGAAACTGACCTTCACATTGCCGGTCGACATGCTGAACTTCACGCGCCGCGACGGGCAACGCATTGTTGAGCCGGGTGAATTTGAACTGCAAATTGGCGCGTCGTCGGCAGACATTCGTGGCCGTGCGACGGTCAATGTGACAGGGGAAACGCGCGAACTGCCAACGGCGTGGCGAATGATAAGTGGCTGCGAAGTGGGTCGTTAGAAAAGCAGCTTTAAAAAAACGAGCAGCCCATCAGTGCAAGATGGGCTGCTGTGCTTTTTAGTCTTTCGCAGGATAAAAAAAAGCCCATCGTGGGAGATGGGCAAAGACTACACACAGCAATTCGTTGTTTCACTCAGGGGATTTCCATGCTTATAAATCAAGGTGTTGATTTATAACCGTGCGCTAATAGTAGGCATTCGGAATTTTTGCGTCGATCAGATTCGTCTCATTAGTTAAATGGACGTAAAGAATATATGCGCCAGATTGCCCGTTAAACGGGACTTAACGCGAGTAGATATGGATTTTGCAGCAGGAATGATAAGTAATACTTAATAATCAATTAAGGCGGGCTTCCCCGCCTTATGTTCGTCAAGATGGGTCGTCTAAATCTTGTACGTCGCTCAATGCATTATCATTTGTTGCAGGCGGTTCCGGCACTTCGTTCACCCAGGCGGAGAAAAGACGCCAGGAAACCGCCAGTAATACCGGGCCGATAAACAAGCCGATCATGCCAAAGGCGACCAGGCCGCCAATAACGCCGGAGAGAATGAGGATCAGCGGTAAATCAGCACCAAGGCGAATCAGTACCGGGCGGATAAAGTTATCAAGCGTGGCGACCACGCAGCTCCACACCAGCAACACCGTGCCCCATGTTGAGTCTCCGCTCCAGTAAAGCCAAATGATGGCCGGCACCAGGACTAACAGCGGGCCGATTTGCACCAGACACGTCATCAGCATCAGGACTGTAAACAGCGTGGCATAAGGCACCCCGGAAATCGCCAGACCGATGCCGCCGAGTACCGCTTGCACCAGGGCGGTAACCACGACACCGAGCGCTACAGCGCGAATGGCCTGGCCGGCCAGCAGCACAGCCGCGTCGCCTCGCTTTGCCGCCAGACGCACAGCAAAATGGCGGATGCCTTGCGCCACTTGTTCGCCGCGCCAGTAGAGCAACGCGCTGAACAATAGCATCAGGCCGCAATGCAGCATAAAACGCCCGATATGCGCGGCCTGGCCCACAAACCATGTGGTAGTGGCGCCTATGTAAGGGCGCAGTTTCGCCATAATTGCGCTGCCGCCCATATCCAGCAGGCTATGCCAACCGGCGTAAAGCTTGTCACCGACAAAAGGAATGCTATGCAGCCACGCCAGATCAGGTGGGGAAGAAACGCCGGTGGTGACCGCATGAATCACCGGGCCGCTGGAGTCGACAAGGCTATTAACCAGCAGAGCGACAGGAATAATAAACAGCAGGATCAACAGCAACATCATCGCCAGCACCGCCAGAGAACGGCGGCCAAACAGCAGCCGCTGGAGGCGTAATAATAGCGGCCAGGTGGCGATGACGACGGTGCCCGCCCAGGCAAATCCGAGGATGAAAGGCTGTACGACCCATAGACAGGCGATAATCATGATTGCTAAAAACAGTACCGACAGCATTAATTGCGGCACATCCCTGGACTGACGTAGTTCAACCATATGAATGACTCACCTTTTTAGAGGGCTGAAAATTCGGTGTTGCAGGAAAACACCGCGCCAATGATTAATGATTTCAGCCATTTTGCACAGTCTGATTCTGCCTGTAATTCTCATGGGCGCATAAGAAAAAAATGTGATACAACGATGAATGCTTAAAGCAAACGATTAACTATTCACAACACTAACAGTCAGGCAGGGTCAAGCATAATGATCCCACAGATTTCCCAGGCACCAGGCGTCGTTCAACTGGTGCTGAATTTTTTGCAGGCATTGGAGCAACAAGGTTTTACAGGTGATACCGCCACAAGTTACGCCGACCGGCTGACCATGGCGACGGACAACAGTATTTACCAGCTATTACCCGATGCAGTCGTTTTTCCCCGTTCAACGTCAGACGTTGCCCTTATTACTCGCCTCGCCGCAGAAGATCGCTTTCGCACGCTGATTTTCACCCCGCGCGGCGGCGGTACCGGCACCAACGGGCAGGCGTTGAACCAGGGCATCATCGTCGATATGTCCCGCTATATGAACCGCATTATGGAAATTAACCCGGAAGAGGGTTGGGTGCGTGTTGAGGCGGGCGTCATCAAAGATCAGCTTAACCAATTTCTCAAACCTTACGGTTTCTTTTTCGCGCCGGAGCTTTCCACGAGTAACCGCGCGACGCTGGGGGGCATGATCAATACCGATGCCTCCGGGCAAGGATCGTTGGTGTATGGCAAAACTTCCGATCACGTGCTCGGCGTGCGGGCGGTGTTGTTGGGTGGCGATATTCTCGATACCCAGGCGATGCCGGTGGCGTTGGCGGAAACGCTGGGCAATGCCAATACCGCCATTGGCCGTATTTACAAAACCGTACTGGAAAGATGTCGCGATAATCGGCAATTGATCCTCGATAAATTTCCCAAACTTAACCGCTTTCTAACAGGTTACGATTTACGTCATGTCTTAAACGATGAGATGACGGAATTTGACCTAACCCGCGTGCTGACCGGCTCCGAAGGGACGCTGGCGTTTATTACCGAAGCGCGACTTGATATCACCCGGTTACCCAAAGTTCGCCGTTTAGTGAACGTGAAATATGACTCTTTCGATTCGGCATTGCGCAACGCGCCATTTATGGTCGATGCGCGCGCGTTGTCGGTGGAAACTGTCGATTCAAAAGTGCTGAATCTTGCGCGTGAAGATATTGTCTGGCATTCGGTGAAAGAGCTGATTACCGATGTTCCTGATAAGACGCTGCTTGGCCTGAATATTGTCGAATTCGCTGGTGACGACCAGCCGTTGATCGATACGCAGGTTGAGTCGCTGTGCCAACGGCTGGATGCGCTGATGGCAAACGGCGAGGGTGGCATTATCGGCTGGCAGCTTTGCGAGGATCTGGCGGGTATTGAGCGTATTTACGCGATGCGTAAAAAAGCCGTCGGGCTGCTGGGTAATGCGAAAGGCTCCGCCAAACCGATTCCCTTTGCGGAAGATACTTGCGTGCCGCCAGAGCACCTGGCGGATTACATCGTGGAATTTCGCGCGCTGCTCGATGGGCATGGCCTGAGCTACGGGATGTTTGGTCATGTCGATGCCGGTGTGTTGCATGTGCGTCCGGCGCTGGATATGTGCGACCCGCAGCAAGAAGTGCTGATGAAATCCATCTCCAATGAGGTGGTTGCACTCACGGCGAAATATGGCGGTTTGCTGTGGGGCGAGCATGGAAAGGGGTTCCGCGCAGAATACAGCCCGGCGTTTTTCGGCGAGCAACTCTATGCGGAGCTGCGCAAAATCAAAGCCGCTTTCGACCCGGAAAACCGCCTGAACCCCGGTAAAATTTGCCCGCCGGAAGGCATTGATGCACCAATGAAGCAGGTCGATGATATAAAACGCGGCACATTCGATCGGCAAATCCCTATCGCCGTGCGCTCGTCCTGGCGTGGCGCAATGGAGTGCAACGGTAACGGTCTGTGCTTTAACTTCGATGTGAAAAGCCCGATGTGTCCGTCGATGAAAATTTCCGCGAATCGCATCCATTCGCCAAAAGGGCGTGCAACGCTGGTGCGCGAGTGGCTGCGTCTGCTGGCCGATCGCGGTATCGACCCGGTCAAACTGGAAAAAGAGTTGCCAGAAAAACGCGCCAGCCTGCGTACCCTGATCGAACGTACCCGCAACAGCTGGCATGCGCGTCGTGGGGAGTATGATTTTTCCCACGAAGTGAAAGAGGCGATGTCCGGTTGCCTGGCCTGTAAAGCATGTTCGACTCAGTGCCCAATCAAAATTGATGTACCGGAATTTCGCTCGCGCTTCTTGCAGATTTATCACGGTCGTTATCTGCGCCCGGTACGCGATCATTTCGTCGCGACCGTTGAAAGTTACGCCCCGCTGATGGCGCGTGCGCCGAAAACCTTTAACTTCTTTATGAGCCAGCCGTGGGTGCGTTCGCTTTCGGCGAAACATATCGGCATGGTGGATTTACCGCTGTTGTCAGTGCCGTCATTGCAGCGCCAGATGGTGGGCCACCACACTGCGAACATGACGCTGGAGCAACTGGAACAACTGGATGCTGCGCAAAAAGCGAAAACGGTGCTGGTGGTGCAGGATCCGTTTACCAGCTACTACGACGCGCACGTTGTGGCGGATTTTGTCCGACTGGTGGAAAAACTGGGCTTCCAGCCAGTCGTACTGCCATTCTCGCCGAACGGCAAGGCGCAGCATATTAAAGGTTTTCTCAATCGCTTTGCCAAAACGGCGCAAAAAACCGCCGATTTTCTGAATCGCGTGGCGCAACTGGGAATGCCGATGGTGGGCGTCGATCCGGCGCTGGTGCTCTGTTATCGCGATGAATACAGGCTAGCGTTGGGCGATAAACGCGGCGATTTCCATGTACAACTGGTGCACGAATGGTTGCCTGCGGCGCTGGAAACGGTGGAAAACCGGGCCATTAGCGGTGAATCGTGGTATCTATTCGGTCACTGCACGGAAGTGACGGCATTACCCGGCGCGACGGCGCAGTGGGCTTCGATTTTCGCCCGTTTCGGCGCGCGGCTTGAGAATGTCAGCGTTGGCTGCTGTGGCATGGCCGGAACCTATGGCCATGAAGTGAAGAATCATGCCAACTCGCTGGGCATTTATGAGCTTTCTTGGCACCAGGCGATGCAGCGCCTGCCGCGTAACCGCTGCCTTGCGACGGGGTATTCCTGCCGCAGCCAGGTCAAGCGCATTGAAGGTAACGGTGTTCGCCATCCTTTGCAGGCGTTGCTGGAGATTGTGGGATGATCTGGAAACGCGCAGTGACGCTGGAAGCATTGAATGCCATGGGCGATGGCAATATGGTTGGCTTGCTGGACATCCGTTTCGAGCGCATTAGTGATGATGCGCTCGAAGCCTCAATGCCGGTAGATAATCGTACGCACCAGCCGTTCGGCTTGCTGCATGGTGGGGCCTCGGTGGTGCTGGCAGAAACGCTGGGGTCGGTTGCGGGTTACCTCTGTACGGAAGGGGAGCAGAAAGTGGTTGGCCTTGAGGTGAATGCCAACCATCTTCGCTCGGTGCGCAGCGGGCGCGTACGTGGAGTTTGCCGGGCGCTGCATACCGGCGGGCGTCACCAGGTGTGGCAAATCGATATTTACGACGAGCAATCCCGCTTGTGCTGTTCATCTCGCCTGACAACCGCGATTGTGTGAGGTTTTCGGCGGGCAATCCGCCGAAAAAACTTCATATTTTATTCATTATTCTTAGAGTATGTTTTTATCCCTCCGTGCTATATTGCGCAGCACAGGATGTATCGCTTCGGTTATAACGTAAGCGAGTGGCTGTAACGCGTAATGACCCCGATGAAGTGATTCATTGTCTCCTTAAGCGCTACTGATAAAAGGCTTGTAGGTAACATTGATGACATCATTCAAATTAGCATTTCTACACCCGCGGTACTGGGTGACATGGGCCGGACTAGGATTGCTTTGGCTCCTCGTTCAACTCCCTTATCCTCTTCTTTCCCGTTTCGGGGCAGGGCTTGGTCGACAATCTCGTCGGTTTCTCAAGCGGCGTGAGCGTATCGCTCAGCGTAACCTCGAACTTTGCTTTCCCTATATGAATAGCGAAAGGCGCGAAGCGCTGATCGCGAAAAACTTCATGTCGTTGGGCATGGGGCTGATCGAAACCGGTATGGCGTGGTTTTGGTCCGATAAACGTGTGCGTCGCTGGTTCGATGTTGATGGTTATCAGCATTTGCAGGCCGCGCAGGCAAGCCAGCGTGGCGTGATGGTGGTCGGCGTGCACTTTATGTCGCTGGAGCTGGGTGGCCGCGTAATGGGGCTGTGCCAGCCGATGATGGCAACCTATCGACCGCATAACAGCGCGTTGATGGAGTGGGTTCAAACCCGCGGGCGTATGCGTTCGAATAAATCAATGATCGATCGCCGCAACCTGAAAGGGCTGGTCAACGCCCTGAAACAGGGCGAAGCCGTATGGTTTGCGCCGGATCAGGATTATGGACGCAAGGGCAGCAGCTTCGCACCATTCTTCTCCGTGAAAAATGCGGCGACCACTAACGGGACTTTCGTATTATCACGCCTTTCTGGCGCGAAAATGCTGACCGTGACAATGGTGCGTAAAGAGGGCTGCTCGGGTTATTCATTGCACATTGGTGAGGCTCTGGATGATTATCCGGGGCAGGATGAATATGCCGCTGCCAGCTATATAAACCGCGTGATTGAACGAGAAATATTGCGCGCGCCAGAGCAATATCTGTGGATCCACCGGCGCTTTAAAACTCGCCCAATCGGTGAACCCTCGCTGTATAGCTAAACGCTTCTTTAACGCCCCGTTTTCGGGGCGTAATATTATCCAGGTGCTAATAAAAACGAGATGGGATGCTTATGGTCAGGTTTATTGTAGGCAGTTGTTTTGCTCTTTTTTCTGCATATTCATGCGCGAATGGAATCAATCTGTCATGCGATGAATATACAGCCGTTGTTGAGCCGAATGGGCTTACCGTTAACGGTCGCCACTTCGCGAATCCGCAGGAGAAACCCTATGAGATCTCCGACCAGTACACAGGTCGTACACTGATTTATACCGACAGCCAGGATCAAAACACCGACACTAATTGGGTTGCAATTCATATCATTACGCAGATTGAATCGGGCAAAAAAGCGTTTTTCTACTCCGACAGCAAACATACCGATGAGAAAGCAATTATCTGCACCCGCGAAAAAGAATCGCAATAACAGGGTGTTAATAAGAAGCAGGCCCGCTCAAACGAGTGGGCTTTTTTTTGCAGGCTAAAAGTCTTCCAGCAGTTGCAGCTGCGCACAGGTCAATGGACGGCGTAGCATGTACCCTTTAATGTCTGCATGAAAACGCTTGAGTAATGCAAGGTCAGACGTGCGTTCTGCACCATCACAAATCACCTCTATACCCGTCGGAATAACATCGCTGATAAGACGTTGTAGCGTCGATTGCTTCATCTTGTCTGTTGAGATGCCGTGAATAATGGCGCGATCGATTTTGATGCTATCGAATGGCAGTGAATGAAGGCCATTTATTTGTAAGTCGCCGATACCGAAATTATCCAGCGAAAGTATAAAACCGTACTCTTTAGCTTTATTCAGAAAAGGTTGGCTGTTAATCAATTTGTCGCCTGAGAATTTTTCACTGATGGCAATTTCTATATGTTGAGGCTGTATATCATTCTGCAAACATTGATGATAAAGCGTGGTGAGATAATCCATATCATTTAAACGTTGATACGGCAAACTGAATGCGAGGGTGAGTTGTTCTTTCTTTTTAAGCAGATTGCAAATGGTATCAAACAGAAAGTCAGCGACGTTATTACTGAATTCAGTCTCTTCGCAAAGATCTATTAATGGCTCTGGGGAATCGAGAAAATTATCGGCGTTAATAAAACGGGCTGCTGCATGATAGCGAGAAATATTTTTCCCTGAGAAATCAGCGATGGGTCTGAATTCTGCAGTCATAAGTATTTTTTTATCTGAAATTTCCAATGTTGTTATTTTCATTTCCCTGATTAAGCTCCCCACTCAAAAGAACAGGACTTTTCCAATATACAATTTTTCAATTTTACACAGCGATTCATAATGAATGAAAATTGTTTTAAATGATCGATCCTTTCATTTTGATAGCCTGCATCTATTGCTATCACAAAACTGATCGCTTAAATCTATATATTAATTCGGGTGTATATCCCTGAGATTTATATTTAAAGAGTTTTATTTGCTGGTGGTTTGTTTTGAGTTTGATTTATGTGCTTGTTTTGTAGGGGTAAAGTCGGCTTGTTGCATACATATCTGCATTTGAAACTGCCCGCGAGTTTGGTCGCAAAAATTGATTGTCGATGACCCCGGGAGGAGAGAAGAGCACAAAGTGTATAATCTGCAGCAATTTTGGTTTGAGAGTCGATTTGACGCTGTTATCCAATAGAAGCATTCCTGAGGCGATAAGGAATGCTCAACAACTCGCGGAGGTTGATTATTGATGTCTAGTGATGAAATCAATAATTAGCGTTGTAACGAAATCAGGGTTCTCACGATTACTGATATGTGCAGCCTTGGGAATAAGGGTGAACTCACAACCCAATTTTTCCGCCATTAATCGCCCTTCAACCGGCGGACGAGGTAAATCAAGTTCACCGGTGGCGATGTGCACCGGGCAAGTGATGGCGTCAAGAATGGCCATATGATCGGGTCGGCCGAATATCATTTTCCCGAGCGGAACAATACTGGTACGTAAACGCTCTGTGCAGAGTGATGAAAGCCAGGCGGTAAGCTGTTGAACATCGGAAGGCGCAGCATAACGGGAGTAAAACTGCGAAACGACATATTCCAGCAGCGGCTGCGGAAGCATTCCCGCCGCATCGATTGCATTAAGCATGGCAAAGTAACGTTCACGCGCTTCTTCCGTTTCGTTCCCGATGAAGGTATCGAACAACATTAACGATTTAACACGTTTGGGTGCCATCGCGGCTAACTCTGCTCCCCACATTCCTCCCACCGATAAACCGACGACCGCGAAGTGCTCAATATTAAGTGAGTCCATGAGATGCAAATGATCCGCAGCAATATCTTTCAACGAAGAGGTACTTCCAGGCAAGGCGGGCGACTCACCATGCCCCCATAAGTCAGGAGCTATAACGCGAAAATGTTTGGCTAGCACTTCGATTTGCGTTGACCACATCGATTTATCAAATAAATAGCTGTGGCCCAATAGAATGGGAAAACCGGTACCGGTATCAATAAATGACATTGTTGGCATAGTGTGCATCAATATTTTCCTTGTTTGATAGCTCAGCGGCGTGAGCGCAGCGAAAACTCACCCATCATATAGGACTTGAGCCACCAGGATGAGTCTGCAAATTCTTAATTTGCCTTATCTTCTTTGCCCATAGGTTTTTCTCAAATCCTATCTCAAAAATAGGCATCGCCTATACATCTTTTCCTTTTTGCCTACTTAGCCGCGTTGCGTTATTTAAAGCCATTATTTATCAATTCATTAAACAATTTTTCACATGTCTGTAAAGCCTTTCAGCACAGTCTATGCTTATAGCAATGACCGAAAAAAGGGCTTCCGGGGGAATAACCCTTCGGGAAACAGGTTGAAGTGAGAATTATTATCACTAACATAGCGTTGTGCCCTTTAGATCAGGTGACGTGAGGTAACTCGATGGAATCATTTAATCCGGAAGATTTTGCGTGGCGCGGGCTAACCATGACGCCTGCCGCGGCAGAACATATTCGTGCGCTAACCAGCAAACAGGCCGACGTGCTGGGCGTGCGACTCGGTATCAAACAGACCGGTTGCGCGGGCTTCGGCTACGTACTCGACACGGTAACAGAACCGAACGCTGACGATTTACTGTATGAATTGGACGGCGCGCGGCTTTACGTACCCTTACAGGCGATGCCTTTTATTGATGGCACCGAAGTCGATTACGTACGCGAAGGCTTAAATCAGATCTTCAAATTTAATAACCCGAAAGCGCAGCACGAATGTGGCTGTGGCGAAAGCTTTGGGGTATAGGCGGTACTATGTCTCGTAATACTGAAGCAACTGACGATGTCAAAATCTGGACCGGCAACCTCAACTATAAAGAGGGTTTTTTCACCCGGTTAAGCACTGATGAGCTGGCGAAAGGCATCAATGAAGATGTTGTGCGCGCAATCTCGGCAAAACGTAACGAACCCGACTGGATGCTGGAGTTCCGCCTGAACGCGTTTCGCGCGTGGCTGGAAATGGACGAGCCACACTGGCTGAAAGCCCATTATGAAAAGCTCGATTATCAGGATTACAGCTACTACTCCGCACCGTCGTGCGGCAACTGCGATGATACTTGCGCGTCGCAGCCTGGCGCTGTGCAGCAAACAGGTTCCAATGCCTGGCTGACCGAAGAAGTGGAAGAAGCGTTTAATCAGCTTGGTGTACCGGTACGTGAAGGCAGAGAGGTCGCAGTCGACGCCATTTTTGACTCCGTATCCGTCGCCACGACCTACCGCGAAAAATTGTCAGAGCAGGGGATTATCTTTTGCTCCTTTGGCGAGGCGATCCACGACCATCCTGAACTGGTAAAAAAATACCTGGGCACCGTGGTCCCTTCGAATGACAACTTCTTTGCCGCGCTAAACGCTGCGGTCGCTTCTGATGGCACCTTTATTTACATCCCGAAAGGCGTGCGTTGCCCAATGGAGTTGTCGACCTATTTCCGTATTAATGCGGAAAAAACTGGCCAGTTCGAGCGCACTATTTTGGTGGCGGATGAGGGCAGTTACGTCAGCTATATCGAAGGCTGCTCAGCGCCGGTTCGCGACAGCTACCAGCTGCACGCCGCCGTTGTCGAAGTCATTATCCATAAAGACGCGGAAGTGAAGTATTCCACGGTACAAAACTGGTTCCCGGGCGATAACAACACCGGCGGGATCCTCAACTTTGTGACCAAGCGTGCGCTGTGCGAAGGCGAAAACAGCAAAATGTCGTGGACGCAGTCCGAAACCGGCTCGGCGATCACCTGGAAATACCCGAGCTGCATTCTGCGCGGGGATAACTCGATCGGTGAATTTTTCTCCGTCGCGTTAACCAGCGGGCACCAGCAGGCGGACACCGGGACCAAGATGATCCACATCGGCAAGAACACCAAGTCGACCATTATTTCGAAAGGGATCTCTGCCGGGCACAGCCAAAACAGCTATCGCGGGCTGGTAAAAATTATGCCGACCGCCACCAACGCGCGAAACTTTACCCAATGTGACTCAATGTTAATTGGCCCGGATTCCGGCGCGCATACCTTCCCGTATGTCGAATGCCGTAATAACAGCGCTCAGCTGGAGCACGAAGCGACCACGTCGCGCATTGGTGAAGACCAATTGTTCTACTGCCTGCAACGCGGTATCAGCGAAGATGACGCGATTTCGATGATTGTTAACGGCTTCTGTAAAGACGTCTTCTCCGAGCTGCCGCTGGAGTTTGCTGTTGAAGCGCAAAAACTGCTGGCCATCAGCCTTGAACACAGCGTCGGTTAAGAACTAAGGGATAATAAATGTTAAGTATTAAAGATTTGCAGGTGAGCGTTGAAGATAAAGAGATCCTGCGTGGTTTGAGTCTGGAAGTGCGTCCGGGCGAAGTCCACGCGATTATGGGGCCGAATGGCTCCGGCAAAAGTACGCTTTCGGCGACCCTGGCCGGACGTGAAGATTACGAAGTTGTGGGCGGTAGCGTCGAATTCAAAGGCAAAGATTTGCTTGAGCTGTCGCCGGAAGATCGCGCCGGTGAAGGCGTGTTTATGGCATTTCAGTATCCGGTCGAAATTCCGGGTGTCAGCAACCAATTTTTTCTGCAAACCGCCCTGAATGCGGTACGCGAATATCGCGGGGAAGACGCGCTGGACCGTTTTGACTTTCAGGATTTGATGGAAGAGAAGATCAAACTGCTGAAGATGCCGGAAGATTTGTTGACCCGCTCGGTTAACGTCGGATTCTCTGGCGGCGAGAAGAAACGCAACGATATTTTGCAAATGGCGGTGCTGGAGCCTGAACTGTGCATCCTTGATGAAACCGACTCCGGACTGGATATTGATGCGCTGAAAATTGTCGCCGAAGGCGTGAACGCGCTGCGCGACGAAAATCGCGCTTTTATCATCGTCACGCACTACCAGCGCATCCTTGATTACATCAAACCTGACTTTGTGCATGTGTTGTATCAGGGGCGCATTGTGAAATCCGGCGATTTCACGCTGGTTAAGCAACTGGAGGAGCAGGGCTATGGCTGGCTTACCGAACAGCAGTAACGCGCTGCAACAGTGGCACCATCTGTTCGAAACACAGGGCGGCGCGCACTCCGAAGTGGCGCAACAGCACCTGCAACAGATGCTGCGCCTTGGGCTGCCGACGCGAAAACATGAAAACTGGAAATACACGCCGCTTGATGGCCTGCTGAACAGCCAGTTTGTCGCCACGCGCGGTTCGCTGGACGCGCAGCAACGCGATGCGCTGGCTTTGCCAGTGGATGCCGTGCGGCTGGTGTTTGTCGACGGGCAATTCAATGCGGCGTTAAGTGACGATCTCGCAGGTTCTGGCTTCGAAGTGACCTTTAGTGATGCGCGAGGAAACCTGCCCGCACCTGTGCAGCCGGAAGTATTTTTACACCTGACCGAAAGCCTGGCGCACGACGTCACCTGGATTCAGGTCGCGCGTAACCAACGGCCTTCTAAGCCATTGCTCTTAATGCATGTCACGCAAGGTCTGGCGGGCGAAGAGATGAACACGGCGCATTATCGCCATCATCTGGATCTGGCGCAGGGTGCGGAAGCGACAGTGTATGAACACTACGTCAGCCTCAACGACGCGCGGCACTTTACCGGTTCCCGTTTAACAATGAATGTGGCGGCGAACGCGCACCTGCATCATATGAAGATGGCGTTTGAAAACCCGCTCAGCTACCACTTCGCCCATAACGATATTTTGTTGGCGGCAGACGCCTGCGCAGACAGCCACAGTTTCCTGCTTGGCGGCGCGGTGCTACGCCATAACACCAGCACGCAACTGAACGGCGAGAACACGCAACTGAACATGAACAGCCTGGCGATGCCGGTGAAGTCGGAAGTGTGCGATACACGCACCTGGCTTGAGCACAATAAAGGCTACTGCAACAGCCGCCAGTTACATAAAACCATCGTCAGTGACAAAGGGCGCGCGGTGTTTAACGGGTTGATTAACGTTGCGCAACACGCCATTAAGACCGACGGCCAGATGACCAATAACAACTTGCTGCTCGGCCGTCTGGCGGAAGTGGATACGAAACCACAACTTGAAATTTACGCTGATGACGTCAAATGTAGTCATGGCGCGACCATTGGTCGCATCGACGACGAACAGATGTTCTATTTGCGCTCGCGTGGGATCAACCAGCAAGCGGCGCAACAGATGATTATCCATGCCTTTGCCGCTGAGTTGACGGAAGCCATCAGCGACGAGGCGCTGAAACAACAGATTCTGGCGCGTATCAGCCAGCGTCTGGCAGGGGGCGTAGTATGAGTTTTCCCGTGAACAACGTACGTGCCGATTTCCCGGTGCTGCTGCGTGAAGTGAACGGACTCCCGCTGGCGTATCTCGACAGTGCCGCCAGTGCGCAAAAACCGAATCAAGTCATTGATACCGAGGCGGAATTTTTCCGCCACGGTTATGCGGCTGTGCATCGCGGCATTCATACCCTTAGTGCCGAAGCGACGCAGCGCATGGAAAATGTGCGCGTGCAGGTGGCGGCGTTTCTCAACGCTCGTCTGCCGGAAGAGCTGGTGTTTGTTCGTGGCACCACCGAAGGGATCAACCTGGTCGCCAATAGCTGGGGTAACAGCCAGGTGCAGGCGGGCGATAACATTATCATTAGCGAGATGGAGCACCACGCCAATATTGTGCCGTGGCAAATGCTCTGTGAACGCGTCGGCGCGCAGTTGCGCGTTATTCCGCTGAACCAGGATGGCACATTGCAACTTGATGTGCTGCCGACGCTGCTTGATGAGCGCACGCGGCTGCTGGCGATAACGCAGGTTTCCAATGTGCTGGGGACGGAAAACCCGGTTGCGGAGATGATTGCGCTGGCGCATCAGCACGGCGCAAAAGTGCTGGTGGATGGTGCGCAGGCGGTCATGCATCACCCGATCGATGTGCAGGCGCTGGATTGCGATTTTTATGTCTTCTCCGGTCATAAACTGTATGGCCCGACAGGCATTGGCGCGCTGTATGTGAAAGAAGACATTTTGCAGAACATGCCGCCGTGGGAAGGGGGCGGGTCAATGATCGCCACCGTCAGCCTGACTGAAGGAACCACGTTCGCGAAAGCGCCGTGGCGCTTTGAAGCGGGTACACCGAATACTGGCGGGATCATTGGTCTTGGCGCGGCGATCGAGTATGTGACCGGGCTGGGTCTGAAAGCGATTGGCGAGTATGAGCAGACGCTGATGCGCTACGCGCTGAATGCGCTGGCAGATGTTCCGGATCTCACGCTGTATGGCCCGGATCACCGTTTGGGCGTGATTGCGTTCAACCTGGGTAAACATCACGCCTATGATGTCGGCAGTTTCCTTGATAATTATGGCATTGCGGTGCGTACCGGGCACCATTGCGCGATGCCGCTGATGGCATTTTACAAAGTGCCCGCCATGTGTCGCGCATCGCTGGCAATGTACAACACGCAAGAAGAGGTGGATCGTCTGGTAGCAGGCCTGAAACGTATTCATCAGTTGCTGGGCTAACAGAGAGGCGAAAATGGCCGCATTACCCGATAAAGAGAAATTGCTGCGCAATTTTGGCCGCTGCGCCAACTGGGAAGAGAAGTACCTTTATATTATTGAGCTAGGGCAGCGACTGCCGGAGTTAAGCGCAGAAGCACATAACCCGGAGAACATCATTCAAGGCTGTCAAAGCCAGGTGTGGATTGTGATGCAGCGTAACGACGCTGGCGTGATAGAGCTGGCGGGCGACAGCGATGCCGCGATTGTCAAAGGGCTTATCGCCATCGTATTTGTGCTGTATCAGCAGATGACCGCGCAGGATATTGTGGCGTTCGATGTGCGCCCGTGGTTCGAAAAAATGTCACTGACCCAACATTTGACCCCCTCCCGCTCGCAAGGGCTTGAAGCGATGATCCGCGCTATCCGCAACAAAGCGGCTAACTTTAGCTAAACTTACAAGACCCCTTTCATCCTGTTATACGCGGGGCGTTCGCCGCCTCGCTGGATCTTCAGCTTTCTGACACCTTGTCAGTGAATACAGGAACTTCAGCATGAAACGCGCCTCTTTTATCTCTCTGTGTCTTTTAGGTGCTTTTAGCACTATCCCGTTGGCTCATGCGGCGGAATACACTTTGCCTGCGGCCAATAGTCGCATCATTGGTCAAAACCAAACCTACACCGTGCAAGCAGGGGATAGAAACCTGCAAACCATCGCCCGACGTTTTGATACGGCGGCAATGTTGATTCTCGAAGCCAATGACACTATCGCGCCGGTGCCGAAACCAGGAACCGTTGTCACAATTCCATCCCAAATGCTGTTACCCGACACACCGCGCGAAGGGATTGTGGTTAATCTGGCGGAACTGCGGCTCTATTATTTCCCGAAGGGTGAAAATAGCGTACAGGTTTACCCTATTGGCATTGGTCAGCAGGGGCTTGAAACACCTGTTTCTGTAACACGCGTCAGCCAGAAGATCCCTAATCCAACCTGGACGCCAACAGCTGGGATACGTGCACGCTCTCTGGCGAATGGCATTGAATTGCCACAGGTTGTCCCCGCCGGGCCAAATAACCCTCTGGGGCGCTTTGCATTGCGTCTGGGGATAGGAAATGGTGAATATCTCATTCATGGCACTAATGCGCAGGACAGCGTCGGGCTGCGGGTCAGTTCGGGTTGTATACGCATGAATGCGCCGGACATTGAGAAATTGTTTGCGCAGGTCGCTGCGGGAACGAAAGTCACCATCATCAACGAGCCGGTGAAGTACGCTGTTGAACCGGATGGCAAACAGTACATTGAAGTGCATCGCCCACTGTCGCAGACCGTGGATGAAAATACACAGACGGTGCCGATTAACTTCTCACCTGAGCTGGGAACGCTTATCACCAACGCGGGTGGTGATCACACGTTAATCGAAAAAGCGCTGAACCGCCGTGCGGGCTATCCGGTTGGTATTCCTGCGGGTAAAGCAAAAGCAGAGAAGGCGACGACCGAAAGCGTGTTGTCAGTGCAGAACAGCACGAAAGGGGCGGCGATGAATGCTGAGGATGCGGGAGAAGCGGTAACGCAGTAGGGAACAGTAAAACGTAGGCAAAAAAAATGGCGCACATTGTGCGCCATTTTCATTACAGGAACTCTTACTTACGGTAAGAGTGAGCCTGGTTGTCCAGACGCTGGTTAGCGCGAGCTGCGTCATCTTTAGCAGCCTGAACGTCAGAACGGATTGCGTTCACGTCGTTGCTCAGTTGGTCAACTTTAGCGTTCAGAGTCTGAACGTCAGAAGACAGCTGATCGATTTTAGCATTGCTGGAGCAACCAGCCAGCAGAGTAGAACCCAGGATTACCGCGCCCAGTACCAGTTTAGTACGATTCATTATTAATACCCTCTAGATTGAGTTAATCTCCATGTAGCGTTACAAGTATTACACAAACTTTTTTAGGTTGAGAATATTTTTTTAATGGGAATGCACTTAAATTTGATCGTTCGCTCAAAGAAGCATCGACTTTGAATTAGGTGTTAAAAAACGCGTGTTAAAACAGCAAGCTTCCATCGGATTCATCTTAGATAATGCGCTGCTTAAATAGTGAAATCCGATTTGATTTTTTATTTTCGCGGGAGGCGGGAATATAAAAAAAGCGCCGCGAAGGCGCTTTTTTAATCAATCGCAAATGTCCGGTTATTATTACAGAACGTGGACAGAAGCAGTGTTAGTCGTGCCGCTCGGAACCAGTGCGCCGGATACCATTACCACAACGTCACCTTTGTTCGCCAGGCCGCTTTCCAGCGCGACTTCTTTACCCAGACGATAGAAATCATCGGTAGAAGAAATCTCTTTCACCAGCTGCGCGACAACGCCTTTGCTCAGCACCAGTTGACGAGCGGTCAGTTCGTTGGTGGTCAGCGCCAGAATGGTGGCATCCGGGAAGTATTTACGCACAGCGCGCGCAGATTTACCGCCCTGAGTCGCCACGACGATCAGCGGGGCTTCCAGTTTTTCAGCGGTTTCAACAGCACCACGGCAAACTGCCTCGGTGATGCGCAGTTTGCGGCTGTCGTTGTTGAAGTCCAGACGGCTGGTCATCACGCGATCGGTACGTTCGCAGATGGTCGCCATGATGGAGACCGCTTCCAGCGGATATTTGCCTTTTGCAGACTCACCAGACAGCATCACAGCATCGGTGCCGTCGAGAATGGCGTTCGCAACGTCACCAGCTTCAGCGCGGGTCGGACGCGGGTTTTTGATCATGGAGTCGAGCATCTGGGTGGCAGTGATAACCACTTTGCGCGCACGGATACATTTCTCGATCATCATCTTCTGCGCGAAGATCACTTCTTCAACCGGGATTTCAACACCCAGGTCGCCACGCGCAACCATGATGCCGTCAGACGCTTCGAGAATTTCGTCGAAGTTGTTCAGGCCTTCTTGGTTTTCGATTTTAGAGATGATCTGAATATGCTCGCCGCCGTGGGCTTTCAGGTGCTCACGGATTTCAACCACGTCAGAACGTTTACGGATAAACGATGCTGCAACGAAGTCAACGCCTTGCTCGCAGCCGAAGATCAGGTCTTGCTTATCTTTTTCAGCCAGTGCCGGCAGGGCGATGGAAACGCCTGGCAGGTTAACACCTTTGTTTTCACCCAGGTCGCCGTTGTTCAGTACTTTACAGACAACTTTGTTGCCTTCGATAGCGGTGACTTCCATGCCGATCAGACCATCGTCAACCAGCACGGTATTACCCACGCTCAGATCGCTGGTGAAACCTTCATAAGTCACGGCAACGGTTTCGCTGTTACCTACGACAGATTTGTCGGTAGTGAAAGTGAAGGTCTGGCCCGCTTTCAGGGAAACGTCGTTGCCGCCTTCCAGTTTGATGGTGCGGATTTCCGGACCTTTGGTGTCCAGCAGAATTGCCGCTTTTTTACCGGTTTTGCTCATCACGTTGCGCAAGTTTTTGATGCGCTGGCCGTGCTCAGCATAGTCACCGTGAGAGAAGTTTAAACGCATGACGTTCATGCCAGCGTCCAGCATTTTCGCCAGCATCTCTTCGGATTCGGTTTTCGGACCGATGGTGCAAACAATTTTGGTCTTTTTCATGACAGTTCTGGTCTTTAAGTTTGAGTTGAGAAGGATAGGAAATTCACGCTCCGGTAAGCGCACGGCTTCGGAGCCAAACCTGTGTTGCGAAAAGAGCGATGCCACAGCCTAAGGATAGGTGACATCAAAAAAGCGTGCAGAGTAATGTGTGCCTGAGTTTCAGCCCAACCGGGAAAAGAGTGATGTACGTTATGAATTTTACAGTTCAATCAGCTGAAACCATTCAAGAGTGAATAGGCGGACATTATACGACGAAAAGTAAGCAAATGGAAAACAAAAACACTGTTTCAAAAACCATCTGTGCAGTTTCACAACGAAGTGTTATCAACGTGTTAAGTATGCACAAGAAACAATTTAACGAATTAATAGCAAAAATGACGCCTTTGCCACAAAAAGGGCAAAGGCGAAGGTGAAGTCGGTGCACTTTTCTGCCGTTTCGTTGGTAGTTTCTATAATTATTATCGGCACTTACGAGGTAAAGCTGTAACGTTTTAGCCGTTTTTTAGCTATTGAGGATACGCAACGCCTGTTCATGCAGGCGCGGGCAGCCACACGCCAGAATATTTCCCCCGGCTTCCGGGCGATCGCCACTTAATGTGGTTACGACCCCACCGGCCTGCTCGATAATCGGTATTAGCGCGACGATATCGTAAGGCTGCAAGCCATATTCCAGGCATAAATCGATTTGCCCGGCGGCCAGCATCGCCATGGCGTAGCATTCGCCGCCGTAGCGGATCATCAGCGTTTGTGCTTCCAGCGCGGCGAAATTCACTTCAGGATGGCGAGCAACAGGTTCAGGCGAGGTGAGATGCAAAATCGCCTGCTCCAGCGGAAGCCCCTTGCGTGTTTGCAATTGTGCAGTGCCTTGCGGCCCGCTGCGCCAGGCGTGTTGACCATCGGCCCAGAAACGTTCACCGGTCAGCGGCTGGCTCATCATTCCCATATGTCCACGCTGCTCGACCGTCAAGCCAATCAAGGTTCCCCAAACTGGCAGGCCGCACAGAAAAGGCCGCGTACCGTCGACAGGATCCAGCACCCATTGCAGCGGGCCGGAGCCGGTCAGGCCGAACTCTTCGCCCATAATCGAGTGCGAAGGATAACGTGCGGTAATGAGTTCGCGCATCACGCGCTCGGCTTCGCGATCGGCATCGGTCACCGGGTCAAAGCGAAAACCCTCTTTGGGTTTACTGCCCACATGCAGGTTCAACGATGAGCGAAAACGCGGCAGCGTCTGTTTATCCGCCGCGTCGGCCAGTTCATGTAGAAAAGCGATATCGGGTACAGTGTAATTCATTGCGCAATCCTCCAGTGAGACGAGTGAATGACTGTTCCGGTTTTAACACATAACGGCGGTGTATTCTTTCCCGACGGGATAATAACCGTTGCACAGTCAGCATGTTGTATGTATTTTTATGCAAATAATTTGCATAAAAAGGTGATGAAAATGTTCAGGAAGTGGATTCAGGCGGGTTGTCTTTTTGCCGCGATGGCCAGCAGTGCCTTTGCAGCCCAGGAAACATATGTCGTTGGCGCGGGTGGTACGTATCGCCCGTTCGAATTTGAAAACAGCCAGAAACAGCTGGAAGGTTTTGATATCGATATCATCAAAGCCATCGCCAAAGCGGAAAACTTCAATATCAAACTGATCAATACGCCGTGGGAAGGGATTTTCGCCACTCTCGGTTCCGGCGATCGCGACATCATCATCTCTGGTATTACCATTACGGATAAACGTAAACAGATGGTGGATTTCTCCGCGCCATACTTCCCGGCGGAACAATCGATAGTCGTTCCGGCAACCTCCAAAGTTACGTCACTCGCGTCGCTGAAAGATGAAAAAGTGGGCGTAGTGAACTCCAGCACCGGCGATATCGTGGTTTCCGATGTGCTGGGCAAAAACAGCACGGCGATCAAGCGCTTTGATAACACGCCGTTGATGCTGCAAGAGCTGTTCGAAGATGGTGTCAGCGCGGCCGTTGGTGACGTCGGTGTGGTGAAGTACTACATCAAACAGCATCCGGAGAAGCAATTTAAGCTGGTGCCGGACGCGAAATTTGAGCGCCAGTACTTCGGCATTGCGGTCGCCAAAGGCAACACCGAATTGCAGGCGAAACTCAACAGCGGCCTGAAGAAAATTGTCGCCGATGGCACCTATGCCAAGATTTATAACACCTGGTTCGATGAAAACGTACCGGCGTTACCTGCGCAGTAATTCATCTTTCTTTTCAATCCGGCTATCGCAGCGCGTCTGCGGTAGCCGTCATTTTTTCAGGGTTTAGGTATGTCAGGATTCCGCTGGGAGATAATCCAGGAGTATGCACCGCTGTTTATGGAAGGTGCCTGGATGACCATCAAATGCACCATTATCTGCGTGATTTTAGGCACGCTCTGGGGGCTGACGCTCGGCCTCGGCAGAATGGCGCAGGCCGGGCACGGCCCGTGGAAATATGTGCTGCGCTATCTGGTGCAATTCCCGGTGCGTTTTTATGTCAGCGCCATTCGCGGCACGCCGCTGTTTGTGCAGATCATGGTGGTGCATTTCGCACTGGTGCCGCTGTTTATTAACCCGCGCGACGGCATTCTGGTGACCAGCGACATTATGAGTAGCGATCTGGCGCGCAGCTTGCGTTCGGACTACGGCGCATTTCTCTCGTGTATCGTGGCGATTACGCTCAATGCGGGCGCTTACGTCTCGGAAATTTTCCGCGCCGGGATCCAGTCTATCGACAAAGGGCAGATGGAAGCTTCGCGCGCGCTGGGCATGCCGTGGTGGAAAACGATGCGTAAAGTCATCCTGCCGCAGGCGTTTCGCCGCATTCTGCCGCCGCTCGGCAACAATGCGATCGCCATTGTGAAAGATTCTTCGCTGGCCTCGGCGATTGGCCTCGCGGACCTGGCGTATGCCGCCCGCACGGTATCCGGTGCGTATGCCACCTATTGGGAACCCTATCTGACCATTTCGCTGGTTTACTGGGTTATTACCTTCCTGCTTGCGCAACTGGTTAATCGACTGGAAAAGAGGTTTGGCAAAAGTGATTCACATTAAAAACCTGCATAAGTACTTTGGCGAAAGCCATGTCCTGCGCGGCATCAGTTGCGATATCCAACCGAAAGAAGTGGTTTGCGTGATTGGCCCTTCCGGTTCCGGGAAGAGCACTTTTTTGCGCTGCATGAATGCGCTGGAAAGCGTCAGCGAAGGGGAAGTGCAGGTCAACGGCTTTGCCATTCACGATGCGAAAACCGACATTAATAAGCTGCGTGAAAGCGTCGGTATGGTGTTCCAGCGCTTTAACCTTTTCCCGCATATGACGGTGCTGGAAAACCTGATGATGGCTCCGATGAGCCTGAAAGGGATGAAACGCGCTGAGGCAGTAAGCCTGGCAGAAAATTTGCTGGCAAAAGTGGGCCTAAGCGACAAGCGCGATGCCTGGCCGTCGAGCCTTTCCGGTGGTCAGCAACAGCGTGTCGCCATTGCTCGTGCGTTGGCAATGAACCCGTCCATTATGCTGTTTGACGAACCGACATCGGCGCTGGATCCAGAGCTGGTGGGGGATGTGTTACAGGTGATGAAAACGCTGGCCACAGAAGGCATGACGATGGTGATTGTCACTCACGAAATGGGCTTTGCCCGTGAAGTCGCGGATCGGGTGATTTTTATCGATCAGGGCGTGATTCAGGAAGAGGGCACACCCCAGCACTTGTTTACCACACCGACCAATCCACGCACGGCGGCTTTTCTCAGTAAAGTCCTTTAATTTCAAGCTCTCTTCGGAGAGCTTTTTCTTATCTCCGATGACAGTAAGTGCAAAGCACGTACTGATCGCGCGACCGATACTGCAATGCGCCATACTCAAGCAGTGTGGGTCCACAAGCGGGGTCTACCGCCCCGATAAACTCTCGGAGAAAAACCATGACAATGAAAGTCCTCGGCTATGCCGCACAGTCGAATAAAACCCCTCTGGCACCGTTTCATTTTGAGCGCCGCTCACCGCGCGCTGATGATGTGGTTATCGATATCCTTTACTGTGGCGTATGCCATTCCGATCTGCATCAGGCGCGTAACGATTGGCATGGCAGCCAGTACCCCATTGTGCCGGGGCACGAAATTATTGGTCGCGTCGTTTCCGTTGGCGACGCGGTGAATAAATTCAAAACCGGTGATTTAGTCGGTATCGGCTGTATGGTCGATTCCTGTCGCGAATGCTCACCTTGCAAACAGGGGCTGGAGCAATATTGCGAAGAGGGCAACATCCAAACCTATAACGGTATCGACCGCCACGATCATCGCCCAACGTATGGCGGTTATTCGCAATCGATTGTTTGCTCGCAAGATTTCGTGTTGCGCATCCCTGAAAACCTTGATGCGCAAGCGGTCGCACCGCTGCTTTGCGCCGGAATCACCACCTGGTCACCTTTACACCATTGGGGCGTGAAGGAAGGCAGTAAAGTGGCGGTAGTGGGTCTTGGCGGCCTCGGCCATATGGCGCTGAAACTGGCGCACGCGTTGGGAGCTGACGTCACGTTGTTTACCCGTTCATCGGGTAAAGAGGACGATGCCCGTCGCTTGGGCGCGCATCATGTGGTGCTCTCCACGGATGCGCAACAGATGGAGGCGGTGAAAGGGAAATTTGATCTGATCATTGATACTGTCCCCTATACCCACGATATCAACGGCTATATGTCGACGTTAACCCTCGACGGTACACTGGTATTTGTTGGGCTGCTGGGGGATCTCGAACCGACAGTAAACACCGTACCAATGATTATCGGTCGTCGTTCGGTGTCCGGTTCGTGCATTGGCGGCATTGCTGAAACCCAGGAGATGCTTGATTTCTGCGGCCAACATAACATCACCGCCGATTCTGAAGTGATTCGCATGGATGAGATTAACGAGGCGTTTGAGCGGCTGCTGAAAAGCGATGTGAAATACCGCTTTGTTATCGATATGAAGACGCTGACGGCATAAACAGGTGCAGGCCGCGAAAGCGGTCTGCTGCGTATTGCAGCGAGAAATACAAAAGGGATAAAACACAAGAATGGTGCGTCCGAATGGACTCGAACCATCGACCCCCACCATGTCAAGGTGGTGCTCTAACCAACTGAGCTACGGACGCACTGAAAAGGAATGGTGCGTTCAATTGGACTCGAACCAACGACCCCCACCATGTCAAGGTGGTGCTCTAACCAACTGAGCTATGAACGCAGTGTTGTGGTTGACAACGGGGACGAATATTAGCGGCAGGTCGGAGAAGTGGCAAGCGGAAAATGGCAGATTTCTTACTGAATTCACCCGATTGCGGAACAACTGAGCAAAACGCCGGGAAAGTAGCCGCCATGCGGCGGCTAGCATTGATTAGCGCGCAGCGCGCTGCAAAATCCACGCCGAAGGCTGGCGTTGCAGGAAACGCATACGCAACATGATCATGATGGCGGCGGAGGTCAGGCCAATAATAAAGCCCATCCAGAAACCCGCAGGCCCCATGCGATCGACGACCAAATCGGTCAGCGCCAGAATGTAGCCGGTCGGCAGCCCCAGCACCCAATAGGCAACAAAGGTGATAAAAAAGATCGAGCGCGTATCTTTATAACCGCGCAGCACGCCGCTGCCGATCACCTGGATAGAATCGGAGATTTGATAAATCGCCGCCAGCAACATCAGGTGCGAGGCCAGCGTCACGACTTCCGGGTTATCGTTGTAGAGCAGGGCGATCTGCTCGCGCATTAAGACCGTGAACACCGCGGTTAAGGCGGCCATGCAGACGCCAACGATTAAGCCGGTTCGTGCTGATGTCCGCGCATCCAGTGTTGAACCCTGCCCGAGACGAAAACCCACACGGATAGTGACCGCTGCTGCCAGCGACATTGGCAGGACAAACATCAGCGAGCTGAAGTTCAGGGCAATCTGGTGACCGGCCACATCCACAATACCCAACGGCGACACCAGTAACGCCACCACGGCAAACAGCGTGACTTCAAAGAACAACGCCAGCGCAATCGGCAAACCGAGTTGGGTCAGGCGCTTCAATATTTCCAGATCCGGTTTGGCAAAACGTGTGTCCTGTTGGATATCGCGCATCGCAGGGGCACGCTTCACATAGGCGCGCAGACAGATAAACATCACCCAATAAACGGATGCCGTCGCCACACCACAGCCGACGCCGCCCAGTTCCGGCATCCCGAAATGGCCATAGATAAAGGCATAGTTCACCGGAATATTCACCAGCAACCCAAGAAAGCCCATCACCATGCCCGGTTTTGTGCGGGCGAGGCCTTCGCACTGGTTACGCAACACCTGAAAGAAGAGGTAACCCGGCGCGCCCCACATCAGCGCGCGTAAAAAGCGCACCGCTTTGTCGGCCATCAGCGGATCGATGTTATGCATGGCGCGAATAATATGCCCGGCATTCCACAGCACAATCATAATCAGCACGGAGACCACACCTGCCAGCCAGAACCCCTGGCTTACCTGATGAGCGATGCGTTCGCGACGTCCCGAACCGTTTAATTGCGCAATGACAGGCGTCATCGCCAGCAGCAGGCCATGACCAAACAAAATGGCGGGAAACCAGATAGAGGTACCAATGGCAACGGCAGCCATATCCGTGGCGCTGTAGCCACCTGCCATTACCGTATCAACGAAGCCCATCGACGTCTGGGCCACCTGCGCAAAAATCACTGGCAACGCGAGGGCCAGTAATTGACGCGCTTCTGTAACATACTTCTGCACGTGTACACCTATATATTGTTGTTATAAATGAGGAATGGAACGGCTGTTCAGGAAGGAGTATTTCCTTGTGCTACAAAGAATGCTGCACAGCGACCAGTGCAACATGTGCTCAAATATTACCTGCTAACGCGTTTTTTTGCCATGTTAACCATAAATCAAAATTATCTTTTGATATCCCGATAATTAGCCAGCTTATCGGCTGTCCGGCTACCGGGAAAAAGATTGAGGCTGGAAAGGGCAATTTTCACCTGTTATTGTGCGTCAAGAACACGGTAATGCCGTATGAATGGAACAGGAGTGGTAAGTATGTTTACGGGTATTGTGCAAGGCACGGCAAAAGTGGTGTCGATTGAAGATAAACCCAATTTCCGCACCCACGTTGTTGAGCTTCCTGAAACGATGCTGGATGGCATTGAAACCGGTGCCTCCATTGCCAACAACGGTTGCTGCCTGACAGTCACAGCAATTAACGGTAGCCATATCAGTTTCGATTTGATGAAAGAGACGCTGCGAATTACTAACCTCGGCGAACTGGGCGTGGGTGATACCGTCAACGTTGAGCGTGCGGCAAAATTCAGCGATGAGATCGGCGGGCATTTAATGTCGGGTCACATCATGACCACCGCTGAAATCGTCAAAATTCTCACCTCGGAAAATAACCGTCAGATCTGGTTTAAAGTGCAGGATCCGACGCTGATGAAATACATCCTCTATAAAGGTTTTATCGGCATTGATGGCATCAGCCTGACGGTCGGCGAAGTCACCAGCAGCCGCTTCTGCGTGCATTTGATCCCGGAAACGTTGCAGCGCACCACGCTCGGGGTGAAAAAACTGGGTCACCGCGTCAATATCGAAATTGATCCGCAAACCCAGGCGGTTGTCGATACGGTTGAACGTGTACTGGCTGCGAAAGAAGCGGCCGTGGTTGTGAACAGCGATGAGTAATCCGTAAAGCTTGTAAAAAAAGCCGCAACGAAAATCGTGCGGCTTTTTTATTGGCTAAAAGCAGCAGGTTAGCGCGCGACGCGCAGCCCGTGTTCCACTCCGCGGCTAAACACCACCTGCCAGAGTTGAATATCCCGCGCGCGGAACGCGCCCGCGCAGGCGTTCAGATAGTAGCTGAACATCCGTTTAAAACGCTCGGAGTAGTTGTCGGCGATTTCCGGCCAGGCGGCAAGAAAACGCTCATACCACGCCATCAGTGTGCGGTCATAATCGGCACCAAAATTGTGCCAGTCTTCCATCACAAAATGCGGTTCACTGGCGGTGGCGATGTGCCGCACCGACGGTAAACAGCCATTGGGGAAGATATAACGATTGATCCACGGATCGACATTGTGATCTGTGCGTTTTGAGCCGATGGTGTGCAGCAAAAAGATCCCGTCCGGTTTCAGGTTGCGATCGACCACGCTGAAATAGGTCGGGTAATTTTTCGGCCCAACATGCTCGAACATGCCGACGGAGACAATGCGGTCAAACTGATCGTCCAGGTCGCGATAATCCAGCAGGCGGATATCGACATCCAGCCCTTCGCACCGCTGCTGCGCCATTTTTTGTTGTTCCGCCGAAATGGTGACGCCAACGACGCTGACGCCGTAATTCTGCGCCATAAATTGCGCCAGCCCGCCCCAGCCACAGCCAATATCCAGCACGCGCATGCCCGGTTTTAACTTCAGCTTTTCACAGCACAGCCTCAGTTTTGCCCGTTGAGCGTCATCCAGTGTTTCGGCATCTTTCCAGTAGGCGCAAGAGTATTGCATCTGCGGATCCAGCATGCGGGTAAACAGGTCATTACCGAGATCGTAATGCTCTTTTCCGACAATCCAGGCCCTTTTTTTGCTTTGCAGATTAAATAATCTTGCTCCGGCAATGCGGAGTGTGTCTTTTAAATGATGAGGGAGCTGTTTTTCCAGTCCAGCGCGGAGAACTTTGGTGAAGAATATGTCCAGGCGGTCGCATTCCCACCAGCCGTCCATATAACTTTCGCCGAGTCCAAGCGAGCCTTCCTGCAAAACACGTTTAAAAAAATCAGGATTTTTCACCTGAATATCTGAAGCGGCGGGACCGTTGACACGGATGCCTGCGCGGTTCAGCAGTTCGTTTGCTATACGGAACCAATTATCATCCCGTACGCTAACTTCTTCTATACACGATGAACTCATAACTTCTCCATCACTCGCAGTGATCAGAACCGTCGAAGCGCGAAATCGCGTTTTCCGGCTTGTGAGAAATCTCACGGTTCGCACCGTGAGGCTGATATCCGACGTTAACAGAGGAAGGGAGATGACCCTTGCCAGAAAGGCCTTCCGTGGTGAAACGAGCACGATCCTGTGCCCGTTAATACATAATATTTATCGTAATTATGGAACAACCGAAAATGAGTATAGGCCTCAATATCTGGCGATTCAACATAAAGCTGTTAGCAAGCTAATGGATTAGAGGGTGATAATTGCTTGTGCAACTATTTGAGAGAAGAAGACGGTTCGGCCTCTTCCGCTAGCGGCAAATGCTTCATCTGGCGTTGCAAGGAATAACCCAGCGCGGCAAGCAATACCATTGACAACATCACACTGGTGGTGGTCAGCAGCGGTGTGGCAATCAGCCACGACACCACCAGGCTCGCCAGAAAACAGAGCCCCAGTTGCAGCGTGTTTTGCAGCGCCGCTGCCCGGCCAGTCGCCTGTGGGAACGGGCGCAGCGCCTGCGCGACGACGATCGGGTAGATGGCACCGTTTGCCATCGCCATCACGCAGAACGGGATCAGCAGCGTGGTCAGGGTGACGCCAGACATAAAGCCGACAGCCCAGGTGGCAAGCACGCTTAATCCAAAGGCCGCCAGCAGCCACGGCAACAGGCGGGAGCCGTTCCATTTCTGCAAGGCCGCCCGGCAACCGTAACCGCCAATTAAGAAGGCGATGGTTTGCGGCACATAGCTCAGGCCAATAATCGACGGGCCATAACCCATTTCATGCAGGATAAATGGTGAGCCGGTCAGCCAGGCGAAAAAGCTGGCGGAGCAGGCGGCGTAGATAATCACATTGCCGCGATAATCGCGGGTACGCAGCAGGTCCATAAACGTCAGCGCCGGTTGCGGGTTCTCAACGTGTTTAACCGCAGGGCGCAGCCGGAAAGCCGGCACCATCAACACCAGCGTAATGATCAGCAGGGTGGCGAAAATGGCCTGCCAGGAGAGATGGGAGAGGATCCAGGCGCCGAGCAGCGGTGCCAGCGCCGGGGTTAACCCGACCAGCGGCATAATGGTGGCGAAAATGCGGTTAACGCGGTGCGCCGGATAATGGTCAGTCACCAGCGCTTGCCAGCTTACAGTGGCCGCGCAGACGCCCACTGCCTGCACAAAGCGCAGCACCAGCAGCAGTGTGGCATCGCGTATCCATAATGTACCCACGCAACCTAACGCGAAAATGGTCAACCCGATCAGCAGAATCGGTTTGCGTCCATAACGATCCGACAGCGGCCCCCACACCAGTTGCGCGATCGCGAACCCCGCCAGAAAGAGGCTGAGCGTGGCGCTGACCACGGCGGAAGAGGTTTGCAAATCTTGTTGTATTGCACTGAAAGCGGGCAGGTACATGTCGGTGGCTAAAAAGCCCAGCACGCTTAATCCCGCGAGCCAGACTAAAAATCCTTTGCCAGGTTGCATTATGGTTTCTCTTTGTTGCAGGTATTTAGGGGTGTCGAGTGTAAGGAGTGCAATAACAGTTGTGAAACGCTAATATTTGCGCATTGGTTTCAAAATTTTTGCAGGCAGATTATGTGGTCAGAATATTCCCTTGAAGTGGTTGATGCGGTGGCGCGCAATGGCAGTTTTAGCGGTGCGGCGCAAGAGTTGCATCGCGTGCCTTCTGCGGTGAGCTATACCGTTCGGCAACTGGAAGAGTGGCTGGCGGTTCCGCTGTTTGTGCGTCGCCATCGTGATGTAGAGTTAACGCCCGCAGGCGTCTGGTTTTTGAAAGAAGGGCGTTCTGTTATCAAAAAAATGCAGGTCACCCGCCAGCAGTGCCAGCAAATCGCCAATGGCTGGCGCGGGCAACTGGCGATCGCGGTGGACAATATCGTTAAACCTTCGCGCACGCGGCAGCTAATCGTTGATTTTTATCGCCATTTCAGTGATGTCGAATTACTGGTTTATCAGGAGGTGTTTAATGGCGTCTGGGATGCGCTTTCTGACGGACGCGTTGAGTTGGCGATTGGCGCAACGCAGGCCATTCCGGTCGGTGGACGTTATGCGTTTCGCGATATGGGCATGCTTAGCTGGAAATGCGTGGTTTCCAGTCAACATCCTTTGGCTGCAATGCCCGGCCCGCTAAGTGATGAGACGTTGCGCAACTGGCCTTCGCTGATTCAGGAAGATACGTCGCGTTCATTACCGAAACGCATTACCTGGCTGCTGGATAACCAAAAACGCGTGATTGTCCCGGATTGGGAATCGTCGGAAGCCTGTCTCTCGGCGGGGCTGTGTGTGGGCATGGTGCCGGCGCATTTTGCCAGACCGTGGTTGGATAGCGGAGCCTGGGTGGCGCTCGAACTGGAAAACCCGTTTCCGGATGCGGCTTGCTGCCTGACATGGCAACAAAACGAGGCATCGCCCGCCTTAAATTGGCTGCTGGAGTACCTGGGAGATAGCGAAACGCTGAACAGTGAATGGTTGCGGGAGCCGGAGTAACGGCCCCCGCGAAAGAAGATTAACGGCGGTAGTCGCGGAACGGGCCATCGGCCACCGAGCGGCGCTCTACCAGGCGCGGATGCACCTCAATCGATTGCGACTCTTCACGTTTGTTGACGATGCGGTCAAGCAACATGGTAAAGGCGGTTTCACCCAATGAATCTTTCGGCTGATGAATCGTCGTCAACGCTGGCGTGAAGAAGCGAGAGTTGCGCACATTGTCATAACCGATAACCGAAATATCCTGCGGTACGCGTAAACCCATCTCATCAGCGGCGCACAGTGCGCCCATCGCCATAATATCACCGCCGCAAAAAACGGCGGTAGGGCGGTGCGACTGGCCGAGGATCTGCTGCATGGCGCGGTAACCAGATTCCGGTTCGAAGTCGCCCTGCACAATCCAGTTTTCCGGGACGGAAATCATGGCTTCTTCCATCGATTTCATAAAGCCCGCCAGACGGCCTGCGCCGGTATTACGCTCCAGCGGGCCGGGGATCACGCCGATATCGCGATGCCCGCGTTCAATAAGATAGCGGCCTGCCATATAACCGCCTTCGAAGGCGTTATCAATGACAGAATCGGTAAAATCGGCTTTTGCTTCGCCCCAGTCCATCACCACCATCGGAATGTGGCGATACTCTTCCAGCATGCTTAAAACAGATTCGGGATATTCAGAGCACATAACCAACAGGCCGTCGACGCGTTTTTGCGCCATCATCGACAAATAAGCGCGCTGTTTTTCGTGGCTATTCCATGCGTTACCCAGAATCAGGGTGTAGCCTTTCTGGAAACATTTCTTTTCGACAGCTTCGATGATTTCGGCAAAATAGGCCGCTTCGCTGCTGGTGGCCAATAAACCGATAGATTTTGTGTGATTGACTTTCAAACTGCGCGCCACGGCGCTCGGCGAATAGTGCAGTTCTTTGATCGCGGCCCACACGGCGTTGCGCGTCTCTTCGGCGACGAAGCGTGTTTTGTTAATTACATGTGATACGGTTGTAGTGGAAACGTTTGCTCGTTTCGCGACGTCTTTAATCGTTGCCATCAGATATTACTCCAGACCATATCGTAAGCTCCTGATAATACTTAAGGTAAACGTTTGCCTTTAAACACCCTGAACTCAGCAAAAAGAGTGCGGTACGCCGGGAAAACGACACTGGACGTCAGGAGGGGAGTCAATGGCCGGTACGCTTATAAATTTAGCGTCGAATTTTGTCTTATCTTGAGCAAAAGGGGAAGAGTTAAAACGATTCTCCCTCTAATTCCCGCAAGATTTTTAGGATAATTTGTGCAAAAATGCGCTATCTCACTTTTTGTGGGGAAATTAAAAGGAGAGAAATTGATGAGCACCGATCTTAAGTATTCATTATTCACCACCGTCATCGTTCTGGGTCTGATTGTTTTCGGCGCGCTGACCGCAGCACTGCATTGATCTATCGCGAGGGAGAGCTTTCTCCCTCGGTTTTCCTGCCTTATCTCCTGCATTTGTATCTGTTGCGCAATAATCTTTTGTCATTCAGCTAACTTCTAATTTATGTGACAGCTGTCATACTTTTGTCTTCAACGACAGAGTCGAGCGTCGGCATGTCATTTTCGGAGCCAAAATATGAAAATTAATTTCCCTTTGCTGTCCCTGGCTATCGGTGCCTTCGGTATCGGTACTACGGAGTTTTCCCCAATGGGATTACTGCCGGTGATTGCCCGCGGCGTTGACGTTTCCATTCCGGCGGCAGGGATGTTGATTAGCGCATACGCTATCGGCGTGATGGTCGGCGCCCCCCTGATGACGCTGCTGCTGTCGCATCGCGGTCGTCGTAACGCGCTGATCTTTTTGATGTCTATTTTTACCTTGGGTAACGTGTTGTCGGCCATTGCGCCAGACTACTCCACATTAATGCTCGCCCGCATCGTTACCAGCCTGAACCACGGCGCATTCTTCGGCCTCGGTTCGGTGGTGGCCGCAAGCGTGGTTGCGAAAGAAAAACAGGCCAGCGCAGTCGCCACCATGTTTATGGGGCTGACCATCGCTAATATCGGCGGCGTGCCTGCCGCTACCTGGCTGGGTGAAACCATCGGCTGGCGCATGTCATTTATGGCCACTGCCGGACTGGGCGTGATTGCTATGTTGAGCCTGTTCTTCTCTCTGCCAAAAGGCGGCGCGGGTGCGCGTCCGGATGTCCGCAAAGAGCTGTCAGTACTGATGCGTCCGCAGGTTCTCTCTGCGTTACTGACCACCGTGCTGGGTGCTGGAGCCATGTTTACGCTCTATACCTATATCTCTCCGGTACTGCATACCATTACTCATGCTACGCCGGTATTTGTTACCGCCATGCTGGTACTGATTGGTGTGGGCTTCTCGATTGGTAACTATCTCGGTGGGAAACTGGCGGACCGCTCTGTTACCGGCACGCTGAAAGGCTTCCTGGTGCTGCTGATTGCGATCATGCTGGCCATCCCGTTCCTGGCGCGCAGTGAAATTGGCGCAGCCATCAGCATGGTGGTGTGGGGCGCGGCGACCTTTGCGGTGGTTCCGCCGTTGCAGATGCGTGTGATGCGCGTTGCGCATGAAGCGCCGGGCCTGTCGTCTTCGGTTAACATCGGTGCCTTTAACCTCGGTAACGCCCTGGGTGCAGCGGCAGGTGGTGCGGTGATTTCTGGCGGTCTGGGGTATGCGTTTGTATCGGTGATGGGCGCAATCATCGCCGGATCGGGTTTGTTGGTGGTGCTGCTTACCAGCCGTACTCAGCCAGAAACTGCCTGTGCGACGCTGAATAACAAATTGAATCAATAAGAAGGAGGGGCTTGCCCCTCCTTTTTTTATGCAACAAAAAGGTTATGCGGCAAAATTTTTTGTCACGAACGCCCAGTTAACCAGCGCCCAAAAATGCTCAAGGTAGCTCGGACGAGCGTTACGGTAATCAATGTAATAGGCATGTTCCCACACATCGATCGTTAACAACGGTGTCGCATCCGTCGTCAGAGGCGTACCGGCGTTAGACGTCGAAACAATCGCCAGTGTGCCATCCGCGTTTTTCACCAGCCATGTCCAGCCTGCACCGAAGTTTTTCACTGCCGCGTCGGTAAACTGCGCTTTGAACTCGGCGAAACTGCCAAAGGATTGGGCAATCGCCGTTGCCAGTTCGCCTGTTGGCTCACCACCAGCGTTAGGTGCCAGGCAGTTCCAGTAAAAGCTATGGTTCCAGACCTGCGCAGCATTGTTGAAAATGCCGCCTTCGCTGTTCTTCACAATCGCTTCCAGCGTTTGGCCTTCAAAAGCGGTACTTTTGATCAGGTTATTGAGATTGGTGACATACGTTTGATGGTGCTTGCCATAATGGTATTCCAGCGTTTCCGCCGAAATGTGCGGCATCAGGGCGTCTTTGGCATACGGTAATGCGGGTAGTTCGAACGACATTGCTGCTCTCCTTTATTCTTGTCATACACTCAATAGCCCTACTGAGTGTGCGGCTAGGGTAGCAGAATAAAAGGACTGACCAAAGAGAGCGTTACCTGCCGCACGTGCGGCAGGTAAGGGAGGATTAACGGATGGTTTTCGGCGTAACGACGCGGCGTGCGCCGACATAATGGCGCTGCCAGTAATCTTCGCTTAACGAGGTCACCTGAATGTCCTGGCCGCTGCGCGGAGACTGAATGAATTTGCCATTACCAACATACACGCCAACGTGATCGGCAGTACCGCGACCCTGGGTGCGGAAGAACACCAGATCGCCGCTTTCCAGTTCAGCCACGTTAACCGGTGAAGCATCACGCAGGTGATACATTTCATTGGCCGTGCGTGGAATACGGAATTTCACCAGATCTTTATACGCGTAATAAACCAGGCCGCTGCAATCGAAACCGGTGCTCGGTGACGTACCGCCCCAGTGATAAGGTTTGCCAATTTGATTCATCAATTTGGACATCGCGGTTTTCTGCGCTTTCTGAATTCGCACTTTATGAATATCGGCGAGTGTTGCAGATTGGGTGCTTTTGACTTTAATGCAGTGAGGCTTGTGGCCTTTGCGCGTCGTACATTTTTCAGTCCAGGTAATGGAAGCCGTTTTGGCTGTGTTGGATACTTTACGACGCGAGGTGAGTTTGCTGGCTTTATTGCTGGTGGAAACTTTTTTGGTCGACGAAGACTTTTTCGTCTCCGTGGTTTTTTTGATGGTTGTTTTTTTTACCGAACTGCGGCTGCTTTTCTTTGCTGTTTTTTGTGATGTGTTTTTTTTCTTACGTTCGGATGCTTTCGCCAGATGTGTTTTTTGCACGGCCGAGGTTGGCGCCTGTTCAGATGCGCTCGCTAATGGCGTGAAAGACAACGTGGTGAACAACAAAGCACAGAGCGTGATTGAAGCTTTAGGTATCCGCGCCACTGAGCAATCCCCTGTTAGGGCAGGCATATATAATGCTTGCGTATGATTTTCAAAACTCGTCGATTCTAATCTATAAAAAGCCCAAAAGTTAATACTGTTTTTGCATCTAAAACTGCGTTTCGTTAACGAGCGCAAAAAAAAGCAGCAAAACGTTTCTCTGCGCTCAAAGCTTAAGCAGCAAACGGCCGCCAAATCAGAAAAGCATGAAGCGTGAACAAAATGTTATTTTCCGTTGCGGCCCTGACCCGCTACAATATCCGACTCTGCCGTAGAAGAAGTTGAAGGAAGCAAGACCATGAGTGAAACTCTTGAAAAAATTCAGCGCCAGATCGCTGAAAACCCGATCCTGCTGTACATGAAAGGCTCTCCGAAACTGCCAAGCTGCGGTTTCTCTGCTCAGGCTGTACAAGCGCTCTCTGCGTGCGGCGAGCGTTTTGCGTATGTTGATATTCTGCAAAACCCGGATATCCGCGCCGAGCTGCCGAAATACGCGAACTGGCCGACCTTCCCGCAACTGTGGGTTGAAGGCGAGCTGGTGGGTGGTTGCGATATCATCATTGAAATGTATCAGCGCGGCGAATTGCAGTCGCTTATCAAAGAAGCGGCGGCAAAATTCAAAGACGAGCCGAGCGCTGAATAACCCGCGCTTTCTTTAAGCGATGGATAAAAGGGTTCATGTTTCGACATGAGCCCTTTTTTTATGGATTGACGCCTCTCCAGTAAAGTTGATGAGACGTGAATATTTCATTTGCATTCATTCGCCTGCTAATTGACTCAATAAAATCCTTTGTGTATTTGTGTATGTGCGTTTTCATGTAACATATTGATATATATCGTTACTTTAACGCGTAATGCTCATTCTCTGAGTATCATGGAAATACTTAATGGGACAAATTCGCTAAGGATGAACGAATGAAAAAAGGAACTATTACCATTGTTGCGCTCTCGTTGCCGTTGATTTTTTCGGCTGCGGTGAAAAGTGAGGAAAGCGCCGACTGGGAGCAGGTTAGCGCGGGAATCAATCTCGGCACACTGGGCGGCCTAATCAGAGAAAGGGCGTACGATTCTGACCCCGGTGGGCGCAAACTCAGCCAGCTTGACTGGCAATACCGGAATGCCGCTATTGTTCAGGGTTCTTTGGAATGGGACGCGATATCGTGGTTGTCTCTGGGCGCTTCGGGCTGGACGACCTTAGCGCGCAAGGGAGGCTTATCAGACAATTATGATTGGTTGCTGGATTCGCAAAAGACCTGGACCCATCACAGTACCCATCCAAATACACGACTCACCTTTGCCAACCAGTGGGATTTGCATCTCATGGGCTGGATTGTCAACGAACCGACCTGGCGTCTTGGTTTGCTGGCCGGGTATCAGCAAGGCCGCTTTAGCTTTAATGCACACGGGGGCAGCTTTAACTATGGAAACGGTGCCTGTACCGGTGTTTTTCCTGACATAAAAATCGGTGGCTACAAGCAGCAGTATGACGTTCCTTATATCGGTCTCACCGGGCTTTATCGCTATCAGAATTTTGAAGTGGGAAGCAGTTTTAAATACAGCGGCTGGGCGCGCGCCGAAGCGACGGATGTTCACTATTTGCATGGCCTGATTTTTACGGATAAGACTCGAAATCAGGACTTCTTTGCTCTCTCGGCAAACCTCGGTTATTACCTGACGAAAAACATGAAGGTCTATCTTGAAGGCACATGGAATCGGACAACGAATAAAAAAGCCAACACTACCGTCACGTTCGATGACAATGGTACCCCCGGGCGCGTGTCATTTAAGGATGGCGCGGGCATCGAAAGTTACAGTTTCCTGACCACCGCAGGGCTGAAATACAGCTTCTAAAAACGAAACCGGTCAAAAGACCGGTTTTTTACGCTTGTGAATCGTCAGCGGTGGGGGTGGGCAATGGCCAGCCGCCAAGGCGTTTCCAGCGGTTGACGATTTCGCAAAACAGCAATGCCGTTTGCTCGGTGTCGTATAACGCAGAGTGCGCTTGTGAAGCATCAAACGCGATACCTGCTGCGCCACAGGCTTTCGACAGCACGGTTTGGCCGAGCGCCAGGCCGCTTAACGACGCCGTATCAAAGGTCACGAAGGGGTGGAACGGGTTGCGTTTCAGCGAGGCTCGCTCTGCGGCGGCCATCATAAAGCTGTGATCGAAGGTGGCATTGTGCGCCACCATAATCGCGCGGTTGCAGCCCTGATCTTTAATGCCTTTGCGCACCATTTTGAAAATGGCATGCAGTGCGTCGTGTTCACTCACCGCGCCGCGTAGCGGGTTACTCGGATCGATACCGTTAAACGCCAGCGCTTCCGGCTGCAGGTTTGCGCCCTCGAATGGCTCAACATGAAAGTGCAGGGTGCTGTCAGGCATTAGCCAGCCTTGTTCATCCATCTTTAACGTAATGGCGGCGACTTCCAGCAGGGCGTCGGTTTTCGCGTTAAACCCGGCGGTTTCGACATCAATCACGACAGGGTAAAAACCGCGAAAACGGTCGCACAGACCAGCAAGTTGAGCGTTATCGGACATCAGGATCTCTTGATACGGGAAAATGGCAGCGCATTATGGCAAATTTTGCGAAGAGATGTAAAACAGCGGGCGCAAAGTGCGCCCGGGGGATCAGTGGCCGAGACCGCGACCGGCGTCTTTCTCTTCGATCAGTTCAATTTTGTAACCGTCCGGATCTTCAACGAAAGCGATAACTGTTGTGCCGCCTTTGACCGGGCCAGCTTCGCGGGTAACGTTACCGCCGTTTTTGCGAATGGTTTCGCAAGATTCAGCCGCGTTTTCCACGCTCAGCGCGATATGACCATACGCGGTGCCCAGCTCATAGCTGTCCACACCCCAGTTATAAGTCAGTTCAATCACCGCTTCATCGCTTTCCGGGCCGTAACCCACAAACGCTAATGAATATTTATATTCCGGGTTTTCGCTGGTGCGCAGCAGTTTCATGCCCAGCACTTTGGTGTAGAAATCGATAGAGCGTTGCAAGTCGCCAACGCGCAGCATGGTATGAAGTAAGCGCATAATGTCCTCTTTTATGAATGAGTTAGCATTCGGTTCGAAACACCGTTAAGTATAGCGGCGGAACGCCGCCGCTATCAACGAACAATCAGAGGATCACAGAGAAGGGTAATCGGTATAGCCTTCCGCGCCGCCGCCGTAGAAACTTTCGGTGCGCTGCGGGTTCAGTTCTGCTTTCAACTGCAAGCGTTTTACCAGGTCCGGGTTGGCGATGTACGCACGGCCAAAGGCCACAGCGTCGATCAAACCTTTCTCGATAAGCTCTTCTGCTTTTTCAGGCGTGTAAGCACCGGCACCGATGATCGGACCGTGGAAACGCGCCCGCACTTTTTCACGGAAAGCGTCGGTGTACGGTTCGCCGCCAGCCCAGTCCGGTTCGGACATATGAAGATAAGCAATACCGCGTTTACCCAGTTCTTCAATCAGATACAACGCGTCCGCTTCTTCATTCGGGCCATTGTCGGTGTTCTGGAAAGCGCCGATCGGCGATACGCGAATACCAATGCGATCCGCACCCCATTCCGCACTTACCGCATCCACCACTTCCAGCACCAGACGCGCGCGGTTTTCAACGCTGCCACCGTACTGATCGGTACGATGGTTCGCGGACGGAGAGAGGAACTGGTGCAGTAAATAGCCATGGGCGGAGTGCAATTCGACCATGTCGAATCCGGCTTCACGGGCATTCGCCACCGCCTGGCGGAAATCATTCACGATACCCGGAATCTCTTCGGTTTCCAGCGCGCGCGGCATAGAGGTCTCTTCGCGAGTCGCATTACCGTTAGCATCACGCAGCGACGTGCGGGTGCCCGCGGCGATGGCCGATGGCGCAACCGGTGCGGCGCCGCCAGGTTGCAGGCTGCTATGAGAAATACGACCGGTATGCCAAAGCTGCACGGCGATATGGCCGTTTTCGCTATGCACCGCATCGGTGATTTTCTGCCATGCCGCGACTTGCTCGGCACTGTGCAAACCAGGCGCGCCGGCATAACCTTTCGCCTGGGCGGAAATCTGGGTAGCTTCGCTAATGATCAGACCAGAGCTGGCGCGCTGGCGATAATATTCAGCCATCAGTGGGGTGGGAATATCGCCTGGCTCAATGCTGCGTAAGCGGGTCAGGGGGGCCATCAGAACACGGTTTGGAACGGTAATCGCGCCAATTTTCAGCGGCGTAAACAACTTATTGGACATAACAACTCCTGAATAGACCGGTCGTCTAGTAAAAGGCCAAAAAAAAGCCTGCTAAGAAGCAGGTACTGCAAGAATGTGTTGAACGTGCGCCAGTGCGCTTTCCAGCGGCAAAGCACTGCGCGAAATTTTAGCCTGCAAATTGGCACCCAACCACAGAGCGTACAGCACCTGCGCCTGCGTTAGCGCATCACCGTTGAAAGCCAGGCTGTGATCCTTACGGCCTTGCTCCAGCGCTTTCGCGAGCAGGGCGATAATCCGGCTGGCGCCGTTATCAATCGCGGTGCGCATATCTTCTGAGAGATCGCAAACCTCCGCTGAAAGTTTAACGGTCAGACAGCCGCTGATAATGCCTTGCTGAGAAAACTGGTTCAGCGTCTCTTGATAATAGGCCAGCAGCCTGTCGCGCGATGTCCCCGGCCCGCTGGCGAAGTGGGTTGCCAGCCGCTGGTGATAAGCCGCATAGTGACGCTCAAGCATCGCCACACCGAAGGCTTCTTTAGAGCGAAAGTAATGGTAGAAAGAGCCTTTAGGCACTTCCGCCCGTTTCAACAATTCGCTCAGCCCCATGGCGGTAAACCCACGCTGCATGCAAAGTTGCTCGCCGGTTGCCATCAGGTGTTCACGTGTGTCGTATTCGGTGTGTTTGCGCATTGCGACACTTTACCTGCCATGGCTGCGGCTGACAATTGGCGAACAATGCGCTTTTACAGTTGCGCGTTGCTGCGAGGCAGTCTTCAATGAAGGGGAGTCGTTGCATTCGTGGAGACAACAGTGCCTGAACAACTGGAGTTTTTCCCCATCCAAAGCCCGTGCCGCGGAATCTGTCAGTCAGATGAGCGCGGTTTTTGCCGTGGCTGCATGCGCAGTCGCGATGAGCGCTTCAACTGGCAAACGATGGATGATGCGCAAAAGCAGGATGTTCTGCGCCTGTGCCGACTGCGCTGGCTGCGCAAAATGCGCGCAACGAAAGCAAACCCACCGGAAGAACCTCAGCAACCTTCACTGTTTTAATCGCAAAAATGGGTATACTCGGAACAAATTACTTTCGAGGAAACCATTATGGTTCAACGTATTGCCCTCACGCCGCAAGGCCCGGAGTTCTCTCGTTTTGTTATGGGTTACTGGCGTCTAATGGACTGGAATATGTCCCCACGCCAGCTGGTCAGTTTTATTGAATCCCACCTCGATCTCGGCGTGACCACGGTCGATCATGCCGATATCTACGGCGGTTATCAGTGCGAAGCCGCATTTGGTGAAGCCCTGAAACTGGCGCCGCAACTGCGCGAACGCATGGAGATTGTCAGCAAATGCGGCATCGCCACTACTGCCAAGCCGGAACATGCCATTGGTCACTACATTACCGAGCGCGACCACATTATTCGCAGCGCTGAACAGTCGCTGGTGAACCTTGCTATCGACCATCTCGATCTGCTGCTGATCCACCGCCCGGATCCGCTGATGAATGCGGACGAAGTGGCGGAGGCCTTTCTGCAACTGCACCAAAGCGGCAAAGTGCGCCACTTTGGTGTGTCTAACTTCACGCCGGCGCAGTTCTCGCTGTTGCAATCGCGTCTGCCGTTTACGCTGTCTACCAACCAGGTTGAGATTTCGCCGGTACACCAGCCGCTGCTGCTTGATGGCACGCTGGATCAACTGCAACAACTGCGAATCCGCCCGATGGCGTGGTCCTGCCTTGGCGGCGGGCGTCTGTTTAACGATCCGGCTTTCCAGCCGCTGCGTGACGAACTGGCGCTGGTTGCACAGGAACTCAATGCCGAAACCATCGAGCAAGTGGTGTATGCCTGGGTGATGCGTTTACCGTCCTCGCCGTTGCCGATTATTGGTTCTGGCAAAATTGAGCGCGTGCGCTCGGCGCTGGGGGCGCTGGCGTTGCAGATGACCCGCCAGCAGTGGTTCCGCATCCGCAAAGCTGCGCTGGGCTACGACGTGCCATAAGACTCTTTAGTGACCTCCCGGTGAAATCTTTTACTCTGGTTTAAACTTACAGGGCAAAAACAATCCGAAGGAGGTCATATGAAGCGTTTTAGTCTGGCAGTGCTGGCATTGCTTACCTGTGCAGGTGCGCAGGCCGCCAGTGAAGAAGTGGAGATGAACCTCGTCACCGCCCAGGGCGTGGGTCAGTCTGTGGGTAGCGTGAAAATCAGCGAAACCGACAAAGGGCTGGAGTTCGCCCCGGACCTGAAAGCCCTGCCGCCCGGCGAGCATGGCTTTCATGTTCACGCCAAAGGCAGTTGTCAGCCCGCCATGAAAGAGGGGAAAGCCTCTGCTGCTGAAGCGGCGGGCGGCCACCTCGATCCTCAACACACCGGCAAGCATGAAGGGCCGGAAGGTGTGGGGCACTTAGGTGACTTGCCGGTGCTGGTAGTGAATAACGATGGGAAAGCGACGGATGCCGTCGTCGCGCCACGGCTGAAAAAACTTGATGACGTAAAAGGCAAAGCGCTGATGGTGCACGTTGGCGGCGATAATATGTCCGATCAACCGAAACCGCTGGGCGGTGGGGGTGCGCGCTATGCCTGCGGAGTGATCAAGTAGTCTGTTCGCTAATCGTGCCTGGCGCGGGGGCTTGTTCCAACTGGGATAACGCGCAGTACAGCCGCCAGATAACCGAAGCCAGTTCGCGCGCGGCGGGTTGATGGTGTTTCCCCAATGCCATGTAAATTCGCTGTAGCTCTGACAGCGCGGCGCTCAGAGTTCGTTGCTGAACGCCGCGCTCACTCATCACATCCCGCAGTAATTCGATGCAAAGATCGCGCACTTTTACCAGCGGATCGGCGCGGATTTCCCAGTCGCGCAGCTGCCACACCACATGCGAGCAGTTGAGCAACACCACGCCCCAGCGCAACAACCAGCGCCGCGCTAATGCATCCTGGCTATGACTGAGTTGGCTGATGTGGTGATAGACCACCGATTCAAACTCATGCTCGCTGAGTTGCGGCACACGACTTAACTGATCTACGAAACTGCGGCGCAACGCGCGAATATGTCGGCGGCTTTTACGCGCATCCGATCCCGGACGTAGCACCGCGAAGGCGAGCCAGGCCAGCGCAACGCCAAGAATTTTTGCCAGGTCATCATTCAAAAAGTCAGCGAAGTCATACACCGGCGGATTTGTCACGGCGATAAACGAGCCCATAAAGACAATCAATTGCCCCCAAAGCCCGGCGCGTTTCGGCATCTGCAATTTCAGTAATTGCAAGGTGGTCAGCAAAGGGAATAAAAACAGCAAAAATAGCGCCAGTTCGCTGATTTGCACCATCAGACCAAACTTCACCACAAAACTAAAAATCGTTAGCAGCGTGAGGGTGCGCAGTAACAGGGTGAGGGAGTTAAACGGAGCCGGAGAGACGGAATACAGCACGCAACTGATCGCTGCCAGCGTCAAAGCGGCGGAACCATATTCCCACTGTGTGTTGATGCTCCATGCGCCCACCAGACTCAACGCGCAGAAGGTGCGGATGCCGCTCCATAACGCTTCGGCATTGTCGGTATAACGCATTAATGCCGGGCTGCGTGGCGGTGTTTCAACACTGACCGGTGACGCATTTTCCAGGCGCAACAGCCAACGGTGACTGGTGAGATATAAACGGCAGAAATAACGTAAGCGCTGCCAGAAAGCATGGTGGCGAAAATCATACGCATCTGTCGGCGCAAGTGGGGCGATAATGCGGGCGATGGTCAGCGCATCGGTGTGCGGCTGCGAAAGCCCGGCGAGCAGTTGTTCGAGCACTGGCCGCAAGTTTTGCGGGGCGTCCGGCCAGTTGAGCAGCATGCGGCGCAGGCTGGAAATAACGCTGGTCATACGCAGTTGCTGGTGCAGCAAATAGGTCAGCACGGTGTTCTGCCGACGAAAACGGTAATGGCTCCAGAAGGCCTGAATGCGCAGCAAATTGGTGGTAAGGATTTGGCCGATCACACTTTCATGGGCGGTTCGGATCGCGTCGGTGGTTTCCGGTTGCCAGAGTAGGCTGGCGTGCTCCAGCAGACGCGCGTGCATTTTTTTCAGCGCGGTGAGCAGCGTGGTGCCATCTGCCGTGCCGGGCAGGATCATCATCATCATGCCGCCGCAAAGTATCCCCAGAATAACTTCGCAAACTCGCGCCTGGGCGATATCCCACAGTTCCGTAATATCGGTGATATTGACCATCGCAAACGCAATGATCGCGGCGGTGTAGCCCGCCAGTTGGAAGGCATAAGCAACGTTGTTGGTGAACTGCGCGCAGGCCCAGGTGCAAAAGCCAATCCAGCCGGCCATGGCAAACAGAAACAGCCAGGGATCATTGAGCGTCTGCCCGGCGATAATCAGTGCCGCGCACGCACCGAGTAGGCTACCGGCAATCCGCCCCAGGCTTTTACTGATTACGCCGCCGACGGTGGGGAAACTGACCACTGCCGCTGACGTCATCGCCCAGTAGGGTTCGTCCAGATCGAGATAGTAGGCCACCGTGAGCGCCAGGCACATCGCAATACCGTTGCGCAGCGCATAGCGCCACTGGGCCGATGTCGCTTTTACCCACGGCAGGTTTTGCCACAGCCTGGCGGACGATTTCATTACTGGCCGCCAATCGCCACGGTGCAGGTGGTGCCGGATACCAGGGTTAAGTCCGCAGGTAATTTGTCGAACTGAATCCGCACCGGCACGCGTTGCGCGAGGCGCACCCACGGCACATTGGGTTTGATATCCGCGACCAGCCCGCTGTCGGTCTCGACACTCTGATCGTAAATCGCCCGGCCGATACTGGTGACGTGACCCTGTAACGTTACATCGCCGCTATAAAGCACAATTTTGGCCGTTGCACCTTCGTGAATATGGCGCAATTTGGTCTCTTCAAAATAACCCACCACATAAAACGAATGGCTGTCCACAAGGGCGAAAACCGGTTGTCCGGCGGTGGCGTAATTACCAGTGCGAACGGAGAGATTCGTCACCCAGCCATCCACTGGCGCTTTAATGCGGGTTTGCGTCAATTGCCATTTCGCCTGTTCCAGCTGTGCTTGCGCCACCGCCACGCCGGCCTGCGCCGCTTTTACACCAATATTGGCGGTATCAAGATCTTCGGCGGAGATGTAGTTTTGCGACAAATGCCTGCGACGATTTGCTTCATTGTTCGCTTTCGCCAGCTCAGTTTGCGCCCTGGCAAGTTGCGCTTCGGCGTTCAGCACTGCAATGCGATAGGGCGTGTCGTCGAGACGAAACAGGACATCGCCTGCTTTAACAAACTGATTGTCTCTTACTTCAAGGGACGTAATGCTGCCAGAGACCTGCGGCGTGATGCTGACTTGCTCGGCGCGGACTTTGCCATCCCGCGTCCAGGGCGACTGCATATAGAAGTTCCACATCCACCATGCGGCGAAAATCGCCACGGCCAGTACCAATAAAGTGGAAAAATATTTCAAGGATTTCAGACGCATAACCACCACACAATGAGCAAGCCGAGGGCGAGGCTCAGCGCAATAACAAACAGGGAAAGATCCATCAGGATGGGGTGCCAGATATCACCGGCGTAGATCCAGTCGCGAAGCAAACGGTGGGCGACGAGCCAGAACAGAAAACCGAGCAGGACGACTTTAAATAAGGGAGGAAAATATACCGATGCGCCAAAAATCAGGTCTTGCAAGGGCAAATCCGGGGAACTCGAAGTTAACTTCACACCTTTGTTTCCTGTACAGCCAAACTGAACACCCGCCGGGAATCGCTTCGGTGTAAGTGCTGGCGGAGAGCGCGATACATTTGTTTTGCCAATATAAATACTGCAAACTATTCTAAAATGAGTATAATAACTTAGCAAGCTAATTATAAGGAGATGAAATTGGAATCGCCATTAGGTTCTGATCTGGCACGCTTAGTGCGCGTCTGGCGCGCTTTGATTGACCATCGCCTAAAACCTCTGGAATTAACGCAGACTCACTGGGTAACGCTGCATAACATTCATCAGCTGCCGCCCGATCAGTCGCAAATTCAACTGGCAAAAGCGATTGGCATCGAGCAGCCTTCGCTGGTGCGTACGCTGGATCAACTGGAAGAGAAAGGCCTTATTTCTCGCCAGACTTGTGCTAGCGATCGCCGGGCAAAACGGATCAAATTAACCGAGAAAGCCTCCCCGATCATCGAAGAAATGGAAACAGTCATTCGCAAAACCCGGGGCGAAATTCTCGCCGGGATCTCTGCCGAAGAGCTGAATTTATTGACGAAGATGATTTCCCGGCTGGAACAAAACATCAGTGAATTGCAGTCGCGAGACTGACCCCAAAGGGCCTTGCATCAGCAAGGCTTTTTTATGCCTGCCGTCGGCAAAAGAAGTCTCTAAGAAGAGAATGTGGCCACCGAAAGTGACCACATTATGACAGCGTTTAGCGCGGGGAAACGGTGATCTGGCGGCCATTGCTCGCCATGACGACGCGCTGACCTGCGGCGAAGCGGGTGTTACCCTGTTTCTGCACCACCATAATGGTGTTGCCATCATCTTTACGGATTTCCAGCTCAACACCCTGGGTTTTATTCAGTGAGCCCTGAACGGACTGACCTGCCACACCACCAGCAACTGCGCCAGCCGCTGTTGCCAGCGAACGCCCCGTACCGCCGCCAACGGTGTTACCCAGGAAACCACCCAGCACCGCACCGCCAAGCGCACCGATAACATTATTGTCATCGCCGCCCTGAATTTGTACCGGACGGACGTTAACAATGGTGCCGTAAGTGACATTCTGCACCTGTTTTGCTTCGGATGCAGAATAGACGTCACCCGAAAGTGTGTCGTTATTAACACAACCAGCCAAAGTAAAACCAATCAGCGAAACTGCCAGTGCACGTAACATCATTTATGAATCTCCTGTTCACCATGAAACGCTCTTGCGAGCATCCGTCATGGTTAAATTATATGGCATTTTAGCGATGCCAGGTCGTATCTTCTGCCAAATCCTGGGCATTAGTATAAACAAACAGAGCTTAACCAGATTTAAACGGCGCGATTATAAGCGTAACAACCCACAATTTCACTTAAGTGAAATGTAGCGGATTGTTAAAAAGTGTTTGCTGTCGATGGCTTTACCTGGCGCTTTATGGTGGAGTGGGGCTTCTCTGTCACGCATTAAAGGAAAGCGTATGAAATCAGGTCGCTACATTGGAGTGATGTCAGGAACGAGTCTGGACGGTGTTGATGTGGTGCTGGCGGCAATTGATGAAACGATGGTCGCGCAACAGGCCAGTCTGACGTTTCCCATTCCGCTGCCGCTGAAAGAGGCGATTCTGAGCATCTGCCAGGGTCAACAACTGACGCTTTCGCAACTTGGCAGGCTGGATACGCAACTTGGCAAACTGTTTGCCGATGCGGTGTTGGCACTGATGGACAGAGAGCAATTGCACCCGGACGACATTGTGGCGATTGGTTGCCACGGGCAAACCGTCTGGCATGAGCCAACAGGGATTGCACCGCATACTCTGCAAATCGGGGATAATAACCAGATTGCTGCCCGTACCGGTGTGACGGTCGTGGGCGATTTTCGCCGCCGCGATATGGCGCTGGGCGGTCAGGGTGCGCCGCTGGTTCCGGCATTTCACCACGCACTGCTAGCACATCCGACAGAACGGCGCATGGTATTGAATATCGGCGGCATCGCCAATCTATCGCTGTTGATCCCGGGGCAACCGGTGCGCGGGTATGACACCGGGCCGGGCAATATGCTGATGGATGCGTGGATTTGGCGCAAAAAAGGCAAACCGTACGATCACGACGCGCAATGGGCCAGCGAAGGCAAGGTCGTGTTGCCGCTGCTGCAAAATATGCTGAGCGACCCTTATTTCGCTATGCCTGCGCCGAAAAGCACCGGCCGGGAATATTTCAATCTCGGTTGGCTGGAGCGCCATCTGGTGCATTTCCCGGCACTCTCTCCCAGTGATGTTCAGGCAACGCTGGTCGAACTGACGGCTGTAACTATTTCAGAACAGGTACTGCTCAGCGGTGGCTGCGAGCGTTTGCTGATTTGCGGTGGCGGTAGCCGTAATCCGCTCTTAATGGCGCGCCTGGCGGGGTTGCTGCCGGGTATTGAAGTGAGCACGACGGATGAAGCCGGTATTAGTGGCGATGATATGGAAGCGCTGGCGTTTGCCTGGCTGGCGTGGCGTACGCTGGCGGGGTTACCTGGAAATTTACCGTCGGTAACCGGTGCATCTGCGCCATCCGTGCTGGGGGCTATTTTCCCGGCGAACCCGCGGCAGAATCAGAGTTAACCGAGTTTCACTTTAGTGGTCGCCCGCTAGACTGACCAGGCTTAGGGAGAGCGCTTCGCTCTCCGTGACCAGGACCGTCCCGGGAAATACCACATGAAAAGACTGCTGATCGCCTGCCTGCCCGCGCTGCTTGCCGGGTGCAGTTATTACAATCAATTCGTTGAACGAATGAACACCGATACGCTGGAGTACCAGTGTGATGAAAAACCCCTGACCGTTAAACTCAATAATCCGCGCCAGCAAGTCAGTTTCGTCTGGGATGATAAGCTGCTGAACCTGCAACAAGGGTTGTCCGCTTCGGGCGCTCGCTATACTGATGGCGTCTACGTTTTTTGGTCAAAAGGCGACAGCGCCACGGTCTACAAGCGTGACCGCATCGTGCTGAATAACTGCCAGCTGCAAAATCCACAACGTTGAGATTTTCACAGGGGGGCGCATAATAGCTCTCCCTGATCACAACTTTCGCTAACGCCATGTCTGATAACGATCAATTGCAGCAAATCGCGCATTTGCGCCGTGAATACACCAAAGGTGGCCTGCGTCGCGGCGATCTTCCCGCAGAACCGTTGACACTGTTTGAGCGCTGGCTAGGCCAGGCCTGCGAAGCGAAACTCGCCGATCCGACTGCCATGGTGGTAGCGACGGTGGATGAGCACGGTCAGCCCTACCAACGCATTGTGTTACTTAAACATTATGACGAGAAAGGGCTGGTGTTTTACACCAACCTTGGTAGCCGCAAAGCGCACCACATCGAACATAATCCCGCCATCAGTTTGCTCTTCCCGTGGCATATGCTTGAGCGCCAGGTGATGGTTATCGGCAAAGCGGAGCGCCTGTCGACGCTGGACGTGGTGAAATATTTTCACAGCCGCCCGCGTGACAGCCAAATCGGCGCCTGGGTGTCGAAACAATCAAGCCGCATCTCCGCGCGCGGTGTGCTGGAGAGTAAGTTCCTTGAGCTGAAGCAGAAGTTCCAGCAGGGCGAGATTCCTTTGCCGAGTTTCTGGGGCGGTTATCGCGTCAGCATCGAGCAAATGGAGTTCTGGCAGGGCGGTGCCAATCGCCTGCATGATCGTTTTTTGTACCAGCGTGAAAACGACGCCTGGAAAATTGATCGTCTTGCCCCGTAATCCCTGAAAAATGTTGCTATAAGCGCTGGTGCTCCGTGGCCCGGCGCTTTATTCTATCTGCCCCCCCTGAAGTATCCTTTCGCATCTGGCGAAAAGTCGTGTACCGGCAAAGGTGCAGTCCGTTTTATACATGGAGAATTTGATGGCAAGCAGTAACTTGATTAAACAATTGCAAGAGCGGGGCCTTGTGGCTCAGGTGACGGATGAGGAAGCGTTAGCAGAGCGACTGGCGCAGGGGCCAATCGCGCTCTATTGCGGCTTCGATCCCACCGCTGACAGCTTGCATTTGGGGCATCTGGTTCCATTGTTATGCCTGAAACGCTTCCAGCAAGCTGGCCACAAGCCGGTTGCGCTGGTGGGTGGCGCTACAGGTCTTATCGGCGACCCGAGCTTTAAAGCCACCGAGCGTAAACTGAACACCGAGGACACCGTGCAGGAGTGGGTGGAAAAAATCCGCAAACAGGTTGCACCATTCCTCGATTTCGACTGCGGCGACAACTCCGCCATCGCGGCGAACAACTACGACTGGTTTGGCAGCATGAACGTGCTGACTTTCCTGCGCGATATCGGCAAACACTTCTCGGTTAACCAGATGATTAACCGAGAAGCGGTGAAACAGCGTCTGAACCGCGATGACGTGGGGATTTCCTTCACCGAGTTTTCCTACAACCTGCTGCAAGGTTATGACTTCGCCTGCCTGAACGAACTGCACGGCGTGGCATTGCAAATTGGCGGTTCGGATCAGTGGGGTAACATCACCTCCGGTATCGACCTGACCCGTCGTCTGCACCAGAACCAGGTCTTCGGTTTGACCGTTCCGCTAATCACCAAAGCCGACGGCACCAAATTTGGTAAAACCGAAGGCGGCGCAGTATGGCTGGATCCGAAGAAAACCAGTCCGTACAAGTTCTATCAGTTCTGGATTAATACCGCCGATGCCGATGTATATCGCTTCCTGAAATTCTTCACCTTTATGGACATCGCGGAAATTAACGCGCTGGAAGAAGAAGACAAGAACAGCGGTAAAGCGCCGCGCGCGCAGTATGTGCTGGCCGAGCAGGTGACGCGCCTGGTGCACGGCGAAGAAGGTCTTATCGCCGCGAAACGCATCACTGAAAGCCTGTTCAACGGAACACTGAGTGCGCTGAGCGAAGCGGATTTCGAACAGCTGGCGCAGGACGGCGTACCGATGGTTGAGATGGAAAAAGGCGCGGATCTGATGCAAGCGCTGGTGGATTCCGAGTTGCAGCCGTCACGTGGGCAGGCGCGCAAAACCATCGCTTCTAACGCGGTCACCATCAACGGTGAAAAACAGTCCGACCCGGAATATTTCTTCACCGACAGCGATCGTCTGTTTGGTCGCTACACGCTGCTGCGTCGCGGTAAGAAAAATTACTGTCTGGTTTGCTGGAAATAATTTAACGCTATCCCCAGGGAGTGAGAAATCACTCCCTTTTTATTGCCCGTTATTGCAAGGCTAAAAAATGAAAAACATTCTCGCCATTCAATCGCATGTAGTTTTTGGGCACGCGGGAAACAGTGCCGCCGAGTTCCCGATGCGCCGTCTTGGCGCAAACGTCTGGCCGTTAAATACGGTGCAATTTTCTAACCACACGCAATATGGCAAATGGACCGGCAGCGTGATGCCGCCAGAGCATCTGACGGAAATTGTGCAAGGCATCGCCGCCATTGACCAGCTCCAGCGCTGCGATGCGGTGCTGAGCGGTTATTTAGGTTCAGCAGAGCAGGGCGAGCATATTCTTGGCATCGTTCGCCAGGTAAAAGCCGCCAACCCGCAAGCCAAATATTTTTGCGATCCGGTGATGGGCCATCCTGAAAAAGGCTGTTTCGTTGCGCCGGGCGTTGCTGAGTTCCATCTGCGCTTCGCACTGCCCGCTAGCGATATTATTGCGCCGAACCTCGTGGAGCTTGAAATCCTCTGCGAACATACGGTTAACAATGTGCAGGAAGCCGTTGCCGCTGCGCGCGAGTTGATTGCTCAGGGGCCGCAAATTGTACTGGTGAAACATCTGGCGCGCGCCGGGTTAAGCGCCGATCGCTTTGAGATGTTGCTGGTGACGCCAGACGAAGCCTGGCATATCAGCCGTCCGCTGGTGGATTTTGGCCTGCGTCAGCCGGTGGGCGTTGGCGATGTCACCAGCGGGTTGCTGTTGGTGAAACTGTTGCAGGGCGCGAGCGTGCGAGAAGCGCTGGAGCATGTCACGGCGGCGGTGTATGAAATTATGCTGGCGACCAAAAACATGCACGAGTACGAGCTGCAAGTGGTGGCGGCGCAGGATCGTATCGCGCAACCCGAACATCTGTTTAGCGCTACGCAGTTGTAAGCAAGGCGGGAATTCCCGCCTTTTTCATGTAGACCTGCCGCGTAGGCCTGATAAGCGCAGCGCCATCAGGCAAAACTACGCAATCCCTTCCGCTGCCATTGCCGCAGCTACCGCCGGGCGTGCCGCAACGCGTGCCATGTAGGCATCAATATTCGTCAGTTCCGCCATATTCAGCTTCACTGCCCGCGCCCAGCGCAGCACGGTAAACAGGTAGCCATCGGCGATGGTGAAGTGCGCGCCGCTGATCCATTCGCTGTTGCTCAGGGATTCGTTAACGTATTGCAGCTTTTTCTCAAGCGCAGCACGAACGGACGGTTTGTACTCTTCCGGTGTATCCGGGCGGAAAAGTGGCGTGAAACCTTTGTGCAATTCGGTGGCGACAAAGTTCAGCCACTCCAGCGTCTTGTAGCGCGGCAACGTACCAACCGGCGCCAGCAGTTGGCTTTCCGGCGCGCTGTCAGCGACGTATTGCATGATCGCCACGCCTTCGGTAAGCAGCGTGTTGTCATTCAGTAACAGCGCGGGGATTTGTCCTTTCGGGTTGATGGCAAAAAAGTCATCGCCATTTTCCAGACGTTTTTTCATCAGATCGACGCTGACAAGGGCAATCTCTTTTTCGGTTTCGCGCAGTGCGATGTGGGAGGCAAGGGAGCAGGCACCAGGTTTGTAAAACAGTTTCATCTACGTTTCCTTTTGATTAATTTCCGACATAGGTTAGTACGTGGTGGAATAAAAAAAAAGCCGCTAACTTGCGTTAACGGCTTGATATTTCATGTTTCCCGCAGCGATTACGCGGTAGCGGTTTCGGTTGCTTCTTCGGTGTTATCAGCAGCCTGCGTCATGCGGTTCAGCTTCGGCGCAGTCAAGATCATCAGCGCAGCAATCACCGCTGTCGCGACACCAATTTGCAGGAAGACAGAACCGTAGATATTCAGGGACATCAGCGGGTCAGTCACGTTTTCCGGGATAGCCATCTGGTTTGCCACATAGCCCGCGATGATGTTCGCGCCAGCGGTGGTCAGGAACCAGCTACCCATGATGAAGCCCATCAGTCGTTGCGGCACCAGTTGCGCGACCATTGCCAGGCCGAGGCCGGAAATCATCAGTTCACCGATACTCTGCAAACCGTAGCTCGCAATCAGCCAGCTTACCGAAACGATACCTGCATCAGAGGCGAATTTGGTACCGAGCGGCAGAACCAGGAACGCGCCAGAGCACAGCACCATACCGATGGCGAATTTGTGCGGCATCGGCAGGGTATCACCCATCTTGTTATAGATGGCTGCCAGAATAGGGCTACCAATGATGATCCAGAACGGGTTCAGCGCCTGATATTGTTCCGGCTCAAAAGCGATGCCGAACAGGGTATGTTCAACGTTGCGGATAGCAAAGAAGTTCAGGGAAGTTGGCATCTGGCTGTAGAGCACGAAGAAGACGATCGCCTGAACCATCAGGATGAAGGCCACAATCATTTTACGACGCGCCGCACCTTTCAACGCGAACGTCTCTTTCGCGAAGATGCAGATAATGCCGACAGCGATCACGCCCAGCACCATACGTGCGATACCCTGGTTATGCAGCAGCCAAGTCGCAAGGGCAACCAGCGCCACGATACCCACAATGGTCGCCAGCAGGTAGCTGATGCGCATCGGTGCGAAGTCTGGCTTAGAACCGTAGTTTTTCACCCAGCGTTTGCAGAACGCGAAGTTAACAATGGTGATGATCAAGCCCACAACGCTCAGACCAAACGCGGTGCTCCAGCCGAAACGGGCGGCAAGCCAGGGTGTTGCCAACATTGAGAAGAAAGAGCCGACGTTAACGGACATGTAGTACATGGTAAATGCACCGTCCAGACGCGGGTCATCTTTGTCATAGCAGGTGGAGAGCAGGGAAGACGGGTTGGCCTTAAACAGGCCATTACCCACGGCAATTGCTGCCATCCCCATATAAACGATGCCTGCGTCATGACCAGAGCAGGCAACCAGCGCATAACCGATCGCCAGCACAATCGCGCCCAGCATAATCACGCGTTTGGTGCCCAGCACTTTATCGCCCAGCCAGCCGCCAATAGCGACCAGACCATACACCAGCGCGCTGAAGGAGGAGAACAGCGTGATTGAGTCCGCTTCTGACATACCCAGTTGTTTGACCAGGTAAACAGCCATAATCCCTTGCAGGCCGTAGTAACCAAAACGTTCCCATAATTCAATGGAGAAGATCAGGTAGAACGCTCTCGGTTGTTTAAAAGCGTTCAAACTCACGCTTTCGGTTGGTTTGTTTGCAGTTGACACATATACCTCTTTTTTTACATCCCATATTAACGGGGGTGTTCAGCGCGAAATAACCAGAGCTCATCGCGCTTATAGTTATATTGGGAGGGGAAACGGCGGGTAATGTTCACTATCCTGCGCTTTCAGGCAAGCCTTTTGACATATTCTGTTACATAGATCCCGGTCGTTACTTTGCTCGGCAAATACAATTGTTATTCAGAGTTAAATTTTACCAACTCCAGAAACATGGTTTTTTCCACTAATCAAGACCGGGTGATAGTGGCTTAAAGGTATATGTTCTGCTGTTTTGCTTATTGTGTAGTGTATAGGACTGGTTTGTTGGATTTATCTGGTTATATGTCCCGCAAATAAAGACCCTTACTTTGTACGATGCGCGTGAATGTTTTCACATTTAGCCCTTTTTTAACACTTCGTTAGCAATATTGGTGCAATCTCTGTGTGGTAGGATTTTTTTCTTCTAAAAAAAGGATTCATCTTTGTAAATACGCATAAGTGGACGAAAGTTTGTTCTATGGCCGGTTTATTGCCAGATAATCTACTTATCAAGGTCTTTTGCAGAGTTGTGAGGGATGTCACAGTACTTAATGTCTTAAAATCAGCGGGTTCGCGCGTCGGGCAAACTGATGCAATGCGAAATAGATCAACAATCTTTCATTTATCCCCTGAATGCCGCGCATTGTTCATGACAGGGCTGCGCGGCGCTGTCAGACTTCTGCCTGTCATTTTTACTGTGGAGCAAATTTATGAACTTTCACCCGTGGCTCAATGCGTTACATATCGCAGCGGCCATTATCTGGATTGGCGGCATGTTAGTGATGGCGGTCGTCGCTGGCTGGAGCGCAACGCAAGCTGATAAAGCTTCCACACAAGGGCTGCTGGCGGAAGTTCGCCGTTGGAGCCGTAAAGTCACCACACCAGCAATGTTGCTGCTGTGGATTGCGGGCGTTGTGATGGTCGTGGCGCACGGTCAAATGCCGCACCTGTGGCTGATTGTGAAAATCGTGATGGTGGTGCTGTTGTCCGGGCTGCACGGTTTTCTGTCTGCCACACTGCGCAGGATGGCGGGTGGCGAAGCGGTGAGAGGCGCGGGCGCGATTCGCAACGCCACCGCATTAATCGTTCTCGCGGTGGTAGTGATTATTTTGCTGGCAGTGATGCGCCCGTTCTGAGGTGTTAACTCTCGACCTTGCTGTCGAACTCGCACAGATCTTCGATAATGCAGGAGCCGCAACGCGGTTTACGGGCGATGCAGGTGTATCGCCCATGCAGGATCAGCCAGTGATGGCAATCGACTTTGAACTCCGCCGGCACCACTTTCAGCAACTTCTCTTCCACTTCTTCCACGTTCTTTCCCGGCGCGAAACGTGTGCGGTTAGAGACACGGAAAATATGTGTATCCACGGCGATCGTCGGCCAGCCAAACGCGGTATTAAGCACCACATTGGCGGTTTTTCTGCCTACGCCCGGTAAGGCTTCCAGCGCCGCTCTGTCTTCCGGCACGTCGCCACCGTGCTGTTCCAGCAAAATACGGCAGGTCTTAATGACATTTTCCGCTTTGCTGTTAAACAGGCCGATGGTTTTGATGTACTGCTTCACACCGTCGACGCCCAGTTCCAGCATCGCTTTCGGCGTATTCGCCACCGGATAGAGTAGGGCTGTCGCCTTGTTAACGCTTACGTCCGTGGCCTGAGCAGAGAGCAGCACGGCGATCAGTAACTCAAATGGCGAGTTGAAATTTAATTCGGTGGTCGGGTGCGGATTGTTTTCCCGTAAACGGGTTAATATTTCCAGCCGTTTCGCTTTATTCATTATGCCTTCCCGGGCGAGGTCTCTGCGGCGCCACTGACGGTGGCCGCAGCTTCGCGGCGTTTCTTCATTTTTTGATCTATCAAGTACTTTCCTGCCAGCATCATGCCGAGGCCAATAAACGCGCCCGGCGGCAGCATTGCCAGCAGGAACGGCGAATCGGTGTGGAACACTTCAATGCGCAGCACTTTCGCCCAGCTCCCCAGCAGGCCATCGGCACCGTCAAACAGCGTCCCGTTGCCGAGGATTTCACGCATGGAACCCAGCACAAACATCGCGCTGGTTGCACCCATACCAATCGAGAAACCATCCAGCGCTGAAAGCGCCGGGCCCTTTTTCGCGGCGAAGGCTTCCGCGCGCCCAACGACGATACAGTTGGTAACGATGAGGGGAATAAAAATCCCCAGAGACTGATAAAGCCCGAACGCGTAGGCGTTGATTAGCATCTGCACTGCGCTGACCACCGAAGCGATGATCATCACATAAATAGGAATACGAATCTCCGCAGGCGTCCAGCGGCGCAGGGTGGAGATAAACAGGTTGGTCAGCGTCAGCACCAGCGTGGTCGCCAGACCTAAACCGAGGGCGTTGGTGGCGGTTGATGTCACCGCCAGCAGCGGACACATCCCCAAAAGCTGCACCAGTGCGGAGTTGTTTTTCCACAGCCCCTGTACGATAACCTCTTTGACTTCGCTCATCGCTTACTCTCCACAACCCGGCAAACGGGAAAGCTGCTCAGGCAGCGTCATTGCGTATAATCCGGTACGTTTTACCGCATTCACCACAGCGCGCGGGGTGATGGTCGCACCGGTAAACTGATCGAAATCACCGCCATCTTTTTTCACCGCAAAGTGGCTGTCGGCAGGGCCGTCGATTTTTTTGCCGGAAAAATGGGTGATCCAGTCAGTAATACGCAGCTCAATTTTATCGCCCAGACCCGGCGTCTCGTGATGTTCCGTGACGCGCACGCCGAGCACCGTTCCGTTAAAGTCTGCGCCAACCAGCAACTGAATCGCACCGGAATAACCATCCGGCGCGGTGGCTTCAATCACTGCTGCCACAGGCTGGTCGTCTTTTTTGGCGATCCACACATGGTGCTGGCCTTTGCCCAGCGCCGGATCGCTCACCAGATAACAGCTTTGTTGCAACGAATTATTATAGCTATCGCCAGGGATAACCTGGTCGAACAGGGCTTTTTGTTGCAGCGCGGCCTGTTCGGTAATCGTCGTTTTGGTCATTTGATCGATGGCGGCGGTCAACCCGGTTGAACCTGCGGCGAAAAGCGCCAGCGTCACGCCATGTTTACGCATTGTTTTCAGCATGACGGCTCCTTAGCGATGCCCGTACACGCGCGGGCGCGTGTAGTAGTCAATCAACGGCACGGTAATGTTCGCCAATAGCACCGCGAATGCCACACCATCCGGGTAACCGCCAAAGCTGCGGATCAACCACACCAGCAAACCGGCCAGTGCGCCAAAAATCAGGCGACCTTTGTTGGTGGTGGAAGCCGTCACCGGGTCGGTCAAAATAAAGAACGCGCCTAACATCGTGGCACCCGACAGCAAATGCAGCTGTGGCGCGGCCAGCGATTCTGGCGAAAAGATCCAGCCCAGCGTCGCGCAAACAGCAAGCGAGAGCAGGAAGCTAACCGGAATATGCCAGCGAATGGTTTTCTGCCACAACAAAAACAGGCCGCCCGCTAGGTAACCCAGGTTAACCCATTGCCAGCCTGCGCCTGCCAGCACGCCGCTGTAAATTGGGTATTGCAGAATTTGCTCAACGCTATGCCCGGCATGCAGCGAGGTTTTGAAGGTATCAAGCGGCGTCGCCTGACTGACACCGTCAATGCCGATGCGCAGGGTTTCCATAGTCGCGCCAGTCGCGCTGTGGCCGGTGAAGATCACCTGTAACGCATCCATTATGCCCGGCACTGTGCGCGCGATCTCAAACGGCGGCAGCCAACTGGTCATCTGCACCGGGAAGGAGATAAGCAGCACCACGTAGCCGATCATGGCCGGGTTAAAGGGGTTATGCCCGAGGCCACCGTACAGTTGTTTGGCGATAACCACGGCGAAGACAGTGCCGAGCACCACCATCCACCACGGTGCGAAGGGCGGGATACTGATCGCCAGTAACAGCCCGGTCAGTAACGCCGAATTATCAGCGAGGATGGCGCTGACGGTCTGTTTGCGTAATTTGAGGACTAAGCCTTCCGCCAGCAGTGCGCTAACGATCGCGAGAACAACTTGTACTAATGTTCCCCAGCCGAAAAACCACAACTGTGCAATGACGCCCGGCAGGGTCGCCAGAGCAACAAGCAGCATAATGCGCGATGTCTGGCGCTGGTTATGGGTGTAAGGGGAACTTGCGATTCTAAAAACCATTCAATCCTCGTTAACGGCTTGCTGCGCGGCTTTTTTAGCCTGAACACGGGCGATGGCAGCGGCGACTGCGGCTTTACGCGGGTCGTCATTGGCAGCCTGCGGAGCAGGTGACGCCTCTTTTGCCTGAGCTTGTTCTAATTTTCGCGCTTTGGCGCGGGCAATGGCGGCTTCAACCGCGGCTTTGCGCGGATCAACCGACACGGTTTCTTCTTCTTTTACCACCGGCGCGTCTACTGATGTTTGCGCCGCTTTGCGTGCTTTGGCACGCGCAATGGCGGCTTCAACCGCCGCTTTGCGCGGATCGACCGGCGCGGTTTCTTCTTCTTTTACCACTGGCGCATCTACTGATGTTTGCGCCGCTTTGCGTGCTTTGGCACGCGCAATGGCGGCTTCAACCGCCGCTTTGCGCGGATCCGGGTTTTCGCTGGCGGTAGCATTTTCTTTAGCCTGCTGGGCTTTTTCGGCCTGACGTGCACGCGCTTCAGCTTTACGCGTTTCACGGGCGGCAATCATTTCGCTGTTATCGGGTTGCGTTCCGGCCTGAATAACCACCGGTTGGGTGGCATTGGCCTGTTTTTCGCGTACGCGAGCAAGCGCCGCATCGATGGCGTCTTGATCTTTGGCGGCAGGCTGCACGGCGGCTTGTTTATGACGGGCCTGGCGAGCCATTTTGTCACGCTCAAGGCGGGCCTGGCGGGCTTCGAAGCGTGCTTTCGCCTCGGCGTTGCGTTTCTCTTCCTGCGCGATGGCATAAATTTCCGCTTTCTCCTGGCGGAAATATTGCACCAACGGGATGTTGCTCGGGCAAACCCAAGCGCAAGCGCCGCATTCGATACAGTCAGCAAGATTGTGCGCCGTGGCTTTGTCATGCTGCTGACCCTGGCTGAACCAGTAAAGCTGTTGTGGAAGCAAATCCGCCGGGCACGCGTCGGCACAGGCGCTGCAACGGATACAGCCTTTCTCTTCCTGCGGTTCGCCCATCTCGCTGGCGGAAGGCGCCAACAGGCAGTTGGTGATTTTCACCACTGGCACGTCGAGCCACGGTAGGGTAAAGCCCATCAGCGGGCCACCCATGATCACCAATTGCTCTGCGGAAGGGCAGAAACCGGCGAAGTCGAGCAGATGACGAACCGGGGTACCAAGGCGCGCCCAGACGTTGCCGGGACGGGTAACAGCTTCGCCGGTCAGGGTGACGACACGTTCGGTCAGCGGTTCACCGTCGATCACCGCGCGTTTTATCGCATAGGCGGTACCGACGTTTTGCATCAGCACGCCGATATCCGAAGAACGGCCACCGTGCGGCACCTGTTTGCCGGTCAGAATTTGCGTTAACTGTTTTGCGCCGCCGGAGGGGTATTTCGTCGGGATCACTTTCAACTGAATATCGTGGCTGCCCGCCAGCACCGCGCGCATCATGGAAATGGCCTGCGGTTTGTTATCTTCGATACCGATCAGTACCTGGCGCGGCTGGAGGATGTGCGCGAGGATGCGCACGCCTTCCATAATCTGCGCGGCGCAATCCTGCATCAGGCGGTCATCAGCGGTGATATATGGTTCGCATTCGGCGGCATTGATAATCAGCGTTTCAATTTTATTGCCCGCGCCTTGCAGTTTTGCGCCGGTCGGGAAACCCGCACCGCCGAGGCCTGCAACGCCAAACTGATGGATACGCTCAATCAGTGCTTCCACGCTGTGCGTACGATAATCTTGCCAGCCATCACGCGCAATCCAGCGATCTTCGCCATCGGCTTCAATAATGACGCTCAATTCCGGCAACGCGGAAGGGTGGGCGGTGGAGTGCGGGGCGATCGCCATCACGGTGCCGGAGGTCGGCGCGTGCACCGGTAGCATGCGCCCGCGACCACGGGTCAGCGGCTGGCCGCGCAGAACGCTGTCGCCAACGCTGACGCACAGTTCGCCTTCCGCGCCGATATGCTGTTTCAGGGGAATAACAAAACGGTGCGCCAGCGGGATTTGACGCAGCGGCGTACCGTTAGACTGGGTTTTCATTTCAGGCGGGTGAATGCCGCCGTGAAAATCCCACAGTTTGTCTTTTCGGAAAGCGGAAAATAACTTAAGCATGGTGTTCCACAGGAATAGTGCGCACCGGAATGGTCTGCAAATCCCATTTCCAGTTATGGATGGTCGTTTCCACAGGGCGCAGTTCAATACACTGCGTCGGGCACGGATCCACACAAAGATTACAACCGGTACAGAGATCGCTCATCACCGTGTGCATGGCACGCGTAGCGCCGACAATCGCGTCGACCGGACATGCCTGAATGCATTTGGTGCAGCCGATGCAGTTGCTTTCATCAATAATGGCCAGCATACGAACTGGCTCTAGCGCATCGGCATCGCCGTCAATTGGCTGCGGATCAACGTTCAGCAGCGTGGCGATTTTCAGCATCACGGCTTCGCCGCCCGGGGCGCAGCGGTTAATGTTTTCACCCTGTTTGCCGACCGCTTCTGCGTAGGGGCGACAGCCAGGGTAACCGCACTGCCCACACTGGCTTTGCGGTAAAAGTTCATCGATCTTTTCAACGACCGGATCGTCTTCCACCGCAAAACGGCGGGACGCGTAGCCGAGAATCAGGCCGAACAGCAGCCCGAGCACGCTCAGCGCGGCAACGGCGATGGAAATCGCGTTCATTACAATTTCACCAGACCACTAAAGCCCATAAAGGCCAGAGACATTAAACCCGCCGTAATTAACGCAATGGCATTGCCACGAAAAGGCGCGGGCACATCGGCGACGGCCAGACGTTCGCGAATGGCGGCAAACAGCACCATCACCAGTGAGAACCCGACGGCGGCGGAGAAACCGTATAACGCCGATTGCATGAAATTGTGCCCAAGATTGATATTGAGCAGGGCAACGCCGAGCACCGCGCAGTTGGTGGTGATCAGCGGCAGGAAAATACCGAGCAGGCGATAGAGCGCCGGGCTGGTTTTGCGTACCACCATTTCGGTGAACTGGACAACCACGGCAATAATAAGGATGAAAGCCAGCGTGCGCAGATAGACTAAATCCAGGGGGATCAGAATCCAGGTGTCAATAAGCCAGGCGCAGATGGACGCCAGCGTCATCACGAAGGTGGTCGCCAGCCCCATGCCCATTGCGCTTTCCAGCTTTTTGGAAACGCCCATAAACGGACACAAGCCAAGAAACTTCACCAGTACGAAGTTATTGACCAGCACCGTTCCGATAAATAGCAGCAGATAGTCTGTCATTATGTGGCCTGAGATAAAAAAGCCGCCTATTATCGGCCAAACAACATCGGGCGACAACAGGATAACTGTAAGGTTATTACGGGTTGATAAAGGTCTTCTTCACACGCGAAGAACGCTTGAAATACGGTACCAGTAACGCGGCAGCAAGCAGCGGAAAGAGGAGCTGGCGCACGGCCAGTTCGTCGGAAACGGGGGAAAAGGCAAATGCTTTCACCGCCAACAACACGCACACCAGTAGCCAGATAATGTAGTGCTTTGGCACAAGGCGGCGACGTTTGAAAAACGCGATAACCAGCCAGAACGTGTAATACCAGATGGCAATAGCAAACGCGAAAGAGACAAACCACAGCACCATTTCTTTCATCGGCTGTGTGCCGAGCGCCGTTACCGACTGCGGCGTTAACAGCGCTGTGGCATAAAGCAGCAATGCCAGCGAGGTGCTTAATAACGCGACCAGCAACCAGGCCAGAGGAGCGAGTAACCAGCCTCCGATTCTTTCTGCGGGTGTTGTTGTCATGCGTTTTCCTCTGTTAAGACATCAATGCTTTGCGGTGCTTAGCCGGGCGACGAGTATAAAGGATTACGTGACGAATGCCAGCGGCGTTACAGCACGTAACGCCATACCGACCGTGGAACGCACCCAATGTCAAATAAGCGCCCGCCAGAAACCAGTTCTGCGCGGCGATGATCGGCTGCGCGGTACATATTGATGATTTCAGTGCTCTCAGTCAGCGTGTAGTTAAGGTGATCAAATAATTTTTCAAGGCTTTCAAGCGAACTGATTTTACGAAATTTTAATAAATAGTCCTGCACGGTCATGTCGAGGGTTGTCCATATAATGAAAGAGGCAAAAACAGGGGTGGCCAATTCGCTCAAATAATAAACATTATTTGTCGGGCGTAAATAGCGCGAGATTATTCTGCCGTTAATTAAGAGTTTTCTTTTCTGGTAAAACCAGACGCCAGAACAGCGCCCGGTGGAGAAGATTAACGCCCTTCGCCATGACTGGCAATCATCATCTGGCGCTTAACCTCGTCTCATGGGTAAAGCGTCGCCATTATTTCTTTTGCGCCACCACGCTTTGCTCAGGTGGCTGATAATTATCAATATGGCTGGCGAAAACCAACAATATGGTCGATACACCGAGCACGACCCAGCCCATTAATTCAATAATCCGATTGAAAATCGCGGTCATACTTCTACTACTCCCTGATGTTAGCCGACGCGCCTTTACAGCAATATGGCGCCAGCCGCAGATTTAAGCAGATTTTTTAACCGGAAACCAGGGCGAAAGCGCTTAATTCATTCGTTTAACTAATGAATTTGGTAACAGGTTGTCGCCGCATGACAGATGGTGTGAAATAGGTGTTCCACTGAGAAGAGGCCGCTATATGAGTGATATTATCCGTGTTGGATTGATTGGTTATGGCTACGCCAGTAAAACATTTCACGCACCGCTGATTGATGGTACGGCGGGAATGGAGCTGGCAGCTATTTCCAGCAGTGATGAATCGAAAGTGAAAGCGGATTGGCCAGCGGTACAGGTTGTTTCTGAACCCAAACACCTGTTCAACGATCCGAAAATTGATTTGATTGTCATCCCTACGCCAAACGATACCCACTTCCCGCTGGCGAAAGCGGCGCTCGAAGCCGGTAAACATGTGGTGGTGGATAAACCCTTCACTGTGACGCTGTCACAGGCTCGCGAACTGGATGGGCTGGCGCGAAGTCTTGGTCGCTTGCTGTCTGTTTTTCATAATCGCCGTTGGGACAGCGATTTCCTGACGCTGAAAGCGTTATTGGCTGACGGCGCACTCGGCGAAGTCGCCTATTTCGAATCGCATTTTGATCGTTTTCGCCCGCAGGTGCGTAACCGCTGGCGTGAACAGGGCGGCCCGGGAAGCGGCATTTGGTATGATTTAGCGCCGCATTTGCTCGATCAGGCGGTCAATCTGTTTGGCCTACCGGTGTCGCTGACCGTCGATTTGGCACAAATGCGCCCTGGCGCGCAATCCACCGACTATTTCCATGCAGTGCTCGCTTACCCGCAGCGCCGGGTCGTGCTGCACGGTACGTTGCTGGCAGCGGCGGAATCCGCGCGTTATATCGTGCACGGCACGCGCGGAAGCTTTGTGAAATATGGGCTGGATCCGCAGGAAGAACGTTTGAAAAGCGGAGAGCGCCTGCCGCAAGCCGACTGGGGCTATGACATGCGAGATGGTGTCTTAACCCGCGTTGAAGGTGATGTGCGTGAAGAAGAGACCTGGCTGACGCTGCCGGGGAATTATCCGGCGTATTACGCGGCGATCCGCGATGCGCTTAATGGCGTTGGGGAAAACCCGGTTCCGGCCAGCCAGGCGATTCAGATCATGGAGCTGATTGAGCTGGGCATCGAGTCGGCGAAACACCGCGCCACGCTAAGTCTGACCTGAAAAATACCGCTCACGTTTCGGCGTGAGCGGCTTTCTTTATGCCGTCGCGACGCTTTCGCGCAGGGCCTGTTTTTCTGCCGCGCTGAGAAACGCCATCTCCAGCCCATTGATTTGCGCCTGGCGAATCTGCTCACGGCTCAGCCCCGCCGCAGGTGCGGCAATCTCATACTCATGGCGAATTTCCACGCCCTGAACCGCCGGATCGTCCGTATTGATGCTGGCGAGAATGCCGTGATCGAGGAAGGTTTTCAGCGGATGACGGTCGAGTGAAGCAACGGTACTGGTTTGAATGTTCGACGTCAGGCAGGACTCAATGCCGATTCGCTGCTCCGCGAGGAAATCCATCAACACTGCGTCTTCAATGGCTTTTACACCGTGACCGATACGCACCGCACCCAGTTCACGAATCGCCTGCCAGATGCTTTCCGGGCCTGCGGCTTCGCCCGCATGTACGGTGATTTGCCAGCCCGCATCCCGCGCGCGATTAAAATGCGACAGGAAAAGGCTGCCGGGGAAACCCAGTTCGTCGCCCGCCAAATCCAGCGCTGTGATGCCATCCCGATGCGCCAGCAACGCTTCCAGCTCTTGCAAACAGGCTGCTTCGCCGAAGGTGCGGCTCATAATGCCGATCAAACGTGCCTGGACATTAAAGTCACGGCTGCCTTCGCGCACACCGGCAATCACTGCCTCAACCACGCCCGCGATCGGCAGGTTGTGGGTCATCGCCATATAACCCGGCGAAAAACGCAGTTCAACGTAATGCAGGCCATTCAATGCGGCGTCCTGCATGTTCTCATACGCAACGCGGCGGCAGGCTTCCAGCGAGGCGAGCACTTTGACGCCCCAGTCGAGTTTGGCGAGGAAACTTACCAGGTCGGGTTCTTGCGAGGTCACTTGCACATGCGGGCGCAGCGCGTCGAGGGTTTGAGCGGGCAGGGTTAAATTGTACTGGCGGCCAAGATCGAGAATGGTTTGGGCACGAATGTTGCCGTCGAGATGGCGATGGATATCAGTTAAAGGCAGGTTTTGATCAATCATGGTCGCACTCTTGTTTTCGTAGAAGTGCACAGCATTATACAACAATTTTTTAACTCATTAAAAATTGTTTTAAATCATAAGCCTGCAAACGCCAGAGACGCATTTGCCCCGTTTACGGAGTCAATGAACGCAATGCCGCAATTAACCCCGCCACGCCCTGTTCGAGCTTCACTCGCGGGCAGCCGACATTCAGGCGAACAAATCCCTGACCTTCGCTTCCGTAGGTGTCGCCGCGCATAATGGCGACTTTTTGCTCCTCAATCAGCCTTTTTTGCAGCGCGGAATCATCAATGGAGAGCGTGCGCAAATCGATCCACGCCAGATAGGTGGATTCAGGCACGTGCCAGTTTACTTGCGGAAATGCGGCGTTAAGCTCGCTGGCAACATAATCAAGGTTTGCGCGCAGATAAGCGCGCAACGCCTCCAGCCACGGCGCGCCATCGCGATAGGCGGCAATGTGTGCCACCACCGAAAGCACCGCCGGAGACGACAGGCCGTTGCCATTTTTTAACGCCTCCAGCCAGGCGAGGCGTGACGCCTCATCGCCGATTATCCCCCACGCGCCAGTCAGCGCCGGGATGTTGAAACTTTTCGACGCCGAGCTAAACAGCGCCCACGGCCCGCGCGCCACCTTGCTCCACGGAATATGCGGCTGTTCGCTCCAGACCATATCCATATGGATTTCGTCGCTGATCACCTTCACGTGGTGGCGCTCGCACAGTGCTGCAATCGTGTCTAACTCCTCGCGCGTCCACACTTTTCCGGTGGGGTTTTGCGGGCTGCACAGCAACAGGATTTTGCTTTCCGGGCGCGCCAGCACGGCTTCAAGCTGCGCCATATCGCAATACCAGCCCGCCGCGTTTTGCTGCAAAGGCACGGCCAGCAACTGCCGTTGGTTGGCGGCAATGGCTTTATAAAAGGCGTCGTAAGCCGGAGTGTGCACCACCACGCCATCGCCGGGCTGCGACCACTGGCGGATCATCTCAGCGATCATCCAGATAACCGAGGGACCATAAACAATTGCCTCGCTGTTGATGCAGGTGTTGAAGCGGCTGGCGAGCCAGTGTTCGATCGCGCCGAGAAAATCCTCATTTTTCCAGCGGCTGTAACCCAATACGCCGTGCGCCAGACGCTGTTGCATGGCATCAATAACGCAGGGCGCGGTGGCAAAATCCATATCGGAGATGGTGAAGGGCAGCAAATCCGCGCGGCCAAAGCGGTCAGTCACATAATCCCACTGCGTGCACCAGGTACCATGCCTGTCGATAACGGTGGAAAAATCAAAGGTAGGGTTATTCATCATTTATCCTGCATCAACCGCAGCAGTTTCCCGCGTGCTGCTCATCAACTGAGCCATTTCGTCTTTCACCGACTGCACTTGCGGGCCGATAACGACCTGTAAGTTGTGGTCATTCACTTTGATAACGCCAATTGCGCGGTTGGCTTTCAGGGCATCGACATTGACCCGTGACATCTCTTTCACCGACAAACGTAAGCGGGTAATGCAGTTATCCAGCGTGTCGATATTTGCCGCGCCGCCAAGGGCATTCAGCAGGGCGGGCACGTCATAGCCCGATTTGCCCGGCGTCGACGTTGACGCGCTTTCCGCGCTATCGGTGACATCGGCTTCGCGCCCCGGTGTTTTGAGGTTGAAATGTTTGATGGCGAAACGGAACAGCGCGTAGTAGACGACAAACCAGATCGCGGCGGCCAGCGGCACCAGATACCACTTGGTTGCCATGCCGTGCAGCACGCCGAAGACAATAAAATCGATAATGTTGCCGTCGGTGTTACCGATGGTGACGCCGAGCACCGCCATGGTGGTGAAACCGAGACCGGTCAATAGCGCGTGGATGAGATAAAGCGCCGGTGCGACGAAGAGGAACAGGAACTCGATCGGTTCGGTGGTGCCGCCGACAACGCAGGCAATCACGCCGGAAATCATTAACCCTTTTATTTTGTGGCGGTTTTCTGGTCTGGCGCAGTGGTACATAGCCAGCGCTGCGCCGGGTAAGCCGCCAAGGAACGCCGGCATTTTGCCCTGCGAGAGAAAACGTGTCGCGCTTTCAGAAAAACCGTGGGTGTCCGGGCAGCTTAATTGCGCCTGAAAAATGGTCAGCGCGCCATTAACGGTGTGCCCGCAAACGTCCATGGTTCCGCCTGCTTCTGTAAAGCGGATCAGCGCCACCAGAATATGCTGCAAACCGAAGGGGAGTAACAGGCGCTCGCCGGTACCAAATATCATTGGCCCGAATTCGCCCGCGCTTTCGATAATGTGCCCGAGGCCGCTAATGCCCAGTGCGAACCACGGCCAGACCAGCGGGATCAACAGGCCAATCACGCCCATCACCACGCTTGTGACAATTGGCACCGAACGTGTGCCGCCAAAAAAAGCCAGCGCGTCCGGCAGGCGTAAGGTGTGAAAGCGTTCGTGTAAACGCCAGATGATGATGCCCGCGATCACCGCGCCGAGGATGCCAGTATCAATCGATTGAATGCCCAGCACATTTTGTACGTTGTGCGCTTTCAGCACCGCAACGTCGCTGGTGGGCAAAATCCCCTGCGTGCTCAGCCAGAAGTTGACCGCCAGGTTCATGACCGCATAGCCAACAAAACCGGAGAACGCCGCCACACCTTTGTCTTCGCGCGCCAGGCCCAGTGGGATGGCGATGCAGAACATCACGGGTAGAAAACTAAAGGCAAACGAGCCGATTTTGCTCATCCAGATAAAAATCGCCTGCAAGATCGGATGGCCTAAAAAGGGCAGCAGCGTAATCACATCGCGGCTGCTTAATGAGCTGCCGATGCCCAGCATGATCCCGCAAAACGACAGCAGCGCGACCGGCAGCATAAAGGTTTTGCCCAACTGCTGAAAGAATTCCCACAAGGTTATCTTTTGCGCGGTTTTCCCCGTCATAACGACTTCTCCATTGAAGTAAACAAGGCTCAGACATCACGAAACAGAGCGTAAGGTTTTAGCAGATTTAAGATTAAAGCAGCACTGTTATCAGAGAGATAAGCGGTGTTTAGGATTTCAATAAGATAGTTGCTTTATTGTGCATAGATATGTCCGTTGCGCAATCAATGAAAAATTTTCATGGAACACATTGCGCCCCTTCAAATCTGTGACTATTTTTATTGACGAATCAGAACCCTCCCACCATATCGCGGAGGCCGGGCTCTCTTCTATATCCAGGACTACTATGCAGACGACGACAACAGAAGAACAACTCAATGCGTATTTCGGCGCGAATACGCATAATTATGCAGCAGAAAAGAAAGTAATCAGCGACATCATTTATAACCTTCGGTTACAGCAAACGGATGTTAGCAATAAACATCTCATTCTGGCATTGATAGGGCTGCTGGAAACTGAAGATGATATTGCGAAACTGGATATTTACCGCAATGCGTTAGAAATGATTGTGCAGAAAACCCCGGACGACCTGTAAAACATCATGCCGCGCTCTGTTAAACGCCTTCGTTAATCCGAAGGCGTTTTTGTCTCTGTCAGGTGGGGTGAGTCGCTCTTTCGGTGATAAATTGCCGCGCCGCTTCCAAAACCCGCTTTTGCCGTGGATCGGTAGTGATGATGACCCGTGCGCGCAAAACCATCACCAGATTGCTTGTTTTTATAGGCAGTTGAGAATTCATTAGATAAGTGGTGGCTAAACCAATTGCCTCATGTATTTCCTCGGATTGAACTTGCTCATCGTCGTTCAATGACACTCCCTTAATGCATATAGAACTTTGGCTTCTAAGCTTGTAGGCCAGATCAAATTCACTGAGCATTTAAGAGAACATGCGAAGCAAGTCTGAATAGAAGGGCGAAACGTCGAGTGGCCCGGTAGGAGACGCCAGACCTGGTGAGGAAACGTTGATCGGTCATTCAGTGTTTACGGGCTTTATTGTCTATTTCCGGGCCGGAGATTGGCAGCCAGCTTCGGGTTCGGCTGACCTGTGAACTCCCTTTGAGCCCACGGGCAACCGCCGGTTGCGTTTTATAGTGGTGAATATCGCTGATCGCGGTCTGAAAAGCGTTACGTCGTTTGCTGTCCACTTCGTCCAGCAGGTACTCTTGCAATTGTCCAATCAGGGCATCAAAAGAAACTTCATCATCCGACTCGAGAAGCGCCAGAACGGCTTCTCCAATCACGATATTGACAAGCTTGTCTGTCTCATTTTTACTCATTCTGCCTCTCAAATAGAGCTGCATGGGCTTTAAGCATTGCGCCCCGCTAAGCATTTTAGTGCTGAATGTTAAGTCGTTATAAACTATTTAGTTGGGTTATGAAACTCATCGGCTGATGATGCTGGCGATATGTACCAGAAAAAATCGCCCCTCTCAAGAGGGGCTTAACATCACTGTTGCGGAACGGCGGGTGCTTGCGGTGCGTTGATTTCTGGTTGTGCAGGCTGCAAGCCAGGCAGACCGAACATACCGACAAACTGCTCGAGTGGCATTTTCTCGCCATTCAGTGTGACCTGGCCGTTCGCGTATTGAAGGCTGGTGAGAATGGTGTTGTTCTCAAGCGTGGTGATGCGGAACATTTGTCCCATCGCCGCCAGGCCTTTCACCTGTTGGTTCGCCAGCTTCGCGGCATCTTCCTGCTGGTAGCCTTGCAATTTCGCCACCTGCGTCATCAACTCTGTTGCCATATCCACCGGAATGGTCAACTTGCTGTCGAGAGATTTCACGTTGCGATCCACCTGAGCAGCCAGGGTTTGCGGCGCGTCAGGCGTCGTTGACGGATCTTTCAGAAACAGCGACAGGTTAAAGGTACTTTCGCCTTTGGCGTTTTTCCAACTGAGCGGCGCAACGGTGATGACCGGTTCGCCTTTCAACAGCAGCGGCACGACGTTGAGGAACGCTTCGGTGGCCTTCTGTTGATACACTTCCGGGTTCTGCGCGATATCCGGCTGCGCCATCAACGCACGAATCTGCGCGTCATATTGCTGGCTGGCCTGATGCCACGCTTTGCCGTCCATCTGGCCGACTTTCAGCGTCAGGTTTCCGCTACCGAGATCCTGGCCCTGAACTTTCAGGCTATTCAAGGAGTAGTCGAGCTGGCTGTTGATGTTTTTCTTGTCATCGGCGACGTCGGATTTGGCAGTTAAATTCATGCCTTCCAGCAGCGCCATCTCTTTATTCTCAACCGAAATGGTGAGCTTATCGACGCTCATCTTCTGGCTGCCGGTACGCTCATCAAACTCGGTGATTTCGCTGGAGCCGTCTGTTTTCAGGTTATTGAAAGAGAGCTGCACTTTCTGGCCGAACTCATTGACCGTGTCCACCAGGCCGCTCTGCGCTTCACCGCTCAGGGCCAGCGCATTGCCGTCTTTATCGGCACTGACGCGGAAGTTGCCGCCGCTAAAGGCGACTTTTTCATTCTCTTTTTCAGAACTCAGCGGGCGCAACGCAATGTCACTACGGGTATCGCCGTTATAGCTAATGCGCGTGTCGGCAACGAAAGGCGACTCGCCTTTAGCAATCTCAAACAACGCTTTGGTGACGTCATTATTCACCAGTTGCGTATGTACGGAGGCCATCGCCGGGGTGAGGCTAAAGGATTTCAACTGTGCCAGCGGGAAAGGGCCGTGATCGACGTGTTCATTTAGCACGATGCTTTGACCCGGTTTCAGCCACGGATTGGTGCTGCCGGGAAGCGGTTTGATTTGCAGCGCGAACTGGCTGGAGAACAGGCTGCGTTTGTAATCCTGCGCAGAGAGCTCGACGTTGGCTTCCGGCGCGTTGCGTTTGATCTGTGCATTCGCCTGGGTGACCATTTCAGCCAGACGACCTTCAATTTGTTTCCCTGTGTACCAGGCGCCGCCTGTCCAGACGACACCCAGCGCAACGATAATCCCTACGGCAACCAACGATTTTTTCATATGTGCTTATCCATAAAAATGAAACCAGGCGGTAAAGACCGCCTGTACTGTCGAATGAAGTTACGTAAAGCTTAGCAATAGTTGTTAAAAAGTTCAGTAACTTAGTCGATTTTATTAAACACGCGAGCGACGCGTCCTGTGCCGCTTGCCGCCACAGGCGACTCGTCTGCGGCGATAAATGCCGACTCGCCCGGTTTAAGCACCAGGCGCTCTGAACCCTTGCTCAGCACCGCTTCACCTTCCACACAAAACACAATTGCTGCGCTCTGCTGCGCCAGTTGCGTTTCGGTGGTGGAAAGATCGTGCAACGAGAAGGCAAAATCCGCGACCGGGATCGGAAAATCAAGTTCTGCACCGTGGCGGGCAGGCTGGGTCAGCAGTTCGCTGGCGGGTTTCGGCGTGAATTTCACGTTCGCCACCAGTTCCGGAATATCAATATATTTCGGTGTTAAACCGGCGCGCAGCACGTTATCGGAGTTCGCCATCACTTCCAGCGCCACACCCTGCAAATACGCGTGCGGCGTTTCCGCGAACAGGAACATTGCGTCGCCCGGATTGAGTTTCACCACGTTAAGCAAAAGCGGCGAGAAGAGGCCGCTGTCGTCCGGGTAGAATTCCGCAATCGCGCGAATGGTTTGCCACGGCTCGCCTTGATGGTTATCCAGCGCCGATTTCAACACCGCCAGCGCGCGGGATTTTTCCTCGCCCTGCATATTGAGCAGCGCCGCGAACAGTTCGCTCAGGCGCTCCGCGCCCGGTGCCTGCAAGAAGTGGGCAATCGCCGGATGCGCACCGGAAACCGGCTGCAACAGCGAAACAATGTCGGAAAACTCGCGAAATGCATTCATCGCCAGGAAAGGGGTCAGGGCGAACACCAACTCTGGCTTATGGTTGGGATCTTTGTAGTTACGTTCGGCGGCGCTCAGCGGAATACCCGCTGCATTTTCTTTGGCAAAGCCGATCTCGGAATTTTTCTTGTTCGGATGAACTTGGATCGACAGCGGCTGATCGGCGCACAACACTTTAAACAGGAACGGCAATTCGCCAAAACGTTCGGCAACCGCATGACCCAGCAAACGGTTTTTATCTTCGTCAATGACCTCGCGCAGGGAACGGGTCTGGCCGCTGGCGTCCTGCACTTTTGAGCTGCTCTTCGGGTGGGCGCCCATCCACAACTCGGCCATCGGCAGGTTGTCCGGATTGGCAACACCATAGAGATCCGTTAACGCAGTTTTACTTCCCCAGGCATAGTTCTGCACTGAGTTGATGAGTTTTTGCATTATCAAGCCCTTTCACATTTAAGAAATCATCGCGACATTAAAGCAACAAACCCGCAGGAAGTAACCAGCGAGGACAAAAAGTCGTACTAGTCTCAGTTTTTGTTAAAAAATTGTGTAGGATAAGGCGACTCGCTTTAACACAGGCAGAGGGATTCGCTGCCTGAACAATAACCAGACCGTGCCGTAAGTGAGAGAACAATGTCGAACAAACCCTTCTGTTATCAGGATCCTTTCCCGCTCGGAAAGGATGACACCGAGTATTATCTGCTGAGCCGCGAGCATGTTTCTGTCGCCCAGTTCGACGGCCAGGAGATCCTCAAAGTAGACCCTGAAGCGCTAACGTTACTGGCGCAGCACGCTTTCCACGATGCCTCATTCTTACTGCGCCCGGCGCACCAGCAGCAGGTTGCCGATATCCTCGACGACCCTGAGGCGAGCGAAAACGACAAATATGTCGCGCTGCAATTCCTGCGTAACTCGGAAATCGCCGCGAAAGGCATTCTGCCGACCTGCCAGGACACCGGCACGGCAATCATCATGGGCAAAAAAGGGCAGCGTGTATGGACCGGCGGCGGTGATGAAGCCGCGCTGGCGCGTGGCGTTTATAACACCTACACCGAAGACAACCTGCGTTACTCGCAAAACGCGCCGCTCGATATGTATAAAGAGGTCAACACCGGCACGAACTTGCCTGCGCAGATTGATCTCTACAGCGTCGACGGTGACGAATACAAATTTCTCTGCATCGCCAAAGGCGGTGGTTCCGCCAACAAAACGTATCTCTATCAGGAAACCAAAGCGCTGATCACTCCGGCGAAGCTGAAAAACTATCTGGTTGAGAAAATGCGCACGCTCGGCACTGCGGCTTGCCCGCCGTACCATATCGCCTTTGTGATTGGTGGAACCTCGGCGGAAGCCACGCTGAAAACCGTCAAACTGGCGTCGACCAAATATTATGACGCGCTGCCGACCGAAGGTAATGAACACGGCCAGGCGTTCCGCGATGTGCAACTGGAGCAGGAATTGTTGCAAGAAGCGCGCAATCTGGGTCTCGGCGCACAGTTTGGCGGAAAATATTTCGCGCATGATATCCGCGTCATTCGCCTGCCGCGCCACGGTGCGTCTTGTCCTATAGGTATGGGCGTTTCCTGCTCGGCAGACCGAAACATCAAAGGCAAAATTAACCGCGACGGCATTTGGCTGGAAAGGCTGGAGCAGAACCCGGGCAAATACATTCCGCAGGCGCTGCGCCAGGCGGGCGAGGGCGAAGCGGTGAAAGTGGACCTCAATCGCCCGATGCGCGAGATCCTTGCGCAATTGGCGCAATACCCGGTGTCCACGCGTTTATCCCTGACCGGCACCATTATTGTTGCCCGCGACATCGCCCACGCGAAACTGAAAGAACTGATGGACAGCGGCGAACATCTGCCGCAGTACGTGAAAGATCACCCGATCTATTACGCAGGCCCGGCGAAAACGCCAGAAGGATACGCTTCCGGATCCCTTGGGCCGACCACCGCCGGGCGGATGGATTCCTATGTCGATCAACTGCAAGCGCAGGGCGGCAGCATGATCATGCTGGCGAAAGGCAACCGCAGTAAACAGGTAACTGATGCGTGTCATAAACACGGCGGTTTCTACCTTGGCAGCATCGGCGGCCCGGCGGCGATCCTCGCGCAAAACAGCATCAAGCATCTGGAATGCGTGGCGTACCCGGAACTGGGTATGGAGGCTATCTGGAAAATTGAAGTGGAAGATTTCCCGGCGTTTATCCTCGTGGATGACAAAGGCAACGACTTCTTCCAGCAGATTCAGTCCGGTCAGTGCGCCAACTGCCTGAAATAATCCTGACCGCCCTGCGGGGCGGTTTTGGCACGTGATTTGTCGGCCAGATAAGGCGCTGTCGCCATCCGACATTGTTTTAAAGCACGAAGCATTCAACAACATTCTAAAAAGCATCAATACTTTTACTTGTTTGCAGGTGAGCAATGTCGATACCCACCATCACTTTGTATCCAAGGAGAGAGTAATGACAACGCATCGCAGTGAGAAAGATTCGATGGGCGCCATCGACGTCCCGGCAGATAAGTTATGGGGGGCGCAAACCCAACGGTCGCTTGAGCATTTTCGTATTTCAACGGAAAAAATGCCGGTCTCGCTGATCCACGCCCTGGCGCTAACCAAGCGCGCGGCGGCGAAGGTCAACCAGGATTTGGGGCTGCTGCCTGAAGAGAAAGCCCGCGCCATTATCGCGGCGGCGGACGAAGTGCTGGCTGGAAAACACCCCGACGAGTTTCCGTTGGCTATCTGGCAAACCGGCTCCGGTACGCAAAGCAATATGAATATGAACGAGGTGCTGGCGAATCGCGGCAGTGAGATCCTCGGTGGCGTGCGCGGGATGGCGCGCAAAATTCACCCGAATGATGACGTGAATAAAAGCCAAAGCTCTAATGATGTCTTTCCAACAGCCATGCATGTGGCGGCGGTAATTGGCGTGCGTGAGCAACTGATCCCGCAATTGCAGGTGCTGAAAAAAACGCTGAGCGAGAAAGCCACCGCTTTTGCCGACATCGTCAAAATCGGCCGTACCCATTTGCAGGACGCGACACCGCTGACGCTCGGCCAGGAGATCTCCGGCTGGGTCGCGATGCTCGAGCACAATCTCAAACATATTGAACAGAGCCTGCCGCACCTGGGCGAACTGGCGCTGGGCGGTACGGCTGTCGGCACAGGGCTGAATACCCATCCTGAATATGCTGAACGCGTGGCGAAAGAGCTGGCGAGTTTTACCCATCAGCCATTTGTGACCGCGCCGAACAAGTTCGAAGCGTTGGCAACCTGCGACGCGCTGGTGCATGCGCATGGCGCGCTGAAAGGGCTGGCATCTTCGCTGATGAAAATTGCCAATGATGTGCGCTGGCTGGCGTCCGGTCCGCGCTGCGGCATTGGCGAAATCGCCATCCCGGAAAATGAACCGGGTAGCTCGATCATGCCAGGCAAAGTGAACCCGACGCAGTGCGAAGCGATGACGATGTTATGTAGCCAGGTGCTGGGCAATGACGTGGCGGTGAATATTGGCGGCGCGTCCGGCAACTTTGAACTGAACGTCTATCGCCCGATGGTGATTCATAATTTCCTGCAATCGGTTCGTTTGCTGGCAGATGGGATGGAGAGTTTCAACGAGCATTGCGCAGTGGGTATTGAGCCGAACCGCGAGCGGATTAATCAGTTACTGAATGAGTCGCTGATGTTGGTCACCGCGCTGAATACGCACATTGGCTATGACAAAGCGGCGGAAATCGCCAAAAAAGCGCACAAAGAGGGGCTAACGCTGAAAGCGTCTGCGCTGGCGCTCGGCTACCTGACGGAAGCCGAGTTCGATAGCTGGGTACGCCCGGAATCGATGGTAGGCAGCATGAAACAGGCCTAATCCGCCAAATACCTAACCCGCCAAATAAAGGTGCAGCCGTGGGATCAGTAACGTCAACGGCTGCGCCTGCGGTTTATAGCGGTGTTGCACATTATCGGCGTTGTAATCCAGCAGTTCGCCGATGTCCGGCACCGCTGCGCCATTCTCTTCTGCAAGCAGGGCGATAATCGGCGTCGGGCAGGCGTATTGCACCTGTTTTTGCGACCCGGAATACCAGACCCGCGCGATTGGCTGCACTTTTACCGGCCGTTTGATTTTCAGCCGCGCCTGTTTCGGCAGGGCGGCGATGTCGTTGTACTCTTGCTCCACGCGCGCCAGCCACTCTTCGCGCGTCCAGGCGGAAACGGCACGCGGCGATTTCAGGCTTTTCTCCAGTTGCGCCAGTACCTCATCGCGGGTGAGATTTTTAATAATGTGCTTATTCGCCCAGCCGAAACGGATGGTTCCCGGCGAGCGGATCAGCGTCAGCGTGCGGTAAGCATTCAGCGTGATCAACCCTGGAAGATGGCGATGCACCCATTCAAAACGGGCGGCGGGCGTCAGCCCGGAATCCACCGTGACAATGCGCTCAAACGTTAATTTCAGCGAATTAATGGTGCTGATGCGCGCTTCAAGCGCTTTCAGCGCGGCTTCGCTGGTTTGATAACAGAGCACGCCCGGCAGACGGACGGCGGCTTTACTGCTGCGGTTTTCCGACTGCTGCTGAATAAACAGATGCGTGTAATGGCTCAGCGCCAGGCTGGCGGCCTGCTTGCCAATATGCTGTTTGACATGAATGGTGTTCAGCGGATCGTGCTCCGCGCCTTTGGCGATTTCCGGCAGGGTAAACACGCGACCGGCCATTAAACGGCAATCGCTCAGCTCCGCTTTCAGCGCCGCCAGTTCGTGTTCCAGCTGGCGAAAGGTGGTGTTCAGGCGGTCGATCAGATCTAAAGCGGCCATCATTCCCTCTATTTAGTTACAACATACTTTTAATTTATAGCACAGCAGCCGGGCATCGGCTACTGCGTCGTTATCGTTCAGGAGGGCAGTTGAATGTGGTGGTAAATTGGCCACTGGAAAGTAAATTGCGCGCCGCCAAGTTCACTCTGCGTGCAACTAACATTGCCGCCGAACGCCTGGGCAATAGAATACACAATCGCTAACCCTAATCCGCAGCCGCCGGTCGCGCGGTCACGGCTCGGATCGAGACGTACAAACGGTTCGAACACACGTTCGCGCTCTTGCGGCGCGATGCCTGGGCCGTCATCTTCCACCGTCATGCTGGCCAGCGAACCGTTGCGCTGCAAGGTCACTTTCACCGTTTGCTGGCTGTAGCGCAGGGCGTTGTTCACCAGATTATCTAACACGCGCTCCATCAGGCGCATATCGAGCGCGCCGTACTCTTCGCCTGCCGTACTGCTGAGCAACAAGGTGTGTTTCGGGTTCATACTGCGGGCGTCGTCCATATAACTGCGAAACCAGGCGGGCAGATCCGGCGTGGTTAATTTCAGTTCGGTTTGTGGGCGATCGAGACGGGCATAGGTCAGTAACTCTTCAATCAGCGCTTCCAACTGGCCAATGTCGCGATTTAGCGCCGCGCGTTCACTTTCGCTGAGGTTATCGCTCATCTCCAGCCGGTAACGTAACCGCACCAGCGGCGTGCGCAGTTCATGGGCGATACCGTCGATCAGCTGTTTTTTACTGGTGATCAGCGCGTTGATATTGTCAGCCATTTGGTTAAACGCGATGCCGAGGCGTTCAAAACTGGAGGCGCTGTCAAAATGGATGCGCTCTTCAAGATGGCCTTCGCCGAAGCGCTGCGCGGCCGATTCCAGCCGCAACATCTCCTGCCAGTGCGGACGCATCCAGATAAACACCGGGAAGGCGAGGGAGATGGCGATCAGCGCCATTAGCCCCATATCCAGCAGTCGCGTTTCATGCAGGAAAAAGAGATAGGGTATTGGGCCAACTGCCAGGACGTAGTGGCTACGGGGAATGCGCTGAATAAAGGTGTATTCCGAATCCAGCGCGACAATATCGCCTTCGCGCAGCCGCTGTGCAGAAGGCGCGTCAAGGGTAAATTTATTCATCGGCTCGATACGCAGATTAAACGACAGGTTGAGATCCAGCTCTTTCAGGGTCTTAGCCCATTGATGCGGCGGGATTTCGCGCAGTTCGCTGCGCATCAGGTAGAGCGAGCTTTTCATCAAATCGTCGAGGGACTGGCGGCCCGCCCGCTCGGCAGTGAATTTGTACACCAGGCCGACCAACATCGTCATGACCAGAAAGCAGACGAACAGCAAAAGGTAAAACTGGACGAACAGCTTTTTCATAGTGACACCTGGTTATGCGCTTCAGTTGTCCCACGCATGAGGGGCAAACAGATAGCCTTTATTACGGACGGTTTTGATGCGATAGGGTTCCGTTGCGCTGTCGAGCAGCTTTTTGCGCAGACGGGAAATCGCCACATCTACGCTACGATCCATGCCGTCGTAGCTCACGCCGCGTAAGTTTTTCAACAGTGCGTCGCGATCCATGATCTGCCCGGCGTGTGTCGCCAGTTCCCACAACAGTTCGAAATCCGCCGTCGAAAGTGAGACCTGAACACCAGCGAGCAGCACCTGGCGATTCACCGGATCGATAGATAATGTGCCGAAGCTGATGGTTTTATGCTGTTTCAACGAGGGAACCGCGGGTTCCGTTGCGGCGTGGGTGCGCTGGCGTAAATGTAAGCGCAAACGCGCCAGTAGCACAGCGGGCGGTGTGGTTTTGAGAATGTAATCATTCGCGCCCATTTCCAGCGAAAGGATATGGTTCATATCGCTATCAAGCGAGGTGAGTAGCACAATCGGGCCGTTCCACTGTTTGCGCAGATCGCGGCACAAAGTCATGCCATCTTTACCGGGCAGCATAATATCCAGCAGCACCAGTTCCGGGTTCTCACGGGCGATGACCTCTTCGGCACGATCGCCTCGGAGTTCAACAATGACATCCATATCGTGTTTGCCCAGGTACGCAGCGATAAGTGCGCCAACTTCCGGGTCGTCTTCCACAAAAACGATCTTATCCATATGCCATCGTGATTGAACAAAAACGTCAACATACACCGCCTTGTCGCAACCTGCCATTAATCTTTTCTAAACAACAAACGTTCCGTTATGCTGTCGCTCTTTGTTGTTTAAGTGTTAAAGGCAGAATTATGGGGTTGGTTATTAAAGCGGCGATCGGCGCGCTGGTGGTGTTGCTGATTGGCATGCTGGCTAAAACAAAAAATTACTATATTGCCGGGTTAATCCCGCTGTTTCCCACCTTTGCGCTGATTGCTCATTACATTGTGGCAACCGAGCGCGGCATCGAGGCGTTGCGCATAACGATCGTCTTCGGCATGTGGGCGATTATTCCGTACTTTATTTATTTGCTGTCGTTATGGTATTTCACCGGTTTTATGCGAGTCTGGCCGGCAGCTGGGCTGCGCGGTACTCTGTTGGAGCCTCAGCGCCTGGCTGTTAATTTACTGTTGGAGCCGCCTCCATTAATCTCACCGAGTCAGCATCCAGGTGGCGGGCAGTGCGGCGATCAGCAGCAGACCAATCAGCGCTTTTTCCCGCTGTTTGAGGGATGCTTCCAGCGCATGGGTGCGGCGCGCGTACATAAACACCAACAGGCCCGGCGCGTATAGCACCACTGACAGCAATAAATGCATCGGGCCGGAGGCATACAACAGCCAAAGGCCATACGCGCATGCGCCGATAGCCACCGCCTGATGCAGCGGACGGCGAGCGATTTTCAGCAGGAACGCGCCAACCAGCAAGTAGGGCACCAGAATCATTTCGGAAGCGATGGTCAACAGGGTGTTGTAATCCGAGCCGGTCAGCCAAATCAGCACCAGACACACCTGAACGCTGGTGTTGGTCAGCCACAGCGAGGCTGCTGGCGCATTGTTTTTGTTCTGGCGGGCAAAAATGCGCGGGAAGGCTTTATAAGTTGCCGCCAGCAGCGGCACTTCCGCCGCCATAATGGTCCAGCTCAGATACGCGCCGCACACCGAGACAATCAAGCCCGCCGCAATCACCACTTCACCCCAGCTACCGAGCAATTTGACCATCAGCCCGGCCATCGACGGGTTACGCATTTCCGCCAGTTCAGCGCGTGGAACGACGCCCAGCGAGAGCAGCGTAACCAGCAGATACACGGTTAACGCAGCCAGCACCGCCAGCATTGTGGCGCGGCCAACGTCGTGTTTATTGCGCGCACGGGCGGAAACCACCACAGCGCCTTCCACACCGATAAACACCCACAGGGTGATCAGCATGGTGTTTTTCACTTGTTCCCAAACGGGAACGCCCAGCGCCACGCCGCTAAAATCAAATTTGAATTTATCGAGGTTAAACGCCAGCGCCGCCAGCACGACAAACAGCCCGAGCGGTACCAGTTTTGCCAGCGTTGCCGCCAGGTTGATGCTCGCCGCGGTTTGCACCCCGCGCAGCACTAACGCATGCACAATCCATAACAGGGCGGAAGCGCCCACAATCGACTGCCAGGTATTACCATCACCAAACAGGCGTAGCGCTGGAGTGTCGGTAAAAAAGCTCAAAGCGGAAAAGACAATCACCAGGTAGGAAACGTTAGCGATGACCGCACACAGCCAGTAACCCCAGGCAGAGCAAAAGCCGATCAACTCGCCAAAACCTTCGCGGGCATAAGTAAAAATGCCGCCATCAAGATCCGGGCGGATGCGGGTCAGGATCAACATGGCGAAGGCGAGCAGTAAAATCCCCGCGCCGGTAATCAGCCAACCAAGGATCAGCGCCGCAGGGCTGGCGACTTCCGCCATATTCTGCGGCAGGCTGAACACGCCTGCGCCGAGCATTGAGCTCAAAACCAGCGCAGTTAAAGCGCTAAGGCCAAGTTTCTTTTCCATTGTTATCCTGTCAAAAATGCAACTAATCCAGAATAATTATTTTGCCGGGGCGCATAAATATGGTGGATATGACTAAGGCGCGGGATTTTACGGAGAGTCGCTTGGGCATGCAATGCGCGGGAAGGTAATTTTCACGAAAAACCGAGCAAAATCGCAAAAAAAAGGCGGCTACAGGAGCCGCCTGGTAAACCAGTACCGATTATTTGAACAAGTCAGCGCTGATTGTCATGTTGTTGCCGCTCTCGGACCACTGGCGCGTGATGTGGTAATACTTCGCGCCCTTGGCTGCTGCACGTTTCGCAACCTGGTAGGAGATTTCGGTCATGTTACCGTAGTTGCCGGTGAACTTGATGCTGTCGAACGGCACCATCTGCGCGGCCGTGATTTTATTCACTTCTTCAATCTTTTTGCCGTCAGGCAGCGTGACGCTGTAACGACCGCCGCTGGAAGATTGTGTTTCGAAGAAACGGCCTACACCGACGCCTGGTGTGGCATCGGAAGCAACGCCCGGGATTTCCACTTTCTTGGCTTCTTCGCCGCCTTTTGCCAGCGCAGCGCGGCCCGCATCGGAATCACGCGGAATAGCATCGGCGCTTTGCAGAACGCGTTTTTTCGCGTCAGCTTTGTACACAAAAGCCGTCACCAGCTGGTTGCCGCCCTGGTTGGCATCAACCTGGCGCACAATATAGAAAGAATGCGCGCCTTTCGCTTTGGCCGCTTTGGTGATGGCGTCGTTAACTTCAGGCTGGGTACGGAAGAAACCTTGAACAGTCACCGTATCGTATGGTTCCAGTTGAACCGCTTTGTCTTTCGGTAATTCCGTAATGCCGTTAATCACACGGTATTCCGGTTTATCGGCTTTGGCTGCGTCTGCTTTATATAAATCGGCGGTTACGCGCTGGTTGCCGCTGTTACCCGCATCATGGGAGTCAACAACGTAAAATGCCGCCGCACCTTCTTTATCCGCGCGTTTGGACACTGCGTTAACCGCATCGCCAATGGCGTTAAAGCGGCCAGTGATGACAATACGATCGTAAGGTTTCACCGCTGCTGCTTGCTCCGGTGTTAACTCTGTCGCAGCGTTGGCGGACAACGCGGTCACGGACAGAAGTGCTGACGCCAGGAGGGTGTACTTGAGCTTCATAAAAATAATCCTTCGCCTTGCGCAAACCATAAACTGGTGTTGTTGTTAGGAAAACGTCGGTGATTATTGCATTTAAACAGAGCGACTGTCTGCGTGATTTTTCACTGACTGTGCTGTGGGCAGGGTTAATAACGATAACCTTTAGTGATATGTTGAAAAAACAGGCGATTGACCCGTAAAAGTGATAAAGCATATGACTTTTTAAAGTTAATGCATTGTTAAAAAGCTAATCTTCGCTGGAGATTAATCGTGTTTTGCCGCTTCGCTTAAGCGGAATATCAGTCTGTACGCATGAATTTAAGGCAAATAACCCTGCCAGCCTCCTCAATAGCTTAATTTTCCCAGATAAACGCATAAATTGTCTTTTCCGGCGGTGGATCAGCGGCGTTATTTTCAGTAGGTTATAGAAAGTTTGTTACTGTTTTATTTTCCGGGACGTAGTCCGTATTTCTGTCGTACAGATGCAACGCTGTTCCGGTAACGACTGACAAACCATCATCTAAAACCGATGGAAGGGAAAACTATGCGTATTGGTGTACCTAAAGAACGGTTGGCCAATGAAACCCGCGTTGCGGCGACGCCGAAAACGGTCGAGCAGCTGCTTAAATTGGGTTTCACCGTCGCGATTGAAAGCGGCGCCGGCAAACTGGCAAGTTTCGATGACGATGCGTTCACCCAGGCTGGGGCGACGATTGTCGACGGCGATAATGTCTGGCATTCGGACGTGATCCTCAAGGTCAATGCACCTGATGAAGAAGAGATTGCGCTGTTAAACCCCGGCACGACGCTGGTGAGCTTTATCTGGCCTGCGCAGAATCCGGCGTTGATCGAGAAACTGGCAGCGCGAAATGTGACTGTCATGGCGATGGATTCCGTGCCACGTATTTCCCGCGCGCAATCGCTGGATGCGTTGAGTTCCATGGCGAACATCGCCGGCTACCGCGCCATTGTTGAAGCCGCGCATGAATTTGGCCGTTTCTTTACAGGGCAAATCACCGCCGCAGGTAAAGTTCCACCGGCAAAAGTGATGGTTATTGGCGCGGGTGTTGCGGGTCTTGCCGCGATCGGCGCCGCCAACAGCCTTGGCGCTATCGTCCGCGCTTTCGATACTCGCCCAGAAGTGAAAGAGCAGGTGCAGAGTATGGGCGCCGAGTTCCTTGAGCTGGATTTTGAAGAAGAGGCGGGCAGCGGCGACGGTTACGCGAAAGTGATGTCTGAAGCCTTTATCAAAGCCGAGATGGAACTGTTCGCCGCACAGGCAAAAGATGTCGATATCATCGTCACTACTGCGCTGATCCCAGGCAAACCCGCACCAAAACTGATTACCCGCGAGATGGTCGATTCCATGAAGCCGGGCAGCGTGATTGTCGATCTGGCTGCGCAAAACGGTGGTAATTGCGAATACACCGTGCCTAATCAAGTCAGCACCACCGCTAACGGCGTCAAAGTGATCGGTTATACCGACTTGCCTGGCCGCCTGCCGACACAATCTTCCCAGTTGTACGGCACCAACCTTGTTAACCTGCTGAAACTGCTGTGCGTTGAGAAAGATGGCAACGTTGTTGTCAATTTCGACGATGTGGTCGTGCGCGGTGTTACGGTGGTTCGCGATGGTGAAGTGACCTGGCCGGCGCCGCCTATTCAGGTTTCCGCACAGCCACAGGCTGCACCAAAAGCCGCTGCTGCACCGAAAGAAGAGGCCAAACCGGCGTCGCCGTGGCGTAAATATGCGTTGATGGCGCTGGCGATTATTCTCTTCGGTTGGCTGGCGGATGTGGCGCCGAAAGAGTTCCTCGGCCATTTCACCGTTTTCGCGCTGGCTTGTGTGGTCGGCTATTACGTCGTGTGGAACGTTTCTCATGCGCTGCATACGCCGTTGATGTCGGTCACTAACGCCATTTCCGGCATTATCGTTGTCGGCGCGCTGCTTCAGATTGGTCACGGCGGCTGGGTCAGCTTCTTAAGCTTTATCGCGGTGTTGATTGCCAGCATTAATATTTTCGGTGGTTTCACCGTCACTCAGCGCATGCTGAAAATGTTCCGGAAGAACTAAGGGGTAACAAATGTCTGGAGGATTAGTTACAGCTGCATACATTGTTGCCGCGATCCTGTTTATTTTCAGTCTGGCGGGGCTTTCCAAGCATGAAACCTCCCAGCAGGGTAACAACTTTGGTATCGCCGGTATGGCCATTGCACTGGTGGCGACCATTTTTGGCCCGGAAACCGGCAATGTCGCCTGGATTCTGGTGGCGATGATCATTGGTGGCGCTATCGGTATTCGTCTGGCGAAGAAAGTCGAAATGACTGAAATGCCGGAACTGGTCGCGGTGCTGCACAGCTTTGTCGGCCTGGCAGCAGTGCTGGTCGGTTTCAACAGCTACCTGGATCATGAAGTGGGTCTGGACCCGGTGCTGGTGAATATTCACCTGACCGAAGTGTTCCTCGGTATCTTTATCGGTGCCGTCACCTTTACCGGTTCTATTGTTGCGTTCGGTAAGCTGCGCGGGAAGATCTCCTCTAAGCCGCTGATGCTGCCGAACCGCCACAAGATGAACCTGGCGGCGCTGGTCGTTTCTTTTGTGCTGCTGCTGATCTTTGTTCGCACGGAAAGCGTTGGTCTGCAAGTGCTGGCGCTGCTGCTGATGACCATCATCGCGCTGGCGTTTGGCTGGCATTTAGTGGCGTCCATCGGCGGGGCGGATATGCCGGTTGTGGTGTCGATGCTGAACTCCTATTCCGGTTGGGCGGCGGCGGCGGCGGGCTTTATGCTCAGCAACGATCTGCTGATTGTCACCGGTGCGCTCGTCGGCTCGTCGGGGGCGATACTTTCTTACATTATGTGTAAGGCGATGAACCGCTCCTTTATCAGCGTGATTGCTGGTGGTTTTGGTACGGATGGTTCTTCCAGCGGCAGTGATGAAGAAGCGGGCGAGCACCGTGAAATCAACGCCGAAGAGACGGCGGATCTGCTGAAAAACTCGCATTCTGTCATCATCACCCCGGGTTATGGCATGGCGGTGGCGCAGGCGCAGTATCCGGTAGCGGAAATCACCGAAAAACTGCGCGCGCGCGGCGTGAAAGTACGTTTTGGTATCCACCCGGTTGCCGGCCGTTTACCGGGCCACATGAACGTGCTGCTGGCGGAAGCGAAAGTGCCGTATGACATCGTGCTGGAAATGGACGAAATCAACGATGATTTCGCCGATACCGACACCGTGCTGGTTATCGGCGCGAACGACACCGTCAACCCGGCGGCACAGGACGACCCCAAAAGCCCCATCGCCGGTATGCCGGTTCTGGAAGTGTGGAAAGCGCAAAACGTTATTGTGTTCAAACGCTCTATGAACACGGGCTATGCTGGTGTGCAGAACCCGCTGTTCTTTAAAGAGAACACGCAGATGCTGTTTGGCGATGCCAAAGCCAGCGTCGATGCGATCCTCAAAGCGCTGTAATCCGTACAGCCTGCCAATACCGCTCTTCGGGGCGGTATTTTTTTGCCCGCTATCCGCCAAAACCCGCGTCTATACTTTTCTTTCTATGTTTTTTAAGCGGAGGAAGGATGACGTTTTTGTCACGTTTCGACTTCATATCCATGTTGATGTTGCCATCATTCTGGATCGGTTTTGGGACAGTCGTGGTGGTAACGCTGATTGTCTACTGGCTGTTTAAGCGCTTACTGGCGGTGTTGATGAAAGGTGCGCAAAGCTGGAGCGAGCGGCAGCGCGGTGTAGGAAAAATGCAGCATGTGTTGGTGGATATGTTGAAGCGCACCAGCCGATTTCTGCTTTTCATCGCCGCGTTGCTGTTTAGCCTGCGCTTTGTTGATCTGCCCGATCGCCTGTTCAACACTCTTGGCCATGCCTGGTTTTTAGTACTGGCAATCCAGGTGGCAATTTGGATGGATCAGGGCGTTGTTTCGTGGATGCGCCATTTGATGTATACGCCAGGCGCGAGCAAAAATCCGGTCACCATGGTGATTGCCGGTTTGCTGCTGCGAATGATGCTCTGGACAGTCATGCTGTTGTCGATTCTGGCGAACGTGGGCGTCAATATCACCGCGTTGGTTGCCAGCCTGGGGGTTGGCGGTATCGCCATTGCGCTGGCCGTGCAAACCATTCTTAGCGATGTTTTCGCGTCGCTTTCCATCGGTTTTGATAAGCCTTTCGAAATCGGTGATTTTGTGGTGTTCAATGACGTTGCCGGCACCATCGAACACATTGGTCTTAAAACTACGCGCATCCGCAGCCTGAGCGGCGAGCAGATCGTTTGTGGTAACGCCATTTTGCTGCAACAGACGCTGCATAATTACAAACGCATGCAGACGCGGCGAATCGTTTTTACTTTCGGTCTGGCATTAACGACGCCGCCGGACAAATTGCGCAAAGTGGGGGAAATGGTGCGAACCATCATTACTGAGGTTGGCGAAACCAAATTTGACCGCGCGCATTTCCAGGGTTTTGCCGCCGATAGGCTGAATTTTGAAGTGGTGCATATCGTCAACACGGCGGATTACAACCAATACATGGATATTCAGCAGGAGATTAACATCCGCATTATGGAAAAATTGGCTGAGCAGGGTATCGAACTGGCGCTGCCGTGTGTGGTTGTCAAAGGTGGGCTGGCGGTTGAGAACGCGTCCATTGAGGAAAGTGGGCAGCAGACGGCATAAAAAAACCCGCCAGCGGGCGGGTTTGATGGTTAATCGTCTTCTTCGTCCAGCTCGACCGGCGTCTGGTATTGATCTGGCTTGATAACCAGTAAATCGCAGCGCAGATGATCGATAACCTGTTCGGCGGTATTGCCCAAAAACGCAGCGGAAATCCCGGTACGCCCGATGGTGCCCAGCACCACAATCCCGGCCTGCAGATGTTCAGCCAGGTCCGGGATCACTTCTTCCGGCAAGCCTTTTTCCACATGCGTCATTTTTTCATCAATACCAAATTTTTGCCGCAGCGCTTTCATTGCCAGCAAATGCTGACCGCGAATCGCATCGTTATATACACTCGGGTCAAACTCCGGCAGTTCAATAGCGATATTGATCGGCGTGACCGGATAAGCGCCAACCAAATGCACTTCTGTATGGTTAACCTGCTCAGCCAGTTGCTGCGTCTCTTTCACTAATTTTTCATTCAGCGAGTTGTGGTAAATCTCTTCGCTGGCGAGGTTCACCGCCACAACGGCCCGACCGCCTTCCGGCCAGGGCTGATCTTTGACCATCCATACCGGGCAAGGGCATTTACGCAGCAAGTGCCAGTCGGTGGGGGTGAAAATGACGGATTCCAGTTTGTCGTGCTGGTGGGTCATTTTCAGCAGTAAATCATGACCACCCGCCAGCACTTCCTGAATGATCGCTTCGAAGGGACGATTGTGCCACACCACTTTAATCTCGATAGGCACGCCCGCGTCGATGTAGTACTTAGCCTGCTCGCGGATCCACGCGGTACGCTGACTAATGACGCCTTGGCGCATTGCGGTTCGCTCATCGGGGGACAGAAGGGTGGTCATCTCGTAAGAGAAATCATAGATTGGTAAAAACGCTTTGATTCGGCCGCCAATCCGTTGGTGTAAATACACGGCGCGTCGTAATGCTGGCTGATCGTCCTGGTTAGGATCGATGGCGACCAACATATTCTGATACTTAGCCATACAGGTCTCCTTACATCTGTCACCACAGTCTGTAAGTAAAAGATAACCCATAAGTGCTGAATGAAACAGGGAAAACCTTTTGCCAGATCAATAAATCAGAAAAATTTAATGACCTGGCAAAGGTGCATAAGACGGGGAAAAAATCAGGCTACGTTACGCGCGTGTCCGGCCAGTTGTGCCAGCAAATCGCTATTCTCAATGGTGATGTACTTGCCTTTCACCGCCAGCATCCCACTTTTCTGAAAACGGCCCAGCAGGCGGCTGATGGTTTCCACTGTCAGACCCAGATAGTTACCGATGTCGCCACGGGTCATGGTCAGGCGGAACTCACGCGGCGAGAAACCACGCTGTGCGAAACGACGGGAGAGATTGTAGATAAACGCCGCCAGACGCTCTTCGGCATTTTTCTTCGACAACAGCAGGATCATATCCTGATCGCCTTTGATCTCGCCGCTCATCAGACGCATCATTTGCTGACGCAGGTTTGGCATTTTGCCAGACAGATCATCAAGCGTTTCAAACGGGATTTCACAGACCATGGACGTTTCCAGTGCCTGAGCAAAACTTGGGTGGTGGCCGGTACCAATTGCATCAAAGCCCACTAAATCACCCGCCAGATGGAAGCCGGTGATTTGCTCATCACCTTGTTCGGTGATGGTGTAGCTTTTGATGGTACCCGAACGGATGGCGTAGAGCGATTTCAGTTCATCCCCTGCTTTAAACAGAGTCTGACCTTTCTGGATGGGCTTTTTACGCTCGATGATATTGTCGAGCTGATCCAGCTCGTGTTCATTGAGGGTAAAAGGGATGCAAAGCTGGCTAATGCTGCAATCCTGGCAATGGATTGCACACCCGCCAGACTGAATGCGTCGTATAATTCGCTTTTCCGGGATCATAGGTCTGCTCAACGCCGTAATTGATATTGGTCAATTTTAACATCTTTTTATTGAGCACGTAAGCCTGGCAAAACGTCAATTCACGATTATTAAAACAGAGGAGCGAAACGGTAAGAGATGACCTTGCATCATCTCTTTGAAATTCCACCATTTCGTTAAGGCTTTTACCACAGAACGCAAAGAAAAGAAGCCTAAACAGGCGTTTTTTCTCACAATAGCAAATACTTCTCATGGCGCAGCAGCCACTCTTTGCGCTGCACGCCGCCCGCATAACCGGTCATGGTGCCGTTACGCCCAATCACGCGGTGGCAGGGAACAACAATGCTCACCGGGTTTGCGCCATTGGCCGCGCCCACTGCGCGAGCGGCACCCGTGCGCCCGAGGATTTCCGCCAGTTGACCGTAATGCATCACTTGCCCGCAAGGGATGGTGCGCAACATCTGCCACACTTCGCGCTGAAAAGGCGTTCCGCCGGTTGCTGTCGGCAGCGTATCGATAATCGCCAGATCGCCGGCAAAATAATCCTGCAATTTCTGGCTTAATCCGCCCGGATTACGTGCCGCGATGCGCTGATACCCTTCGCTGCGATAATGAATATTCAGCAGTTCGACCATGCGAGCGCTATGTTCTTCCCATTCGACCGCGCGAAGCTGAAAACGCTCATCGCACAGCACCCATAACGGGCCAAGCGGGGTAGAGATCTTATCTTCAAGCAGGGTGAGCATCGGGCATCCTTAACGGTGGTTAGCGGCGTCAATTTATCAGACAAAACCTGCTGCCACCATACCCCAAAGGTACGCTTGTTTGCGGTCAGAATTTTCAGCTGGAAATATAATTTCGGAGCGGCTTGTTATGTAATGGATGATATATTCTATTTTTTAAAATAATAAAAAAATAGAGCCTGCCGACATCCGCCAGGCTCTACAGTACACACAAAAATGCGTCCTTTCTTTATTGTTCGCTTTTTTTTCCTTGCGTGGTAAATATAGTTATAGCGGTTACAATTTCTATTACCAGCACGAAATGGTGATTGATTTCACGATAACTTAACTGAAATTTAGAGTATTAATATCGTTGTAATTTACGTTAAGGTTTTTAACCCGTTAACGTGCAAGGGGTTAATCGGCGTTAGTCGTTGAGCGTGCGCGCCACGCCAGCTATAGTACCTCAGCAGAAGTAGCTGGAGGACTGCCCCATGAACCCTGACGACAAATCCCTGTTCCTTGACGCCATGGAGGATGTCCAACCTCTAAAGCACAGCGCCGATGTGCACTGGCAACCGAGCCATAATTCCCGCACCTTGCAGCGCGTTGACACCCTGCAACTCGATAACTTTTTAACCACCGATTTCCTGGACATTATTCCTCTCGATACGCCGCTAGAGTTCAGGCGCGAGGGTCTGCAAAACGGCGTGATTGATAAGCTGCGCCTGGGGAAATATCCCCAGCAGGCGAGTCTGAATCTCCTGCGCCAGCCAGTAGAGCAGTGTCGACAGGCGCTGTTTCGCTTTATGTATCAATGCCGGCAGGATGGGCTACGCAATCTACTCATCATTCATGGCAAAGGGCGCGAGGATAATTCGCACCCCAACATTGTGCGCAGCTATCTTGCGCGCTGGTTGTCTGAGTTTGATGATGTGCAGGCGTTCTGCGTGGCGTTGCCGCACCACGGCGGCAGCGGCGCGTGCTATGTCGCGCTGCGCAAATCCGAGCAGGCGAAGCACGAAAACTGGGAGCGGCACGCCAAGCGCAGCCGCTAACCGGCCTGGGGGACATCATCCAGTTGGGTGGTCCAGGCGGGTGAAAGCAGGGAGCGCTTCATCGTCCAGTCGGGTGTTACCCCCTGGCCCGCAAACCACAATTTGTTGCCTTTCTTATTTAATCTGTCCAGCACATGCATAAGCGCCTCGCTATTTCCCTGCGGGGCGTACTCATCAAATAAATTAAGTTGTGCCACGCCTTTGCTGAAAAAATCGCCCAGCATTACGCCGGCTTTTTGATAACGCGGGCCTTGCTTCCAGATAATATCCAGGCTACGCGTTGCCGCGGCGATAATATCCCGCGTGTCATGGGTTGGCGTTAGCAAACGTATTCCCGCGCGATTGCTGTAATAAGGTTCATCGTCATCGTGAGGGCTGCTCTTAATAAAGGCGCCGACATAGCGACAATATTGGTGCTCGGCGCGCAATTTCTCAGCGGCCCGCGCCGCCCAGGTACAAATACCTTCGCGCACAGAGGCGTAATCACTGACGCGCTGGCCAAATGAGCGGGAACTGATGATTTCGTTCCTGGACGGTGAAAATTCAGAAAATCCCAGGCAGGGTTCACCGCGCAACTCGCGTACCGTTCGCTCAAGCACCACGCTGAAATTTTTACGGATAAACCACAGATCGCTCTGCGCCAGCTTGAGCACGGTATCAATGCCCATTGCGTCCAGCCTTTTGCTCAGCCGACGGCCAATGCCCCAGACATCGCCGACCGGCAGAGCCGCCATCAGCTTGTGCTGGTTTACCTGGCGCGATAAATCCACAACGCCGCGCGATTGTTCCGGCCATTTTTTGGCGGCGTGGTTCGCCAGTTTCGCCAGCGTTTTGGTCGGGGCAATGCCCACCCCGACAGTGAGCATGGTGCGTTGATAAATGGCATCGCGTATCGTTTTCCCGAACGCTCTCAGGTGCGGGATACCGGTCAAATCGACAAATGCTTCATCGATGCTGTACATATCCACGCCCGGACAAATCTCTTCCAGCAGGGTCATCACCCGGTGGCTCATGTCGCCATACAGCGCGTAGTTGCTGCTGAAAACTGCCACGCCGTGGCGCTGCATCAGCTCTTTTTGTTTGAAAAAAGGCTCCGCCATATTGATGCCGAGTGCTTTGGCTTCGGCCGACCGCGAAATTACGCAGCCGTCATTGTTCGAGAGCACGACCACCGGTTTGCCGGTTAAATCCGGCCGCCAGACAGTTTCGCAACTGGTATAGAACGAGTTCACATCAACGAGCGCGTACATGGCGAGCCGGCAAGGTAATTACGGTGGTCACCACGCCTACAATGTGCGCGCCTTCTTCTTCATCGATTTTTACGACCGGGTAAGCGGGGTTATCCGCCACCAATTGCGGGCGGGGCCGCAAACGCAGGCGCTTAACGGTAAAGCCGCTTAACAGCCGGGCGACGACGATATCGCCATCGCCCGGTTGCAGGCTGGTGTCCACCAGCAGCAGTGAACCCGGCAGGATCGCCGAATCGCACATGGCATCGCTCGATGCGCGTATCACATATGTGGCCGACGGGTGGGCGATCAGGCTTTTGACAAGGTCGATCGCATCTTCGATATAGTCCGCAGCCGGGCTGGGAAAGGCGCTGGTAGTCATAATGAGTGTGAATCTTTATTGGTACTGTATATAAATACAGTATCGTTGTTCTCACGCATTGATCAAGTACCCAATGAAAGGATCATCAGAAGATCCTGATGTGAGAGGAAATTTAGCCGCCTTAAACTTTTAATGCTCCACGCTAACTAATGAGGATTTGCCGTCGCGAAACGTCTCTGCATTCTCCGCGAATGGAAGGGTAATTCTTTTACAATCAATAGGTAAGCCACTACACTTAGTTGCAATTTATCCAATGGACGGCTCGCATGACGACACTCAAAAGCAATAATTTCTTCTTTATCGTTTTGTTATTACTGGTAAGTCTGGCGTTTTTCAGCCTGATCCAGCCGTATTACTCCGCCATTATCTGGGCGGTGATCCTGGCCCTGATCTTTTATCCGCTGCGCAGGCGTCTGTCGGCGCTGATGAACGGGCGTAACGGTATCGCCTCGCTGATTACCGTGCTGCTGATCTGCATACTGGTTTTTATCCCGATGATGATCGTTATCTCTTCGCTTGCCGTGGAGATCAATAGCCTGTACCAGCGCCTGCAAAGCAATGCCACGGACTTGCCGCAACTATTGAGCAACGGGATTGCGCACCTGCCGGAGTGGGCAAAAAATTCATTGCGCGAAAATGATTTTGACTCGGTCGCGTCGATCCGAGAAAAACTCTCCGGCGTGGCGCTGAATGTCGGACGCTATCTGGCGGGCAGCGCGGTGATTATCGGCAAGGGCACATTGGGCATCACGGTCAGCTTCTGTCTGATGGTTTATCTGCTGTTCTTCTTGCTGAAAGATGGCGCATCGCTGGTGCGTAAAATCTACGAAGTGACGCCGCTGTCGGCGAAAATTAAACGCCGCTTATTCCTGAAATTCGCGGGTGTAGCACGGGCAACCGTGAAGGGTACGCTGGTGGTGGCGATAGTGCAGGGCGCGCTCGGCGGCATTGGTTTCTGGTTTGCCGGTTTTAATGGCAGCCTGCTATGGGCCGCGCTGATGGCGTTCTTGTCCCTGATCCCGGCGGTCGGCACCGCGATTGTCTGGATCCCGGCAGTGATTTTCCTCTACTCCACGGGTGAACTTGTCACCGCGACAATCTTGACGCTCTATTTCGTGATTGTGGTAGGTCTGGCCGACAATATTTTGCGCCCGCTGCTGGTGGGCAAAGATACCCGCATGCCGGATTACCTGATCCTGCTGACGACGCTCGGCGGTTTGCAGTTCTTTGGCATTAACGGTTTTGTGCTGGGGCCAATGATTGCCGCGTTGTTTATTTCCTCGTGGAATTTGCTGGCGGAAGCACGCGCCAATACGCTTAACGATCCGCAAAAATAAAACGGTAAACACGCTGTCGAAAATAAACGGCAGCGTGTATTACTTTCAGAAATAAATGCCGGGTAAAGAAGTGCAAAGGCTTTGAGTAAAATCTTAAGGCATGTTAAAAATACGCGGTGTTTAACCACTGAGGACAATTTTAATCCGCCCCGACGAGAAGCAATTCGCGGATAATTGTAACTATATGGACATGCTGTTCAGCAACCTGAATTCTGGCTTTTCCCTCCCTATCTCCTCTTGCTGCCTGCTTGCTGGCGACCAATACTGGCGCTCTGCGCTGTAGTTTTCTCTCTGCCTGAGCTCGCGCATGGCGCGGCTAACAACACTATTTTTCCGGTTTTCCGTCGAACGGTAAGCCGCAGGGAATTGTATTCTCAAGCAGGAGAAAAAAATGATTTATTGGATTTTATTAGCGCTGGCCATTATTGCTGAAATAACCGGCACACTGTCGATGAAATGGGCAAGTATTAACGGTAGTCACAGCGGTTTTATTTTAATGCTGGTGATGATCGCCCTCTCTTATATTTTGCTGTCGTTCGCGGTGAAAAAAATTGCCCTCGGCGTGGCCTACGCATTATGGGAAGGCATCGGCATTGTATTGATAACCGTGTTGAGCGTCGTTCTTTTTGATGAACCGCTATCGCCGCTCAAAGCGGCCGGGCTGACAACGCTTGTGATCGGCATTGTGTTGATTAAATCCGGGACGCGCAAAACTGTGTGTCAGGAGTGTAACCATGTCGCCGTTTGAGTGGGTTCACGCGTTATGGCTGGCTATTGCGATCGCGCTGGAAATTCTGGCCAATATTTTCTTAAAACTTTCCGACGGTTTTCGTCGCAAGCTGTACGGCTGCGGGTCGTTGGTCGCCGTCTTAGCCGCGTTCAGCGCGTTATCGCAGGCGGTGAAAGGTATCGATCTTTCCGTTGCTTACGCGCTGTGGGGCGGGTTTGGTATTGTCGCCACGCTTGCCGCTGGCTGGGTGCTCTTCGGCCAGCGCCTGAACGGCAAAGGCTGGCTCGGCCTGGTGCTGCTGATTATCGGTATGGTATTAATAAAAATCGCATGATGTGACGTTGCCCGTGATTGCGGGCAACGAAATTCGCTGGCTGTATTACGCTTAGAAGACAAAGACTAACGTTACGGGCCACCAGTAAGGAACGGTCGATGCTCAATCCGTTAAGCTGGCGCAATATCCCGACGGCAAGAACGCTGTTTGTTATGGTTTTTTTGGCGGGGATTGGGCTGATAGTTTCCGTTGTTGCGCTGCTCTATCTCTCTTTGCATTTGATCAGCACCAAAGCCAATGAAATTGACGAACACCGCACGGCGCTTTCGGTGCAGGGCGCAATCCAGACCTCGGTCAACCGCACGCGTTCGCTGGTTATCGACAACGCCGTCTGGGACGACGCGGTGCGCGAAGTCTATCCTCCACGGCTGGACACCGGTTGGCTGTACAACACTTGGGGCGCGGGCTTCAAGGTCAATAATTTGTATGACGGCACTTTCGTGCTGGATGAACATTTCGCGGTGATTTGGGGATCGTTTCGCAGCGAACCGTTTAACGAGCGCAATCTCGCCTTTTTCGGTGACGGTCTTGCCGCCTTGATTCGTGACAATGCCCGACCGCTACAGGCTGGCAAAGAGATTTTCGCCGGTATCACCCGCACCCGCCAGGGCGTCGCGTTTGTCAGTATCGGGCTTATCCGCCCGATGATGGGCCGGCTTGAGGTGTACGACAGCACCCGCCGTTACCTGGTGATTACCCGCCATGTGAATGCGCAGTTGCTGAGCGATCTCGGCAATACGTTTCAAATCCAGGATCTGCGTTTAACGCCGCAAAAAGTGGTGGAAACCAGCGTGCCGCTGCGCGATTCCGCCGGGGGATTGTTGGGGTATCTGGGCTGGACGCCGCATATGCCTGGCGCAGAAGCGGCGCAGGCGGCGGCCGCCAATATTCGCCAAATCGCGATGCTGGCCTCCGGCCTGATCCTGCTGTTCATCGCGTTGAGCAGCGCGGGCTTATATAAGCTGGCGAAAGGGGAAAAAATGGCGCGCAACATCGCGCTGACCGACTGGCTAAGTCGTTTACCCAACCGGCGCGCGCTGATCGAACAGCTGGAGCAGTGGAGCGCGTTGGGCAATAACGATTTGATAAGCGTGGTATTTATCGATCTGGATGGCTTTAAAGACGTCAATGATATTTACGGTCATGATGTCGGCGATCGGCTGATTGTCACTATTGCGCAGACGCTGCGCGAAAAAATGCCGACCGACGGAATGCTGGCGCGCATGGGTGGCGATGAGTTTGCCATGACCCTGAGCGGGCCGTGGTCGGTGGAAAAAGCCGCCGACTTTGCCAAAAACGTGTTGCAGTACCTGCATACTCCGGTGCGTATCGGCAAACGCACCATCCATATTGGTGCCAGCGTTGGCATTGCCAGCGGCACGCTGGTGGAGTGCTCCAGTTCCGAACTATTTCGCCGTGCCGATATCGCCATGTATCACTCAAAAATTACCGGCAAAGCCCGCATTACGCACTACGATGCAGCGTTGAACAGCGCGCGTGAGCGGCAATTAATGATCGAAAATGACATCCGCGAGGGACTGGAGCGCGAAGAGTTTGATGTCTGGTATCAGCCGATTGTCGATGCGCACAGCCAGACCATGATCGGCGTCGAGGCGCTGGCGCGCTGGCCGCGTCGCCCGGATGGCGAGCTAAAACCGGATGACTTTATCCCAATCGCCGAAACCAGCGGGCTTATCTATGCGCTCGGGCAATTTGTCCTGCGCCGCGCCTGTAGCGATTTGCAGCAGATAGACACTCTGAAACTGTCGGTAAATATCTCGCCCGCGCAATTTCGCGATCCGGAGTTTGAAGACAAAGTAGCCCGAGTGCTGGAAACCTGCCTTTTCCCGGCGCACCGCTTACAGCTGGAAGTGACAGAAACCTACGTGCTGGAAAACCCCGAGCGCGCTCGTTCGGCCATCGCCAATTTAAAAGCGTTGGGTACGGCGGTGGCGCTGGATGATTTCGGTACCGGCTATTCGAGCATTGGTTACCTGCGGCGCTTTAATTTCGACACCATCAAGATTGATAAATCGCTGGCCGGGCTGGTGGACGACGATGTGCAGGCCTCGGCGCTGGTGAGCGGCACCATCCGCATTGCCAGCGCGCTGGGCATGCAGGTAGTGGCCGAAGGGGTGGAAAATGAGAAACAGATGAAGCTGCTGCGCCAGGCGGGTTGCGAGCAGTTGCAGGGCTATTACTTTAGCCCGCCGCTGCCGCTCAATGAGATTTTGCAATTACCGATTTGGCGCAAGCGCTAAGTTACTCTTCCGGCTCTCTCGCCAGTGCTTCCAGCTTGTCACGAAAACCGGTCACGGAAATGGCGCGGTTATCGGCGCGCCAGCGATCTTTCGCCGCCGGAGCCGAACTTTGCACCGCAATCAGTTGCCAACCGGCATCCGTTTTTAACATCAATGGCGAACCGCTGTCGCCCGGCAGCGTATCGCACTGGTGCGACAGCACGCTGCTTTGCGCCCAGCCGGTCACAATGCAATCTTCGTGGCTGAATAAATTATCGAGATGATCTTCCGGGTAACCGGCCTGAGTCACTTTTCGCCCGGCGGTTTTCAGCGCGGCGGTAAGCTCATCTTTATCACCGGTAAAAATCGGCAGCGGCGTAATGCCAGAAGGCGGGTAACGCAGGACGATCAGACCAAAATCCCAGGAGGCGGCAGAAGAGGGAACAATCCAGCCGTCGCCATCGGGCTTGAGCCGATGGCCGAGCGACGCGTCAACACGCCCTTCGATACCGTGAATTTCATAGCGCCAGCTGCCGCGTTGCGAAACAAAACGCAGCGCTACGGCTTTATCGGCTTTGCCGTCCGGCGGCGTTAACAGGCAGTGCCCGGCGGTTAACGCCAGGTGTGGGGAAATAAGTGTCGCGGTGCACAAATTGCCGCTGGCGGTTTCTAACTGGCCGATGGCATCCCACGGTGCTCTTGTCGGCGTGGCTACACGCACGCGATCGTCATGACCGAAAAAAAGCGTTTTCACATCACGGGCGCTTATAACATCCTCGTCGCCATCGTCAGCATGCCCAACGGCAGAAAACAAAAGCAGCGGTCCCAGTAACAGCACAACGATTTTTCGCATATCACACTCGGGTGGGGGTAATTATGATTATTAAACGTAAGCCCAGGTTAATAAATATAGACGGGACGCGAAGAAAGTGGGAGTAAAATCAGCGTGCTACATCAGTAAAGGTAGAAGCGGATGGCGATAAGCGCGCAGAGGATCAACATCATGAGAATCACTTCAAAACGATAACGTCGCATCATCCAGTGGCCTCCAGAGAAAAACGGCGCTTTACCCAAAGGGTCAGCGCCGACTTATCACGGCATTCATACGGCGAATGCCGGTTACAGACACGTTTACTTATGCAGCTGGTTGTGCAGCCGGTTTGGTGGCAGTGTGTTTAACGTGTTTTTTGTGTTTTTTAGCAGCCTGAGCTTTCTGCTCTACAGCCGGTTTAGCGGCTGCTTTTTTGTGGTGTTTTTTAGCAGCCTGCGCTTTTTGTTCAGCCGCTTTTTTGTGTTTTTTGTGGACTTTTTTCGCCGGAGCCGCTTTAGCAGCCGGAGCAGCAGTCGTGGTGGTCGGCGCAGCAGCCGGTGCCTGAGAGGTGGCAGCAGTGTCAGCAGCGAAAGCAGCAGAAGACAGACCCATAGCAGCGGCAACAACCAGAGCTAATACTTTTTTCATTCCGATATCCTCGAATTGGTTTCTTCATTCAACCCCACTGCGGGGCCGTTGAAAGCACTATATCCCTGTAAACACACGGCTTCCGTGAGTGATTGGTATCGGCGTGTAACGGAATGTACAAAGGCGATGTACCGCGCCGGAGCTGGCGCCCGGCGCGGATTTGTCACAGATAACGGCGGGTAAGATGCTGGCGGAAATAGTCGGCGTTCAGCGCTTCGCCGGTGGCGTTAGCGATTAATTGCGCGGTGCTGAAGCGGCTGCCGTGCTGCCAGATATTCTGGCGCAGCCAGTCGAACAGGGCGGTGAAATCCCCTTCGGCGATCGACGCGTCCAGATCCGGCAACGCAACGCGCGCAGCGTGGAAAAGCTGTGCCGCATACATTGCGCCAAGGGTGTAAGACGGGAAGTAACCAAAGCCGCCGTCCGTCCAGTGAATGTCTTGCATGCAGCCATTGCGGTAATTACCTTCGGTGGAAATCCCCAGCCAGGCCTGCATTTTTTCATTCCACAGCGCGGGAATGTCATCCACTTCAATCTCGCCGTCGATCAGCGCGCGCTCAATTTCATAGCGCAGAATGACGTGCGCCGGGTAGCTGACTTCATCGGCATCCACGCGGATATAACCCGGCTTCACACGCTGGTTCCAGGCGATAAAGTTCTGCTCTTCAAACGCCGGTTGCATACCAAAACGCTGGCTAATCGCCGGTTGCAGGCGGCGCAGGAAGGCGTCACTGCGACCCAGTTGCATTTCAAAGAACAGACTTTGCGATTCGTGAATGGCGGTAGAACGCGCCAGCGCGATCGGCTGGCCTGGCCAGCTGCGCGGCAGATTCTGCTCGTAACGGGCATGACCGGTTTCATGCACCACACCGAACAAGGCGCTCAGCAGTTCGTTTTCGTCGTAACGGGTGGTGATGCGTACATCTTCCGGTACACCGCCGCAGAAAGGATGGGCACTGACATCCAGGCGCCCGCCGTTAAAGTCAAAACCCAGCACCTGCATGGCCTGCAAGCCGAGTTCGCGCTGGTCGGCAATCGGGAAGGGGCCTTGCGGCGCAATCAGGGTTTGCTGTTCCTGTTTTGCCACGGCCTGTTTGAGCAGATCCGGCAGCCAGGATTTTACGTCGCCAAACAGTTCATCGAGGCGTGCGCTGGTCATATCCGGTTCGAACTTATCGAGTAACGCATCATAAGGCGAACAGCCTTTTGCCGCCGCGCGCAGTTTGGCCTCTTCGCGGGCGAGTTTTACCACCTCTTTCAGATTGGCGGAGAAACCCGTCCAGTCATTTGCCGGGCGCTGCGTGCGCCAGGCGTGTTCGCATTTGCTGCCCGCCAGTGACTGGGCTTCGACCAGCGCTTCCGGCAGCAGGGCGGCTTCCTCGTAATGGCGCTGCATTTCACGCAGGTTGGCTTGTTCAATATCGTTCAGATCTTCCTGCTTCGCGCCTTCAATCCACTGACCGACCTGTTTATTGGTCAGAATTTGATGGCGCAGCACGCTAAGTTCCGCCAGCGCTTCACCGCGCGCGGCGCTGCCGCCCGGCGGCATCATGGCGAACATGTCCCAACTGGCAATAGAGGCGAGGTGTGAAAAGCGCGACAGGCGCAGGAACGTGCGGGTAAGTTGTTGATAATTTTGCGTATCCATAGTGCCTCTGATTTTTAGTGTTTGTTAACGTAACCGCCTAAAAGTAGTAGTTCTGCGGTTAATCTGAAAATTTGTACCATAATAAAAAAATCTCATTTACATAACCAATAACAACACAGCACAACAAAAACCATGAATCCTTTTGTCTGGGTGATCTTTGCTCTGATGGTGCTTGACGCAGTGCGAGAAGTTATGGGTGCTACGTCCATTTTAGGTTTGTTTTAACGCGCACACAGAGCCAATAAAAAAGCCCCGCATCGCAGGGCTTGCATCTCTTTTCGTGCATTAACGCAGGCGCGAATGAAGCCTGCTACCTACCAGCACGGCAATCACCAACATGGCTGCGATAAACCCGCCGACGCCATTCCAGCCGTAGCTGTGCCAGAACACGCCGCCTAATGTCCCGGCGACGCTGGAGCCCAAATAATAGCTGAACAGGTAGAGCGAAGAAGCCTGGCCTTTGGCACGCTTCGCGCGCGGGCCAATCCAACTACTGGCGACCGAGTGCGCGGCGAAGAAACCGGCGGTAAACAGCAACATGCCGATGAAAATAAGCGCCAGTGACGAGAATAGTGTCAGCAATAAGCCAAGCAACATGATGGTGGTCGAACCGATCATTACCGGGCCGCGCCCGTATTTGCTGGTCATCGCCCCCGCTTTCGGTGAACTCCAGGTGCCGGTTAAATAGGCCACTGACAACAACCCGACGACCGCCTGGCTCAGCATCCACGGGGATTGCATCAGCCGATAACCGATATAGTTGAACAGCGTGACGAACGATCCCATCAGCAAAAAGCCTTCAAGGAACAACAGCGGCAGGCCTTTGTCGCGCCAGTGCAGGCGAAAATTAATAAACAGCGTTTTCGGGCGCAGTGATGCCGGGCGGAAATGGCGCGATTCAGGCAGGATTTTCCAGAACATCAGCGCCGAGGCCAGCGCAAAACAGCCAATCACCGCCAGCGCGATACGCCAGGTAAAGAAGTCGGTAAAGACACCGCTCAGTAAGCGTCCGCTCATGCCGCCGATGGAGTTACCGCTGATATACAACCCCATCGAAAAGGCGACAAAACTCGGGTGGATCTCTTCGCTTAAGTAAGTCATCCCCACCGCCGCCACGCCGCTCAGCGATAAACCGACCAGCGCGCGCATCACCAGAATGCCGTGCCAGCTGGTCATCATCGTCGATAATAATGTGCAGCAGGAAGCCAGCAGTAGCGCGGTCACCATCACTTTTTTGCGGCCAATCGCATCCGACAACGGCCCGGTAAACAGCAAGCCAATCGCCAACATGCCGGTCGAAATCGAGAGGGAAATACTGCTACTGGCTGGCGAAACGCCGAATTCATGGGACAACACCGGCAAGATGGGCTGGACGCAATAAAGCAGGGCGAAGGTCGCAAGCCCGGCGGAAAACAGTGCCAGCGTGACGCGCATAAATTGGGGAGTACCACGTTTGATAAATTGTCCCGGCAAAGAGACAGGTTTTTCGTTGACGACGCTTGCCGGCTCGGTGTCAACGGTTGTTGTACGACTCACTTGAGATCCTTACGTTTCATACCCGTGATTTGGGTGACGGGCTTACCACGCTGTAAAGGGTATGAAAGGCACAATATTCTGTCTAATATATTAATAATCTCAAATGATACTTTATACATATGAATATCGAACTGCGTCACCTACGTTACTTTATTGCCGTGGCCGAAGAACTGCATTTTGGTCACGCCGCCGCGCGACTGAATATTTCGCAGCCGCCGCTCAGCCAGCAAATCCAGATCCTTGAACAGCAGGTCGGCGCGCGTTTGCTGGCCCGCACCAACCGCAGCGTATCGCTGACACCCGCTGGAAAACAATTTCTTGCCGACAGCCGGCAAATCTTAAGCCAGGTCGATGAAGCTGCCGCCCGCGCCGTTCGGCTGCATCAGGGGGAAACCGGCGAGTTGCGTATTGGCTTTACTTCTTCCGCGCCCTTTATCAAAGCGGTTTCCGACACGCTCTCATCGTTTCGCCAGCGCTATCCCGACGTGCATATCCAGACGCGGGAAATTAATACCCGCGAGCAGATCGCGCCGCTCAATGAAGGCGTACTGGATCTGGGGTTGATGCGCAATACGCCGCTGCCCGACACGCTGGCGTGGGAGGTTATCCTGCGCGAGCCGCTACTGGCGATGATTCACCAAAATCACCCACTGGCGGCACGCGATGCCGTGTCGCTCATCGAGCTGGCGCAAGAGCCATTTGTCTTTTTCGACCCGCATGTCGGGACCGGGTTGTATGACGAGATCCTCGGGCTGATGCGCCGCTATCAGTTATCGCCCACCATCACCCAGGAAGTGGGCGAGGCGATGACCATTATCGGGCTGGTAGCGGCAGGCCTTGGCGTGTCGATTCTTCCGGCTTCATTTCATCGTGTGCAACTGAGTGAAATGCGCTGGATACCGATCATCGAGCCGGACGCGGTGTCTGAAATGTGGTTGGTCTGGTCAAAACACCATGAGCAGGGAACGGCGGCCGCGCGCTTTAAGCAGCAATTATTGGCAGCCGCTGGCGGATGATTTTTGCGCATAAGTCATTGCAAAATGTGCGGTAAATCACAAGCCGGGGTAAATATTTGACGACGGCTACTGAAGTGTTTCACCATAGCCGGACGATTATTTCGAAGCGCGAAAATAAGGGAGACAGAGGTGGTTGCTGATAGTCAGCCTGGGCATATTGATCAAATAAAGCAAACTAACGCGGGGGCGGTGTATCGCCTTATTGATCAGCTTGGCCCGGTTTCGCGCATCGACTTGTCCCGCCTCGCGCAATTAGCGCCGGCAAGTATTACCAAGATTGTGCGCGAAATGCTCGAAGCCCACCTGGTGCAGGAGACGGAAATTCAGGAGCCTGGCAGCCGCGGTCGCCCGGCGGTTGGGCTGGTGGTGGAAACAGAAGCCTGGCACTATCTCTCGCTGCGCATTAGCCGGGGCGAAATATTCCTCTCGCTGCGCGATCTCAGCAGCAAACTGGTGGTGGAAGACCGGCTCGAACTGCCGCTGACCGATCCGCAGCCGCTGCTTAACCGTATCATTAGCCATATCGACCAATTTTTTACCCGCCATCAAAACAGACTCGAGCGCCTGACCGCCATTGCCATTACGCTGCCTGGTATCATTGACACTGAAAACGGCATTGTTCATCGCATGCCGTTTTATGAAGACGTGAAAGATATGCCGCTGGGTGAAGCGCTGGAAAAGCACACCGGCGTGCCGGTTTACGTGCAGCACGATATTAGCGCCTGGACGATGGCGGAAGCGCTGTTTGGCGCGTCGCGCGGCGCAAGGGATGTGATTCAGGTGGTGATTGACCATAACGTCGGCGCGGGCGTGATCACCGATGGGCGCTTGCTGCATGCAGGCAGCAGCAGCCTGGTGGAGATCGGTCATACGCAAGTGGATCCGTACGGTAAACGCTGTTATTGCGGTAACCACGGCTGCCTGGAGACCATCGCCAGTGTGGAAAGCGTACTGGAACTGGCGCAGTTGCGCATGAGCCAGTCAATGAGTTCGATGCTGCATCAACAACCGCTGACAGTCGCGTGGCTATGCCAGGCGGCGCAGCAGGGCGATCTGCTGGCGAAAGATATTATCAGCGGCGTCGGGGCGAATGTCGGGCGCATCCTGGCGATCATGGTGAATTTGTTCAACCCGCAAAAAATATTGATTGGCTCTCCGCTCAGTAACGCAGCGGATGTGCTGTTCCCGGCGATTACCGACTGCATCCGTCAACAGGCGTTGCCCGCGTATAGCCGACACATCTCCGTGGAGAGCACGCAGTTTACCAACCAGGGGACAATGGCGGGTGCCGCGCTGGTAAAAGACGCGATGTATAACGGATCTCTGCTTATTCGTTTGTTACAGGGTTAACATTTTTGTCTTGTTGCGACAAAAATTGCGCTATCTCAAACTGAGCACTCATCACTTCCCTTAGACTTTCCCCACTGAATTATTTTCCTGGTTTATATTTTCGTTGCTTAACGGTGGAGTTATTTATGCTTAAGCGTTTCTTTGTAACGGGTACAGACACTTCTGTCGGGAAGACAGTGGCGTCCCGCGCGCTTCTTCAGGCGCTGGCTGCCAGCGGCAAGACTGTGGCAGGTTATAAGCCTGTTGCGAAAGGGAGTGCGGCGACGCCGGAGGGGCTGCGTAATAAAGACGCGTTGGTGCTGCAAAGCGTTTCCTCGGTGGATTTGCCCTACAAGGCGATCAATCCCATCGCCTTAAGTGAAGAAGAGAGCAGCGTCGCGCACAGCTGCCCCATCAATTACACCTTACTTTCCAATGGCTTGGCCTCTCTTTGTGAGCAGGTTGATCATGTGGTTGTTGAAGGCACCGGCGGCTGGCGTAGCCTGATGAACGATTTGCGTCCGCTTTCCGAGTGGGTCGTGCAGGAGCAAATGGCGGTACTGATGGTGGTGGGGATTCAGGAAGGGTGCCTCAACCATGCGCTGCTGACCGCGCAGGCAATTGCCAGCGACGGCCTGCCGCTGATTGGCTGGGTGGCAAACCGCATTAATCCTGGCCTTGCGCATTACGCCGAAATCATCAACGTGCTAAGTAAAAAACTCCCCGCACCGTTAATTGGCGAACTGCCGTATTTGCCGCGCCCGGAACAGCGCGATTTAGCGCAATATATCAATCTGCAAATGGCGACCGGCATGTTAGTCGCCGACCGCGTGCTGGCCTGATACGTTTCTTTTTGACCCGGCTTATTAGGTTTATAAACCTGTAGGCTGGGTTATAAGTCAATCTCTCATTAATTAACTTTATGAAATATCCGAAATGCATTCAGGGTATTTTTAAACACCGCTATCCTTAAATATTATACAGGGGAACCGAAAACCATTACTTCTCTTGCTCTGGAGCTTAATAAAATGTATGACTATCAAAATAAACCAGCTAAAGAAACGTCTCAAATAGATAGTCCAGCCTCTGAGATTAGTATTCACCGACGCACAGTTCCAATACAAGACCCGGGTCTGGAAGAAGAGCGTAGAAACTGCCTCGCTATATTAGATGAGGCGATATCAAAACTTCAGAATAAAAATCTTTCGGCAGATACTAAAAATAAAATTAGAGAAATATTTGAAGGTTCAACATCGCAAAGTAAAATCAAAACTTCTCGCTTTAAGGATGAATTACTGTTGCGGTTTGAATATATGCGTCGCAGACTATCATCTGCAAGGTTTTTTTATAATAAAGATTATTCGGCGTATAGCCCGACGACTACAGCGTACGTGCATTCTCAAGAAACATCTAATATAGCGATTAATATTACAAATTATTATATTGAACAGATGGGAACGCCGTTCAATTTAATGACGTTATTACATGAAGTGTCACATTTTTCAGACATTAAAAGAAAACCGAAGTGGGATAAATTATATCGTGAGTCAGGAACAGAAGATTACTTTTATGCATCTGATCCAATGACCGATGATACGCAAGAGTATATTCAGAAATCGATTGCGGGGTTGGGGAAATTTTATAATAAAATGAATGATATAGAGTATTCTAAATCAATAGGACGACCGAAAGGCCTGAGTAGGCTGAAAACCGCTCTTAATAATGCTGATCATATTGCACTATTGGCATTGAATCTCGGGAAAGAAAAAGTAAAAGAAGCACAATATATTGACTTTAGTAAGCGTCATCCGATAGTGCAAAGGATCATAAAAGAGCAACAAGCGAGACGCGAAGCAAGGAGAAATGCTGGTAATTAATGTTAGTGCTGGGTCGGGCGTTTATTTGGTCTACAGGCTTCACCGGTGATTTAATTTAATCATGAAATATCCGAAAATCATTCCTGACTTTTTTTAACATGGCTATCCTTACTGGAACGTGTCGCCCGGAGTTAAAAGCCATGTACGCCTACGCGAAAGAAAAAAAACAAACCGCAAAGTTCTGTGTATTCTGCGGAGCAAGAAGATAATGCCATGACTGAACGCGAGGCGATTGCAAAATTTCCTTAAGCAAGAACACCGCAGGAGGGTGGTCCCTGGCGGGAGGACATAGTTCGACAAATTTAGTGCTGCACGAATATGCCCATGCAATAGATCACAGTTTTGGCGAAAAAGCATTAATGGGACCAAAGGGCACGGGCGAAGTTGGGGATTTTGTGAGCAGAAGAGATAGCTTTGTATCCGCCTGGGAAAAGGATTTGGGTAATACGACACCAGAATCACCCAATAATTATTATTGGCAAGGTGGCGCCAGTGGCGGGGCGGAAGACGCTTTTGCGGAGGGATTCAGCGACTTATATCTGGGATCCAATGCGCGTGATTGGCCAAATATTAAGTCTTATATCGCGCAAAAAATGAAATCGATTAAATAAGTACAGCAGTTGTAGGCCGGATAAGCATTTACGCGCCATCCGGCAATCAAAGCGTCATCCGAAAATTCGCCGGATGGCGGCTACCGCCTTATCCGGCCTACAGGGCATTAGTTATCGCTATGAATATTCAGCACCCGGCGTGTTCTACCGGAGCTTAAGTATTCCGCAATATAGTCCTGCGATATCTCGCCGTTGTAACGTCCCTCTTCATCGACAATCGGCATCCAACTGGTGTTGCTCTCATAAAGCCGCGAGAGCACCACGCGCAGGTTATCTTCGGCTTTGCCGGTCATGCGGAACGGGTGTAACAATCCGGCGCAATCGCCCGCGATATTTTTCGCTTCACGGCGTTTCACAAAACCCAGCGGTTTGCCCGCGCCATCAACAACCGTAACGGCACGCATGTCGTTGTCATCCATTGTCGTGAAGGCTTCAGCGGCGGATGTCGATTCACGCACGGTGATGGTCGGCTGTTGATCGGTCACGTCGCCCGCAGACACCAGCAGCAGGCGCTTCAGCGTACGGTCCTGGCCGACAAAGGAACCGACAAATTCATTGGCCGGTTTCGCCAGCAGTTCATCGGGGCTGGCGCACTGAATAATGCGCCCCTGGCGGAACACCGCGATACGGTCGCCAAGTTTCAGCGCTTCGTCGATGTCGTGGCTCACCAGCATCACCGTTTTTTTCAGTTTGCGCTGCATCTCTAAAAATTGGTTCTGAATGACTTCACGGTTGATCGGGTCGACCGCGCCAAACGGTTCATCCATCAGCAATACCGGCGGATCCGCCGCCAGCGCGCGAATAACCCCAATACGCTGCTGCTGACCGCCGGACATTTCACGCGGGTAGCGATGAAGGAATTTTTTCGCATCCATCGCCACCATATCCATTAACTCTTCCGCACGGCTTTTGCAGCGGGCTTTATCCCAGCCCAGCATGCGCGGCACCACGGTAATGTTCTCCTCAATAGTCATATTGGGGAACAGGCCGATCTGCTGAATCACATACCCGATGTTGCGGCGCAGGGTCACGGTGTCCATGCCGTTGGTGTCTTCGCCGTTAATCAAAATCGTGCCGCTACTCGGCGCAATCAGGCGGTTGATCATCTTCAACGTCGTGGTTTTACCACAGCCGGAAGGGCCGAGCAGAACGCACATTTCGCCTTCCGGCACATTCAGGTTCACATTGTCGACAGCCTTCATGGTCTGGCCGTTTTTCTGTGTAAATTGTTTGGTCAGATTTTCCAGTTTAATCATTATCGAATCCCCTTCGGCGTCAGCACAATTTGTAAGCGGTGCAATAACCAGTCGAGCACAATCGCCAGTAAACAGATCATCAGCGCACCAGCAATCAACATACGGATATCACTGCTGCCAATGCCGTTAAGCAACAACAGCCCCAGGCCGCCCGCGCCAATCACGGCGGCAATCGCCATCACGCCAATATTCATCACCACAGCAGTACGAATACCGCCAAAAATCACCGGCAGCGCCATGGGGATTTCCACCCAGCGCAGGCGTTGCCAGAATGTCATGCCGATGCCGCGACCCGCTTCCCGCAGCCCTGGCGGCAGGCTGTCCAGCGCGGTATGCGTGTTACGTACAATCGGCAACAACGAATAGAGAAAGACCGCCGTGATAGCGGGCAGGGCGCCGATACCCTGACCGATCAGCGAAAACAGCGGAATCATCAACCCGAACAGGGCGATCGACGGAATAGTCAGTACCAGCGTCGCCAGGCCAAGTACCGGCGTGGCAAGCCATTTATGGCGGACAATCAAAATGCCCAGCGGTACGCCAATCACAATCGCCAGGCCCACCGCCAGCAGCACCAGCCACAGGTGCTGGAAGGTGAGGCTCGCCAGATAGCCCGCGTTTTCCATCATGTAATGAATCGTGTCCATAGGCTCTCCTTACAGCAACCCTTTCTCGCGCAGGAAGTCATGAGCGACTTGCTGCGGCGTCTGGTGATCGATATCGACTTTGGCGTTGAGCGCGATAATGACCTCGTTATTCAACAGCCCGGACAGTGTATCCAGCGCCTCTTCCAGCCCTGGATTCGCCTCCAGCGTGTCTTTGCGCACCACCGGCGTCACCGCGTAGCTCGGGAAGAAGCCTTTATCATCTTCCAGTACTTTCAAATCGAAGCCTTTCAGGCGGCCATCGGTGGTGTAAACCAGCCCGGCATCAACAAAGCCGTCGCGAATGGCGTTATAGACAAGACCGGGATCCATCTGGCGAATTTGCGGGCGATCCAGCCCCATCGCATAGGCTTGTTGCAGCGGCTTCATCCCGTCGCTGCGCCCGGAGAATTCCAGATCCAGCCCCAACAGCCAATTGTTATCCGGGTCGGTTTTGCGGATCTGCTCAATCTTCGCCACCAGTTCCGACATGGTGTTGATATGTTCGGCTTCCGCGCGTTTACGCTGCATGGCAAACGCGTAGGTGTTGTTCATATCCGCCGGTTTCAGCCATACCAGACCGTGTTTTGCATCGAGGCGCTTCACGGTTTCGTAGGATTCTTCAGGCGTCATACGCTTATTGATGTGGTTGAAGATAATCAGCGAGGTACCGGTGTATTCCCACGTCATATCAATCTGTTTGTTGATCATCGCGTTACGAGAAATCACCGTGGCGATATTGGTTTGCGGCTGAACCTGAAAACCCTTCTTTTGCAGGTACTGCACGGTCATGGCCGACAAAATATGCTGCTCGGTAAAACTCTTGGTCGCCAGAATCAGCGGCGCGGCGTGCGCACTTACGCTAAACAGTGCCGCAGCGGCAAGCCAGCCCAACAGGTGGGTAAGTCGTTTCATTGCGTTCCCTCTTATCGTTATCAGGCGGTGTGCGGGCTAAGGAAGCGTCCCAGCGTCGCCAGCAAGGTGTCGAGGATCAGGGCGAACAACGCGGTGGCGGCTGCGCCTAAAATCAACGTCGGGAAGTCGTTCAAATAGATGCCGGGGAAGATCAGCTCGCCATAACTGCTGGCACCAATCAGGAACGCCAGCGGTGCGGTACCGACATTAATGGCGGTGGCAATGCGAACCCCGGACAAGATAACCGGCAACGCATTGGGTAATTCCACCTGGCGCAGACGTTGCCATTTGGTCATGCCGATGCCATTAGCGGCCTCGATTAAGGATGCCGGAACCGAGCACAACCCGGCGTAGGTGTTACGCACAATGGGCAGCAGCGAGGCGAGGAACAGCGCAATAATGGCGGGCGTATCGCCGATACCAATTACCACCATCGCTAACGCCAGTACTGCCAGCGGGGGCAGCGTGTTACCGACGTTAAAGATTTGCATCACATATTCCGCCACACCGCGCGCAGCGGGGCGGCTTAAAAGGACACCGCTCGGTATTCCCACCAGTAGCGCGAAGAACATCGAACTGAACACCAAAATTAGGTGCTGTTGCCCGAGATAAACCAAATCAACCTGGCGTGCTTTGATCGTTTCCAGACCAATGCCCCAGGTCAGTAACGCCAAAACAACGACAATTCCGGCGATAAATAACAGCGCACGGTTAAGCATGGATGTTTGCATTGCAGTGTGTCTCCCTGTTTGCATGCGTTATGGCAACGGAGGGTTGCGTGTTGTTATGCCATGTTCGGCAGGGTGATTGAGCTATAGCAAGCGCCTGGGAAGGATTCCAGTTTACCGTTTCGTTTTTAATACGAAGCTCGCGGCGTTCAGAGGGAGTTAACCCTTATGGCGTAACGCCTGTATACAAGAAATAGAGAATTGTCTTAAAAAGGAAGCGTTGAAGTGACACCGTCACGGAAAAGATTGCGGGTGTAAATTATCCCGGCCTGTTTAGCCGGGAAAAAAGTGCTAACGAAACAGGGGTTTCTGCGCCACTGGGATCAACAGGTGAGATTGCCAATCCGCCAGGGTGAGTTGAGTGAGTTGGGCCAGCGACTGCCAGAAAGGGTGTTGCGCGTTATCGGCAAATTCGCTGAGGAAACGCCCGCTCCAGGGGAGCAGATGCCACGCCAGCAGTTGATCGCAGGCCTGGGTGTTTCCTTGTTCCGCCAGCCAGGCTGCGAGTAACAATAATGCACCGACGTGATCTTCCGGCTCGTTTTGCCGGGTTTCAAAGGCAATGTTGTTGTCACGCATCCACTGGCGAAGCGCCAGTGTCGAGTCACCAAACAACACACTCTCTTTATCAAGCCACACGGAACCCCACGGCGGAGCGGGTAATGCCCACGGGCCAATCAACAGGCGCTGCCAGGCTTCATTGAGCGGTTCGTCGCTGGGTGCGGAAAACCCTTTTACCAGCGGAGCAAGGTCGTTCTGCGCCAGCGGCCACTGTTCAAGCCAGTCATGGCGGGTAAACGCGGCAACCAGCGGCGCGCACGGCTCGCTGTCCGGCGGATAGTAAAACAGCGCGCCCAATACGCGGGCGGTAAAAATAAAGGATTCACGAGTTTGAACAGTCATCGGGGCCCCGTAATTTCGGCCATTTGTAGGCCGGATAAGGCGCAAGCCGCCATACGGCGGTCGTTGCGCCAAAGACAATCAACCTGCAACAGCGACGCCAACGGTCATATGCAGACCATAAAACAGGCCGCGACCAATCAGCTCCCCGGCAGCGACCAACACAATGCCCGCAAGCAGGCTAAGAATGTGCGGTTGCTTGCGCATCACCAGTGGGCAGATCCAACAGCCCAGCCCAAGCGCCACCAGCAGCAAGCGTACCACCTGCAATGTGCCGTAATCCGGCACCAGCGCGACGGCTTGTTGCACCGAACTGTGGATTTCGCCCAACTGCACGCTCTGCAACATCACCACCGCAACGCTCGCCACAAGCGCGGTAATGCTGATGGCTGCAAAGCGGGAAGCACGAAAGCGCATGCCCGCCAGGCGCAGCAGCAGCGCCGCCAGCAGCGGCCCGCCGACCAGCATGGTCAGGAAGAACGCGGCAGTGGTGTAACCGTTATGCCAGGTGGGCACGGTATCAATCTGATAAACCCGCGTCATCGCCCAGACAAACAGCACGCCGAGCACCATGCTGACAATCAGCCAGACGCGCCCCAGCGCAGCCGGCATTTTGCCAAGCCAGCTCAGCAGCCACCAGAATCCGCCAACGGCGAAAAACAGCGAACCGGCGGCGATTTCATTGCTCAGCCCCGACGCACCAATACGGTTCAGGGAGTTAAAGGCGCGCAGCGGCGAGCCGAGGTGCATCATTGAGGCGATAAACCCAATGCCCATCAGCACCCAGAGGAAAAACTGGCTGCGGACAATGCGCACCTGGCCAATGTGGTCGTCTTTGTTGGTCATCCAGACCAGGCCGGTGACAATCAATCCGCCCGCCACGCACTGGCCGAGCACCGTAAACAGGACCAGCGGCCATTCATGCCATCCGTTTCCCATTTCACACCTCCTGAGGGTTTGCCAGGTAGCCGGTGGTATCCCCTGTTGGGCGGCTATTGGCGTTGGGTTTGATGACAATGTTCGGCTTCGTGAAGTGTGACGCCGGGAACGGCGCGACAGCGGCCAGCGAACCGTGCTGTTTACGTAACTCGTCGATCGGGCCGAAATCCAGCGCGCGCAGCGGGCAAGATTCAACACAAATCGGCTTTTTGCCGTCCGCAACGCGGTCGTGGCAGCCGTCGCACTTGGTCATATGGCCTTTCGCCGCATTGTATTGCGGTGCGCCGTATGGGCAGGCCATATGGCAGTAACGACAGCCGATGCAAACATCTTCATCCACCACCACAAAACCGTCTTCGCGCTTATGCATTGCGCCGCTCGGGCACACTTTGGTGCAGGCCGGATCTTCGCAATGGTTACAGGAGATGGAGAGATAGTAAGCAAAGACGTTCTGATGCCAGATGCCGTTATCTTCCTGCCAGTTGCCGCCAGCGTATTCATACACGCGGCGGAAGCTGACATCCGGAGTTAAGTCTTTGTAATCTTTACAGGCCAGTTCGCAGGTTTTACAACCGGTGCACCGGGCAGAATCAATAAAAAATCCATACTGCGTTGTCATCGGTTACTCCTCAAACCTTTTGAATGTCGACCAGGTTGGTGTGCTGCGGGTTGCCTTTCGCCAGCGGCGACGGACGGTGCGTGGTCAGCGTATTCATGCAGCCACCATGATCGACGCGATCGCCGTCCATATTGGCCTGATGCCACGCGCCCTGGCCCATCGCGCTGACGCCCGGCATAATGCGCGGCGTCACTTTGGCGGCAATGCGCACTTCGCCGCGTGCGTTAAACACGCGCACCATGTCACCGTGGGCGATACCGCGACGCTCGGCGTCAATCGGGTTGATCCACACCTCCTGGCGGCAGGCCTCTTTCAGCACATCAATGTTGCCGTAGCTGGAGTGAGTTCGGGCTTTGTAGTGAAAACCGAAGAGTTGCAGCGGGAATTGGTCGCGCGCCGGGGAGTCCCAGCCTTCAAAAGTCGAGGCATAAACCGGCAGTGGGCTGATCACGTCATCTTCTTTTAGCTCCCAGGTGTTGGCGATTTTTGCCAGGTCGCTGGAGTAAATTTCGATTTTGCCAGACGGCGTTTTCAGCGGGTTGGCATCCGGGTCGTCGCGGAATTTTTTATACGCCACAAAGTGCCCGTTCGGGTCTTTGCGCTTATAAATGCCCATCGCTTTGAGATCGTCATAGGAAGGCAGTTGCGGATCTTTCGCCACCATTTTGGCGTACAGATACTTCAGCCACTCTTCTTGCGTGCGGCCTTCGGTGAACTTCTGGTAAATGTCCGGCCCCAGGCGGCGGGCGATTTCGCTGGTGATCCAGTAAATGCCTTTGCGCTCGAACTTCGGCGCGGTGACTGGCTGAAGGAAGATCAAATACCCCATGTTCCCGGCGTAATCGTTGGGAATAATGTCTTCTTGCTCAACGGTCATCAGATCCGGCAGCAGAATGTCAGCGTACATCGCCGACGAGGTCATGAAATTCTCGATGACCACAATCATTTCGCACTTGCTGTCGTCTTGCAGCACATCGTGGGTATGGTTGATGTCGCCATGCTGGTTGGTGATGGTGTTGCCGGCGTAGTTCCAGATGAACTTGATCGGCACATCAAGTTTATCTTTGCCGCGCACGCCATCGCGCAGGGCCGTCATTTCCGGGCCATGATCAATGGCGTCGGTCCAGGTGAAGCAAGAGATCGACGTTTTCACCGGGTTTGCCGGCATCGGCATACGTTCGATGGTAATGGTATAAGTCGATTCGCGCGCGCCGCTGTTGCCGCCGTTAATACCAACATTGCCGGTGAGAATCGGCAGCATGGCAATTGCGCGGGAGGTCAGCTCGCCATTGGCCTGGCGCTGCGGTCCCCAGCCCTGGCAAATGTACGCCGGTTTGGCGGTGCCGATTTCGCGCGCCAGTTTGATGATCTTATCGGCGGGAATACCGGTGATATGCGACGCCCATTGCGGCGTTTTCGCCATGCCATCTTCGCCTTGGCCGAGAATATAGGCTTTGTAATGGCTGTTAGCGGGGGCGTCGGCGGGTAGGGTTTTCTCATCGTAGCCGACGCAATATTTATCGAGGAACGGCTGGTCGACGAGGTTTTCGTTGATCAATACCCAGGCCATACCAGCGACGAGCGCGGCATCGGTGCCTGGGCGAATCGGCACCCATTCGTCTTCACGCCCGGCGGCAGTGTCGGTGTAACGCGGGTCAATCACGATCATCCGCGCATTGGAACGTTCGCGCGCCTGCTCAAGGAAATAGGTAATGCCGCCGCCGCTCATGCGGGTTTCCGCCGGGTTGTTACCGAACATCACCACCAGTTTGGTATTTTCGATATCCGACGTGCTGTTACCTTCGTTGGAGCCGTAGGTGTAGGGCATCGCGCAGGCAATTTGCGCGGTGCTGTAAGTGCCGTATTGGTTGAGAAAACCGCCGTACATCGCCATCAGACGGGCAATGATCGAGGCAGAAGGGGAAGAGCGGGTAATGTTGCCGCCGACAATTCCGGAGGAGTAGTTAATGTAAACCGCTTCGTTACCGTATTTTTGCACCACGCCTTTCAGGCTGTTGGCAATGGTATCGAGAGCTTCGTCCCAACTGATGCGTTCAAACTTGCCTTCGCCACGTTTGCCCACGCGTTTCATCGGGTAGTTGAGGCGATCCGGGTGGTTGATGCGTCGACGAATAGAACGCCCGCGCAGGCAGGCGCGAACCTGGTGATTGCCATAAATATCGTCGCCGGTGTTGTCGGTCTCTACCCAGTAAACTTCGTCGTCGCGCACGTGCAAACGCAGTGCGCAGCGGCTACCACAGTTAACTGAACAGGCTCCCCAAACCACTTTGTCGGGGGCGGGCTGCATTGCCTGTTGTACGGCGGCTGCGGCAGAGCGCATGCCGAAAGGAAGAGAAAAACTGCCTGCTGCCAGCGCCAGAGATCCTATCGCGGTGGACTTCACCAACGTTCGTCGACTAATCCCCCCAGGGTGTTCCACTTCAGACATAGCTCACTCCATTATTATTTATAATTAAAAGAACTTACCCGCCTGGATTAAAAGCAGGCTAATGATAGGAGCATGATAATCATTAGGGAGTAGAAGAATCTTAAGCGGGATCAAATAGAGGGAAATCCCCCTAAAAATAAGGGGGATTGGGATTTACTGATTGCTGTTACTTGGCTCGCCCTGCGGGGCTGCACCGTTGGTGCGGGTGTAGAGAATTTTATAGCTATCATTGGCACAATGACCGACAACTTGTGCATCCGCCTGATCGGCTTGATCATTTGGCACGACGGTCAGTGTAAAACCCGATTCCGGGACGCCGTTATTGATAATCTTTTGCTGGATGTCCGTTTTTACCCGTTCGCATGAGTCCGGGGCCGCAAATGCAGGAACAGAACCCACCAGCAGTAATGCACACAGCCAACGTGAATATCGCATTCTCGTCTCCTTTTATTATGCCCGTTTTAAGCTTAGCACCTGCCTGGCAGATAAATTCCTGAAACATCTGAATTAAGCGTGCAGTGCGCAATGCGCCAGGCATCGTTACACATAAGTCGCTGCCCTAAGTTGTAAATGATTTGCTAATATAAGCGCCATCATGAAGCAAACTGTGGTGAACCCATTGAAAAAACAGCTGTTACTTATCTCTCTGGCCGTGTTATTGGCCGGGTGTGATGAGGAAAAAGGACCCGTCGCGTTCACGCCTGAGATGGCGAGTTTTTCGAATGAATTTGATTTCGATCCTTTGCGCGGCCCGGTCAAAGATTTCAGCCAGACCCTGCTCAATGAAAAGGGCGAAGTGACCAAGCGTGTGACCGGAACGATGTCGAAAGAGGGCTGTTTCGATACGCTCGAACTGCACGATCTGGAAAATAATAATGGCGTGTCGCTGGTGCTGGATGCCAACTATTACATCGAAGCGGAAACTCAGGAAAAACGTCTGCGTTTGCAGGGAAAATGCCAGTTGGCTGAGTTCCCGTCTGCGGGCGTGACCTGGGACACGGATGATAAAGGGTTTATCGTGCGCGCCTCGGGCAAAGATATGGAAGTGAAATACCGTTACGATAGCGAAGGTTACCCGCTGGGGAAATCTACCACCTCAAAAGACGCCCATTTGAACGTTGCGTCTACGCCATCAACGGATAAACGCAAAAAGCTCGATTACACGTCGGTCAGCACGCTGAATGACAAACCGCTGACCAAAGTGAAGCAGGTCTGTGAATATGACGGGCATAACAACCCGCTCAGTTGCAGCCTGGAAATTGTTGATGAGAGTGTGACGCCGCAGGTAACGCACAAATTCAGCATCAAAAACACCATTGAGTATTATTGATGCCGTCAACCACCGCGCTTATTGCGCGGTGGGTTTTAACAGCGTGGTGCCGCTGGTTTTGTGCTCTTGCAGGTATTGCTGCTGGAAAATGCACATGCGGATGGTGTTGCGGTACTCGCCATTAATAAAGAACTCATGAATTAATTCGCCCTCCACCATAAACCCCAGCTTGCGGTAAATGTGAATGGCTTTCTCATTCTCTTTATCAACGATCAGATAGAGCTTATACAGGTTCAACACCGTAAAACCGTAATCCATTGCCAGTTTTGCCGCCTTTGACGCCAGGCCTTTGCCTTGATATTCCGGCGAGATGATGATTTGAAACTCCGCGCGGCGATGAACATGGTTTATTTCCACCAGCTCCACTAATCCGGCTTTTTCACCATCGCATTCGACCACAAAACGCCGCTCGCTCTGGTCATGAATGTGTTTGTCGTACAGATCCGACAATTCAACGAAGGCTTCGTACGGCTCTTCAAACCAATAGCGCATCACACTTGCGTTGTTATCGAGTTGATGGACAAAACGCAGATCCTCGCGTTCAAGCGGCCGAAGACGAACGGTATACGCGTCACTCATGAAAAATCCTTTCTCTGAAGTGGAATCGGGCGCAGTGCGCGCCCGGCGTGGTTACTGAATTTGACGACCGGTACGGCGATCCAGGCAACGCAGGGTGTTCGGTTCCCAGTACGCATTCAGATTGCTGCTTTTCTGGCAGTTATCCTGCGCGTCAAACGCGACGTCGGTTTTATCCCACTCTTTTTCCACGCGTTTGTTCACTTTAGTGCGCAGGTTACGGGTGTCATTCCATTGCTCTTTTTCCATCGCCGCAGATTGACGGCTTTGCGCGTTGTCGCCGGATTCAATCACCAGACGGTTGGTTTCAGCCATTGCGGAAGTGGTGTACACGATGGCACCCAGCGTCAGCATTGCGGTGAGGCACAGGCGTTTGCTAAGTGTAATAGTCATTGCGATTTCCTATTTTGGGAAAGAAACAGTTTTATTCTATGCGATCTCTGCCGGCCAGCATACCGGCGAGAAACCGACACTATGAGCATTATCGAGTAAGATGGTTCAACCAAGTTTGAATAAAAGTATCAGAAATGCTCAAAACAACGCTGCTCTTCTTCGCTACCGCGATTTGTGAAATTGTCGGTTGCTTCCTGCCCTGGTTATGGCTCAAACGCGGCAACACGCCGTTATTACTGATCCCCGCCGCGCTTTCACTTGCGCTGTTTGTCTGGTTGTTAACGTTGCATCCGGCGGCCAGCGGACGCGTTTATGCCGCTTACGGTGGTGTTTATGTCTGCACGGCGCTTATCTGGCTGCGCGTGGTAGATGGCGTGAAACTCAGCGTTTATGACTGGCTCGGCGCGGCGATCGCCTTGTGCGGCATGTTAATCATCGTTGCAGGATGGGGCCGGGCATAAGCAATTTTTAAATTTTTGTGATCAAAAGCCGCTTTTTTGATCGTTATACTTGTATGGTAGTGGCCGGATTGCTTAAGTTTCTTGCATCACGTTAAAACGCTGCAAGGAATAACGCATGAAGATCGTAGGGGCTGATGTTTTTGTTACCTGTCCGGGGCGCAACTTTGTCACCTTAAAAATCACCACCGATGAAGGGATTGTTGGCCTTGGCGACGCAACGCTCAATGGCCGCGAACTCTCTGTCGCCTCCTATCTGAAAGATCATCTTTGCCCGCAATTGATTGGCCGTGACGCCCATCGCATCGAAGATATCTGGCAGTTTTTCTACAAAGGCGCGTACTGGCGCCGCGGCCCGGTCACCATGTCGGCCATTTCCGCCGTGGATATGGCGCTGTGGGATATCAAAGCCAAAGCCGCCAATATGCCGCTCTATCAACTGTTGGGCGGCGCTTCCCGCGAAGGGGTAATGGTTTATTGCCACACCACCGGCCATACCCTTGATGATGTGCTGGAAGATTATGCCCGGCATAAAGAGATGGGCTTTAAAGCCATCCGCGTGCAATGCGGTGTGCCGGGGATGAAAACCACCTACGGCATGGCAAAAGGCAAAGGCCTGGCTTATGAACCGGCGACCAAAGGCCAATGGCCGGAAGAGCAACTCTGGTCGACGGAAAAATACCTCGATTTCACCCCGAAACTGTTCGACGCGGTGCGCAGCAAATTTGGTTTTGACGAACATTTGCTGCACGACATGCATCACCGTCTGACCCCTATTGAAGCCGCGCGCTTCGGCAAAAGTATTGAGCCATTCCGTATGTTCTGGATGGAAGATCCCACGCCTGCGGAGAATCAAGCGTGCTTTCGTCTGATTCGCCAGCATACGGTCACGCCGATTGCGGTCGGCGAAGTGTTTAACAGCATCTGGGATTGCAAACAGCTTATCGAAGAGCAACTGATCGATTATATCCGCACCACCATTACCCACGCGGGCGGCATCACCGGCATGCGCCGTATTGCCGATTTTGCCTCGCTCTACCAGGTGCGCACCGGTTCGCATGGCCCGTCCGATCTCTCGCCCATTTGCCATGCCGCCGCGCTCCATTTCGACCTGTGGGTACCTAACTTTGGGGTGCAGGAATACATGGGGTATTCCGAACAAATGCTGGAGGTTTTTCCGCACAGTTGGCGCTTTGAAAACGGCTATATGCACCCTGGCGACAAACCGGGGCTGGGCATTGAGTTCGACGAAAAGTTGGCGGCGAAATACCCCTACGATCCTGCTTATCTGCCGGTCGCGCGACTGGAAGATGGCACGCTGTGGAACTGGTAATAGGTAATAAAGGAAAGCGAAATGAAAAGTGTGGTAATCGAACAACCCAACCAATTAACCGTTGCTGACCGCCCGTTACCGCAGCCAGCCGCCGGGGAAGTGCGCGTCAAAGTCAAACTGGCCGGGATTTGTGGCTCCGACAGCCACATTTACCGCGGACATAACCCGTTTGCCAAATATCCGCGCGTCATCGGTCATGAATTTTACGGGCACATTGATGCCGTCGGCGAAGGTGTTTCACCGTCACGTCTTGGCGAGCGCGTCTCGGTTGACCCGGTGATCAGCTGCGGTCACTGCTATCCGTGCTCCATCGGCAAACCCAATGTCTGCACCGAACTGGTGGTGCTTGGCGTACATCGAGATGGCGGATTCAGCGAATACGCGGCGGTTCCGGCGCGTAATGCCTGGAAAATCCCCGAAACCATTGCCGATGAACACGCCGTGATGGTCGAACCGTTCACCATTGCCGCGAATGTCACCGGCCAGGCGCAACCAACGGAAAACGATATCGCGCTGATTTATGGCGCAGGCCCGATGGGGCTGACCACCTTGCAGGCGCTAAAAGGTGTCTACAAGGTAAAACAGGTGATTGTCGCCGACAGGATCGATGAACGCCTGGCAATGGCCCGCAACAGCGGTGCCGACTGGGTCATCAACAATAGCCAGCGTCCATTGCAGGAAACGCTGGCCGAGAAGGGGATCAAACCGACGTTGATTGTGGATGCCGCCTGCCATCCTTCGATTTTGCAGGAAGCGATTGCGCTGGCGTCACCCGCCGCGCGCATTGTGATCATGGGATTTTCCAGCGAACCCAGCCAAATCATCCAGCAGGGCATTACCGGCAAAGAGCTGTCGATTTTCTCGTCACGTCTCAATGCCAATAAATTCCCGGTGGTGATCGACTGGCTGGCGCGCGGGTTAATCGATCCTGGCAAATTAGTGACGCATAAATTTGATTATCAACATGTCACCGATGCGATTGAACTGTTTGAAAAAGATCAGCGACAGTGCTGTAAGGTCTTATTAACGTTCAATTAATTACCACGAAAAATGCGGTTAAGCGGTACGCATGCGACTTTTTTCGAGATGGCCATTATGACGCAAGTTAACACTGAAAGAACGACCTCGGATCTGGTGAAAGCGGCGGTGTCCGGCTGGCTGGGTACGGCGCTGGAATTTATGGATTTCCAGCTCTATTCGCTAGGCGCAGCGCTGGTGTTTCACGAGATTTTCTTCCCGGAGCAATCAGCGGCAATGGCACTGATCCTGGCGATGGGAACCTACGGAGCGGGTTATATTGCGCGCATTATCGGCGCGTTTGTCTTCGGTAAAATGGGTGACCGTATTGGGCGTAAAAAAGTGCTGTTTATCACCATCACCATGATGGGGATCTGTACCACGCTGATTGGCGTTTTACCGACTTACGCGCAAATTGGCATTTTCGCACCGGTGCTGCTGGTGACATTGCGCATCATCCAGGGGCTGGGCGCGGGCGCGGAAATTTCCGGTGCCGGCACCATGCTGGCGGAATACGCCCCGAAAGGAAAACGCGGCATTATCTCTTCGCTGGTGGCGATGGGCACCAACTGCGGCACGCTGAGCGCCACGGCCATCTGGGCGATTATGTTTTTCGCGCTCGACCGTGAAGAACTGCTCGCCTGGGGCTGGCGCGTACCGTTTATCGCCAGCGTCGTGGTGATGCTGTTCGCCATCTGGCTGCGTCTGAACCTGAAAGAGAGCCCGGTGTTTGAGCAGGTTCACGAAGGTGTGCACGCACCGGCGAAAATCGATCAAGCTGAAACCGGTCTCGGTGCGATGTTCAGCAGTAAAACGTTCTGGCTGGCAACCGGGCTGCGTTTTGGGCAGGCGGGTAACTCCGGGCTGATCCAGACCTTCCTGGCCGGTTATTTGGTCCAGACGCTGTTGTTTGAAAAGCGCATTCCCACCGATGCGTTGATGATTAGCTCGATTATCGGTTTCCTCACCATTCCGCTACTGGGCTGGCTGTCGGATAAAATCGGCCGCCGTTTGCCGTACATCTGTTTGTGTATTTCGGCGATTATCCTCGCGTACCCGATGATGGCGATCATTGTGGATAAAACCTACTCGCCTGGCGTCATTATGCTGTCGATTATCGTTATCCATAACTTTGCCGTGCTGGGGCTGTTCGCGCTGGAAAATATCACCATGGCGGAGATGTTTGGTTCCCGTAATCGCTTTACGCGCATGGCGATTTCCAAAGAGGCGGGCGGTCTGGTTGCGGTAGGTTTCGGCCCGGTGCTGGCGGGGATCTTCTGTAATATGACCGGCTCCTGGTGGCCGATTGTGGTGATGCTGATTGTCTACTCGCTGATTGGCCTGCTTTCTGCTGTGCTGATGCCGGAAGTCCGCGATCGCGATTTGAACATTCTGCAAGACGCTGCCGAACCCCGCGAAGCGGCGCAACCAGTAGGCTCGCGTACCTACATCTGATTCCTCTTTGCGTGTTAAAAGCGGTGAAGCCTAAGGGGAATCTGACACATTTGGTTACCATTCTAGTTGGTGTAGTCCGCAAATCCTGTCGCAAATCATAGTCTGGTTTGCGGCAGTCCTTAATCTATTGAACCACTGTTTCACTTAATAAGAAGAGTCCCACCATGGAAAACAGGCTGTTAACGGCGAAAGCCACGTTACCCAGTTATGATCGTAACAAACTGGTTCCCCGCATTGTGCATCTTGGTTTCGGCGCGTTTCACCGCGCACATCAGTCGGTCTATGCCGATATCCTTGCCGCAGAACACGGCAGCGATTGGGGTTATTGCGAGGTCAACCTGATTGGCGGCGAGCAACAAATTGCCGATTTGAAACAGCAGGATAATCTCTACACCGTGGCAGAAATGTCTGCCGATGCGTGGACCGCTCGCGTGGTCGGCGTGGCAAAACGTGCGCTGCACGCGCAGGTTGATGGCCTGGAAACCGTGCTGGACGCTATGTGCGAGCCGCAGGTCGCGATCGTTTCACTGACGATCACCGAAAAAGGGTACTGCCATTCACCGGCGACCGGCGAATTGATGCTCGATCACCCATTAATCGTTGGCGATTTGCAAAACCCGCATCAGCCAAAATCGGCTGCCGGTGTGGTAGTGGAAGCGCTGGCGCGCCGTAAAGCCGCTGGTTTACCGGCTTTCAGCGTGATGTCCTGCGATAACATGCCGGAAAACGGCCATGTCACCCGCAATGTGGTGTGCGCTTACGCGCGCGCGGTGAATGGGGATCTGGCGGACTGGATCGAAGTTAATGTCACTTTCCCGTCAACCATGGTCGATCGCATCGTTCCGGCAGTCACGGAAGATACCCTGAATAAAATTGAACAACTGACCGGCGTTCGCGACCCGGCCGGCGTGGCCTGTGAGCCGTTCCGCCAGTGGGTGATTGAAGATAACTTTGTCGCCGGACGCCCGGCGTGGGAAAAAGCGGGCGCGGAGCTGGTCAAAGATGTGGTGCCGTTTGAAGAGATGAAACTGCGTATGCTGAATGGCAGCCACTCCTTCCTCGCTTATCTTGGCTACCTTGCGGGTTACCAGCACATCAACGACTGCATGGAAGATGACAATTACCGCCGCGCCGCGCATGCACTGATGCTGCAAGAACAAGCGCCGACTCTGAAAGTGCAGGGCGTGGATCTGGCGCATTACGCCGATCTGCTGATCGCGCGTTACAGCAACACCGCACTGCGCCATCGTACCTGGCAAATCGCCATGGATGGGAGCCAGAAGCTGCCGCAACGTATGCTTGATTCTGTGCGCTGGCATCTGGTGCACAACAGTGATTTCTCGCTGTTGTCATTAGGTATTGCTGGCTGGATGCGTTACGTTGGCGGCGTGGATGAGCAAGGCCAGGCCATCGAAGTGTGCGATCCGCTGCTTTCCGTTATTCAAAAAACGGTAAAAGAGAGCGCGGAAGGCGAAGCGCGCGTTCAGGCGTTGCTGGGAATTGATGCTATTTTCGGGCGTGAATTGCCGAAAGAGGCGAAGTTTGTTGCGCAGGTGCAAAAAGCGTATCAAACATTGCTGGAGAAAGGGGCGAAAGCGACAGTGGCTCAGTACGCTGCCGCGCTGTAACGCAAACGAAGAATGCCGCCTCGGCGGCATTCTCACCACTCAGTGCAGGCCCAGGCGAATCAGTTCAACCGGTTCAAATTTGCCTTCACATCCTTCAACTTCCACCGTTTTGCTGCGGCGCACTTTTTCAGCGCTCAATCCATCGGCATGAATTGCCACGATTTTGCCAGTGCGGCCTGAGCCGTTGATCATCACGCGGGAACCGATGGTAATAGCGTTACGGTTTCGATCATAAGTCATCATGGTGGTTTCTCCTTGTTAATATCCGCAAAGCGAAATGGGGCAGAAGATGTCCCCAAAACGGACGCTCTATAAATACGCCCCTGAGATGATGAGTTTTTGTTTTTGATCAAGGTCACACTTTTTTGCGACAAAAAAATGTGACCGGAAGGGAGAAAAAGGCGGGATTTACTCTTCGCTAAACCAGTCGCGATTCTCCTGACGAATGGTTTTCACCGACTCGCTGATCTCCTGCAAATGCAGTGTCATGGCGTTCACCACCGCGTCGGCATCGCGTTTTTCCAGCGCATCGAAGATATCCTGATGTTGACGCAGCAGCATTTCCGGCGGCGAAACATGGTCGAGGCTCATATAGCGCACGCGGTCAATGGTGGCTTTGATGTTTTCGATGGTATCCCACGCTAACTGGCAGTCGGCGATCAGCGCCAGCTTCTGGTGAAAATTGTCATCCAGCTCAAAAAAGTCATTCAGCTGTTTGCGCTCAATGGCAATGCGTTGCTGATGGAGGTTTTGCTCAAGCTGATAACAGGCGCTGTCATCAATCATCATGGCGGCGCGGCGGGCAACGGCGCACTCAATCGCCTGGCGAACAAAGCAGCCATTACGCACTTGAGTGAGGGAGATTTTATTCACGTAGCTTCCGCGCTGTGGGCGGATTTGAATCAGGCCGTTTTCAGCCAGTTTAATAAAGGCTTCCCGCACCGGCTGGCGCGAAACGTCAAAACGCACCGACACCTCTTTTTCCGACAACGGCGTACCTGGTGGGATCAGGCAGTGCACAATATCCCGCCGTAAGATGCGGTAAATTTGTTGATTTACGGGTTGTGTAGGGTTGAGTTGCGTTTCAGCGGCCATTCGCTCTTACTTTCCAAAGGGTTAACCCGGCTACCATACCATTTATTTTACCTGTATCCCAGACCCTGCCCGCAGGCCGGGCAGGAAAAATTAACCCTGACGATGAACGCTCAGGCCAGCGTAAGTCTGGCTAACCGGCATCATTTCAAGCGTATTGATATTGACGTGTTTCGGCAGCGTGGAAACCCACCAAACCGCTTCGGTCACATCTTCCGCACTCAGCGCGGTGGTGTTCTCGTAAGTCTTATCCGCTTTGGCGTCATCGCCTTTAAAGCGCACGTTAGAGAACTCAGTGCCGCCAACAAGACCCGGCTCAATGTTGGTCACACGAACTGCGGTACCGCTCAGATCGGTGCGCAGGTTCAGGCTGAATTGGCGCACAAACGCTTTGCTCGCGCCATAAACGTTGCCGCCCGCGTAAGGCCAGCTGCCCGCCGTAGAACCGATATTAATGATATGGCCGCGATTGCGTTCCACCATGCCTGGCAGTACGGCGCGCGTCATATACACCAGACCTTTATTATTGGTGTCGATCATGGTTTCCCAATCGTCGACGTTCGCTTTATGCGCCGGTTCCATACCCAGCGCCAGCCCGGCGTTATTCACCAGCACGTCGATACCGCGCCAATCCGCCGGAAGGGAGGTGATGAACGCTTCAATGGCGGCGCGATTACGGACATCCAACTGTGCCGTGTACAGGTTGTCGCCCAGCTCGTCTTTCAGCTCCTGCAAACGCTCCTGACGGCGGCCTGTGGCAATCACCTTATGACCGTTTTGAATAAAGCGGCGCGTAATGCCTTCGCCAAAACCCGCAGTCGCCCCGGTAACGAGAATAATCATGTCATTGTTCCTCAACGCTTTTTGTGATTTCGTAACATAACATGCACCGCTATGAAGCGGTAACACAAGTTGTGTCGCTTTACAGTGTGGCAAAAAATACGCGCTTATGCGCAGATGCGAGAAATGATTGCGATGCGCCCGGTGGATGCCTACTCTGAGGAGACTCACCGCATTCAGGAGCGAAATATGTCGGTCACCAATCCCTTCTTTACAGCAAGCTCTCTGCCTTATCAGGCTCCGCCTTTTGACGCCATCCAGCAGGAGCATTACCGCCCGGCATTTGACGAAGGTGTGCGGCAAAAGCGTGCCGAGATAGCCGCCATTACTCACAACAATGCGGCAGCGGATTTTGCTAACACTTACCTTGCGCTGGAGCAGAGCGGCGAATTGCTCACCCATGTCACCAGCGTTTTCTTCGCCATGACCTCCGCCCACACCAATGATTTTTTGCAGCAGTTGGATGAAGCGTTTTCCACCGAACTGGCGGAGCTGGCGAACGATATTTACCTTAATGATGCGCTATTCGCCCGGGTCGAAACGGTGTGGATAGACCGCCAGGCGCTGGGGCTGGACGCCGAATCGCTGCGCCTTGTTGACGTCATTTATCAGCGTTTTGTGCTGGCAGGCGCAACGCTGAGCGCGCAGGACAAAATGACGCTAAAAGCGTTGAATACCGAAGCGGCGACGCTGACCAGCCAGTTCAACCAGCGTCTGCTGGCGGCCGATAAAGCGGGCGGGCTGGTGGTGGATTATGCGCACCAGCTTGATGGCTTACGTGCGGAAGACATTGCCACAGCGGCCGACGCCGCGAAGGCCAAAGGGCTGGAAAACCGCTGGCTGCTGCCCCTGCTTAACACCACGCAGCAACCCGCATTGGCGGCGTTACGCGATCGCCAGACCCGTGAAAACCTGTTCAACGCGGGCTGGCTGCGTACGCAGCGGGGGGATGCCAATGACACGCGCGCGCTGGTGTTACGGTTGGTGCAGCTACGTGCTCAGCAAGCGAAGCTGCTTGGTTTCGCCGATTTCGCCAGTTGGAAAATTGCCGATCAAATGGCGGGAACGCCGCAGACTGCGCTGACCTTTATGCGCAATATCGCACCCGCTGCGCGGGCTCGCGCCGAACGCGAACTGGCGGATATCCAGCAGGTTATCGACACCCAACAAGGCGGCTTTACCGCACAAGCCTGGGACTGGGCGTATTACGCCGAGCAGGTGCGGCTGGCGAAATACGCGCTGGATGAGTCGCAAATCAAACCTTATTTTGCACTGGACACGGTGTTAACCGAAGGGGTGTTCTGGACAGCAAGCCAGCTGTTTGGCATCCGCTTTACCGAACGTTTCGATATTCCGGCGTACCACCCGGATGTTCGCGTGTGGGAAATTTTCGATGCTGACGATCGCGGGTTAGCGCTGTTTTACGGGGATTTCTTCGCCCGTGATTCGAAAAGCGGCGGCGCCTGGATGGGCAATTTTATTGAACAATCGACGCTGAACGGCACGCAACCGGTCATCTATAACGTCTGCAACTATCAGAAACCGGCAAACGGCCAGGCGGCGCTGCTGTCATGGGATGAGGTGATCACGCTGTTCCACGAGTTTGGTCATACGCTGCATGGGCTGTTCGCCAGCCAGCGTTACGCCAGCCTTTCCGGCACCAACACGCCGCGCGATTTTGTAGAGTTCCCTTCGCAAATTAACGAGCACTGGGCCAGCCAGCCGCAGGTCTTTACCCGTTATGCCCGCCATCACCAGAGCGGCGAGGCAATGCCAGACGACCTGCGTGAGAAAATGCTGCGCGCCACACAATTTAATAAAGGTTATGACATGACCGAATTGCTGAGCGCCGCGCTGCTGGATATGAACTGGCACGCGCTGGAAGACGGCGCCGGCATAACCGATGTGGACAGCTTTGAAGCGCAGGCCATCCGCAACGAAAATCTCGACCTCGCCGCGGTGCCGCCGCGCTATCGCAGCAGTTATTTCGCGCATATTTTTGGCGGGGGTTACGCGGCGGGTTATTACGCCTATTTATGGACGCAAATGCTGGCCGATGACGGTTATCAGTGGTTTGTCGAGCAGGGCGGTTTAACCCGAGAAAACGGCCAGAAATTTCGTGATGCAATTTTGTCGCGCGGTAACAGCGAAGACCTGGCAAACCTCTATCGGCAATGGCGCGGCCACGATCCGCTTATCGAGTCGATGCTGAAAAACCGGGGATTAAGCGAATAATTGACAGGCGTTATGCTTTAAAAAGTTACATAACCTGTAAGGGCATTGACCTGATTATATTCGGGAAATACCGTTAAACATGGTGATGAATCCCCCTACGCGGCGGGGCTACCAGTCATACCTTTTTGGGGTAAAAGCGAGTCTTGCGGGCTGGCGCAAGCTCACCGGGAGGCACCCGGCATCACCGTAAATTCCACAGCCAGAGGCGGGCTTTTTGCCAGTCTCTGGTTTTTTGCCGCCTCAAATTAACCACACAATTGTTAAAGTGTGGGCCACTTCACGTTTCCCGGCGTAGCGTTATCCCTCTCATTAAGCCAAATTAAAGGACCTGATTTTCGCGCTTAACATTCCGTGGCATTGAGCAGGCATTGAGAAAGTGGCTGTGTTAATGTCGAAAACTATTAAAGCAACTGAGGTAACCGACATGACCAAAAATGTAGTGGTAATACGCGCCGGTGGTAAGGTTGAAAATGTGACCGTGGAAGACAGTGCAAAATCGGTCACCTTCAAAAATGAGCAGAGCTCGTTTCTCGAAATCCCAATCGAACCTTGGGAGTTAGACGGAGAAACCTTCCTCGTTGCCCGATTTTCGGACCTGGTAAGCCAGCAGGAAACCGAACAAGCCATCCGGAAATTCTACTGATCAGCGACCGCCTGCGGGCGGTTTTTTACGCCAGTACGGGAGGTGTTAATGGAAAGTGAACGTGAAGCATCAGAGGCTATTACGCCGACCATCAGTACTCAGGACAGCGCGTTATCGCATCTCGTCTCCTGCGCCAATTTGGGAGCGGGGATGGTGGTCACGCTGGTTGTTGGCGGCCAGGTCGTTGCGGGTGAACTGGTTTCCGGGCAGGAATATGCGCTATCTACGGCGAAATCGATTCGCTCTATTGCCGGTAATGAATCCATTACCGATCCCATTGCCCGCTTTTTTGATGATTTAGCGCAAGATTATCGTGTTGAAGATGAACACGAAATTCCGCTTAACTATTTGCATATTAAAGATCCGTCCTGGATGACCGGCAATGGCGGTTGGACGAGTGTGAAAGGCACAATATTGCGCGTGCATATTGCTAAAGTGAGTGGCTTTTCTTTAGGCAAAGCAAAAAACGCGTAAATAGAAATAATTAAAAGGGCCTCTGCGGAGGCCCAATTTATAAAACATGCTTCGGCCAGCGTCTTCTTCGTAGCACGGTTATACAGGATTTGGCGGTAAGTCTTGTTCCACAAACTGAGCAAATCGCCCCATGAGGTTGAAGCCTGCCGGGGCAAAATGATGTGAACAAAAACTTTTGGCTGCTGCAAACCGGGCACTTGAACTTGAGATTGGGGATAACCCCTCCGGTCTGTTAAATGGAAATGTGACGGTAGCATAATCAGACGGTCCGCAAAGATATATCTTCAACAATTTCAACAGCAAACGCTTATTTCAGCCAGAAAAACGTTTCGATGAGAGGTTATTACGGCTTGCCGTTAGCCACTTATCTTAAGCCTTGTTTAAGATTTATTTAGGAACGAGATGCTAAGTTGGCTAGCAGATCGTTAGCATTGATTTTCAAGTTAATGTTTAAAAAAAGTACAGATCTATCCATGCAAGCATTGACCGCCAAATACTGGCGGTTTTTTTTTACCGAATTAATAATGAAAACGGCCCCTTACGTGTTTGCGTAAGGGGCCGTCATGCCGGGGGATTATCGCTGTTCATCAGTCATCCCATTTGTGACTAAAATAAGCAGCCAGGAATCCCGAAAACAAAATAATTCCAAGAACTGCCATAAATACATGCATATTTGCCATCATCTTAATTCTCCATCTATTAACTTTACCTGCCTCTCTTACCTTAATTTTGTTGCCGCGATGGATAAAGAATAGCCTGGCGAATCTCAATGAAAGGTGAATGGTGTGAATTATTTCGCCGTAACCGAAATTTTTTTGCGATAGGCCACCGGTGAAATGCCATGTTGTTGATGGAAATGGTGACGCAACGAGGCGGCATTGGCAAAACCGCTATTCCGGGCGATCAATTCAATCCCCATTCTGCTTTGCGTCAGCAACGATTCCGCGCGCAGCAACCTTTCGCGCAGTATCCAGCGCGCCGGGGTTGTGCCGGTTGTTTCCTGAAAGCGCCGCAAAAAAGTCCGCTCGCTCATGCCGGTTCGCTGCGCCAGTGACGTAACGGTGTGGTTGTCGCCTAATTGCTGGTGCAGATAGTCAAACAACTGCCCCAGTTGTCGGCTTTCCCGCGTGCGGGCAACCGGGCGGGTCAGTTGCTGGGTCTGCGAGCCATCCCGGTGCGGCTGGACCACCAGACGCCTGGCAACGCTGTTGGCAATCTCAATACCGAAATCCTTGCGCACCACATGCAAACAGAGATCGATGCCCGCCGCGCTTCCCGCGGAGGTCATCACATTGCCTTCGTCGTAATAAAGCGCATCGTCCAGCACGACAATCGCCGGGTAATTCTCGCGCAGCAGTTCGGTATAACGCCAGTGCGTAGTGGCTTTACGCCCGTTCAGCAAACCGGCGGCTGCCAGCACAAACACCCCGGAGCAAATAGAGATAATGCGGCAACCGCGCTGCCAGGCCTCATGCAGTGCCGCACACAACGCAGGCGGAACGGGCTTTTCCGCGCCGCGCCAGCCTGGAACGACAATAGTATTCGCTTCGCTAAGCAGTTCGGGGCCGCCATCCACTATCACGCGGATGCCGCCCGTTGCGCGCAGTTCGCCCGCATCCACTGCGGCCACCGTAAAGTCGTACCAGTTGTCGCCCATTTCTGGTCGCGGCAGGCCGAAAATCTCGACGGCAACGCCAAATTCAAACGTGCACAGGCCATCGTAAGCGAGGGCAATCACCCGATGGCGGGCCGCAGGTTGTCGTAAAGTTGTCATTATCCTGGTGTTATCTGGCAGAGAAGGGCACATTCAGGCCGCGATGTTTTGGTTAGATTAGTGTTAACACAAACACGGAGAAAACACGATGAGCTACGTAACCGATATTCCTGCCGCCTCCCCGGAAGAAGCCGCGAGCCACTTTTTGCACCGCCTGAGTGTCGAAACAGACTGCGCGGATGTGCATCACGCCATCACGCATAACGATCGGGATTTCGTGTTATTGCATGCTGTCGGCAGCCCGGAAACGTTTGCTCGCCGACATGTACCCGGCGCGTTGCATCTGCCGCACAGCATGATGACTCCGGAGCGGATGGCAAAATGGCCTGCCGATACGTTATTTGTGGTCTATTGCGCCGGGCCGCACTGCAACGGTGCCGACCGCGCCGCCCTGAAACTGGCGCGTATGGGGCTGGCGGTCAAAATCATGATCGGGGGAATGACCGGCTGGGATGATGAAGGCTATACCTTTGCCAGCGGCGCGGGGGAAACGGATTTTTGAACGCCGTTTTTCATCTTGCCGCTGTGAAGATGAAATTAATTCATGTGCTGTGAAATTTTCTCGTTTGCCGCAAACAACCCGTTGTGACATTTTATTTGGACATTTAGCCGTCCAGAAGTCCAAATATTCAAATAATGAATTATCACGCCGGGCAATCATCTGCCCCGGCGAACGAGGAGAGAAGTATGCAGCGACATCAGGCCCCCTTCCGCGCCGACGTAGTAGGCAGTTTTTTGCGTCCGGATGCCATCAAAAACGCACGTCAGCAATTCGCGCAGGGCGAGATCACCGCCGCGCAGTTACGCAGCGTTGAAGATGAAGCCATTCGCCATGTTGTCGAGCAGCAGTGCGCCTGCGGTCTGCATGTGGTCACCGACGGCGAGTTCCGCCGCGCATGGTGGCATTTCGATTTCTTTGATGGCCTGGAAGGGGTTGAGCGTTACGACTCGGACAAAGGCATTCAGTTTAACGGTGTGCAGACGAAAGCCCACGGCGTGCGCGTTATCGGCAAGCTGCGTTTTGGCGATCACCCAATGCTGGAAGATTTCCGTTACCTGAAAAGTATTAGCGGTAACGCGCAACCGAAAATGACCATCCCAAGCCCGAGCGTGCTGCATTTCCGCGGCGGTCGTAAAGATATCGACGCGACCGTTTACCCGCAACTGGATGCGTATTTTGACGATCTGGCCACTACCTGGCACGATGCGATCCACGCGTTTTACGCCGCGGGCTGCCGTTATCTGCAACTGGACGATACCGTTTGGGCGTATCTGTGCTCAGACGATCAACGCCGCCAAATCCGCGAGCGCGGCGACAATCCGGACGAACTGGCACGTATTTATGCCCGCGTGATCAACAAGGCGCTGGAAGGAAAACCGGACGATTTGACCATCGGTTTACATGTTTGTCGCGGTAACTTCCGCTCGACCTGGATCTCCGAAGGCGGTTACGAGCCGGTGGCTGAAGTGCTGTTCGGCAGCGTGAATGTCGATGCGTTTTTCCTCGAATATGACAACGACCGTTCCGGTGATTTCGCGCCGCTGCGTTTTGTTCGCCCCGGCAAACAGCAGGTGGTTTTGGGGCTGATCACCACCAAAAATGGCGAGCTGGAAAACCCGGAAGGTGTGAAAGCGCGCCTTGCCGAAGCAGCGAACTATGTTGATATCAACCAGATTTGCCTCAGCCCGCAGTGCGGTTTTGCCTCCACTGAAGAGGGCAACAGCCTGACGCCAGAACAGCAGTGGGACAAAGTACGCTTGGTAACGAATATCGCCGAACAAGTGTGGTAAATCGCTAACGAGCGTAGACCGGATAAGCGAAGCGCCATCCGGCAATAAACGCCTGATGGCGGCTTCGCCTTATCAGGCCTACGGAGCCAATAGCAACGGGTAGCAACCTGTAGGCCGGATAAGCGTTTACGCGCCATCCGGCGAATAATGCCCGGTAACCGCCGGGCATTTTTAACATTATTGCGGCTGCAACACACCCCACGGACGGACCCGCATGCCTTTGAGCATCATCAGCCAGGCGACCACAATCGTCACCATCAGGATGATAAACAGCGACCAGGCAGGCAGTGTGGTCAGAATAATACCGGTCAGCAGCGGGTTCATTGCCGCGCCCAGCCAGCCGAGCGCTTGCGCGGAAAAGTAGGTGGCTTTCATGCCCGGCGGGGCGATGTTATCAATAAGCAGATATTCGCCTGGCGCATAAATCACTTCGCCAAAGGTAAACACGGCGGCGGAAAGCCCCCATAGCCACAAATTGTCGCCGGAGAACATAAAGCCCGTCAGCCCGATAACAAAACTCGCGGTGCCGAGCGCCATCAGCGGGCGCAAATTAGAAGGCGTCAGTTTACGTCCAACGGCATATTGCAGGCTGACCACGACGGCGGCGTTTACCGGTAAAACCACGGCAACCACCTGTTCGGCGAAATCGCTGTTCGCGACCGCCATCACATATTGCGACAGGCAAGATGCGAAGGAACCGGCAACAAACGACGCGAGAAAATTCGACAACGTAAACCAGCCGAGCGCTTTGTCTTTCAGCAACACGGAAGGCGACCAGTCAACCGCCGGATCGAGGCCGCTGCCCACTGCGACGCGCTTCACGTAAAGTTGAATAAACACCAGCGGAAACGCTGCGCACATGGCCGCCAGCCAGAAGGGCAAGTTAATGCTTTGCATCACCAGTAACGTGCCGAGCGGCGGCCCAATGGTCCAGCCGATATTCAAAAAGGTGTAGTTAAGCGAGAAAATCTTCGCCTTCGCCGAGGGCGTCAACGTGTCGGCAAAATAGGCTTTCAACACCGTGGAAAACACCGAATACGCGCAGTTTATTAGCGCGAAAAACAGCACCACCAGCCCGGCGTTATGCGTCAGCGGAATGGCGGCAAACCCGGCGATAAACGCGCCGATCGCCAGTAACATGTAACGTTTTTTATCGAATTTATCGGCCAGCATGCCAAAGCCGAGACTGAACACCACACCGATGGTCAGCGCGATGGTTAATGCATAACCGACCTGATCAACCGCCATCCCGTACTGGCGATTGAGGTAGATCGTCATAAAGGGCAGCGTTGCGCCGCGACCGATGGTTAACAAAAGAGAGGACGCCAGTAATGCGGCGGTGGAACGCGATTGTGTTGAGGTCATTTTCCTGCCCGACATGCTTGTTATAGTTTTTTGTGATACCTACAGCTTTAACATGCAAAAAGTGTGATGCACAACCGCAGATTTACCCGCAGATGCCAAATCTGACCTACCGAAATTAATGATCTGTCGCTGGACTATTTTTTGCGTTAACGTAAATTTTTTACAAAAGTTGAAAAAACACAGAGGCTAACGATGGCGCGTAAAGATGTACTGCTGGCGATGCTGGTGGTGGTGGCGTGGGGGCTAAATTTTGTGGTGATCAAAGTTGGCCTGCACAATATGCCGCCGTTAATGCTGGCGGGTTTACGCTTTGTGCTGGTGGCCTTTCCGGCGCTGCTGTTTATCTCGCGGCCCAAAGTGCCGATGCGCTTACTGTTGGGCTACGGCCTGACCATCAGTTTCGGGCAATTTGCCTTCCTGTTTTGCGCCATCAAATTCGGCATGCCCGCCGGGCTTGCTTCGCTGGTGCTACAGGCGCAGGCGTTTTTCACCATCATTCTGGGTGCCGGGGTATTTGGCGAACGCCTGCAATCCAAACAACTGATCGGCATCACGCTGGCGGTGTTCGGCGTACTGGTGCTGATTGAAGCGAGCCTCAACGGGCAACATATTCCGCTGTTGGGCTTTATGCTGACGCTGGCGGCGGCGTTTAGCTGGGCCTGTGGCAATATTTTCAACAAAAAAATCATGCAACACACGTCGCGCCCGGCAGTGATGTCATTGGTGGTGTGGAGTGCGCTGATCCCGATTATCCCGTTTATGGTGGCATCATTGATTTTCGACGGCCCGGCGCTGATGCTGCAAAGCCTGGTGAGTATTGATGCCACAACGTTGCTGTCGCTGGTTTACCTGGCGTTTATCGCCACCATCCTCGGTTACGGGATTTGGGGCACATTGCTGGGGCGTTATGAAACCTGGCGTGTCGCGCCACTGTCGCTGCTGGTGCCAGTGGTTGGCATGGCGAGCGCTGCGTTACTGCTGGATGAAACCCTGTCGGTGTTGCAACTGGTGGGTGCGGTGCTGGTAATGGCGGGGCTGTTCATTAATGTGTTTGGTTTTCGTCTGCGCCGGGCGGTGCAGGCATAAAAAAAGCCCCGCTGAGTGCGGGGCAAAACGAATTAGCTGCGCTGGTTATAATACGGCACACCTAACACGTCGGATTTGTCGCTGCCCACGCCCATATGGTTAAAGTCAAAAGGCGATGTTTGCTGGGCTGTGGGAATAATCACCGCGTCGCGCGTGGTCTGCTTTGCGGGGTGATTCACTTGCTCCGCATAACTCTGGCCGGATAACAGCACCATCAGGGTGACTGCGGCACAGGCAATACGTTTCATACTTTCCTCGATACGTCTTCAAAACAGGCGATTTAATTAACAAGCGTGATTAAGCGGATAAAGATAGCGGGACTCCGCAGGTATATCCGTGACACGGAATTTGTGTGGCGGCACGTCAAAATAGTTCTTGAACGTGCGGGTCAGCGTTTGTTGCGATTCAAACCCATAACGCTCCGCCAAATACAGGATCGGCTCATTGCTTCCCTTGAGCTTTTGTGCAATTTCCGTCAACTTGCGGCTGCGGATGTACTGACCCAGCGAGTGACCAGTCTCTTTTTTAAACATCCGTTGCAGGTGCCACTTGGAGTAACCGGAGCGCTCTGACACTTTTTCCAGTGACAGCGGCGATTCCAGGTTATCCTCGATCCAGTCCAAAATGCTATGAATGGTAATAGCGTCAGTATTGCGTCTGGACATCGTCATACCTCTTTGTTTTTTACGGCAATATTTTCTTAAGCAAATGCTCAAGCGTTGCCACTTCTTCTACCGTTAAGTTTTTTGTTAATTCTTGATGCAGGTTTTGCCCTACTAATTGATGACATTGCTCACACAGCGCCGCGCCTTCGGCAGTTAACTGCACCAGCACGCCGCGCTTGTCATTCGGATTCGGGTTACGCTCGATCCAGCCTTTGCACACCAGCCTGTCCATCATGCGGGTCAGTGCGCCAAGATCGACGGAAAGCACCTTTTTAAGCTCGACCGGAGTAATGCACACTTCACAGCGGATGGAGCACAGCACCTTGAATTGGGTGGCGGTGATATCCAGCGGTGACAGATAGTCGTTCAGTAAACGATCTTTTTTCTGGTTAACCATATGGATTAAGCGACCTAAAGGAATGATTTCATTAAAAAGATCATTCGAGCTTTTCACAATGGTTGCCCCGGCAAGTAGATTAGTCACGGCAGATATTATTGCTCAGGCAAATATAAGTCAACCGAATGAATCGGCGATGCCACTATTTGCTAAAACATTTCTTAATTTTAATAATTTATAACGGCAACTAACTGAATTTATTTGCTTTATATTTGAGCGAAGCAAGGGTCAGATACGAATGCCGCCGCGTTAAGGCTATACTGGCGGCGTTTTTACTATCCAAGGAGTGAATATCACCATGCTGGAATTGTTTAAAGTCATCGGTCTTGGGCTGGTGGTATTGTTGCCGCTGGCTAACCCGTTAACGACCGTCGCGCTGTTTTTAGGGCTGGCGGGCAATATGAACAGCGCGCAGCGGAATCAACAGGCGCGGATGGCCTCAATCTACGTTTTCGTCATTATGATGGTCGCCTGGTACGCCGGGCAGCTCGTCATGAATACCTTCGGCATCTCTATTCCTGGGCTGCGCATCGCCGGTGGGTTGATCGTCGCCTTTATCGGTTTTCGCATGCTTTTCCCGCAACAAAAACCGCACGAATCCATGGAAGCGAAAACCAAATCGGAAGAGCTGGAAGATGAGCCGGGTGCCAACATCGCCTTTGTGCCGTTGGCAATGCCGAGCACCGCAGGGCCGGGCACCATCGCCATGATCATCAGTTCCGCTTCGACGGTTCGCCACGGCGCTGATTTCCCCGCCTGGGTGATAGCCGTCGCGCCGCCGCTGGTGTTCGCCGCCGTCGCGGTGATTTTATGGGGCAGCCTGCGCAGTTCCGGGGCGATTATGCGGCTGGTGGGCAAGGGCGGTATTGAGGCGATCTCCCGGCTGATGGGCTTCTTACTGGTTTGTATGGGCGTGCAATTTATCATTAACGGCGTGCTGGAAATTATCTCCACTTATCATGTAGGTGCTTGATGCGTAAGTATCTTGCGAGTTTGCTTCTGGCGTTAGGGTTGCTGACGGGCTGCCAGCAACGCCACGTCGCACCGCCGCCGCTGGGGCAAAGCAGTTTTGCCGAATACCAACAGCAAACGCGCGATTTTGTCGCCGCCCATCGCGCTTTCCAGACGCTGGATAAAGACGCCGAGTTGCGACTCAACACGCCGCAGGAGTGGCGTCCTGCGCAGACGCCGCGTAAAGGCATTTTACTGATTCATGGCCTGGGCGACGGGCCTGCATCATTTGCCGATATCGCTCCACAACTGGCAAAGCAGGGTTTCCTGGTACGCACGGTGTTGCTGGCCGGGCACGGCACGCGGCCTTCGGATCTGCTGGATGTCAGCGTTGACCAGTGGCGGCAGGTGGTCAAAGAGCAGGCCGATATTCTCGGCAAAGAAGTCGGATCATTGTGGCTGGGCGGCTTTTCCACCGGCGGCAATCTGGCGCTGGAATACGCCGCAGAACATGACAACGTTCAGGGGCTGGTGCTCTTTTCTCCGGCTTTCAAATCCAGCACCAGTTATGACTTCCTCGCCCCGACAGTGGCTTTGTTCCGCGACTGGTTACGCCCGCCGAGCGCCATTTTCCCGCAGCAAATCGCGACGCGTTATTTACGCGTGCCGACCAACGGTTTCGCCCAGTTCTGGCGAACCAGCGCCAGCGCGCAGCGTATTCTGGCGCGAAAACCGTGGAACAAACCCACGCTGCTGGTGTTGACCGAGCATGATTCGGTGCTCAACACCCGCTGGATTTTGGATCATTTTGACCGTGATTTTACCCATCCCGCCAGCCGGGTGATTTGGTACGGCACACCGCCGCCAGAAGCGGTGACGGTGTCACGCTTACGGGTGAAAAAGGATTTTCTGCCCGAAGATCGCATCAGCCAGTTTTCCCATATGTCGGTGCTGTTTTCCCCGCAAAATCCGCTGTATGGCCGCAAAGGCAGCGTGATGCTCTGTTCAAACGGGCAATCGGAAGCGGCGGCAAAACGTTGCCTGAAAGGCGATGAGGTGTGGTATTCGGATTGGGGTTTGGTTGAGCCAGACAAAATTCACGCCCGGCTGACGTGGAACCCGTGGTTCGACTGGCAAACCGCGGTAATGGATAAGGTTGTGTCGGGAGCGCTGTGAGTACGAGATCGCTGCTTCGCCGGATGGCGGCTATCGCCTTATCCGGCCTACATGATCTGAATCCAGATTGTAGGCCGGATAAGCGTCAGCGCCATCCGGCAATCAGCCATCCGGCAAAAAATGGAAACCCGGTCAAATATGGCTACTCTGTTCTTCAAGCTGCACCGGCCAGCGACGGAAAATCACCACCGCCCACACCAGCGCAGCCACCGCCGGAATGGCGCCCGCGTAACCAATCACATCCATCGACCAGTGCAGGCTAATCTGGTTGCCGACCAGCGCACCCGCGCCAATACCAATGTTGAAAATACCGGAAAACAGCGACATCGCGACATCTGTCGCATCCGGCGCCAGCGCCAGCACTTTTACCTGCATACCCAGGCCGATAATCATGATCGCGATACCCCAGAACACGCTGAGCACCGCCAGATGCATTTCACTGCCGGACGCTGGCAACATCATCACGAGCGAGATCGCCAGCAGACCAATGGCGCTGCACACCAGCCCGGAAGCGTGCCGATTGCCAAGCTTACCGAACAGCAGGCTGCCAATAATCCCCGCACCACCCAACACTAACAGCAGCACGGTGGCGAAATTGGCACTAAAGCCCGCCACATACTGCACAAACGGTTCGATATAGCTATAAGCGGTGTAATGGGCGGTCACGACGACAACCGTCAGCAAATAGATGCACATCAGCGCCGGGCGGCGAAACAGCAGCGGCAGGCTTTTTAGCGAACCCGAATGCTCACTCGGCAGTTTCGGCAGCAATTTCACCAGGCAAACGAGGGTGATTAATGCGCCCAAACCGATGGCGAAAAAGGTGGTGCGCCAGCCAAAATATTGCCCCACCACACGGCCAATCGGCAGCCCGAGCACCATCGCCAGCGCAGTGCCCGTCGCCAGCAAACTCAATGCCTGCGCGCGTTTGCCCGCAGGGGCCAGGCGAATCGCCAGCGAGGCGGTTATCGACCAGAAAATAGCGTGCGCGAAGGCAATGCCGATCCGGCTAATCACCAGCACCTCAAAGCTCCACGCGAGGAACGACAACACATGGCTGGCGATAAACAGCACAAATAATCCAATCAACAACTTACGGCGCTCGATCTGGCTGGTCAGCAGCATAAACGGCAGCGACAGCAGCGCCACCACCCACGCGTAAATGGTCAGCATGATCCCCACCTGGGCGGTCTGCATGTCGAAGCTCTGGGCGATATCCGACAGTAAACCCACAGGCACGAATTCGGTGGTGTTAAAAATAAAAGCGGCAACGGCAAGCGTCACTACCCGCAGCCACGCGACTTTTCGTGAAACCGTGTTTGTCATCATTGTGTTTTGGGTTGGTTGGATGAATAGGGAGAGAGAAAAAAGATCTTAATGCTTTTTGGCGAAATGACAAACTTTTTGTGATGTAGATCCCAATTCTCATTCACCTGACAAATACCCATTGCATCGTTGAAAAATTGCGGTCAGAAACGAAGAACAAGAAGAGGACACGCTATGCAAACAATCGATTTCTATATGGTGGACGCGTTCAGCGACCAAACTTTTGGCGGGAACGCGGCCGCCGTCTGCCCACTCACCGAGTGGTTACCCGACGACCTGCTGCTGAAAATGGCGCAGCAACATAATCAATCCGAAACGGCGTTTTTTGTGCGTAACGACAGCGGTTTCGAGCTGCGCTGGTTTACAACACAAGATGAAATCAACCTGTGCGGTCACGCGACGCTCGCTGCCGCCCATGTGATTTTCGAATACCTGGACTACCCGGCGACCGAAATCGTCTTTACCACCCGTTTTGTCGGCGAACTGACGGTAAGCCGCAACGGTGACTGGCTGACACTCAACTTCCCGGCCTGGTCGGCGGAAGCCGTGACAAACCCGCCGGAACTGCTGTTTAAAACCTTGGGCATCCACAGTGCCAACGAGGTGCGCGTCGGGCGCGATTACATGGTAGTGCTGGAAACCCAGGCACAGGTAGAAGCTATTCAACCGGATATCGCCGGGATGATCCCGCTTGGCAAAATGGTCTGCGTGACCGCGCCGGGCGATGACGCTGATTTTGTCAGCCGCTTTTTCTGCCCCGGTGAAGCGGTCGCCGAAGATCCGGTTACCGGCTCGGCGCACAGCATGTTGATTCCGTATTGGGGCGATAAGCTCGGTAAAACAATAATGCAGGCGCGCCAGGTCTCCACCAGAGGCGGCGATTTGCGTTGCGAATGGCGCGACGAGCGCGTGTTGATTGGCGGCCAGGCGACATTGTATTTGTTGGGCAAAGTGTTTTTGCGATAGCGGTATTGCCGGAACACGTAGGCCGGACAAGGCGGCAGCCACCATCCGACAATACATGCAAACGCCAGACTCACTTCAACGACGCGCCACCGCAGATCACCAATTCCTGCCCGGTGAGGGCGGCGGCATCCGCCGACAGCACAAACCCCACTAGCGCCGCCACTTCCTGCGGTTTAATCAAACGGCCAATCGGCGGCACGTTGGGCGGCGAACTTTCTCTCCCTGGCGCGCAGAGCATCGGAGTTTCGGTTGCGCCAGGGGCGACCACATTGGCGGTAATACCGCGCGGCGCTAATTCCGCCGCCCAGCTTCTTACCATCCCCACCAGTGCGGCTTTGGTCGCCACATATTGTGAACGCCCGGCCGCACCGCGCGATGTCCGGCTGCCAATCACCACAATCCGCCCGTCTTGCTGCATCTGCGGCGCAAAATGGTTGACCAGCGTTTCCGCCGCCTGCACATGCAGCCGCCACAGCCGCTGGCTTGTCGTCGCATCAAGTTCGCCGAGCGGGGCGGCCGCCATCATCCCGGCGGCATGAATCACCGCCTGCGGCGTTTCCACATCGGCAAGTGCCTGGCGCAACGCGCTGTCGTCGCTTAAATCGACTTGCCGGCTGCGAAATGCCTCGCTTTCGCGCACCACCCGAGAGCGGGAAAGCCCGGTGACCTGCCAGCCCTGCGCCAGCAGCAGGCTAACAATGGCTTCACCAATCCCGGAGCTGGCACCGGTGACAACGGCATGTGGCATTTATCCCTCCAGCAGTGCGCGCGGCACTTTGAACACCGCTTTACGCACGGTCATCGGATCATGGACCGCGCACAGTGCCTGGTGCGGTTCGCCGGGCAGGAACACCGCAAAATCCCCGGTGCGCAAGGTGATGCTCACCGGCAAGCGCGCGGTCGTGGTGATGTACAAATCCGGCTTGCGCTGCTCATCACTTGCCTGCGCGACGTAGTGTGTCCCGGCATGGATCACCTCTTCGCCGGCCAACACTACCTGGATATCCGCCCATTCGTGATGATATTCCGTGTGGCGCTGCGCCTGTGGCTGGGTGTTTGCCGGACCGACAGTGCAAAACCACGCGGCCTGTTCCGGTTGCAAACGCCCGTCAACATGGCCCTGAAGCGCCGCTAGCGAACACTGCGGCAGTTCAAGAATGCCGCGCAGCGCGGCGGGAAGCCCTGCCAGCGGCAGGGCGTTAAGGTTTCCGACAATCATCGCTTACTCCTTCACCCAGGCCGGGGTGACGCGCACATATTTAATCGCCTGGCGAAAATAGGTGTAGGCGATGTGCAAGTCGCCCTCCGCACCCTGTTTGATGCTGGGATACGAAAACTCGCGGTTCAATTTCTCTTGCGAATTGTTGGTCATGCAGTAGCCGTCGCCTTCATCGAGATGGCGCTGCCACGGCCAGCTTTTGCCGCCGTCCGGGGAGAGCGCGACTGTCATCGGCGCGCGCGGCGCGCCCCAAAAAGCGCTGCGCCCGCTGGTCACTGTCGGTTCTTTGCGCCCGTCACCGTCGTCGATTTCATCGTACAGCGAGGCGCGGCGTTCGGTGGCGCCAGCGGCATTCATAGGGTTAAACACCAGCGCCAGGTAACCATCCGCCAGCGTGGTGACCTGAATCGACGAGTTGTTGTTCGGCAGTTCAGTCGGTTCCGGCACCGACCAGCTTTCACCGTCATCGCTAGATTGGCTGTAATAGATATTGTCCGCCCAGCGGCTGCGAAACAGCGCCACCAGTTGACCATTGGGCAGGGCGGTGATGTTCATATGTACGCAGCCGAGACTTTGCGGCACCTCAACGTCGCGCCAGCTTTTACCCTGATCGCTGGAGATTTTCACCGCGCTGATGTCATTATTGCCGACCCATTTTTCCCCCGGCTGCGTGCGGCAATAGAACACCGGCAGTAGCCAGTTGCCATTCTCCAGCACGGTAATCGGCTGGCGAATGAAAGTACCCGGTTTGTCCAGCAGTGTGCCGATCTCACCCCAGTTCACGCCGAAATCTTTCGACTGGCGAAAGCGCACAATCGCCGTGTCCTGATTACCGGAAACCTGCGCCGTCCATAGCAGCCACAGCACCTTGTCCGGGGCGAGAAACAGTACGGGGTTCTGCTCTGAACGCGACGGATCGTCAGAGAGTTTTACCGCCTCGCTCCAGGCTTCTGCGCCCGGTGCCAGGCGCGAACTCCAGACAGAAATATCCGCCACGCCTTCCTGCGAGCCGCCGAACCAGACGCACATCAAGGTGCCATCCGGCAGCGGCAGAATATTCGCCGCATGGTTTTGTGGGCAGGGTGACGGCAGCATCGCCGTGATAACGCGTGCGTCTTGCGATTGCGGGCGTAACACACCATCGCGGATTACAGTCTCGGACATATCAAACTCCATCATTTCGAACAGGGGTTGGCGCGTTGTTCACCGCTTTGGGGTGCGCTTTATTCGGGATCAGGCGATCCAGCACCATCACCACCGCCGGGGTCACCAGCGCGATATACATATTATTGATACCAAATGGATCGCCCAGCAGATACCAGACCGAGGTCACCAGACAGGCGGCAATCAGGCCGGCATTGGCGCCGCGGGCGCTTTTGAAGAACGGTGCATAGAAAGCGATCACTGCGACCACGGAAATCGACAGACGAATCGCACGGGTAAAGAAGGAGAGTTTCAGTACTTCCGGCACCAGCAGCACGAAGATCAGCGGCAGGAAGCCAATCAGCAGCGACAACCAGCGCGTCGCTTTAAACTCTTGTTCCGGCGTCGGTTTGCGGTACGGAACATAAAAATCTTTCACCACCAGCGAGGCGATAGCCAGCGCAACAGTGCTGACGCTGACAAAAATGGAAGCCACGAGTGACGTTGTCACTAAACCGGCCACCCACGGGTTCATGTCCTGCAAGAAAATCGGCATTGCATACAGGCTGTTGATTTCCGGGTGCAGGTATTTTGCCGCCACGCCAATCACCGCAATCGCCAGTGCAATCGGCAGGCAGAAGAAGAAGGCTACCCAGGTCGCACGCTTTGCGGATTTCACATCTTTAGTGGAACAAATCGCCTGAATCACGAATTGGGTACAGAAGATCGAACCGATGGTGCCGATAAGCCACGCAAAAATGGTGCTGGCACCGAAGTTACCGTCCCAGGTCCAGTAGTATTTCGGCATGTTTTCGATCATCGGCGTAAAACCGCCGGTTTTCGACAGGGCAAAACCCATGATCGCGATAATACCGAAATACTTCAGCGCGCTGTGCAGCAGCGTGACCCAGGCAACACCTTTCATGCCGCCGAAGGCGAAGTAAAAGGTACTGACAATGGCGGTGATAAAGGCGGCCACCGGCAGGTTCACTTTCAGCACCGTGGAAATCGCCGCCGCGCCGCTGACATAGTTGCCGACGTTCACCAGCAGCAGGGCGTAAATCATGATGATGGAGATAATGTTTTTCGTGCTGTTGCCGTATTTCTCGGCAATCGCGCCGGAAATGGTGATTTTGCCGGTGTTATAGATGCGTTTTACCAGCAACAGGCCAAACAGCGGGAAGCCAATCGCCGCGCCAATCACCGACCAGGACGCGGCAAAACCATCTTCAAACGCCGCCTGCGCTGTGCCGACGGTCGATTTGGCGCCGATGTATTCGGACATTAACAAAATCCCGACGATAAAGGCCGGCATGGCGCGCGAGCCTTCCATAAAGTCGCCGTTGTTTTTACTGCGCAAACGGAACGTTAACCAGGTGGTGAACAGAATATAGGCCACCACAATGCCAATAATTATCAGGGTATCTTGAGGTGTAAAGGTGTTCATCTTTGCCTCTCTTCAGGGCGAGTGAATCCGGGGCGCGTGAAGCGCCCGGTTTTCTTATGACGAATAAATACCGCTATCAGTGAAGGTACGGGTTCACTATCTGGCGGATCTGTTGTAATTGCTGCTCACTAAACGTGACGGCGTAACGGCTGTCGCCAACGTCGTATCCCATGATTTGTAATGCTTTTTTTACCGCTGCCGGTGAGAACGCCACGTTGTAGAGGTCGGTACGCAGACCGGTTACGCTCTCTTGCGCCGTGCGGGAACCGTCAATATCGCCCGCGTTAAAACGCGACCAAATGGCGTTAATGGCCTGCGGGGCAACGTTCGCCAGCCCGGAAATACAGGCCGAACAACCCTCGACAAAACCCCGATGGATTAATGAATCCGGTCCGTTCAGCACATCAAAGCTGGCGATATCCTTCACCACGTTCAGATAACCGCTCAGGCTTTCGTAACTGCCCGCGCTGTCCTTGATGCCAATGATATTCGGGTGCGCCGCCAGCGTGCGGGCGGTTTCCGGCTCGATGGTGTTGCCGGTGCGCGCCGGAATGTTGTAGAGAAACATCGGTACGCTTACCGCGTCGGCAACTGCCGTGTAGTGGGCGATCAGCTCGTCCTGTTTCAGCGGCACGAAATAGGGCGTGATCACGGAAACCGCATCGACGCCGAGTTTCTCAATCTGTTTCCCCAGACGAATGGTTTCGCGCGTGGAGATCTCGCCAATATGCGCCACCACCGGCGCTCGCCCGGCCACTTCGTCAATGCAGGTCGCGGTAACCGCGACTTTTTCCTGCTCGTTGAGCACAAAAAACTCACCGTTGGTGCCACCGCAAAAAATGCCGTTTCCGGCGTCCAGTTGGCGGTTGATCTGCTGCTTCAGCGCCTGCGGGTTGACTGCGCCGTCGGCGTCAAATGGCGTGACAATCGCCGTCAGCACGCCTTTGATTTGTTTGTTCATGACTTTTCCCTTGTTAGCTGCTTGCGGCCCGGTACGTTTGATTGCCGGATGGCGGCTGCCGCCTTATCCGGCCTACGAACCCGTGCCCATCATTAAAACAACGTCTGATAAATGGCCTGCACCTGCTGGTGATCCACGGTGCAAGGCGCGTTATTCATCAAGCGCTTCACATTCAGCGCAGCGTCGCTCAGCGCCGGGATATCCTCGCGCGGCACGCCGAGCGCTTCGAGGTTGTCGGGCAAGTTCAGGCGCTTCACCAGCGCGGCGAACCAGTCCACTAATGCATGGGATTTTTGTTCGTTATCTAACGTGGTATCCGCGTCGGGCACCAGATCCCACACCTGGGCGAATTTCTCGACCGCATAGGGGCGAACCACTTTCATGCATGGCGCGAGCAGAATGGCGTTCGCCACACCGTGCGGCAGGTGGTATTTGCCGCCGAGTGGATAGGAAAGCGCGTGCACCAGGTGTGTTCCGGCGTGGGTGATCGCCGCGCCGCCGTAATAAGACGCCCATAGCATTTCGAGACGCGCATTGAGGTTGTGCGGTTCGTTGACAGCGGTTTCGATATTGCGCAGCAGTTTACGCAGGCCGATCAGCGCAACGTTGTCACTCACCGGATTGGCGATGGTGGCGGTGAAGCACTCAATCAGATGACACAGCGCGTCAATGCCGGTGGAAGAGGCGATATGTGCGGGCATGCTGGTGGTCAGCTCCGGGATCAGCGCCACATAATCCGGCAGCATCACCGGCGAGATAATGCCGATTTTGGTGTCCTGCTCCGGGATAGCGAGAATCGCGTTCGGCGTCGCTTCCGAGCCGGTTCCTGCGGTGGCGGGGATCAGCAGAGAAGCCACGCGCTCGGTCGGTTTTTCCCCCGCCAGCAGCGCATCCAGGCCAGGCGACACCGGGTGGCAGAGCACCGACAGCAGTTTGGCGACATCCAGCACGCTGCCGCCGCCAATACCAACCACCAGGTCGAACGCGGTTTCACGCAGGTTCTGCATAATCTTCGCCACGTCGTGCTGGCTGGGTTCCGGCGGCACGTTGTCAATTAAGTGCACATCGCGGTCTTCGGCGCTCAGCAGCGCGCGGATCTGTTCCGTGGCTGCAAGCTTGATGATGTTGCTGTCGCTAACCAGTAACACGTTCTTTTTACCTGCAAGCAGGGGCGCAATCGCCGGGATTGCGCCCGCACCGCTTATCAAGGTGCTGTTAATCGTTACCACAACCTTCTCCTGTCTCTGTTATGGTGATTGAACTCAATCAATATTTGTCAATCACCGTCACTGCATGGCCTAAATTTATAATTTATTCGCAAACTGAATAAGTTGATCTTGCTCACATATAATCAATCATGATTGAATATAATCATAATCAGCGCATAATGACCCGGAGAAGGGATGAACGAACAACTGGCGAACCAACAGATAGTGATCCTCGCCGATGACTTTACCGGCGCGAATGACGCGGGCGTCAGCCTGGCGCTGGCGGGGATGCAGGTTGAAGTGGCGCTTATGGCGGGTATCGCCCGCCAGGCGCAGGCGGTTATCTACAACAGTGATAGCCGCGCATTAAGCAAAGATGAGGCGCATGCGCGGGTCGTGGCACTCATCGATGACATCATTACCCGGCACGCGCCGGGTTGGCTGGTAAAGAAAATCGACTCCACGCTGCGCGGCAATATCGGCGCGGAAGTGGCTGCGATGCGCCAGGCCTGCAACACGGCGGCGGTGATTGTGGCGCCGGCATTTCCGGCGGCGGGGCGTACAACCCACAACGGGCAGTGCTATGTCAACGGGGTGCTGCTGACCAACACCGAATTCGCCACCGATCCGAAAACGCCCGTCACCAGCGCCGACATCGGCAGCCTGCTGGAAGCGACATGCCGTTATCTCAAACCTGCCGATGTGGCCGCAGCGCTGGCAGAAGCAACAATCGACGCGCCGCAACTGCTGGTGGTGGATGCCGAAACGGATGCGGATCTCGACGCGATTATCCAGCAGGTGATGAGCGCAGGCGTGGCGCCGCTGCTGGTTGGTTCCGCTGGCTTATGCGATGCGCTGGCCCGCGCGTTATCCGCCCGCAAGTCGTCCCCAGTGCTGGCAATTGTCGGTTCAATGAGTGAGATCGCTCAGCAACAACTGGCGCACGCCAGCGAACACCCGCGTGTGGCGCGCTTGTTGATTGATATTGAAACGGTATTTAGCGGCAACCCGGACAGTTATCGCCAGCAGATTGTCGAGGCGCTGGAGCAGGGCAAACACTGCCTGGTACACACCTGCCCGGATGCGCAGGCGCGTCATCAGATTGAGGCGTTGTGTTCCCGGCTGGGGTTAAGCCGCAGCGAATTGGGCGAGCGGATTTGTACTTTTCTGGCTGACTTAACGCGCGATGTGCTGGGCGAGGTGACGCCCGCAGCATTGTACCTTTCTGGCGGCGATGTCGCGGTGGCGGTCGCGAAAGCGCTGGGCGCGACAGGTTTTCGTATCCACGGCCAGGCTGCAGGCTGCGTGCCGTGGGGACATTTTTTAGGTTGCGAATGGCAACGACCGGTGATGACCAAGGCAGGTGGCTTTGGTGACGAAACTACCTTGCTTAAGGTTCTGCATTTTATCGAGGAGAAATCGAGTGACTAATATCATTGCTGTAACGATGGGCGACCCGGCGGGTATTGGCCCGGAAATCATCATTAAATCGCTGGTCGAAGGAGAATTAGCCGGATCGCCGGTGGTGGTGGTCGGCTGTGCACAAACGTTCCGCCGCATTCTGGCGCTGAATATCACGCCGCATGCCGAACTGCGCGTCATTGAACAGGTGGTCGACGCGCATTTTGCGCCAGGGGTGATCAACGTGATCGATGAACCGCTGGCGGATGCGGCCGCGCTGCAACCGGGCGTGGTGCAGGCGCAGGCTGGGGATCTGGCTTATCGCTGCATTAAACGCGCCACGGAACTGGCGATGCGCGGCGAAGTAAAAGCTATCGCCACCGCGCCGCTGAATAAAGAAGCGCTGCATCTGGCCGGCCATCACTATCCGGGTCACACCGAGTTGCTGGCGCACCTTACCGACAGCAAAGATTACGCAATGGTGCTGTACACCGACAAACTGAAGGTCATTCACATCACTACGCACATTGCGCTGCGTAAGTTCCTCGATACGCTGAACCAGGATCGCGTCAAAACCGTGGTTCGCGTGGCGGATACCTTCCTGCGCCGCGTGGGTTATGACAACCCACGGATCGCGGTGGCAGGGGTCAACCCGCACGCGGGCGAAAACGGTCTGTTTGGCGATGAAGAGATCAAAATAGTTGGTCCAGCGGTGCAAGCGATGAAAGCCGAAGGGCTGAATGTCACCGGGCCTTGCCCGCCGGACACGGTGTTTATGCAGTGCCATGAAGGGATGTATGACATGGTGGTGGCGATGTACCACGATCAGGGGCATATTCCGTTAAAATTGCTGGGCTTTTATGATGGCGTTAATATCACCGCTGGTTTGCCGTTTATCCGCACGTCTGCGGATCACGGCACCGCATTTGATATCGCCTGGCGTGGGAAAGCGAAAGCGGAAAGTATGGCGGTTTCCATTCAGTTAGCTATGCAAATTACACGGGAATAATATGAAGGGATATAACCGGTTAGAGCAGATTATGGATTACCTGAAAAGCCATAATCTGGTGACGGTCGACCAACTGGTCGCCGCGACGGACGCCTCTCCGGCCACCATTCGCCGCGATCTGATCAAGCTCGATCAAGAAGGGGTGATAAGCCGTACCCACGGCGGCGTCACGCTGAACCGGTTTATTCCTTCTCAGCCGACCACCAGTGAAAAAATGCAGCGCAACCTGGCGGAAAAACACGCCATTGCCCATGCGGCGGCCGCGTTAGTGAAAGCGGGTGACGCCATTGTGCTGGATGCGGGCACCACGATGATTGAGCTGGCGCGCCAGCTTACGCATCTGCCGCTGCGGGTGATCACCAGCGATTTGCATATCGCGCTGTTTCTATCGGAATTCAAACAGATTGAAGTGACGATCATTGGCGGGCGCATCGACGACTCCAGCCAGTCCTGTATTGGTGAGCACGGGCGCAAACTGCTGCAAAATATCTGGCCGGATCTGGCGTTTGTGAGTTGCAACGGCTGGGAACTGGAGCGGGGCATTACCGCGCCGACGGAAGAGAAAGCGGCGCTAAAGCACGACTTAATTGCCAATGCTAAGCGCCGGGTGTTACTGGCCGACAGCAGTAAATATGGGGCGTGGTCGCTGTTTAATGTGGCGAACCTCGATTCACTGACGGATATCATCACCGATGCTCAACTCAGCCCTGACATCCGCCAGCAACTCGACGCGTTGCCGGGTCGGTTAACCATCGCTGGTTAACCGCGCTTTCACGGCAGGCGGGCGATATTCGCTTTTATCACCTCAACGGAGTGGTTGAATTTCGCCACTTCGTCCTCTTCCAGTTGTAACTCAATAATCTGCTGCACACCGCTTTGCGTCAGCACCGCCGGTACGCCGATAGCCACGTCACTCACACCATATTCCCCGTCGAGAATGCAGGAAATCGCCAGCGCGCGATGGCTACCGGTGAAAATATTGCGGCAAATCTCGGCAATGGTTCCGGCAATGCCATATTCGGTGCAGCCTTTGCGGGCGTAAATCTCAAAACCGTGGCGGCGCACCTTCTCCGCCAGTGCGTCAACATCCAACGGCTGGCCGGTTTTGCGTTGATACACGTCGGCAATCGGCGAGCCGTAGACCGAGGAGTGCGACCACACCGGGAACTGGGTGTCGCCATGTTCGCCAAGAATAAAGGCGTCGATACTTTGCGCGCCGATATCCAGCGTTTGCGCCAGCGCGCGGCGCAGGCGGGTGGTATCCAGCCAGACGCCGGTGCCAATCACCTGGCTACGCGGTAAGCCGGAAAGTTTCCACACTTGCCAGGTAATGATGTCGCATGGGTTCGTCGCGACGAGGAAAATACCGTTAAAGCCGTTTTCCATCATTAATGGGACAATCTTTTTGACGATTTTCGCAGTGTTGGTCAGCTCATCCAGCCGCGTCTGCCCTGGCTTTAACGCACCGCCGGAAACAGTGATCACCGCGATATCCACATCTGCACACTCCTCCACCGGGCGCGTGGAGATGGTCATCATGCCAGGCATATACGCCGCCGCATCTGAGAGATCCTGCGCGTGGCCTTCCACGCGCTGCTGGTCTAAATCGACAAGGATCAGTTCTTCACAAATATTCTGGTTGAGGAGGGCATACGCGGCAGACGCACCGACGTTGCCGGTACCGATGATCATCACTTTACGGGCTTTGGTATTCATGGGGTTTCCGTTATCAGAATTATCATTTTGCGTACGTTACCGCCTGAGATCCCTGAGGTGCAATGGTGTGGCGTATCTATAGGTTATTCATATGACAGAAGCGGCGAAAATTTCGCTTAATTTAACAATGTAATAACCACAGGAGCGCGTTATGTACCGCATTGTTGATGCCACCGCCACGCAACCGGATGTGATCGCGCTGGTTGCCGCGCTGGATCGCTACCAGACTGCGCTTTATCCGGCGGAGAGCAACCATCTGGTGGATTTGGCGTCGTTTGCACAAGCGTCGCTGATTCTGCGCAAGATTATTTATCAGCAAGATGCCGTGGGATGTGGTGCGGTGCTGCTCAACCCGGACGGCAGCGCTGAGATGAAGCGGGTGTTTATCGATCCTGCGCATCGCGGGCAGCAACTGGGCGAAAAGCTTATTGCGGCGCTGGAGCAGGCGGCAATCGACAAAGGTTGCCACACGCTGCGGCTGGAAACCGGCATTGAACAACATGCCGCGGTGAAATTGTATCAATGCTGCGGGTACCAGGTGCGCGAGGCTTTTGCGCCCTACAGCGCCGATCCGCTGAGTATTTTTATGGAGAAAAAATTGCTTAGCGCGTGATTCTTGCCGGATGGCGGCTGCGCCTTATCCGGCCTACAAAATCCGTAGGCCTGATAAGCGAAGCGCCATCAGGCAATGTCTACTGCAACAACGCAATAAACGCTTCCAGGTGGCGGGTTTTCGCGCCGCGTCGCCACACCAGCCAGGTGGTTAACCAGCGCCAGTTTTCCGCCAGCGGCCAGGCGTCGACCTGATGATGTCCGGGCATACTTTCCAGCATGCTGCGCGGGATCAGGGCTAACCCCGCCCCGGCAATCACACAGGCCAGCATGCCGTGGTACGACTCCATCTCATGAATTTTGCCAGGCGTCGCGCGATCGGCCTGGAACCAGCTTTCAAAATGGCGGCGGTAGGAACAATTGGCGCGAAACGCGTAAATACTCGCGCCGTTCACCTGCGAGGCGCGGGTGATAGGTTCATGGCCTGCTGGTGCGACAATCATCATCTCCTCGCGGTACACCGGAATGCCTTCAAGACCGGGATGCATGATCGGGCCATCGACAAACGCCGCGCTCAGTTGCCCCTCCATCACGCCATCGATCATCGTGCCGGACGGGCCAGTCGACAGATCGAACTGAATGCGCGGGTAACGCTGATTGTATTGCGCTAATGTTGCCGGGATGCGCACTGCCGCAGTACTCTCCAGCGCGCCGAGGGAGAACAGCCCTTGCGGTTCATCGCCCGCGACGACCATTCGCGCCTCATCAACCAGCGCGAGGATTTGCTGGCTGTAGCGCAAAAAGCTGTGCCCGGCGGGCGAGAGGCGCAGGCGCTGGTTCTCGCGAATAAACAGATCGACGCCGAGATCGGCCTCCAGTTGGCGGATGCGAGTGGTGAGGTTCGACGGCACGCGGTGCACTTTTTGCGCCGCCTGGGTAATGCTGCCGGTCTGCGCCACGGCGTTGAACATCTCAAGCTGTGTTAAATCCATGCCATTCTCTTAACGTGAATACTGAAGTTAATATTATTCAGTTTTCAGAAATAACAAATTCCGTCATCCTGGTGCAAGTTCTGAACACCTTGAGGGGAAAATAATGTCTATTTCCGCAACAACACATGCCATTTCCGTTAATCCGGCGACAGGCGAAACCCTGCGCGCTACGCCGTGGGCCAGCCGTGAAGAGGTGGATGCTGCGCTGGAACTGGCGGCCAGCGGTTATCGCCAATGGCGTTTACTCAGCGTCGCTGAACGCGCGCAAAAACTGCGTGATATTGGCGCTGCACTGCGCGCTCGCGCTGAAGAAATGGCGCAAATGATGAGCCAGGAGATGGGCAAACCGATTTTGCAGGCGCGGGCTGAAGTGAATAAATCTGCCGCCCTGTGTGACTGGTATGCCGAACACGGCCCGGCGATGCTCAACAGCGAACCCACTCAGGTGGAACAGCAACGCGCGACCATCGAATACCGTCCGCTGGGGCCAATTCTGGCGGTCATGCCGTGGAACTTCCCGCTGTGGCAGGTGCTGCGCGGCGCCGTGCCGATTTTGCTGGCTGGCAACAGCTATCTACTGAAACATGCGCCAAATGTGCTGGGTTCTGCGGCATTGATGGGGGAAATCTTCACGCAAGCCGGGATCCCGCAAGGTGTCTTTGGCTGGGTGAATGCCACCAACGAAGGCGTCACACAAGCGATTAACGACCCGCGTATTGCGGCGGTCACCGTGACCGGCAGCGTCCGTGCAGGTGCCGCGATTGGTGCGCAAGCCGGGGCGGCGCTGAAAAAATGCGTGCTGGAACTCGGCGGTTCGGATCCGTTTATCGTGCTGAACGATGCCGATCTCGATCTGGCCGTAAAAGCCGCGGTGACCGGGCGTTACCAGAACACCGGGCAAGTTTGCGCCGCCGCGAAGCGCTTTATTGTTGAAGAGGGCATTGCCGAGGCTTTCACTGAGAAGTTTGTTGCCGCCGCCGCCGCGTTGAAACAGGGCGCACCGGATGTGGAAGAGAATTATCTCGGCCCAATGGCCCGCTTTGATCTGCGCGACGAGCTGCATGAGCAGGTGCTGGCGAGCATTAAAGAGGGCGCGACACTGGCACTGGGCGGGGAAAAAATGCCGGGCAACGGCAACTACTACCCGGCAACGGTACTGACCAACGTCACGCCAGAGATGACGGCGTTCCGCCAGGAGTTGTTTGGCCCGGTCGCGGCGATCTCCATTGCCCGCGATGCTGACCATGCGCTGGCACTGGCCAACGACAGTGATTTTGGCCTGTCTGCCACGGTATTCACCGCCGATAATGCGCAGGCCGCCTGGTTTGCCGACCACCTGGAGTGCGGCGGGGTGTTTATCAATGGCTTCAGCGCCAGCGATGCCCGCGTTGCTTTTGGCGGCGTGAAGAAAAGCGGCTTTGGCCGCGAGCTTTCGCACTTCGGTTTGCATGAATTCTGTAACATTCAGACCGTGTGGAAAGATCGTCTGTAAGTAAAACGCGCCCCGGCGGGGCGCGTCACTCCTTGCTGTAATGGGAGTGTCATGATCCTTTTGTAGACTCAGCGCAACTTGTTGGTTACAGAAGAATATCATGAACTTAACACAAATTTTTCGCCGGATTTTCCGGCGTATCACACCACAGCAGTTTGGTTTGTTAGCCGGGATTTTTTGCATTATCGGGTTGTTCTCCGCGCTACAAATCGCCTCTTCAGTTGTCCTTTCTGCATCGTTACGCAGCGCGCAACACAATGAACAACTCAACCAGCAAGCTCACCGCCAGCAGGTACGGGTTGATGAAGCGCGGATCGCGCTGTTGACCGCCAGCGATCTGCTTAACCGCGCGGGCGTCTATTTTATGCAGGATAAAGAGACCGGCTCAGACGGAAGCTGGCACAGCCTGATGGATGAAACTCACCAGGCACTTGAGGCATCGCAAAAAGCCTGGCAAGCCTGGCTGTCGCTGAACCCGCCAAAAGATGAAGGGCTGGTGAACAGCTATCAAATGTTTTATGGCGCGTTGAAAGAGCAGGCGGACGGCCTGGTGAAAACCCAGTCGATCGACGCTTTCTTCGCCGTACCCGCGCAGGCTTTTCAGGCCGATTTTAATGACAACTATGCCCGTTTCCAGCAGGCCAGCGAACAGCGCGCCGAGCAGGGGCGCCAGGCGCTGATGGACACTCTCACGCAGTTGCAGCACTTTTTTATCCTGGTGCCCGCGTTGCTGCTGGTGATTGCCGTGCTGGTGTGGTTTGCCATGTCCCGCTGGGTGATCACGCCATTGCGTAAGTTGATTGCTCATATCAATATCCTCGCTGCGGGCGATCTCGGCACGCCGTTGCCGCCGGTGCAGCGCTTTAACCGCGAAATCGATCAGCTTGGGTTGAGTGTTGGCACCATGCAGCAGGGGTTGCAACAACTGGTGATGCAGGTGAGCGACGCGACGTCATCAATGGTGCAAACCATTGATAGCCTGGCAGAAGGCAACCAATCGCTTTATCAACAGTCGGCGAAACAGGCACAAGAACTGAGCGACGTGACGGAACATATCGCCATGCTGGAATCCCATGTCGAAGGCAGCACCGGTTTTGCGGAGCAGGCGCGCCAGCAGGCGGATGAAGCGCGTAAAGTCGCCGCTGGAGGCGATCGAATGATGGATACGGTGAATCAGTCGATGCGCGAGATCGTGGAACGATCGGCGGAGATGCGCAATATTGTGGCGTTGATCGACGGCGTGGCTTTCCAGACCAATATTCTGGCGCTGAATGCCGCCATTGAAGCGGCGCACGCGGGCAACCACGGGCGCGGCTTTGCGGTGGTGGCAAAAGAGGTCGGGTTGCTGGCTCGCCAGAGTAGCCATTCGACGCAAACCATTCAGCAACTGATTAATCATTCGTTGCAGGGCATTAATGATGGCACCCAGGCGGTGAGCCGCCTCGAAGATAATCTGCAAAAAGTGACCGGGCTGGTCGGCCACCTTAGCGGCGTTCTGAGTGAGATTTCCGCCGCCACCCTGAACCAGGGGGAAAGCATCCATAATATGACGCGCCGCCTGCACTCCCTGAGCAATGTTGCCCGCCGCACCGGTGAACTGGTCACCACGGCGACCACCGCGTCGGAACAGTTACACAACGATTCTCACCAGTTAATGCAAGCGGTTGCGCGTTTTCGTCTCCCGGCCTGACGCGGCAAAACAGCTCTGATATACTCGCAGGCCGTTTTGGCCTGTGGGCGAGGAAAAAGAGTGGCATCGGTGATGGATAATGGCGTGCTGGAAGCCGTGATTGCGCAAGTACGCCCGCTACTGGGACGTGGCAATGTCGCGGATTATATCCCGGCGCTGGCGGCGGTCAGCGGCAACAAACTGGGCATCGCTGTCAGCACCGTCGATGGGGAACACTTCCAGGCGGGTGATGCCGATGAGCGTTTTTCCATTCAGTCGATCTCAAAAGTGCTCAGCCTGGTGGTGGCGATGAACCACTACGCCGAAGATGAGATCTGGCAGCGAGTGGGCAAAGATCCGTCTGGTCAACCGTTCAATTCGCTGTTGCAACTGGAAATCGAGCAGGGCAAACCACGCAATCCGTTTATCAACGCCGGGGCGCTGGTGGTTTGCGATATGCTGCAAAGCCGCCTCAGCGCACCGCGCCAGCGCATGCTGGAAATCGTGCGTAAACTCTCTGCCACCCCTGATATCGCTTACGAAAGCGTCGTGGCCCGCTCCGAGTTCGATCATTCCGCCCGCAATATGGCCATCGCCTGGCTGATGAAATCATTCGGCAATTTCCACAACGATGTCGCCACCGTGTTACAGAACTATTTTCACTATTGCGCGCTCAAAATGAGCTGTGCCGAACTGGCGCGCGCCTTTCTGTTTCTGGCACAAGGCGGACAGGCCGCGCATCTGACAAGCCCGGTCGTGTCGGCGATGCAGGCGCGGCAAATCAACGCCTTGATGGCGACCAGCGGCATGTATCAGAACGCCGGTGAGTTTGCCTGGCGCGTCGGCTTACCGGCGAAATCCGGTGTTGGCGGCGGAATTGTAGCGATTGTGCCGCACGAAATGGCCATTGCGGTCTGGAGCCCAGAGCTGGATGATGCGGGCAATTCGCTGGCGGGTGTGGCGGTGCTGGAGGCATTGACGCAACAACTGGGAAGATCGGTGTACTGATGGCTGACCTTGATCCGCTTTTCGCGCGGCTGGGACGCTCGACGTTTCGCTCGCGTTTTCGCCTTGGCGTGAAAGAGCGGCAATATTGCCTGGATAAAGGCGCGGAAGTGATTGCCTCGCACGCGGCGGATTTTGTTGCGCAGCGGCTGGCACCGGCATTGCCCAACAATGACGGCAAACAAACGCCGATGCGCGGTCACCCGGTTTTTATTGCCCAACATGCCACCGCCACTTGCTGCCGTGGCTGTCTGGAAAAGTGGCACGCGATTGCGCAAGGATATCCATTAACAGCTGAGCAACAACAGTATATTGTTGCTGTCATTTACCATTGGCTGGTCATACAGATGAATTCGCCGCGCTAATGACTTTTGCGCAACACGGTTCCCCGGAACTAAGCTGTATGCAATTTCCCGCGCTATTTTCAACAGATAGCCTTGTTAGTGAGATGGATTGAGATTTGATGCGTGCATTTTTTTCGTCCCCCTGGCGTCCGTTTCGTGAAGATACGCCGCTAACCAATGCGGTAATGATTTTTGTCCTGACAACGCTTTTCTATTTCCTGGGTGCCATGATGCGCCTGGTGGAAGAGCTTTCGTTATTCTGGCCGCTCAATGCGGTGATGGCTGGCGTCTTTGCCCGCTACGCCTTCCTGCATCGCTGGCACTACTACCTCATCAGTTATGTTGCCATGCTGGCTTACGATGCCATCACCACCACTTGGGGCACCGCGTCGCTCATTATTAATTTCTCCAACATGGTGTTTATTATCACCATGGCGCAATTCATCGGCTGGGAACGCAGCCAGATGCTGAAAGCGCCCGAGCCGGTTAACGCGTTGAAGCTGTTCAGCTACTGCCTGGTTTCGGCGCTGCTGTGCGCCTTTTTTGGTGCTATCGGTTCGGTCGGTATTAACGATCAAGGTTTCTGGCCGTTGCTGGCAGACTGGTTTGGCGAGCAGTTCTCCACCGGCGTGCTGATCCTGCCTGGCCTGTTGGCGATGGGGCGCCCGCGTGTTCCGCTGCATTTTGCGTGGCGCAAAACGATGCCGATAGTTGCCGTGGCTGTTTCGGTGCTGGCTTCGGTGGTGATTGGCGGCGCGGGCAGCCTGGCATTCCCGTTACCCGCGTTGATTTGGTGCGCGGTGCGTTATTCGCTGCCGTTAACCAGCCTGGTCACGCTGATTACCGGCGGGCTGGAGATAATCCTCGTCTCCAGCGGCAAAATTAATATTTTTGTCAGTTCACCCTTTGATATCCCGCATATGTTTTCGGCGCGGCTGGGCATTGCCACGATGGCGATTTGCCCGGTGATTGTCTCGGTGAGCGTTGAGGCCATCAACCGCCTGATCCGCCAGGTTTCCCTGCGCGCGGATTTCGATTTTCTCACCCGCGTTTACTCCCGTTCAGGGTTGTACGAGGCGCTGAATCACGACGACAATCGCTTTGCCGATAAACATCTCTCAGTGATGTTGATGGATATCGATTACTTCAAAAGCATCAATGATAATTATGGCCACGAGTGCGGCGACAAAGTGCTGGCTTCGTTTGCGCAAAAAGTGCAGCAGGTGCTGGGCGAGCGGGGCGTAGTGGCGCGAATGGGCGGCGAGGAGTTTGTGGTTGTGGCGACCACGCAGGATGCGAAGGAGGGCAAGCAGCTTGCGGAATTGTTGCGTAAATCTGTGGAAACACACCCGTTCAAATGGCGGCAGCAGACGCTGCATTTGACGGTGAGTATTGGCATCAGCCACGGTAAAACCGAAGCCTGGCAGCTAACCGAAATGTTTAATGAGCTGCTGGCGGTGTCCGATGAGAACCTCTATCGCTCGAAAAAACGCGGCAGAAACTGCACCACCGATGGCGACAACAGCGTGGCGGCAGAACATCATGCGCCAGTGCCGATGGATAATTAATCATCCCGGCAAATTGTGACGAATCATAATAGAAACAATTAATATCGATAACTTATTAAATTGCTTGCTACTGATTTTTAACGTCAATAGTATTATTGCGTATACGTAGCCGAAATAAGTCGCGAGATGGCCGGGTCTGATAATTTGAATAAAAACGAGCGGGTCCCTGGCAAACGATTTGTCAGGCGAATGTATCTAATGCGCATTCTGGGGACGTTGCTCTGCTTTTTTCCTATTCTTTCCGTATTGTTTGAACTGCACCGTCCGCTCTGGACGGTGGTGTTATTGTGCGCAAATGCTTTTGTCTGGCCAACGCTCGCGTTTCTGCGTGCGCGGAATACCGCAAATCCCTTACAAACCGAACACCAAAACCTGGTGTTTGACGCGGGTGCGGGCGGGTTATGGATTGCCATGATGGCCGCCAACCCACTGCCCTCCGTCGTAATCGCGACTATTTTGTTATCCGATCGCCTTTCCGCCGGCGGTTTCACGTTGATGCGCAAAGCCGCGCTGACTTTGCTGGCGGTCTTTTTACTGGTCTGGCTGGTGCTGGGCATGCCCCTCGAACTGCATGTCACGCAACGAACGATGTTCGCCACGTTGCCGCTGATTGCGATTTATATGCTGGCGCTCAGCGTGCTGACTGACAGTATCGCCAGCAAACTGCGGATGAAAAGCCGCGAGTTAGAACGTATCGCGATGATGGATCCGCTATTGGACATCGCCAACCGGCGTTTGCTGGAAAAACGCATTCAGTATGAGCTGGATAAATTGCGCGCCACGCCGAATCATTCGTCATTGATGTTTATCGACATCGACAATTTCAAAGAAGTGAATGACCGGTTCGGGCACAAAGTTGGCGACGCGCTGTTGGTAACGGTGTCGAAAATTTTGCATATCGCCACGCGTAATACAGACACGCCCGCGCGGCTGGGCGGGGATGAATTCGTGATCCTGTTACCGGACACGCCTTCTGACGTGGCTTATGACGTGGCGACGCGAATTATGGATGCGGCGGCGACGATGACGGTGCTGCAAGAGCACGCGTTCAAATGCACGTTGAGCATCGGTATTGCCAGCGCGTTACCGGGCATGCATACCGTTACCGATTGGTTGAAAGCCGCGGATGACGCGCTTTACCAGGCTAAAAGGCTGGGGAAAAACCAGATCTACTCGCACTGACAAATATGCTGAATAGGCTACGCTTTATGCTGTATACCGCCCATTGATTGACCGATTTTTTACTATTATTGCGGAAAACAGCCTGAGAAAGATGAGACTGGCACCTTATGAAAATACCTGCTATTCCCGCAGATGAAGCCAAACGGCTGGCATCGTTGCATGATTCCGGCCTGCTGGAGAGCGGCGTCACTGAGCGCCTGGATCGCATGACACGGCTGGCAAAACGCATGTTTAACGTCTCGATGGCGTTAATCACGCTGGTTGATGAAGATATGCTGCATTTCAAATCGAGTGCGGGATATTCAAAGGAAGCCGTGCCGCGCAAAATCTCTTTTTGCGGTCATGCGATTTTAAGCGACGCGGCATTGGTTATCCCGGATGCCAGCCGCGACGAGCGCTTTGCGGATAATCCGCTGGTCACCGGCGATGCTCATATTCGTTTCTATGCCGGACACCCGCTGCGCCTGCCCGATGGCGCCATCGTCGGTTCCTTCTGCCTTATCGACAGGCAAGCGCGTGACTTTGATGGGAGCGAACTTGAGAACCTGAAAGATTTTGCGTTGATCGTCGAAGATGAGTTCGCGGTGATGAGTGCAGCCACCACCGATGAGCTGACCGGTTTGTTTAACCGTCGCGGTTTTGACAACCTGGCGAAATTCGCCATTGTCGGCGCGCGCCGTCGTGCCGAGCCGTTAACCCTGGCGTGGATCGATCTCGATGACTTCAAAGAGATCAACGACACTTATGGGCATGCGGAAGGCGATGAAGCGCTGAAAGCGCTGGCTTCGGTGATGACTGCCAGCCTGCGCGAAGCCGATCTGCGCGTGCGCTATGGCGGGGATGAGTTCGCGATTGTCTTTTCCGGTACCGATGAGCAGGGCGCATGGATTGCGATGCAGCATCTGGTAGAACAAGTTGACGAGTGGAACCGTCATTCTGGCAAACCCTGGAAACTGGCCTTCTCCTGGGGGATCAGCGAATTCGATCATGGCGGGAGCGGCGAACTGCGTCCGTGGATGAAAGATGCCGACCAGAAGATGTACGCCATGAAAGTGAAAAACAACAAAGGGCGCTGAGTCATCACGAAATCCTATGATTTCGGCGCTTGTGTTAAAAAACTGTAAACTCGATAGTGGTTGTTTTATAAGGAATAAAAATGACCACTTATCGCATCTCTTCGCTCGATAGCGACGCCCTCTCTTTATGTATCAACGCCCTGTGCGAGGTGCTGGAAAACTGTGTTTCCGGCGGTGCCTCTGTCAGTTTTATATACCCGCTGTCGCGGGAAAAATCCCTGCAATTCTGGTCTGGTGTCGCGGCAAGCGTGGCGCGCGGTGAGCGCATTGTGCTGGTGGCCGAAGACGCAGCGGGCGAGATTGTCGGCACCGTGCAAGTGGTGCTTGATCAGCCGGAAAACCAGCCGCATCGTGCGGATGTGTCCAAACTTCTGGTGCATGAAAAAGCGCGGCGTCAGGGGCTGGCGCGCCGTTTAATGGATGCGCTGGAAACCGAGGCGCAGGCGCACGGTAAAAGTGTGCTGGTGCTGGACACCGCGACCGGCAGCGGCGCGGAGAATTTCTACCAACAGTGCGGCTGGCAGCGCGTCGGCGAGATCCCGCGCTACGCGCTTATGCCGGATGGAAATGTGACGGCGACGACAATTTTTTACAAGTTTCTATAATTGTCGCCAATAAGACATCCCATTTTGATCAAAACAGGGTTTCATGGTCGAAAAGTCTGGTAAGTTATCACACCAATCTTCCCAGGTTGTATGACTAATCAAAAAAGGAACCCACTGTGAACACATTAAACCGTCGCAACTTTCCCGGCGCTGAATACCCTGAACGTATTATTCAGTTCGGCGAGGGGAACTTTTTGCGCGCTTTTGTCGACTGGCAAATCGATCTGCTGAACGAGCACACTGACCTGAACGCCGGTGTGGTGGTGGTTCGCCCGATCCAGAGTGATTTCCCGCCGTCCCTGAGCACGCAGGATGGCCTTTATACCACCATTATTCGCGGCCTGAACGAGCAGGGTGAAGCGGTGAGCGATGCGCGTCTTATCCGCTCGGTTAACCGTGAAATCAGTGTTTATTCTCAGTACGACGAGTTTCTGAAACTCGCGCACAACCCGGAAATCCGCTTTGTGTTCTCTAACACCACCGAAGCGGGCATCAGCTACCATGCGGGCGATAAATTTGACGATGCGCCCGCAGTTAGCTACCCGGCAAAACTGACCCGTCTGCTGTTCGAACGTTTCACGCATTTCTCCGGCGCGAAAGATAAAGGCTGGGTGATCATTCCGTGTGAATTGATTGATTACAACGGCGATGCGCTGCGCGAGCTGGTGCTGCGTTATGCGCAGGAGTGGGCGCTGGGCGCGGAATTCACCCAATGGCTGGATACGGCAAACGCCTTCTGTTCAACGCTGGTTGACCGCATCGTGACCGGTTACCCGCGAGATGAAGTGGCGAAGCTGGAAGCCGAACTCGGTTACCAGGACACCTTCCTGGACACCGCTGAACATTTCTATCTGTTTGTGATTCAGGGGCCGAAATCACTGGCTTCTGAACTGCGTCTCGACAAATTCCCGCTGAATGTGCTGATTGTTGACGACATCAAACCGTACAAAGAACGTAAAGTGGCAATCCTCAACGGCGCGCACACCGCGCTGGTGCCGGTGGCATTCCAGGCGGGCCTGGACACCGTAGGCGAAGCGATGAACGACACCGAAATTTGTGCGTTTGTTGAAAAGGCGATCTACGAAGAGATTATTCCGGTGCTGGATTTGCCGCGTGACGAGCTGGAATCTTTTGCCAGCGCGGTGACCGGGCGTTTCCGCAACCCATACATCAAACACCAGTTGCTCTCCATTGCGTTGAACGGTATGACCAAATTCCGTACCCGCATTCTGCCGCAGTTGCTGGCAGGGCAGAAAGCCAACGGCAAACTGCCGGCGCGCCTGACTTTTGCACTGGCGGCGCTGATCGCGTTTTATCGCGGGGAGCGTAACGGCCAGGCCTATCCGGTGCAGGATGATGCGCACTGGATTGAGCGTTATCAGCAGCTGTGGAGCCAGCATGGCGATCGCCAGATCAGCACCAGCGAGCTAGTGAAATCCGTGCTGTCCGTGAGTGACCATTGGGAACAGGATCTGAGCAAAGTGACGGGTCTGGTTGAGCAGGTTGCGCTGGATCTCGACGCCATCTTGCTTCGCGGCATGCGCGACGCGGTTAAACCGCTGTGCTAATTGCATGACGCTAAATATCGAACCCGGCTCCGGCCGGGTTTTTTTATCCCTTATTTGTAAGCCGGATAAGGCGCAGCCGCCATCCCGCAATCATCCATCTCGTAATTCAATGCTGTAGTTACAACATACTTACTAATAGTGGTATAACAGGTTTCAGAAACCTCTGCGCCACCACCTCGTCAGGCAGGGCGATTTCTCTTTACAATTAGTTAGCAAACTTGCAACTGTGACGACGATCACGTTTAATAGCCGCTGCTTTCCACCTGCGCATAAATCACTATGATCGTTCGACCCCAACAACATTGGCTTGCTCGTCTCTTCGTCTGGCACGGTTCCGTACTACCGAAAATCACCTCGCGGCTTTTCATGAATTTTCTGCTGTCGATTGTCGTAGTCTGGATGCTGCCCTGGTACACCTCTTTGGGGATCAAACTGACCGTCGCGCCGTTCAGCATTCTCGGTGTCGCCATCGCCATCTTTCTTGGTTTCCGTAACAACGCCTGCTTTGCCCGCTACAGCGAGGCGCGGTTGTTATGGGGACAATTAATGATTGCCTCGCGCTCCTTGCTGCGGGAAGTGAAAACCACGCTGCCAAACGATCCTGATTTGTCGCATTTCGTTCGTTTGCAAATTGCCTTCGCACATTGTTTACGTATGACGTTGCGCCGCAAACCGCAGGGCGAAACACTCGCAAAATATCTGACCTCCCATGAGCTTCATCAGGTGCTGAATTCGCATTCACCGGCTAACTGCATTCTCTTATTAATGGCCGAGTGGCTGGCGGAACGCCGCACGCAGGGCGCGCTGCCGGACATGCTATTTCACAGCATCACCCAGCGGATGCACGATATGGCGGTGGTGCTTTCCGGTTGCGAGCGCATTTTCACCACGCCGCTGCCGTTTGCTTATTCCTTGATTTTGCACCGCACGGTGTATCTGTTTTGCATCATGCTGCCGTTTGCATTGGTGGTGGATCTGCACTTTATGACGCCGTTCGTTTCCGTACTGATCTCCTACACCTTTATCTCGCTGGATACATTGGCGGAAGAGTTGGAAGATCCGTTTGGCGAGGAGGATAACGACTTGCCGCTGGACGCGATTTGCAACGCCATTGAGATTGATTTGCTGCAAATGATCGATGCGGACGAACTTCCGCACAAAATGACACCGGGCAAAAACTACCAGTTAACCTAAACTTCATTTGAAGAGTTAAACGGTAAGATTTTTTCACTCTAATGACGAAGCCCACTTTACGGAGGGACATGCGATGGAAAAGTCCAATATAACAGTATCGTTAGCACTGACGCTGGTCGTCAGCTTATCTCTTCTCGCCACGGCGTGGGATCTCTCCTTCGTCAGTAGCTTGCCCTGATCCCACTATGTCACGCTCAGCAGCGCCTGTGTTTCCCGAGCCGGGCGCTGCAAAAGCGCCACCGCCTCTTCAAATGTTCTCACATTGGTGTAGCCCATAATCAAACCGTAGCGTTTACTGGTTTGGTTATACCAACGCGAAAGCGGGCTAACCTGCAATTGGTGGCTCTGCCAGATGTGCGCCAAATCGACATCCTGCGTGCTGTTTTGCAAAAAGGCGATGATATGCATCCCGCCATCGTTCACTTCAACATTAAAAATGCCCGGATAAACCTGTTCCAGTGCTGCCAGCATCATTTTTCTGCGCTGCGAATAGAGACTGCGCATCTTTTTCAGGTGCTTATAAAAGTGGCCTTCGCTGAGAAACGCGGCGAGGATTTTCTGCGTTAACACCGGCTGGCCGCTTTCGGTGAGCTCGCCAGCTTCGCGAAACTGCGCCACCGTGGCACGCGGCATCACAATGTAGCTGACCCGCAGCGCGGGCATGACGGTCTTGCTGAACGTGCCCATATAGATAACCCGATCGTGAGTATCCAGGCTTTTCAGCGCCGGTAATACTTTGCGGGTGTAATGGAATTCGCCATCGTAATCATCTTCGATGATCCAACGGTTGTTTTGCCTCGCCCAGTCCAGCAACTGATGCTTACGCGGCAGTGAAAGGGTAACGGCCAACGGGCTGTGATGTGACGGTGTCACAAATACAAAATGTGCATCGCTGTGATAGTGCTGCAAATAGCCGACATTGAGTCCCTGATTATCAACCGGCACATAATGTAAATTCTGCACGGCGCGCTTCAGCGCTTGTTGGCCGAAGAAGTAGCCCGGATCTTCAAACACCACTTTGTCGTTCGCGTTGCCGAGGGTGTTGAGGATCAACCGGAGATTATTGTTATAGCCGCTGGTAATAAATATTTGCTCTGGTGTGCAGGCAAGCCCGCGCGAAATATTTACATACTGCGCAATGGCTTCGCGCAGCGGCATGTAACCCAACAACGGCGGGTTGGTCATTTCCATCGGCTGCATGGCGCGCACGGCTTTGCCGCACAACAACAGCCATTTTTTATAGGGAAAGGCGTCAAGTGAAGGCATGCCGAGCCGTAAAAAGCCTGGCAGATCGCGAAACGTGTCGCCTGTGCGCAACGGCGATTCAGCGGCGGAGATGTCGGAATGGACTGTCGATTGACGCGCCAGCACCAGATCGGGGTTGACCCGTGTTCCCCGTGCGCCCTGGCTGACCAGGTAGCCTTCGCCGACCAGAATCGCCCACGCGGTTTCCACGGTTTTACGCGCCACACCGAGTTCGTTTGCCAGCACGCGCACGGCGGGCACTTTGTCGCCGGGTTTCAGCAGGCCACTGGTGATGCTGAGGCGGTACTGTTCATAAATAGCTTTGTAACCCGGCTTCATGTCCTACCTTTATTCTCGGTTTTTGCATCTTTTTACTATGGCATAAGGCCGTAATATAGCGGCTGTTGAATTCCTAAACGAGGCAAAAATCATGAGCAACCGCATCAATCTTTTCCAGACCGTTCCCGCGCTTATCAAAACGCTGTCCGAGGCAAGCCAGGCGTCCCATAACAGCAGCCTCGATATCACGATTAAAAACCTGGTGGATCTCCGCGCGTCGCAGCTTAATGGCTGCGCCTTTTGCGTGGACATGCACGTCAAGCAGGCCAAATTGCAGGGTGAACGCGAATTGCGTCTTTACCATGTGGCGATTTGGCGCGAGTCGCCGCTGTTTAGCGCCAAAGAAAAAGCGGCGTTGGGCCTCGCCGAAGCCATGACGCGTCTTGGCGAACAAGGGGTGCCAGATACGGTGTACCGCGAAGCGCGGGAGCATTTTAGCGAGGTGGCGTTGTCCGAGCTGGTGTTCGCTATTGCCATTATCAACACCTGGAACCGCTTGATGGTGTTGTCGCAGGCATTACCCGGTGCCATGGATAAAGCCTACGGTTTGGATCGCGCGCACCTGGAATGATTGGCGCTGCGCATGCCGGATGGCGCGTAAAACGCTTATCCGGCCTACACCGTTTACAGCACCCGTTTGTCGGCCGGATAAGGCGACTGCCGCCATCCGGCACCTATCAATGGGATTTAAATCCGGCGGCGGTCATCAAAAAACGAAACACCATACTGACCGCCGCCAGCGCCAGCACACTGCCGCCCCAAATCAACACCAGCCACATCAGCCGTTTCCATAACGGTTGTTTCATCAATGATACCCCTCGCCATGCTGCACCTTGCCGCGAAACACGTAATAGCTCCAGAAGGTGTAAACCAGAATGATCGGGATAATCAGCAGCGCGCCGACCAGCATAAAGCCCTGACTTTGCGGCGGTGCAGCCGCCTGCCAGAAAGTGATATTCGGCGGAATAATATGCGGCCAAATACTGATACCAAGCCCGCTAAAGCCGAGGAAAATCAACCCCAGCGTCTGCACAAACGGCAAAGTATGCGCGTTCGGGTTGCCGAGGCTGCGCCACAACCAGGCGCTGAGCAACACCACCAGCAGCGGCACCGGCGAGAAGAACAACAGGTTTGGCAAGCTGAACCAACGATCGGCAATCGCCGCGTGCGCAAGCGGCGTCCACAGGCTGATCACGCCGATCACCAGCAACATCGCCAGCAGCAATTTCTTCGCCGCCGCCCGCATTTTGCCCTGTAACGGTTCCGCGCTTTTCATCACCAACCAGCTTGCGCCGAGTAACGCATAAGCAATCACCAGACCGACACCGCAGAACAGGTTAAAGGGCGTCAGCCAGTCGAGCGCGCCGCCGCTAAAGCTGCGTCCCGTGACCTGAAAACCGTTAATCACCGCGCCAACCACCACGCCTTGAGTAAACGTCGCCAGCAGGGAACCGCTGAGAAACGCCTTATCCCAGAACGGGCGGTGCGCAGGGGTGGCTTTGAAGCGAAATTCAAACGCCACGCCGCGAAAGATCAGGCCAATCAACATTAAGGTCAGCGGAATGGTCAGCGCATCGACAATCACCGCATAGGCCAGCGGAAACGCGCCAAACAGGCCCGCGCCGCCGAGCACCAGCCAGGTTTCATTGCCATCCCACACCGGTGCGATACTGTTAACCATCACATCGCGATCGTGTGCGTCGCGCGTCACCGGAAACAGAATGCCGATGCCAAGGTCAAAACCGTCCATCACGATATACATCAGCGTGGCGAAAACGATAATGACGAACCAAATTAACGGAAGATCGATACCCATTATTTTTTATCCTCATCAGCCGGAAGGCTTTCACCCGCCGCAGAGAGCGGACGCGCCGGCGTACCCTGCGTCGCGTGCTCGTCACGCGTGTGCGGGCCTTTGGTGATCAAACGCACCATATAGCTGTAACCCACGCCAAAGACCGAGCAATAGACCACGAAAAACGCCAGCAGGCTGAGGCTCATTTGCAGGTCGCCGTGGGCGGAAACCGCATCCGCCGTGCGCAACAAGCCATATACGACCCACGGCTGACGGCCAACCTCCGTCGTCACCCATCCGGCGAGAATAGCGATTAACCCTGCCGGCCCCATCCACAGCGCAAAATGCAAAAAAGGGCGCGACTGGTAAAGCCGCTGGCGAAAGCGCAACCACAACGCGGCGACGCCCAGGCCAATCATCAACACGCCCAGCCCGACCATCACACGAAATGACCAGAACACAATCGGCGAGTAAGGACGCTGATCTTTGGGAAACTCTTTCAGCGCCGGGACTTGTTTATCCAGGCTGTGCGTGAGGATCAGGCTGCCTAACGCGGGGATCGCCACCGCGTAACGCGTGCGCTCCTGTTCCATATCCGGCAGGCCAAATAGCAGCAGCGGCGTGGCTTCGCCGGGCGGATTTTCCCAGTGGCCTTCAATGGCGGCGATTTTCGCGGGTTGATGTTCAAGCGTATTCAGCCCGTGCATATCGCCGACCATGGCCTGAATTGGCGCCACCACCAGCGCCATCCACATCGCCATGGAAAACATTTTGCGAATTGCCGGTGTGTCATTACCACGCAACAGATGCCAGGCGGCCGATGCACCAACAAACAGGGCGCTACTGAGAAAGGCGGCAATCGACATATGCATCAGGCGGTAGGGGAACGACGGATTAAAAATCACCGCCAGCCAGTCAACCGGCACGACCTGGCCATTTTCAATGGCGAAGCCCTGCGGTGTATGCATCCAGCTGTTCGACGCCAGGATCCAGAACGTCGACATCAGCGTGCCGAGCGCCACCATGCAGGTGGCGAAAAAGTGCAGCCCAGGGCCGACTTTGTTCCAGCCGAACAGCATCACGCCGAGAAAACCGGCTTCCAGGAAGAAGGCGGTCAGCACCTCATAAGTGAGCAACGGCCCGGTAATGCTGCCCGCGAACTGCGAAAATCCGCTCCAGTTAGTGCCAAACTGGTACGCCATCACCAGCCCGGAAACGACACCCATGCCGAAGTTGACGGCAAAGATCTTCGACCAGAAGTGATACAGCGTGCGCCAGTCCGGGTTGCGGGTTTTCAGCCATAACCCTTCCAGTACCGCAAGGTAACTGGCAAGCCCAATGGTGATAGCGGGGAAAATAATGTGAAAAGAAACCGTGAAGGCGAACTGGATCCTCGCCAGGTAAAACGCGTCTAAACCAAACATGCACAACCTCAATGTCTACGTTGTGGCGTCAATGTTAATGAGCGCGAGCGTTAACTTGCAGAAACAGATAAGGGTTATTTACGTATAACAGTTCCCTTAATAGGGTATGGCAGGTTGCGGGATAGTCCAGACGAAGCGGCAACATGGCCTGCCGATTCCAGGCGTTGACAGCCGCCGCTGGCTGGCGGATTTTAGCGGCAATACGGGACGCTAAACGATGGCAGGAGCAACATGAGCGACGACAATTTCCTTTCCCTTTATCTGTGCCGGTCAGCACGGCAGGTGGTCAGTGAGACCGGCAATACGGGGATTTTTATCGGCGAAGCGTACTGGGATGACAACGGCGTAAACGCGCTGATGGATGTCTATATCAAACCCACCCGTGACGCGGAACCTTTCTTCACGCAAGCTTATATCGGCAGCCTGGCTGATATCCCGAAAAGGCGAAGCATGTTCGGCATCGAGCTGGGCATGATTGAAAGTCTGCTGGACGACGAATCACCCTACATTCGTTATCACGCCGACAGTTTCTTTTTCTTCACCTTGCTAAAAAGTTCAGAAAGCTACCGTGAGCTGGTCGACCGCTTCGGGCTAAAAGACGCGAAAAAGATCCTCGCAGCGCTTAACGATGTGGTCTTTCTTAAACATACGGGCGATCCACAAAACAAGCTCACAGAAATTACGCGCCGGGATGATTTTCGATACGCTTTTCTGCGCCACTACAGTTCCTGGTTTGCGTGGAATAACGCGGACACGATCCTTAACGGCATCAAACAAGAACAATTTGATGTGATGTCGCCCGTCATGAATATTCGTTTTCAGCGCAGGAACCTGGCCTCTGCGCACGATATTACCGTGCGCTTTAACTTTGACAGCCTGCTCCCGCAGCGCATGGCGGTGATCATCGGTAAAAATGGCGTTGGGAAAAGCCAGACGTTGGGCGAAATCACCACTGCGTTGCTCACCAACAGAACCCACTTTTCCGTTGATGGGGATGGCCAGCGTGTGCTGGTAAACCGCCTACTGGCTTTTTCCTCGGCCCAGCACCAAAGCAGCCCGTTTCCTTCAGACAGTGACGTTGAATCGCGTTACGCCATTGATTACCGACGTTTTTTGCTCAACGACATGTCCGGGATAACGCGAGCGTCGGTGGTCAGAACGATCCTCGAACTGGCAAGAGGCAAGCAGAAATTAGGGCGTAAAAGCCGCTGGGAGATGTTTCGTGAAGCGATCACCGCTATTGATAACAGTGGTGAAATTGCGCTGACGGTTGGTACAGACGATGTACCCATCACGCTGGATATGTTGAAAAAAATCAGCAAAGCGAACCCCGGCAAAGCGGTGCTCGACACGTATCGCGAAGCATCTGAAACGGCATGGCTTGTCCGTTATTCGAAAGGCGAAACGCATCCGCTCAGCAGCGGCGAAGGATGTTTTCTCGCCTTCGCTGCGCAAGTGTGCCGTCATATTGACAACGGCACGCTGGTACTGATTGATGAACCTGAAACCCATTTGCACCCGCAGTTTATTAGCCAGTTCGCCGACCTGCTGTATAACCTGCTGGAGATGAGCGGTTCGGTGGCGATTGTCGCCACCCATTCGGTCTACTTCGTGCGTGAAGTTAATCACGAACAGGTTATTGTTTTGCGCCAAAACGATAAAAATGAAGTCCATGTTGATGTGCCGATTCTGCGTACCTTAGGCGCGAACGTTGGCGCCATTTCGCGTTTTGTGTTTGGTCAGGATCAGCAAACCCGCCAGATCGAGCGCATCAAGAACACGTTGCTGGAAAAATACCGGGACAAAGGCTGGGAAGCGCTGGAGGCGGATTACGGCGATGTGCTCGCCAGCGAATTGTTATCTGCGCTGCGCATGGCAATGGAAGATGACCAATGAACCGCATAAAACTGATTGATCTGGACGACCAAACCAGGCTGGATGCCTTAGCGAAGAAAAGTGAAATCATCGGGAAAATTGGCAAACGGACGCGCGAGAAAGATATCAAAAACATCAAACTCGCTTACGATTTGTACAAACTTTCGCACGGCAACCCCGACAAAATCCTGGCCGGAATGGCCGACAAACCCATTAGCCGCAAGATGGGGGGCGCGCTGGCGCACTATTATAAAAATCCCACCGTAGACATTAATTTCATCGATACCATGCGCGAGGAGTTCAGCATTCGCACGTGCCCGATGTGCGGTTCGCTCGGCAGCGGTACGCTCGATCACTACTTGCCGCAAAAGCACAATAAAGCGTTTACCATTTTCTCGCTCAATCTGGTGCCCAGTTGCCTGTGTAACAGCAAAAAGGGCGTACGCCTGAAAGGGAAAAAGACCAACCAGCGCCTGTTACACCCCTATTTTGATGACTGCCTGCAACAGCGGCTGGTAAAAATCGACATCCATCACCCGGACACCACGCCCACGGTTTCTAGCCATGTGCTCGTCCCGCAAACAGATGCGGACTATGCCGCTGTCGAGTTTCATTTTGATACGTTGGTCAAAAAGAAAGTGGAGATGTACGCGCTGGAAAACTTCATCGATTTCTGTCGCCGTCCGGGGGATTTGATCAGTGCGTTGCAGCGCAATCCACGCGATAAAAACCATCTGCGTCGCATCATCGAAGATGAGCTGGAATCCAAAGACAATTACTTCAAATCGAAAAACAACTGGGTATCGCTGCTGCTGTTTGCCCTGCTGGATGACAACATTCTGACCTGGCTTGCCAGCAAACTTTGTGCGCCGGGTCGGGAACCCAATTCCCCGCTGGTGGCACGCAAAACATCAGGTTCATCGTTATTTTTGCTATAACAGCCACCGTTTCAAACCGGCATAACACAAACTGATATAGCACGCTGACAACGGGCGTGCCATGATAGAGCGGTCTTTCTACCGCGTGAATCATCATGAAAAAATACCAGCGCCTGGCGCAGCAAATCAGTGAACAAATCGAGCTTGGCGTTTGGCGTCCCGGCGAAAAACTGCCGTCGCTGCGCGAACAGGTCGCCAGCAGCGGGCTGAGTTTTATGACCGTCGGTCATGCGTATCAGTTGCTGGAAAGCCAGGGGCGGGTGATTGCCCGCCCGCAATCCGGGTATTTCGTCGCGCCAACGTCTGGCGTCACCCGCACGGTGGCGCCGAAAGTCACGCGCGATGAAGCCGTCGATATCAATACCTACATTTTCGATGTACTACAGGCGAGCTGTGACGCCTCGGTGCTGCCGTTTGGTTCCGCGTTTCCCGACCCGAAACTGTTTCCGATGCTGCAACTCAACCGCTCGCTGGCGAAAGTAAGCAAAAGCGCATCCGCGATGAGCGTGATTGAAAACCTTCCGCCGGGAAACAGCCAGTTGCGCCATGCCATTGCCCGCCGCTACGCCCGCCAGGGCATGAATATCTCCCCGAACGACATCGTCATTACCGCCGGCGCGCTGGAAGCGCTGAACCTCAGTTTGCAGGCGGTGACCGAACCGGGGGATTGGGTGATTATCGAAAGCCCCTGTTTTTACGGCGCGTTGCAGGCGCTGGAACGCTTAAAGCTGAAAGCACTGTCGGTACCGACCGATGTGAAAGAGGGTATCGATCTGGATGCGCTGGCGCAGGTGCTGGCGGAGTATCCGGTCAAAGCTTGCTGGCTAATGACCAACAGTCAGAACCCGCTGGGTTTCACCTTAAGCGCGGAGAAAAAAGCCCGGCTGGTTGAATTGCTGGCGGCACACAATGTCACGCTGATCGAAGACGATGTTTACAACGAGCTTTATTACGGGCGCGAACAGCCGCTACCGGCCAAAGCGTGGGATAAACAGGATATGACACTGCACTGCTCGTCATTCTCCAAATGCCTGGTTGCCGGGTTTCGCGTCGGTTGGGTGGCCGCTGGTCGCCACGCGCGGCGCATTCAGCAGTTGCAGTTAATGAGCACGTTATCGACCAGTTCGCCGCTGCAACTGGCGCTGGTCGATTATCTTTCCACCCACCATTACGACGCCCATTTGCGCCGTCTGCGCCGCCAGCTTGCCGAGCGCAAACATCTCGCCTGGCAGGCATTGTTACGCCATTTGCCGCCGGAGGTGAAAATCTACCGTAACGAAAGCGGCTATTTTTTATGGCTGGAGTTGCCGAACGGCCTGGATGCTGGCGAGCTTAGCCAGCAGGCGCTGGCGCACCATATCAGCATTGCGCCGGGCAAAATGTTTTCCACGTCCGACAACTGGCGATCGTTTTTTCGCTTTAACTGTGCCTGGGCATGGGGCGAAAAAGAGGAGCGGGCGGCTATTCGTTTAGGCGAATTAATTCGCCAGTTGATGAAGTAATCCATTCATTATTTTCCGCGCTTCGTTTGCTCTCATTCATATGAAATGTGAATAGCGACACAGATTCCGCGTTTCCGTTAACCCCTTGTCTTTACGCTGCGTCTACATTTCTAAAATAGGAGAAATTTTTACGGCACGGCTGCCGCATTTTATTCATTCGACAGGAGTAAAAATAATGAGCAAGAAATTTGCCCGCAGCAGCCTGTGTGCGCTGAGCCTGACGGTGATGACCGCGCACGCCGCCGAGCCAACCGACGTGGGAAAAGGAGAAGGGCGACTGGATATTATCGCCTGGCCGGGTTATATCGAACGCGGCCAGACTGATAAAGAATACGATTGGGTCACGCAGTTTGAAAAAGCGTCCGGCTGTGCGGTGAATGTGAAAACCGCCGCCACCTCCGATGAAATGGTTAGCCTGATGGCAAAAGGCGGTTATGACCTGGTGACCGCGTCCGGCGATGCGTCTTTACGCCTGATTATGGGCAAGCGCGTGCAGCCGATTAACACCGCGCTTATCCCCAACTGGAACACCCTCGATCCGAAACTGATCAAAGGCGCGTGGTTCAACGTTGACGGCAAAGTCTACGGCACGCCGTATCAGTGGGGACCGAACCTGCTGATGTACAACACCAAAACCTTCCCGACGCCGCCGGACAGCTGGGCGGTGGTGTTTGTGCAGCAAAATCTCCCGGATGGCAAAAGCAACAAAGGGCGCGTACAAGCTTACGATGGCCCGATTTATATCGCCGACGCCGCACTATTTTTAAAAGCTACCCAGCCGCAATTGGGCATTAAAGATCCGTACCAGCTTACCGAAGCGCAGTACCAGGCGGTGCTGAAAACCCTGCGCGACCAGCATTTGCTGATCCACCGCTACTGGCATGACACCACGGTGCAGATGAGCGACTTCAAAAACGAAGGTGTCGTCGCCTCCAGCGCCTGGCCGTATCAGGCGAATGCGCTGAAAGGCGAAAACCAGCCGATTGCCACGGTCTTTCCTAAAGAAGGCGTTACCGGTTGGGCGGACACCACCATGTTGCACGCGCAGGCAAAACATCCCAACTGCGCTTATAAGTGGATGAACTGGTCGCTGAAGCCAAAAGTACAGGGTGATGTCGCCGCCTGGTTTGGTTCGCTGCCGGTGGTGCCACAAGGGTGTAAAGCCAGTCCGCTGTTGGGCGAAAAAGGCTGTGAAACCAACGGCTACAGCTTCTTTGACAAAATCGCTTTCTGGAAAACGCCGGTGGCTGAAGGGGGCAAATACGTGCCTTACAGCCGCTGGACACAGGATTACATCGCCATTATGGGCGGCCGTTAATCTGCCAGGAGCGAAGTCATGACGTATGCCGTTGAGTTTCTGGATGTCTCGCGTTTTTATGGCGACATCCGCGCGGTTGACGGCGTAAGCATCGCCGTTAACGACGGGGAATTTTTCTCTATGCTGGGGCCGTCCGGTTCCGGCAAAACCACCTGCCTGCGGCTGATTGCCGGGTTTGAGCAACTCAGTGGCGGGGCAATCCGCATATTCGGCCGTGAAGCCAGCGAACTGCCGCCCTGGGAACGCGACGTAAACACCGTTTTTCAGGATTACGCGCTGTTCCCACATATGTCGATTATCGATAACGTCGCCTACGGGTTGATGGTGAAAGGCATCGATAAAAAACAGCGCCACGCCCGCGCCCACGAGGCGCTGGAAAAGGTGGCGCTCGGTTTTGTGCATGCCCGTAAACCTTCCCAGCTTTCCGGTGGCCAGCGCCAGCGCGTGGCGATTGCCCGCGCATTGGTCAATCAACCGCGCGTGTTATTGCTTGATGAGCCGCTCGGCGCGCTGGATTTGAAACTGCGCGAGCAGATGCAGTTAGAGTTGAAAAAGCTGCAACAGGACCTTGGTATCACCTTTATTTTTGTCACCCACGATCAGGGCGAAGCGCTGTCGATGTCCGACCGCGTGGCGGTGTTCAATAACGGCAAGATCGAGCAGGTCGATACGCCGCGCGAGCTTTATTTGCGCCCGCGCACGCCGTTTGTCGCCGGGTTTGTCGGCACCTCTAATGTGTTTGACGCCGATCTGGCGAGCAAACTGTGCGGCATGAGCGGCACGTTTTCGCTGCGTCCGGAGCATATTCGCCTTAACGCGCCGGGGGAGATCGAAGTTAACGCGGTGGTGCAGGCGGTGCAGTACCAGGGCGCGGCAACGCGCTTTGAACTGGCGTTGGCGCACGGGGAGAAACTGCTGGTCAGCCAGGCGAACCTCTCCGATGCGCTGTTGCCGGAAACTCTCGCGCCCGGCCAACAGGTGCAGGTTTCCTGGTCGCGGGAAGCGATGGTGCCGTTGCAAGGCGCGGGGTAACAGGGCGATGAACGTGACGTCTTCCGTGCACCGCCGCGCCAGCCTGAGCGGTTTTTTCTGGCGCAAACCGCTGCTCGGGCTGGGGCTGTTGTTGCTCGGCCCGCTGATGTGGTTCGGGATTGTCTACTTCGGTTCGTTGCTCACACTTTTGTGGCAGGGTTTCTACACCTTCGATGATTTCACCATGTCGGTGACGCCGGATTTGACGCTGGCAAATTTGCGGGCGCTGTTCAACCCGGCGAATTACGACATCATCCTGCGTACCTTGACGATGGCGATTGCGGTGACGGTGGCGAGCGCCATTTTGGCGTTTCCGATGGCGTGGTACATGGCGCGTTATGCGGTGGGCAAATGGAAAGCCTTCTTTTATATCGCGGTGATGCTGCCGATGTGGGCGAGCTACATCGTTAAAGCGTACGCCTGGACATTGTTGCTGGCGCGCGATGGCGTCGCGCAGTGGTTTTTAAGCCATCTGGGGCTGGAGCCGTTGTTGAGCGCGTTTCTGACGCTGCCCGCGGTGGGCGGCAACACCTTGTCCACCTCTGGTCTCGGGCGTTTTCTGGTGTTCGTCTATATCTGGCTGCCGTTTATGATTTTGCCGATTCAGGCTGCGCTCGAACGGTTGCCGCCGTCGCTGTTGCAGGCGTCGGCGGATTTGGGCGCGCACCCGCGCCAGACGTTCCGTTATGTGGTGCTGCCGCTGGCGATTCCGGGCGTGGCGGCCGGGTCGATTTTTACCTTCTCGCTGACGCTGGGCGATTTTATTGTCCCGCAACTGGTCGGCCCGCCGGGCTACTTTATTGGCAACATGGTCTATTCGCAGCAAGGGGCGATTGGCAACATGCCGATGGCCGCCGCGTTTACCCTTGTGCCGATGGTGTTGATTGCCCTTTATCTGGCGTTTGTAAAACGTCTTGGAGCGTTCGATGCACTCTGACCGCGCACCGTTTTTGCTCAAAATTGCCGCCTGGGGCGGCGTTATCTTTCTGCACTTTCCGCTTTTGATCATCGCCATCTATGCTTTCAATACCGAAGACGCGGCGTTTAGCTTCCCGCCGCAGGGCTTTACGCTGCGCTGGTTTAGCGTGGCGGCGGGACGGGGGGATATTCTCGAAGCCGTGACACTGTCACTGCAAATCGCGGCGCTGGCGACGGTTATCGCCTTGATTCTTGGCACGCTTGCTGCAATGGCGTTATGGCGCAGCGATTTTTTCGGCAAAAACGCTATTTCGCTATTGCTGCTGTTACCGATTGCGTTGCCGGGGATCATCACCGGCCTGGCGCTGTTGACGGCCTTCAAGACCGTCGACCTGGAGCCAGGTTTTTTCACCATTGTCGTCGGGCATGCGACGTTCTGCGTGGTAGTGGTATTTAACAACGTCATCGCCCGGTTCCGGCGTACGTCGTGGAGCCTGGTGGAAGCGTCGATGGATTTGGGTGCCGACGGCTGGCAAACCTTCCGCTATGTGGTGTTGCCGAATCTGGGATCGGCACTGCTGGCCGGGGGCATGCTGGCGTTTGCGCTCTCGTTTGATGAAATCATTGTCACGACGTTTACCGCAGGCCATGAGCGCACATTGCCGCTGTGGTTACTGAACCAACTCGGTCGCCCACGCGATGTGCCGGTGACCAATGTCGTCGCGCTGTTGGTGATGCTGGTGACGACCATTCCGATTCTGGGTGCCTGGTGGCTGACCCGTGATACCGACAAATAACTGACCAAGCAAAAGGACAGAACTATGCAACATCAACTGTTTATCAATGGGGAACTGGTTAACGGCGAAGGCGAGAAGCAGGCCGTCTATAACCCTGCCACCGGTGAAGTGTTGCTGGAAATCGCCGAAGCGTCCGCCGCGCAGGTGGACGCTGCTGTCAACGCTGCCGACAGCGCCTTTGACGCATGGGGGCAAACCACGCCGAAAGCGCGTGCCGAGTGCCTGCTGCAATTGGCGCAGGTGATCGAAGATGACGCCGAAATGTTCGCCCGCCTGGAGTCGCTGAACTGCGGCAAGCCGCTGCACTGCGTGTTGAATGATGAAATCCCGGCGGTGGTCGATGTGTTTCGCTTTTTCGCGGGCGCCGCGCGTTGCCTGAACGGGCTGGCGGCGGGCGAGTATCTGGAAGGGCATACCTCGATGATCCGCCGCGATCCGCTGGGCGTGGTGGCATCCATTGCGCCGTGGAACTACCCGTTGATGATGGCGGCCTGGAAACTCGCCCCGGCGCTGGCGGCGGGTAACTGCGTGGTGATCAAACCCTCCGAAATCACGCCGCTTAGCCTGTTGAAACTGGCCGAGCTTGCGAAAGATATCTTCCCGGCCGGCGTGCTGAATGTGCTGTTTGGTCGGGGGAAAACGGTGGGCGATCCGCTGACCGGCCATGAAAAAGTGCGCATGGTGTCGCTGACCGGGTCGATTGCCACGGGCGCGCACATTATTGGGCACACCGCGTCGTCGATTAAGCGCACGCATATGGAACTTGGTGGCAAAGCGCCGGTGATCGTGTTTGACGATGCGGATCTTGACGCGGTGGTGGAAGGCGTGCGCACGTTTGGTTTTTACAATGCCGGGCAGGATTGCACCGCGGCGTGCCGAATTTACGCGCAGAAGGGCGTTTATGACGCGCTGGTGGAGAAACTCGGCGCGGCGGTTGCCAGCCTGAAAATGGGCGCGCCGGACGACGAAACCACCGAACTGGGGCCGCTCAGTTCGCAAACGCATCTGGCGCGAGTGGCGAAAGCGGTCGATGAAGCTAAAGCGTTAAGCCATATCCGCGTGGTCACCGGCGGCAATAAACACGACGGCGCAGGCTATTTCTTCCAGCCAACATTGCTCGCCGGGGCGAAACAGGAAGATGCGATTGTGCAGCGCGAAGTTTTCGGTCCGGTGGTCAGCGTAACGGTGTTCGATGACGAACAGCAGGTGCTTGGCTGGGCTAACGATTCGCAATATGGGCTGGCGTCATCAGTGTGGACCAAAGATGTCGGTCGGGCGCATCGCATGAGCGCGCGTTTGCAATATGGCTGCACCTGGGTGAATACCCATTTTATGCTGGTTAGCGAAATGCCTCACGGCGGACAGAAACTCTCCGGCTACGGCAAAGATATGTCGCTGTATGGCCTTGAGGATTACACCGTCGTACGCCACGTGATGATCAAGCATTAAGGTAAATCGGCGCCACGGAAGGCGCTAAAACCTTATAAAGCATGAGGTATATCTCATAGTGGATTTGGGCACTGTTGTTATTTTTGTAAAACTGATTTAATTATTAACAGCCATTAGCGGCGTGGCTTATTACTTTATTTTAAAAAAACCGCAAACAGATATTTACCGGCTTACCTTTACCTAAACCACTGTCACACAGGTGCCATCTTTGTGCCTGCTGGCAGTCATTGTTGTAGCCGAGAATATCTGGCTTTTTATAAAAAATCAGGCAGGGGAAGATACAATAATGAGTAAAATCGTAGTCGTGCTGATTCCCGGGCGCGCGTCGGAGTTTTTGACGGTGGATGACGGCGAAACCTCGGTGACGTGGGCGTTGGTAGGCATTGAGGGCGGGGCGACGAGCAGTAGCATACCCATTGAATCTTACTGGTGTGAAGGCGAAGAGTTTTATTTCGTCCGCGTTGAGAATATCGCAGGTGACGAACTGACGACCAGTACACTGCATTAAAAATAAGGGCTCGGATGAGCCCTTACTTATTTAATAATTTAATTAATTCGCAGACTTATCTTTTCAGAAAAATTTCGTTTTCGCGGGGCGCCCAATCTTTCTCTGAAAAGTCATATGTTGGCATCGGTTCATCTTTTACCCCTTGCGAGCGCAGCACGGCGCGTACTTCCGCCGGTAAGTTTTCATCACGGAATAATTCCGCCAACACAAACAAGGTGTCGATAAAAGAGAGTTGTTTTACTTCAAAAGGTTTCCAGCCGGTGCGTTTAAATATCAAATGGTAAAGCGCTTCTTCACCGGCAAGGGGAACAAAACTGCTGGCATACTTTTCGCGATGGCGTGCAAGCAGCACTTCCAGAATAAAAATCTGCGCGATGCGCTGCCTGGCAGCGTCACCCCGTGCGCTATCTGTGGTCATATCGATATGCGTTATGTCATTGTTTTCACGCACCCGAACTTCGATGGCCTGCCACAGGTCGTCATATTTCTGCATAACCTTACCTTGTCTTATCTGATGTATGCCTGCTGGTAGACAATAACAGAGACTTTCCGCTGTCGCCAAATATCCCGGTACCCCTTTAATGGGATTCGATATTAAAATCAACACCTAAGCTAAATCTCATGGTGGATATAATCTCTGCCAGCGAATGTGCGTTTCGTCAATATTCATTCATTGCAGGAATAATAATCTGTGCATTCATACCTTCGCAGGATAATAAAAATGAAAATACGAGTGATGTTGTGGGGCGTTATTGCTGCTGCCAGCGTGTTTATGGCGACAGAAGGGATGGCAAAAACACAGGCGCTGTCCGATGCGCAGGTGAAAAAAGAGATTATTGCCGAATCCATTGCCCAGTACCCCGGCACCTGTGCATGCCCGTTCAACCAGGCCCGCAATGGTAGTTCATGCGGTAAGCGCAGTGCCTGGAGCAGAGCGGGAGGCTATTCGCCCATTTGTTACGCCGATGAAGTCAGCAAAGAGATGATTAAGGAGTGGCGCGAGCGTCAGCGTTAATCCCAGTTTGTGCGTCGCAGGGGACACGCTCACGCCTCTGCGATTCACTCCGGCCAACCTCACATAAAGCCTTACACTTTGTTAACAGTGCTGGCTACTTATCCATACGTTTTTTCAATACATTCGAATCGTACAAAGTTTGACCTGATTCAGTGCTGAATTTTCCAGCGTTACGTATATCCAACAGAGGTTTATATAATGCAGATTTCAGTGGGTGATATAGGGTTGTGGTTCGATGTTGATGGCGCAAAGCTTGTTGCTGAGAACGGTAAACTGGCTGAGCGCAATACCGTTATTGTGCTGCATGGCGGGCCGGGGTTTGATCACGGCTACCTGAAACCGGAAATGCAGAGACTGGCCGAAAACGCGCAGGTCATTTTTATCGATCAGCGTGGGCAGGGCCGAAGTGATACAGGCGATCAGGCGGACTGGTGTCTTGATCAGTGGGCTGATGACGTGGCGGCATTCTGCGAAGTGCTGAATATCCAAAAGCCGATTCTGCTTGGGACGTCATTCGGTGGTTTCGTTGCGCTCGCCACCGCAGTGCGGCATCCGGAGCTTGCATCCGGCCTGATTATTGTTTCGTCGGCGGCGCATATCGAGCGAGACGCCGTGATTAACCGGTTTGGCGAACTGGGAGGGGAAGCGGCGGCCAATGCGGCGAACGCGTTGTTTAGCAGTATGAATGAGACAAGCATCGCCCAATTTACGCAGCACTGCATACCGCTCTATTCGCGTAAAGATGCGGTCGGGATGATGACGAAGCTGGGGCAATCGATTATGCGTCTTGAACTGCAAGCGCATTTCTTTAGTCCCGATGGCGAAATGGGGCGATTCGACTATCGTGCCGGCTTGCGTAGCTGTCGGGTTCCGACGCTCATGCTGCACGGCGAATTAGATCCGATAATTCCGACCCGCTTCGCAAAAGAGACCGCCCTCTGCTTCCCGAAAGGGGTTGCACAATTGATTACATACCCAGGCTGTGCGCACGATCTTGTCAGTGATTGCTGGGGTGATATTCATGCTGAGATGACGCGATTCATCACGGATCTCAATGCCTGGTAACGCGCCAACACCATGAATTGATCACTGGGTTTTGATTGTCCTTTCTCACCACCTCTCAGGAGATGGTGAGGAACCATTTGCTCATCAAGACGTTAGATCAAAATCCACGTTCACATCGAAACTTAGAAAAGTAATTAAACTTGATATATGTCAACAAAAAGAGCATATTGCGCACGTTTTGTTACTTCTGGGTTAATGTTTGTCATGTCGTTATACCAAAAAATGTTGGTTTTCTACTTTGTTATGGCGCTGATTTGCGCTCTGATCACCTGGTTCCTTTCCCATGACCGTAAGCGCATCCGCCTGTTGAGCGCGTTTTTGGTCGGCTCAACGTGGCCGATGAGTTTTCCGGTTGCGCTGTTGTTCTCAATATTCTGATCTGGCGTAATTATCGGTAAGCCATTGCGCGGCGGTGGTGGTTTCAATTCCCTGCTGCGCATTAAAGGTATCCGCCTTGTTCCATGCCACGCCATCAGGCCGCGCAAAGGCGAGGCGATATTTCGCGGCGACATCATCCGGGTTGTTGCGCACATCCTCGCGCAGCTTTTCGTTATCCAGCAATTGCCGCGTCATTTCACCGCCCCAACGTTTCTGCATTAAATCCGCCAGCGCGCGCCAGGTCAGCGTATCTCCCGCGATATACACAATTTCATTTCGCAACAGGGGTTGATGGAAAAAGATTTCCGCCGTCAATGTGCCGATATCGTCCGGGGTGGTCAGTGTCAGCGCATAATCCCATGACCCGAGGCCGTACACAGTGCGGCGGGCTTCGTCCACCACGCCAAAGCTCGGTTCGAACAGATAACTGGTAAACATTCCGGTAGAGACAATCACCCATTCCGTTGCGGTTTGCGCGCGCAGAAGCGCGCGCACCTCAAGCTGTTCATCCCACACTTGCTGCCCGCTGCCTTTGCCTACTACGTCGTAATCAACGCCGAATTGCCACGGGAAATAGCGCGCCACGCCTGCGTTCAGCACCGCTTGGGTAATTTTACGTTGCGTGCCCGGCCCGCCGACAAAACCGCTGCAATTAATTACTGCGTCGAAAGGGCGGAAGCATTCGCTTAGCTCATCAATGGACTGTGCTTGTAAATCGCCGACGACGACGCCAATTCCCCATTTTTCCAGCGCATCAAGCCGGGTTTTGCGCGCGCCGGAATCGGCATACGCAGCTTCGCTTCTCAGCAACACGCTGATTTTTGTTTGCGTATTTTGCTGTGCTTTTTGGCTCATCGCCCGCAACACTGGCAGACCAAGTTCACCGGCGCCGAGGACTAAAACAGATTTTTCATGTGAATTCGTCATACTGATCTCCTGTTGTGTTGCATCAGCCTGACATGCAATAACGGCAGGGTTCAATTAGGCACACCGATGATACCGGAGGAGAAATGGCGTGGGATCGACAAGCAATGCTGCAATTTTCGAAAGTGGTTTGTGAAGAATTAAGCGACGACGATGACGGCTTGAAGAGGGAGATTTTGACCCATGCAGGCAACCGCTGGTCGCTTGGCGTGGTGCATATTTTGGGTACCAGTGGGCCTTTGCGCCACGCGGAAATTGGTCGCCGTCTGGAAGGGGTAACGCAACGAATGTTAACGCGCACATTGCGCCAACTGGAGCGGGACGGGCTAATTTCGCGCCACGATTACCAGGAGAAACACCCGCGCGTGGTCTATGCGGTGACTGAACAAGGGCAAGAAATGCTGATTCGCATGATGCCGTTATGGCAATGGATAATCAGTTCCGCCGACCATTTTCGTGCGGCGAGGGCGCACTATGATGAGGCGCAAAATCGAATATCGAAAGCGTGACGGCACAGACGATAACGCCTTGAAAAATCAGGCAGCATGTTAGACGAATGTTTACCTAAGGACAGGAGGCATACGGTGGATCTCTACATAAAGCTGCTCATTTTCTATGCTGTTATGGCGGTGCTCTGCGCAATCGCGACCTTTTTTCTTGCGAAAGAGAGCCGCAAAATTCGTCTGCTTAGCGCGGTGTTAGTTGGCGCAACCTGGCCAATCAGCTTTCCGGTGGCGTTATTGTTTTCACTGTTTTGATGTTGCTCGCAAACTTTCGCGGAAGTGCTGTATATAATGCCAGTATTACGCAAAAGGAGAGCCCGATGGACAATCTGTATTCCCACCACGCGCAAGGCCAGGTTCGCTGGCATTTTTTACCGGGTAAAGGCGACCCGGTGGTTTTTATTCATGGCCTTGGTTGCGCCTCTTCTTATGAATACCCGCGCGTGGTTGCCGACCCGGCATTTGGCGGCAGAAGTGCGGTGCTGATTGATCTTCCCGGCAGCGGTTTCAGTGAACGACCAGCCAGCTTTTCTTATCGCACGTCCGATCAGGCGCAGGTGGTTGTCGAAGTGTTCGATCATCTTGGGCTTAATGCCTTTTGGTTATACGGCCACAGCATGGGCGGCAGCATTGCGATTGAAGTTGCGTCGCTCATCCCGCGGCGCGTCAATGGGCTGGCGGTTTCCGAACCCAACTTTGCGCCGGGCGGCGGCATGTTCAGCCGCCAGGTGATGACCATGGATGAAGCTGACTTTGTGACCTGCGGTTATGCCGCGATGCTGGCGCAGGAAGAAACGCCGTGGGCAGGGTGTTTGCAAAGCAATGCGCCCTGGGCAGTGTGGCGGGGCGCGAAAAGTCTGGTCGACGGGATCGAACCGACCTGGATGACGTTATTTGTGAATTTTCCGCGCCCAAAAACGCTGATTTTCGGCGAGCTTTCCTTACCGGACAGCGACGCCGAAAGCGTGCAGCAGCAGGGCATTGATCTTAAAGTCATTCCACAAGCCGGGCATTCAATGTCATGGGAACAACCTGCGTTGTTGGCGAAGGCAATTGCGTCGTTTATCGGGGATGCCTGATAAACGAAGCACTGTCTGGCTCTTTGCCGGATGGCGGCTGACGCCGTATCCGTCACACGGTGCCGGGGATCATGTAGGCCCGATAAGCGTAGCGCCATCGGGCGTTTTGCCGGATGGCGGCTGACGCCTTATCCGGCCTACGGTGTCGGGTATCGTGTAGGCCCGATAAGCGCAGCGCCATCGGGCATTTTGCCGAATAGCGGCTGCGCCTTAATCGGCTTGGTTACGGCAGCAGCGTTTTTAATTGCTGACGCGCGGCCGGGCTGACATCCAACGGGTGGGTGTAACCGATGTTTTCGATCGCCCGGTTATACAGTGCCACCAGCCAGTCGTAGACGTAGCGCGTGGCGGCATGAACCGGCTGTTCGCTCAGGCGGGTCAGACGAGTTTCGCTGACGCCAACCGCCGCGGTGGCAAAAATGGTGCTGTCTTTCTGCACGCGACTTGCCGGGCGATTTTCCTGAGGCACCGACGCATAACCCAGCCAAGCGACAAAGTTACCGATGGCAGCATGCAACTGGGCGGCACAGGCGGTATCGCGCTGCATAATCTTCTGCAACTGCTCCGGCAGGTTCAGGCGATAACTGCTGACAATCACAATCTCCGCCATCTGGCGCAGCGCCGCCGGGCTTAACCCCAAACGCGCGGCGTTATCATCGTTGCGGCTCCACTGGCGAACATGGTTCACCCACAGCGCATGGGCTTGCTGCCCAACATCTTTTGACAACGCTTGCGGTTCGGCACTTTCCGCGGATTCGGCAAACAGATCGATCGCTTCATTAAACAGGCCGCTGACTTTCTCTTCGCGCGGCTGCTGCACTTTCCATAGCGCGTCGAATTGCTGCATATCCGGCAATAAACCTTCGAGTAACTCACCGTGACGCGAGGCCTGGCCTTGCAGTTCACGCACCACGGATTCGGCGAGCGTACGCTGCGTGGCGGCGTCTTTTTCCGCGCTGACCACCCAGGGTTGCAGCAGATCGCGCAGCGCACGCTGGTGGCGTTCGTTCAAGGCGGCTAACCGTTGCTGACGCAAAGCCGGCGCAGTCGCTTGTGCCAGCCACTCGAGCAGACGTTGCAGGCTGCTGGCATCCAGCGCCTGCAAGGTTCCCCAGTTCTGACCGGGTTTGCCAATCAGTTGCTGCACGCTTTCATCCAGGTTTTGCGCCAGCGTAAAGCGTGCGTCCTGCGGCGTGATCGCCCACACCAGGCCGGGTAATGCGGTGTCCTGGCCCGATTGCGTCTCTTTCACCCAATTGACTAACGCGCGCGCTGTCGCGGCGGTTTCGGAACGCTCCAGCGTGGCGTTGCAAATCATCAGCACGTCCGGCTGTAAACGCTGGCGATAATTTTCCAGCAACCAGCGGCACTTGCTGCGCCACAGCGGCTGGCCGTCTTGCGGGCCTGCCGCCGGGATATCCAGAAAATCGACTGACGGTAACACGCTGTTTTCCACCGGCAGCACCAGTTCGCGGGTGATCAGCGCGAGGGTATCAAGCGGAATACTGACTGCGTTGTGCAGTTGATCGTCCGACCACGGATGCACGACGACTTCATCGTGGATCGCTTCGCCATCGGCAACGGCAGGGGGGGTTAAAAAGCCGTCCGTCGGCAGCGCAAAGGTATCCACCAGAATACTGAGCGGCGCGGCGAGTTCTGCGGCGTTACCGGTTTGGTGCAGCGTGTGCGCCAATGAAAACCACTGCTGCGTCAGCTCTTGTTGCTCGCCCCACAACAGCGACCAGGCGCTGGCGCGGGCGCTAAGATCCAGCGACGGTAACAGACAGGCGAACTGGTACCACAAAGCATCGTCCATATGCTGTTGCGAGGAAGGGACGACCGACCGCCAGAAGCGGGCGATACCGCCAATCTCTTCTGCGGTGATCCCCGGAACCGCGTTTGGCTGGCGCAGGGCGCGCCATTTGGCGACGCGATTTTCAATAACCGCTTTATCCACTGCCCGCAAATCAGGCTGCTGATGCGCATGGACAATAAAAATCTGCACCAGTTCGGCTTCGCTGATAATGCGCAAACAGAGCGGGAAGCCTTCATCCATCGGCAAAACGTGCTGGCTAAAACGCAGCGCCATGCTGGTCAGCGCATGACCGGGGTTGATATGGGTGAAGTAATCCAGCGTTTTTTCGCCGGGGCGGACATTCAGCCGTCCGGTGCCATTGCCGCATAACGCAGCGAGTAGGTGGGCTTTTGCCGCCTGCGAATGACCATACAGACCAACGGTGCAGGGCGCGTCAACGGCCTCTCTCAGCACGTTTTCTTCGGCTGCAGCGGCGGTTAAACGCGCCAGCAGCGCGTCGGCATCATCATCCAGCAGCGGCGATTGTTGGCGATTCTCGTTAATCCATGCCGTTAATGCCTGGGTGGTTTTTACGCTCGCACTCATTTCAGGTACACACTCCCGCTGTCGATCCAGTAATGGCTTCCGCTATGGCGACGGTCGGCCAGCGTATTCAGTTTAAAGGTTAGCGCGTCGGCGGCGACCGGCGTGCCATCCTGTAACCAGGCTTCACTTAAGATGAACGATTCTGGCCCGAGGTGTTTGTTGCCACCGCTGAACTGTAAACGGACATTCAGCACGCCGTCACCGGCGATGGTTTTTGCCAGCTCCTGCGAGTTAATGCTCAGCGTATAGAGCGGTGTCGCAGGCCATCGGGCATTGGCAAGCTGGCGGAAACCGAGCGTGACATTGCCGCGCAGCGGGAAGTGTAGCCGCGCGTCCAACTTTGCGCCGGGCTTGTCCAGGTCAATATCGTGATACCAGATATTCTCATCGCGCAGCGTGTTAACCACGTTATCCAGCACGCCGAGATAGCGCACGGTGGAGTAGGCGCCAATATCCGCCGCTTTAAAGTTAAAGCGCGGCAGGCGCAGATCCAGCGCCAGGCTGCACAGCATTGCGCCGACGGCAGCGGTCGATTTCGGGTTGCCGATTTTGCCTTGTTGGCTAAACGGATACCACTCGTGAACGCGGTATTTATCCAGCCAGATCATGCGGTTAACCGGCACCGGTTGCAGGTGGCGAATCAGCGCCTGCACGCCCGGTAAACAACCGGGACGACCGGTGATCAACAGCACGTCGCAACAATAATGGCTGATGGCTTCGCAAACGGCATGCAGCGGCGCGGCGAGGGTGAATTGCCCGGCCAGCATCGCGTCCTGAAGCTCACGGAAATTAACTTGCAGCGGCACCGCCAGCACATCGAACTCCGCCGAACCGGCGGGCAGCGCATGATCGATCGCCTGCTTAAGGTAGTTCATCACATTGCGGGTAGGGTGCTGCTTAAGCAGATCGCCGAAGGTGGCGTACAACCCGGCTAACGGATCGTTGATGTCGCTCTCTTCCCAGGCGGCGAGAATCGCATGACCAACTGGCATAAACAGTTGCAGCGTGGTTTGCTGGCGCAGCACGGCCTGGGTGTCGATGCGCCCGGAGTCGCCAAACAGTGTCGCCATAATCGCGGCGGCATCGGTAATACCCGCTTTTTGCATCTGCGTTTGCAGCGCAGGCAACACGCAACGCTGAATAATATCCAACAGCACGTCATCGCCCGCGACTTTAAAACCTTCGCGGAACAGCAGTTGCGGGGTGATTTTGACATTGCTGCCGGTGCCATCATCAAGCTGATAATGGGTGATCGCCATATCGGTGGTGCCGCCGCCGATATCAATCGACGCCACGCGCAGTGAACGGCCTTGCACCGCGCCGGGCGCTTCTGCGCGATCCGGGCGGGCGAGAGAGGCGAAAAAGGTTTCGGTCTGCCCGGCAAAGCGGGAGATTGCTTCGTTATACAACCACACCAGTTGGCCGCAGCTCGCTTCGTCCCACTCCATCTGAATGTGCGGAACCGGCACCACACTTTTTTCCTGCTGTTTGCTGTTGGCAAAATCTTCATCCTGCGGATGCCAGCCCATCGCTTTCCACACCAGCGCGATCGCTTCAAACATGCGGCGGCGGAAAATCTCGCGTTCCTGTTTTGGCATTGCCGAAGGCAGGGTCAAAATAATGGTGCGTAACTGGCGCGGAGAAGCTGGGAAGCCCAAGCGCAGGCGGGTAGCGACGCTGTTGATCTGCCCGAGCGCCTGTGACAACAGTTCGCACAGCATATGGGTCATCAACGTGCTGCGACTGTATTGCGGTGAAAACACCGGTAAACGCTCATCCAGCGGCAGGCTGTACAGCGGCTGGCCTTCATCGTTCATCAGGTTCATCAGCGGGAAGGCGGTCGCCAGCGGTTCTCGCTGGGTTTTGCTGTTCATCTGGCTGAAACGCCAGTCCTGCAACACCGGGGTTTCATCCCACAGATAACGACGCGGGCTGGAGATACCGCTGTTGCCTTCGGTGCCGATGCGCTGCATTGCCAGTTTGCGGGCTTCATCGCCGACGCGCACGATGGACGGCCAGACGAAGGCGTCTTCGCGCCCACTTTCCACAGAGAAGTGTTGCTTACCAAAACGCGCTTCTGAAAACTCCAGGCGGCTGGTAAACAGCGGTTCATTAAGAAACTGCGGTTCGCTCAGCGAACGCACCTGCAACTCTGCGGTCTGGCGCAGGCCATCGTTGGCATCGCCGTGATCTTCGATGATCACGCCGCAGGTATGGGTATTGCCGACATCCAAAATCAAATCGACCGGAATCGCGGGCGTGCTGAGCGTATGTGTGACGATTTTCACTTCCGGCACCTGCAACTGCGTGCCGAGCAGCGACATCAGGTTCAGCCAGTGCGCCTGGTATTCAAAACCGCGCAGCGACTGGTTGATTTCGCGCTCGCTGCGGCTTTCATACTGCGTGATGTACTGCAAAAACGCTTCGCGCAGCCAACCATCAACCCAGGTTTGATCGAGAAAATCCGCCACTTCGTCATCGCGCCAGGCCAGCGAAAAACGGGTGCCGTTAAGAATATCGTTCTCCAGCGGCGCAAGAGCGGCTGGGGAGTTATCGTTAATTTGGCTGTCGAGCGCCAGTGCGATACGGTGCGTATTCCCGGCGCTGTCCGGTTCGGGCAGTTTACGGATCTGCACGCGCGCCCAGTTATCCGGGCCTTCAACGAAAGTGCGCGGCGGGTTAAAACGCAGGAACGGGATCGGCAGCCAGACGCCATCTAAAATCGACAGCGAATATTGCAATGAGTGGATGCTTTCAGGTTTCACCACTTCCGGCTGACCGCCTTCGCGGTTCGGCAGGGTGAAACGCTCATTCACCAGGTCAAAATCAAGCCGCAGCAGCGGGCCATTGGCGGTTTTACGCACAAAACGGCCACTGTTTGCCACGTCCTGCGGCGTCAGGCCAAAATCAAGAAACTGCACGCCGCTATTGGCAATCAGCGTGACGCTCTGTTTGTAGTCGCAAAGATTAACCAGCATAAAATCAGTCACCTGTCTTTCTGAACGTTACCGGAACGGTGGTTTTAGCGTCAAAACGCGCGCTGCATTCCGCCACGTCATTGGTGCCTGCTTTACAGGCAATGTCCGGCATCGGGTAGTGAGATCCATCGCTGCAACGCGCGTTGCCCCGGCTCTTAATCAACAGCTCGCCAGTGTCGTGCAGGCCGGAGAACAGGTCTACGCGGCAGGTGACATTTTTACCCATCACGATACGCGCGCTGCCTTTGTTGTTCTGAATCTGATAACGCACGCTCGGCGCTTTACCGGTGACGGGATCTTTAACGTCCATCGCCACGCGCCAGCTGCCATTGAGGAATTTCGTTGAGCCCATTTTCACTTGCTGGGCGTCCATCACCATTGCCCCTTTCGGGATGGGCATGATCACCACCGGCTCATTTTCCACCGGTTTCTCTTGCGGTTTTTCCACCACAGGCGGCGGAACGACTGCCGCCTGATGCAGCGGCAGGTTGCCCACAAGTTCAGGAGCGGGCGTGGCCTTAATCGGCTGCGGAGCAATAGCGACAGCTTTCGGCGGTGCCGCGACGGGTGCAGGCGCCGGGGTGGATGCTTGTTGTTTGAGCAGTAACGGTGTAGCAATCGCCGCAGCAACAGCGGCAGCGACCGGCAATGCCCACAGGACATAGCGGCGACGGCGTTTTTTCGGCGCGGGTGCCGCAACCGGTTCAGGCGCAGGCTCCGGCGCCGGTTCGGGTTCGGGTTCATCAACCGATGTGGCCTGGTAAACAGACGCCACAGCGGCGGCTTGCGCTTTGGCTGCCGGCGGCGGGGTAAACAGCGGCGCATCCGCCTGGCTGAAGGTCACCGCGGCAGCGGGTTCTTCTTCCGGCTCCGGCTCGGGTTCCGGTTCGATAATAATTTCGGGGATTTCAGGTTCCGGCTCGTGCAGGCATTCGAGCACGTTTTCGCGGGCGCTTTCGTTAAGATTCACGAAGCCCCAAAAGGTGATGACCGGTTTGCCATCAACGAGAAAAACATGGTTTTCGCCGGGAAATTGCAGCGCTTTTTCCAGCAGGGAACCAAACAGCTGTTGGGCTGTTTTGGGCGACTGCATACATTTGCGGCTCAGCGAAGCCGCGCTGTCCAGCGTGCTTTCAAGGTAACGCAACGCACGGTCGCGCACCTCGGGGTCAGCCGCTTTCCACGATACAAAGCGGCCATCGATCGGTGAATACCAGTCGACACGATCGCCTTCGTCATTGACCTGCGGTATCGCCAGGCAATCGACTAAAGCCTGCTGTTTACGCAGACGCAGTGCTTCTCGGATCTGCAATGCCGAATCGAATACGGCCTGGCCGCCGCCGCCAACGGCCTGGAAATCATCCAGATCGCCGCTACGCAAGAGTGTTTTTGCCACGTTTTCATCCCATAGACTTCTTCACGCGTCTACTATACGCATTCCTGGCACCAGCAAAAGGCGGAGGAGAGCGCAAAACCATTGAATTCTCGACGCATTGATCGCGTCGAACTGGCTTGACGGCACAAAATTTATTTAATCTAAATTTTCTTATTAAGCATGGTGGATATTTCAGCGAAAACAACTGCTTTAGCATAACTTGATAGTCATTCGTTATTTGCCAGTTTGCTGTTGCTGTGCTGAGATCAAACTTCCACATAAAAAAGAAGGCTCCTGATAATGTCTACAGGAAAAACGCTGCTCGCTCTCGCGCTGAGCACATTATTACCGGCAAGTGCCTTTGCGGCATCGAACGATACGATAATCTACTGTTCCGAAGCGTCTCCGGAATCCTTTAACCCACAAATTGCCAGCTCCGGGCCAACATTTGTGGCTAGTTCGCAGGTGCTTTATAACCGCCTGGTGACTTTTGATCCGGTGAAAAACACCCCGGTGCCGTCGCTGGCGACGGACTGGAAAGTCTCCGAAGATGGCAAAACCTGGACCTTTACGCTGCGCCAGGGCGTCAAATTCAACAGCAATAAATACTTCAAACCGACGCGCGATTTTAACGCCGATGATGTGGTGTTCTCCGTCATGCGCCAGATGGACCCGAAACATCCGTACCACAATGTTTCGCAAGGTAATTACGAATATTTCACCGATGTCGGCCTCGATAAGCTGATCAAAGAGGTGAAGAAAGTCGATGATAACCACGTGCAGTTTGTGCTGAATGAGCCGAACGCCGCATTTCTTGCCGATTGGGGGATGGATTTCGCCTCAATCCTGTCGGCGGAATACGCCGATGCGATGCTGAAAAAAGGCTCGCCGGAAAATGTCGATAACTGGCCAATCGGTACCGGCCCGTATGCGCTGCAGCAGTATAAAACCGACGCGCAGATCCGTTATATCGCGAACCCAAACTACTGGGATGGCGCGGTGCCGACCAAGCACTTGATCTTCTCCATCACCCCGGATGTGCAAACGCGTCTGGCGAAACTGCAAACTAACGAGTGCCAGATCATTCCGGCACCGGCGCCGGTGCAGTTTGACCAGATCAAAAAGAATAAAGATCTCGCCCTGCATACCGTTGATGCGCTAAACGTCGGCTATCTGGCGTTTAACACCGAGAAAAAACCGTTTGATAACGTGCTGGTGCGCCAGGCGCTGAACTATGCGACCGACAAACAAGCCATCGTTAACGCGGTGTTCCTGGGTTCCGGTACGGTGGCGAAATCGCCGCTGCCGCCGAATATGCTCGGTTTTAACAAAGATCTGAAGGACTACAGCTACGATCCGGAAAAAGCCAAAGCGCTGCTAAAACAAGCGGGCGTGGAGAAAGGGTTTGAAGCGACGCTGTGGTCAATGCCGGTGCAACGCCCGTATAACCCGAACTCGCGCCGTATTGCGGAGATGATCCAGAGCGACTGGGCGAAAGTGGGTGTGAAAGCGAAAATCGTCTCTTACGAATGGGGGGAGTACCTCGCCGGAATGCGTAAAGGCGAGCACGATACCGCGCTGTTTGGCTGGATGTCCGACAACGGCGACCCGGACAACTTCGCCGATGTGCTGCTGGGTTGCAACAGCATTAAGACCGGTTCCAACGCCGCCCGCTGGTGCGATAAGGGTTATGATGACCTGGTGCAAAAAGCCAAACTGGTCAGCGACCCGGCTGAACGCGCCAAACTTTACGGCCAGGCGCAGGAGATTTATTACCAGCAGGCACCGTGGATTGCGCTGGCGAACGGCAAAACGTTCTACGCCACGCGCAGCAACGTCAGCGGTTATAGCGTCAGCCTGATGGGCAGTGATTTTTCGAAAGCGAAACTGAATTAAAGGAGACGGTATGTCACATCTGGAGGAGGTTAGCGCCCGCGTCGACGAAGCGATCGCGCAGGGCGTGATTGCCGGTATGAACGAGTTGTTGGTTGAACTGAGCGACGATGTTGAGCTGAGTCGCGAAGAGCGTTACGCCCAGCAACAGCGCCTGCGACAGGCCATTGCGCACCATGGTCGGCAGCATAAAGAGGACATGGACGCCCGGCTTGAACAACTCACCAAAGGTGGCATCATTTCCTGAATTACGCGGGCCGCAAGGCCCGTTTTTTTACATGAAGGACGCTTGATGTCATGGAGAGCACCGCAATTCTCAAGAAACTTCTGCGTTACTTTCGCCGTAGCTGGCTGATTTGTCTTTATATCGCCGCCGCATTTAGCTGGTTGAAAACCGACTCCGCGTTTCTGTTTTGCCTGACAGTTTCTGCCGTTTGCATCTGGCTGGCCTGGCATTATCGCGCGTTACTGGCGTTAGTGGTGCGCAACAAAGTGGCGGTTTTTCTTTATAGCGTGGTGATTTTGTTTATCGCCAAAACTTATGCCGAGAAGTTACTCAATAACCAGTTTGGTATTGAGCCGGATTACATTAAAAACGCGGCCATTGTGTATGGCGCATTTCTCTCGGTACCGTTAACTATCGCGTTGATCGCGCTGATTCTGGTTGTGGCGTTAGGGGCGGTGTATGTCATCGCCTTTTTCGAAGGTTTTTTGCCCAATAGCGTGAAAAAGATTAGCCACCATCCGCTATGGCAGAGTTGGCCATATCTCATTACTGGCTGTTTTATGGTGATGCTGACAATGGGATCGATCCAGGAAAAAATGGCGCGCGCGGCGCTGCTGGCGGATGCGTATCCGATTTCGCGCTGCGGCCCCGAGCGGCAGAACATTTTGTATGTGCAAAAAAGTGAAACGGGCTGCCTGACACTGGAAGCCCGTTTTAGCCCGCGGAAATTTGTCTACGATATTAGACCGTTAGAACTGCCGTCTGGCGACCAGCCAGGCGCCAATCACCAGTAACACCGCGCCGCAAACCGGGCCAATCAGCGCCCGGATTGCCACCCCCTGACTTCTCACCACGTCCATCACTAATCCGCCGATAAGCTGGCTGGCAACCAGCACCGCAATGGTGGTCGCCGCGCCAACATACTGATAACCGCTAATGCTGGCGAAGACGAAAAACGACCCCAATAGGCCAGGGATTAACGTCCACCATTTCACGCTGTGAACCAGCTCCTGAAAGCCTGCCGCACCGTTTTTAATCAATAAGATAGTGACAAACAGCACGATGCCGACCAGCGAATTGAGCAGCATGGCAATCAGGATCGTCGACGCGGATTGCGTGATGCGCACCATCAACGTGTTTTGCACCACCAGCCCGATACCGGCGGCGATAAGAAAGGTGAGCGTCAGCGATTGGTTCATGAAATAGCGTCCGGGTCGGTGCGGTTATCAAGCTGTAACTGCATAAAGGTCAGATCCAGCCAGCGGCCAAATTTGGTACCAACCTGCGGCATCTGCCCGGTGATGGCAAAACCGAGTTTGCTGTGCAGATGAATGGAGCCGTGGTTTTGCGCTTCAATGCCTGCCACCATCACATGTTTGCCGAGGCGCTTCGCTTCTTCGATTAAGCGTTCCATCAGCGCCAGGCCCAGGCCGTTGCCCTGATAGTCCGGGTGAACATAAACAGAGTGCTCGACGGTATGGCGAAAACCGTCGAAAGCGCGCCAGTCGCCAAATGACGCATAACCGGTCACCACGCCGTTCGCTTCACTGACAATCACCGGGTAGCCGAGCAGGGCGCGCGCCTCAAACCAGGCGATGCGGTTATCCACATCCACAGTTTGATCGTTCCAGATTGCCGCTGTGTTCACGACAGCATGGTTGTAAATCGCGGCAATTTCTGCACAGTCCTCTTTCCCGGCGTAACGAATATTCATGGTTGAACCTCAAATTTGTACACTATAGTATTACGATATGAATACTATCTCAGACAATATAAATCAACGGATCAGTGCACGAATTCGTGTGGAACGTGAATCTCGCGGCTGGTCGCTGAGCGAACTGGCGGAGCGAGCCGGGGTGTCGCGCGCAATGATCCACAAAATTGAACGTGGCGAGAGCAGCCCAACGGCAGCGCTATTGGCGCGGCTTTCCGGCGCGTTTGGCATTAGCATGTCGACACTTATCGCCCGGGCGGAGATGCAGGAAGGCAAACTGCTGCGCTACGCCGATCAACCCGTGTGGCGCGATCCGCAAAGCCACTATTTGCGCCGTCATGTTTCGCCGCGCAGCGATTTGCCTATCGATCTCGTGCAGATCGACCTGCCGGCTGGCAGCGATATCCCGATGCCGGCTTCTTCCTATGCGCTGGCGCGTCAGCTCATCTGGGTACAGGAAGGAGAATTGGTGTTTCTTGAAGGAGACACCCGTCACGAAATGCACGCCGGGGATTGCCTCGAACTGGGGCCGCCGAACGACTGCCGGTTTATCAATGAAAGCAGCCATCCGTGCCGCTATCTGGTGGTGCGGCTCAATAACGCAACCGCGTAAAAGCAACGCGCGCCTGGCGCTCAGCGACTATTATCAATAGTCATGCTGAAAGCACAGGAGCGCACAATGCATCAAGATTCTCACCGCAACCGCCGCTGGGTGCTGGCTTCCAGGCCACATGGCGCACCGACCATGGAAAATTTTCGTCTGGAAGAGGGTGACATCGTTTCACCTGAAGAGGGAGAAGTCCTGTTACGCACGGTTTACCTTTCGCTCGACCCTTATATGCGCCAGCGCATGAATGACGCCCCCTCTTATTCGCCGCCGGTCAATATTGGCGAAGTGATGGTCGGGGCGACGGTAAGCCAGGTGGTTAAATCACAGCATCCTGATTTCGCTGAAGGCGACTGGGTGCTCGGCGGCAGTGGCTGGCAGGATTACGCCACCGCCAACGGCGAAAAGCTGGTCAAGCTCGATAAGGAGATGCCAAATCACTCCTGGGCGTTGGGTGTGCTCGGCATGCCCGGTTTTACCGCCTATATGGGCCTGCTGGATATCGGCCAGCCGAAAGCCGGCGAAACGCTGGTGGTTGCCGCCGCGACCGGCCCGGTCGGCGCAACGGCCGGGCAAATCGGTAAAATCAAAGGTTGCCGCGTGGTCGGCGTCGCAGGCGGCAGCGAGAAGTGCCGCTATGCAGAGGAAGTTCTGGGGTTTGATCGCTGTCTCGATCACCATGCCGACGACTTTGCTGACCAACTGACCGACGCTTGCCCGCAGGGCATCGATATCTATTTTGAGAATGTCGGTGGCAAAGTATTCGATGCGGTACTGCCGTTATTAAATACGTCCGCACGAATTCCCCTTTGTGGCCTGGTCAGCGCTTATAACTCGACCAACATTCCCGATAAGCCAGATCGAATTCCTTTATTGATGGATACCTTGCTGAAAAAAAGAATACGGTTGCAGGGGTTTATTATCATGCAGGATTATGGTCACCGAATTCACGAATTCCAGCAGGAAATGAAGAAATGGATCCAGAATGGGAACATTAACTACCGTGAACAAGTAACTGAGGGGCTGGAGAATGCGCCTGAGGCTTTTTTCGGCTTACTGGAAGGTAAAAATTTCGGCAAAGTTGTAGTGCAAGTTGGCCCGCAAAAATAATTATCCGATGGCGGTGAAAAACCGCCTTCTAAATCGTGCAAATTTTTGAAAAACAGCTTTAATTAGAGTTGCATGAGGAATTGATGACCTCATGAAGGCGGTTCCCGTTAGTCGTGCATAATAAATAACTAATTGTTATACCTTTACGCAATAATCCAATACCAGGCATGTACTTATATAATATATCTTTCTGTAATTAGATTACGGACACACTACCGGGCTGAAATAATAAAGAAAATTTACAGGATACAAACATGCTTGATTTGGAAAAAGCGCAAAGAACAAGTCTCACCATGCAAGTCGAGTCGAGTCTAAAAAGTGCGCTTATTGTTGGAGCACTTAGACCTGGCGCACGGCTCATTACCAAAGAAATTGCCGATCAATTGGGCACTAGCATTACCCCCGTTCGCGAAGCGTTACTGCGACTGGTCTCCGCAGGCGCGCTGCATGCGACACCCGCACAGGCGTTTTTGGTCCCGGAAGTGAGCCGGGAACGCTACAACGAAATCAATCAGATACGTAAGAATCTTGAAGGGATGGCCGTGCGAGCCGCCAGCGAGAATATGTCGAAAGATAAGATTCGTGAGTTACGTATCTTCGCCGCCAATACCAATGAAGCGATGAAATCCGGCAACGCTGAGCAGGCATTACAGGCCAATCGCGTGTTTCGTTTTAGCGTCTATAACCACGCCGAAATGCCAACGTTGACCGCGTTAATTGAGCAATTATGGGTGCGAATTGGCCCTTGCTACAATTATCTTTACCCAAGCTCAGAAGATTTAACGCGCGTGCATAATTACAGCGATTTATTAGCGGCGCTGGAAGAGGGCGACGCATTTGCCAGCGAACGGGCGGTGTGGCGGGCCATTGATGAGGGCGCAAACATCGTCCACAAACAATTCTTTCGTTGAGTTATTATTGTGTAAATCAATTATTTCATAAAATTATATTGGTGCTCCCCGGCAAAAATTTGCGAATGGGGAGCATCAATATCACATTTCTTATCGATAACGCCTCGTCAACCTGAATTCTCCTACTCTCTTGCCGATAACTCATTAAGTGCGCAGTCAGGCGCTAACATTGCTGTTTAGCAAGGAGTCAGGAATGTCATTTAGCCAGCGGTTAAGCAATATAAAAATTAGTAGAAAGCTGTCGGTCGGTTTTGGTTTAGTTCTGTTTCTGGTCGCGGTTGCTACCATTCTTAGTGTATTGCGCTTTAAAGAAATACGTGACGTCTATGAAAAAACCAACCTGATGTACAACATCAACATTGAAGTATTTCAGGCCAAGATTAATCGCCTGAAATATTTTTATGGGGACGATAAATCAGGCCAGGTCATGTCCAACTATGTGCGCCACGCTTCTGAGTTGACCGCCAGCGCGGATGCGCTTTCCTGGTCGAGCAAAGAGCGGCAAATCATCAGCGATGTCGCCGGGCATCTGGACAATTTCCAGAGCAGCATCGGCGAGATGCAAAAAGCGACCGGCGATCTCCGCACGGTGCGTGACGCGCTGGATAAACTCGCCGCCGAAGATCTCTCTGCCCGCTATACCACGCTGGTGCGCACGCCGGTGGCCGATCCGGCGCTGATGACCCAGGTTTACGAACAACTGTTTGCCATTAGCGCCGTGCGCGATGCCGCGCTGGTTGTGCGTTACAGCCCTGGCAAAGACACGCGTGAAAACCTCGATCGCCGTTTCAGCGAGACAGAAAAAAGCGTGCAGGCGCTGGCGAGCCAGCTGCCGGGTGAATTGCAATCGCCGCTGCAATCCCTGTGGGACGACACGGTGAAATACCGCGATCTGAGCCTGAATTATTTCGCCGCGTCCCAGGCATTAAAAGCCGCGGAAGATAAAGTCAAAGTTGGCGGGGATAACAGCAGCGCGTCGTTGAGAGAAATCATTGCGCTGGTGAAAGCGCACAACGATGAACTGGCCTATACCTCCAGCACCATCGCCGCGATTATCGGTGTGATTGCGATCCTGCTCGGCATGCTGGTTTCCTGGTGGGTGATCCGCCAGATTACGCGCCCGATTGACCGCAACCTGGCGCTGGCTGAACGCATTGCCAGCGGCGATCTGAGTTCGCATATCCGCGCGCAAAGCACCGATGAACTCGGCCAGTTAACCGGCGCGATGGGGCGAATGAACGATACGCTGCGCGATATGATTTACGAGGTGCGCAACAGTGTCACGCAGGTGTCACGCGCGGCGACGGAAATCGCCGAAGGTAACACCGATCTCTCTTCGCGCACGGAGCAGCAAGCTGCCGCGGTAGTTGAAACCGCCGCCAGTATGGAAGAGTTGACCGCGACCGTGAAGAACAACGCCGATAACGCCCGCAATGCCAGCAGCCTGGCGGCGCAGGCGTCAAAAACCGCCAGCGAAGGCGGCACCGTCATGCGCGAAGTGGTCAACACGATGGGTGATATTCACAGCAGCTCTAACAAAATTGCGGATATTACCGCGGTGATTAACAGCATCGCCTTCCAGACCAACATTCTGGCGCTGAACGCGGCGGTGGAAGCCGCGCGAGCGGGTGAACAGGGGCGCGGTTTTGCGGTGGTCGCCAGCGAAGTCCGTAGCCTGTCGCAGCGCAGTTCGCAGGCGGCAAAAGATATTGAGCAGTTGATCAGCGAGTCCGTTTCCCGGATTAATATCGGGAGCGAACTGGTGGCAAAAGCCGGGGAAACCATGGATCAAGTGGTGCACTCCGTCACGCGCGTGAACGATATCATGGGCGAAATCTCTTCCGCGTCGGAAGAGCAGAGCCGCGGTATTGAGCAGATTGCTCGCGCCGTCGGCGAACTGGACAGCACCACGCAGCAGAATGCCTCGCTGGTGAGCGAATCGTCGTCGGCAGCGGGTTCACTGGAAGAGCAAGCGCACCTGCTGGAAGAACTGGTGGCGACATTCCGTTTGGAGCAGGAGGGTAGCAAACCGGCAAGCGTGGCGGCGAACCCCAAAACCTTCCAGACGGTGACAAAAGCTGTATCCAATGAGAACGCGAACAGCGAAGAGGGCTGGACCACGTTCTAATTACGCGAAGTCCATAAAGAAAAGCCCGGAAGCGTAATGCAACCGGGCTTTTTTATCACTCGAACTGATAAGCGACCGACAAACCGACGCCATAGTTACGCCCCGGAGCCGGTTCGTAATAGCGATTGTTGCCTTCATTGACGATCACAGAGCCTACATACTCGCGGTCAAACAGGTTATCGACGCGGCCAAAGACGTCCATCATCCAGTTGCCGTAGCTGAATTTATACCCTGTATTTAGGCCTGCCACGGTGTACGAAGGTGCTTTGGCGGTGTTTTCATCATTCGCCATAATGTCGCTCATATAACGCACATCCGCCCCGGCGTACCAGCCTTGATCCGGGATCCAACCGAGCGAGGCGAAGCCCATATTGCGCGCGATCCCCGGAATGCGGTTCCCGTTACAGCCGCCATCGGTGCAGACTTCGCTGCGGTACGTCGCATCAAGATAGGTCCATGCCATTTTCGCCCGCCAGTTACCGGCAAATTGTTGATCCAGCGACAGCTCCGCGCCCTGACGGCGGGTTTCCCCGGCGTTTTTGTAGGTGGTGCGCCCGCCGCTGTTGGTATCGGTGACAATTTCATTATCGGTGTCGGTGCGGAACAGCGCCGCGGTCAGCAGGCCGTTGCCGATACGCGTTTTGCTGCCAATCTCGACGGTGTCGTTGGTGGACGGTTTTAGCGCGAAATTGAGCCCGCTTTGGTTACCAGAACGGTAAGAGAGTTCGTTGATGGTCGGCGTTTCGAACCCGCGACCGGCGGCGACATACACGTTCCAGGCCGGAGTTACCGCGTATTTCAGCGATCCTGCCGGTAACCATTTGTGGTAATTCGCCTCGCCGCTGTCATCGCCGTTCTGCGCGGTGATGTAGTGATCGTTGGAATCAAACCACACCGAGCTATAACGCACGCCCGCATCCAGCGACAATTTGTCAGTCAACTGCCAGGCGGTTTGCAGATAGGGATCGACGTTCCACATCAGATTACGTTCATCGCGGCGCAAATTGCCTTTCTGGCCGTACTCCGGCGTCGTGCCGTTCATGATGAAGTTTTCATAGCCTTTGCGAGCTTCGCTCATGTTTTCGTAATTCAACCCGCCAGTGAAAGTCACCGGTACGCCCAGTTCGCCTCGGTGGGTCCAGCGGGTATCAATGCCCTGATAATGGCGGGTTAAATCAATCACACCGCCGGCATGCGTGGCGTTGAGCTGTGGCGCACGTGGAATGGACTGATACTGCGTAGTTTCGCGCTCGCCGGCGTACATCATCACGCTTAAATCATCCTGAGCGCTGAGCTGGCGCTCATAGCGCAATCCGGCCTGGGTTTGTTTAATGGTTTTGCGCGTGTGGTATTGCTCCGCACGCGGCGACTGGCGCGGGTTATCTCGCCATTCGGACTCTGTTAAACCGCCAGCGTCATCGGCTTTAATATCTACGCTGTTAAAAATCAGGCTCAGTTTGCTGACATCATCAATGCGCACACCGAGTTTGGCATTCGCCAGATTTTTGCGGGCGCCGCTGCGATCGCGGTAACCGTGAGTGACAAAACGGGTAGAGGAGGCGGTGTAATCCACATCGCCCGCGTGCGTACCGTCACCCATCGCGCCCGTGGCTTTCAGGCCATAACGCCAGCTACCGAAACTGCCGTAATAACTGCTGGCTTCGATGGTCGCCGGTTCGCGCCCGGTTTCGGTAGTGACATTCATCACGCCGCCCGAGGCGTTGCCATACAGCGCCGAGAAGGGGCCGCGCAGCACATCAATGCTTTCCACACTGTTGAGATCAATATTCGATGTTTGCCCTTGACCATCCGGCATGGTGGCGGGAATACCGTCGACATACAGACGAATGCCGCGCACGCCGTAGGTGGAGCGCGAACCAAAACCGCGAATCGACAGCTGGAGATCCTGCGCATAGTTCTGGCGGTTTTGCACCTGTAAGCCCGGCACGCTGCTCAGAGATTCAGACAAATTGACGCGCGGCGCGGCGTGGCGGATATCTTCCCCCTGAACCACGCTCACGGCGGCGGGGCTATCCAGTTCGGAAACAGTTTGCGGAGTGGCGCTGACAATCATTGTTTGTTCATTGTCTGCCGCCCAGGCGGAAGTGGACAACGCAGCAGGGAGTAACAACACCGGCAGTGAAGCCTTAGTGACGGAAATAATATTCATGACGGAACCGAGTTAGAAAGACGAACCAAATGGAACATTCGCCAACATGTTAAAGGATATGTAAATTTTATGAAAACAATGAACGCACGTTACGTTAAGAATGAGTGTAATAAAGACGTTCCATTTCCGCCTCCGGCGAATTTAGCACTCCACTTTATGACCATTAATGATTACTATTCTCAACAATAACAATAAGCGAAACCGCCGTTTCGTGCACTGGACGCATGTGAAAACGTAACCATCTTTTCTCTCAAAGGGAGTCGTCATGTATTTTCGTCATTTATCTTCACCGCGCCTGCGTGGTTCTCTGCTTCTCGGTTCTTTGTTGCTGGCGGGTTCATTCAGCACCCATGCTGCCGAGGAGATGCTGCGTAAAGCGGTGGGCAAAGGCGCGTATGAAATGGCCATCAGCCAGCAGGAAAATGCGCTGTGGCTGGCTACCGCGCAAAGCCGCAAAACGGATAAAGGCGGCGTGATTTACCGTCTCGATCCCGCCACGCTGGATATTACCCAGGCCATTCACAGTGATTTGAAACCGTTTGGCGCCGCCATCAATAACCAGACGCAAACGTTGTGGTTCGGTAATACCACCGACGGTTCCGTCACGGCAGTGGATGCCAAAACCGGTGAGCTCAAAGGCAGGGTGGTGCTGGATGCGCGTAAACGCTCGGAAACCGTGCGCCCGCTCAGCCCGCGTGAACTGGCGGTTGATGAGACGACCAACACTGTTTATATCACCGGTGTTGGGAAAGAGAGCGCGGTTTGGGTGGTTGATGGCGAATCACTGAAACTGAAAACCACCATCGCGAATACTGGCACCTACAGCACCGGCCTGGCGGTCGATCCTGTCGCGAAGCGCCTCTATACCACCAACGGCGACGGTGAACTGATCACTATTGATACCAGCAGCAACAAAATTATCGATCGCAAAAAATTGCAGGATGACGGCAAAGAGCATTTCTACCTGAACCTGAGTCTTGATACCGCAGGTCATCGCGCCTTTATTACCGATTCCAAAGCGACGGAAGTGCTGGTGGTGGATACCCGCAACGGCAGCGTGATGGAGAAAGTCGCGGCACCGGAATCGCTGGCGGTGCTGTTTAACCCGACGCGGAATGAAGCCTATGTCACTCACCGCAAGGCGGGCAAAGTGAGTGTTATCGACGGGAAAAGCTACAAAGTGGTGAAAACGTTTGAGACGCCGACCTATCCAAACAGCCTGGCGCTGTCGCCGGACGGCAAAACGTTGTATGTCAGTGTGAAACAGGCATCAACGCGTGAGAAAGAAGCCACTCAGCCTGATGATGTGATCCGCATCGCGCTGTAATAACTTATGAGGCGCAGTTTGCCGGATGGCGGCTGCGCCTTATCCGGCCTACAAAGCAAAACTCTGTAGGCCGGATACGCGAAGCGCCATCAGGCGTTTGTTTTTAACGTGAGGTTTCTTCAACTAACGGTGCGACCGGTGCGGTGCTGTGGATCTCATTAACGCGTTTACGCACGCCAAACCAACCCGCCACCAGCAACACGGCAATCAGCGGAATCGAACCGATGGTATAAGTGCCGTTCGGGTAATCGAACGCCATCAATACCAGCACGCTGAGCAGGAACAGCAGCGTCAGCCATGACGTTACCGGCGCGCCAGGCATTTTGAATTTCACTTCGGCCGCTTTCCCTTCACGAATCGCTTTACGCAGGCGCATCTGACACACCACGATAAAGCCCCAGGAGGCAATAATGCCCAGCGACGCGACGTTCAGCACGATCTCAAACACCTGCGACGGCACCAGATAGTTCAGGAATACACCGACAACATACACGCAAATGGTGGCGAGAATGCCCGCGTATGGCACGTGGTGACGGCTCATTTTCGACATGAATTTCGGCGCGGAACCGCCCATCGACATCGAACGCAGAATGCGGCCTGTGGAATAGAGCCCGGAGTTCAGGCTGGAGAGCGCGGCGGTCAGCACCACCATATTCATAATGTCGCCGATATACGGCACGCCCAGTTTCGAGAAGAAGGTAACAAACGGGCTTTGGCCCGCCTGATAGGCATTCCACGGCAGCAGCAGAACCAGCAACACCACGGAACCGACATAAAACAGGCCGATACGCCAGATAACGCTGTTAATTGCTTTCGGCACCATGTTTTCCGGGTCTTTACATTCCCCGGCCGCAGTACCCACCAGTTCAATGGAGGCAAATGCGAACACCACGCCCTGGACTAACACCAGCGCGGCCATCATGCCGTGCGGGAAGAAGCCGCCGTTATCGGTGATCAAGTGGAAACCCGTCGTCCCGCCATCCAGCGGTTTACCCGTACCGAGGAAAATCGTCCCGACAACGAGGAACACCACAATCGCCAGCACTTTGATCAGCGCAAACCAGAACTCCATCTCGGCGAACCATTTCACGCCGATCATGTTCATGGTACCGACAACCGCCAGCGCGCCCAGCGCAAACACCCACTGCGGCACATCGCCAAACGCACCCCAATAGTGCATATACAGCGCAACGGCGGTGATATCGACGATACCGGTCATCGCCCAGTTGATGAAATACATCCAGCCTGCCACATAGGCGGCTTTTTCACCGAGAAACTCACGGGCGTAAGAGACGAAACTGCCGCTGGAAGGGCGGTGTAAGACCAGTTCGCCCAGTGCGCGCAGAATAAAGAAGGAGAAAAGACCACAAACCAGATAGACGATAGCCAGCGACGGCCCCGCCATTTGTAGCCGGGCGCCAGCGCCCAAAAATAAACCTGTACCGATTGCACCGCCAATGGCGATCATTTGCACCTGACGGTTGCCCATCGCGCGGCTGTAGCCCTCTTCATGAGAGTTGAGCCAGCGACGTTTCGCCGCGTGATGCTCCGTGACGTTGTTGTCTGTTTTCATTGCGTTACCTGTTACCTGTCTGAACCTTGCGAAATTCCTCAAGCTGCGGCGCAAAAAAAAACCAAACGATTGCACCGCTGGCTAAACGCTCTGTCTTTCCAGTGTTTCTACGTATGGATAAGACACAACATGGCGCAGCATCCTACCCGCAATCGATAAATGACGCAAAACATACCCACCAGCAAACAAGGCACTATTAGCGGAAATTGTGAAGTCAGGTGGATCAAGCAGTGGAATTGATTCAGCATGGCGAAAAATGCAACAGATAAAACCACCAGCAAAGAAACGAAGCTTTAACAACAATGCGTTGTTTTCTTCGTTCAGCCATAAGCTTTAACAATGAAATATCTGAGAATTCCGCCTGGGCGGCGATTTATGCGTAAAACTTAACTGGCAAGTCGCGGTTGTTTTCAGCTTCCCCCGCCATTGTGGAGAATTGACATGTACGCTTATGACACCAAAAAACGGCCAGGCGCTTCGTTAAGCCCGCAAGGGACCAGTGAGGGCGCTGAAGCAGACCAAAACAAAAGTGGCTATATTTACGCACCGTTTGTCGCCCCCGATCTCGTTGAGCATAGCCTTGGCATAAATGTCATTCGCCATACGAAAGGTAAGCAGCTTTATCCCGTTATCGTTGAAGATCAGTCATTAGCTGAAATGGAAAAGCTGCGATCTGAAAAAGAAAAAGAGTTAAAAGACACCATAGATCGGCTTAGCGATGCGCTTCAATTGATGGAGGAAGAGTTGAAAGGGATGCCGGGATGGCGATCGGAAGATTTAAGAAATCAATTCAACCCAAAGATTTACGATAAAACGATTCAGGGTATTACCGATTTTTCGCGCGATCTTTCGGTATTACAACGAGTCTGTTTTATTGGTCATTCAAATGGCCAATTACTCAAAAGCCTCTCTCCGCAAACAACCAAACTCTACATTATTGGTCATGGTGGCCCAGGGGTAGACATACTCGCGGCCGATCAAGATATGCAACGCGGAATGGTAACCGCTGAGCAGATTGCTAAAGCCTTATCCGTCGGCGGCCTCGACCCGCATTATCGCGATATCCGCGTCAGAGCCTGCTATAGCGCCGATGCACAACATCCTGAAAACTTTTCAATGGCGGAGCTGGAAAAATCAGCAAAACCTTTCGGCGGAATATTGGGTTTTGGGAAAAATAAAAAGAAACCTTTCGCGCAATCTTTGAAAGAGGAACTCGTCAAAAACGGTTTTCCTGATATTAGCGTTTCGGGGTATCACGGTGCAGGCGTGACATACAGCAAAGAGGATTGGCATGCACGGCGGTTGCGAAATAAAGGGGATGTTCAGGCCTCTTCTGTCAGGCGTAAATTTTAATGTGATGATACGGGAATGAACTCCCGTATCACCGTCTTTCTTAAGGCTTAAGGGCGTTTGCCAAACTCACAGCTCAGTTGCGTCCAGGCGCGGGCTTGCTCGCTGAGGGTGAACCCCAGACCGTGGCGGTCAGAAACATACATGCGCCCGCCGCGCAGTTCCAGTTGCTCGTTGAACAACGGGTTCAGCCATTCGAAGTGCTCCAGCCACGGCTCCAGCGGGTAAGCGGCAGAAAGATGCAGGTGGACTTCCATCGCAAAATGCGGTGCCAGTTTACGGTTGTGTTTCGCCGCCAGATCCATGATTTTCAAAAACGGGGAGATCCCGCCGACGCGCGGGGCGTCCGGCTGTACGAAGTCGCTGGCGTTGCCGAGGATCAACTGTTCGTGTTCACGGAAACTGGTCAGCATTTCGCCGGTGGCGATCGGCGTATCCAGCGCGGCAGCCAGCTGCGCATGGCCTTCTACGTCATAGGCGTCCAGCGGCTCTTCAATCCAGATAAGGTTGAACTTCTCCATCTGGCGACCCATGCGGATCGCGGTTTCGCGATCCCATTGCTGGTTGGCATCCACCATCAGCGGAAAGTCATCACCCAGCGCTTCGCGCACCGCTGTTAAACGGCGAATATCTTCTTTGGTGTCCGGTTGACCGACTTTAATTTTGATCCCGCCGATACCGTTTTCTCGGGAGATAGTGACGTTTTTCAGTACCTGATCCAGCGGCGTATGCAGGAAACCGCCAGAGGTGTTGTAACACTGAACGGAATCGCGGTGCGCGCCGAGCAGTTTCGCCAGCGGCAAACCGGCGCGTTTGGCTTTCATATCCCACAGCGCAATATCGAGAGGGGAGATGGCCTGTACCGCCATGCCGCTGCGGCCAACGGAAGCGCCAGCCCACAGCAGTTTGGTGTAAATTTTGTCGATATCGTTCGGATCTTCGCCGAGCAGGTTATCGGCGATCTCTTTGGCGTGCGCATAAATACCCTGACCCCCCGCGCGTTTCGAGTAACTAAATCCCACGCCTTCAAAACCATCGCGGCTGCGGATTTCCGCAATAATAATCGCCACTTCGGTCAGCGGTTTCTGGCGGCCAGTTAAAACTTTGGCATCGCTAACGGGCGTCGCGAGCGGCAGAAAGGCGAGGGAGAGTTTTACCCACTCGATACGGTCGCCGGTTTCTGCCGCGGTTTTTGCCCCTGCGGTTTTGGCATAGGTCACGGCATCTGAATTCGCACTTACGGTCATGATTAGCTCCTGTGAATGATATGAATGTTTGCGCTAACATTTGTAAATCCAGACGCTGATACTGACCAGCGCAATGCCGTGATTTTGTACAACCGATCACAAATCAACTGATCAAAAGGGCATGAAATGTTAAGTGAATCACAAAACAGCACTCCACACGTGATCTTTTATAAAAAGATGATATCGCTAACATATTAGCAATAAAATGTTACCTAACTCACTGATTTATGGGGTGGAGCGGGTAATGAAAGGAGAAGCGCGTATAATACAAAATCCAACACGAATAACGATGAATGCCCTAAATTCACTGTGAGTGACCATGTCAAAAACATCTCGTTCCGTACCACCGCGTGCGCCCACGCTTGAGGATGTTGCCCGCGCGGCAGGGCTCTCTTCCATGACCGTAAGTCGGGCGCTTAACACGCCACAACTGGTGCGGCCAAAAACGGTGGAAAAAGTGATCGCCGCCGTTAAAGCCACCGGTTATATCCCCAACGCGCTGGCGGGTGGGCTCGCGTCACGTCGCAGCAAACTGATTGCCGTTGTCGTCCCGCAAATCAATAACAATATGTTTGTCGATACCATCCAGGCCATCAGTGATGAACTGGCGGTGCGCGGCTACCATATGCTGTTGTGCGTTGCCGGTTATACCCAACAAACGGAAGCCGAACTGGTGGCTGCGCTGCTTTCCCGCCGCCCGGACGGCATTGTGTTAACCGGCATTCACCACTCGACGGATCTGAAAAAAGTGATCCTTAACGCCAGCGTTCCGGTGGTGGAAATCTGGGATTTAACCCCGACGCCGCTGGATATGCTGGTGGGCTTTTCCCATGAAAAAGTCGGCCAGGCCACCGCCGATTATCTGCTGCGTAAAGGTTACCGTCGCCCCGGTTTGCTGTGGACCGTTGATAAACGTGCCGCGCAGCGTAAAGCCGGGCTGTGCGACGTGCTGGCGCGTAACGGCATTACCGAGCCTGTGAGTGTCGATGTGGCGTTGCCCGCGCGCTTTACCTCGGGTCGCGAGGGGATGGCGCGATTGCTGGAAGTCGGTGATTTTGATGTCATCGTGTGCAGCTCAGACACCCTGGCGCAAGGGGCGATTATCGAGGTGCAATCGCGTGGCTTGCGGGTGCCGCAGGATGTGGCGGTGATTGGTTTTGGCGATCTCGATTTTGCCGCCGGGAATCAGCCCGCCATTACCACCGTCAGCGTCGATCGGCAAATTATTGGCCAGCGGGCGGCAACGCTACTGGCGGATCGCATAGAAGGAAACAGTGCCAACGAGCAAATCGTGGATATCGGTTTCCATTTTGTTGAGCGGGAATCGGCGTAACGTCATGCGAATCAACGTGATCGGCACCAGCGGCAGCGGCAAATCCACGCTGGCAAAGCGTCTCGCCGGCAAGCTCAATGTGCCGTATATCGAAATGGATGTGTTGTACTGGCGGACAAACTGGCAGGGGACGCCGGATGAAGAGTTGTTTGCCCGGCTGGAGCAACTGCTGGCGCAACCGGGTTGGGTGCTGGACGGCAATTATAACCGCAGCCGCGATATTAAATGGCGCAATGTCGATATCGTCGTCTGGGTTGATTACGGTTTCTGGCGCACGCTGCGCCAGGCGCTGCTTCGTGCTATCCGGCGGGCGTGGCACCGCCACGAGTTATGGCCGGGCACTGGCAATTATGAAACTTTTCGCCGTTCGTTCTTAAGCCGCGAGTCGATTATTCTCTGGACGCTGAAAACCTGGCGCACCAACCGCGCACGTTATGAAGCTGATCTGGCCGACCCTCGCTATCAGCACGTGCGTTTCGTGCGTCTTACCAGCCCCCGGCAGGCAAACGAATTTCTCGCCACTCTGGCCTAAGCTTAGGATTCACTCTGAATTCAAGGTGGCCTTATGTTGACGGTTTATGGCGTTCCCGGTTGGGGGTCGGCAATCAGCGAAGTGATGCTGACGCTGGCCGAAATCCCTTATCAATTAGTGCCTAAGCGTAACGACATTATTTGATAATTGACTGAACGCGGCTGTGCTACTTTAACGTTCTCTTAACACAAGGAGTTTGCTATGCCGCACGTTGATATCAAATGTTTTCCCCGCGATCTGAACGATGAGCAAAAAAGCGCCCTGGCGGCGGATATCGCTGATGTGATTATTCGCCACCTGAACAGCAAAGAGAGTTCAATAAGCATTGCGCTAAATGAAGTGTCGCCCGAAGACTGGAAAGCGCTGGCCTGGGATACCGACATCGCTCCGCAAATGGACAAACTGCTCAAAAAGCCAGGCTACAGCATGTAATCGCCTGTCGCCGCACTTTATCCGTTTCGGCTGGGGCATCCGTTATCCGGGGTGCCCTATATTCACCCGACTATTTATAACATCGCGATCTTCTGTGAGAACTCGAGAAGAATAAATTCGGCTGGACGCACGGCGGCCATGCCAACACGAATAATCAATTTCCCTTGGCTTATCTCTTCTTCGGACATGGTGATGTTTTTCCCCACCTCCACAAACCAGGCTTCCTCTGGCTTGCTGCCCGCCAGCGCGCCTTTTTTCCATAAGTCATGCAGATAACTATCAAGCGCGACTTTGACACGTTGCCAGGTGATGCTGCTATTGGGTTCGTAAATCAACCCCCTTAACAATTTTCGAATATCATGCTCGGCCATACCAAATAATCGGCGTACCGGGATATAACGCCATTTATCGCTGTCTTCCAGCGTGCGGCTGCCCCAGACAACCGTTCCTGTGCTGCCAAAGCGACGAATCATGTTCAGCGCCTTGCCCCGATAATATTTCGCCTGAATGTTATTGCTGACAGAAAACATCGGCGTGATGCCGTTAATGACGACATTGGCCGGCGCTTTCCATACGCCACGGACGCGATCGGTTCTGGCGATGGAGACAGCCGCGACGACACTGGGGGGAATGGCGGAAGAGGACCAGTCAACCTTCTGCCATGGATAAAACGCCGCTGCATACGGTGTGGCGGGATGATATTTCATGAATTCATCGACGCTCTCTGCGTTTGAAATATCGGACTGCAAACCATCAAACAGTCCAAAGAGAGTCGGCATTTGCTGTCGCACGGTGAGAAAATCGGCATACATTTGTTGTTTTTGTGTCGTCTCTGCACTTAATACTGAGCCGGCTTCAACGACCAGGGTGATATCGTCATATTTCACCAATTCCTCGATAAGATGTTCCCGCCTGACCATGTAGCAGGGGCCGCCACCGCTCATAAACCAAAATTTGAGGCTATCAAAAAAGTGGGATCCACTATCATCGCGACCAATCAGCGCGTAAAACTCAGCCCAGTTGTTTAAATGCAGCATCGTCGCTGAAGGCGCATATTCTGTATCCCGTTTTTCAAAAGTAAAAACGGGGATCGCCGTAGCACTGCTGGTCACCGACAAATTAACCGCTGTTTCTTCGTTTAAATACAGGCCGGGGTAACTGGTTGCAATCGCCATAGCTGCGCACTCTTCTTATCGGGTGAATCGAATGATGAAGTATTGCGTCAGCGACAGCACAGGGCGACGCAGGGAGTGACTTTCTTGATTAAGTAAGGGTTACCCGCCGCCCGCTGTAAACATGAAACTTCTGATTTACCCCGCAACGAGAGCCTTATTGACCCGCGGTAATGTGCTTGCCGCTGGTGACAAAATTCCCGCCGCCCAAATGGTGAATGGTATTCAGTTTGTCATCGTCAAATTGCCAGCGACCATTAATAAACGCCCGCTCATCGGCTGCAGCAGACACCACTTCGCCAAACAGCGTGTCGTATTTTTCCTGAGCGGCAGTAGGGGGCAGCAAGCGGCACTCCATCCACGCCAGACACTTCTCTTCAATCACCGGCAAACCGAGCACCGGCCCGGCAAACGCGGGAATGCCATAGCAGTTAAATTTGTCTTCATCACGCCCGGTAATGCTGCCGACGGCATAACTCCAGTTAGTGGCCGCAACACCCGGCACCACAATGCCGAACATCCCGCTGCGCTCAATCAACTCGCGCGACCAGGTGCTTTTATCCACCACAATCGCGATACGCGGCGGAGAGAATTCCACCGGCATCGACCAGGCCGCCGTCATCACATTGCGCCGGTCGATTTGCTCATCGCGGCTGGTGATCATAATGGTCGGGCCGTGGTTAAGCAGGCGGCTGGCGTGCTCTAAGGCCACAGGGCGGAAATAGCTCATAACGTTTCCTTTTTCGAGAGTGACCGGCGTTAGCCGGTGTTTCTGGCGACCACAATTTGCCCGCGCCCCTGTTCCTTCGCCCTATAAAGGGCCAGGTCGGCGGCACGCACCAGATTATCAGCTCTGGCGTGACGCGGCCAGGTGGCCAGGCCGATGGAAACCGACACCGGCCCGATATCTTGCGATTCGTACAGCATAATGTGATTGGACACGTTATTGAGCAGTGTCTGGCCGACGTTTTTTGCCTCGATTTCGTTGGTATTCGGCAGGATCAGCAGAAACTCTTCGCCGCCGTAGCGAAACGCAACGCCGTTATCACCAAGCGTATCGGTAATAACCCGCGCCAGCTCGCGCAGCACTTTATCGCCCGCTTCATGACCGTGCTGGTCATTGAGTTTTTTGAAGTAATCCACATCGAGCATCAGGCAACTGAGCAGGGTGCCTTCCACCATGGCCTGGTCGATCATGCCGCGGATGCTCTCTTCAAGGCTGTAGCGGTTACGCAGGCCGGTCAGCGAATCGTGCGTCGCTTTTTCCGTCAGCGTATCGCGCAGGATTTGGTTGGCTAACGCCAGCGCCAGCGTTTCGGCCAGCAGTTCCAGGTAGATATACGGCGGCTCTTTGCCTGGCGTGTAGTTATCAAAAGTCAGCAGCCCGATGCTTTTGTTCTGGGCATTCAGCGGTACACAGATGGCTCGCGACGCAATCTCCGGCAAAACATGTTCGCACGGCATATCCACTGTGCCATTGCCGGGGCTGTGCAGTTGCCCGCGTTTCAGCGCCCAACAACTTTCCGGTGCAAATGGCGCATCCTCACCCGGTGGTAAACCCCAGCGCGCCACGCACTTCATGCGATTGCGGCGGCTTTCGAGCAGATACAAACGCCCGCCCATGTCCGGGATGATTTTCGGCGCGAAACGGCTGATCACCCGCACAATCGCGCTGTGGGAATCACACCCTTGCAGGCGCTGCGTCATGCGTGCCAACAGCGTGCGCGTCGCCCATTCCGCATCGCGCTCTTGCTCCAGCCGCTGGCGGGCAAGGCCGTTTTCACGAAATACGCGGATCGCCTGCGCCATATCGCCAATTTCATCGACCTGCGCCAGCACGGGCGCTTCAACGTTGTAATCCTGCGTCGCCAGCCGATTCACCACATCGCTGAGCGTCACCACCGGGCGCAGAATTCGGTGTTTGATAATAAAACCGAGCACAAACAGAAACAGCAGGGCGGTCAGACCGACCATGATTTCCGAGAATGTACGCAGGCGCAAAGAGCGCTCAGTGGCGTCGTTGATGGCGGCCTGGGTGCGCTGATCCGAAAGGCTGCGAAAATGCGCGAAACGGTATTCGCTTTCAGCAAGCCGCTCCTCGTAATTGGCGCTGTACAGCAGGTTCATCGCCTCATCGATTTTTCCGGTTTCCACATCGCTAATGGCGATGCGTTGCTCATCTTCCAGTTGATCCAGCGTGGAAATGCCATCGCGCAGGATCATTAACTCTTCATCGGAAGCCCCAGTATCGCGCAGGGCAGCGAGGCGGTTTTCCAGGCTGATGTCTTGCTCGGCACGGGTTTTCCAGCTTTGAATCGTTTCCGGCTGTTTTTTGATCACGCCTTCCCGCGCCAGTTCGCTTAAGGCAAACGCCTCTTTTTCCAGTTCGTCGGTAAGTTGGTCGAACACACGGTTTTGCGCCACCATCGCCCGCTCGTTATGTTCTGCATTTGACGCCAGAAAGAGGGCGACACCTGAGCTGAGCGTTAACACCACCGTGGCGACATAGGCAAAATTGGTAATCGTTGCGATTCGCACGGACATCCCTTTTATTCATCAAGGAAAGATACCCTTCAGTGTAGACATTGCTTAAAAATCAACGCGCAATATTGGCGTCATTTCTTCGTCACATTCCCTGCCTATAGTCAGCCGCAATCAAATCCCAAAGAGGATACAAGATGTTTACTCCCCTGATTTTTGTGCAGGTGAGTGCGGAAAACGGCTTCCTGTCGCGGGAGGGCGTTGATGGACGCATTCACTGACATCCGGCTGCAAGGCGTTTCCTTCGCCTTCGGCGCGCATACCGTTCTCAACCATATCGATTTGCATATCCAACCCGGCAGTATCGTTGCGCTGCTTGGGCCGTCCGGCTGCGGCAAGAGTACTTTGCTGCGCCTGTTAGCGGGTCTGAGTGAACCGGCAGAAGGCGAAATCTGGTTTGGCGATTGTTTAGTGGCAAAAGCTGGCTGGTCATTGCCGCCCGAAGCGCGCGACATCGGCATGGTGTTCCAGGATTACGCCCTGTGGCCGCACATGAGTGTGGCGCAAAACGTCGCATTCCCGCTGAAGATGCGCAATGTACCGCGCGGCGAGCGGGAGCAACGCGTAATGCAGGCGCTGGAGCGGGTCGGGCTGGCGGAATTCGCCCAGCGTAAACCGGCCGGTTTATCAGGCGGCCAGCAACAGCGTGTGGCGCTGGCGCGGGCGATTGTCGCCGAACCCGGCGTGTTGCTGTTTGACGAACCGCTCTCCAACCTCGATACCCAGCTTCGCGAATCCTTATGTCATGAGATGGCGCGTTTGCTGCGACAACTCGGAACGACCGCCGTGTATGTGACGCACGATCGCCGCGAAGCCGAATGGCTCGCCGATCGCATTGTGCATCTGGCATCCGGAACCGTTGAATCTGTTCGAACTGTCACTTCATCCTCAGGGGAAATTGCATGAAAGCTTTATTGTCCGTGAAAAAAGGAGTCGCTTTAGCCATGGTGCTGTCGTCGATGATGATGTCCAGCGCGCACGCGCTCACCGTTTACACAGCCGGTCCTGGATCGCTTGCGAAAAGTCTCGCCAGCGGCTTCGAGCAAAAAACCGGCGTCAAAGTGAATATTTTCCAGGCCACCACTGGCAAAGTGATGGCGCGACTGGAAGCCGAGCAGGCGAACCCGCAGGCTGATATTCTGATTTCCGCGTCGTGGGACACTGCCGAAGATCTGCACAACCGCGGCTGGTTGTTGCCGTTTCACAGCGCCAATGCCGATAAAGTGCCGGATACGCTGAAAAGCGCCGACTTCATTGCGCAGGGGATTTCGGCGCTGGGGATTGTCTGGAATACCCAAAGCGGCACCCCGGAACCGAAAGAGTGGCAGGATCTGACTTCCGCCGACTTTAAAGACAAAGTCACGACGCCAGATCCTGCACTCTCTGGCGCCTCGCTCGATCTGCTGATCGGGTTGCAAAATGGCATGGGCGATAAAGCCTGGCAGTTATTCGATGCGCTGAAACAGAACGGCATGGTCGTTAGCGGTCCGAACGCCCAGGCGGTTACGCCGGTGATGCAGGGCGCGAAAGCGGCGGTTTTCGGCGCGGTGGATTACGTCACTTACGGCAATATCGCCCAGGGTGAATCTCTGAAAGTGATTTTCCCGGCCAGCGGCACGGTCATTGCACCACGCCCGATGATGATCCTCAAAACCACCCAGCACGCCGATGACGCCAAAGCGTTTGTCGATTACGTACTCTCCCCGGAAGGACAAAAAATGGTGGCCGATGCCTGGCTGATGCCGGCTCGCACCGACGTGCAAGCGAAACGCCCGTTGTTCACCGAACTGAAAGTTCTACCGACGCAAAGCGGTGGCACCAGTGAACGTGGCGATGTCCTGAAGCGCTTCAATTCTCTTTTCGCAAAATAAAACCCACTGCGGGGGCCACCCCGCTTTCAGGAACTCCGCCGTGAACCAGAAAGTGATTGCGCGGGTAACGATGGTGCTGCTGATCATGCTGGTGGCGCTGCCGTTGCTGTTTATTCTTTTGCAGGCGGTCTTTCCGCATTTCAGCGCCGGGAAACTCGACGGCGCGTTTTCCGCCATTCCCGCGTTGCTCAAGGCGCCGCAGTTGCCCGCAATGTTTAGCGGTACGCTGCAAATCGCCATAGGCGTGGCACTGCTCAGCGCGGTGATCGGTTTACCGCTCGGCGTAGCGCGCGGCTTGTTCGATATGCCGTGCCCCAAATTGTGGGATCTGCTGTTTCTCATTCCTTTTCTCACGCCGCCGTATATTGCGGCGCTGTCGTGGATGCTGGTGCTGCAAACCCAGGGCTATCTGATGCAGCTGACCGGGCTGGATCTCAACAATCTCTTATTCAGCAAAACCGGCATTGTGCTGGTGATGACGCTGAATATTTTCCCGGTGGTCTATTTCGCTGTGTCGCGCAGTTTGCTCGCCAGCGGGCAACGGCTGGCAATGGTCGCACGGGTTCATGGCGCGACACCGTGGAAAGCGTTTTATCACATCACTCTGCCGCTGTTGTCGCCCGCGCTGGCGGCGGGCATGTTGCTGGCATTCACCCTGGCGGTGGAAGAGTACGGCGTGCCCGCCGCGCTCGGCACACGTTCCGGCGTTGTGATGCTGACGGTTGGCATTGAAGAAAAACTTGCCGACTGGCCGATTGATTTACCCGGCGCGTCGATGTTGTCGGTGGTGTTAATTGTCATCGCGCTGGGCGGTTGGTGGTTGCAGCGCAAACTCACCGGCGATAAAGACGTGACCAGCGTTTCCGGCAAGCCGACTGAACATGTCGGTGCCAGACTCGGTTTTGTCGCCGTGCCGGTGGTGCTGGTGATGGCGGCGATCGGTTTTCTGGCGGTGGTGCTGCCGGGGTTATCGATGGCAATAACCGGTTTTAGCGCCACGCTGTCCGGTGGCTTGTCGCTGGCGAATCTCACCGTTAAGCACTTTGTCGCGCTGTTTGCCCAGAGCGGCGACGCACTTTCAGCGCTGGGTACCAGTTTGTCGCTGGCGCTGGCGGCGGCGGTGATCACCGGGCTGTTAGGGTTGTGCGCCGCCTGGCTGGTGGTGATGCAGAAGATAAGAGGGCGCGGCGTGATGGATGCGCTATCGTTGATGCCAGCCGCGCTGCCCGGCGTGGTGATCGGCGTGGGATTGATTCTGTTGTGGAACCGCGCGTTCTGGCCGGTTTCTCCCTATAACACGTGGGCGATTTTACTGATTTCCTACTGCTGTTTACTGTTGCCGTGGCCGGTGCGCTACATCAGCAGCGCGATGCGCCAGTTAGGCGGCAACCTTGAACCTGCCGCGCGGGTGCATGGTGCCAGCGCGTTTCAGGCGCTGCGTTGGGTTGTGCTGCCACTGATTTTCCCGGCCATGCTGGCGGCAATGTTGATGGTTTTTGCCATTGCGTCGCGCGAGTTGGTGACCTCACTGTTGCTGTCGCCTGCCGGGACACAAACCGTGGCAGTGTTTATCTGGCGGCAGTTTGAACAGGGTTCGGTCGGGCAAGGGATGGCGATGGCGACATTAACGCTTATCACCGGGCTGGCGCTGATGTTGACGGCGCTCGGCATTATGCAGCGCGGCACAAAGGGGTAAATGCAGGGCACGAAATCGCCGGTGAGCGGAAAAAAATGCGTTATAACAAAGGGACATCTTTTACGAGGAGCCGGCATGACCCCTTTTTTGACCGCTTATCTGGCCCGTATTGGCTGGAACCACACGCCCGATGTGTCACTGGAAACGCTGCGGGCGCTGCATTTACACCACAACAGCGCCATTCCTTTTGAAAATCTCGATGTGGTATTAGCGCGTGAAATCGCCCTTAGCGATGACGCGCTGTTTCAGAAGTTAGTGGTCGCCCGGCGCGGCGGTTACTGTTTCGAGCAGAACGGGCTGTTTGAACGGGCGTTAAAAGAGGTCGGTTTTGACGTTCGCAGTTTGTTGGGGCGCGTCGTGCTGGCTAATCCGCCAGAGATGCCGCCGCGCACGCACCGTTTGCTGCTGGTGCAACTTGCCGGTGAGCCGTGGATTGCGGATGTCGGTTTTGGCGGGCAAAGCCTGACCGCGCCGATCCGCATGCAGGCCGATATTGAGCAGGCGACGCCGCATGGGCTTTACCGTTTGCAACGCACGGGTGATGACTGGCAGTTGCAGTTTCGCCACCATGAGAACTGGCAGACGATGTATCAGTTTGAAATGGGCCAGCAATATCAAGCCGATTATGTGATGGGCAATTTTTACTCGGCGCACTGGCCGACGTCGCATTTCCGCCACCATTTATTACTGTGTCGCCACCTGCCGGACGGCGAAAAAATGACGCTGAATAACTTTCACTTTACCCACTGGAAGCAGGGGCTGGCGCAGGAAGAGATCATGCTGCCCGATGTTCCGGCGCTGTATGAAACCCTGCAATCCCGTTTCGGGCTTGGCGTCAGCGACCGTGAACACGGTTTTAGCCTGCAGCAACTGGAAAAAGTAATGAGCGGCTTTGATCTCCACGGTGAGCATGCTTAGCCCAGCTCTTTTTCAATCATCACCGCCAGATGGCGCTTGAACGCCGCTTCATCGACATCTGGCATGCCTAAAACACAAATGCCGTCCATGCCGCAGACCAGCGCAATCAAACGCCAGGCGATATTTTGCGCACTGTCGTTATCACTAAATTCCCCGGCGGCGCGGCCTTGCTCAATAAGTTGCACCACTTTGACGTGCCACATCTCCATGGTCAGCAGGTAAGCGCCTTTGATCTCCGGCTCTTTGCTCGCCAGCAATAACGCTTCACGCCACAAATGCACATACGGCTCCAGCCCGCCTTCATCGCTGCCGAGCATTGAGTGCAACTGCTCACGCCACGGCGCGCTGGCGGGCACCACTTCGACTTCCAGCAATTCGGCGATCAGGCGAATGAACGCCTGCGATTTCAACTCGTTCGCCGAGGTGAAATGGTGATGGACCTGACCGGTAGCCACACCGGCTTCGCTGGCGATGCGGCGCACCGTCATGGCGGAAAACCCTTCCGCCAGCGCCACACGCATCGCGGCCTTAAGGATCACTTCCCGGCGATCGTCCCGATTTAAATAGCGCATAAAACCTCGTAGCGATTGAGTGTGGCGCGAGTGTAACAAAAAGCTGGACATGCGTTCAACAATACGTAGGATCGCGTTTCTGGACGCGCGTCCAGGATAGTAAAAAGAGGGAGAAGTTATGTTTCGTCAGTGGTTAACGTTGGTCATTATTGTGTTGGTGTATATTCCGGTCGCCATTGATGCGACGGTGCTGCATGTGGCCGCGCCGACACTCAGCGCCGAGTTGAACGCCAGCGGCAATGAGCTGCTGTGGATTATCGATATCTACTCGCTGGTGATGGCCGGGATGGTACTGCCGATGGGGGCGCTGGGCGACAAAATCGGTTTTAAACGCCTGCTGTTGATTGGCAGCGCACTGTTTGGCGGCGCGTCACTGCTGGCAGCATTTGCGACCAGCGCCAGTTGGCTTATCGCCACGCGTGCACTGCTTGCCGTAGGTGCCGCGATGATTGTTCCCGCCACGCTCGCCGGGATCCGCAATACCTTTTCACAGACGCGCCATCGCAACACCGCGCTCGGCGTCTGGGCGGCAGTGGGTTCCGGCGGCGCGGCATTTGGTCCGCTTGTTGGCGGCATGCTGTTAGAACATTTTTACTGGGGGTCGGTATTCCTGATTAACACGCCCATTGTGATCGGTGTGATGGCGCTGACTGCACGTTATGTGCCGCGCCAACAGGGCCGCGAAGATCAGCCACTGCATCTGAACCAGGCGATTGGGCTGATTGTCGCCATTTTGTTATTGGTGTGGAGCGCCAAAACCGCCATGAAAGGCACGCTACCGCTGTGGATTGTGGCGAGCACATTGCTGATCGGCGCCGTGTTATTAACGCTGTTTGTGCGCATTCAACTGGCGGCGCGCACGCCGATGATCGACATGCGTTTGTTTACTCATCGGGTCATTTTAAGTGGCGTGCTGATGGCGATCACCGCGATGGTGACGCTGGTCGGTTTTGAACTGCTGATGGCGCAGGAGCTGCAATTTGTTCACGGTTTCACACCGTTCGCCGCAGGTGTCTTTATGTTGCCGGTGATGGTCGCCAGCGGCTTTAGCGGGCCGATTGCCGGTGTTTTGGTGTCGAAACTCGGGCTACGACGCGTAGCGGCAGGCGGCATGGCGCTAAGCGCGGTGAGCTTTCTGGGGCTTTCGGTCACTAACTTCTCAACACAACCGTGGCTAGCCGGGTTGCTAATGGCGCTGCTTGGTTTTAGCGCCGCCAGCGCCTTGTTGGCATCAACGGCGGCAATCATGGCGGCGGCACCCAAAGAGAAAGCCGCCGCCGCGGGCGCGATTGAAGCCATGTCTTATGAACTTGGCGCGGGCCTCGGCATTGCGGTTTTCGGGCTGATTTTAAGCCGCAGCTTTGCCGCTTCTATTGAACTGCCGCAAGGCCTGAGTCGCGACGCCGCCGCGCAAGCGTCTTCCTCGATTGGCGAAGCGTTTCGCCTGGCGCAGGACGCCGATCCCGCGCTGGCGCAAGGGATCATTGCAGCGGCGAAAACGGCATTTATCGGCTCGCACAGCGTTGCGCTCAGCACCGCCAGCGCGCTGTTAATTATGCTGGCGGTCGGGATTTGGTTTAGCCTGGCGGGAGTCGAAAAAGCGGAACATTAAACCTGGCGGGTTGACCACCAGCAGAGCAGCGATCCGCCGCACACCATCAACGCCCCTTGCCAGAAAGCGAAGGAGAGCGGGGCGTTGAGCACCACGGCGGCCAGCGCCGACGAGAGCACCGGCGTGAAATAGGACGCGGCCGCCAGCACCGTGACATTGCCGTGCAGAATGCCGATATTCCATGACGCATAACCAAAACCCAGCGCAATGGCAGTCATCACTAATTTCACGGTCACCGCCAGTGTGAAGGTCATCGGCGGCTGCGGCGATAAGGCAAATTTCACCCACAAGGTTGCCGCTGTCAGCAACACAAAGAGCGTGATACCGTTTGCGCCTTTCGCATATTTGGTGGTGACCGTGCAGTAAATCGCCCAAATAAACGCCCCGGCAAAGGCCAACGCATAACTGAGCGGGCTGGAAATAATATTCTGTTTAATGTCGGCGATGTTTAGCCCGCTTTCACCGCCTAATACCCAACTGACGCCGAGAATCGCCAGTAATAAACCGGGGACCACCCAAAAATTCGATTTTTGGCCGTTGAATAATATCGCGCATAAGATCGTCAAACTCGGCCATAAATAATTGACCATGCCGACTTCAATCGCCTGTTGGCGCGTCGCCGCAAAACCCAGCGACAGCGCGAGGCATAGCTCGTAGCTGACAAATAACACGCTACCGGCAAGCAGATAACGTGGCGAAAAGCGCCGCAAATCGGGAAAGCCGACCGTCACGATCAGCAATAATCCGCTTAAGGTATAGATCATCGCCGCGCCGCCCACCGGCCCCAGCCCTTCGCTGACGGCACGAATAAAGCCGACCATCGTGCTCCACAGTAATACCGCCAGTAAACCAATTAATGTCGCGCGTTTTCTATTCATCACTTCACTTATCTGGCCTGAAACAAAACCTCAACTTATAACACGCTCGTTTCAAACATCGCGAATACAAATCCGGTAGGCCTACCCCCAAAGGGGGGATAACGCCACATAAATGGGACTATTTAGGATTAACTGCTGTCATTATTGATTTGCCGCAATTAACTCACCACGTGAAATGTTTAGTTTCCCGGCCGCAATCAAAGATAAATATTTTGAGGAAAGCAATGAACGTCAACCGCAGACAATTTTTCCGGATCTGCGCGGGCGGAATGGCAGGAACGACAGTGGCTGCATTGGGGTTTGCCCCCAAAATGGCGCTGGCTCAGACGCGAAATTATAAATTACTGCGCGCGAAAGAGGTTCGAAACTCCTGTACATACTGTTCCGTGGGTTGTGGGTTATTAATGTATAGCCTGGGCGATGGCGCGAAGAACGCCAAAGAAGCGATTTACCATATCGAAGGGGATCCGGATCACCCGGTCAGCCGTGGTGCGCTGTGCCCGAAGGGAGCCGGCCTGCTTGATTATGTCCACAGTGAAAACCGCCTGCGTTACCCGGAATACCGCGCGCCAGGTTCTGATAAATGGCAGCGTATCAGTTGGGATGAAGCGTTTAACCGCATCGCGCGTCTGATGAAAGATGACCGCGACGCGCATTTTGTTGAGAACAACACTGACGGTGTGAAAGTGAACCGCTGGCTCTCCACCGGTATGCTCTGCGCCTCGGCGGCGAGTAATGAAACCGGCATGCTAACGCAAAAATTTGTGCGTTCGCTTGGCATGCTGGCGGTAGATAACCAGGCACGCGTCTGACACGGACCAACGGTAGCAAGTCTTGCTCCAACATTTGGTCGCGGTGCGATGACCAACCACTGGGTTGATATCAAAAACGCCAACGTGGTGATGGTAATGGGCGGCAACGCCGCTGAAGCCCACCCGGTCGGTTTCCGCTGGGCGATGGAAGCCAAAAACAACAATGACGCGACACTTATCGTGGTCGATCCGCGTTTTACGCGCACGGCCTCGGTTGCCGATATCTATGCGCCAATACGTTCCGGGACGGATATTACCTTCCTCTCCGGCGTGCTGCGCTACCTGATTGAAAACAACAAAATCAACGCCGAATACGTTCAACACTACACCAACGCCAGCTTGCTGGTGCGCGATGATTTTGCTTTTGAAGACGGCTTGTTCAGCGGCTACGACGAACAAAAACGCCAGTATGACAAGACGACGTGGAACTATCAGTTTGACGAAAACGGTTATGCCAAACGCGATGACACGCTGACCCACCCGCGCTGTGTGTGGAATTTGCTGAAACAGCACGTTGCGCGCTACACGCCGGAAACGGTGGAAAACATCTGCGGCACGCCAAAAGCGGACTTCCTGAAAGTGTGCGAAGTGCTGGCCTCCACCAGCGCGGTGGACCGAACCACCACGTTCTTATATGCGCTGGGCTGGACGCAACACACTGTGGGCGCACAAAACATCCGCACGATGGCGATGATCCAGTTGCTGCTCGGCAATATGGGAATGGCCGGTGGCGGGGTAAATGCCCTGCGCGGTCACTCCAATATTCAGGGGCTGACGGATCTCGGTTTGCTGTCAACCAGCCTGCCGGGTTACCTGACGTTGCCGTCAGAGAAACAGACCGACTTGCAGCAATATCTGGCGGCCAATACGCCGAAAGCGACGTTGCCGGATCAGGTCAACTACTGGAGTAACTATCCAAAATTCTTTGTCAGCCTGATGAAATCGTTTTATGGCGACGCGGCACAGCAAGAGAACGACTGGGGCTTCGACTGGCTACCGAAGTGGGATCAGGCCTACGACGTCATCAAGTATTTCAACATGATGTCGAAGGGTGACGTCACCGGTTATATCTGTCAGGGCTTTAACCCGGTGGCGTCGTTCCCGGACAAAAACAAAGTCGTTAGCACGTTGAGCAAGCTGAAGTACATGGTGGTGATTGACCCGCTGGTCACGGAAACCTCCACGTTCTGGCAGAACCACGGCGAAATGAACGATGTCGATCCGGCGGCGATCGCCACTGAAGTGTTCCGCCTGCCATCTACCTGCTTTGCGGAAGAAGATGGCTCGATTGCCAACTCCGGGCGCTGGTTGCAGTGGCACTGGAAAGGCCAGGACGCACCGGGCGAAGCGCTTAACGATGGCGAAATTCTCGCCGGGATTTACCATCGCCTGCGCGACATGTATCGCACGGAAGGTGGTAAAGGCGCTGAACCGCTACTGAAAATGTCCTGGAACTACAGCCAGCCGCACAATCCGCATTCGGAAGAAGTGGCGAAAGAGAACAACGGCTATGCGCTGGCGGATCTCTATGATGCGAACGGGCAACTGCTGGCGAAAAAAGGCCAGTTGCTCAATAGCTTTGCGCTGCTGCGCGATGACGGTTCAACAGCGTCGTCATGCTGGATCTACAGCGGAAGCTGGACGGATCAGGGCAACCAGATGGCCAACCGCGATAACGCTGACCCGTCCGGGTTGGGCAATACGCTGGGATGGGCGTGGGCATGGCCGATGAATCGCCGTGTGCTCTATAACCGCGCGTCGGCTGATTTCCAGGGCAAACCCTGGGATGCGAAACGCATGCTTATCCAGTGGAACGGCGCGAAGTGGGTCGGCAACGATATTCCGGACTTCAACACCGCCCCTCCGGGCAGCAATACCGGCCCGTTCATCATGCAGCAGGAAGGGCTGGGTCGTCTGTTTGCCCTCGACAAACTGGCAGAAGGGCCATTCCCGGAGCACTACGAGCCAATGGAAACGCCGCTTGGCACCAACCCGTTGCACCCGAATGTGGTTTCCAACCCGGTGGTGCGTATTTACGAAGACGATATCAAGCGTATGGGGAAAAAAGACCAGTTCCCGTATGTCGGCACAACGTATCGCCTGACGGAGCACTTCCATACCTGGACCAAGCACGCGCGTCTGAACGCTATTGCCCAACCGCAGCAGTTTGTCGAAATCAGCGAAACGCTGGCGGCGGCAAAAGGTATCAACAATGGCGACCGTGTGCGGGTCAGCAGCAAACGCGGTTTTATTCGCGCGGTTGCGGTGGTGACGCGCCGTTTGCGTACCTTGCAGGTGCATGGTCAACAGGTGGAAACCGTCGGTATTCCATTGCACTGGGGCTTTGAAGGGGTGGCGCAGAAAGGTTATATCGCCAACACGCTGACACCTAACGTTGGCGATGCGAACTCGCAAACGCCGGAATACAAAGCGTTTTTAGTGAATATCGAGAAGGCGTAACGGAGCGAAATTATGGCTATGGAAACGCAGGACATTATTAAACGCTCCGCGACCAACGGGATCACGCCGCCGCCGAGGGCGCGTGACGATAAAGCGGAAGTCGCCAAGCTCATTGATGTTTCCACCTGTGTGGGCTGCAAAGCCTGCCAGGTGGCGTGCTCAGAGTGGAACGATATTCGCGATGAAGTGGGGCACTGCGTCGGGGTTTACGATAACCCGGCCGATCTCAGCGCCAAGTCCTGGACGGTAATGCGCTTTAGCGAAACCGAACAGAACGGCAAGCTGGAGTGGCTGATCCGCAAAGATGGCTGCATGCACTGCGCGGATCCGGGCTGCCTGAAAGCGTGCCCGTCTTCCGGGGCAATCATCCAGTACGCGAACGGTATTGTCGACTTTCAGCAGGAGAACTGCATTGGTTGCGGCTACTGCATCGCCGGGTGTCCATTTAACGTCCCGCGCCTCAATAAAGAGGATAACCGGGTTTATAAATGCACGCTGTGTGTCGATCGCGTCAGTGTTGGTCAGGAACCGGCGTGCGTAAAAACGTGCCCGACCGGCGCCATTCATTTCGGTACGAAAAAAGAGATGCTGGAACTGGGCGAGCAACGGGTTGAGAAGCTAAAAGCGCGCGGCTATAGCAATGCGGGGATTTATAACCCGCAGGGCGTTGGCGGTACGCATGTGATGTATGTGCTGCACCATGCGGACAATCCGCCGCTTTATCACGGTTTGGCGAAAGATCCGCACATCGATACGGCGGTCGGGCTGTGGAAAGGGGTGCTGAAACCGTTGTCAGCAGCGGGTTTCCTCGCCACCTTTGCCGGTCTGATTTACCACTACATTGGCATCGGGCCGAACAAAGAAGTGGCTGACGACGAAGAGGAGCATCATGAGTAAGTCAAAAATGATTGTGCGCACAAAGTTTGTCGACCGCGCCTGTCACTGGACGGTCGTTATCTGCTTTTTCCTGGTCGCGCTCTCCGGCATTTCGTTTTTCTTCCCGACGCTGCAATGGCTGACGGAAACCTTCGGTACGCCGCAAATGGGGCGCATTTTGCACCCATTTTTCGGCGTGCTTGTCTTCGTGGCGCTGATGTTTATGTTTGTGCGTTTTGTGCATCACAACATCCCGGATAAGCAAGACCTGCCGTGGATTAAAAACATTGTTGAGGTGCTGAAAGGCAACGAGCATAAAGTGGCGAAAGTCGGTAAGTACAACGCCGGGCAAAAGATGATGTTCTGGACCATTATGAGCATGATGACCGTGCTGCTGGTGACCGGCGTCATCATCTGGCGCCCGTACTTTGCACAGTACTTCCCCATTCAGGTGATTCGCTACAGCCTGCTGCTGCATGCAACTTCCGCAATTATTTTGATCCACGCCATCCTGATCCATATGTATATGGCGTTCTGGGTGAAAGGTTCCATCAAAGGCATGGTCGAAGGCAAAGTCAGCCGCCGCTGGGCGCAAAAACATCACCCGCGCTGGTACCGCGATGTTGAACGTATGGAAGCCAAAAAAGAGAGTACCGAAGGCATCAAATAACGTTATTCCCGCTCCGGACGGCCGTTCGGAGCGGTTCTCCTACCACCTCAACCTACCTGAATATATGGATAAAGATGCCAGCCGAAAGGTTTCAACTGGTCTGCCCGTGGCGAATGGTCAATAATGCCTGTCGCAATCTTTTAACAAGTGGTTAGAGGTATGAAAAAAACGGTTTTTTCGTTGGCACTTGCGACCTTTGGTCTTGGCATGGCGGAGTTCGGCATTATGGGCGTGTTAACCGAACTCGCCAATAATGTTGGCATCACCATCCCGTCTGCGGGGCATATGATTTCCGCTTACGCCGCTGGCGTGGTGATCGGTGCGCCGATCATGGCGCTCTTCTCCAGTCGTTTCTCCCTGAAAAGCACGCTGTTATTTCTGGTGGCGTTGTGCCTGATTGGGAACGCGATCTTCACTTTCTCCAGTTCTTATCTGATGCTGGTTATCGGCCGCTTAATTTCCGGTTTTCCACATGGTGCCATCTTTGGTGTCGGGGCCATTATCCTGTCGAAAATCGCGCCGCCGGGCAAAGTGACAATGGCGGTTGCGGGAATGATTGCCGGGATGACGGTCGCCAATCTGATCGGTATTCCGCTTGGCACCTGGATTGGCCATGAATTTAGCTGGCGCTACACCTTTATGCTGATTTCGGGTTTCTTCGCGCTGGTTATCGTGTCGGTGATTTTGTGGGTACCGAATCTCTACGACAAAGCGCCAACGCGGCTCAGCGAGCAGTTTCATTTTCTGAAAAAACCGGAACCGTGGCTGATTTTCGCCGCCACTATGTTCGGCAATGCCGGCGTGTTCGCCTGGTTTAGCTATGTGAAGCCGTTTATGGTTAATGTTTCCGGTTTTTCGGAAAGTGCAATGACGCTGATTATGATGCTGATGGGGCTTGGCATGGTGCTGGGCAATATGTTCAGCGGCCGGCTGTCGGTCACCTTCAGCCCGTTGCGCATTGCGGCGGCGACGGAACTGGTCATTGTGCTGTCGATGGTGGCGCTGTTTGTCGTTGGCGACAGCAAAACCGGTGCGCTGTCGTTGGGCTTTCTTTGCTGCGCCGGTCTGTTTGCATTGTCTGCACCGTTGCAAATCCTGCTGCTGCAAAATGCGAAGGGCGGTGAAATGCTGGGCGCGGCGGGCGGGCAAATGGCTTTCAACTTTGGTAATGCGGTGGGCGCTTATTTCGGCGGTCTGATCATTACCTTCGGTTTCACTTACAGCTACCTGACGTTGCCCGCGGCGCTGCTGACCTTTGCCGCGATGACTGCGCTGCTGATTTATGGGCATCGACAAACCAAACATCAGCCGGACGTTGTGGCGAAATAACAAAAATGCCGGATGGCGGCGAGCGCCTTATTCAGCCTTCGGATTATCAACCTTTGTAGGCCGGATAAGCGCAAGCGCCTTCCAACACATACGTCACTGGCCTAAACAGTTGTCATGCTATTGTCATCGTTAACCGTCAAATTGTTGCTTTCTCTGAACAAGTTTCCCTTAAACAACAGAGTGGTTAACAATGCATCTGGTGAAAAAACTCCTCGCAGTCAGCGTTCTTTTGTCCGCGTCCGTTCAGGCACAAAATATCCTTGAATTTCCACAGCCGAAAAATAACCCGGAAGAATTTTACGCAGTAACCGAAATCCCGGCGGGCGGCATTATCAAATATGAAACCGACGCCAAAACCGGCTTTATTGTTGCCGACCGTTTCCAGTCGATGCCGGTGGCGTACCCGGCTAACTACGGTTCATTGACGCAGTCGCTGGCAGGGGATGGCGATCCGCTGGACGTGATTTTCTATACCCGCGCGCCGCTGGCACCGGGAACGCTGATCAAATTGCGCCCGATTGGCGTACTGAAGATGATTGATGGCGGCGAAACGGACGACAAGATTGTCGCGGTGCCGGCCAGCAAAATCGACCCGACTTACGACGATATTAAAACCATGGCCGACTTGCCGAAAATTGAGCAGGAACGCCTGGAAGCTTTCTTCCGCGTGTATAAGCAACTGCCGGACGGACGTAAAAAAGTGGAGTTGAACGGCTTTAACGATGCCGAGGCGGCGAAGCAGGAAATTAAACAGGCATGGGAAGCCTGGAAAGCGAAAAAACCGCAGCAGTAACAAAACAGGCACCGAAAGGTGCCTGTTTGCATTGGATAACCGATAAACCGCCGATAACCGGATAACGTCGTAGGCCTGATAAGCGAAGCGCCATCAGGCGTTTGATGCTCCGGCCTGCAGGCGCGTTAAATAGACGTCCGGCGATAATTGCGGTACTTCGGCTCCCAGAAGTTATCATCAATCGCTTGCTTCAGCGCTTCGGCAGAGGTTTTCACCGCCACACCTTGCTGCTGCGCCATTTTGCCAACAGCAAAAGCAATCGCGCGAGAGACGGGCTGAATATCTTTCAGTTCCGGCAGCACCAGACCTTCACCATTCAGCAGCAGCGGCGAGTATTCCGCCAGCGTTTCGCTTGCCGCCATCAGCATCTCATCGGTAATGCGTGACGCACCGGATGAAATCACACCGAGGCCGATGCCGGGGAAAATGTAGGCGTTGTTGCACTGAGCGATCGGGAAGGTTTTATCCTGCCATTGCACCGGCGCAAATGGGCTACCGGTGGCGACCAGCGCCATGCCGTCCGTCCAGCTAATAATGTCCTGCGGCGTGGCTTCCACGCGCGACGTCGGGTTGGAAAGCGGCATCACGATGGGGCGCGGGCAATGCTTATGCATTTCACGGATGATCTCTTCCGTGAATAAACCGGTCTGACCGGAAACGCCAATCAGGATGTCCGGCTTCACGTTACGCACCACGTCCAGCAGGGAGATGGCTTCGTTTTGCGTACCGATGTCCCAGCCTTGCAGGTTTTCGCGTTTTTGCACCAGCGCGGTCTGGAAAGGCAGCAGATTCGGCATCTCATCGGTCAGCAGACCAAAACGGTCGACCATATAGACTTTCTGGCGCGCCGCCGCTTCGCTCAGGCCTTCGCGCTGCGTCTGGGCGATAATCTGCTCGGCAATGCCACATCCGGCGGAACCGGCGCCGAGGAAGACAATTTTCTGGTTGCTGAGCTGGCTGCCCGCCGCGCGGCTGGCGGCAATCAGCGTCCCGACGGTGACCGCCGCCGTGCCTTGTATGTCATCGTTAAACGAGCAGATCTCGTCGCGATAGCGGTTCAGCAGCGGCATGGCATTTTTCTGTGCGAAATCTTCAAACTGCAACAGCACATCCGGCCAGCGCAGTTTCACGGCCTGAATGAATTCATCGACAAACGCGTAGTAATCGTCGCCGGTAATGCGCGGATGGCGCGAGCCCATATACAGCGGATCGTTGAGCAACTGTTGGTTGTTGGTGCCGACATCCAGCACCACCGGCAGGGTGTACGCCGGGCTGATGCCGCCGCAAGAGGTGTAGAGCGACAGTTTACCAATTGGAATACCCATACCGCCGATGCCCTGGTCGCCGAGGCCGAGAATGCGTTCGCCGTCGGTGACAACAATCACTTTGATATTGTGATTAGGGACGTTTTGCAGAATGTCATCCATGTTGCCGCGGTTTTGCCAGGAGATAAACACACCGCGTGAACGGCGGTAAATGTCGGAGAAACGCTCGCACGCCCAGCCGACTGTTGGGGTGTAAATCACCGGCATCATCTCTTCGAGATGGTTTTCCACCAGGCGATAAAAGAGGGTTTCGTTGGTGTCCTGAATATTTCGCAGGTAAATGTGTTTATCGATATCGGTTTTAAAGCCCTGATACTGCAACCAGGCGCGTTCTGCTTGTTCTTCAATAGTTTCAACCACTTCCGGCAACAGGCCCAGCAAGTTAAAGTTGCTGCGTTCCTCAACGCTGAAGGCGCTGCCTTTGTTCAGCAGGGGAAACTCCAGCAACACGGGGCCGGCGTAAGGGATATATAGCGATCGGTTTTTATTATGCTTGGCATTCATCTTACAGCTCCTTGAGAAACGGTCACTCGCGGGGGTAAGGGCGCGGGTGCGTACTGCGTGGGCGCAATTATAAAGCATTGAATCAGCAAATACTTCCCATTCGCAGTATTCGTAAGTTGAATTTTTATCAAGGAGGAGGCCTTATAAGGCGAAGCCGCCATCAAGCAATTTGTCGGGTGGCGCTGACACTTACCCGACCTACAAAACAGCGGCATGCCTGCTCCTCGTAGGCCTGATAAGGCGCAGCCGCCATCAGGCATTTTGTCGGGTGGCGCTGACGCTTACCCGACCTACAGAACCCCGACATGCCTGCTCCGCGTAGGCCTGATAAGGCGAAGCCGCCATCAGGCATTTGGTTAAATCACAATAGGGGATAAACAAAACACCACCCCGGATGGGGTGGCGTGGGAAGGGATGATCAGCCAGCGCGGCGATGACGCCCGGAACGATGAGCGGTCACCGTCTCTTCCTGGTTGTCTTTGGTGACAACTTTACGGGTGTTAGACACTTTGTAATCCAGTCCCATGATATGACGTGCCTGACGGTTCGATTTCATGCTTACTCCTTAATCCAGTTGCGTGTTTCAAGGACAAGCCCGGTAAATTGCCGGGCGAAATACAATCTCATCATTGCGCGGTATGAAATCATACCGAACGATAATCCTCGGCTATCACGGTGCAAATCGCAAACATAAATGCCACTTTTAAGAACTGTCTATTATCGCTGTGCGGTGAATCACTCTTTCCCGGCCAGCAAATAGCTGAGTGAGCCACCGAGCCGTGTGTTTTGCAGCGGGCGCAACGTATCGATGCGCGCGAGCAAGGGCGCATCGCAGGTGTAAAGCTGGCACCAGGCCTCCAGCCAGGCAAGATTAGTCGGGTACTGCAAAAACGCCACATCCTGCGTTTCGCCGCTGCGTTGCGCAAAGGCGCTGGGGTTATCCAGCGCGTCGATAATCCGTTTACCGAGACGTTGCAACGCATCGTGGTTTTCTGTGCGCAGATCAATGCCGTTCGCCCTCGCAAACAGGGCGATCATCACCAGCGGTTGAATCGCGTAATTGTGATAAGACAATGCCCGCTGGCGGCGGCGTAACTCGTTAGGCAAAAAGCCATGTTCGTCGATCTGCTGCATGGCGGTGCGATAAATCGCCAGCGAAGCAGCGAACAGATCCTCGCGCTGAGTCGCGACGGCTGTCGACATCAATGCCCATGCCGCCCAGTAGCTGTGGTTGTTGACCTTTTTCAGCGGCAAATCGCGCCAGTCGGTAACGGTTAAATCCCCCAATTTCCCCAACCAGCGCGTGATGTTTTGTTGCTGAGCAGGGTAAGGGGCCAGCGGATGCTGCGGCGAAAATTGCAGTTGCAGCCAGGTGGAAGAGAAGGTCGCCAGCGCCCATTTGCGCACAGATTTTCCGGTATGGTTTCGCGCGTCGCCGGTTAACGCACCGGCGCTAGCCCATGCATCCAGCGCATTCACCGCGCAGGCGACATAGTGCGGGTTACCGCTACGGGCATAGGCGGTAATCTGGTGGCTGACGAAACGTTCCATATCACTGATGGTTTGAGTTTGCTGGCGAAACGCCGCTTCGGTCTGCGGATTTAACGTAGCGCGGGCGTTGTCGGAACCGTCATATTTACTGCGAAAATCGAGTGCGCCGGTAAAAGGCGGCGGAGCGGCAGGGCACGTAACGGTTTCGTGACGGAGATGTTCGGGCGGCTGCATAAAGCCTGCGGGAGGCTGGAGCGAACTGGCAGCACTGGCGGCGGCCGAGAGACAAAAGATCAGCACTGCTCTGAGAAAAACCATGCTACGCCCACTTTTCCGCCATCGGGAAAGGGACTATAGCATGGTCGTTAACGCATTCAGCTACCGCCGAAAACATGCACCGCGCGGTGCAGACGGGCGGCGCGTTCAGAGAGATCTTCCGCCGCGCTGGTGACGTGTTCCACCATGCCGGTGTTGTTGTGCGTCATCTTGCCGATGCGCGAAACCGACTGGTTGATAAGTTCCAGTGCCTGCGTCTGTTCATGCGTGGCGGTACCGATCTCTTTGATCATCGACGACATGGTGATCACGTTGTCGATCATCGTCGTCAGGTGGCTTTCCGTGCTGGCGACCATTTCCACACCGCTTTTCACATTTGCCACGTTATGCTCGATGAGTTTTTGAATTTCGCGCGCCGCCGAAGCGGAATGCTGCGCCAGGTTACGCACTTCCGCCGCCACGACGGCAAAACCACGACCGGATTCCCCCGCGCGTGCCGCTTCCACCGCCGCGTTGAGCGCAAGGATATTGGTCTGAAACGCGATACTGTCGATGACGCTAATAATATCGACAATTTTATTATTATCGGCAGAGACCGCCTGCATCATGGCGATGGTCTCTTTCATCACATCGCCGCTTTCCATCGCATTGGCGCTGGTTTCGTCCGCGCGGTTCACGGCTTCCGCCGCGGTTTCCGCCGTTTGCCTGACCGCGCTGGCAATCTCTTCCACAGCCGCAGCGGTCTGGTGCAAATCGGCAGAGGTTTCTTCGGTGCGTTGTTGCAGGGATTCACCCTCGCTGGAAATCTGCCCGCTAATGGTCCGAATGCCATTAATTTGTGCGGAAACATCGCCCACCAGCGAACTGAGGTTCAGCCCGGACTGGTTTACCAGGCGCATTAACAGGCCAATTTCATCGACGCGATTAAAATGCAGGTAATCCGCTTTTCGACCGGAAACGACTTTCTGCATTTGTGACAAAATTATTTTCAGCGGGCGAGATATTTGCCCCTGCAAGAAAACAGACAGCAGCCCTAAAATAATGACCACGGCACCCGATTTTTCTGTGGCATTTAATGGCGCAAATTGCAGAGCCACTAAAAGGGCGGTGGTAATCATCGTGCCTAAATTGATACGTGTTGAAACATTGATGCGTTGAAAAAGGGACAAGAAAGAAAACAAACCGCGGCGAACCACCAGCCCTTTATAAAAACGGTGGCCTTTTAATTTATTTTCATTAACACGTTGGTAAAGTGCCGCGCTGGCTTCAACTTCTTCGCGCTGCGGAATGTTGCGCACCGAGATATACCCAGTGAGCTGTCCCTTTTGGTAAACAGGCGTGACGTTGGCGCGCACCCAGTAGTGGTCGCCATTTAAGCGGCGGTTTTTCACCATGCCCGTCCAGCTATCGCCCTGTTGGATGGTAAACCACATATCACCAAAGGCCGCAGGCGGCATATCCGGGTGACGAATAATATTGTGGGCTTCCCCCACAAGCTGATCTTCCGTAAATCCGCTGGCGTCAATAAATGCCGTGTTGGCATAAGTAATATGGCTCTGAGTATTTGTGGTCGACAGTAATGTCGTGCCTTCGTTAAGCAAATACTCTTTCTGTGTAACGGGTGTGTTACGCTTCATGAAAACCCCACGATGGATCGCGATCAATGAGCCGGCTGACGCAATAATTTCTATTATTATTTATTGGCCAGTTGCTGATTCTGTTATTACCGTTGCATTCTCCATAAACTTATCGGCCTCGGAAAGTAGCAACATTAAATATTTTTTTAGTCATGCTTACGATCCGTGTTTTTAATATTGTTATGATTTTGCGAAAGAAAAATGACGGGTAATAAAAACCTCAGTGATAAGTAAATCCTTAAGTTAAATTATCCTTGAGCCATGCGGATAAGCTTAAAAAATACGCTATCAAAAATAGAAACATTAACATCGCGCGCTAACGTATTAACGTATTTGTCAAAGGAAAGGGCGGCGGAGAACTCGCCGCACAAGGATTAATGGCTGAGGATTTGATCGAGGAATTGCTGAGTACGCGGGTGAGCGGGTTGCGTGAAAAACGTCTCCGGCGCGGCGGATTCGACAATCTTGCCATCGGCCATCAGGATCACCTTGTCGGCCACCGTGCGAGCAAAGCCCATTTCATGGGTCACCACAATCATCGTCATTCCGCTTTCAGCGAGATCGAGCATTACATCCAGCACCTCTTTGATCATTTCCGGGTCCAGCGCGGAAGTGGGTTCGTCAAACAACATGATCTCCGGCTGCATGCAGAGTGCGCGGGCGATGGCAACACGCTGCTGCTGGCCGCCGGAAAGCTGCAACGGGAATTTATGCGCCTGGTTGGCGATATGCACTTTTTCCAGATAGTGCATCGCCAGTTCTGTGGCCTGCGGGCGGGTCATCTTGCGCACCAGCGTCGGGCCGATAATCAGGTTGTCCAGTACGCTAAGATGCGGAAACAGATTGAACTGCTGAAACAGCATGCCGATGCTCAACCGGATCCGGCTGATATTACGCACGTTGTCATTCATTTCGATGCCGTTTACCAGAATCTGGCCTTTCTGGTGCTCTTCCAGGCGGTTAATACAGCGGATCAGCGTGGATTTACCCGAGCCGGAAGGGCCACAAATCACCACGCGTTCGCCTTTTTTCACGCTGAGCGACACATCGTCGAGCACCTGGAATTTCCCGTACCATTTGCTGACGTGGGTCATCTGGATTATCGCGTCATGCGAGGCGGTTGTTGTTTGCATCAGGAAACTCCTTCAGGGTTGCGGCTGGCGTCAATGCGTCCTTCTACCCACACCGCATAGCGGGAAAGCATAAAGCCAAACAATAAATACAGGCAGGCAATAAACACATAGGTTTCAATGTAATAGCGTCGCCACTGCGGATCCTGCATCACCGCGGTGGTGGCGGTCAGCACATCGAACAGACCGATGATTATCACAAACGAGGTGTTTTTCATTGCTGCGATAATATGGTTAGTTACCGCCGGCAGGCAGATGCGCAGCGCCTGCGGCAGAATAATTTTGGTGGTGGTGTGCCAGTAACCGAGGTTAAGCACCGCCGCCGCTTCATATTGCCCACGCGGAACGGACTGCAAGCCGCCGCGAATCACTTCCGCCTGGTAGCAGGCGAAGAACAGCGCGATGCCGACAATAATGCGTAGCAGTTTGTTGACTTCCATATCCGGCGGCAAAAACAGCGGAAACACGTTCACGGCCACAAACAGAATGGTGATCAGCGGTACGCCGCGCAGGCCTTCAATAAACGTCACAGACAGGCCGCGTAAAAACGGCAGCGGCGAACGGCGTCCCAGCGCCAGCACCACCGAAACGGGCATGCCAATAATCACCGTGCCGGAAAACAGCAGCAGCGTCAGCGGCAGGCCGCCCCAGTCGGAAGAGGCCACCGAGGGCAGGCCAAACACACCGCCACTCATCAGTACCGACATCGCGGCGAGCGACACGATCCACAGCGGCCAAAGTACGCGGGAATGCCAGCAAACGGGCGAAAGCGTTAACACAAGGGTGACAAACCACACCAGCATTGCCAGCGCGGGTCGCCACTGCTCATTGTACGGATAAAGACCAAACAGGATCGGGCGATATTTCTCACCAATCACCGCCCAGCATGCGCCTGTCGCAGCGCGGCACTGTTCGACGGTGCCGCTAAACCCCACGGCGTCAATCACGCCCCAGCGTAGCAGTGCGGCTCCAACCAGCACCAGCACGGTTAATAGCAGCAGGGTCAACAGCGTCTGAAAAACGCTGCTAAATAAGTGACGGTGTAACCAGTAAAGCACGCCGTTTTGCATCAGGATTCCTTAGCGCTCTTTAATGGCGACGTAGCGGTTAAACAGGTTCATCAGCAGCGAGGTGGTGCCGCTGATAATCAGATAGACCACCATCATGATGGCAATAGCTTCCAGCGCCTGGCCGGTCTGGTTCATCAAGGTATTGCTGATATTCGCCAGTTCCGGGTAACCAACGACCACAGCAATAGAGCTGTTTTTGGCAAGGCTGACATACTGGCTCGCCAGCGGCGGCACCATCACGCGCATCGCCTGTGGAATGATCACATGGCGCATCAAATGCCACGGGGAAAACGACAGCGCCCGCGCCGCTTCAAGCTGGCCTTTCGGCACGGACTGAATGCCCGCGCGAACGATTTCGGCGATAAACGACGACGAGTAGAGCGCGATTCCCAGCAGCAGCGCGGTGAATTCCGGGCTGATAGTAAAACCACCCTTGAAGTTAAAGCCGCGCAGTTCCGGGCGATTCAGTTCATGCGGCGCACCGCACATCAACCAGGCCAGCAGGGGGAGCGCGATGACGAGCGCCAGGCGAATGCGGCCCACCGGCAGCAGTTTGCCGTGCTGTTCGCGCAAGCGACGCGCTAACCCGGAAACCAGCGCGCTCAACACCAGCGCCGCGAACAGGGCAACCAGCGTCCACAGCCAGCCGTTATCGGCAGCCGGAACAGTAAACGTCAGCCCGCGATTGGTTAAGAACCCCCCCGGCAGTTCAATGGCACCGCGTGGCGAAGGCAGGTTGCGGATCACCACCGACCAGAAGATCACCTGCAAAATCACCGGCACATTGCGCAGCAACTCCACGTAAGTGACGCAGACTTTCGCCAGCAGCCAGTTTTTCGACACCCGGCCAATACCGACCATAAAACCGAGTACCGTAGCCAGCACAATGCCACACACCGTGACATACAACGTGTTAAGCAGGCCGACCAGCACCGCGCGCGCGTAACTATCCTGCGGGGTGTAATCGATCAGCGTTTCGCCAATGGCGAACTGCGCGCTTTGCGGTAAAAAACCAAAGCCGGTGGCAATGCGCTGGGCGCGCAAATTGTCTACCACGTTGCTGTAGAGCCAGTAACTAAAACCGATCAGAAGCGCCGCCAGCAGAAACTGGTAACACCAGCTACGCACGGTTTTGCTGCCTAAAAAGGTGAAAAGGCGAAACGCGGTGCTGGCACCGGGGTTGTCAGACTGTTTCATCATTAATTATTACGATTGTTGCAGTAATTTCGCCGGATGGCGGCTGCGCCTTATCCGGCCTACGGGGTTTGTAGGCCCGGTAAGCAAAGCGTCACCGGGCATAGCAAAGGGATGCAATGATCAACGGATCGGCAGGCCGTAAAGCAAACCGCCTTTGTTCCACTGGTTGTTCAAATCACGATCCAGCGGTTCAGCGCTTTGCGGGCCGAAGTGGCGGTTGTAGATATCACCGTAATTGCCCACCTGCTTCACAATGTTGTAAACCCATTTGTCATCCAGACCGAGCTTCTGCCCGAAACCGCCCGTGACACCGAGCAGGCCTTGTACATCCGGATCGGCGGATTTGAGTTGTTGGTCAACATTGCTCTGGCTGACGTTCATCTCTTCGGCGTTGAACGTGGCGTAAACCACCCATTTCACAATGTCATACCACTGGTCATCGCCTTTGCGCACCGCCATTGCCAGCGGCTCTTTGGAATAAATGCCGGGCAGAATGATATGGTCTTCCGGTTTTTCCGCATCAAAGGTCTTGATGCCCGGCAGCGCCACTTTGTCACGGGCGATCACATCGCAACGCCCGGCAAGATAGGCCGCGACATACTCTTTATTGTTTTCAATCACCACCGGCGTGTAATGCATATTGCGCGAGGCGAAAATCTGCGCCACGTTTTGTTCGGTACTGCTGCCCGGCGTGATGCACACGGTTGCGCCGTCGAGATCGTCGACTTTTTTCACGCCGCTATTGGCGCGCACCATAAAACCGGTTCCGGTGTAGAAATTTGGTGGCGCAAAGTTCAGCCCCAGCGCGACATCGCGGGTTAACGACGCGGTGATATTGCGCGACAGCACGTCGACTTCACCGGACTGGATCGCCGGGAAACGCTGCGCAGTGGAAAGCGGGGTAAAGCGCACTTTAGAGGCATCGCCAAAGACTGCCGCCGCCAGCGCGTGACAGAAATCGACATCCAGTCCTTCCCATTTGCCTTTGCTGTCGATGGCGGCAAAACCGTGGCGGGCAGGGTGAACGCCGCAAACCACTTCACCGCGGGCTTTGATCTTTTTCAGCGTGTCGCCATTGGTGGCAGGGGCGTTTTCCGCCTGGGCGGGCATCATCAGGCTGCTGAGCGCCAACAGCAGGACTGACGCGGCAAGGTGAGTTCTTTTTAGCATGGCCGATCCTTTCTAAAAGTTGCTATCAATTAATCCACTGTATTTATTACGGTTTTACGATTGAGTCCGTTTGTATACGTATGTTCGCCATCCGTGGCGTTTTTGGCAAAGAACGAATTCAGTTAAGCATATGCATAAATTATTGCAGCCAGCCGCGAACGCCTTGCCACAGTAGCTGCGCGCTCAGCAGGATCATGGTGAGGCGAAACAGCACGCGAAACAGCCGCTCCGGCACATTGTCCAGCACTCGCGTGCCAAGCCAGGTGCCCAGCGCGCCGCTGATAATCATCGCCGCCAGCACCGGTAACCAGTTGACCCAGGCAAACCCCATCAGCCCGAAGGCGAGGATCTTCAGCCCATGCTGTAACACCATGCAGGTGGCGTGAGTGGCAATCAGCGGCTGGCGTTTTAACCCCTGCGAGCTGATAAGCCCGGCGACCATCGGCCCGGTCGCGCCAACAATCATTGTGCCGATACTGCTGATCACACCGCCTAAGACAAACAGCGGGCGGCTGAGCGGTTTTTGTTCACCGCGTTTACGCACCACCGACCAGAGAATAAACAGCCCCAGCGCGACACGCGCGATGCTGTCCGGGATCGCCGCCGCAACCGGCGCGCCGACGGCAATACCGACCGCGCTACCGAGCAAAAACCACAGCGCCAGCGGCCAGACAACGTGCATGCGCTGGATCAGCGTGCGGCTCATGTTTGACCCAAGCTGCACAAGACCATGTACTGGCATCAGGCTGCTGACCGGCATGCCCAGGCCCATAATCGCCAGCAGGGCGGTACCGCCGCCGAGCCCCATTGCCGCCGTCAGCGCAGAGGTCAAAAAACTGCAAAAAATCATCACCCCGGCAAACAGCGGGGAGATCTCCGGTGGGATCCAGCTCATGCTCATTTCCGTTTAGCCGCCAAAATCATCACGCAGCAGACGCTGATACAACGCCCGCGCGTCGTCGGCGGGCAGCACACGGCTGGCGCAATCGAGAAACTTCTGTTCGATCAGGTTATCTGGCAGCGGAATGGCCGGGCTGGAGCCGCGCGCCCCGGCCACGCGCAGGCTAAACTGCCGTCCGTCAGTCGTCGTCAGGGTGACAAACGCGCTGTGCGTTACCTCTTCGTCATGTTTTTCCAGCGTCACTTTGTGCATTAAGGTCTGCGTTGCCGGGTCGAAGAAACGTTCCTCGTTGATAAAATCGTCCAGCGTCAGCGTTCCGGTAACGAACGCGCGCGCCACGCAGTAATGCAGGCTGAACTTACCGGCCAGTGGGTTTTCCGGTGCGGGAATATTGATGTGCGGAAAGCGAATCGGGTGCACTTTGACGTCAATGCGGGCGATCGCTTCAGGCTGCAAACCGGTTTCCTCGCGCAGCGCCAGCACGCCGTCGAGCGGCGATAAGATCGCGTAGCAGCAGGGGAAATACTTGTAGTTGTTGCTCTTTACGGTATCGAGAATAAACGGCACCGCATCCCAGCTTTCGGTCAGCGGCAGCGGGTCGACATTGGCTTCTCCGTTATAAACATGGAAGTAGCCCTGGTGATGTTCAAACGCGGTGGCGCCTGCGCTGAAACCCTCTTTCGCCAACTTGCAGGCCATTACCGCGCTGCGCGCCGCCTGGCCGACCGCCAGCGCTTTGGTTTCGCTGCCAAAGTTGGATTTGATGCCCGACGCCAGCGATGCGGTCATCGCCAGCGCCGTCGCGGTTTGTTCTTCATTGAGCTGCAAAATCACTGCGCAGGCCGCCACACCGGCGAAAACGCCCACAGTGGTGGTCGGGTGCCAGCCGTGGCGATACTGGAATGGACTCACCGCTTTGCCCATGCGCACCGCGGTTTCATACCCGGTGATATATGCCCGCAGCAGCGCCTCGCCATTCACATTTTGTTCATCCGCCAGCGCCAGCAATGCCGGTAACACGGCGACGGAAATATGGCCGTGCAGCCATGAGTTGGAGTCATCAAAATCCAGCAAATGGGATGAAACACCGTTCAGCAAGGCGGCATCCAGCGCATTCAGTTTGAGATCGGTGCCGAACACGCGGCTGTTGCCGGTAGCGGCAGAGGGGACAATGACGGCACGCAGTTTCGCGGCGCCAGATTGCACGCCGCCCGCAAGAGTGACGCCTAACGTATCAATCATCGCGGTGCGCGCTTGCGCGCAGGCCGCCTGCGAAAAAGCCTGCCGGGAGAACGCCAGCAAATTACCGGCGAGTTGTCGGGCAATGGTCATGTAACGAATTTCCTGTGCCAGGTTTTAATCAGTGTTAGCCGGCAAGAAGCCCGGTAATGCGCGCCAGGGAGCCTGGACATTCAAAGTTCAGGGCCGCGTCATAGAGTTCTGTGCTGCGCTGTTCGCCAAGCACCGGAATCGTCAGCGCGTCGAACTTGGCACGCAGCTCCTCGTCGCTCAGCGGGTTTTGCGCATGGCCACGATAAACGTCAGTGTGCGCGTGCAGCACGCTGCCGTCATCCAACCACACATCAATAAAGGCAGAACTGGCTGATTGCCCGTCAACGGCTTCGACGTCCAGCAGCGGTAGCAGGGCGCGCGGGCGCGGATCGTCCACCGTCGCCTGGGTGAAATCCGTATCGGTTAGCGCATAGCCGCTTAACGCGAGGGTGATGCAGTGGGGAATGCTGAATTTGCTTTCCAGCGGGGTGCGCGGGTTCATGATCCCAGCGTTCACCATGCCCATCGGGTGAACTTTCGCCGCGATGCGGGTGATGTTACGTCCCGCTAATTGTGGGTAGATTTTCCGCGCGGTTTCAATGGAAGCATGTGTTCCACGGCAGCTGGCATACAGCTTGTAGCCGTTGGTCAATAGCTCCCAGGTTTCGCCGAAATCGAGTGGGGGTATTTCGGCGCTGCCGTCCTGGATAAAGCTTTTCACCCAGCCGTCGGCTTCATAAAAATGGTGGGCGCCGACAAAATCTTCCGCCGCCAGTTGCGCGGCAAGAATCCCGTCCATGGCCGCTTTTCCGGCGTGGAACGGTTTGCCATGCGTACCGGAGGATTTTTGCAAGCCGCCCATCATGGTCGCTGCGGCGCCAAGCGCGTTGCGCACCTGTTCTTCCGAAAGTTGCAGAATCGCCGCGGCAACGGCAGCCGCACCGGCACGCCCCACGACCGATGTCGGGTGGAAACCACGGCGTTGCAGGTTTCGCCCAACGCCCGGCACCCAGCCGCCGCCGAGTTTCGCCATCACTTCAAACCCGGCGATAAACGCACGCAAAACCTGTTCCTCTTCAACCGGATGGGCTTGCGCCATCGCCAGCGCCGTGGACCAGCACGGGCCGCCGGGGTGGCCTGCGCCAGCAGGATGGGTGTCGTCGTAATCGGCGGCATGCGCCATGGTGGCATTGATCAGCGCCGCGAGGGCCGGCGTGGTGGTGCCGGAAAGGAAAATACGCGCCTCGCCGGTGGCGTTCCATATTTTGGCCACGTTGCGCACCGCGTTAACGGCATCATCATTGACCGCGCCGAGCGCCACGCCCAGGAAGTCAATTAATGCGCGTTTGGCTTCATGGCGCACGGCGGGTGGGATGTTAAGTTGGTTAGCCTGGCTGATAAACTGGCTGAGCTGTTCTCCACGAGTTGGTACAACGTCAGTTTTATTTGTCATCTTTAAACAAGATTTCCCTGGTGTTGGCTATGAATAACAAGCCAGAAATTCGCTTTGTCTTTTTATGAATTCATTTGTATACAATGAATATAAAATAAACATAGCAGCCCATACAGAAACGTCAAAAGATGTTTTTTAGATAAGCTAAGAACAAAAAAAGCAAAAGCGTTATCTTTCCTGTGGCAAGATGTGCCACGGCATGATCCACACTCTTTACAGGACCCTCTAAGTACATATGAACGGAGTTAACAGGTGAAATCGACGGGCCGTGATACGGGCTTAACGCCCTTTGACGTTTTGCTTTCCGCCATTGAAGCGGGGGAGTTGCTGCCGGGAGAGCGTTTGCAGGAGACGCGGCTGGCAGAGCAGTTTGGTCTTAGCCGCACGCCGATTCGCGAAGCGCTTCACCGGCTCGAAACCCTCGGCCTTGCCGAACCTGGCCCGCAGCGTGGGCTTATCATCGCGCATATGAGTTATGAACGCCTGCGCCAGTTGTTTGATGTGCGTGAAGGGCTGGAACGTCTGGCGATGGATCTGGCGATAAGCGCCGCGTCGGACGCCGAAATCGCGCTGCTGCAAGAGATGGTGCACACCGAAGCGTCGCTGACCGACAGCAAAGCGCTGCACGATCATAACCGCATGTTTCACCGCCAGATTTACCGCGCCACCCATAACCCCTATCTGAATGAGATGCTGGATAATTTACGCATCCATCTTTCGCTGTTGCGCAGCACGACGTACGAGTTAAAAGAGCGTACCGAGGAGGCGAAACGCGAACATCAGGCGATTGTCGACGCATTGGCGCGTCGCGATCGCCAGGCCGCGCAGGAAGCGGCTTGTCAACACATTCGTAACGGTTATCGCGCACGACTGGCCATTTTAAGCCAGCGAGAACGCTAACAGAATGCCCCTTAATTGACTGACGAGAATATTGCAAAATTGCTAGAATTCCGAATGGCATCATCTAATCGGATTTTTTGTGGGCATTCTGAGGGTAGCATTTCGTGTTAGCGACTTTGATTTACCGTAGCCGACTGAATCGAACATTAGATCCCTCTCAACTGGCTGGCCTTGTCGAACGCGCAAGCCTGCGCAACGCACAGTTGCAGGTAACGGGTATCTTACTGTTCGACGGCGAGCACTTTTTACAAGTACTAGAGGGACCGCTGGCGTCGGTCAATAGCGTTTTTGAACGTATTAATCAGGATCCCCGACACGGCAACGTGGTTGAGCTGATGCGTGATTTTGCCCCACGTCGCCGTTTTGTTGATCGCGGCATGGTTCTGTTTGATCTGCAGGTGGTGACACCGCCCGCCACATTACGCGCTATCCTCCGATTCGGTACGCTGAAATACAACCAGGCGAGCAATGACCGGGTCTACAAATTTATCCGTAATTTCATCGCGTCGCCAAAAACCAACGGCGGCGTTCGCAATTCGGTGCCTGAAAACTGGCGCTTCGCCATTAAAACCGCGCCGTTCGCCAGCGAAACGTTGCCCGTTTCCGAAGACCAGCCGTGTCAGTTCGCCTTCCAGCCGATTATTGAGCCGCAGCGCGGGAATATCTCCTCGCTGGAAGCCCTGATCCGTGGGCCAAACGGCGGAAGCCCGCAGGAATATTTCGCGACCATCGCCCCGAATAAGCTGCACGAAGCGGATCTCGCCTCCAAAGGCTGGGCGCTGGCAATGGCGCGTCGTCTGGGGATTGGTAACCACAAAGTCGCGATTAACTTGCTGCCAATGTCGCTGGTTAAAATCCCCGGTGCGGTGGACATTCTGCTCGATCACATCACCCGCAATCAGCTTAACCCTGGGCAGATTATTGTTGAGGTGACCGAGGATGAGGTGATTTCCGGTTACGAAGAGTTCACCTGGGCGATTCGCCAGCTTCGCGCCGCCGGCATTGGTCTGGCGATTGACGATTTCGGCTCCGGTTTTGCCGGTTTGTCGCTGCTGGCGAAATTCCAGCCGGATAAACTGAAAATCGACCGCACTATTGTGACCGACATTCACCTGCACGGCCCGAAACAGGCGATTGTGAAAGCCATTATCGATTGCTGCGCCGAACTGCAAATCACTGTGGTCGCGGAAGGTGTTGAAAAAGTGGAAGAGTGGTGCTGGCTCGAAGCGGTTGGCATTCAGCGTTTCCAGGGCTTTTTGTTTGCCCGCCCGGTGCTTGGCGGCGTTTCTGCGATCAACTGGCCGCAACGCATCTCCCGCCCGTAAACCTACTTTGATTTCTGCCTGTCGCGCACCGCGTGCGACAGGCATTTTCTGTTGGTTACCATCCGCCGAATTACCCAAATCTCAGTGCTTATTTGGCTTATAAATCATCACGCTTCTATGCTTAACTGACCAACAGAGGATGTGATGAAAGGGGCGTCAATGAAATTCAAAAAGCAGGTAGCACGGGCACTGGCGCTCGATTCCTCGTTGGGTCGTAGTATCACGTTTTTTATGGCGGGTTTGCTGATAGCGGGTGTGGCAACCAGCACCTGGACGCTGTCGCGTTCGTGGGAGCGGGCGGTGGCCGACACCGAACGCGACGCGATTAACTTATCCGTTTCGCAGGCGCGTCAGGCGGAAGATACCTTTTTACAAGCGGAACTGGTGCTGCGCGACATTCGCCGCAGCCTGCCAGCCGACGGTCTACTTGGCGTGGATGTGAAACAGTTTGATGGCTATCTCACCGAGCTAAAAGCCCGCCTGCCGCAGTTGCATGGGCTGATGGTTTACGACACGCAGGGTGATATGCGTGCCACCTCGTTTGGCAAAGTCCCCTTGATGTCGAATAACAGCGATCGCGAATATTTTGTTTATCACCGCCGCAACGGTCACGGCAGCATTCATATCGGGCATGTGATCCGCAGCCGTTCGACGGGCGACCTGGTGATCCCGGTTTCCCTGCGCATCAGCGACAGTTCCGGTGGTTTTGCCGGGGTGCTGCTGGCAACAGTGAAAATCGACTATTTCCGCCATTTTTATGGCTATTTCGAATTACAAAACCGCGACTTGCTGGCGCTGATCAATACCGATGGCACCGCACTGTATGTGCGTCCGTACGGCGATGAGATGGCCAACCGTAATCTCTCGGCGAGCCCGTTATTCACCCGCGAACTGGCGAGAAAAGATCGTGGCAATGGCACCTGGGTCTCCGCGCTGGATCATGTTGAGCGCATTTATGGCTTCGCGCGTCTTGAGCGTTACCCGCTGGTGGTCGCGGCGGGCTATGACAAACCGGCGCTGTGGAACAGTTGGCTAAATGACAGCTTGCCGGATCTGGTGCTTAACGCGATGTTGTTGCTCGGCACGCTGCTGATGGGGTCGATTATTTTCCGTCAGGTGCGCTTAAACGTGCGCAATCAGACCGAACTGGCCGTGTTGCGTGATGAACTGACCAGCATTAACCACACGCTGCAACTGATGGCGCTCGCCGATGGTCTGACCGGGCTGGCGAACCGCAGGCAGTTTGATCTGTTCCTGGCGAAAAGTTTAAAAGCCTCGGCGGTGACGCAAAAACCGGTGGCGCTGATCATGATCGATATCGACGAGTTCAAACGTTACAACGATTTTTACGGCCACGTCGCCGGGGACAACTGCCTGCGCATGGTTGGCGAAATCATCCAAAAGTTGAAACTGTGCCATAACGATTTGATTGCCCGTTACGGCGGGGAAGAGTTCGCGATTATCCTGCCGGATACCGGCCCGGAAGCGGCGCTGTTTGTCGCGCGTCAGGCGGTGACGGCGGTACGTAGCGCGCAAATTCCCCACATCAAATCCAGCGGGCGATACCCCATCGTCACCATCAGCGCCGGGTGTTACAGCCTGATCGCCGATCCGGACTTCGACGACGCTTTACGCCTGAAAGAGGGCGCCGATAAAGCGCTTTACCAGGCAAAAGTCCAGGGCCGCGATCGCGCAATTGCCGCGACCGCGTAAAACCCCTGCATGCCTGCCCGGAGTCGGCCCGATAAGGCGCAGCCGCCATCAGGCATTTGTCGGGTAAGCGCCAGCGCCACCCGACAAGCCGTTTACAGTTTCTGCAAAAACGCCAACAGATCGTTGTTCAACTGATCCTGATGCGTCACCGCGAAACCGTGCGGGCCGTTGTCATACACTTTCAACTCGGCACCGTTAATCATTTCCGCTGACAACTTGCCGGTGGCTTCAAACGGCACCACCTGGTCGTTGCTGCCGTGGATCACCAGCGTCGGCACATCCACTTTCGCCACATCGGCGCGGAAATCCGTTTCGGAGAATGCGGTCACGCAATCCAGCGTCCCTTTCAGGGAAGCCAGCAGGGCGATATTCAAGGTTTGCGCCAGCACGCCATCGGACACTTTCTGCCCGGCGTTCAGGCCATAAAACGGCGTGGCAAAATCGCTGATAAACTGCGCGCGATCTTTACGCAGCCCCTCTTTGATGCCATCGAACACGCTCTTATCCACGCCTTCGGGATGATCGGCGGTTTTGCCGAAAATCGGCGTCACCGCGCCCAATAGTACCAGGCCCGCGACCCGCGCGCTGCCGTAGCGACCAATGTAGCGCGCCACGTCGCCGCCGCCCATGGAGAAGCCCACCAGCGTGACATCGTTGAGATCCAGCGCGGTAATCAAGTCGTTAATGTCTGATGCAAATGTATCGTAGTCATAACCGTTCCACGGCTGATCGGAACGACCAAAACCACGGCGGTCAAACGCAATGACGCGATAACCGCGCTCCGCAAGAAAATTGAGCTGGCTGTCCCACATATCACCGTCCAGCGGCCAGCCGTGGCTGAAAAGAACCGGTTTGCCTGCACCCCAGTCTTTGTAATAGATCTGCGTACCATCCTGCGTTTTGATTGTGCTCATTTGCTTACCTCATTGTTGAGTAGTGGCATTATTGCGATAAATTTTTCGTTGATCGGGTGCGACCAGATGTCGCACAACGGGCGCTTCATCGCCCCGGTTCTTCGCCGCACGCGGCGCATCTCCTGCACGGCGAGCATAAAATCGTGCGCATCCTCTGGCGCAATGCGGTATTCGCAACTGACCATCACCGGGCCGCGTTCATGGGCAATGGCGGCATCCCTCGCGCTTCCCGTGGGGGCGATAATGTCCAAATCCAGCGCGGCATCTTTTTCGAGCCGCCAACGTAAAACTGTAGCAGTCCCCAATAACATGCCCACCGTCGCTACGCTAAGAGCCCACGAAATGCCAAATTCCGACGCCAGTTTCCCCCAGATAGCGCTGCCAACCGTCATGGAGCCGAAGAACACCGTCAGGTAAACCGCCAGTGCCAGCATGGTGATGGCAAACATCACGCTGGCGGCCACCATCATCCGATCGGCATTTAACCGCTTGCGCAATTTCGGAAGCACTACCGCGCCGCAAATGGCGCCAAGGCCGATGCAGGCGAGCATAATGCCGTAACCGCCTGGCCTGAGGCCGAGTTCGCGGCGCGCGACCAGCGGCAACATCGCCCATCCGGCACTGCCGAAGACAAAAAAAGCGATCCGGCGGTGACACTGTCACCGCTGCGTGCAACTCGTTTTGTTGCGTCATGCAAAACTCCTTGCGGCAATCAGAAGGCGAAGCAGCTACAGCCCAGCGCGCCCCAGAAGGCGTTGTCATCGGCGACCGGCATGGCCGAACTGCGGGCGAAATCATGCTGGTGAAGGTGAACGCCACATGGGCCGGAGCAGTGGTGAATACCCGTCGACTGGCCAACACGAGCCGCCTGCGGCGGTGCGCTGCGATAATGACCCGAAACATTCACCACCGGCGACCAGTCCGGCAACACCGGAATGGCGGGCGGCGACAGCGGGCCAAACGCGCCTGCGGCATAGACAATTTCCCCACCGACCACCGTCAGCACCGATTCAATCCCTTTGATCTCATCTTCCGGTACGCGGAAGTAGTCCTTGCTCAGAATGGCGAGATCGGCCAGTTGCCCGGCTTTGATCTGGCCTTTTTTACCCTGTTCGCTGGAAAACCAGGCGCTACCTTGCGTCCACAATAAAAGGGCGGTATCGCGATCGAGACGCGCGCTGTGGTCATACATCTGCATGCCGCCCACGGTGCGCCCGGAAACCAGCCAATAGAGCGCCGTCCACGGATTGTAGCTGGCCACGCGGGTGGCATCCGTTCCCAGACCAACCGGCAAGCCGTTTTCCAGCATTTTCGCCACCGGCGGCGTCTGTTTGGTGGCCTGCTGCCCGTACCGCTCGGCGAAGTATTCGCCCTGGAATGCCATGCGATGCTGCACGGCAATGCCGCCGCCGAGGGCTTTCACGCGCTCAATATTGGCTTCGGTAATGGTTTCGGCGTGATCAAAGAACCAGTGCAGGCCGTTGAAGGGAATATCGCGGTTCACTTTCTCGAACACGTCCAGCATGCGGCTGATGGATTCGTTATAGGTGGCGTGCAGGCGGAACGGCCAACGATGCTCGACAAGATGGCGCACCACACGTTCAAGTTCCTCTTCCATGCCCGGCGCGAGGTCGGGGCGCGGTTCGAGAAAATCTTCAAAATCCGCCGCCGAGAAGACCAGCATTTCCCCCGCGCCGTTGTGGCGGAAGAAGTCGCTGCCCTGGCCTGGGGTCAGCATATCGGTCCATTTTTCGAAATCCTCAAGCTCATGGCCGGGGCGCTGGGTAAACAAGTTATAAGCGATCCGCACCGTCATCTGTTTTTTCTGGTGCAGTTCGGCAATCACTTCGTAATCTTCCGGGTAGTTCTGGAAACCGCCGCCCGCGTCGATGGCGCTGGTAAGGCCAAGGCGATTCAGCTCGCGCATAAACTGGCGGGTGGAGTTCACCTGCTGGTCGAGCGGCAGTGTCGGGCCTTTTGCCAGCGTGGCGTAGAGGATCATCGCGTTCGGGCGGGCAATCAGCATGCCGGTCGGGTTACCGTTGCTGTCGTGCTGAATTTCGCCGCCCGGCGGATTGGGCGTGTCACGGGTATAACCCACCACTTTTAACGCTGCGCGGTTGAGCAGGGCGCGGTCATACAAATGCAGAATGAAGACGGGCGTATCCGGCGCGACGTCGTTGATCTCATCCAGCGTGGGCATACGCCGTTCGGCAAACTGGAACTCCGTCCAGCCGCCCACTACGCGCACCCACTGCGGCGACGGGGTGCGCAGCGCCTGTTCTTTCAACATACGCAACGCATCAGCCAGCGAAGGCACGCCTTCCCAGCGCAGTTCAAGGTTGTAATTCAGGCCGCCACGGATCAGGTGCAGGTGCGAATCGTTCAGGCCAGGAATAGCGGTATGGCCTTTCAGGTCGATCACTTTGGTACGTGGTCCCTGATACGCAGAGACTTCGGCGGCGGTGCCGACTTTAACGAATTTACCATCGCGAATGGCAACCGCGTCGGCCAGCGGGTTTTGCCGATCGACCGTGTGGAACTGACCGTTAAGTAAGATCAGTTCGGCGTGTATCAATGAATCCATAATTCCTCCAGACGTGCGGGCCACCGGGCCAGATAATCATCTGTCCGGGTTATGCAAACCACTATTGCAGCAATAACAGTTATACAAACGTATAGGTATACGTAAGGATAGTGGGTGCTGAAGGGAAATCGACAGAAGGGGAACCTTCGGATTCTAACAGCCGGACAATTGATTGCCTGACTGCATCATCACTAAAAAATCAGAACAATTGCAGGTTGTCTCGCGCCGTGTTGATGATAAAAACGAGAACAGTAACCAAGGAGGCTTTATGGAGATCAGACTGGCAACACCCGATGAAGCCGAAGCGCTGTGGCATGTGCGTAATGCAGCCATCCGCCACGGTTGCAAAGGGGTTTACGCCGCGGAAATTATTGACGCATGGACACCTGATGCCATGCCGGAAGGCCACCGAAAAATGATTGAAGACAACCCTTTTTATGTCGCGGTGACGCCCGAAGGGCAACCCGTTGCGACCGGTTTTCTCGATCTGGAATCCGGCAGTATCGAGGCGATTTTCACCTTGCCGGAGTGGGGCGGCCAGGGACTGGCGGCGCGAATCATCCGCGTGTTGAAACAGGAAGCGATCGCTCGCGGCTTCACACAGTTGACACTGGCGTCAACACCCAATGCGTGCGGTTTCTACCAGAAACAGGGGTTTACCATCGTTCGCGAAAGTTTCTATCCTTCAAAGCTCGCACGCGCCAAATTGCGCTGTGTGGATATGGTCTGTGAATTGACCCAGGGAGAATAAGATGTCCGGTATCAAAACCCTTGCCACCACTGAGGTGTACAGCAATAAGTGGATGCGGCTGCGCGAAGACCGCATTCTGCGGGCGGACGGCAATGAAGGGATCTATTCGGTGGTGGAAAAGCCGGATTTCGTGGTGATCATCGCCCGCCAGGATGACAGCCTGTATGTGGTTGAACAGTTTCGTTATCCCATTGGTCAACACACCATTGAGTTGCCGCAAGGTTCATGGGAATGCGCGCCTGATGAAGATCCGCTACGCGTTGCCGCAGGCGAACTGCAAGAGGAAACTGGGCTGGTGGCCGCAAGCATGCGCTGGGTCGGCTACCAGAAACTGGCGCAGGGATATTCCAGCCAGGGTTACCATATTTTTCTTGCCGAGGATCTTACGCATCATCAGCAGTCGCTGGACCCGGAAGAATTCGGGCTAACCGCGCGCAAGATCGCGATCAGTGAATTTGAGGCGTTAATTTGCAATGGCACGATCAGCGACGCGACGTCGGTCACCGCTTTTCTGCTGGCGAAATTGAAAGGGATGCTGGTGGTATGAGCGAAAACGCGGCCAAAAATGTAGCTATGAAATAGATGGATTGAAAGGGGCATTGCTGCCCCCGTATTATCTTTACTGATAAACCACTTTTACATTTTTGGATAACGGCTCAATCACCGTTGATACCACAATAAAGCAGAGCACGCAGAAACCAGTCATGGTGATAAACACCGCATCCCAGCTCCAGGTATCAAGGATCACGCCAACAATCAGAGGCATACACATGCCACCTAATTGTCCGCCCATATTGATAACGCTATAAGCGACCGGATATATATCTTTGTTGGCGCGGCCCATGGCATAGACCGAATAAGCGGAATAGCCAAGGGATAACATCAGGCCGAGCAGGAACAGCATTAATGACAGGATGATTTTGCTTTCCGGTGCGTAGACCAGCGAATACATGGTGAATATTGTCGCTCCAGCGCTGAGCAACATCAGTGGCTTACGTCTTTTATTCAGTACACGATCAGAAAGTACACCGCCTAAGAAATTACCTAATACGGTTCCAAGGAACGGAGCGGCTGCCAGCGCTGCCGAACTGGTCAAGTCGAAACCGCGCTCGGTAATAAGGTACTTCGGCAGCCAGGACATCAGCACGCTGACAATTCCTACCATCGAAAAATAACCCAGCGCCACACCATAAATATCCCAGCAGCGAAAAACTTGCTTCGAAGAGGTGAGCACATCGACCTGTTTGGTACGAATGAGCTTATCCAGCCAGCAATATTTCAGCTCATCCTGCTTTGCAGGTGCCGCGGTATCTTGTGTTGTCGAGAGCGCTTCTTCACGAATGTAAGCGACTTCCTGTTCATTCACAAAGCGGCTCTCTTCGGGTTTGTTCCGCACCATGACGTACCAGAACAGCGACAACAAAAGCCCAGGAACGGCAAAGAAAACAAAAATGTAGCGCCAACCCCACGTCATGATGATCCACGCGCAAAGCGCAGGCACAATCAGCGGGCCAAATTTCGAACCCGCCAGAAAAAGGCCTGTTGCCGTGCCTTTTTCTTTGCTCGGGAACCATTGGTTGATGGTCGCAGTGGAACCAATAACCACCGGCGCTTCACTGATGCCGACCAGACAACGAAGAAACTTTAACGCAATGACGTTATTCACCACGCCCATCAAGCCGGTAAATATCGATGTTAACAGCATGCCCAGCGCAAAAATATTGCGCATACCATATTTTTTAATTAGATACCCGGCAGGGATTTGAAAGAAAGCGTAACCAGCGAAGAATAAACTTATTAACACCCCGGCCATGGTGTTGGACATTTTAAACTCTTCTTGAATAAAGGGGATGGCAAACCCAATATTCGCGCGGTCGGCGTTGGCGACTGTGTAGATGACAAAAATAAAACTCATTACCCACCATCTGTAATGGGTCATCTTTGGCTTTACTGCTTTATTATTCATAATTATTTTCCGAATTATTATTTATTGGGTGTTAACGCAAAAATCAAATTCGCTGTAGGGTCTGGCACGAGAAAGACTACTTAATAGATTCGGTTCGATGGTTTCACGGATCCCCGCTGCGACTTTCAACAACGCGGGCAGTGAAATACCGGTATTTAATCCCATTCGGTTAAACATATTTACAGCATCTTCAGTCGCTGAATTACCTGCTGCGCCCGGTGCAAAAGGGCATCCTCCAAGTCCGCCCACGGCGGTTTCAAAGCGTGTTATCCCATTTTCAAAACCCGCCAGCATATTGGCGAGCGCCATGCCATGGGTGTTGTGCATATGTAAACCGAAATCGATATTCGGGAATTTGATCTGGACAATTTGCAGGATCTGCGCGGTCTGGCGGGGATTCGCGACACCGATGGTGTCGCATAACGTCACGCGGTCAATGCTGAGGTCTTGCGCGAATTTAATAATATCAAGCATGTCGTTGATATCCGTTGCCCCTATAAAGGGGCAGCCGAATACGGTAGCAAGGGAAAGCGTAATATTCAGATCAGGAAATTCATGACGGATTTTATAAAGATCGTCCAGTGATTCCTGATGTGTTCTGTTAATGTTGGCTTTGTTATGCGCTGGGCTAACAGAAATTACATAATTAATATTTTTCACCTGATTATGACTGGCGATTTGCGCGCCTTTGCTATTGGGTATTAAAACATAGGGCGTAATATCATGATGCTTATCGAGAACATGGCGAATAACATCTTGCGCATCTGCCATTTGCGGGATCGCTTTTGGGCTGACTAACGAGGTTATTTCAATGTCTTTTAATCCAGCCTCGACAAGATTATCAATAATGCTGGTTTTTAATTCTGTAGGAATTGGCAGCTTAATATTCTGAAAGCCATCTCTCGGGCCCACTTCGGTAATTTTAATGAATGTCGACATAAACGATGACCTTACAGGATGCCTGCATTAACTAACTGCTCAATTTTTTCGTCAGAATAATCCAACAACTCTTTTAAAACTTCGTGGTTATGTTGACCCAACGTCGGCGCCGGGAAGCGGATTGTCGCCTTTTTATTGGTGAATTTGACCTGATTACCGGTCATGGTGATTTTTCCGGCGACGGGATGTTCAATATCGACGAACATTTCGCGGGCCACAGCAATATGCGGATCTTTTGTTACACGATCGATAGTATTAATCGGCGCGGCAGGGATACCGGCGGCAAGCAATAATTCCACAATGTGATCGATATCATGACCACGCGTCCAACACTCGAGGATTGATTTTAATTCTGCATGGTGAGTGACGCGGTCGATATTGGTGCGGAATATTTCATTATCCAGTGCGTCGATATTTAGCGTTTGCTTAAGTAAGCCAAACAGTTTGTCGTTACCGCAGGCGATGATGACGTAGCCATCTCTCGCCTGGAAGGAGTCGTAGGGGTAAATGGCTTCGTAACGGTTGCCAATACGTGTCGGAATACGCCCGGTATTCAGATAGATGATGTTAATAATTTCCAGCGAGGAAACCATAGAGTCGACCAGCGCGATATCCACTTTCTCGCCGACGCCGGTTTTCAGCCGGTTTGAATACGCGGCCAGTACGCCAATAGTGCAACTCATGCCGCCGACCACATCCGCGATTGCAGTACCGGTACGGGTCGGCGGAGCATCTGGCCAGCCGGTGGTGCTCATCAGGCCGCTCATGGCTTGGCCGATAATGTCGTAGCCCGCGCGTTTAGAATAAGGACCAGTGTGGCCGAACCCGGAAACGGCACCATAAATAATCGCCGGGTTCACTTTGCGCAAATCTTCATAACCCAGACCGAGTTTTTCCATCACGCCCGGACGATAATTTTCCAGCACAATATCGCTATTGCGAACCATGTCGAGGAATATATTTCGGCCTTCTTCGGATTTCAGATTAAGTGTGATACCACGCTTATTCCTATTCAAATTCATAAAATAAGCACTTTCACCGTTTATTTGTGGTGCATTGGCACGAGAATCATCACCTTTACCGGGTAATTCAATTTTTATTACATCTGCGCCAAAATCTGCCAACATCATTCCGCAGTAAGGGCCCGCCAATACACGCGTTAGGTCCAAAACGCGCACGCCATTTAATACACCAGACTGATTACTCATATCCATTCCTTATAAATTTCAAATGTAATTAGGGAAGGGGGATTACCCACCCATGGCATATTAATCAAGATGCGTGCCAAAATTGATTTAATGCGAGAAGGTTGCTTAACTCACTGAATTAAATGAAGTTAAGCTAAATGTGTTTTTAGCGCTTATTGCAACATCTAAATATCAATTGCGTTAAAAATATCAGTTATGATATTCAGTTAATAAAATAACAACATTCCGGATTTATATCATGACGACAAAAAACTTACCCAATCTTGCATTAATTACGCCGTATCCGCATTTAGGGGATATTGTAATAATGCAGTGCGCAGGAATATTTAATTGCCACGTCTATCACGGAAGTCTGGAAAAGGCCATTAGTATTGCGCGTAATTTGGATAGCGATTATTACGATGTTATATTGAGCCGGGGTGGAACAGCTGAATATATTGAAAATGCAACGGTCATTCCTGTTGTACGCATTCATACTTCAATGTCTGATTTATTGAAATCATTAATTCCTTTAAAAAACCATTCTCATAAAATCGCTTTTTTTAATTATCAGAAATATTTACCGGATGTCGTATTAGCCGCGACGGCATTGAATATTGTTATTGATGAATTTGTCTTCGATTCACAATTTGATATGACAGAAAAACTCAAACTCTGCCGCGCAAATCATTACGAAACTGTGACGGGAGGCTGTCCTGTTGCAGAAACGGCCAAACAATATGCGATGCAAGGCATATTAATTGAGAACGGCGTCGAGTCCGTGACCAGCGCGCTACGAGAAGCGTTGGCCATTGTTGAGACAACCAGGCGCAAAATGTTGGATATGACTCGGCTTGAGATCATTCTTTCGTCAATCACTGAAGGCATTATTGTGACCAACGAAAATAATGACATCCAAATATTCAATAAAGCCGCTGAGACAATTTTTGGTTTGACTGGGCTGCAAGTGTTGGGAAAACAGATTGATAGCATCATCAAAAACACGCGAATAAATCAGGTGCTGTTATCCAAATCCCCTGAAATACGTGAATTACAGGAGTTAGACAATACGTCGATCATTACCAGCCGTGTACCGATGTTTATGGGTAGAGAGTGTATTGGCGTGGTTTGTTCTTTTACCGATACGCCGCAGATTCAAAAAGTTGAACGGATTATCCGCGGAAAACTTAAGAAGAAAGGCTTTGACGCCCGTTATACCTTCGATCATATCCTTTCAGCCGACAGTGAAATGCAGGCGATTAAAAAGCTGGCGCAAGTTTATGCCAGAACGGATTCGCCGGTGATGATTTATGGGGAATCCGGTACCGGAAAAGAGTTGTTTGCGCAGAGTATTCACAACCATAGCAACCGAAGGCATGGGCCGTTTGTCGCGATAAATTGCGCCGCCATTCCTGAAAATTTGCTGGAAAGCGAACTGTTTGGTTATGAAGGCGGATCGTTTACCGGCGCCAGGCGGGAAGGGAAGGAGGGTTTGATCGAGCTGGCGCATCAGGGCACACTGTTTCTGGATGAAATCGGCGAGATGCCGTTGCCGATTCAAAGCCGGCTGCTGCGAGTTTTGCAGGAATACGAAATCATGCACATTGGCGGTAAAGATGTGATTCCGGTTGATGTGCGGATTATCGGCGCGACAAACCGCGCGCTAGCAAGCATGGCCGAAGACGGTACATTTCGCAGCGATCTGTTTTACCGATTAAATGTTTTGCCATTGACCGTGCCACCTTTGCGGGAACGCGCCGGTGATTTTCGATATCTGGCCACAAAGTTTCTGTGCGAAACCGCCGCCGAGCATTTACTTGAACAATTTCTGGATCTGTTTTGTTCTTATCGCTGGCCTGGTAATGTCCGCGAAATGCGTTTTATCATTGAGCGGTTGGCATTGCTGTCCGTCGGTTTTCCACAGTATTCGCTGCGTGAAATGTTGACGCTCACCGGATTTAGATTTCCTGATGCGGTCTCTTTACATCCGAACAACGAGCCGGTGCGCGTAGATCTGAGTAAAGGCCAGTTAAAGAACGTGATAAAAGATGTTGAGCGCCAGGTGATTGTGTTTTATCTGGAGCGCTACGAACAGAACCAGGACAAAGTCGCGATGCAACTCGGCATCAGCAAAATGAGTTTGTGGCGCAAGTTGAAGGTGGATGAAGTCACTACTAGAGAAAGCGCATTTGGATGACATCAGTGACCAGAAAGGATATAAGGATGACTGCAAAACCCCGGATTCTGTCTGATTCTATGTTGATGCGCATAATGTATATTATGTTAAATGTGGTATTAGGATCGCTCTGCTACTAATCAACGCCATACCCCGCTGTGGTTTTACGGAAATCAAGGCGTTGAGAGTCCAGGGTTTCAGGCATCCCTCTCGTTTCTTGCTCTAGTTACAGAGTACATTTTGTCTAACGGAACTGACGAAATATGGGACAAGGGAGATCACGATGGTAAGACAGAAGATCATACAGCAGCTACTGGAGTGGATTGAGGACAATCTCGAACACCCTATCTCTGTAGAAGATGTCGCCCGAAAATCTGGCTATAGCCGACGCAACATCCAGCTATTGTTCAATCAGTTTGTGCACATGCCTTTGGGTATGTACATCCGCAAACGAAAACTTTGCCGGGCAGCCATTCTGGTCAGACTCACAACAAAACCCATGCTCGATATTGCTCTGTCTTTGCCGTTTGATTCACAACAGTCATTCAGCCGCGAGTTCAAAAAGCTGTTCGGGTGTTCGCCAAGAGAATATCGACACCGCGATTTCTGGGACCTCGAACATATTTTGCCACCCTATTTTTCATGCAATTACGAGCGGCCAAAATGTAAATTAGTCCGCATGCCTGTGATCTGTTTTTATGGTGATTCATTTAAGTATGACGTTTAGCTTTTTGTGCAAACACTAATAAAGCCATTCACTATGTTGGGTCATTCTTTTTGATGAAGGACTGGCGTTATCTCATGACAGATTTATAACCAAAGGTTATCAACATAATCGGACCTATCCACGACATGGATAGGTCGTATCAGCATGGTACGGGTTCTCATAAAATGTGAGTGGAATAACATGAGGTTTTCGTCAGGAGCTCATCATGTTTAATGCAAAAAGCCTCGTTACATCAACGCTCTTAGCCGGTTCGTTATTGTTCTACCCTGCTCTTCAATCTTTGGCCGACGTATCTCAACATGTCGTCGAGCAACAGGCTGGCGGATATCACGTACAGGTCGGTAAAATCCTTGTTACCTCCTTTACCGACGGCAGCGTCGCGCAAGATCTTCATAGCCTGTTGCGCCGCACGACACCGCAAAATACCGACGCGTTACTGGCTAAAAACTTCCAGGCCAATCCGGTTGAAGCCTCCATTAATGCATTTCTGATCATCCTGCCCGGGCACAAAATCTTGGTCGATACCGGTTCAGGACAATTGTTTGGTCCTGGGAATGGTGGTCGGCTGGTTGAAAGCCTGGCGACGCAAGGGATTCATCCTCAAGACATTACGGATATTTTACTGACCCACGCGCATTCCGATCATTCAGGCGGCATGGTCAAAGATGGCCAACGTGTGTTCACCAATGCGCGCGTATTTGTGGGTAAACCGGACATTGATTTCTTCTTTAATAACGCGAATCAGCAGAAAACCGGCTATGACCAGAGTTACTTCGATATTGCGCAAAAAACCTTAAAACCCTATCTGGATGCCGGCAAAATTGTGCCATTTTCAGGCTCTGTTGAACTTATGCCCGGCATAACCGGTACGGTTCACCCCGGCCACACACCGGGATCGGCGTTCTACACGCTGGTCAGTGACGGCGAGAAAATCACCTTCGTCGGCGATATCATTCACGTCGCCGCGGTGCAGTTCCCGCAGCCCAATGTTACTATCGCCTACGATGAAGATCAGGACGGTGCCACTCGTGTTCGCACACAAGCATTTGAAAGCTTTGTGAAAAATAGAGAGCTTATCGCGATTCCTCACTTGCCGTTCCCCGGCATTGGCCATGTCGCCAGCAACGAACATGGCGGCTATGCATGGGTACCTGTCACCTATACCAACCGAAACGCCGCTGGCGCAAAGTAAACGGAAAACAGAATGACGCCATTTGCAGACATTGATATGGACCTGATGCTGACGTTAGATGCACTGCTTAAAGATCAGAACATCACGCACGCCGCTACACGGCTCGGTATTAGCCAACCGGCGATGTCGGCACGGCTGGCGCGTCTGCGGACGATCTTTGGCGAGCCACTGTTTATTCCATCCCCACATGGACGTGGGGTTTTGCCAACGCCGAGAGCCGAGTCGCTGCGCCCGCAGGTCGCGAGCGTTTTGCAGGGTATATCGACAATGCTCGAACCGATGAATTTCGATGCACAAAGCAGCAGCCGGACGTTTGTGATTGCGCTGCATGAAAACCCGGCGCTGATGCTGGGCGCGGATCTGTTTAATCAGCTTGCGGCTGTCGCGCCAGGGATTCGGTTACGCTTCGCCCTGCCGGAAATGTCTCGTCTGCCCGGGCAACTGGAAAACGATGATGTTGATATCTACATTGGCGTAAATGCTGGTGCGCATGATGCCTGGATCAGACGCAAACTTTTTGATGATGAGTTCGCGACAGCGCAGCGCAAAGATCATCCGCGGGGCTCCAACCCCCTTGATCTGGAAAGTTATTGCGCCCTTCCCCATCTGGTCGTCTCTGCGCAGGGGGATCCGTTTACCGGCTTTGTCGATCAAACGCTGGCCGGGCTGGGACATCAGCGCAGTGTGGTGATGTCCACGCAAAGCTATGCGATGGCACCGCCCATCGTTGCGGGTACGGATCTGCTTTGCACATTACCGCGACGGATGCTGCAACGTTTTGCCCAGACGCTCGACATTTTCACCCCGCCGCTCGCGCTTCAGCCGATTGCCATCAGCATGTTCTGGCACCCCAAAAACAACCACGATCCCGCTAACGCCTGGCTACGCGCACAACTACTTAATGCCGCAGGGGTTCAGCCGTGATGTTTAGCTTTAACAACTGAGATAATAATTAATGCTTAAGAAGCTCGTCACTTTTTTGATGTTGATAATCATCCTATGCCTATCCTGGTTATTTCTTCGCTCGCCGACTATCGTCCGCGTCGATAATGACACTGTATATGTGAAAAATCTGCCTTTAACGAATGAAGGCAAAATCGACTGGTGGAAAAAGAATAAAGAGTTGCTCCAGGAGAAATACAACATCATCAACGATCCAAAAGACTTCACTGTCATCATCATGCATTTCAAAGGTTATGAACGCCTGCCAGCAGGGACCCGAGACGGAAGCATCGATGATTATCACTGTTTTGATGATATTAAGGATAAGGAAAACTGCATCTATAACGACATCGCTATGATTGTCAGCGGGAATCTCACCAACAAGGTTTTCTATCGTCTCGACGATAAAATCTTTGATGAAACACCCGACGGGAAAATAAATTTACTCAAGAACTAGCCCGGTTTTTAATCCCCCCGCAATAAGAATGAACTCAGGGGGGAGTTGCCCTTATTTCGAACATCGATCCTCTTCTTCTTACTTATCCGCCCTTATCATTTGACTTACCCCCGTTTCGTACGAGAATGTGGGTTGCCCAGCGACTACGAGAAAAAACAAAAGCATATGACCATCAGTCTGCGTTCCTTTTACCGGATAGCCCAACTAAAACACTCGGCCGCGCTTGTTGCTGCGGCGCTTTTTCTGGCTAGCTGTGCGTCTAAACCCCCGAAATCTCTCGTCACGCCCATTCCCCCCGTCGCTAAACAACCGCTTCCCACACAATCGATTAAAAATCAGGGAACCGTGCGTGGCATCTGGCTGGCGACGGTTTCCCGTCTGGACTGGCCACCAATGGAATCGGTAAATGCCAGCAGCGCCGCGCGCATCCAACAGCAGCAAGATGCATTAACAAACAAGCTCGATAAGCTGAAACAGCTCGGTATTAATACCGTTTTTTTCCAGGTGAAACCCGACGCCACCGCGCTGTGGCCGTCAAAAATCTTGCCGTGGTCCGACACGCTTACCGGCACTATTGGTCAGGATCCCGGTTACGATCCGCTGCAATTTATTCTCGACGAAGCCCACAAACGCGGCATGAAAGTTCACGCCTGGTTTAACCCTTATCGCGTGTCGACTAACACCAAAACATCGACAGTTAACGAACTTAACCGCACATTATCGCTGCATCCTGCCAGCATCTTTGTCCTGCACCGCGACTGGATCCGCACCGCTGGCGATCGTTTTGTTCTCGACCCAGGCATTCCCGATGTGCGGGACTGGATAACCAGCATCGTGGCGGAAGTTGTCGCGCGTTATCCCGTTGATGGCGTGCAATTTGACGACTATTTCTATACGGAAACTTCCGGTTCTACGCTCAATGACCGTCAGACATTCCAGCAATATGGCCAGGGTTTCGCGTCCAAAGCCGACTGGCGGCGGCACAATACGCAACTGTTGATTGAGCAAGTTTCCCGCACCATCAAGCAGTTAAACCCCAATGTTGAATTCGGCGTCAGCCCTGCGGGCGTGTGGCGCAACCGCTCATTCGACCCGGCAGGATCGGAAACACGCGGCGCGGCGGCGTACGATGAATCGTTCGCCGATACCCGTCGCTGGGTGCAGCAAGGTTTGTTGGATTACATTGCGCCGCAAATCTACTGGCCGTTTTCTCGTGACGCCGCGCGCTACGATGTGCTGGCAAAATGGTGGGCCGATGTTGTGAAACCCACACATACACGCCTCTATATCGGCGTTGCCTTCTATAAAGTGGGTGAATTTTCAAAAACGGAACCGGACTGGACCATCAATGGCGGCGTACCAGAACTGAAAAAACAGCTCGATTTGAACGAATCGATGCCGCAAATTTCCGGCACGATCTTGTTCCGGGAAAGCTATCTGGAACAGCCGCAAACCCGGCAAGCCGTTGATTATTTAAGAACACGCTGGGGCGAATGACGGGGTTAATCTTCCATCAGTTCATCATAAAGATTTCGCATGCGCGTACGCAGATAGAGCACGGCTTTGTGTTTGCGCGAGAGCAGCGCCTGCACGCTCACGCCCTGCTCTTCTGCCAACGCTTTGAAACTGTAGCCTTGCAGTTCGGTTTTTTCGAACACCTCGCGCTGCGCCGCCGGTAACCCGGACAGCGCATTGCCAAACTCTTCCCATAACAACGCTTTCAGATACTCATCTTCGGGCGTTTGCGCCACGCCAAACAGGGTTTCTGCCAGTTCATCTTCGGCGAAGGTTTCGTGGTCATCATTTTCAAACAGTCCGGAAAAAGGCACTTCGCGCTTTTTTCGCGCCCGGTCGGTCATCTCATTCCGCGCGGCGCGAAACAGCCAGGCGGCGACGTTCTCCACCGGCTGTTCCACTTTCATCAACTGATACGTCACTTCCTGCAAGATGTCTTCGGCGTCATCGCTGGGCGCTGAACGACCGCGGATAAACGCGCTCAGCCGGGATCGACAAGCGCTGATTGCAGATATCAGCCGCGACTCAGCCGCCATGGCGATTTTCATCTGCTTCACCTGAAGTCGTGCCGTTATCGTCGGGTTGTTGACGCGGATCCCGACGCCCATGCCAGCCGCAATGTCCGTGATGGCGGAACCCGTCACGGCGCTGCTGGACAAAAGCTTCACGCTGTTCTGGCGTCATCTGCATCCAGCGTTCATGCATGCGCCGGTGCGCGCCGCTGAACATTCCCGGCCGAAAACCAAGCCCGCCAAACAGAATGCGCGACAGCACTAAAATCCCCAGCGCCTGCCAGAACCCAATGCTTTTCACGCCCAGAATGGCGGGCAACAGCGCATTCCACAGCGACATGACCACCAGGCCGAGCGCCACAAACACCACAACGCCGATGATAAGCGGCTTAGCCATGCGGTGGCGGCCGAACCCATGACGATGTTCACGCATATCGAAATCTCTCATCTTTTTTATACTCCATCAGCTTAATGAATAATTGCCTGTGATGAAGTAGACGAATCAGCGAGAGAAATATTGCTAAAAAAAGAAAAAATCAGGCGCAACCTGTGCGCCTGAGTCTGCCCGGCGGTGAATTCAGGGGCGGCGGAACAGCGCGATACTGCGGCCTTCTAATTCAAAATCTTTCTCTTTGGTGATGACAATGCCGCGTTTCACCGTATCGGAGGTTGTCAGTTCCAGTACCCATCCGCCCTCGCCAAATTGCGGGATCTGGAACGGCACATTGCCTTCGAACGGGTTGAACAGCATCAACACGTCATGCCAAATCCCCGGTTCATCTTGCAGATCCGCACGTCCAATGTAGACGCCGAGCGTCGTCCCTTCTTCCCACTGTTCAGGAAGCTGCTCGCCACCGCCGGCGTTGTACCATTTGATCTCCATACCGTCGCGCCAGTTCTCGCGGCGTAACAGTGGCTGCTCCGCCCGAAGCTGAATCACCTGACGCGTGAATTCCCGCAGCACTTCGCCGTCGCCCTGCAATGCGTCCCAGTGGATCCACGAAATCTCGCTGTCCTGACAATAGCCATTATTGTTGCCCATCTGGCTGCGCCCAAACTCGTCGCCCGCCAGCAACATGGGCGTGCCGTGGGAGAACAACAGCGTCGCGAGGAAGTTGCGCTTCTGGCGATCGCGCACGGCATTAATCCCTTCATCCTCGGTTGGCCCTTCCGCGCCGTAGTTATAGGAGCGGTTGTCGTTATGGCCGTCATTGTTATCTTCGCCGTTGGCGTCGTTATGCTTGTCGTTGTACGAAACCAGATCGTTGAGCGTGAAACCGTCATGTGCGGTGATGAAGTTGACGCTGGCCCACGGGCGACGCCCACGCTGGTCGTAGAGGTCGCCGGAACCGAGCAACCGCGCGGCGAAATCCGTCGACACATTGTCGCCCTTCCAGTATTCGCGCAGCGTATCGCGGTATTTGTCATTCCATTCCGCCCAACCCGGCGGGAAGCCGCCGACCTGGTAACCGCCGGGGCCGATATCCCACGGCTCGCCAATCAGCTTCAGTTTCGACAGCACCGGGTCCTGCGTCATCGCATCAAAGAAACCGCCGCGCTGATCAAACCCTTGCGGTTCGCGTCCAAGGATGGTGCCCAAATCGAAGCGAAAACCGTCGATATGCATCGATTCCGCCCAGTAACGCAGGGAATCCATGATCATCTGCAACACCCGCGGGTGCGACGTATTGACGGTGTTCCCTGTGCCGGTGTCATTGATGTAATAACGGTGTTGATCTGGCAACGTGCGGTAGTAGGAAAAGTTGTCGATGCCTTTAAACGAGAGCGTCGGCCCCAGCTCGTTGCCTTCTGCCGTGTGGTTATAAACCACATCGAGGATCACTTCGATACCGGCGTCATGAAAGGCACGTACCATATCGCGGAAGCCCTGAATCCCGCGCGGACCGTAATAACGCGAGGCCGGGGCAAAGAAACCGAGCGTGTTGTAACCCCAAAAATTATGCAGGCCTTTATCCAGCAAATGTTGATCGTCCGGGAACCAGTGCACTGGCAACAGCTCGACGGACGTGATGCCCAGACTTTTGATGTAATCGACGGTCGCCTTGTGCCCCATCCCTTCAAATGTGCCACGCAAATCCTGCGGGATTGCTGGGTTAAGCTGGGTAAAACCTTTCACGTGGGTTTCATAAATCACCGCTTTCGGCCACGCGATGTCCGGGCGGTTTTGATCCTGCCAGTCGAACGCATTGGTATCGATAACCCGGCATTTTGGCGTAAACGGCGCACTGTCGCGCGCGTCAAACGTCAGGTCTTTATCTTCATGCAGCAGGTCATAGGCAAAGTGCGCTTCATTCCATGCGATATCGCCAACCAGCTCGCGGGCATACGGATCAACGAGGAGTTTGTTTGGGTTAAAGCGATGGCCGTTTTCCGGGTCGAAAGGCCCGTGAACGCGGTAACCATACAACGCGCCAGGTTGCAGACCCGGTACATAGCCGTGCCAGATTTCATGCGTGTTTTCGGGAAGTTCAAGGCGGGCGATTTCCTGTTGGCCGCTGGGATCATAAAGACAGAGTTCCACGCGCTCCGCGTGGGCGGAGAAAAGCGCAAAGTTAACGCCCTCGCCGTCGAAATTCGCACCGAGTTGTTGGCCGTGCCCCGCCGTGATGTGAAAAGGTTTATCGTTAGACATCTTTCCCTCTCTGCCTCAAATAGCGTGTCACTCGCTATAACCGCAATCAAGCGCATCGTCCTTCATCTTCATGCGCTTACCAGTACCGCAAAGGTAAAACCGCCGATGGTTCGCAGGTTCACCCGATCGTTAAGTAAAATATCCTCCCCGCTGAGTATGTCTCGATAATGACGGTGCGCCAGCCGCGCAGGTAACGGAATTACTGCGCCATTGAGGCTGCCCTCCAGCGCGCCAAATAGCAGGCGCGGCGCCAGCACAATCAGCGCGTCATCGTTTTCCACGCGCGCAAAGGAGATAACATTGTCAGCCTGTTCGCCGGTGGCGTTGAGCACAATGTACTCACCCTGGCGAAACAGCGAGGGCTTCTGTTGGCGCAAATGCAGCAGTCTTGCGATAAACGATTGTTTCAGTTGCCCGCTCGACCACCCTTCCTGCAAACGCGGATCGGCATGTTCCTGTGCCGCCAGCAAGCGTTCCAGTTCGCCATAATCCGGCGCCAGCCGGTTATCCGGGTCGACAAGGCTAAAATTCAGCGCTTCGCTGCCCTGGTAAATATCCGGCACCCCGGGTGCGGCCAGTTTGATCAACGTCTGGGTCAGGCTATTGACCAGCCCGGCGCGAATAAATGGCAACAGTGCAGTAGTGAAATCCTGCAAAAACAGTTGGTTACCCGGTGAAAGCAGATGGCGAGCATAATCCAGTACCGCACTTTCATAGGCGTCATTGCCATCCACCCAGTCGGTGCGCTGTTTGGCTTCGCGCAGCGCTTTCTCGACAAATTCAACAAAACGCGCTTCCAGTGCTTTTAATCCTTCCGCGTCATCCGGTTGCAGCGTGACGGGCCAAACGCCCGCCAGCGCCTGATAAATCATCCATGCCACCGCAGGCCGCGGTGCAGGGCCGTCATCAAGCGGGCTCACTTTCGCCTTGTTCATTTCCCGCCAGCGCTCAACGCATTCCGCCCAGCGTTCGGGCGCTTCGGTCAGTGCGTACAGCCTGGCGCGGGCATCTTCCCCGCGTTTTGTATCATGGGTCGATGTGGCGGAAAGCGCATTCGGCTGCCGTTCAAGGCGCGTCTGCATTTCAGCGTGAAAGCGGCTTAATGAAAAGTTACGTTGTAACGGTTCTGCCCCGACTTCATTGAGCGCAAGGTCCATGTTCTGGCGGAAAAACAGCGTATCTTCCACCGATTTCGCCATCAGCGGCCCGGTCAGTTGCTGGAAACGGGTGCGGAAATGCGCCGCCTCATCACGCGCATTTTTCGCAACCTCGCCGGTCAACACGCGGGTGATAAACCCCAGCGCAGCGGGATCGGGCGCATAGCGGCTGGCATTAACCTTCTCAACGATTTTTTGCAGCAGCGCGCGATCCGCAGGCGGCAAGCCCTGCGCCGTGCCATAGGTGCGGTAAACCGGGAATGCAATCAGCAACTCGCGCAGCGCCTGCCGCACCGCTTCTTCTCGCGGCGACGGGGTTTCGGTGTTGCTGATGTCCATCGCGAGGCGCAACAGCGTGCTGAATTCGCCTGCGAAATTGCGGTCAACCATCAATAGTTTCGCCGCCCGCAGTTCGGCTTTCATATCCACTGTTCTGCCGACCACATGATGGTACGCCTCGCGCAGGCGGTCGATTTTCTCGTCATCCACCAGCACATCCGACAGCGCCGCAATAAATTCATACCCTGTGGTGCCGGAAACCGGCCACGCTTCTGGCAGATGTTCGCCTTTGCCGAGGATCTTCTCGACGGTGATGTAGCAATCCGTCCCGGCTTTTTGCCGCAACCGCGTGAGGTAACCCTGCGGGTCGGCAAGCCCATCCACATGATCGACGCGCAATCCGTCGACCGCACCGCTCTGCACCAATTCGAGGATAAGCCGGTGGGTATCATCAAACACCTGCTCGTCTTCAACGCGCATACCCACAAGGCCGGTTATCTCGAAAAAGCGGCGATAAGAGAGTTCGTTCGCCGCATCGCGCCAGCACATCAGCCGCCAGGGTTGTTGCGCATGCAACTCGGCGATGCGCGCGGGATCGGTCAGACTTAACACGTCCTGCTCGCGGCCCTGCCAGCTTTCCGCCACCAGCGGATACACATTTTCATAGTAGGCAAACGCTGGTTTGCCGGTTTCAGGATCCGGCTTTACCGTCAGCTCGCCCTTTCCGACCACGATGTCAAAATCCTCGCCCAGGAAAGGCAATGTCAGGCGGCGTGACCAGTCGATATCGAAATGGCGGGCATACGGGCTGTTTTCACCTTGCGCGATCACATCGCGCCACCAGCGGTTTTCCAGCGACGCGGCCATATGGTTCGGCACAATATCGAGAATCAAACCCAAGCCGGCTTTTTTCAGCGCTTGTACCAGCAAATCAAACCCTTCGCGGCCACCGAGCGCGGGATCAATTTCATTGGCGTCAGTCACGTCATAACCGTGGGTCGAACCGGCCGTGGCGGTAAAGATCGGTGACGCGTACAGGTGGCTGATGCCGAGCTTCTTTAAATAAGGCACCCGTTTGGCGGCACGCGCAAAAGTCATGCCGTTACGAAACTGAATACGGTACGTTGCAGTTGGCGTTGTCACGGAGCTTCTCCCAGGGAAAGGCGCACAAGAATGGCATTCTGCGGCAATTCGTTTGTCACAGCAGGCCAGGCAAAAAGCGTTTCGCCCGGCAAGTCAGGCAGCGGCTGGCGCACCTCGCTGATGTTCAGCGCCATCGACAGCGTGCCGTTCGGGAAAGCCCAACGCACAGCAATCAAACCGGGTGCGGTTTTCACCACCTCGCCGGTATGGGTTTTCGCATTAGCCAGCAGCGGCACAATGTGCGTTTGGCGCAACGCCAGCAGTTCGCGGCTAAACGCCAGCCAGCGTTGACCCTCTTCGCTCTGCGCGGTGTTCCAGTCCAGTTGCGAGCGACGAAACGTCTCCAGATCGTTCGGATCGGGCACATTTTCACCCTCATGCCCGGCGTGACCAGCAAATTCGCGGGTGCGACCTTCACGAACGGCGTTGGCTAACTCGCCATGAAAATCGGTAAAAAACAGGAAAGGATGGGTTTCACCATACTCTTCGCCCATAAACAGCAACGGAATATGCGGCGACAGTAACAGCGTGGCGAGCAGCACGCGCGTGCGATCCGCGCCCGCCAGCGCAATCAGCCTTTCGCCTTGTGCGCGGTTCCCCACCTGATCGTGGTTCTGGATAAAATCGACAAACGCCACCGGCGGCTGTTGGGTACTATCTACACCGCGCGGCTCGCCCGATTGCGCCGAAATCTCGCCCTGGTACGCAAAACCTTCCGCCAATACGCGGGCCAACCATTTTTCCGGTTCCCCGGCAAAATCCTGATAGTAAGCGTGAGTTTCGCCAGTGGCGAAGACATGCACGGCGTTATGGAAATCATCATTCCATTCACCGGTAAACAGCGGTGCTGTTCCATCCGCATTACGCGGATGCAGCGACGTGATATTGCGACAATCTTCCGTCGTCAGGTGAATTGGCCGATCGGTGATTTCCGCGCGAATCCGCTGTGCAATCTCAACGAGGATATGCGGGTCACTATCATCTTCAATCTGGTCGATGGCATCGAAACGCAGGCCATCGAGGTTAAACTCCCGCAGCCAGTAGAGCGGTGCTTGCGCAATATACTGGCGAACCGCGTCGACATCATAGGCGATGCCCGCGCCCCACGGCGTCATGCGCGCTTTATGGAAGAAATCCGGCGACAGCAGCGGCAGATAATTGCCTTCCGGGCCGAAGTGGTTAAGCACAATATCAAGCACCACCGACAGGCCAAAGCCGTGCGCGGTATCGATAAACGCTTTGAAATCATCCGGCGAACCGTAAGCGGAATGTGGCGCATACAACAGCACACCGTCATAGCCCCAGCCGCGATTGCCGCCAAATTGCGACACCGGCATCACCTCAATCATCGTGATACCGAGTTCTGCGAGATAAGGCAGCTTCTCCATCGCCGCCTGGAACGTCCCTTGCGGGGTAAACGTGCCGATATGCAGTTCATACACCACCGCTTCTTCCCAGCGGCGGCCTTTCCAGCCCGTGTTTTGCCAGACATAACGCGCAGGGTCGACAACTAACGACGGGCCGTTAACATCCGATAATTGCCCGCGCGACGCGGGATCGGCAACCGCTCTGCCATCCGCGAGAACAAACTGATACTCCGCCCCCGGCGCGACACCTGTTACGGTGACATCAAACCAGCCATCGCCGATCGGGTCCATGTTGACCGTCTGCCCGGCAAGCCGCAGCGAAACATTTTCCTGACCCGTCGCCCACAGCCGAAAACGCACCGTGCCGTCGGCAATAAACTCCGCACCCCATGTTTTTGTAAACGCTTTCGACGTCATGCAACTTCCTCTCCACGATGCCACGAAGTTGATCATAGTCGATAATCGGCAAACCCATGGGGCGTACAGTGGGGGCAGTGTGAGTTAGTGCGTCGCCTCAAAAATGGCTTTTCCCATCCGGGCAATCGCCTCGTTGCTTTGCGAAAGTGTCGCCTGGGTTTGCGTGATATAGATTGAGACGATGATCGGCTTACCCGTTTTCGGCCAGACAACGCTGATAATGGAGCGCGAACCGTACGCGCCCGCCCCGGTTTTATCACCCATCGACCAACCGGCAGGCAGCACGGAGCGCAGCAGCGCATCCGCAACCTTATCCTCGCGCAGCCACTGCACCAACAATGCGCGGGATTGCGGTTTCAGCACATTACCGAGCGCGAGTTTTTGTAATGTCTGGCTGACGGCAAGCGGCGAGGTGGTATCGCGCAGATCGGCGGGAATTGCACTATTCAACTGTGGTTCACTGCGGTCGACTCTAGTGACACTGTCACCCAAATCCATCCAAAAACGCGTGACCGCCTTCGGCCCACCCAGCTTATTCGCCACCAGGTTTGCGGCGGTGTTATCACTGTGGCTCACCGCCGCGCTGCACAACTGTTGCCAGTTCATGCTTTTCGGTGCAACAAACTGGCTGGTCACCGGCGAGTACTCCACCAGCGCATCGCGGGTGAACTGTGTTTTCTCTGCCAGCGACAGTTCACCTTTGTCGACTTTGCTCAGCAACGCGCCGCACAACAGCGCTTTATGCGTACTGTTCAGCGGAAAACGCTCATCCCCGCGATAACTTACCGACTTGCCCGTGGCGGTATCGATCACCGCAATACCGATGCGGGCATCAAGCCGGGCTTCCTGTAACCGGGCAATCGCCGTCAGGCTGGCGCTATCGATGGTTGCTGCGTTGGCGGTAAACGCACTGATCAGCAGCAGAGAACAAATTGATTTGCCGGGGAAATGCATGGGTATAATCCTTTAACAGGCTGAATGATCTAACGGAGTGCGGATAATGTATAACACAGCGGTTGTCTTCAGAAGTTTTGGTGAACCCCAGGAAACCCTGCAACTTGAAACCCGCGAATTGACGGCGCTGGCACCGGGAAACATCCGTGTCAAAATGCGCCTCGCGCCGATGAATGCTTCCGATGTAATCCCGGTTTCCGGGGCGTACAGCCACCGAATCACCCTGCCCGCCGTCGCCGGTTATGAAGGCATGGGGATCGTGAGTGAAACCACGCCGGACGCGGCGCATTTACTCGGCCAGCGCGTGCTTCCTCTGCGCGGCCAGGGCACCTGGCAACAGTATGTTGATTGCCCGGCAGAACTGGCGATCCGCGTCCCGGACGATATTGACGATGCGCTGGCGGCAAGAGCGTATATCAACCCGCTGGCTGCGCATCTGATGCTGCAACTCTATCCGGCGCGCGGCAAACATGTGCTGGTCACCGCGGCAGGTTCCGATTGCGCCGGGTATCTTGCCCAGTGGGCGCGGTTGAACGGTGCGAAAAGCGTGACGGGAATTTATCGATCAGGGATCCATGCCCAACGGCTGGCAGAGATGGGCGTCATTCCCCTCGCGCAAACCGACACCGCCGCCATTGAAAAGGCAACCGCGAAAGCGGATATCGTGTACGACGCCACCGGCGGCGCGCTGGCGCAATTGCTGTTGCAAACCCTGCCGCGCAGCGGGTTGTTTATCAGTTATGGCCTGCTCTCCGGGCAGCCGTTTGATATCCAACAGCGTCTTCCCCGCGTGCATTGGTTCCATATCCGTAACTACCTGGATGCCATGCCCGCCGCCGCGTGGCAGCAGGCATTTTTAGACATTTGGGAACAATTACGCCGCAGCCGCTGTAGCGAGGTCGCGCTGTTCGGGCTGGCGCACTGGGCAGAGGCGTTGGCGCTTTATCACACGCCGGGGCGGATCGTTAAGCCGGTTTTGTCGATGGCTTAAGGCGCATCCGCCGACCAGGCAATCTCCCGCTGGTTTTTGATCTCTTCAAGCCGCCCGCCGAGGGAGGCGACCAGATGCTCCCACGCCGTGCTGCCGAGCGGCACTCTGAATGGCGGCGTTGGCGTATCCGCCGCAGTGATAATTGCTTCCACCGTGCGCCCGGCATCGCCTTTAATGGCAAAGCTACCGTCGGTGATTCCCTGACGCATTTTTCCCGCTGGTGTTTCGTCGTAAACGGCCATCGGTTGCGCGTGATCAAGACCCGCGCCAAAGCCCGTTTGCGTCGGGCCGGGTTCGGCAATCACCACCTCGATGCCAAACGGTTTCACTTCCTGGTCAACGGCTTCGAGAAAGCCTTCAATCCCCCATTTACTGGCGTGATAAAGGCTAAAATTCGGGTACGCCACTTGCCCGCCTTCGGACGAAATTTGCACAATGCGCCCGCTGCCTTGCTTGCGCAGCCACGGCAGCACCGCGCGTATCAGTTGAATCGAACCAGTAAGGTTGGTGGCGATTTGCCGGTCGATCTGCGCGTCGCTGACCTCTTCCGCCGCGCCAAACAAACCGTAACCGGCATTGCTCACCACGCGATCGATTTTGCCGCAGGCCTGAAATGCATTGTCCAGTTCGCGGCGCATCGCCTGCGTGTCGGTCATATCAAAACAGCAAATCAACAGCCGTTCGGCATATTGCTCCTGCAACGCGTTGAGCGCATCAGGGCGGCGCATACAGGCGACAACACGGTCGCCGCGCGCCAGTAATTTTTCGGTCATTAACCGTCCAAGCCCGGAAGAGGCTCCGGTAATCAGCCAGGTCATCATCATGTTCTCTCCTCTTGCTTCAAGTGAACCCATAGCTTAAGCAGAGTGCGCTGCTATGATAAGACTCACCAATCGGCATGAAGCGGTGAAAAAATTTCAACAATGAAAAACATCAGCCTTACGGACTTAAAAGCCTTTCTCCAGGTTGCGCAGCAGCGCAGTTTTCAACAGGCTGCGAATGAACTGGGTGTCTCGCGATCTTCGCTGAGCCATGCCATGCGCGGGCTAGAGTCACAGCTCGGCGTGCGGTTGTTGCACCGCACTACGCGCAGTGTTTCCCTGAGCGAAGACGGTACCGCGTTGCTGGAGCGGATCGTGCCATTGCTGAACGCACTGGACGATGCGCTGGATGCCACTCGCTTTCGCCCGCAGGAGTTACACGGGACGCTGCGCATCAATGCCAATGAAGGCGGAGCCTGCTGGCTGTTACAACATGTGGTGGACGATTTTTTGCAAGCGCACCCGCAGGTGGTGCTGGATCTGGTCACAGAAGGCCGCCTGGTGGATATCGTTGCCGAAGGGTTTGACGCCGGGGTGCGTCTGGTGGAATCCGTGCCGCGCGATATGATTGCCGTGCCGTTTGGCGAAATGATCCGTTTTATCGCTATCGCTTCCCCGCACTATCTCGCCGAAGCTGGCGAACCACGGCACCCGAATGATTTGCAGCATCACCGCTGTATCGCGCAGCGTCTGCCGAGCGGCAAACGTTACCGCTGGGAGTTTATGCAAAACGGCAAGCCGCTGACGCTGAATGTGCCCGGCAATTTGTGCCTGAATAACAGCGCGTTGATGGTTGAAGCGGTGGTAAAGGGATTAGGCATTGCGTTTGTGCCGGAACCTTACGCCCAAAGCGCCCTTGCCGACGGGCAAGTGGTGCAGGTTCTTGAAGCGTGGAGCCCGCCGAACGCCAGGCTCTGTTTGTACTATTCCAGCCACCGCCAGGTGCCGGCAGCCCTGAAAGCGTTTATTGCGGCCATCCGTGAGAAGCAGTGAAAACCGCAATGGCGAGCACAATGTTCAGCGCAATACAGGCACAGAGGCACCAGCGATTTGTGTTTGCCGCGCGCTGTAACGCGGCGACTTGCACGTTACTCTGCGCCAGTTGCGCTGCATTTTCGTTGAGTGCGGCAAGGGTTTCGCGCTGTGCGTCTGCTAGTTCGGTAAAAAGAGGACGTAAACTGCCCGGCAACCGTTGGATCTCGCCCATCACTTCGTCCTGGCGTTCGGCGTTTTTCTCTTCCTGCTCGCTCAGCCCATTCGCTTGCGCCGCCGCCATGCGTTTTAGCGGATCGCACACCGCAAACGCCAGGCTTTCGTTGACGTTTTCACTGATAGCGTTTGTCTGTTCTTTCAACTCGCGCGCCAGCATCTGCAAAAACAGATCCTGCACTAATTCATCGACAAGCTGTTCCTCATCCGAAGGCGAATTCATGCGCTTTCTCCTAGCATATTGATATAGCGATAATCTTTTTCCAGCGTTTTGGACGCGAGTACCAAAGCAACCCGCTGCTCGCGAGAGGCATGTGCGGCAAAAAATTGCGCGTTAATGGCGTGTGCCCGTGACTTTTTCGCCCCCTCGATCACCTCTTTAAAGCGGCGGCTGGCGTCAAGCTGGCTTACTAATACCGCCTGTTGCGCGGCAAAATCCCTGGTGAGCTGGTTGATGCTCGCCAGTAAACGGTTGATTTCTTCACGTCGAAATGCCATCGCGTGTTCAAACCGCCGGGTACCCCGTTGCAGGCTTCTGATGCGCCGCACAATGGCGGTTTGCTGTTGCTCGCGCAAAACGTCTGAGAGTTTTGCCGCGGAGTTCACCAGCGTGTGCACATCGCCGGCAATCGCCGACTGTACCCGCTGCTGATCTTTGGCGAAATTCCCGGTGCGCCAGTATTTATCCAGGTGATAACCACTCAGTTCGTCATACAGCCGGTCTATTTTTTCACTGCGTAACAGTTGGCGGGAAATATCTGGCAGCACGGCGTTTCCCAGACACCATGTTCGCCACGCTTGGCGTAAAGCCTGCCGCGCGTCGTCGAGGTGCGTTTTTAGCTGGCTGACGGTTTGCGGTGCGGATAACGCGCTCGCCCAGCCACTGAAGAGTGGCGGCATAAAATGAAATGCGGTATCGCGCTGATCGATGGCCGCTTTGTCAGCATGTAACCCCTCAAGCCTGGCGTTGGTTTTCGCCAGCCGGGCTGCGCAAGCCTTGAGTTGCTTGATGTGACGATTAACGGCCTCAATGCGTTGTTGTTTATCAGCGGCCACGCATTCTGCCAGGCGTGCGATCTGTTTGCTGAGAAACTGCGGGAGTGCGAATCCGGATCGTAAGCGCGAAAGTGGGTTGGTCGCCGCATCCAGTTGGTTGTGCAATTCGTCGAAATAAACGCGGCGTAGCGTTGCGCACTGGTGCGCATAGGCATCCTGCTTATTTTGCAGATGCAACCACGAATTTCCGCATTCGATGGGAAACAACTGGCCTTTCATCTCCTCCGGCAGCATCAAATCCAGCGTATTGATTTGCTTGAGCAAATAATTGCGGAGCGCTTCTGCGTCGGTGAACTCGCCCTGCTGGAGTCGCATTTGCAGTGTTGCGTCGGAATAACAGCGCGTGAGAATGATTTTGTAACGATGGCTCTGCCAGAGCCAGTCTCTGAGCAGCGTGTTTTCCAGTTCTTCGGGTTTAAGGAAGCCGAGGTAATCTACTTTTCCGGTCAATAAGACAACATCGGCGGCGCTGAGATACTGGCCCATCAAGGTGGTGACATAATCGCGCTCAACCGCTTTCGCGGCCTGAATGCCCGGTAAATCGCGGATGACATAACGCGTGGCGTGATCGCGCTGCGAGGAGAAAAAACCGGCCGGAATAAACACATCAATGCTGTCCATCCGCCCGCGGGCGTGCTCCATCTTTTTGCGGATCGCCGCAAACACGGTTTTCGCCTCTTTATCGGAAAAGCGCCGTTGGCCATGCTCAAGATGGCTGAAATACCAGCCATCGTCTTCCGACACCCGGTAGCGATACGTGCAGGCCGTGGCGCTATTTCCCAGCGGTTGGCCGCCGCGCAGAATATGGCTGACGTTTTCAAAACACGATGTTTTGACGCCCAGAAGCGTCAATATCAGCGACGTTTTTCCAACCTGCGAAGGCCCATACACAATGATCGAGACCTGGCTTGCGACGTTATCCGCAGACTGGATCAGGCGGTCGGCATCGCACAGGCGCAGAAAATCCACATAGCACTGCTCTGCCCAGCGATACCGTTCGCCGTTTAACTCACGCCAGAATTTGTTGGACATGGGTTTCATAACGTCTGGCTTCTTTTTGCACCGCCGCGAGCTTTTTAATGGCGAGGATAATTTCACTACGCTCAGTCAGCACGTCTTTGGAACCAAAATGTTGCTTGAGATTATGTTCAAGCAGATTGCGCATATCGGCCATGACGTCCCGGTATTGGCCGACAATCGATTCGGTATTGCTGAACGCCAGTTCCTCCAGCAAACGTTTCATGGCGTGGATCTGCGCCCGATCGCTATCGCGAATGACGCCCGCCAACTGGTACGCGCCATAAGCGACCGAGGCAACAACCGCCGCTTTGCCCAATAAGGCGATGGCCGCCACACCGTCGGGCGCATCCGGGTTGTATTCCCCGTCAACATTGCCATCGGCGGCATCAATGCCAATCAACGCCCCCAGCGCGGTGCGAATCGGATAGTAGTTTTCCCCGCGCCCGAACAAGGCGTCGAAGATTTGGTTCGGCAACACTTCCGCTCCCAGTTGTGCTGCATCGGCGGCGAGATTTTGCAGCACGAGCGTGGCGCGCGGCAGTTCCATCGCCAGCGCCGGAAAGACAGCCAGCGTTTTTTCGAGTGCCGGTAAACGCCGTTCGTTTGCCGATGGCGTCGGTTTATACAGTAGTGTTCTGAGCGTCTGCTCAATGCCTGGATCGGACTGCGCAGGCGCATTGTGCTGCGGCTGTGTGTCATCGCACAGGTAACCCATCTTGCTTGCCGCGCTGTCGGCGATCGCCAGCAAGGCACTGTCGCGCGGTTTTTCCGGCAACAACCCCTGCGCGGCCAGCGTTTTGCGGTTACTGATATCGAACACCCTGAAGTAGCGGTCATGGAGATCGACATTGTTGTAGCTGCTCGCCCAGGCATCCAGCACCCGCTGTTTTCGAATCCGGTCAATCTCTACGCCCTGCGCCATAAACCGTCGCCCGAGAATTTTGGCGTTGTTCCACAGCCCTTCTTCTTCCTCTTTATAACGCGCTTCGCAGGCAGCAAACGCGGCGTTTTTATGTTCTGTTAATTCCCGCTCCAGATGCCGGCGCAACTCGCGCTCGTAGCGATCAACGCTGGTGTCAAAGGCGCTGAGGATCTCCTCAACGGCGTCGTCGTCGCTGGTGATGGCGTTATGTAGCGCTTTCAGGCTGTTAATAATTTCGCCCACGTCATTACGGATAAGATCCATGGTGCGTTCCAGCGCGGCGCTTTCGGAGGCGGCGCTGTTCAGTAAATGGCCTCTGAACGCGTCATAAAGCGCGTCAATCCACTGGTCACGGTTACCGACGCCGGTGGTCACGATGTTGATAATATTGTCCGTCGTGGATGGGTTGAATATTTTCGCCGCGCTGGCCCGTACTTCGTCGCGTTCTGCCGCGCTGAGCGATTCGGTGCGCGAGATAACCACCACGGGCGGGCGCTCGGCAAAGTTGCCGCGCAAATCTTTTTGCACCGCATTCTGGCTGGCATTCGCCAGCAATGTCTGATCGGTCACCACAATCACGCCGCGCGCATTGAGCAACACATGGCGCATCATCTCCTGCCAACGGTGGTTGCGGCTGTTGGCAATCTCATACCCCGGCAGCAGCACCCAGTGCGCGTCTTCATCGATAAACGTGTCGTGCGCGCTGATGAGTAACTTTGGATAGAGGATCCGGTAGCCCTCTTCTGTTTTGGTGTTGACCAAACCGGTCCAGTCCTGGAGCAGTTCGGTAAACTCGCTTTCGCTGACGCGTTTGTCCGGTGCCAGCTCGCCGGTTTCGCCATTCAGACAGACAAAAACGCCCTGCTGCTCGCCCGGCGCAATGTCGCGGCGTTGTTCAATAAACAGCGGAATTTGTTCACCGCGACCGGGGTTTGGTTTTAACCAGCGATCGTGGATACCGAGGATCTCTTTTGCCAGCGTGGTTTTCCCGGCGCCCTGCGTACCGGCAATGGCGTACGTCGCGGTGTTATTAAGCAGAATGGTGAGTTCGACCTGGCGCAAGGTGTTAACGATTTTGTTGGTGTTTTCAATCGATTCGCTGTCACTCTCGCCTTTAATGCAAATTTCCAGCGCGGCCTGCAAGGCGCTTCTGAGCGCGGTTAATGTCTGAATATTGACGGACATACAGAGGTGTTCCTTATTTTATTCGTCTCTTAAACGGATCTGTTCACAAGAATACTGCAACGCAGTGACATCTGGTGTCACTCTTGCCTGCGGCTGCCATAATTCAGGAGGCTCAACCAACCTGACGGGGAAACCATGCTGATTGCCCAACTGAGTGATATTCACGCCGCGCCGGATAATGACAACCTGACGCGCTTGCAAAAGGCTATCGACTGGCTGATAGCCCTGCATCCCGATCTGCTGGTGGTAACAGGTGATTTAACCGACGATGGCTGGCGCGAAGGTTACCTGGCGATGGCGGCGCAACTTCAACGTTTGCCTTGCCGCTCATTGTTGTTGCCAGGCAATGCGGATGATAAAGCGATAATGTGCGAAAGCCTGCCGACGCTGGCGCACCGTTCGGCGAAAGAAGCGCTCCATTTTTATGAGCTGATTGATGGCCTGCCGGTGATTGGCGTGGATGTCACGGTGGCCGGTGAAAGCCGGGGGGATATTGCGCCCCATCTGGCCTGGCTGGAAACCGCGTTGCTGGCGACCCCGCGCCCGGCGATGGTGTTTTTGCACCAGCATCTTTTCCCGAGCGGAATCGTCCCGCTGGATAACGCGATGTGCGACGGCGGCCAGGATTTTGCGCAGCTTCTTACCCGGTTGCCGCACCCGCCGCTGGTGCTGAGTTGCGGCCACGTGCATCGCGCCATGTCCGCAACATTCGCCGGGATCCCGGCCTACATTTGTGGCTCCATTTGCCCGGCAAACCCGTTAATGCTCAATGAAACACACGTTCCGCCAGTGACCGATCCGCTGTCGTTGATGGTGCATGAAATCCGCCCCACAGAACGGGTCAGCCATTTTATTAGCGTGTGTTGATGTCACAGCGCCAACCAGCAAAACGCCTGATGGCGGCGGCGCCTTATCTGGCCGACAGACCCGTAGCCATTCAGCCGCCATCCGGCGAAACTCTGCGCCGGCCACGGCTTCGCTACTTGTACATCTCCCGCTTTGCTGTCCTATATTTTTAACAATAAAAGCGAATTTTTTAACGACAGTCACACGCTTACGCTAGCCAGCGTGTCACGTTAGCTTATATATTTGGAAAACTTATACAAAAGTACTCGGTGCGCGAGGTGGCGAATGTATTCTTTTGTGGCCAGACAGGCAATTTTTGATAATCAATTGAACACCGTCGGTTACGAACTTCTTTTTCGGAACAGCATGGATAACCGCTTTCCGGATGTCTCTGCGGAGCTTGCCACCACCCAATTAATCGAAGAGCAGTTTCTCAGCGCGCCTGTCGGTCGCAAAAATGACCATAGCACCGTGTATGTCAACTTTCCTTACCAGTTGCTGGTCGAAGGCCTGGCGGAAACCCTGCCGAAAAACCGCGTGGTGATCGAAATTCTTGAAGATGCGCAGCCAGACCGTCAATTGCTGGAAACGGTCAAACGCATGCATACGCAAGGATTTCGTATCGCGCTGGATGATTTTTCTCCCGGCAGCGAGTGGGATGCGTTTATGCCTTATATCGATGTGATCAAATTCGACATCAGAAAAAGCCCGCGTGAAGAGATTGAACACTATATTCGTGCCAACCGTGACGCATTACGCCACACAGTTTTTTTGGCCGAGAAAGTTGAAACCTACGATGAATTCGAGTCATTTAAAAAATTAGGTTTCCATCTGTTCCAGGGGTATTTTTTCAACAAACCGGTGGTCACCAAACGCAATAAGCTGGTACAAAACCGCGCATTTGCCCTGAAACTAATGCAGGAAGTGAACGTTGAATCACCGAATTTAAACAAAATTGAAGAGCTGTTAAAACGCGATGTGACGCTCTCTTTTAAAATCATGCGTTATGCGCAGAACATTTTATATAACACGCGCGGCGTCAGTGGTTTTCGCAATCAATCGTTACGGGACATTGTTGTTTACCTCGGCATTAATGAAATGCGCCGTTTTGTGCTGGTCGCCTGTCTGACCTCGTTTGAGCATGTCACCAATACCGAAATCTATTATTTGAGCCTGATCCGTGCCAAGTTCTGCGAGCTGGTCGCGGAGCGCACGGCGGGGAAACATGCCACTAACGACGCCTTTATGGTTGGTTTGTTCTCCCTGCTTGATGTGATTCTTGAGTTGCCGCTGGAAGAACTGATGGCGCAGATCTCCGTGTCGCCAGCGGTAGCAACTGCGCTGGAGAAAGACAGTGGCGAGCTTTATCCCTATGTGCATCTTGCCCGTCTGTATGAGCGGCGGATGTGGGAAGAAGCCAGCGATGTGGCTCATGAAATTGGGCTGCCGAATTCTTCCGTTGCGGAATTGATGAATCAGGCCACGAAATGGGCGGATGAATTGCCGCTGAGTGTGCCGCATTAATTTTCTGTGTACCGATAAGTGCACGGAGAATAAATAATAGAAGCCACCTTGTTATTGAAACATTATTTCAATAATAAAAACGCAATTAATTAACATGCCTTAAGGCCACTCGTTCACTTAATCGAAATTCATTATCGGTTTAGTGCTTCTGCACAAAAATCAGTGCGATATGTGATTGAGATCATATTTTAAACTCAATCTTCCCCAGCGATTGCCGTTATTACTATTACCGTTCTTATGACAGCTTCAGGATTATGAAAAAAATAGCGCACGCCACCGTATTGACCAAACTGCTCGTCGGCTTTTCCATTTTGATAGTCATGATGTTGCTGCTTGGCATTGTCTCTATCTATCAACTTAACGCCAGCAATCAGCATATTGATAAACTCCGTGAAAACCGCATGCCCGGTATTCGCTACACCCTTGAAATGCGCGGCGTATTAGCCGAAATGCGTTTACAACAGGTGCAGTATATTTCTTCCACCACCGCGGCCTCTTTGGATCAACATCGCGGTGAATTACTGCAAAACCAGCAAACGTTCCTGAACGCTCAACAGCAATACGCGAAGATCTCTGCCAATGAACCACAAGAGATGCAGGCGCTGTTTGCGACAGTGGTCGATAACTTCAAAAACTTTATTGATGTGAACGCCAAAGTGATTGAGGCGATGAATCGCGGTGACGCGGACGAAGCGTCGAAAATCAGTGGCGCGGTGTCGGCAAAATACCGCACACAGTTGATGAAAGATCTGGCGACACTGGTGGATATGGAAGTGGCCATTGGTGATAAAACCGGTGAAGAAACGCAGGCAGGCTATCGTCAGGCGCTGTATATGTTGAGCGGTTTATTGCTGCTGGCGCTGATCGCGACCGGCGTTATCGCCCTCTTCATTTCGCGCAACCTGGCGCGTCAACTGGGTGGTGAACCGGCTTATGCTGTGTCGATCATGCAAGCGGTCGCGTCCGGTAAGTTGGGCACCGCGGTTGATTTACGCGACGGTGACAGCCAGAGCTTGTTGGCCACCATTAAGTTTATGAACAGCCAACTGGCGGAAATCATCAAAGGCATTATCGATGGCAGTGAATCCATCTCTCATGCCGCCAGCGAAATCTCGGAAGGTAATAACGATCTGTCGCAGCGCACCGAAGAACAAGCGGCTTCGCTGGTGCAAACGTCGTCGAACATGCAGCAAATTACTGAGAACGTGAAGAGCAACGCCGAGAACGCCCGTAAAGCGAGCGACCTGGCGCGCCAGACGTCGCAAACGGCGGTGAAAGGCGGTAAAGAGGTGCATGACATGCTGAAGCGAATGCATGAAATCTCCGACAGCTCGCAGAAAATTGTCGACATCATTTCAGTTATCGAAGGGATTGCCTTCCAGACCAATATCCTGGCGCTCAACGCCGCTGTTGAAGCCGCGCGTGCCGGCGAACAAGGGAAAGGTTTTGCCGTTGTAGCCGGTGAAGTGCGTAACCTGGCGCAGAAAAGCGCCGATGCGGCGAAAGAGATCAAGCAACTGATTGAAGGCACGGTCAATAAGATCACCGATGGTTCGCGTTATGCGGACACCGCCAGCCGCGCAATGGAAGAGATTGTGACGTCGGTAAACAAAGTGACCGATATTGTTGCCGAAATCTCCGCCGCCTCGACTGAGCAGCACCAGGGCATTAAAGAGATTAGTGTCGCAATCGATCAAATGGACCAGGTCACCCAGCAGAATGCGACGTTGGTGGAACAAGCTGCGGTTGCCGCGCAGTCGATGACCGAACAAAGCGAAATGCTGCGCGATTCCGTACGTTTCTTCCAGTTGGCGCATTAATCCGCTTCACCCGCCATCTTGCGTTATTGCCGGATGGCGCTTGCGCTTATTCGGCCTACATACAACCTTAAAACGTAGGCCGCCATCCGGCGATTCAAAATCACCTAATCGTGCATCACCACGCTGCTTTCCACAGGAATGCGCGGCATACGGACATTGGCGGCCACTTTCGACGTATCGGCATAACCAAAGGAGATGCCGAATAACAGGCGATACTCCTCAGGCACACCCAGCGCTTCACGCACCAAATCTGCATGAAAACCGAGTAATGTCTGCGGGATCCCCGCAAAACCGCGCGCCGTCAGCGACAGCAAAAAGCTTTGCCCGTACATGCCCATGTCGGAAGCCACGCGGATGTTATCCCCGAACGACGGCATAAATAAAAAGGCCGCATGCGGCGCATCGAAGAAGTGATAATTGCGCACGTAGTGATCTCTACGGCTGTTTTTATCCTCGCGGGCAACGCCCAGCGCCTGGTAGTACAGGCGGGCTTGTTCCTGGCTGCGATCAAAATAGTCGCCATAAAAATCATCATAAGAGAAGGTAAAATCCGGTTTTTGTTTGCCCGCCAGATCGTTATCGGTCATCAGTTGTGACAGACGGGTTTTCGTTTCCCCCGATACGATGTGAACGTGCCATGGCTGCGTGTTGCAGTTGGACGGAGAATATTGCGCATCCTGCAAAACCGCCTGGATCTGCGCGTCTGTTAACGGCGTCGGCAAAAAGGCGCGAACGGAAGAACGCTGACGAACGGTTTCATCGAATGCCAAAACAGGTGTGCTCATAATGCTCTCCAGTGTTGAATGTTCGCGTATCTTAACGATGTACTTCGTTCGCAAAAACACTACAATCCGGCATGGACCATTGCGGATTATGCACAGATGAAAAACCTCAACCAGATAAGCACCCGCTCGATGCACCTCTTTCTTGCGATCGTGCGTGAAGGCAATCTTTCCGAAGTTGCCCGTAATGAAGGGTTGGCCGCGTCGTCGTTATCCCGCGTTGTGCAACAACTGGAACAGGCGCTGGAAACGCAGTTGTTGTACCGCAATACCCGCGCGGTGATTGCTACCGACGCTGGCCATGTCTATGCAGAAACATTTCGCACCATGCTCCAGCAACTTAGCGATGCACAATCACTCGTCGGTGAAAGACGAGGCGAACCCGGTGGTCGCATTCGCATTAACGCCCCAACCTCTTTCGGGCTGCGCCATATTGGACCGCGCATCAGCGAACTGAGCGAGCGTTACCCGGCTTTGTATATTGAACTCAACCTGAATGACGATTACATCGATCCCTTTGCTGATGGCACGGATCTGCTGTTACGTATTGCCTCGCTGAAAGATTCCGAACTTCACGGGCGGTTGATTGCCCGGCAAACGTGCCATTTGGTGGCGACACCTGCTTACGTTCACCGTTACGGAAGGCCATTGACGCCGGAAGATTTGCAGGCTCACAAATTGCTGGCCTATCGGGGAAAAACAGGGTTACAACGCTGGCGTTTTCAGCGAAGCGAGAACGCTTTTCAGTTCTCGCCGCAGGCCAAAATTCTCTCTGATAATGCAGATTTGCTATTGCAGGCGGCGCGTAACGACGCGGGCATTTTGCTATTTCCGGACTGGCAAGTGGGCGAAATGCTCAATCGCGGCGAGTTGGTCGAGTTGATGCCGGATTTCTCAGCGAGTTACGCTCCGGCTGAGCAATCGCTTTATTTGCTTTATCCTGGCGGAAAATACCCATCGCTGAACACGCGAACGGTCATTGATTTCCTGCTGGAGAGTTTCGGCTCACCGCCCTATTGGCGCTATATTCGCCCTGTCCGCCAGGATTAATCCCGAACGCCGAGCGCTCCATATTATCTCCACTTTTTTATCGTCAAATCGTCGCCACGCAATAGAGCGAGGAAGGACGTGATATGAAAAAGAGTGCACTGATGTTTGCTATTTTGGCGGTGAGCTTCTCTTCCATGGTGTTTGCTGACGATCATCCGCCAGTCCCAGCGGAAAAATACCCCACCAGCCAGCATCACAAGAAAGATAAAAAGCCGCCGCGCGATGTGCCGCCGCCGAAACACAAACACCATAAGCATGATGATAAAAAACCGCCGTTGCCGGACGATCATCGTTAAACAAAAAAGGGGTGGCACGATGCCACCCCTTTTTACTGTTTGTTTTTCGGTAAAGTTTTCAGCAAATCATCCGGGCTGATTGACGCCACTACACCGCTTCCCGGCAGCGGCATTTTCAGGATGTGATGCTTAATTTTCCCTACCACATGCATCTCGCACGGGCGGCAGTCAAAGCGCAGCGTCAGTACTTCGTCGCCGTGAACCAACTGCATTGGCGTGGCGCGCCAGCTTTTGATATTGCCTTTCGCCTGTTTCGGACAGAGATTAAAGGCGAAGCGCAGGCAATGTTTGGTGATCATCACCGGCACATCGCCCTTCTCTTCGTGCGCTTCAAACGCTGCGTCGATCAACTGCACGCCGTAGCGCTGATAGAATTCACGCGCTTTATGGTTATACACGTTGGCGAGGAATGACAAATGCGTTTCCGGGTAGACTGGCGCGGGTGTCGCCACCGGTTTACGGCTGCCGCGTTGATAATTGGCTAACCGCGCTTCTTCCAGCATGTCTACTGTTTCACGGCGCAACTGGTTAAGTAGGCTGTTCGGCACGAATAACGCGCCAGGCAAATTCACATCGACCTTTTGTGCGTAATAACGGGTTTGCCCCAGTTTCGCGAGGCCATCCTTCAGGTTTTCCAGCGCTTTTTCGGCGTTATTGGCTTCATCAAACTGACCATCCAGCGTGTGCGTGACGCTTACGCCGTCTTCGCTGGTCAGCGTCAATACCAGTTGTTCCTGCCAGCCGCCCAGTTCGATATCCACGCCAATACGACGTTCGCTGGATGTTTTCAGCAGCGCCTGTTGCCAGTTGTGATCGAGATTACGGTTCAGCGCGTGGTGCGGGCGCAGGGTTTTCAGCGCTTTCGGCATCTCATTCGGGAAGACGCGATAACGGTTTTCACCCATTTTTTCCGCAATGTTAACGCGAAAACCGACCACTTCGCGCTTCACCAACACGTTAAGGCCATCGCCGTTCGCCAGCGGTTCGGTCACTTCAACATCCAGATGATCTTTGGCAACTTTCAACACTTCGCCAACCGGCAAACCGATAAATTTCGGGGAATCGAAAGCACCGATATCGATTTTGCGCGCGTTAACGAAGTAATCGGTGCTGCCGCGATGGAAGGTTTTGTCCGTCGACGGAATAAAGAAGTGTTCGGTACGCCCTGCCGAAGCGCGCGCCAGTTCCGGGCGATCCTCGATAATCGCGTCGAGCATTTGGCGATAATGGGCGGTGATGTTCTTCACGTAACTCATATCTTTGTAGCGCCCTTCAATTTTGAAGGAGCGCACACCCGCGTCAATCAATGCCGCCAGGTTGGCAGTCTGATCGTTATCTTTCATCGACAGCAGGTGTTTTTCATAGGCCACTACGCGGCCCTGATCATCTTTTAAGGTGTACGGCAAACGGCACGCCTGTGAGCAGTCGCCACGGTTGGCGCTACGCCCGGTTTGCGCATGGGAAATGTTGCACTGCCCGGAATACGCCACGCACAGCGCGCCGTGAATAAAGAACTCGATAGTGGCGTCGGTTGCGCCATGAATAGCGCGGATCTGGTCAAGATTCAGCTCGCGCGCCAGCACGATTTGGCTGAAACCGACATCAGAAAGGAATTTGGCTTTTTCGACGGTGCGGATGTCGCACTGGGTGCTGGCGTGCAGCTCGATCGGCGGGATATCCAGCTCGAGCACGCCCATGTCCTGGACAATCAGCGCATCAACGCCAGCCTGATAAAGATCGCCAATCAGGCGTTGCGCTGGTTCCAACTCATCATCATGAAGAATGGTATTTAAGGTGATAAATATTTTGGCGCCGTAACGATGGGCAAACGGCACCAGCTCGGCGATATCACGCAGGCTGTTACCCGCGTTATGGCGTGCGCCAAAGCCAGGCCCACCAATATAGACCGCGTCCGCGCCGTGAAGGATTGCCTCACGGGCGATGGCGGTGTCGCGAGCCGGGCTTAACAGTTCAAGATGATGGGGGTGCAGGCGCATACAATCGTCGTTATCCATTTATGTGCAAAATGGCGGCTATTGTAGTCACAACGGGGGTTTTTCACCACCTGCCGCAGGCGCGCTGGCGGCTTTTTCTGTTGAGTAATGGATGAGCGAATGGAAAAGCGCCGTCTGCGCGGAACTGTTGCGATACGCATGGGCCTCATCGCCCGCAAAGCGCACGCCTTGCCCGGAGGTTAACGTCTTCCACTGCCCCTGAATGCACATGTCCAGCACTCCGCTAATCACTATTACATGCTCAATCACCCCTTTTTCATGCGGCGTGGATTCGCTCAGCGCGCCCGGCGCCAGGGTAATCGAGAAGAGATCGAAGTGCAGTTTTTCATCCCACGGGAAAATCGGGGTGATGACCATTGCCTGCTTATCGGGATCGTAGGCATGCGGGGTTTCGTTCTCCGGCGGAGCAATAAAAGTAGAGAACGGTACGTTCAGGCCAGTGGCGATTTTCCATAACGTCGCTACCGTCGGGCTGGACTCGTTGCGCTCTATCTGCCCGAGCATCGCTTTCGATACGCCCGTTTCCTCCGCCAGCCGCGACAGGCTCCAGCCTCGCGCCTGACGCAGAAGTTTTAATGTTTTTGCCAGATAATCTGCGATATTCATGTCGCCTCCGGGAATATAAAACCGGAGAAGTATACCGCAGCGCTTCTATTTTCGAGAGCGAAACTACTTAGACAGCGTAACTACAGCGAATGCAGTTGTTCAAACCGCTTACGGTATTCGCGTGGCCCCACGTGGTTTTGTTGGTGGAATAAACGTGAAAAATAGAGCGCGTCGTCGTAGCCGACGATTTGCGCTATTTGCGAGATGGTTAGTTGCGTGTGCTGTAATAGCATCGACGCGCGGCTCATGCGCTGTTTCTCCCGCCAGCCCCAAATGGTCATACCGGTTTCCTGGCGAAAGAGATGCGCCAGCCTGGAAGCGGAAAGAAACGCTTTTGCGGCTAATTCATTAATGGTTATTTTGGCTGCCAGGTTCTCGTCCAGATATTGGCAAATCGCGTTAATGCGCGGGTCGACAGAGGTTCGGTTGCTGACCGGTTGCTGTTTAAAACAGTAGAGCAACGCTTTTTCCAGGCTATTCATCGCGAGGATAGAGTCCAGCCGGTCCGCTGAAGAATTAAGGCGAATCACCTCTTTGATACTATTTTTAAGATCGGTGAGAAACACCATATCGGTAGATTGCGTAAGGCCAATCTGATGCCAGTTGCGATCCCATTTCAGCCAGTCAATCCAGTAAGGCCGGGGAATAAAATAGATCCACAGATGATCCCACCAGGTATTTTGCGGTTCCCGCCCATAGTGATGCGGGCAGCCCGGCGGAAAGAGCAAAATATCGTTTTCCCGGCAAATCAACTTTTCATTATTCAGGTAGACAACGCCTGCGCCGCGCAGGGTGATATTCAGAATGTAGCCTTTCATCCCCTGCTGGCGATTAATGAAAAAATCCAGCTTATTGCCTTTCACAATTGGCGTGTAGCCCGCAACCAGGTAGGCGTTAAACGTAAAGCTGCGCATTAAAGGTGAATAAATCAGGAGTTCATCGTCGACGTCGTTCATGGGGAGGGTCTGCGGCCACATTGTTGAGCGTCCTTCACGCTAGCACAGCGAAAAACAAAAAGCCGCAGCGCGCTGCGGCAACCTATTCATTTGGCGAATTTTCCGCTGGAAAGATCGTCCGCCACGCGGTCGTAAAACTTGTCCAGCTTATAAAAATACATAATCACCATGTTCAGCAACGCGAGGATAAACGGGAAAACAATGAACATAAACTCAATCATATCAATAACATGTTGCGGCTGCTCCACTTTGCCGCCGCTAACAAACCCCGCAGCACCCAGCACCCAACCTACACTGGCCGTGCCAAGACCCATACCGAGCGTCTGACCAAGCGTTCCTGCGCTGAATAGGATCCCTTCGATGCGTAGCCCGGTTTTCCATTCGCCGTAATCAATGGTGTCCGCAAGAAAGGCGAACATGGTCGCGCCGATACCGCAAAAACCAACACTGCGTACCACGGTCGCCAGAATCACATACAGCGAGTTGGTTTTATCAAGCAATGGAATCAAATAGGCAATACTGCAAATGGTCAGGCCAAGCAGAGCCAAGTTTCGCTTACCGAGATGTTTAATCAGATAAGGAATAACTAATAGCGTGATAAGACCCGGTGTATATTGCGCCACGCTTATCCAGGACATCATCGAGACGTCTTGCAGAATATAGCGGGAATAATACACGCTGGTCGTCGACAACGCGGTTAGACTGGTGAAGGTAACCAGCAGATAAAAGAAGATCATCAGCCAGTAACGGTTTTTCACCATCGATGATGCCACCACGCGAGCATGAATATTGTTGCGATTATCCTTATTCACCGGTTTGATGCGCTCGCGCGTCCACGATCCGGTCAACAGCAGGCACAGCGCGGTGAAAAAGCCAAATATGCCAAAGACGATAACCCACGAGGTGTGCGTATTCCCGAAAGTCGCCACCAGCGGCAAGGTAAATACGCCAACAGTAAGCGAACCGCAAGTGGATAAGCCTTTACGGAATACGCTCAAAATACCGCGCTGATAAGCATCGCGGGTGATCAATGCCAGCAGCGATCCATAGGCAATATTGTTGGCGGTGAAAAAAATGTTGGCCAGCAAATAGGTCACGCAAACATAGATAATCTTGCCAGTGTCACTAATGCCCGGCACCGTCGCCATTAAAAAGGCTGACAGGCCAAAAGGTACCGCAGTCCATAATACCCACGGGCGCGCTTTACCGAGGCGAGAGTCCGTTTTATCAATGCGGATCCCGACAAACACGCAAATTACGCCGTCAATAACGCGGGCAAAAAACATCAGCGAGCCAACCAGCACCGCAGAAATACCCACGACATCGGTATAAAAATAGGCAAGAAACGTCACCATCATGGTGTAGGTTAAATTGGTTCCGTAATCGCCCAGGCCAAAAGCAAAGCGTTCACGAAACCCAGGCGTGCTGCTCTCCTGTTGCTGCTGTTCAATCGTTAAAGCACTCATTTTGCCGTCTCCACGATAATAATCTGCACATCCCAATCCTTCAGCGTAATAGCCTCGTTTTGCGTAATGGTATTGCCGCTAAAAAGCAGTCGCCCTGTTGGCGCATTAAACAATACGGATTGCGGTTCACTGCTGTAATTAAAGTAATAGAGAATTATGTTGTTATGCTCATCGAATCCTCGCTTGATAATAACCGGGGATTTTTCAGTCGGTAAAGGTTCGTGCTGGTAGAGCGTGTTACTTAGAACATGGCGATAAACTTCCCCCAGTGCTGCTGTCGAAATATGACAACCAATATAGGTTGCGGTGCCTTGACCATAATGATTATGAGTAATTGCGGCGTATTGCTGCCAATAAGGATGCGCATAGCGCGCCAGCACGTCGGTGTTCTCATCTGGTGTGATTAATTCCATCCAGTCACTGACTTCGCTTTCTTCTGGCGAAAGCGTGAGCACATCCGAGTGCAGAAGGGTCTGATCCGGTTCGACGAATAATTGATAGTGCGCACCAACGGCTTTGCTGATAATTCCCGGTTGTACGCAGGTGCGCACTTTCATATTTTCATCAGCAAAAGCGGATTTAAATGAAAATAGCGCGTGACCGCCCTCTTCTACATAGTGATTGATTTGCTGAAGTCGTTCATCAGAAACGGTATATAACAGCGGAAATATCAGCATTTCGTAACGGAATAATCGGTCGTCGTCGATAGCGATAATATCCACTTCAATATTCATCTTATATAGCGCGTCATAATATTCGCGGAACACGTCGTTATATTGATGCAATGTATCGCGATTAAATTGATGGCCTTTCCACGGATGCCAATCAATTGCTGTCAGGCACTCATTACTGACCACCAAAGCCACCCGGCTGCGGCGCGAAAAGCGCGTAACAGTAGCGGCGAGCTCGTTGAACTCCGCGCCAATCGTACAGGCTTCGTAATAGACCGGGTTTGGTTGCAGATCATGGCTGAGCAAGCCTTTCCAGTAGGTTTCATACGAGTTGTGAATTGAGTGCCAGTGCCAGTAACCGATCAGCACCGCGCCGCTGGCGACGTGGCTCCAGGCCTGCAAACGCAGTTGCCCCGGAAATGGCGTCCAGTCTTTAAAAGCCTGCGCTTGGGTTTCCAGCACAAAATAGGGTTGGTCTTTTGTCACCCGCGCAATATCACCGGCAAAGGCGATTTCCGCGCCGGTTAAGTGAAACTGGCCGGGGTGATAAACATCGACGCCGGTGATATCAAGTACCTGTGAGGTTTTAAAATGATCGACTTCTGCGCGAATGCCGTATGACCAGTTGCGCCAGTCGAAATCAAAATTATGGGTAATAAACTGATCATCGTTTTTATATTCTTTAACGATGTCAGCCTGCCAACCAAGAAAACGGGAAACCAGTGAACGCTGAAATACTTTAAAAGCACAACCGAGGCTGGCATTAATGGTGCCTTCTATCGGCGGGAAATCTTCCCAGGCATCAATACGGTTACTCCAGTAATCCAGACCGAAAGCGTTATTCATTGCATCGGTATCGTTGTTGAATTGTTTTTTCAGGTATTTGACGAACTCAATTTGCGCCCCGACTGAGCAGGTGTCGTAATATTTCGTTTCATTGTCAATTTGAAAACCAATAACGGCCGGATGCGTTGCCGTGGCCTGTAATAACTGGCGAATAATCCGTTGTGCATACCATAAAAACGCCGGGTGGGTGATGTCCATTTTTTGCCGGTGGCCGTAAATATTTTTCCCGCTGCTGGTGGTTGCCATGACATCCGGGTATTTTTTTGCCAGCCAGGCCGGTAAAGCATAGGTTGGCGTGCCGATAATCACGGCGATACCGTTTTTGTGCATTTCATCAAGCACTGTGGTGACCGAGCTGAAATCAAATTCTCCTTCTTGAGGTTCGAACGTACTCCAGGTGCTTTCGGCGATCCGCACATAATTAATTCCAGCCTCTTTCATTAACTGGATATCTTCTTGCAGGCGTTCAACCGGCAAATATTCACGATAATAGGCCGCACCGAAAAATAATTTATTCATTACGCTCTCCTGTTTGTTACCGGAAACATAACGCAGAAAATAGCGCGCCGGATGAAATTAGCTGCTACCAACATTGAGAAATCTGCTATCGCTTTCAGGAGCGGGTATCGGTCACATTTTTACAGGTACAACATAGACAAATCGCGCGGTGTAATCTTGTACGCTATAGCGCACAGTGCTAACTTGACAGGATGCTATAACGCACAAGGAGTGCTCATGCGCCTCGCCACCCTCTCTACTTCGTCCCCGCTTCCTTTCACCAGCGTACTCGCGGGGTTTGTTGCCGTGCTGGTCGGTTACGCCAGTTCCGCCGCCATTATCTGGCAGGCCGCATCAGCGGCAGGTGCCAGCGCCGCGCAAATTGCTGGCTGGATGAGCGCGCTCGGTTTTGGCATGGGCATCAGCACGCTGGCATTAAGTGTGTGGTACCGCATGCCAGTGCTCACCGCCTGGTCAACACCCGGCGCGGCGCTGTTGGCGACCAGTTTGCAGGGTGTGTCGCTTAACGAAGTGGTGGGGATTTTTATCTTCGCCAATGCGTTAATCGTGCTGTGCGGCGTCACCGGTTGGTTCGCGCGATTGATGAAGATTATTCCGCATACGCTGGCGGCGGCGATGCTGGCAGGGATTTTATTGCGCTTTGGTTTGCAGGCATTCAGCAATATCGAGGGGCATTTTGCCCTCTGCGGCAGCATGTTGTTGGCCTGGCTTATTAGCAAAGCGGCCGCACCGCGCTATGCGATTGTCGCGACATTGATTGTTGGTGCCGTTGTCGCCTTTTTGAGTGGTGAGGTTGCCACGCAGACCGTCAGTTTTGCGCTGGCCGTGCCAGTTTATACCGCGCCGGAATTTCACTGGACGTCCCTTATCAGCATCGGTATTCCCTTCTTTCTGGTCACGATGGCGTCGCAAAACGCGCCGGGTTTCGCCACCATGCAGGCGGCGGGTTACCACGTTTCTGTTTCGCCGCTGATGATCTTCACCGGGGCGTTGGCGTTGCTGCTCTCACCGTTTGGTGTGTATTCCATTTGTATTGCGGCGATCACGGCGGCCATTTGCCAAAGCCCGGATGCGCATCCGGACGCCAACAAACGCTGGTTGGCAGCGGCGGCGGCCGGTGTTTTTTATCTGTTGGCGGGTCTGTTTGGCGGCTCAATCACCGCGTTGCTGGCGGCGTTACCGGTAAGCTGGATCCAGACTCTGGCAGGGCTGGCGCTATTGGGCACCATCAGCGGCAGTTTGCACCAGGCGCTGGTGAACGAAATCGATCGCGACGCAGCAATCGTCACTTTTTTGGTCACTGCCAGCGGTGTTACGCTGCTTGGAGTCGGTTCGGCGTTTTGGGGATTAGTGGTCGGCGGCGTGTGCTACGCCGCATTAACGATTTTTAAGACTTAACCATGCCCTAACAGGCGTGAAGGTAATGTATTGTGTCCAGCATAATGCTATGGGCACCATGCGTTATGGATGGGAGCATCAGAACGTTATTCATTAGGAAAGAAATAGTGCGTGCATAAACAGACGAAAATGGAATTAAAAACACGGACAGAAAGGAGTCAAAGATGTCACATCATCATGCCCGGATACACCAACTCAAAGGAACGGTTGGCAGTTGTGGAGCGAATTATCCTGAGGACGTAAGAGCCATACAGAAAATGATAAATAACGCCGGGTACCGACTTGCTACCGGGAGAACAGTTGGACTAAACGGTATATGTGATCCCGAGACCGAACAGGCAATCATCTGGTATCAGCGCTTGCTCACTCTCGCACCAACGGGGCTTGTTCATCCAGCAGACAGTTCATTTATGAAGGCTCTGGTAAATGCGCACTCCCCCGGATGGCGGCCCCGGAATACATCAGGTTCCCTTTCGGTAAATGAGGGACAGGTCACATTTGATTCAGAAGGTGTCGATTACATCACGGCTGTGGAACCTTTCAGGCAGCGAAGTTACCCGAATTTTTCTCGCATATTACATTGGCCTCCCAAATTTTCATCAGGAGTAACTCTCGGGCGAGGCTACGATATGGGAAGTCGAAGCACTGGCGAGATTTACTCAACGCTCAGGCAGGCGGGTTTAGAAGAATACAAAGCGGTTATTTGCTCTAAGGCATCGCACCTTAAAGGCCGTCAAGCCGGTCAGTTTGTTAAAGTTTACGGTCCTCTTGTCGGAGAAATATCTCATAGCCAGCAAATAAGGCTTTTTGAAATCGTATACAGAGAGAAGCTTAATTATGCCAAAGGCGTATATTCAAGAAATTCTCGCCATGTTCCTAATCCATTACCGTGGTTCAACGTGGATAAAGTAATACGAGATGTCTTTGTTGATACGATTTATCAGGGGAACCAGACCGCACCTGAAATGGTAAAAATAATGGCGAGCAGTGGCACTCGGACTGAGATAATTCAATATCTTAAAAACGATCCGATTTTAAGCGGTGATAGACGTAGAAATGAAATAAGAGTGAGGAGCCTGAGTAAATGATTAGATGCTTTTTCCTATATGTCATCGGTGTAGTGATGTCCGCTTCCGCTATGAATTCTTATGCCGTACCCAATTCATCCATCGTTAAAAATAGGGACATCAATGCCTGTATAGAAAAAAACGGTGACAACAATAGCGAGTGCTTGAGTTCAGTAAATAAGCGAACAGAGCATGAATTAAATGCCATCTATCAGGATAAGCTAAAAGAGATTTCCAATTACGATTTCAGCCAGTGGTGGATGGGAGAAAAGGCGCAACGGGAAGAGATGAAAAAGTCTTTCATACGTAGCCAGGAGCTGTGGTTGAAGTATCGTCAGGACTACTGTAAGGCGGCCAGCGCTGGAGCTGAAGGGATTGATGGCTATGGCGCAATAGCCACAAGTTGTCAGATTAATATGGGAATACGACGTATCGAGGAAATCAGGATGGTGCATCCTGATCTTTCTGAAGGTTAAATGCCCGCCTAATGCTCTTCTCGTCAAACACGACGCGTCGCGCGTAATTGTGAAGGCGTCAGCCCTTTCGCCGCTTTGAAGCGGTTGCTGAAATGGCTGGCAGAGTTAAAGCCGCAGGCCAGCGCGATGGTGGTCAGCGGCTGGTCGCTATTGAGCAACAAATCTTTGGCGCGCGCCATGCGGCGTTGCATCACAAATTGATGTGGCGCGAGGCCCATCGACTGGCGAAACATCCGCGCGAAATGGTATTCACTGAGCGGCACCTGCGCCGCCAGATCCGAGAGCAGCAGTGCGTCGCCAAGATGCGCATCGATATACTCCAGCACATTGCGTAGCGCCATGGGCGCTAATCCGCCGGTGACGGTTGGCAATTGCCATTGCACATTGCTGTAGCGCTGAACCAGATGTGTCAATAGCAGCGTTGAAGCGGTGCTTAATGTCAATTGGTTGGCATTTTGTTGCCAGTCGCAGTCGAGCAAAAACTGGCGATAAAGCGCGGTAATGTGCGCATCCTGAGAGAAAGTTTTTTCATCAAGGGTGAACGATGCCGGGCTGCGATCCCAGACCTTTTCCCCCACATCACGCAGATGTTCGTCAGTGCAATAAAGATGCACAAAGGACAAGTTATCGCGGATGTCCCACGCGGATTCACTCTCTTTTGGCATCAAGCAAAAACGATCTGGCCCACCGCCATTTTTCCAGCCGTAAGCCGTTTTGTGGTAGCTCTCATAGCCGTCGGCGACGTACAAACTGAGGGTGTGGTGATTGCAATATTGCGTGATGTTATCGCGTTTGTTTGACCATGCGGCAAGCTGGATCCCAGAGTGCAGCGCCACCGAATTGTGCAAGACGGCGTTGTGTTTGCGCAGATTTTCAAAGGCATCATAGCTGTCAGACATTTGCGTAAATTATCGTAAATCAACCAGAACACCAGTCTATGAATAGCTGCTGCCGGATACCAGCGTTGCGTAAAGAAAAGCGCAAGAATATGCAAGTCCTCCGCAAATCGGTGCAAGCTTGCCAGCGTTACTGCCTGCAACAATGCGCGTTCGTTGAAGAGATTGGGAATGACTATGAACGCGTTACTGTATGGTCTGGTGGTGGTTATTTGGGGTACCACCTGGATTGCGATTTATCTACAACAAGGCCCGGTGCCGGCGCCGGTATCGATTTTCTGGCGTTTCGCGCTGGCAACCGCCGCCATGATGTTGGTGTTACTGGCACGGCGTAAGTTGCGCGCCCTGCCGCTGCGCGACCATCTATTTTGCCTGCTGCAAGGCGCTTGTGTTTTCGGTTTTAACTTCTGGTGTTTTTATACCGCCGCGGCGTGGATCAACACCGGGCTGGAGTCGGTGATTTTCTCCATGGCGGTGCTGTTTAACGCCGTCAACAGCTACCTCTTTTTCGGCCAGAAACCGCCAGCGCGCTTTTTCGTCGCCGCCCTGCTTGGCCTGATCGGTATCGTGACGTTGTTCTGGCAAGATTTGGTGAACAGCGGCGGGAGCAGCACGCTGTTAATGGGCATTGGCCTGTCGGCTCTCGGTACGCTCGGCTTCTCGTTTGGCAATATGATCAGCCTGCGTCACCAGCGCAACGGGTTGGAAACCCTCACCACTAATAGCTGGGCGATGTTGTATGGCACGCTGATGATGGGCGCGATTGGCGTGATTCGTGGGGATGACTTTACGCCACAGTGGACAGCCAGCTATTTCGGCGCGCTGGTGTATCTGGCCATTTTTGGCTCGATTGTCGGTTTCGGCGCGTACTTTACGCTGGTCGGCAGGATTGGCCCCAGCAAAGCCGCTTACAGCACTCTGCTGTTTCCGATTGTGGCGCTAACCGTCTCGACCTTCTTCGAAGGCTATGTCTGGCATATGAACGGGGTTGCTGGGCTATTGCTGATTCTTACCGGTAATCTGGTGATGTTTGCCCGCCCGGAAAACTGGTTGGGCGGGCGCGGAACGCGGCGAAAGATTAGCGCTTGTTGAGATCAAACATCGTGGCATCGGTTGCCATATCGTCAACCACCTGTTTCAGGGCGTCGACGGTGACTGGCGCGTTTTCATTGTTAAGATCTTTGCCCTCTCCTTGACGCACCACTTTGAGCACGGGCGCGTTAGTCTGGGCGTCGATCAGTTCCCCTTCAAAATAGAGATGGGTATTCATGGTGCGATGCCCGGTTGCCATTTGCGTACCGGCAATCACCATCGCTACCGGAACCACTTCATAGAACTGCAAACCCTTTTTGCTGGCGTCCACGCCGGTGATGGCGCCGCGGAAAATCAGGCTGCGCTGACCAGGCGAGGTCACCAGCGGTTTACGCGACGCGGCAGCGGCTTTCAACTTGCTGTTGGTATAGCTCAGCACACCGTCCAACACCTGTTGATTCACCTGATTCGTTGGTTTCGCCACCGGATAATAGGTGACTGGGTTATAAACAATGCTGTCATATTTCGCCGGATCAAACCCCGGCGCCACCCAGCGCATCACTGGTTTGCCGGTAGCGGATTGGGTTTCCTGTAATCCCGAGTAATCTTTTAAAAAGCCAGAATATTTTTCCGGCTGGGTCACTTTTGATGTGCAGCCTGATAATGCCAACAGGCCGGAAAGTGCGGCAACGCTAACTAACGCATGAGTACGCATGAGGAATTCTCTGTAAGTGCACCATCGCCATTAATGTATAGCAAAGGGCAACAGAGTCTGTGAGGTCAAAAAATAGAGGGTTGTCATAAAATTACCGCCTGCGTGAACAGGCGGCGTGGTTTTTAGTTTTTCAGATCCACTTGCCAGAAAATATGCTTGCCGAACGGATCGACTTCATATCCCTGCACTTCTTTGCGTACCGGCTCGAAAATCGTCGAATGCGCAATCATCACTGCCGGCATTTGATCATGCATCATCTGCTGGGCTTCTTTGTACATCGCCACGCGTTTGTCATGATCGGTGGTGGCTTTCGCATCGGCGATCAGCTTGTCGAACGGCTTATAACACCATTTCGCCGAGTTCGAACCACCATTGGCGGAGGTACAAGTAAACAGCGGGCCGAAAAAGTTATCCGGGTCGCCGGTTGCGGTGGTCCAGCCCATCAGCGCCGCCTGGTGCTCGCCGCTTTTCACGCGTTGTAAGTATTCGCCCCATTCATAAGTGACGATTTTGGCTTGCACGCCCACTTTCGCCCAATCCGCCTGGATCATTTCCGCCATGCGTTTGGCGTTCGGGTTATACGGGCGCTGTACCGGCATCGCCCACAGATCAATGGTGGTGCCCGCCGGTAAACCGGCTTCTTTTAGCAGCGCTTTGGCTTTTTCTGGATCGTATTCGTAATCTTTCAGCTCGCTATCGGCGCTCCATACACCCGGCGGCAACAGGTTTTTCGCTTCTGAACCCGTGCCCTGGAACACCGCTTTAATGATCGCCGGTTTATTGATGGCCATCGCCAGCGCCTGGCGCACCTTCACGTTATCGAGCGGCGCCTTTTGCGTGTTGAAAGCAAGGAAACCCGTGTTCAAGCCCGCTTTGCTCATCAGCGTAACGTCTTTGTTCTCTTTCAGGCGCGGCAAGTCGGCGGGGTTCGGGAATGGCATCACCTGGCACTCATTCTTTTCCAGCTTCGCCAAACGCACTGAGGCATCTGGCGTAATGCTGAACACCAGCCGGTCAATTTTTGCTTTACCTTGCCAGTAATCGTCA